>NZ_JBLXAF010000018.1:0-5073 GCF_048266025.1 Joostella sp. | reverse complement strand
TACCAAGAATTACTCACTCCCATACACCAGTTTCTGCATTGCTCAACACCAGACTCTTGGATAGAAAAAGCCAAACAACCAAAACATTTAAACGCCTTGCTGATTGATCACTGCAATTGTGAGCTAAAAGCATAAGTGTGCAATTAACTATTTCTAATACAGTACAACGGTAAAAAGCATTAGCTCCTCGATAAATCAATACATCGAATTCAGTTCCGCTACCACCATAAAAAAACGGTAAGCAGATAATACTGCCTACCGTCTGTAATGAGCTCAGATACCTAGTTAATCAACCCGTAATCATCAACCAATTCACGATCAACAAGTTTAAAGTTTGAAAGCCCTAGATTGAGCCAATGAGCTTCAGGGATGTGTTCCATCAGAAGGACTTGAATACCTCCCTTATCTTTCATTGCTTCCACATACATATCAATTTCTTTCAATGCTAAATCTAGACTGGCGATATCATCAGAGTTCTCCAACGTATAAGGAGTACTTACTTGATCAAAAACTAAGAAATGTGCAAGCCAAGGAACAGAGTTCTCTCTCGCTACTTTATGCAACGCCATGAAGTAAGACAAATGCAGGTACAAGTAATTGGATGCACTGCCAATATCAATCATCTTCTCGACCGCTTCCCCTTCATTAAGAACCAGATTAATAGCACGTTCTTTCTCTAAAAACACAGCTTGGCTGTTCTCATATCCTTTGAGTTTCAGTCGGCTTAAATGCAGGTTGATATACCTATTGAGCTTACCCATAACAAATTCACGTTTAGACTCGATATCTTGAACATAACCACTGAGATCTTTAATTTTCTTGTCAATTTCGGAAAGCTTCTCTTCGTAATCAGTTGGAATCGAGCGTTCAGAGAAGAGCTCTACTTTCACAGACAGCTTCCCCTGATATCTATATATCTCTTCAGGAGAGGATAGCACCTTGCTAGTAGCCTTAAGCTTACTTATCTTTACCTTCAGCTCGTCTAACTCCTTCTTCAATACCTTAGCTTTGGCATTTACATCAACATATAGAGGTGACTTCTTCCTTGTTTCCCAACTGTGTTTCACTCCAGATAGCTGCTCTTCTAACGTAAGCAAAAGATCGCTTGTGTGAGTTCCCGGGAGTGTCTCACTATACCTATCAAGAATGTAATCAATCGGAAGGATAGAATCGCCACTCTCCTTTAAAAGAGATTGGTACTTGCTAAAATCTTCATTGAATCGCTTAAACTGCTGTAGTTTCCGATTTAGCTCTAACTGTTTAGATTCAAGATCTTTAAGTTTTATACCTGCCTCGCTAAATTGTTCTATATTCGATTCGGCTATCGACTTTAAACTGCTTAAAGTTTCTTTCATATCTTCGTTAGGTTTTTCGAGAAGCCCAAGAGAAATTGCTTCTTCTTCTAATTGCTCTACATCTTCCTGAAAATGAATCTGCTTTTTCTGCATCACTTCCGAGCGTTGCTCTAAGCTTGAGCGATTACGTTTGAGCGTCTCAAGACGTTCAGTGATAATTGCACCTTCACTATCCACAACGCCTAACGCCATACGAAATGTTCGCTCTATACGTTCGATAGTTTTTAGATCTCCAGGTCTATTATATAAATAGTCAGGTGCAACTAGTGCATTTTGATCTTGATAGCAATAGCTCAAAAAATTACGGAAAGATACTTTAGAACCAGCCTTTACGGTCCTACCACCATAGGGAACTTTTAACTCACCATCCAAGCCAAAGGACTTATCTAGCACTTTCTTTAGCGTATCAACTTTCATATTGTTATAAGGAAGTTCTGGTATTTGGCCTTGATCTGAAAAATAAGCTTCCTTTGTCTCACCTGTATGGTATGCAGGTCTCGCAATAGTTATATCACCATCACTTGTTTGTAATTTCAATCCATACCACGAGGACTTATCATCAATATTATGCTTGGATATACCGTCCGCCTTCGAGGAAAGCAAACAGTAGTCAATAATATGGAGAATTGAAGACTTACCCTTACCTGACTCACCAGTAATTACGTTAACTGAATTAGTTGATAACTCAAGGTTACGGAGATTTCCATCTTTCTGCCAGATTAATATATTTTTTATTTGAATAGTCATATTTTCAATCTTAATAAAGAGTATAATTCTTCAGGTTCTGAAGTTAGAAACGTTGACAAATTTTCCGATGCCAAAGCAATATCATCAAACTTCTTCCCTAGATAGTTATCCGAACTAATCGTGTCGTTTGTGGATGTCAGGACGCCATCTTCAATAGAGAACAAACCAAGCTCTATCCCCATCGAAATAGCATTTGTAGTAATTATTAGATAGTCAGTAAACTTTTCATTAAACCCAATAAAGTAATCACTTTTCGAAGTTACTAATTCCTGAGCAGATAGAACCGATGTTCCTTTTCGTTTTAGATAGTTTCTAATTTTCTTATCAAAAGCTAAAGGTATTATTAAATAGGCATTGGCTACATTTAACGAGCCAAGATAAGATAGCACTGACTGTATAGCTAACAATCCAATAGCTTCATTATTTAACACCCTATTCATTTAGTGCCACCGTAGACTTTTTTCCAATCCTTTCGCCAACCAATCCAACGCAAATCAGATAACTCCATACCTTTTCCAACAACCAACGAATGCGATAAGATGGAGTTAGACACAACCAAACTGGTATCTTCCAAGTTATATAAACAGTTTCTAGCAAGAGTCATATGATCTTGTTCATTACTAATATCTTTCCCGTTATAATTCCGTTTATATAGAGTTCTCCAAGATGAATATAACTCTTCATTTACCGCCTCATCTTCTGTCGTACTGAATTCGCCTTCAGAAATCATTTTCTGAATAAACATAGATGTAGCTGCATATTCCATTGCATATTCAACAATATCATCACTATCTATATTTATATCTTCTAACTGCTTAGCAAATATGCCATCTTTAGGATTGATATTATTTATATTTTTAAAACCATGATAATTCGAAAAATCAACTTTCCTATCTTGAGATAGTTTAATAACTCGGTCAAACTGAAACTCTTTCCTAAATGTATCAAAGTTAATATTAAGTTTATTATCACCCTTAATTAATTCATATTTCTTTTTCCTATAGACACCAATCAACTGATAGATGACATCTAATGACTTACTATTGTCAATTGAGAAGTATTCAACCTTTCTTCTCAGTCTTTCGAAAATATCTGTCAAAGAGAATATGAAGACGATCTTGCTAAACAGTCTCTCTTTTTGTTCTGAGGTCAAACTATCAACATAATTAACATACTTTTTAATGGGGTTCTCTGCTGCACCGTCATCCTTAGCAGATTCTTTTTTATCTATATCAGCCTTGATTAAAGAAATTGTTTCTTCGATATTAGTTAAATTAATAGTAGTTTGATCTAACTGCTCAACAAGACCTTTTCTTATGGTTTTCTTCTTATTTGTGAAAAAGATAAGTTGAATATCATCATCTGAAATACATTCAAGAGCCTTGCTCCAGTTGTAAAGAGTTTTCCAAAGGTCTAAGTCTCTATTTGTTACAGCTTCAGTCTCATCAACAGAGTGCTTAACTTGAATTAAGGCTTTACCGCCGTGAATTCTCTCATGATGAACATCATCTAAAACTTCAAGACCAACACTTTCTCCTTGTTTCATATCAATGAGATATTCAAGGCACACAAGATCTTGGTAGTCGAAACCCAACTGGCTTTTATCAGCAGCTACCTGTTCAAAAAAATCATCTGACATCAAAGCCTCCTCAACATCTATTCATAATATTGTGGAGATCTACCACACTCTTTGTACAAAAACCGATCACAAATAGAATACTATTTTAGATTCATTGTTACTATAAAGATGTCTACAAAACTTGCTTATTATCAATAAAATAATGGCTAATTAAGGAAAATATAAACGATAGAAGTGCTATCTAACATGAGTCCCCTAGACTAAGTTAATATGATATAGTTCGAACATCTTATTTTGGAACCTATCAATAGATGTACAGCAAGAAACTATTAGAGCCCATAAACAACTTCCTCAAATGCTCAACTCCAGAATCTTGGATTGAAGAAGCACGCAAACCTGAAAATCTATCCGTGATTTTACGAGATCATTTACTATGTGAATTAAAAGCTTCTCAAAGTGCAGTATTTCTACTTAAACGCTATGTGCTGACTGATGAAGGTAAAGAACAAATAACCCAACTTGTCGAACCTTATGAACTTTTTGCATATAAAGGAATGGGTAGCCTCGAAACACTCAAAGGCAAAAGTAATATATCGAAATCGATACAATCAAAGAAAGACTGTCCTTACGGTCAAGATATGATTGATAAGATGGTTTTGCTGATCAGAGAAGAATTGCACCACTTCTATCAAGTGTTAGAAATCATTGAAAGCCAAGGGTTAGAATACCGCCCTATTACTGCCTCTCGATATGCCAAGGGAATGATTAAACACGTCCGAACTTATGAGCCAGAAGCTTTGATTGATAAGTTAATCATTGGCGCATTTATTGAAGCTCGCTCGTGTGAACGCTTCGCTAAACTCGCTCCTCATTTAGATGAAGAGATTGGTAAGTTTTATATTTCCCTTCTCCGATCAGAAGCAAGACATTACCAAGATTATTTAGAGCTTGCCGAGCAAATAGCAGGAAAAGACATTTCAGATCGCATTGAACATTTCGCTAATGTTGAAGCAGAATTAATCACTTCTGATGATACGGAATTTCGCTTCCATTCTGGTTCGCCTAACTTACTCACCAAATAAATAAAATAGAATAGTAATAATCAATATGCACATCGTCGCCTCTAAAGCATTGCGAGTGCATATTGCTTTAAAAACAATGCTTTACTTTTAAAATTAAATATAAAAACAAAAGCTTAGTATAAAAACATTGTCTTTTATCTCTTTGAAACCCCTCGATTTTCTCTTCATTTTTCAGTTAGAAATTTAACTACTGCCCTTTGTGAATTAAAAGCCGCTCAAACGGCCATGTTTATGGTGCGAAAATATGCGGTCGATGAGCAAAGTAATCAAACGCTGATGCAATGGGCTAAACCTTATGAAGATTATGTCT
>NZ_JBLXAF010000017.1:0-6853 GCF_048266025.1 Joostella sp. | reverse complement strand
ATTAATTCTTTTAGTGAATAGGCCCTAGATAAAACAACGCCCTGAGCTTAACCAAAGTTCAGGGCGTTTTTATATCTGTTGATGCTGGTAGACACAGGGATGCACGCAATGCTTTTAACTGATTTTTGGACAGAAATTCGTTAGTATTTCTACTTAATTTATAAAAATACAGATTAAATCAGGTATAGGGAAGCCATGGCCACGGTTAGAAAATGCAGTTGTTTAGATAGCGTAGTGAAGATACGTTCAGTAGACAGACGCAATGAGGTTTGCTTTAACAGTATCCGAGCATCCGCTCATAAAGCTGATAAAAAAGTGTTATTTCCAATAAAAATCAATAATTTATTTTATTGCATGAAAGAATCCTATACTTAAGGACGTAAAACAAAGCTACCTTTTCCGACAGAGGTTGCCTCTCTTTTTTAGCCCTCATTACTTACAAAAACAACTCTATAATTCTTAGGTAAATCAGTATGCTATTACACTACAACATGCATAGGTTTAAAGCTATATGGTAGGATAGGCAATATCTATCTTGATCATATGGGAGCACTTATGTCTAATGATGCGTCAAGAACTGTAGAGTTCACGGTCGAAGAGAAAGTTATACAGTTGAAGAAAAAAGCAGATCACAATAAAGCAGAAGCTTTGTGGTCCTTCAAAATCGTAATGCTTTCTACTTTGATTAGTCCTTTATTTGTTGCATTTGGTGCAGGCGATCTTTATGGAAAAATCATACCTTCCGTTCTATCTCTCATTGCAGCAGCATTGACCGCTTGGTTGCAGTTACGCAAGCCACAAAATCTATGGAAAATATACCGTACAGCCCAAAGAAAAATAGAAAATGAATTAGAGTTATATCAATTCAAAGTCAATGAATATGATTCTAACGATGCTGAGAAAAAGCTTCTATTGAATGCTAACAACATTTACCTTGAGACTCATTCAAAGTGGGTGGAATCAATACCTACAGAGAAGTCACTTAGTAAAGTGTCTAAACAAGGAGCTAAGTAATGGTAAAGGCGAAAAAAAGTAGGAAGAATAAGAAACAGTCAAAGTTATCAAAAGTACTAAGTGGCTCCAAGAATCAGTTCTTTGTATTGAACAAGTTTCATACTGAGTTAAGTTGCTTTGAAATAGAAAGGTCAGTGCCTACTCTTTCTAAACACCCGTATTTTAGCAAACAGATCAACCTAGGAACTGACCAGAGCTTTACTGAATTCTACGATGCAATCCTACCTTCATGCGACCTTCCACACAATTTATCATGGTCATTGGGTGTTTTAAAAAATCATCAAGAGAAAATAAGAACATTCCAAGAGCTCGAGTCCCAAATTGAAGAACATTTATTATTAGACAATTACGAGCAAGCTATTGAAATATTAGACATCATTGATAGCACATGTGGAATCTCAACTTGGTCCTTAGGAATAAGAGGATCGGTGTACAAACTATCGGAAGATTATGAATCTCACTCTAATCTATTGCAAAGTATTCTTGAAAACAAAAACTACAACGACTTCTTTAAAACGATATGTAAGTATGTGCTAGATAGGTATGATGAAAGCTCTATACATATTAGCTCTTCAGATTCATTAAGAAAACAACTGATAAGAACTTTGGATGATGAACTTAGCAGCTTTCTTATTTACAAAATAACCCCAAAAGATTACCTATCCGAATACAAAATCGATTTCAACAGCGTTATAGACTACGAAAAGAGGATGTCTATAATTGACTTATACAAAGCTGTAATATCATTTATAGAAAATGATATTATAAACTATACTTATTTGCCGAATTATCTCTGCAACGCAATAGCAACTCTAGACAACGTAGCCCTAAGCCCTATAACGCATAATGCTATTAAATTTCACAACTTTCAAAAAAGAGAGGTATCTTTCTCTTTTGAATCAGAAGCTATTGATCTATACACGCGAGGTGAATATAGAACACTGGTCGATGAAATTGCTAAAAATCCTAGAGAAATATATAACTTTGCCATTTTTGAAGTTATTGCAAAGTCCATCGCACGGGTGGAGAAAAACCCATTTAATGGATTAATGGCCAAGATCACAGACCATATATCTTCTATAATACTAAAGAAAGAAGATTTTTACTCTTCATATTATTCCCTACTTGGGATCTGTCATGCGTTTTCTGGAGTACATTGGTTTCAAGAGCTACAATTATTTGTAACGAAAGAATCACGATTTATAGATGAAAAGTCAAATAAAAGACTGGAAATACTGGTAGCTTTGAATTCTAGAGAAGATACTCCTAGAAAAATAAAATATTTTAGTCATGATGTAAAATCAAAGTACTTTGATTATCTCAAGTTTCATTGTGCTAATTCAATCACTGCGGATTTATTTGTTGCACTAAACAATCCTAATATTGTTGAATTGTATGATAATTTAGTTCCCCAAGATATCGATCCTATTAGGTATAATAAATACAAAGCTATAACTTTACTTAACAGTGGGAATAAGTTTGATTCTATCGCGTTACTTGAAGATATAACTAGTGACAGCTCAATAATTGATTCTTACGATGGAATTAATTTCTTAGTAAAAGCCTACATTGAAACAAAAAAACCTGAAAAAGCAATTGGGATATTTGTAGATAAGATTATAAATAATAAAAATAACATTCTTATCTTTGACGTATCTAGATTAGCATCATCTGCGAGCTCGCTTCTCACAACATCAAAATCGATAGATATACCTATATGCTTGTGTATTTATTCGAATTATGTCGATGATGAATTCGATTCATCTCTAAGAGCTAGTTTTGACCACTTCCTCATCAATAACAATATATCGAGACCTTTAACTTTAATAGATACAAATCTTGGGTACGAAAATAGGAAAATTAATTATTTCTTAGAGCATGTTTGCACCCCAAGTAATATGAAACTATCACTTTTACTTGATAACAAAGATGATATCAATGCTTGTAGAATAGAAACATGTAACTATTTAATTGAAAATAATATTTCTAAAGATAAGCTAATTGAGGAAACTAAACATATTACAAAAGAGCAAGTGTTTAAGAAAGCGGCAGCTCATGTAGATCAAAGTCGCATTCATGTGGATACTAGTATATTGAAAGGTAATCGTTCCAAAAGCTTTAAAGAAGTGTTTGATCGATTTTTAGAGCTAAAACAGCAGGATTATTCAGCATATGAGGATGAAATTGCTCTTCAGAAGCTGACAAAGATAATTCCTTCAATACAAGGAAATATTTATGATGCTGCAAGTAGCTTGCACATTATGAATATGAACTTCAATGAGAAAAACCGTACATTTCACCGCCTATTAAGTATGCTGAGAGATGAGTTCACATTTGGAGAAAAAGGGCTAAATAGCTACCTGAGTACAAGAATAAGGCATGGTGTACTTCCAACTGACTTGCGGAAACCGATCCAGAAAGAATATTTGTGGTCAGCTATCGACTCTGAGACTGGAAAACCTACAGAAAATAAGTATTGGTTAAATAAATTTCCTAATCTGATTAAAGATGACAAACAAAGGTTATCTTCATGCCTATCCAAATTCACAAAGAATTTTGAAAACACTATCGATGAGATAAATGATAGTTGGCTACAGATTGTATCACTTGACCAAGACATCAGTAACATAAAGAAAGGTGTAAATAAAAGCAAAGCTCTTTTCAATTATTCTATCTCTGTTACTGAAACATATATTATTCAAAGTCTTATAGAGAATGAAGACTACGATAGTCTAGTAGACATAGCCATAGACTGGTTGTGGCATAGAACTGATACAAATCTCGTAGCAATTCGTCATTCAATTGAAGAAAAAGCTATGGAAAAATTTATAGTCTTCTTTGATGAGATCGAGAGTGAGGTCCAAAGTATAAACTTAAATGAGAAAGAACTAGACTCTATACTAAATTCAATTAGAAGGGCAAGGGAAGGTTTGACAAACCGACTCAAATCAGTTTCATCGTGGTTTAAAAGATCAACTGCAGGTCAAGTCAAATATTTTGACTTACCTACAGCTGTTGATATTGCCTCTCGTTCAACAAACGTTTCGGCTGAAATCAAATCTAACTGTAGCGAAACACTTGATGGTAAATATTTGTCTAGTTTCGTAGATATATTTTACATTATCTTTGAAAATGCTCTAAGCAAGAGTAAACTTCATAGGGATGAACTAAAAGTAAAAGTTGACATTAATGCAAACAATGACGAACTAGAAATAATAATTGAAAATAATTGTTTTAAAGTTAATGTTTTAGAAAAAGAAAAGGAATTAGATTATTATCGAAGTGCTTATGGTAATGACTCTTTGATGAGAGAAGCATCTCAACAAGAGGGGGGAACTGGTATATTCAAAATTTGTAACACTATAAATAAAGAATTTGGATTTAAACATACAAATGATTTTGGCTATATCAATTCTGAATTATTCCAAACAAGAATTGTACTGAATAACGCCCTTGGGGAGATGGTTCATGAAAATACTAATTGTTGAAGACCAAGCTGACAAGAAAGATAATATTGAAAAGTATTTATTAGATAACCTTTCTGATATTTCTGTTAATGACTGCTGCTCATTAAGGGGGGGGTTGAAAGAAGTTGTTACAAACCCTACTTATGATCTTATTCTGCTCGATATGAGTATGCCTAACTTCGACCCTTCAGAAGCCTATTATGACGATTCACCAGAAAGCTATGCTGGAAAAGAACTAATGGAGCAAATGAGATTGAGAGGAATATCAATTCCTGTAATCGTGGTTACCCAATATTCATCGTTTGAAGGAGGTTCAGTAGCCTTAGACGGATTGTCTGAAATGTTTTCTGACCAATTTAGTGACTTTTATAAGGGCTGTATATATTACAACTCTGCCACTGAAAACTGGAAGTCTGATCTAGGTAAATTAATTAACAGCATAAACGAGTAGCAATAAATGTCCAAACCAACAATCCTCATCGTTGATGATAATTATTCAAAAATCCAAGGAATCACAGCTGCCTTGAAGGATTTTGATTTTGACTTTGATACTGTATTGTCTTCTCGATGCGCTCTTCAAAAAATGAAAGTTCATCAATTTGACTTGCTTGTTATCGACCTTCAAATACCAGAAGCGCTGGGTGAAGATATAGACCAAGAAGGAGGTTTAAAATTACTCAAAAACATTCCTTATAACCCACTTATAAAAAAACCAAGACATATTGTTGGTTTTACATCACATAAAGATTCTTATGACCAATGTAAGGATGATTTTGAATCATCTGGATGGTCAATACACTTATTCAATGGCGATTACGATTTGATAAAATCTGTAATTACATCCCAAATAGATTACTCTAACAACGGAAAAGTCTCATGTGATATAGCCATTCTAACAGCGTTAGAACACACAGAACTCGAGGCTGTTTTAAATAAAAATTTGAACTGGGAAGAAGTCAGCGAGATAGATGATTGTAGTAAGTATTACAAAGGTAGATTAACTAATAGAGACGGAAAATCTCTAGTTATAGTTGCTGCCTCTTGTCACGGGATGGGAATGGCTAACGCGTCGGCTATAACAATGAAGATGTGCCTAAAATTTAATCCAACATACTTTATAATGACCGGTATAGCGGCAGGAATAGAGAACAAAGTAAACTTGGGTGATATTTTAGTTGCCGATTTATGTTGGGATTGGGGCAATGGAAAGCAAACCATCCGAGATGGAAAACCAGTCTTTCTAGCCGCTCCAAAACAAGAAGTTTTGAATGAAACCTTGAGAATTAAGCTACGCACGCTAGTTACTAATCGAGATTATCTTGAGGAAATTTACAATAGTTGGCCATCAAGTTCTCGACCTAAACACGCATTATCGGCACATTTAGGGCCTATAGCAACAGGTGCTGTAGTACTTGAAGATCCTAATGTCGTTGAGGCAATAAAATATCAAAACCGCGAAACTATTGGTATTGAAATGGAGGCTTATGGGGTTTTACTCGCGACAAGACTTTCAGGAACTCTACCTCCTCATTCGATAATTATAAAATCAGTATGTGATTTTGCTGACCCATCAAAAGATGATAATTATCAAGGTTATGCAGCTCACACAAGTACTAGCTACGCTTTTAAAATAATAGAGAACATTCTAGTGTTCTAGTTTTTTACTGAACTTCATTACTTATATGCGTCAGGTGAAAGTGGTGACGGAAAGTCACCACTTGGGGCTTTCAGTTACCACCAACACATGCCAATAAACAACAGCAATAGTTTCACTACATTGCTACTACCAATGATTGAAAGAAAAGCCAGTTCCATTACGGAATCTGGCTTCTGAGAGATTCAATACTCCGTTGAGGTCTATTTACTAGTAATTATGGTATGTCAGTTAATTTATATAACTAAAGTCACATTCCAATATGATTTTACATAGTGCAGTAGTGTTTCCTACGTCTTCAAGGTAAGTACGTATTGCCGACAGATAATCAAAGTCCTCTAAGCTAGTTCTAAAACAAACCCCGATAGTTTCTACTTGTAGTTAAGTGAGTTACATGAGCATTATCAGCAACTTGAATCGCTACCGATAGAGTAGTCACTCTGTAGCATTACTAAAATTTGGTCAACTTTAAGCTTGCAGAGTTAGTTACCAGTAGCACGGATAAAACAAAAAGGGGCAGAAATGAGATAACTAGTGTCTAGCTAATTGCGCTTCTAAAGCCCCAAAATACTCAAACTTTATTGTATCTTGTCGATCTTTATTGGAATCGATAAAACTATGTTGTTACCTAACACTTGGTAATTAAGCACACATATATTGTTATAGATCTGTCTTAATTATGTACTGCGTTCTTGTTTATTAATTTCTCGTCTATACC
>NZ_JBLXAF010000016.1:0-7776 GCF_048266025.1 Joostella sp. | reverse complement strand
GAATTACAGGCTCTTTCAATGAGCGTACTACTTTTTTTTCATAACTTTAAATTTAGAAGTTAAACGTACCCTTAAAGGTAGCCAAAAGTGAGATTAGTTCACCGGAAAGCTACCTTTAGGTTTAGTTCAACAACGTGTATAGCTCATTGCGGCTGAATTCCCTATCGGAATTCATTGCAATTTGCTATCTTCGTTTTACGGTGGAAAATCCTCGCGGATTTCCCGCAACAAGCCATACACAACAACGTTGTACGCAAGCTGAAAAATGGAACTTTTAGGCAGAATTAACAGAAGAAAAATATATTACGTTCAGGTTAGAAATAATTCTGAATGGAAAAATTCTTTGCCGAAAAATGATTGGATTGTATTTACAATAGCAAATAAGGAAGATGAAGAATTAGTTCCGCCAGCTGTAAAAATTTGTATGGATAAAAATGTCACATACACTTGTAGTGCTGGAACTCTTGCCCATTGGACTGAACAATATTTTGACGAAGAAATAACTGGACGAGCATTCGATTATGAATTTCGGACAAAAAAGGAATTCGATTTTGAATTTTCACCCATAACTACAGCTCATCAAAATTTCAGCGAGGGATTTTGGTTCGCTACGACTTTGGCATACGACGCTTATAAAGAAACTGATAAAGTTATTTGTTTGGACTTTACCAAGCGGAAAGTGAAAAAACATTGGACTGAATTGATTGAAAAAATTAATAATGGTTGGTTGCCAAGCGATGAGGAAATTGAATTAGCGGAATATGACAACTGATGATAAAAGCCAGCGTACAACAATGTATAACCGCAATTACGGCGGATTCGACTACGTCAGAATCCATGCGGAATTGCTAGCGCCGGCGCCAAATCGAATATTTCCGTATATTTAATCCCTAACTGACGGTTATACGAGACCGTTAGGCATAATGCAAAACAAACATCGTAACAACCAATGAAATCAATATATTATGAATGAAACAATATCAATAATTGCAAATATTTGTGGAATACTTGGTTTTTTTATAAGCATATTTGCTGTAACCAAAGTTTTTAAACTCAAACAGCAGGTTAAAGGAGACAACAATAACAACGTAAGTATGAAAGGAGATGTTGGTGGTAATTTTGTTGGTAGAGACAAAAAATAAATATGGCAGAAAACAACAATGATGTTAATGTAGATGGTTCAAGCATAGGTGGAAACTTTGCTGGTCGTGATTATAAAGATAGTAGCGTCTCTTACGTTAATAATTACCATTCTCGTTCTACTTATTTACAGGACCTTTACAAAAGGTATGAGGAAGAAAAATCATCAAATCCTGAGTTTAAAGAACTTTGTGAAGAATTAGATTATTTGAATTCAGTCATCGATAATGAAGTTATTGGTTTAGAGAAAAAACTTGAAGATGGCGGACGTGAAAAACTAATCGCATATGCTCTTGATGTTAAAGACCGATTTCATCGAAAATTAATGAAAACCTCACAATATTCATTAATTGCCCAAGACATCAATGTTTATCTTCTTGCAAAAGTACGAAGTAGTTTTATGCGTGAAATTTATATACTAATATGCCAAAACGATACAGACGAAAAAATAAATCTTCTAATAACTGAAAGAATTATTAAACCTGTTCAAGAAGATTTAGGAATTAATTTATTTAAGTATAATGAGGATGATATTATGGGAATGATATTTTTTCTTACAGGTAATTGTCATATAAAATGGAATTAAATAAATGTTAGTATATCATCCAGCTTTCGATATTTATAATTGTGCATTTCGGATGTTACAACTACTTTCATTAATGGAAGAATCCGAAATTGAACTTGATAAACTTAGGATTTGGGATTTTTACTTAACATTTCCTAACGAAGCAAGACAAATAACTTTTCCAAGAGATTTATTTGAATTAAAAAAGATTTTCAAAAATAAACCTGACAATCCATACGAAGATTTAATTGACCCTAAAAGAATTGCAGAGCGAATGAACCCTTACCAACTTTCCGCTTTGAGATATTTAGCATCTTATGGATTAATCGATAACAATTTATTTCAAAAAAATATCGTAAAGAGAACAGATAAAGCATTACCATCTGAATTACAACAAAAACTTGATGAGATAAATACAGAGAAAGAAAATATAATAAAATTAGTTAAAGGCTTTAATTTTTTGGCACTTCGTGGCTTAAAAGAAAGGACAGGTCTTTTAGAGTTTAGATATGACAGAAAATAAACCACAAATCACTATTCGTCAAATTATTATAAGAGACTATAATAATCAAATAGCCTATAATGAAGCATTTCGTTATGGAGTTAATATAATACGTGGTAAGAATAGTTCTGGAAAGTCTACAATCTCAAATTTTATATTTTACATTCTTGGAGGAGCATTTAACAATTGGACATCTGAAGCTCGAAAATGTAAAGATGTAACTGCTGAAGTTCTAATCAATGGTGCCGAATTTACTTTACGAAGAGAGATAAGCGATTCTGTATTTACACCACTACAAATTTTTTGGGGCAACTATGAAAAAGCTAAAACGGACAGCTTAAATTGGAAAATTTTTCCCTATAAAAGTTCAGAAAATGTATTGAGCTTTTCTAATATACTATTTAACGCTTTAGACTTTCCCGAAGTCAAAGGAGATTTAGATAGCAATATTACAATGCATCAAATACTTAGGCTTCTGTATATTGACCAAGAAACTCATCCTCAAAGCCTTTTTAGATTTGAGAATTTCGACCCACCACTAACAAGAAAAACCATATCTGAAATTCTGTTAGGCATATACGATGACTCGCTTTATTCTGACAGAATTAAACTCAGAGATAAGTCAAAAATTTTAGAATTAAAGGAACGAGAATATAAAAACCTGATAAACGTAATAACACATTCTGGGGTTTCAGCAAACAGAGATAGTATTGAAAAGGAAATTAAACAGGCTAAAGAAAATTTGAACAAAATAAGTTCAGAAATTCAGGCTTTAAGAGATGCAGAAAAAATTAGGACAACAAAAAAGACTGAAACGAACACAGAGAAAATTAAAAAAGAGCTAATAGGCTACAAAAATAAGGCGAACAAGATAACAACTAAAATTAATCAGTACGATTTAGAAATAGCCGATTCTAAACAATTCATTTCTACTTTAAACAAAAGAATATCAGAATTATACAATTCAATTCTTACAAGAAAAACAATTGGAGATTTAACTTTAACACATTGTCCACAATGTTTAGAAAAATTAAGTACGGAAATAGAGGACAATCATTGTAAATTATGCAAACAACCTTTAGAAGAAGAAGCTGAAAAAGCCAATGCTAAAAGACTTCTTCAAGAAATGCAAATACAGGTAAAGGAATCATCAAAGTTATTAGAGGAAAAAGAAAAAAAATACGCTGATTTTCAAGGTCAGTTGCCACTTATTTTAGAAAAACTTAGGTATTATCAGAAAGAACTTGATTCTTCAATATTAAATCCACAATCAACTCGAAATGAGAAAATTGATAATTTACTGATATCAAAAGGGTATATAGAAAGTGAGATTGAAAATCTGACAAAACACTTGCAAATTGTAGAATTAATAGAACAACTTAAATCCGAAGTTGCGGAATTAACAAAAGAAATTAAAGAATTAAAACTATCAATATCAGAAAAGGAGAATGACCAAAAATATAAATATTCTTTGGTTATGAACAAGATAAGGGAAATCACCATTTCGATTCTGAGAAAAGATTTACCAAGGCAAGATGAATTTCGAACTGGAAAAATTGTAGAAATTGATTTCCTGAGAGATTCATTTACTTTAGAGGGTAGTAACAATTTTTCTGCCAGTTCTAAAACCTACTTTAAAAATGCAGTTATCTTTTCAATATTTTTCGCGAGTTTAGAATTTGATTTTATGAGATATCCTCGCTTTATAATTTGTGACAATATGGAGGATAAAGGAATGGAAAAAGAAAGGACTCAAAATTTTCAAGAATTGATTACTAAAATGTCAGACGACTACTTGCAAAAAGAAAAGACTCATCAAATAATTTTTACAACATCTATGGTTTCTGATGAACTTAACAATTCTGAATATTGTGTGGGAGATGATTATGATACAGAGAACAAAACATTAAAAGTGTAAAAGCACTATGCCTAACAACGTATATATCTCATAGCTAATCAGTTGCTTAATCAAAGTTAAGGCATATTTGGAAAGTCGCCAAATTTTTAAATTTGGCTTGTGCTCAACCGAAGAATAAAAGCTATTTTGCACGCTACGAGCCATACACTTTACCGTTAGCACACATTTGAAAATGAACATAAAATTTAGAGGAAAATATAAATCTTTAACTGATTTTGACTGGAATAATATTCCAATGTTTTCGGTAATAACTGGACCAAATGGAACTGGAAAATCTCAATTATTAAACATCATTTACAATACAATTGTTAACAATAACCAAGAACGTGAACGAGTACAAATTGAAAACTGTATAGTTCAAAGACAAGAAGTTTCATTTCTGAAGGGTGAATGGAATTTATCAAATACAAGTAGTACTGATTTATCAACTATTCAACAGAAAAGAAATAACTATTATAATACTTTTAAACAAAATAATGTTAGACCTGACAATATAAATCAAAGAGCTCTATATGCACAATTTCAATTAATCAAACAAACTTTAGGTAAGAATCAAAATCAAATAACTAAGGAAGAGTTTGAGGAACATTTTCCAGAGATAATAATTGAACAAGAACAGCAATTAAGTCAAAAAATTGAGGAAATATTTTACAACTATCGTTTATCAGAAATAGAAGCTAAAGCACTTGGAAAAAATGATGAGAAAATTGTTGTAGATATCGGAGAAAAACCTTGGGTAGTATTAAAAGAAATACTCAAAGAATCTAAACTACCATTCCAGTTTAATAATCCTGAAAATAATGGAATTAGAGATAGTTTCCAATTGAGGGCTGTGAACGAAATTAGTGGTGATTCAGTTAATTTCAATGATTTGTCTTCTGGTGAAAAAGTATTAATTTCTCTAGTGTTTTACTTATATAATTCTCAAGAAAAAAATATTTTCCCAAAAGTTATTCTTATGGATGAGCCTGATGCTCATCTCCATCCAACAATGGCTCAACAATTTATAAATGTTATCAAAAATGTATTAGTAGATAAGTTTGGTGTTAGAGTAATTATGACAACTCATTCGCCTTCTACGGTAGTCCTGACACCAGAAGATTCTTTATTTGAAATGTCAAGGACTGCACCACGAATTGTAAAATCACAATCCAAAAATCATACTATTTCTTTATTGACATCTGGACTTGTATTCGTTGGAGAAGGAACAAAATACTTTCTTGTTGAGGATAAAGATGATGTTGATTTTTATTCGTATCTATTCGACCATTTGACAGATTTAGACCTCTTAAAGGGGGATATTCCTTTAGTATTTATACCTGCTTCCATTAAGAATAAATCTGGCGGAAAAGATGTTGTTCAAAATTGGGTAAATAAATTACAAGATTCTGGACTTCAAGAACTAATTCAAGGGTTAATTGACTTAGATAGTGGAAATGAACCATCGGACGGAGTTTTTATAATTGAAAGGTATAGTATTGAGAACTATTTAATTGACCCAATCGTGACATATGCCGCATTAATGGATAAAGATATTCACAATCAAGTAATTAATCTCGGCTTGAAATTAGGAGAAGAATACAAACTAAAATCACTTGATACCGAAAATTTACAAAGGATTGCGGACACAATATTTAAAAAAGTTCAAAATCTATTACCAAATTATTTTGAAGATTACGATGCTGAAATTGAGAATATAAAAGAACCTGTAACTTTTACAAATGGCATTACTCTTCAATATCCTAAATGGATAATAAAAAGACGTGGTAAAACTTTATTAAATCAAGTATATAATGAACTTTTTAATAATCGGAATGTACATTTTGGCTCATTGACGAAAGCGCTGAAAAAAATAAATTTTATACCTAACGATTTATTAGAGCTATTTAAAAAATTAAAATTAAATGAATAAAAACGTGTGCTAACATCGGCTATATACAATGCGGGCTGAAGTGTTAAACTGAAAGGTTATTACATCTATTCCGCTCGCAGTTAGTATATTTATGAAAGAAAATATAAAAATATAAAAACGGCTCGCTTATGTTCGTGCCGATTTGAAACTATCGCTTTCAAATCCCGCACTGCACATAGCCAAAACCGTTGTGCATAATATCTGAACCGAACGTAAATGAAAGAAAATAAAGATAGAGTTGTAATTGCAAGTGATGTAAATGAGCGTGACGGAATTGGAGTTGAAATCTATCGGAATGACGAATTGATTGCAGAAATTTTTAGAGACGATACAGATAAAACGAGAACAATACGAGTTTTTAAAGAAAAAATTTCGCTTGAAAGTATGGAGGAATGTATTGAAATATTTAAAAAGGAAATTCCTTGGGATTTTATAAAATATGACTAATCACGAATTAACATTCAAAAAAATAAAGGAACTTCCGAAAACTCACTTTTCGGAAAGAGTCTCGGAATTTGAAAACGGAACTCACTTGACTTTAGATTCGGAAAACGAGAATGAATCATGAATTTGGATTGAACTTGACGAAAGCGAACAATTAACTGTTGGATATGGAATTAGTCATTTGCATTATGACCCAAAATATGACGACTTGAATAAAGGGTTTAACGAATTCCTACGATTGTTGACTTGCAAAAAACGGAGAATTGATTTCTACAAAGGAAAATTTGCTTACCGAAATGAATATGAGAATGAAAATGGTAATTGGGAAAATTATGGAACTGCGTTGACTTGGGCTTATCCATTTTGGAAAAAGACTGTAAAAAAAACAACAACTCAAAACGGATTTATAAACTATACGGAAATTAAATCTGAAATTGAGGTAATAAAAAATACTATGCACAACAATGTATAACCGCAATTACGGCGGATTCGACTGCGTCCGAATCCACGCGGAATTGCTAACGCCGGCACCAAATCGAATATTTCCGTAAATTTAATCCGTAACTGACGGTTATACACGGACCGTTGTATGCAATTTGAAAAATGACACAGGAGACAAAAGACTACATTGAGACTTGGACAAAGAAAATATCGTCATACACAGGTGACGATTTAGGGACTTTATTTGACAAGTATACCGCACTTTTTACTTTGTACAACAGACTCTACAATGAGTCTTATCGGCAAATGAAAGAAAATGGACAATTGACTAAACCTGGTCATTCGGACAGGGAGAAAGCAACGAAAATGGTCGTTGAGTTTAACTCAGCGCCGGACTTGGTTGACCGACTAAGAGAAAAGGACAATTTTAAAGACATTGAAACAATCGCTGACCTGATAAGGAAGGATGTATTTCACATAAACCTTGCTGACGGAGTTTCCAAAAAGAACATCGACATTGAGCTGATGAATAATTTAGAAAGTGAAAACCCGACTACTAAAGCTCAAGCCGCAGTCAGTGCAGTATACAATGTAAGGTGCAATATGCAACACGGAGAAAAACATTTCGAAGAACATCAAAGATTACTTCTTGAACCCTTAATCAGAATTTTAGAGACTATTGTGGAACTTCAAATCGAAAAACTGAAATAAAAAACTGCATACAATAACTAGCGTTCGTGTGGTCGGAACGGCCAAACATGAACGTCGTGTTGACTGAACCGGATTTTGCCGGTTTGCCTTCTATGGGTATTACCTTATTTATTGAGTTTCTATTTTGAGTAGTTAGTTTATCA
>NZ_JBLXAF010000015.1:0-9648 GCF_048266025.1 Joostella sp. | reverse complement strand
TATATGATGATTCTTATAGAAGTACTTTAGTGAAAAGTTAATGCTTTTTTACTTGTTTTTTACCACAGTACTTTGTTGGCAACTGGATTTTGTTTATTCGTGTTAAATTTTTCAAATTCCTAACGTAATTAATTCCTTTACGTTGTGATAAGTCAAGGAAGCTTTTATACACGTTTTCAATTCCATTTCTGGAACTTTTTGGTTCATTTTAAAAACAATTGCTCGTTTTCCCTCGTATTGAAATTTATGATTAAAAACCAATCTAAACGTATTTACTAACCTGCTTGTACATTGAAAATACATAGCGTATTGGTCTGGCGATTTTTCTTTCCAATCCATTCGTAATGTACTACCGTTTTTAGTTACAAAACTTGGTTCTCCCCATTTTAGTGTTTCTTCCAATTTGGTAACTCCTTCAGTTTCTTCTGCTGTTTCAATTACTAATTCACGCAGAAATTGCATCTTATCCCGAACAATGTCGGGATAATTTGCAAAAACCTCATTTACTTTAGGGTCTGTTTTTATTTCAAACTTTTTTATTTGCATATTTTTGTTAGCCTTTAATGCCTACATAAAACTCTACTTCTGCATTCGCTGGATTTTGAGCCTTTTCCCCAAAAATTTCAAAGTCGGCATCATAGGTTCTGTCAAGTTCCATTTCAAATATTTTCGACCATTGGTTTACGACCAAACCTTGCATTAAATCTCCTTTTGCTGTGGTTTTTGAATATGTTCCTCCTTCAAATGATTTTCCAAACATTCCGTTTGGTACATTATTTAAATTTTTAACTTTACAACCAAGGATTGCTGTGTATGGTTTTGTGTGGTCGCTCTCGTATTCCGTGTATAGCGAATAAACAGCATTGTCTATTTTGTTCGGGATTTTAGAAATTACGTTTTCGGACATAAATCGTTGCCACAATTCGGCAATTTCTTGAGAAGCCTGTCCGTTTTCATTTGTTGTTCTTATCGAAATTCCGATAATTTTAAAAGGTTCAATTTTTACTGTTTGCATCTTTTTATGTTTTATGATTCAATGCAAATTTAGATTGACCTTGTGACAAAGGTGTGTCAGGGCTGTTTTTATATTTTGCACTACATTTTTCAAGATAATGTTGCAAAGTCATTTTATGAGGTTCAAAATTCTCATCCAATATTTGCAATTTTTGAATGCAATCAAGTCTAAATGCTCTAAAATCATTTTTTTGTTTGCAAAATGCGATAAGCACCCAATTTTCTTGTGTCGTGTAAAGTGCAAATGGTTCTATTTCTCTTTGGCTTTTATTATTTGACAATGACAGATAATCCATTTTTACAGTTTGATAATTTGAAATAGTGGATTGAAGTTTTATGAGATAATTACTTGTTTTTTCATTTTCACGATTGTTGCGAACTTGAATTCTTTTTGTCAATAATTCCGTTTTTTCTTTTTGGTTATATTTTAAAACAGCTTTGATTTTGTTTATTGCACTTTCATATTGTTCGGTCAAAGATTGGTCTTTGTTTTTGCTAATTAGTTGTTCAGCCGTTATAAGAGCATTCGCTTCATCTTGTGTAAACATTACTGGCGGAATTTTATAGCCTTCCATTACTGAATAGCCTTTTCCTTCTTCCGTTACAATCGGAATTCCCGATTTTTCAAGTGTTCGGATGTCTCGATAAACCGTTCTGATACTTACATTATGTTTTTCGGCAATATCTTTTGCAGTTACAATTCGTTTCGATTGTAATTGAGTTAAAATTGATGTCAATCTTGCAAGTCTCGGTTTTTCTTTGTCCATTCAGATTGGTTTTTTTAGCTTGTTGCCAACAGTTAGTATATGAAAAGTAGGCGATTTCGAAGCACGAAACTTTCGGTTAAACACAAAGTTTGATACGAGCCAATAGCCTTGAATTTATTGCTGTTTCGCCTATTTTTTATAGCATCCATGAAAAAGCAGTAAGTCGAGTATCTTTAAATTTCACAAAAACAATTAAGATATGAACACTCAAATTACTGCGACACCTAAATTATACATAGGAATTGACATACACAAACGAAGTTGGAAAGTTCACTGCGCTACAGACTTGTTTTCAGGCAAGAGCTTTAGTATGTCACCAGAACCATCGCAATTTAAGAGCTATGTAGCCAAACATTTTCCAGATCATGAAGTATCTACGGCTTACGAGGCTGGCTGTTGTGGTTATTATGCACATCGTTGTTTCGTGAGTTATGGATGGAATTCTTTGGTTGTTAATCCGGCCGATATCCATAGAAAAGGTAAAGAGCGCTTTACAAAGACTGATCGGATAGATGCGCAGCTAACCAGCAGAGAACTCAAAGATGGTCGGTTAAACAGTATCCATGTACCAGATGTGCATCGCGAAGCGCTTCGGAGTTTATTTCGAAGACGCAATGATTTGGTAAAGGACTTTAGGAGAGTTAAAATCTACATTAAGATGCAACTGCTATATTTTGGGATAAAAGTTCCTGAGCAATACGATAATGATCACTGGAGTCATGGATTTAGAAATTGGTTAGATCAGATGATATTTACGTATCCCATAGCAAAGGCAAGTCTAGATAGTCGTATGCGTCATTTTAGATTTATAGATGAAGATTTACGATTGGTTAGTAATCAGCTTAGAGCATATTGTCGTAAACATTTTAAGAAAGATTATTACCTACTTCGTAGTATTCCAGGAATAGGAGGTATTGTTGCTTGTGGAATTATTAGTGAACTAGGAGATTTACGTAGGTTTAATAGTGTGAAACATATCGCTGGTTATGTTGGCTTAGCTCCAGGAGTTTATCAAAGCGGAGCCAATAGCAAAACAATGGGCATAACACCGCGTGCTCATCGTTTAATTCGTTCGTACTTTATAGAAGCTTTATGGCAAGCAATTCGAACTGATCCCGTGATGCAAAGTTATTACAGGAAGCATTATGGAAAGGACAGTAAAAAAATTATAATAAAAGTGGCTAGGAAGTTATTATGTAGGACACTGGCAGTAATAAAAACAGAAACCCCTTATGAAATTGGGGTTATAGTATAAATAGATATAAATCAATAACAAAGCTCACAAAGAAGTATTTAAAGTCCATATCACAAAACAACGTGGGTGACATCTTCAAGATGATCACATTTTATAGCAAGTGGCTGGACTTATTATAACTTATAATCATACAGATGCTGGTGACGACCAAAGAAAGTTGATCACGAATAGCCTGCCTGCCGCAGGCAGGGATGCGGAGCAAGTTATATAAGTATTTAATTGATAATGATGCACAGCCTCATCATCAATTAAACACGCATAAAAATATCATTATGAGGTAATTAAAATAAAAATATTAACTTTGAAAAACTGGACTAGTGCTTTTCATAGGACACGTTGTTGTGTGTAGTGTTTTTCCGTTCTGCTTGGTTTTCCGATGTTTATTATTAAGTTCAAATTTGAGCGTTGGCAAGACATACTCTTTTGCAATTTTGGGCTTGTGTTTTGCTTAAGCGAATTGCAAATGTGTATGGCTTTTTGCGTTGGCTTTTAATTCTCAATTTCTCTACATAAATTCAAATAATTTTTTTCCAATTCAGATAGGATTTTTTCATTAACAGAGTTTTCTGTCGCTTCTCTAGCTAACAACATAATTTTTTTATGATAAACATTGTTCTTGTCATATAAAGGCATTTTAATATTGAAATTTATACTATATGACCTCGTACTATAAGTAAACTTAAAATAATCTTTAACTATTGGCGTATTAAGAATTCCACATAAAAAATATGCTTCATCTTCTGTTATGTCTCTACCTTCTTTGTCTTTGCTTATGTAAGGACAATGTTTTGCACAAATTGGCATAATTTCTTCTCCCCAAGGCGTAATTACTTTTGAAACAACACTAGCACTTAACTTTGTATTATCTCTAAAAGTTACTTGATAAGGCGAGTAGGTGTAAGCTCCAACTTTAGAAAGTGAATAAAATGCTTTACCACGAGATATTGTCAGACTGCGTTTAGATTGTTTGCCAATTAAAGATTTGTTATTTGATAAATATTTAAATAAACTTGGACTTTGTTCAATAAGTTTATCTACTTCTATGGATTTAGTTTCGTTATCAGCATAAGGAAAAATACAATAGTTGTTATTTTCTTTAAAACCAAAAGGAACAATTTCTGGTGCTTTAATTACAGGTTTTATGAATTTAGTTTCTAGCTTAACAGGTAAACCTGCAATTGATTTATATTTTGCATTTTTAAAAGAGGAAGGTTTAAACATATGAAATCCTTCTTCGTTAAGACTTTTTTCAGGCTCAACAAAATAAGTTTCTGCTGGTGTAAATTCAACACCACTTCTAGCTTTATAAACACAATCTCCTATGATTAAACTAAAATCGTCTTTTCTATGAATGTATTCTTCTTCAAAAGTTGTATATCCAGTTCGTTCTTCGTCCATTTGAAATGCTTTTGAAAAAGACTTTTCAAATGACGATTCTACTTCGCTAAATGTTTGTTTAGAATTCAAATTAGCGATAGGAACTCCTCTTTTCTTTTTCATTACAGTAATTGGAATACCATCATTAAAATAATCGACAAATTCATTATTATAATAATAAGTCATAAATTTTTCTTGTGTGTCTACAAATGGATTACCAGATTTCGTCCAGTCATCTAGTTTTTGTAAATACATTCGTTTATTAGATGAAACATCAGAATAAAAATTTCTAAATCCAGCATATGAGTCTTGTGTCATTAATGTTTGTGGCATCAAAAACGCAAGTATACCATTTTTAGATAGCCAAGTTGAAGCTGTAACATTCGCAATTAAAGCACAAATATTTAGACTTATGGCTCCCATATATGTTTGACCTGAAAACAAATGACGGTCTAAACATAAACTCTTAATTTTTTCAGCATATGCTTGAGGTAGAAATTCCCATTTAATCCAAGGTGGATTACCAATTACAATATCAATATTCTTGATACGTGCTACAAGCATAAAGTTTGCTACAATTCTAATCCAAATTCCATCCCAATTATTTTTGTGTAATCTTACAAGTTGTTCGGAAAGTGAGTTTATGTGTTCAATTATTTCTTCGTTTATATCATTTTTAGAAAAATTTTGCAAAAATTTATTTGAAACAAGTTCAGAGTCTTCTGCTTCAATTATAGCTTGTATTTGACTCATTTGAGAAAAGAAATTTTCGTTCTCAACGAAATTGCTAGGTAAAAGAACTTGAATGTTTTCTTGTTTTGTATTTACTATATATTCATAACACAATGAATCTCCAATTTTAACTTTGTTTGGAATATTTGCGGAATCACCTAAATAAATAGGTATTTCAATGTCGTCATTATTAATCAAAGGTTTTATAGATAAATAAAAGCAAACTTTAGCTGTCAAAACAGAAAGAGGATTAATATCTACACCTTTAACTCTTTTTAAAATTGAATTTAAAAGCTCTCGTTTTTCAGATTCAGAAAGGCTAATAATATCTTTTTTAGAAATAATATCTCGAATTAAAGCCATTACAAAAACACCGCTACCACAACAAGGGTCAATTGCTGTAAAATCAACATTGCTAATTAACTTTTTGCTTTGTTTTACAACATAATCTGCAAGCCACGATGGTGTAAAGTATTCTCCTAAACTATGTCTTACTTCTGAAGGCATAATTTCCATATACAAGTCAATAAAGATATCTATTGTGCTATAACCGTGTCTATAAAAAGTAATAGAGTAGCCTTCAAGTATATTGATTAATTTTGAGATTATTTCTGATTCTTCTTTACTCCAAATATTTTCATCACAATACCAAGAAAAGAAATCTCCTTCAAGTAAATTTCTTATTCCTCCAGTTTGAAATACATAACCATTTTCAATGTATTGAATAAATTGTCGTAAAGTATCAGAGTCAATATTTGAAAGGTCTGAAAAGTATTCAATATCCTTGTTAAACTCAATTTTGGTAACAACTTTACAAGCAATAAGTT
Organism: Joostella sp.; assembly: GCF_048266025.1. Classification (NCBI taxonomy): domain Bacteria; kingdom Pseudomonadati; phylum Bacteroidota; class Flavobacteriia; order Flavobacteriales; family Flavobacteriaceae; genus Joostella; species Joostella sp. The sequence continues at coordinate 3,676 of NZ_JBLXAF010000015.1, read as the reverse complement.
TTACGATTATTGCATAAGTTGTTTGTAAGGCAAATAATGCTTTGTAATCAGTTTCACTATCATTAATTGTTGTATTGAATAATTTCCCTAATGCTTTTCTCCTTTTATTTATGTCGTCATTTTGCCCCTTATCTGTTTCAGATAAATGGAAAAGTACCTCCCATTCTTGGTAAAGCATTGAAGTTTTGTCTGATTTCTTATCATTTAAGCTTTTGAATAAATAATTTGCTAGTTCAGATGTGATTCCAGTTCTAGAATTTAATTTAAAATCTTCAACAATATTTTTAGGAACAAATTTTTTGTTATTTAAGTCAACTAGTGATTGAATTAATTTATCTAAATCATTTTCATCAATATTTTTAAAAGAAGTAGAATGTAATTCTCCTTCTTGAAAATAAACATATCTGATTTTAATTCCATCAGTTAAAACTCCGTGATATTCATTGCCATCTTCTTTTAGTAACTGTAATAAATATTCAGAAAGTTGGTCAGTCGCTTTTTCTTTATCCTTTTCACTATCTAGTTTTCCACGCTTTTTGTATTCAATTACTAGATTATTACAGACTGCATCCATTCTACCAACAAACTTATGACGTAGAGTGGATTGACTTTCTTCTTTTCTAAATTCAATATCTAAATTGAAAACAGTTCTGACGAAAAAATAGATTTCAGATTCAAATGCAAAAGAAGTCGTTGCTTCTGTTTGTGAAGCTTTGGTTCTTTTAAGTAATGATGTAAGATGTTTACTTAATTTACATTTATATTCGTTACTGTTTAGTATACTTTCTATGTTCATTTAATTTGGTCGAAATTTTTCACAAGATACATTTTTTCGAGCGTTGGGATGAAACAGCTCTTTTATTTTTTTTAAGCGTTGGCTTTTCGTGTTGGCAAAAAAATAAATGTGCTGTTTGAGCGTTGGCTTTTTTAGTTCAAATGTTCAATTTTAGCACGATTTTCACATTACACACAACGGTCTCGGCTCGTATGTTTACAAAGCCTTATTTAATTGGTGTTAAAATAGTAAATTTCTGATAAATAAAACAGGTAAATATAGAAGGGATAGAGAGGTCTCGGCTAGATACATCCTAGAAGATGATATAGTTTCATAGAAATCCCACCCTTCTATTATTTTCTTAGAATCTGAACAGTACCTAGATCCTTGCAAAGAGATCGAATCAAAAGCGAGCAAAGATGCCAAAGAAAATAGACTTGTAATAAATATAAAACCATGCAAGAAACCTTAAAACAATGCTTAGGTGTTGATGTGTCCAAAAAGAGTTTATCTCTGAGTTTGGGTGCCCTTGGCAGTAATCTTAAAAAGAATTTTACAAGTCATCCAGATATAAAAAATGATATTTCTGGTTTTAAAATATTGAAGGCTTGGTTGACTAAAACGGTAAATAACAATGTTGACTTCTATATTTTAATGGAAGCTACAGGTGTCTATCACCAAGAAGTATGTCATTACCTTTACAATTTAGGTTATAAAGTTTGTGTGATGCAGTCAGGACGTGTAAAGCGTTATGTACAGAGTCTGGATCAACGTTCAAAGACAGATGCATTGGACAGTAAAATGCTAAGTATGCTAGGACTAGAACGAGAGCTTAGGCTTTGGGAGCCTCCGAGTAAAGAACTACAACAATTGAAATCCTTAAGCAGGGAACGTAGTTCGCTTTTAAAGGATCGTACAACAGAAATTAACAGACAGGGAGCTATAGCATCAAGTAGTTACTCCAATCCCAAGGCAGCCAAACGTCATAAAAAACGTTTACAGCTCATAAATGAGCAATTAGCTGTGATAGAACAAGAAATGCGAGATTTAGTCTCTGAATACCCTGTTTTAAGCAAGCGTATTGGTCATTTGGAAAGTATACCAGGCGTCTCTTTCATATCTGCAGCTACTGTGATAGGTGAAACTTTAGGTTTTGAATCCATATCTAACGCTAAACAACTCACGAGTTATGCCGGTTATGATGTAGTATTAAGGGAGTCAGGTAGCTTTAAAGGGAAGACCAAAATAAGTAAAAAAGGGAACAGTCACATAAGAGCAGTGTTGCATATGCCTTCTATGACCTGCGTTCGATGTAACCCCACTTTAAAGTGTTTCTATAATAGACTAAAGCCGAATAAATCAAAACCACTGGTAGCATTGGTTGCTGTTCAAAGAAAATTGCTGATTCTTATGTATACTTTATGGAAAAATGAAGAAAATTATGATAGTGAATTTGAGAATAAAAAAGCAGCAAAGGCTTTAAGTCTTTGCTGCACGGGATAATACCCAAATTTATTTGGGTACTTCCTAAAGTTTATACTAATTTACTTGTTTTTTGACACAGTACCTATGGGTAGTTGCGTGGTTAAGTCATTAATTTAGGAAAAGTTGTCGAACCAGAGGAAAATCCGCAGGATTTTCCGAGTAAGAACAGACCAAGCAATTACTTATAGCCATTGTTGCCAGTAGTACTTTATTGTTTGTTCGATTCAGATGCTAAAGTTAGATTAAACAAGTCATAACCTATTCCAAAACCAAACCACATATTCCCGTTACTTTCCCATTGATAATTACTTTGGTTATTTATATTGTCAACTCCAATGTAAATTCCAGCTTGTACTTTTTTGTATTGTAACATTAATCCACTCATAAAAGTAATCGTAGATACATCTTGGGCTTCGTTATCAGAAAGTCCACTTGAATTACTTGTATTCAAGCCAACTGTTCCAATACCTGCACCGACTTGCAAATTAATTGATACATTGTTTGTATAAGCAAAAGACCAATTTAATGTTGAATTTAAATTAAATTCTGTGTCAAAGGAAAAATCTCCTTGAGGACGTGCTTTAAATGGTAAAGTTAAAAGACCAATACTTAATCTTTCTTTTGGTTCAAATTTATTGGCATTTGCATCAAAATCAGAACGAGAAATTGTGTAGATTTTATTATTGTAAATTTCACTTAAATCTTTTTTCGCTACACCGTATTTTGTCTGGTAATCTGTTTTTTCTTTTGCTGTAAGTTTATCAAAGTTAAGAGCTTGTAATTGAACAGTATTATCAGATTTACTAATAACTTTATATTTAATTCCAGTCTCTAAAAAGTCAGCATCATTTGTGGTTGTTTGACCAGAAATAAGAGATTGTACATTCGATTTTGCGGTTGGGACGTCAAGTGTAATTATGTCTCCTTTATCTTGGGCGAATACAAATGAAGAAATAAATAACGTCAAAATTGGAAAGTAAATTTTTAGTTTTTTCATATTGGTTAGTTTTTATTGGTTATTCGTATTACTGGCAACGGTCTCCTTTACTTTGATTTATTAATTTAATAGAAGAAAAGAGGAGAACTAAAACGGTCTTTAAGTTAATGCCTTATTACACGTACGTATAACCGTCAGTTACGGGTTAATATACGCATACTTTTCGGTTTGGCACAGGCTTTAGCAATTCCGAGTGGATTCGGACGTAGTCGAATCCGCCGTAATTGCGGTTATACATCTTAAGTTAGCAATTCCTTAAATTAGATATATTAATCAGAAAGAAAAAGCGTAGAATAAGGTTATGATATACGTTGAAACCTAGATTTCGTCAACATTGAAAACCCCTACGCTTTACTACTCTAAATTCGTTCAGTTCCCTGCCTGCCGGCAGGCAGGTGTGAGACTTTGGATCTCGTTTT
>NZ_JBLXAF010000014.1:0-15457 GCF_048266025.1 Joostella sp. | reverse complement strand
AATATGGATTTCAGCAACATTGATATAATCTAATCCAAAACCAATCATTGGACTGCTTTCTTTTTGATTCAATAATTCTGATTGCTCTATGGATTGATAGAGTTTATCAAATTTTAGTAATTCAGGATGTAATGCTAAATTTTCAAAAGTAATATCAAAGTCTTCTGAAGGTATCATTAAACTATCTACCACATTCACGGTAACATCATTATCTCTATTCAATAGATTATTGAAGTTAGTTTGTTCTGCTAAAAACTGTTGTTGCAATACATCTTTTAATTGTTGCATTTCGTTTTGACGCATTTGCAATCGCAACACATCTACTGCGGATGCTTTACCAACCTCTACAGAAGTTAATGCCAACGTTTCATAAGTTTCTAATAGTTTGATGTTTTCAGTTAAAACCTCTTGCTTTGCTTTGTTAGCGTATAAATTATAATAGGATTGTGATACCGAAGCCATTAGTTTTCGCTTTGCGATAACAATGTCCTCGTATTTAGCATCTGCCAATGAACTCACGTAATTTTCTCTCGAAGTAATAGTCCCAAACCACGGTAACATTTGTTTAGCAGATACTTTAAAGCGTTGTGCACCTGTTCGTGTTTCTGGTTCACTTACAAAATAACCTACACCAAATTCGGTATTAGGAATGGTATTGACTTCATTTACTTTTTCAGAAGCTCTTTTGTATTGCAATTCAAATTTTTGAATTTCTGGATTGTTATTTAGTGCAACATCAATAAGCGTTTCTAACTCTTGACTTTGCGCAGAAAGCACGAAGCATAAAGCACAAAGCACAAAGACCGTTTTTATATTGATTTTTATGTATTTCATTTTGTTGCTCTTTTAAGTTGAACTTCGGATTTCCAGCTATATAAAACTGGTACAACAAATAAGGTTATTAAGGCTATAAGCATACCTCCAAAACTTGGTATGGCCATAGGAATCATAATATCGCTTCCTCGTCCTGTAGATGTGAGTACAGGCAAGAGTGCTAAAATGGTTGTTGCTGTAGTCATTAAACACGGTCTAATACGTTTTTCACCTGCTTCTACAATAGATGCTCTAATTTCCTTTTTGTTATCTGGTGTATTTCTATCAAAAGTTTGCGTTAAATATGTTGCCATAACCACACCATCATCTGTTGCAATACCAAATAGTGCAATAAAGCCTACCCAAACAGCCACACTTAAATTAATTGGGTGCATCTGGAATAAATCACGCAGATTTTCGCCAAAGAAACTGAAGTTTAAAAACCAATCTTGACCATAGAGCCATATCATTATAAATCCACCTGCAAACGCTACTGCTATACCTGTAAATACCATTAATGAGGTTGCCACAGAACGGAATTGGAAATACAGTATTAAAAAGATAATTGCCAATGCTAACGGTACAACAACAGATAGTGTTTTTTCTGCTCGTAATTGATTTTCATACGTTCCTGTGAATGCATAGTTGATTCCTTTTGGAACTATTAATTCGCCTGAATCTATCTTTTCTTGGATTAATGCTTGTGCATTTTCAACAACGCTTACTTCTGCAAAACCATCTAATTTATCAAACAAGACATAACCTACTAAAAAGGTGTCTTCACTTTTAATGACTTGTGGACCTTGTTCGTAGCGAATGGTTGCCAATTCGCTTAATGGAACAGGACTGCCTTTTTCAACTGGCACATAAATCTGTTGTAAGTCTGTTGGATTTGCTCTTAATTCTCTTGGGTATCGCACACGAACACCATAGCGCTCACGACCTTCAACCGTTTGTGTTAATACCATACCACCAACTGCGACTTTTAATACATCCTGAACATCTTGTATAGAAATTCCATAACGTGCAATTTTCTCTCTATCAATATCAATTAACAAATAGGGTTTACCGACGATACGGTCTGCAAAAACAGCTTCCTTTTTAACGCCTTCAGCTTCCTTGATGATGTTTTCTAATTGCACACCAAACGCTTCAATTTGCTTTAAGTCTTGACCTTTTACTTTTATTCCCATAGGTGCTCGCATTCCTGTTTGAAGCATTACCAATCGGGTTTCAATCGGTTGTAGCTTTGGTGCTGACGTAACACCTGGTAATTTGGTAACTCTTACAATTTCATCCCAAATATCATCAGGTGATTCAATTTCTGGTCGCCAATTACGATAATATTCGCCATCCTTATCTTCAATCAATTGAGACCTTTGGACATTTAATAAAGTTGATTTGATTATCACTTTGTTCTCGACTGCGCTCGAACTGACATCTATATTTTCGTTATGAATTAATCGACCATCTTTTAATTCAAACAAACCATCCTCATTTACTTTGTAACGTTGGCGCACTCTGCTTTCATTCAGCATATACTCTGGCTTATACTGAATGATGTTCTCATACATAGATAGAGGTGCTGGGTCTAACGCTGATTCTGTTCTACCTGCTTTACCTACAACTGTTTCAATTTCTGGAATACTGGCTACTGCCATATCTAATTGCTGTAAAACTCGTTTGTTTTCTTCTACGCCAGAATGAGGCATAGATGTTGGCATTAGTAGAAATGAGCCTTCATTTAATGATGGCATAAACTCTTTTCCTGTATTCTTCATTATGAAAAACCCTGCAATAACAATCGCAGTAGGAATAGACAAAAACAATAATTTATTATCTAAACACCACTTTAAAATACGCGTATAGTATTTGATGAATAGCGAAAAAACACCTAATAAACCAAAGCATATAATACTTACAAAAATGAGATTCCAAAAGATACTTTTATCAACGCCTAATGGTCGCCAATATTCGGCTAACAGGAATACTATCGCAGATGCTGAAATAATGATATTGATAAGATTAGTTTGTTTGTCTGTTATCTTACTTTGAAGATTGAGAAGTGCTGTAATTCCAAAAGCTATCAAAATCAATCCTAACCAATACCCAAAGACTATTGCTACGACTCCTAAAGCTATTAAAACACCATTTAAAACATATTTAAAAGTGTTTTTAATACTTTTCTTTCTGAATAAAAATGCAGCGAATGGTGGTATTAAAAACAAGGCTACAATTATGGAAGCTGTTAATGCAAAGGTTTTTGTGAATGCTAACGGTCTAAATAGTTTACCTTCAGCGCCAATCATTGTAAAGACTGGAATGAAACTGATTATGGTTGTCATTACTGCGGTAACGATTGCACCAGATACTTCTGCTGTGGCGTTATAAACTACCGTATTAATGGGTTTTGTTCCATCATCTTCATCCAAGTGCCTTATAATGTTTTCTGAAAGTATGACACCAACATCGACCATTGTACCAATAGCAATTGCAATACCAGATAATGCGACGATGTTTGCATCTACACCAAAGAACTTCATTGCTATAAAAACCATTAAAACCGCAACTGGTAGTAGTCCAGATATAAGTACCGATGCCCGAAGATTAAATACCATAATGATAATGACCAAAATGGTAATTAGTATCTCTAATGTTAAGGCTTCATTAAGTGTACCTAACGTTTCTTTAATCAATTCTGTTCTATCATAAAATGGCACTATGGTTACTTGTGATGTTCTACCATCTGCTAATACTTTTGAAGGTAATCCTGCACTTAATTCATTAATTTTTTCTTTTACATTATTAATAACTTCCATTGGGTTTGCTCCGTAACGAGCTACAACAACAGCACCTACAACTTCTGCACCTTCTTTATCTAATAACCCACGTCGTGTTGCTGGACCTAAAGAGACTTTTCCAATATCTTTGATTCGTATTGCTGTATAATTTTCGGAAGTAACGACTGCATTTTCTATGTCTTCAATAGATTTCACATAACCTAAACCACGTACTAAATATTCTGCATTATTAATTTCAATAGTTTGTGCACCAATGTCTTTATTACTTTCCTTAACTGCTTTTACAACGTGATGCAATCCTATATTATATTGACGCATTAATTCTGGGTTGACATCCACTTGATATTCTTGAACATAACCACCAATTGAAGCGACTTCCGAAACACCGCTTGCAGAGGATAGTGCATATTTTACATAGTAATCTTGAATACTGCGTAACTCTTGTAAATCCCAACCACCAGTAACTTTTCCGTTTTCATCACGTCCTTCAAGTGTGTACCAAAATATTTGTCCTAATCCTGTTGCATCTGGACCCAAAGCAGGATTAACACCTTCAGGTAATAAACCACTTGGTAATGAATTGAGTTTTTCTAGAATACGACTACGACTCCAATAGAATTCTACATCTTCTTCAAAAATGATATAGATACTTGAAAACCCAAACATAGACGAACTACGAATGGTTTTTACTCCTGGAATACCTAATAAGGATGTGGTTAATGGATAAGTGATTTGGTCTTCTATATCTTGTGGCGAACGACCATCCCACTTTGTAAATACAATTTGTTGATTTTCTCCGATATCTGGGATGGCATCAACAGCCACAGGATTACTTGGTAAAAATCCAGTATCCCAATTGAAAGGTGCGTTTACAGTTCCCCATCCAACAAAAAGAGCAAGTAGCAGAACTGCAACGAGTTTATTCTCTATAAGAAATTTGATTGCTTTATTAAGCATATGATTTGATTATTAAACAGTTAGACATTGGCGTTAAGAAAACACCGAATACAGCAAATTATCCTTATGACATTATAAAGTCATAGGATAAAACAGTCTATTGTTTAAAAATCAAATTAAATAAGTCTCGTCAATCTTGAAGATTTGCCTGACGACGAGTGGTGGTTCATATTCTTCAAAAGAAGATACATTGTTATCTAAACCTTCAAAAAGGTTAATATAGGTATAAACCAATGAGGCAATGAAAACTTGTTGTTCAAAAGAAATTTTGTCAACTTGTAATTGTAGTTCGTCTTGACCATCAACTACCAATTGTTCATCATTACAACAGTTTTTCTTGGTAATAGCACATCCTTCTGTAGATGGCTTTTGCATTTCCATACCACAACCCTTAGCCTTATTAAAAACAGCTGTTTCTACTAAAGCATCTCCACAAAAATGCATATTAAGCGTAAATGACATTGTAGAGCATAACACTACAAAAGCCATTGCTAAAGACATTATTTTATGGAATACTTGTTTCATACTGTTTGCGAAGTTACGAAATTTTAACAAATGTTCATTTTGTTTAACAGAAGTTTAATGGTTAACTCCATCGCATTCGTTGTAGTCTAACTGCATTTAATATTGCTAATAAAGCCACACCAACATCGGCAAAAACTGCTTCCCACATTGTTGCTAAACCACCTGCTCCTAAAATCAGAACAATTACTTTTACTCCAAATGCTAAAATGATGTTTTGCCATACAATTTTACGAGTGGAACGACTAATTTTAATCGCTTTTACCACTTTTGAAGGTTGGTCTGTTTGAATGATAACATCTGCTGTTTCAATAGCGACATCACTACCTAAACCACCCATTGCTATTCCTACATCACTTGCTGCTAAAACTGGTGCGTCATTAATACCATCACCTATAAAAGCAATTTTATTTTCAGGATTTTGTTTTAAAAGCTCAACTTCATTTAATTTATCTTCTGGTAACAAACCACCTTTAGCCTTTTCAATATTTAATTCTCTTGCTACTTGTTGGGTAATGGAATCCTTATCTCCAGAAAGCATCATTATATTATTAATACCTACTTTATGTAAATTGGTAATTGTTTCTTTTGCATCTTCTTTTAATTCATCTGCAATGACAACATAACCTGCAAATTCATTGTCTATAGATTCTAATACTATAGATTCTACAATAGTTTCTGTTTCCTCTAAAACTTTAATATTATTGGCTGACATTAGGGCTTTATTACCAACTAAAACAGTCTTACCATTTACTATACCTTTTAAACCTTTTCCTGCTATTTCTGTAACTTCGGAAGCCTCATAATCTGCGCCTTCATCTTTATATTCTAAAATAGCTTTTGCAATAGGATGTGTGGATTGTTCTTCCATCGCCATCAGGTACTTCATAAACTCTTTTTCATCCCAACCAATTGCTTTGATTTCTTTTATTTTGAAAACACCTTTAGTAACCGTTCCAGTTTTATCCATCACCAACGTGTTTATCTTGGTCATTGCATCTAAAAAGGAAGCGCCTTTAAATAAAATTCCGTTTTTTGAAGCTGCTCCCAATCCTCCGAAATAACCTAATGGAATTGATATTACCAAAGCACAAGGACAAGAAATCACCAAGAAAATTAAGGCTCTGTATAACCAATCTCTAAAAACATAATCATCTACAAAAAAGTATGGTAGAAACGTAACACCTATTGCTAAAAACACAACTATTGGTGTGTAAATACGAGCGAATTGTCTGATGAATAATTCTGTTTTAGATTTTCGAGCTGTTGCGTTCTGTACCATATCCAAAATTCGAGCAATGGAACTATCTTTAAATTCTTTGGTGGTTTCAATTTCAATAACGCCATCCATATTAATACTTCCAGCAAATACTTTTTCGCCTTTTGCAATCGTATCTGGTTTACTTTCACCTGTTAATGCTGCTGTGTTGAATGAACCTTTGTCGGAAAGTAGAATACCATCTAAAGGGATTTTTTCTCCTACACGTACTTGCACTTTTTCACCAATTTCAACCGTTTCTGGACTTACAGACACATAATTATTGTTGCGATATACCAGAGCTTCATTTGGTCTTACATCAAGTAAGGCTTTTATATTTCCTTTTGCTCTGTTAACTGCTGCATTTTGGAATAATTCCCCAACTGCATAAAACAACATTACTGCAACACCTTCAGGATATTCGCCAATAATAAAGGCTCCAATAGTGGCTATAGACATTAAAAAGAACTCTGTAAATACATCGCCTTTTTTAATACTTTCCCAGCCTTCTTTTACAACAGGAAGTCCAACTGGTAAATAAGCAATACCATACCATATAATGCGAGTCCAATTCTTAAAAAAAGAAACATCAAAATAATCTAAACCTATACCCATCATAAGCATCGTAAAACTTATAATTGCTGGCACATAAGTTTTAAATGCACTTCCATTAGCGTGATTATGACCATCATCGTGAGAATGTTGTTCTTCTGAATTTGGTTTTAAATCCCTTAAATTGACTTTCTTTTTCTTCATTTTGAATTGAATAAATTTTTAATATCATTAGGTATAGGCATAGATTTTAATGGTGGTACGTTTGCACTGCCTGTGTTACCAAGTGGCACGTGGTCAATAAATGATTTCCAACCACCAACAAGTAACCTAATAATTTGACCGAGTACTTCTTTAGCATCTTTTTGCATAAATCCAAACTTTAGCATTAACCAATGTGAATAGGTATGTTCTATTGGGTAAGATTGCCCTATGATATGACTGCGTTCTAAATGATACCAAGCATTACTATACTGCTTATTTTCTAAACAGAAACTATATCGTTTTAATTCTTCGTTATAAGCCTGTTTAAGAGGTTTAGGTATTTTAGCATTAAACTTCATATCCATTAATTTTGAATAAAAGTAGTACAATCGTTAGTGCAATGGAAGTGCATTTGTTATCCACTACACTTATCACATATACCTTTTACAACCAAGTTTACATTTTCTGAAACAAAGCCATCAGGCACTTTAATTTTTGGTATTTTATGGTCTGTTAAGCAAATGGTTTCATTACAATTGTTACAATGGAAATGTAAGTGTAAATCTTTATTTATATCACAACTACAACCTTGTTCACATAAAGCATATTTAGTAATACCTGTACCATCATCTATTTGATGCACAATATCTTTTTCCTCGAATGTTTTAATAGTTCTGTACAATGTAGTTCTATCTGCTTTTTCAAAAGCATTTTCTATATCACTTAATGTTACTGCTACTTGTTTATTTACAAGAAACTTATAAATCAATAAACGCATTGCCGTAACGCGAATATTTTTTAACTCTAATAATTGTTCTATGGTTTGCATAATCTAATGTTCGTGTTCTGCTTCTCCTTTTTTCATTTCGGCTATTAAATAATACGCATTGTTATAAGCGAATTTTGTGATTTTATCTTGTTCTTCAGTAAATTGAACAGCTACCCAATTGCCATCTTTTGCTCCTAAAAGCACTTCAATAGGTTTAAAACTCCAATCGTCATTTTCTTTTTCTGCCGAAAACACGAAAAATCTATCACCTTCTTTTACTATCGCACTTTCAGGAAGTGCTTTTGTTTTGGTGTTCTCTACTTGAATTTTACCTTGGATATACATTCCAGGAATTAAGTTACCTTTCTTGTTTTCAATTTCAGCGTGTACGTGTACTGCTTTAGGGTCATCTTCAAATGTTTTGCTTACGGAATAGATTTCTGCTGTTAATTCTTCATCTTGCATTGTTTGTATATTAAAGCTTACTTTTTGACCTTTCTTAACTTTATACACATCTTTTTCAAAGACCATTAAATCAGCGTGAACGTGATGTGTATTTACAATTTCAAAGAGTTCAGTTTGTGGTTCAACATACTGTCCTGTTTTTACTTCTACCTTTTGCACATAGCCTTCAATAGGACTGCGTAATGATATACTTTGAGCAATTGTTCCATTTCGTACTGATGACGTATTTATGTTTAATAGTTTCAACTGCGCTTCCAATCCATTTACCATAGCTTTAGAGGCATCATATTCGGCTTCGGCCTTTTGAAAATTTGCACCAGAGCCAACTCCCGCATCATATAATTTTTGTTGACGCTCAAAGTTCTTCTTTAAAAAATTACTATTGCTAAAAGCATTCAAATAATCGGTTTGCATTTGAATAATATTTGGATGTGAAAGATATGCCACAATTTGACCTTTATTCACTTTGTCTCCTTCAATCACTTTTATGGATAACACATTTGCACCAACTACAGAAGTTATTGCTGCTTCACTTTGTGGTGGTACTTCCAATGTGCCATTTGCTTCTACATAACCACTCATATTACGCAATGCAATGGTGTCTATCTTCATTTTTAAAGCTTCAAACTGTTGTTGTGAAAGCATCACTTCTTCGCCTTCGCTATGGTCATCGTTTTCTTCAATCTTTTGTTCCTCGTTATGGGAATGACCATCACCTTCCTTATGGCTTTCTTTATTTCCGCAAGCAACAACTAAAAATGAAACTGTTAGTAGTGCTAAAATTATATATTGTGTGTTTTTCATTGTCTTATTGATTAAAATATTGTAATTGAAATGTACTTTCTAAATAGTTTGCTAACGCTGTTTGAGCTTCCAGTTCTGATTGAATAGCTTCTTTTATAAGTTGTGTAAACGCTGTGTAATCAATCTCTCCTTCTTTATAAGCAAACAAAGCACCAGTTTTTTGTTCTTTAATAAGTGGTAATACTTCATCCTTATAGAACAGCCAAGATGTTTTCCATTTTTGGTGATTTTCTTTGGCTTGATTAAATTTAGATTGCACTTCCTTTTGCTTGAACTGCATATTTGATTCGGCAATTTGCCTATCAATTTTTGCAGTTCTAACTTGTGCTTTTGTTGTACCAGATAAAAACGGTATGGAAATACCAGCTTGATAGGTATAAAACCCTGAATTTCCGTTTACTTTTTGCAAACCACCTTGAAGGTTTAACTTTGGTAAATTTTCAGCTTTGGCAGCTTTAAAGTTTGCTTCTGCCTCTGCGAGTTGAAGTTGAGAAACAGTATATAAAGGGTGTGCTTCTATACTAAAGGATTCTACATTTATTTCGCTCGCTATATCAATTTCATCTGAAACCGTATAAAAATCATCTGAAATCAACCACAAGTTTAATTGTTGTAAAGCAATAACATATTCGCTTTTTGATTGCAAAAATTTATTCTGAATCTGTAAGGCTTGATTTTTGGCTGCTGCATATTCCAGTTTAGAAATGGCTTCTACTTCATAATTTAAAGCAACTGCTTTTTCAAAGTTGGTATAAATGGAATCTAACTCTTTGTATAAATTATAATTCCTTTTACTCTGTAAAGCATTTGCCCACGCTTTCTTTACTTCCAGTTCTAAATCTAATTCTGAAAGCTGAAACGCTTTTTGAGCTAACTGAATGCGTTGCTCCAGTAATTTTCTCTTTGGTGCTATACCAAATACATCAATATTTGATTGACCAACTCCAATAGTGGTGTAAATACCATTTCCGTTATTGATTTCTTCACCTCCCGTAAAAATTTGGGTAGTACCAAAATCGAAAGCAGTTCCTTTTAATTGTTGTTGCTTATCAATTTCGAGTTGTTGTTGTTTTAAACTTGGATAGTTTTCTTTAGCCAATTTTACAGCTTCTTGCATCGAAATAATTGGTAACGAATCATTTATTTTTTGCGCATTTCCTGTTATTGGCAACAAAAACATAAAAGCCACCATAGCAGTAACTGTAATTACCTTTTTGTTAGCCCTAAAATTGAATGATTTGTTTTCTACCCAATGATATAATATAGGTAAAACGAATAATGTTAATAGTGTAGAGGTTAACAAACCACCAATTACAACGGTTGCTAAAGGTCGCTGAACTTCTGCACCAGCCGATGCTGAAATTGCCATAGGTAGAAAGCCTAAAACATCTGTAAAAGCAGTTAACATTATAGGTCTGATTCTTCGCTTTGTACCTTCTATAATTCTATCTTTTAGATTGGTAACTCCTTCTTCTTTTAACTCATTCAAACCACTAATCATTACTAATCCGTTTAATACTGCAACACCAAACAACACAATAAAACCAACACCTGCCGAAATACTAAAAGGCATATCACGCAACCATAACGCTACAACACCTCCAATGGTTGCCATTGGGATTGCTATATAAATCATCAAGGTTTGTGGTAAGGATTTTAATGCAAAATAAATCAGTACAAAAATGAGTAACAAGGCAATAGGAACAACAGTTTGTAAACGGTTACTGGCACGTTCTAAATTTTCAAAAGCACCACCATAACGAATGAAATAACCAGAAGGCAGTTCTAATTGTGCATCTAATTTAGTTTTAATTTCTTCTACCAATGATTTTACATCACGACCTCTAACATTGACACCTACATAAGTTCTTCTGTTGGTATTGTCTCTACTGATTTGCATTGGACCAGCTTTGTAGCTAACATCCGCAATTTCACGTAATGGAATTTGCGCACCAGAAGGCAAGTTGATATACAAATTTTGCACATCTGTTATGTCTTTACGATTATGAGAACTTAACCTAACCACCAAATCAAATCGCTTTTCGCCTTCAAAAATAGTTCCTGCTATTCCTCCTGCAAAAGCTGATTGCACAATTTGATTTAATGTATTTATTTGAAGTCCGTATTGTGCCAATTTACTTCTGTTATACGTAATTGTCATTTGTGGTAAACCCGTTGTAGCTTCCGCTTTCATATCGCCAATACCTTCTGTACCAGCAATGATTTTAGATATTTCTTCTGCTTTTTGAGACAGTAGATTTATATCTTCTCCATAAAGTTTAATAGCAATATCTTCTCTAACACCTTCAAGTAATTCATTAAAACGCATTTCAATGGGTTGTGTAAATTCATAGTTAACACCAGGAATTATTTCAACAGCTTCTTTCATTTTTTCAATGAGTTCATCTTTTGTCTCTACAGTAGTCCATTCGCTTTTTGGTTTCAGTATTACAAAAACATCAGCAATATCCATTGGCATTGGATCTGTTGGAATTTCTGCAACACCAATTCGACTGACTATTTTTTCAACTTCTGGAAACTTTGCTTTTACAATTTGTTCAATTTTTGTAGTTGTTTCAATCGTTTCTGTAAGTGAGCTACCGGGTTTTAAGATGGCGTGAAATGCAATATCACCTTCATCTAATTGTGGAATAAATTCGCCACCCATTCTTGTAAACATAAAAACTGCAATACCAAATAATACAACAGAAACACCAATTATTAATTTTCCTTTCTTTAAGGCTTTTTCTAATAGCGGTTGGTATTTACGTTCTACCCAATGCACAAATTTATCGCCATACGATTGTTTGTCATTTTTTGGTGCTCTTAAAATCAAGGCAGACATCATTGGTACATACGTCAAACAAAGTACCATTGCACCAATCATTGCAAAAATGAAAGTCAATGCCATTGGTTTGAACATTTTTCCTTCAATGCCTTCTAATGCTAATATTGGTAGAAATACAATTAGGATAATCAGCTGGCCGAAAAAGGCAGCATTCATCATTTTTTTTGAAGCATCTGCTGCAACGCCATCGCGTTCTTTGGATGTCAATTTCCTTTTCTTTAATACTTGTGATGCAATAAGAAAAACTGTACTTTCTACAATAATTACAGCACCATCGACAATAATTCCGAAATCTATTGCTCCCAGACTCATTAAATTAGCCCAAACATCAAAAACATTCATTAGTATAAATGCGAATAATAGTGATAATGGAATTGTTGAAGCTACTATTAAACCACCTCTCCAGTTTCCTAATAAAAAGATAAGTACAAAAATGACTATTAATGCGCCTTCCATAAGGTTTCCAGCTACCGTTGATGTCGTTTCTGCTATTAATTTACTACGGTCTAATAAAGGTTCAATAATCACGCCTTCAGGCAATGATTCTTCAATTTGAGCCATTCGCACTTTTACATTCTCAATAACATCGTTTGAATTAGCGCCTTTAAGCATCATAACCAAACCACCAACTACTTCGCCTTCGCCATCTTGGGTTAAAGCGCCATAACGAATAGCAGCACCAAATTGTACCGTTGCAATGTCGCCTACGGTAATTGGAATATTGTTTGTGTTTTTAACCGTAATCTTTTTAATATCCTCTAAACTACGCACCAAGCCTTCGCCACGAATAAAATTGGCTTGATGGTTCTTTTCAATGTATGCACCACCTGTATTTTGATTGTTGGCTTCAAGAGCTTCAAAAACATCGGTAATTGTTAAACCAATAGCTTTTAGTTCGTTTGGGTCTACAGCAACTTCGTACTGTTTAATTTTTCCACCTATTGCGTTTACTTCAATAACACCTTCTACCATAGCCATTTGACGCTGTACAATCCAATCTTGCATTGTACGCAAATCAGTAACCGAATATTTGTCTTTATATTCTGGTTTTACTTTAAGTGTGTATTGATAGATTTCTCCTAAACCAGAAGAAATAGGACCCATAGTTGGTTCGCCAAAACCACTCGGAATTTGTTCTTTGACTTCGTTTAGTTTTTCAGCTACTAATTGACGCGGTAGATACGTTCCCATATCATCGTCAAAAACTATAGTAACCACAGACAAGCCAAAACGAGAAATGGAACGGATTTCCTTTACTTCAGGTAAGTTACTCATTGCGACTTCCACAGGATAGGTTACAAATTGCTCAATGTCCTCTGTACCTAAATTGGGTGCTTGTGTAATGACTTGTACTTGATTATTGGTAATATCTGGAACAGCATCGATTGGTACTTGGGTCATACTCCAAATACCTGCTCCAACAATGGTAAGCGTTAGCAAACCAATAATGAATTTGTTATTGATTGAAAAATCAATGATTTTATTAATCATAGAAAATGTATTAATTCAGTTAAACTATTCGATACAATTCTGATATAAGAAATAGAATTGTACGAAATAAAAAGAACCCTTTAGGCTCAAAATTGGATATAGTTATCCTTTAAAAAAACTGAATTATGCCCTTGGTGGCTGGAAAAGTGATTCCAAATATCTGGAAGTGAAGTTTACTTTATGTAAATTATACTGTTTTTTCTCTTCAAATTTTAGTCGATTGGTTAAAGCCAAATTGTTGTTCGCAATAATTAATACCAAAGGGTGACAACATTGATTATGGGAATGGAAAGGTGTATTCTCCTTATCTGGGTTATGATGATGCCCTTCATTTTTTGTATCATTGTCAATGTAATCTTCAACTACATATTCAAGGAAAGAGTCGCCATAGACTTTATGTTCTTGATAATGGGTAATAACACTTGAAATTTCTTTAATTGGACCACAAAAGTCCATATCTATGCTTATCCCTTGAAAAAAGAATAAAATAGACATTGATATGGAAAAAAATATTTTCATATAATTTAGACAAATATATAAATTATTTAATGCAATGGTGTTGCAAATGATGTTGCAAATGATGTTGCAAAAGTATTATACTACCACTTACCCATTTTAGAAAGTACTTTTTTATACTTCAGCATTTGTATGTCATCCTTACAATAAGGGTGTTCTAATAACTCTTTTAGCTTACCAATAAATTCATTGGAAACAAATCCTTTTTTCTTTAAAATCTCAAATAGAATTAGAGCTTGTTCCGCTCTGTATTTAGCTTTTTTGACAAATTCCTCACCATTTTCTGGTTTTTCATAATGACTTTGAATATCGAAATGTTTATCAATATCTCCTTTATAACCAATTAATAGTTTTTCTGCATTCTGTTGGGTTACTCCATTTGTAGTGAATACATAGTCTCTATCTTGTGTAAGACGATTAATTCTTGTTTGGCCATCTGCATAGTCATTGGGATGAATTTCTAAATAATGTGAGCGGTCTAATGGTAAAGTTATTACTGCTCTTGGGTCATATAACCCTTGAAAACGATTTGTTTCAAAATGCCTGATGGATACAGGATTATCGCAAGTTATGAGAGGTGCATTCGCATCATTAATTTTAATAACATTAATAGTACAGTCATATTTATATTTTACAAAATTCCCCCATTGTTCTAAATGGTTTACTAAAAAAACCGTTCTTGAACGTTCGTTATGTTCTTTTTTTACAGCTTCAATATCATCAATGTGAAACTTTATTTTTTCACCATATAAGTTCATTTTTATCAATCCTTCTTCATCTGCTGTATGAGCTGCTTTATCAAAAATTTGATTATTCATACTCCGTTGAAGATTTAAAATTCTTGGTGTTCTAAAATATAGTGAGAGACAAACGTAGAGTATCTGTATTTTTTCTTCTTGGGTTACCGTTAAAGCTTTTTCATCAATAAGCAGGGAATAGACTTTTTGAAATTCACTATCTACATTTTCAGCGTAATGTTTTTCTAATGCATATTTAATCTCATCAGATTCTGCTGGAATAGTATATATGTTTTTCTCAAAACAAATATCTTTAGTACTAATCTGTTCTAAAAGAATATCATCATCAGTTTTATAAACATCAACAAAATAATTTCTTTTTCTACCTTCAATTCCAAAGTTCTTTAAATATGAACGTGGAATATAATGTTGTTTTATTGGGTTTGACATACTTTATTTTACTTCGTTTAAAGGCATTTCTTTACTGCCTATTTTATCTAATAGACTTTCAATGTTATTTACTATCTCTTTAAAGAATTTTGGATTATCAAGTACTATTTCAAATCTATTTTGTGAAGAGACATACTGTTTTAAAGTAAACTTACCTTTGCTAAAACTCTTAATGTTATTGAACTTTTTATCACTATTATTGACGGTATCGTTGTTTTTAATTATACCCTTATGATGAACAACTAAATTACGTACTTGTCTAAAATTATC
>NZ_JBLXAF010000013.1:0-21858 GCF_048266025.1 Joostella sp. | reverse complement strand
CGCTATAACGTCTTACATATCCATCATTTTTATACATATACAATTGTTTTAGTGTATACATATTTCAGGACGGGTCAAAATTGCTCACAACGGTTTGTGTATGGTTTCGTTATGAGTAAAAGTACCTAAAATCTCCACCAAAGCATAAATATACCAAAAAGGCGTTGAATTTTCGGTAGAAAATTCAGCAGTAATGAACTATACACCTTGTTACCTTATGTTGCGCCCGTTTAGAGTGGAGAAATATAAAATGATTACTTAAATTTTGGAAAACAAAAAAGGTAGCCAAAAACCGTTTTTTTTATCCGTAACGTGTCCGCCAAAATCGCTAAATTTTTTAGTTGTTAGTTTAATCATTGTTACAATCAATATTTGGATCGAGATCACCTTTAAAATGTCGAATAATGATTTAGATCAATATTTTAACTTCCCTTTTTTAAAGGCTTTAATCTGTAATAATTTAACAAGATTAGTGAGTATAAGAGCAGAGTAGGGCAATAGAAGGTAACGTTAAGTGTAATGTGCGTTTTAATGCACTTTACATAGTGTTATAGGTATGTTTCCCTAAAAATATGAAATATATCCTTAAAGTTGAGAAACAGTAGTTCCAAAAGTGAGCATAATAGGACCTAATGGTAGCTGGTTTAAAACAACTATTGATTTTATATTAGTATACTAGCAGTGGTTGTTTTAAAATAGTAAGAGTCAATTTTAATTTATTAATAATATGATAATCAGTTGACTTTTACCAAAAAAACAACTACCTTCTAGTCGTTGTATAAGTTTCTCTAACATTCCCAATGTTTAAAAGAGCGATCTTTTACAGTGGTCACTGCGAGAAACTTAAAAACTACAACTGATACTCCTAGAAAAAATTAAAATTAACCACATCCTTTATCCATCAAAATAAGCCTTTCCAGCTACTATTTATCCGATTCACTTTTGTAATTACCTATAACGGTCTCGGCTATGAGTAGTTGCGTGGGTTAACGATTAACTTAGCAAGTACACACCAAACTGAAAATCCGCGAGGATTTTCAGAAGTAGGCGAGAACAAGCAATTACTTATAGCCATTGTTAGGCAATGTTATTTAATTTATCTTTTGTTATTAAACGTAATATATTTTTATCTTTTTCCGAATAACTTGTTCGGTCAAAATTGAATTGATTAAGAATGTTTTCCACTTCGTCACTTGCGAACATACTCAACTTTATAAGCATTCCATATTCTTCATCTTCTATTTCTTCTGGAACTTTAAAATACTTAATGGAATCACTTCGGAAAATGAATTTATTAAATTCTGTTTGCTCAACTCCGACCATTTCTGTAGCCGTTTTTAAGTCTTTGTAAATTGACTGTTCAAATTTATTTTCGTCAAAATCTTTGAATGCTTTACCTATATATTTTAAAGTATTTATTCCGTCACGAATTTCCGAAAATGACATAGCATTATGCATTTCCAATCTTTCATAAGAAAATTCTTTTGGAATTTCAGGTTCTATAGATTCTTCACTATCATTTTTCCAATTTTGCACATCTTCAGTCCATTGTTCCAAAAGTCCACGCCATTGTGACCAATTCTTAGATTCAATCGATTTTGGAATAACTTCATTTTCTAAATCTTCAGTTATTCTTTCTTCGGACCAACCAACTTCTTTCAAAGCATTTACATAATTGTTTAAAATTATTGAACCTTTTTTATTGTCCCAATAAGAAAATCTGTTTCGACAAATTCCCTTGATATAAGCCATTTTCTTTTTCAGTTCAGGCATATTTTTTAGAGCGCAAATACCACCAACTTTGTCAAATGCTTGTTCAACACTTTCTTTGGTGATATTACCATCATCGTCAAAAACAAGGTATTTTTTATTTGCAATATCGATTGCTTCTAAAATGTCTTCAATTGGAAATTTCTTGATTAATTTATCTAACGATTTAAGTCCATTTTCATTTAATGAGTATGGGTTCATCATTGAAGCCCAATAATCACTTACCATCGTAACTTTTTCGTCCTCGAATTCAGTTAGCGATTTTTTCCATTCAAGCATTAATTCAAGTTGTTCTCTTCTTTCCTGAATTATTTCTAATTGTTTCCGCTGTTTTTGAATAACTGTATCATCTGTCAGTAATCGAGCTTTTTTGCCTCTGTTACAATCAAAACAACTTGTGATAAGGTTGATTATTTCATTTGTTCCACCATTAGCAACTGGGTCAATATGGTCAACTTCAAGTACTACATCTGGGGCTTTATTCCCACAGTATTGACATTGGAATTTATCTCTTTTAAATACTTCAAACCGTATTTTTTTAGAAAGTGATTTTCTTTTTGTCATTTATTTATATGCGGTTCTTTTTAATATTGCCTAACTATTAAATAAACGCAATTGCGTTTATATCTCTTTCAAATATACTTTTTTTTATGTAATTCTAGGGGGCTAACTATATTTGTAAGGTTTTCAGTGCTAACATGTGTGTAAATCTCAGTGGTTTTGCTAGAATTGTGCCCTAAGAGCTTCTGGATGTACCTTAAATTAGTTCCATTCTCTAATAAATGTGTAGCAAACGAATGCCGTAATGTATGTACCGTAGCCAACTTATTCACTTTCGTAGTATATAAAGATTTTTTAAATACTTGTCGGATACTAGAAGTGCTATAACGCTCACCCTTTCTACCTTCAAAAAGCCACTTTACAGGTTTATATTTTTTATAATATCTTCTCAATAGATCCAGCTCCATACAAGATAATAAGGTCATCCTATCCTTTCCGCCTTTACCATTACGTACCCAAATACACATGCTCTTAGAGTCAATATCGGTCATCTGTAAATTTATACATTCAGAAATCCGCAAACCAGAAGCATATATAAGTGTCAAAATTGCTTGATGCTTTAAATTGTTTGGACTATTAATAATAGATGCGGCTTCTTCTAATGTAAAAACCACAGGTAATTTCACACTCCTTTTAGGACGTATTAAAACAAAATGCTGCTTAGGATATCCCAAAATATGCTCTATATAAAACTTAATAGCATTAATACTTTGGTTCTGATAAGACACAGAATAACCTTTGTCTACAATCAGTTCCAGGTGGTAATCCGTTATATGTTCACTACTTAATTTATGTAATGGCAAAGGCCACAAGTGCCTTAAAAATTGTTTAAACATATGCTGATAAGTCCTTATAGTGTTCGCACTATAATTTCTTAATCTAAGTCTATCTAAATATAGATGTAAAGATTCTTGATATGTTTTTTGTAGCGGATTCATTATTAGAGCAAAAATCCTCTATAAATTAATTATAACTATATTTATAAGCGTTTACATGCGTATATAAACGTATAATATATGCTCACCGACTCTTGCTATACCTAAAAGAAACGCAAGGAAATTCCTTTCAAGTTTTATTATTCAATAAAAGAGGAGATTCTTTTTAAATAGATTTAAATTAAAATATACTTATGAAAAAAAGATTCTGTTTCTTTTGTAACGATGAATTACATGGTAGATCAGATAAAAAATTCTGTGATGCCCAATGTAGAAGCAATCATCATAATAACAATAAAGCTGCTCACGAAAAATTAATTCAATATACCAATAGTTTACTTCGTAAAAATAGGGGGATTTTGGCTCACTTTTGCCCACAAGGTAAAGCAACGGTTAGGAAGGAAGTATTGGATGCTATGGAATATGAGTTTTCAATTTTCACAACAATATATCCTTTTAAAGGAGGGAATTATTTCTTTTGCTACGATTATGGTTTTCTTCCTATAACCGACGAAAATGGAATCAAAAAAATTGTAATCGTTCAGCACCAAAACTATATGAGTAGATTAAAAGTCAACCCATGGAAAGTAAAATAATTTCTCTATTTTTATAGCCTAAATATTAAAGAGATGAAAAAGATAGGTATTATTTTTGCTTGTATTATAGCAATTGGAGCTGGAGCGTATTACTTTATAAGTACTGCAGAAACTAAATCCACTACGATCACTTTAGAGGGATACGATAGTGAAGCTGCAGCAAAGGAAACGCCAGTAGAATCTTTTCAGAACACAAATACACCACAAAATACAACTGCTAGCGGTATGAACCCTGCACACGGACAACCGGGCCATCGCTGCGACATCGCCGTGGGTGCGCCATTGACTGCTCCCGTAGATGGGTCGTTGTTAAACACCAATGGAACTACGCTTAACCCTGCACACGGGCAACCTGGTCACCGTTGTGACATCGCTGTTGGTGCGCCTTTACCTACAAGTTAGGCTTTAATTTACAATGGTTTTATTAGGAAGAAAGCAGTGCTTTTTTACAGATTGTTTCACGAAAAGTAGTTCCATAAAAACTGCTCTTTTGTTGCTTTTAGGGTAATTTATGAGCGACTATGTCTTGTTCATTATTTATTGGGCGTTCCTCTTGCTTCACAAGCGGCGGGCTTTACGCGCTACACGGTAGCTTGCTGCAATCCCTAACGCAAAAGAAACAAATAAATAGGAGGGAAGGAGAATGAGTTATTGCCTCTGTAGTAGCTTTATCGCTTATTATTACTATTAAAGCCTAGTTTCAGCTGAAAATGATAAAATCATAAAGGACAAAAACACGCTGAATCAAATTTTTACTAGAATCGAAACTAAAGATGGTAAGGATAACAAAAATGGTTTAGGTTTATCAACTGGAAAAGTAAAGAGTTATACAAGTTATGGACACGGTGGGTTTTAGGAATCGTAATTTTATATTTTCCACAATTGGATACTTCAATAGCTGTTTTTATCTTGGAACGTGATAAAAGAACATTAAGAAAACTGTTTTAGAAGTATTGTTGCTTGAACTAACAAAAGAAAATTGAAAGTATGAACATAAGCTTAAAAACTTATCTAGCGGCAGTTACGCTATTCATTGGAATATTATCTTACGGTCAATCAAATAATCAAAAAAAACTGAAAATCAATTCATATTTAAACAGTTTAAATGGGGATGATTTTTCGGGAACAGTCTTGGTTGCCCACAACGATAGTATCATTGAACAAAGAGCTTACGGATTAGCAAGTATCGAATTCAATGTAAAGAATAAAATAGATACTAAGTTCAATATTGCTTCTATTACCAAACTATTTACTGCTGTAGCAACTTTGCAACTCTACGAGCAAGGAAAGTTAAAATTGAATAGTCCTATTGGAGAATATTTACCTGATTACCCAAACAAACTCGTAAGAGATTCCGTAACGGTTCATCAATTACTTACCCACACTTCAGGACTTAATAATTTTTATGTGGCAGACGAGAATAAAATAAAAAATTTAGAATACAAGACAATTTCGGACTTCATGCCCCTTTTTGTTAATGATACACTTTTATCAAAACCCGGAACTAAATATAATTATAGTGCAACAGGAATGGTGGTTCTTGGTCTAATCATTGAAAAAGTTAGTGGTAAAAACTATTATGATTATTTAAGGGAAAATATATTCAAACCCGCTGAAATGCCTAACACAACCGAATTGGAAATCGATTCTATTGTAAATAATAAAGCAAGTGGATATACCTCAATGTTTGGGGAAAACAAAACCTTGAAAAAGAATGATTATTATTTAACAAAAGCATCACCAGGTGGATTTTATTATTCAACTGTAAACGACTTGTTTAACTTTTCAAAGGCCTTAAGAAACTATAAACTACTAAAAAAAGAAACAACCGAGTTAATGTTTGAACCAAAAGTGAAAGGTTATAATACGCACATGGGATATGGTATTGGTGTTGACCAAAGATACAACCAAACTATTCTTGGCCATAGTGGTGGTTGGTACGGAATACATTGTGAATTAATGGATTTTATGAACGACAATTATACCGTTGTAATTTTATCCAATATAGATGATGGAGGAAATAATGGAGCTTCGAAGTTATCTGATTTTTTTATGGAATTGATAGCTGACAAGAAACTAGAAAAATAAGGTTAAACATCAAACGTAAAGAAGTATTGCACAACATTATGTACAAGCAATTGTGGTTTAAGTGATAACTTGAACCGTTTTTATATTTTATTAAGTATCTTTCTTTCCGAAAAGTAGTAACAATAATTCCAATACTACTCATACCCTAAGACCGTTAGCTGAATACAAAATAGAAAAATTCATAGATAGGAAAAACTGGAGTGTTGAAATTGAAAAATTGTAATCCATTTTATTTTGATTTTTATTAATTTATTAAATATATATACAAAATAGTAGCTATAAGTATTAGAAATGAATACAGATAAAGGGATGTTAAATTAAATTTTTCTTTTATGAGGTAAAATAAAGATAATATGGGTAAAATAATAAGTGAAGCTATCATTGGAAGCCATAAAATTTCAAAAACTGCTCCTACTACAGCAAAATAGTAAACATTAAAGGACTGTCCTATATACCAAAAAACAGCTGTTATAACACTCAAAATAAGAACTAATCTTGGTTTTTTTGAATTGAATGTATTATTTATGTCTTTTTTCATAAACCTCAATTTATATTATTTTCTTAAACAACTTTTCAATGATTTCAGAATTTTGGTTGTCAATGAATGCTAACTTCTGAATATACTCAAATTAATGATCATTAATTTTTAAAAAGGGCGGCTAACAAGATTTAATAAATAGTGCGTAAAAAACCTGTTACTTTTCATATAGGAAACCATTAATTTTTAATGCTATTAAATTCTAATTTCAGCTGAATACAATAAAAAAGGGCGGCTAAAAATTATCACAATACTTAATCTAGTTTTATAAGTTAAAGGCAGTTCTACAATGCTTTAAAAACTATAAGTCAGAATGTTTTCTTTTTAGGCACCCTTTTTAAGTACACAAATATATAAGTAGCAACTATTTAGATAATAGTTGATTTTCCGTAATCAATATTTTCTTGATTATAATTAATTATTTCCTCTGCATTTGCAATATAATCAGCAATAAAATTCCCAACTTCAGAAGTTGTTTTCTTACTATTTACATCTAAATCTGGAGTCACAAAATTAATTTCTAATGCTTTTTCTACAGCTTTATTAATAGCTTTTGCTTCTTCAAATAATTTAAAATGCTCCAATAACATAGCCGCAGATAATATAGAAGCAATTGGGTTTGCAATTCCTTTTCCTGTTGCCTGTGGGAAAGATCCGTGAATAGGTTCAAACATTGCATTTTCATCTCCTACAGAAGCAGAAGCTAATAATCCTATCGAACCTCCAATAACACTTCCTTCATCAGAAATAATATCTCCAAACATATTTTCCGTTAGGATAACATCAAACTGACTCGGATTCAAAATCATTTGCATCGCTGCATTATCAACAAAAAGGAAATCTAATTCTACATCGTCATAGCTTTTCCCAATATTGGTAACCACTTTACGCCATAGTCTAGAAGTTTCCAATACATTGGCTTTATCTACCAACGTTAATTTTTTTCTTCTTGCACGAGCAGCTTTAAAAGCTAAATGAGCAATACGCTCAATCTCATAATCTGAATATTCACAAAGATCGGAAGCTACACTTCCTTCTTCATTTAGTTTTTTCTCACCAAAATAAATACCTCCCGTAAGTTCACGGAAAATAGTAAGATCGGTTCCTAAAATGCGGTCTTCCTTTAATGGAGATTTCTCAATTAGAGTAGGGAAGGCCTTTATTGGGCGGATGTTAGTAAATAATCCAAGCGATTTTCTTAATTTAAGTAATCCTTGCTCTGGACGCACTTTTGCAGAAGGATCGTTATCATACTTTGGATCTCCAATAGCTCCAAAAAGAACCGCATCAGAATCAAGACATAATTTTAAAGTCTTCTCTGGTAATGGATCTCCAGTCTGGTCGATAGCAATAGCACCAACAGGGGCTTCTTTAAAAGTAAAGGTATGATTGTATACTTCTCCGACTGCTTTTAATGTTTTTATGGCTTGTTTTGTGACTTCAGGACCAATTCCGTCACCCGATAATACTGCTATATCTATATTCATAGTGGTGTGTTGTATTAAAATTTTCTAGAAGCTTCAAATGCTTCGATTTTATCTTTATTACTGACTAAAAAATCGATGTCGTCATAACCATTTACCATGCATGTTTTTTTGTATGCATCGATTTCAAAACTTTCTTTTATATCCGTTCCTTCCATAGCGATAAATTGCTCTTCTAAATTTACCACAAAGTTAGTATCTGGATTTTCTTTTATAGTGTCTAGCATCACTTTCAATGCTTCAGGACTTACTTGTATTGGTAGCAATCCGTTATTAAGAGCATTTCCTTTAAAAATATCAGCAAAATAACTAGAAACAATTACTTTAAGTCCAAAATCAGTTAGCGCCCAGGCTGCATGTTCTCTACTACTCCCGCATCCAAAGTTATCTCCTGCAACTAGGATTTTCCCTTCATAGGTAGTATCATTTAAAACAAAATCTTTATTCTCAGAACCATCCTTTTCATATCTCCAGTCTCTAAAAAGGTTCTCCCCGAATCCTATTTTACTTGTCGATTTTAAAAAACGAGCAGGTATAATTTGATCGGTATCTATATTTTCTATTGGCAATGGTATCGCCTTAGATTTTAATGTTGTAAACTTTTCCATTATATATTGTTAGTATCGAGTATTGTGATATCAAACTACGTGTTTTAATTTATAGTGGACTAAATTCAGCATCCTATTTTAAAAGCCTAGTTAATAACGTTACTCTTATATTTTATTAAACCAATTCTAAAGCGTCTACTTCTTCGGTAACATCTACTATTTTTCCTGCAATTGCAGTAGCAGCAGCTACTAGCGGACTCGCAAGAATGGTACGTGCTCCTTGCCCTTGGCGTCCTTCAAAGTTTCTGTTTGATGTAGATACACAATATTCTCCAGCGGGAATCTTATCTTCATTCATCCCTAAACAAGCAGAACATCCACTTTGACGCATTTCAAAACCAGCAGCTTCAAATATATCTTGAATACCTTCTTCTTTAATCTGTTTTGCTACTTGCTGTGATCCAGGAACTATCAATGCATTTACATTATTTGCCTTTTGTTTCCCTTTAATATATTCCGCAGCAATTCTAAAATCTTCAATTCTAGAGTTCGTACAACTTCCTATAAAAACATAATTTATGTCTTTCCCTAATAGTTTTTCTCCCTTTTTAAAGCCCATATAAGCTAAAGACTTTTCAAAAGAAACGTCATCTTGAGTAGGAATTGCAGCTGTAATTTTTATTCCCATCCCTGGGTTGGTACCATAAGTTACCATCGGCTCGATGTCTGCTGCATCAAAAGTGTATTCTTTATCAAAAACAGCATCTGCATCTGTTGGTAATGTTTTCCAATAGGCTACTTTCTTATCAAATTCTTCCCCTTTAGGAGCAAATTCTTTTCCTTTTACGTATTCAAAAGTAGTTTCATCTGGTGCAATCATTCCTCCACGAGCACCCATTTCTATACTCATATTACAAACCGTCATACGGCCTTCCATAGTCATCGCTTCAAAAACATCTCCAGCATATTCTACAAAATATCCAGTTCCAGAATTGGTTCCTAATTTTGCAATGATATATAGGATTACATCTTTTGGTAAAACGCCTTTTTTAACCTTTCCGTTTACGGTAATACGCATACTCTTAGGCTTGGAAAGCAATAAACACTGACTCGCAAAAACTTGTGCCACCTGACTTGTTCCGATACCAAAAGCAATCGTACCAAAAGCACCGTGAGTAGAGGTGTGACTATCTCCACAAACCATCGTCATTCCCGGTTGTGTAACTCCCAGTTCTGGAGCCATTACATGTACAATTCCTTGGTACGGATGTCCTAAACCATAAAGAGTAACATCGTGTTTTTTACAGTTCTCGGTAAGCATTTCTACCTGTTTTTTAGACAATAAGTCTTGTATTGGTAGATGTTGGTCTTTTGTAGGCACATTATGATCTGCTGTAGCTACAATTTGGTCTTTTCTAAATAGTGGAATGTTACGTTCCTCAAGCTCATTAAATGCCTGCGGACTCGTAACCTCATGAATTAAATGTTTATCTATGTATAATATTTGCGGTCCATTCTCTACAGTATGTACCACATGGCTATCCCAAACTTTATCAAATAACGTTTTACTCATTAATTCTTTTTTTTAATCATTTTAACCCTGAGGCTAAATAAATATCTTCTTATAGCATTCTATTTGTATAGTGAATGCTATAAAAAACCGTTTTAAGCAATTGCTTTAATATCTATCTTACTAATTTCGATGATCTGGTGAATATCACTATCAACGATTTCTTTCTTTCTATCTGCAAAGTTTAAAAATTCTTTATAAACTTCGTCTAATTGTAACTTAGTTAATTCATAACCTACTTTCTTGGCACGATAAGCTAAAGCTGCACGTCCGCTACGAGCAGTAAGTACAATTGCAGACTCTGTAACTCCTACATCTGCAGGATCGATAATCTCATAGGTTTCTCTGTTTTTAATAACCCCATCTTGGTGAATTCCTGAGCTGTGAGCAAAAGCATTCGCACCAACAATAGCTTTATTAGGCTGTACAGGCATTCCCATACTTTCAGAAACCATTTTACTAGTACTATATAATAACTTAGAATTTATATTGGTGTCTAAGTTTAAATATGGGTGTTGGCGTAATACCATAACTACTTCCTCTAAAGAAGTGTTTCCTGCACGCTCTCCAATACCATTAATAGTACATTCTATTTGTCTGGCACCACCAACAACACCAGCAATAGAGTTTGCAGTTGCTAGTCCTAAATCATTATGACAGTGGCAAGAAAGAATAGCCTTGTCTATACCAGTTACATTTTCTTTAAGGTATCTCATTTTAGCACCGTATTCTTCGGGTAGGCAATATCCTGTTGTATCTGGGATATTTAATACCGTAGCTCCAGCTTTAATAACAGCTTCGCAAACACGTGCTAAATATTCATTGTCTGTACGACCGGCATCTTCTGCATAAAATTCTACATCTTCTACAAATGTTTTGGCATATTTTACAGCGGCTACTGCACGCTCTATAATTTCCTCAGGAGTAGATTTGAATTTATATTTTATGTGTGAAGCTGAAGTTCCAATTCCAGTATGTATTCTCGGTCTTACGGCATGTTTAATAGCTTCTGCAGCTACTTCAATATCTTTCTTTACCGAGCGGGTAAGCCCACATACAGTTGCATTTTTTACTATTTTAGCTATTTCTGAAACGGAATTAAAATCTCCCGGACTTGAAATAGGGAAACCTGCTTCGATTACATCAACACCTAGATCGTCAAGACGTTTTGCAATAACAAGCTTTTGTTCTGTATTAAGCTTGCATCCAGGTACTTGTTCCCCGTCTCTTAATGTCGTGTCAAAGATTTGGACTTTTTCTTTACTCATCTTGATAATTTAATGTAATTTCAAATTTGTTATACGAATTTATATTATGTATTCGTAATTTTAAGCCCGCTTAACCATTTCTTTACAATGCTTAAGTATACTTATCGAATAATAATTAATTGATAATCAGTTAATTGAAGTTTTATTTTTACAATGACAAGTCAACAAAAAGACACTTTATTTATATTAGTTAAGTCCCTTTCTAAATCAGAAAAGAGACAATTTAAGTTGTATGTTAATAGGTTAGGAGTAAATGCTGATGCTAAGTTTTTGGCATTATTCAATCTCTTAGATAAGATGAATGATTATAAAGAATCTGAAATCTTAAAAAGTGGGATTGTTAAAAAGCAACAGCTCTCTAATTTAAAAGCTCATTTATACAAGCAGATTTTAGTTAGCTTACGATTAAATCCTGTAAATCAGAATATGCGTTTGCAAATTCGTGAGCAGTTAGATTTTGCTACTATTCTATATCATAAAGGCCTTTACAGGCAGAGTTTAAAAATCTTAGATAAAGCGAAGTCTCTAGCCATAGAAAACCAAGAAAAGGTAGTAGCTTATGAGATTGTAGAGCTTGAAAAAGTAATAGAAACTCAATATATAACCCGAAGTATAAGTGGCCGTGCGGACGAATTGGCAATTCAAGCCAAAGAATTGAGCATGCAGAATGTGCTGACAAGTAAATTATCCAACTTGTCGCTTCAGTTATACGGGATCATGTTAAAATTTGGATACGTAAAAAGCGACGAGGAATATAAATGGGTTACTGAATATTATAAAGCTCACTTACCGAAATTTAAAGTTTCAGAATTAGATTTTAGAGAGAAGCTATGGCTTTATAAAGCACAACTTTGGTATAGTTTTCTTATTCAAGATTTTTTATCGTGTTATAAGTATTCCCTAAGATGGGTGGAGTTGTTTTATGAAAATGAACAGATGATTTACTTAAATCCTGTATTTTTCTTAAAAGGAAATAACTACCTATTGGAGTCGATGTTTTATGTGAAAAATCGTCGTGGATTTAAAGAAGCACTCACAAAACTACAAGAGGTAATTGCTAGTGATAAATTCCCGAAGAATGATAACTTGGAGGTTTTAGCATTTTTATATACCTATAGCAATAAAATAAACCTACATTTTTTAGAAGGTACTTTTGAAGACGGTCTTTATTTAGAAAAGGAGATTGTAGATGGTGTAAAATTACATCGTGATAAAATTGATGAACACCATATTATGGTATTGTACTATAAAATTGCGTGTTTATATTTTGGAGTAGGAGACAATAAGAAGTGTATTTTATATCTTAAAAAGATTATTGATAATAAAAACCTAACCATGAGAGAGGATCTTATGTGTTTTGCTAGGGTTTTAAGTTTGGTTGCGCATTATGAGGCTGGAATGGATTACCATTTGGAGATCCAACTTAAGAGCACCTATAAGTTTTTATTAAAGATGAACGACCTCCATGCCGTACAAAAGGAAATGATTAAGTTTTTAAGAAACTTAGGAGAGATTTTCCCAAGTGAATTAAAAGACGAGTTTAAAAAACTCCATAAATCGCTTAAAAAGTATGAGAATCACCCTTATGAGAAGCGTGCTTTCTTATATTTAGATATAATCTCGTGGTTAGAAAGTAATATCCAAAACCGACCAGTAGGAGATATTATCAAAGAAAAAGCGAAAGAGTTAACTCGATAACTTACTTTTAGGCGTAAATAACACCAACATTTATTTAGTATTTAACCATCTTAAGAATTATTTCTTGAGATAGATTTTTATTTCATTGACTGCAACCAAACAACATTTTAAAAACATATTGGAACTAAACCTCGCTGTACTTCTTATTAGTACTTCGGGAGTTTTAGGGAGATACATAGCGTTACCGCCAGAGCAGATTATCCTTTTTAGAGCTATTCTAGCTGTTGTATTTATCTATGCTTTCTGTAGGTATAAAAAGTTTAATTTAAAGATTGCCGATCGTCAAGATATTAAAGTAGTGCTACTCTGTGGGGTGTTTTTTGGAATTCATTGGGTTACTTATTTCTATGCGTTAAAGCTCTCCAGTGTTGCCATTGGGATGCTTTCTATATACACCTATCCTGTAATTACCTCCTTTTTGGAACCTCTAGTTTTAAAAACTAAATTCCAAAAAGCACACATTGCATTGGCAGTATTGGTACTTACAGGAGTTTATTTTTTGGTGCCAGAAGTAAGTTTTAAGAATCAGCACTTTATAGCGGTTTTATTTGGTGTTACTTCTGCCTTTTTTTATGCGCTTCGTAATATTCTTATGAAACCAAAAGTAGCGAAATACAACGGTTCTGTATTGATGCTCTATCAGCTAGTGATTATTGTATTTATTATGAGTCCGCTGTTGTTTAAGGCTGACTTTACCCTTGTAAAAGAGCAGTTGCTACCTATTGCTTTTCTGGCATTGGTAACTACTGCCATAGGACATACATTATTATTAATGAGTTTTAAGTACTTTAGCGCCACCACAGCTAGTATTATGAGTAGTGTGCAGCCTATTTATGGGATATTAATGGGAGTTGTGTTTTTAGGAGAATTTCCCGCTTGGCATACTATTATTGGTGGGATGCTTATTCTAAGTGCTGTATTTATAGAAGGTTTCCGAAGTGTAAAAGCTTCTAAGAAAGATCTGTAATAAGAAAACTAATATTTTAGGAGTGTTATACTTCTATTGAAATCTTTACTTTTCCACCAAGTCCCTTTTCTACTATATCATATAAAGTTTTTAAAGTAAGGTTACTACCATTGTTTTCCACACGAGAAATATAAGTTCGTTTTTTATCAATAAGCTCGCCTAATTGTTCTTGAGTAAGGTTCTTTTTCTCGCGAGCGTCTCGTAATAGCAATCCAATTTTAAATGATTCAAAATCTCTATCGAGTTCATCTCTTCGGTCAGTACCATTCTTTCCGTATACACTATCTTTTATATCCTTCCAGCTTTTAGTTTCCATTTTTACTATTTTTTTCTTCGTAATAATTATTCATTAATCGGATAGCTCTATTTATTTCTTTTTTAGGTGTCTTTTGAGTCTTTTTTGTAAATCCATTTAAAAGTATAACTAATTTTCCTT
The DNA here is from genome assembly GCF_048266025.1 of Joostella sp. Lineage (NCBI taxonomy): Bacteria > Pseudomonadati > Bacteroidota > Flavobacteriia > Flavobacteriales > Flavobacteriaceae > Joostella > Joostella sp. Next base: position 7,399 of record NZ_JBLXAF010000013.1, on the reverse strand, counting down.
CATCAAAAAAACAAAAAACTCTCCATATATTGGATCCTAATTTAATTCGTGCTTCACAAAGCCCTGCATGGTTCTTAATCGCAGATAAATATGTTTTTGGCACATGTTGATATGTTTCAATCATTTCAATAACCTTAAATATTTTATCCTGAACCTTTTTTGGTTGTGCAAGTAAAAAATCTTCGAAATAATTCTTGTATTGTATTACTTGCCTAACTCTTTTCATTACGATTAATGTAACTTAAAAGTTACATTAATCAAAGTTTTAGTTAACTTATTCTAAGTGCTGTATTTATAGAAGGCTTCCGAAGTATGAAAGCCTCTAAGAAAGAGCTGTAATGTTAAAAAGATTAATTTTTAGCATCCAACTCATTAATAATATCATAATGACTAAAAACAAGGTGCTTTGGTAGCATATTATCCTTTGGAAGCACAGCTAGAAAGCGATCAAAATTAGAGGTGTATACATTTTTAAGCAAAGGCTTTTCGTGACCTATAGTTTCAAGGATTTCTTTTATAAACTCATCATGGTGAATAAGGTCTGAACTCCCCAAATGATAAATTCCTTTTTTGTTTCTATTAACTATATAATGAATCTGCTGCGAGAGTTTATCGGCATTGGTAACATTCATCACCAAATCTGGAAACACCTCATAGGCATCATTTTTATCAAGAAAATATTTAAGCTCTTTCATCCGCGGAGAGCTACTTCCAAAGACCATTGGCAATCTTGCAATCACAAAATTCTTCTCTGGAAGTTGCATCAGCGCAGTTTCAATCTTTATTTTAAACTTCCCATAAGTGCTCATCGATAGCGTTTTATCGAACTCATAAGAAGGGTAGTTGCTAAAAGCATCAAAAACATTAGCAGAAGACAAAAATATTAATTTACTATTGCTAGCACGGCAGTAATCCACCAAATCGAGGTGCGTATCTATCTGTGCTTCAAAATTACCCCTTAAGGCAGAAATAATAATGTTTGGTCGCACTTTGGTAAGCACCTCAAACAAGTCGTCTGTTTCCATATTAAAATGAAAAAAGTGCTTATTATCAGCATAAATCTTACCTGTGTGATAGGTGCCATAAGTATCAAAGTAAGGGCATAACTCTTTATAAAGTGCCCCTCCAATAAATCCGCTAGCTCCTAAAATCAATATCCTTTTCAATAAATTTGCCTTTCTTTTTTTAAGAGAACTCTAATTCTCTTTATTTATTTTTATAAAATGGAGGTTTTGTAACCTTGGCAGCAACTTTTTTCTTTCTTATCTGTAAGTAAATAGGAGTACCTTCCGCAGTATTTTCCGTAGAAACATACCCCATACCGATACCTTTATTTAAAGAAGGAGCCATTGTTCCGCTGGTAACTTTTCCGATCACCTCATCTTTATCATTTAAAATCTCATAACCATGTCTTGGAATTCCACGTTCTACCATTTCAAAACCAACAAGCTTTTTTGAGACCCCAGCTTCCTTTTGTCGTTGTAACGCTTCAGAGTTTACAAAATCCTTAGAGAATTTTGTTATCCATCCTAATCCAGCTTCAAGGGGAGAAGTCGTATCATCGATATCATTTCCGTAGAGACAATACCCCATTTCCAATCGCAAAGTATCTCTAGCCGCTAGTCCTATTGGTTTAATTCCAAATTCCTTTCCAGCTTCCAGCACATTATTCCACACTTTTTCTGCAACATCATTTTTACAATATATTTCGAAACCACCGCTACCAGTATATCCTGTAGCAGAGATAATAACATTGTCTACACCAGCAAATTTAGCAACCTCAAAATTATAAAACTTAATAGCAGAAAGATCAACAGGAGTGATAGATTGCATAGCTTCCACCGCTTTTGGCCCTTGGATAGCAAGAAGCGAGTAATCGTCGGACACATTGCGCATATCTGCACCAATAGCCTCATTATATTTAGAAATCCAATTCCAATCCTTTTCAATATTAGAAGCATTTACCACCAATAGGTATTGCTCTTCCTTCATTTTATAGATAATTAAATCATCTACAATACCACCATCTTCATTAGGTAAACAAGAATACTGCGCTTTTCCAATAGTTAATTTTGTAGCATCGTTACTGCTCACTTTCTGAATAAGAGCTAAGGCATTAGGCCCTCCAATTAGGAATTCCCCCATATGGCTCACATCAAAAACGCCTAGTTGCGATCTTACAGTTTCATGTTCTATATTTACACCTTCATACTGCACAGGCATGTTATACCCCGCAAAAGGAACCATTTTTGCACCCAACTCAATATGAATATCTGTTAAAGCTGTATTCTTCATTTTTGTATATTTAAAAAGTGTTATACCTATTATTTGGCGCTGCAAAATTATTTAAAATATTCACAGTAATAAAACAAACACGTACTAATAAAAACTTGTTTTTTTGCAAGGAGCATAAAAGTATGGCTATTTCCAGAAAAAGCTATTGCACAGCCCACAAATGGGAGGCAGACTTTTACTACCAAACAGGAGCACGCTTTATTGGAGTTAGGTAGTTTTGCGTGTGTATTTTATATTGTTAATTTGTAGTAACTAGAGCTTAACAACTAGGTATTAATAAACCTTAAAATAAGAAACCGAAAACCAAAAACTAAAATGAGTAAACTAAAAATATTAGTGGTAGGCTGCGGAAACATGGGCGCATCTCATGCAAAGGCATACCACGAATTAAATGAAGAAGTCGTAATATGTGGACTTGTCTCCACTGGAAAAAGTAAGGAAGTTCTAAATGCAGCATTAGGGAATAAATACCCGCTATACACAGATTATTACACCGCTTTAAAGGAAACCCAACCAGATGCCGTTTGTATTTCTACCTATCCAGACACGCATGAAGCCTATAGTATTGCAGCATTAGAGCAGGGGTGTCATGTTTTTTTAGAGAAGCCAATTGCTAGTACGGCTGCAGGCGCAGAAAGGGTAGTGGAAGTGGCAAAAAAGGTGAATAAAAAAGTGGTTGTTGGGTATATTTTAAGACACCATCCATCTTGGCAAAAATTTATAGAAGTAGCGCAAACTATGGGGAAACCACTGGTAATGCGGATGAATTTAAATCAGCAGAGTCACGGATATATGTGGGATGTACATCGTAATTTAATGAAAACACTGAGTCCTATTGTAGATTGTGCCGTGCATTATATAGATGTAATGTGCCAAATGACAGCCGCAAAGCCTGTGCAAGTTAGTGCCATAGGAGTGCGACTTACAGATGATATTCCGGAGGATAACTATAACTACGGACAACTACAAATACGCTTTGATGATGGTTCTGTAGGATGGTATGAAGCCGGCTGGGGACCAATGGTGAGCGATACTGCTTTCTTTATAAAAGATGTATTTGGACCTAAAGGAAGTGTTTCGATTGTTGCTGATAAAGCTAGTGCTGCTGGAGAATCTGATACGATTGATAGTCATACTAAAACTGAAAAATTAAAGGTGCACCACGCTGCTATTGATGAAGATAATGAATTTATAAAACCAGATGATTGGATTCATTTAAAAGACGAGCCAGATCACCAGGAGTTGTGTAACCGAGAGCAACGCTATTTTCTGGATGCGATTGCTAATAATACAGATCTTACCGCGCATTTAGAAGATGCGGTAAACAGCCTGAAAGTAGCTTTGGCATGCGACGAATCTGTAAAAACAGGCAAGGTAGTTACGTTATAATATTAGCTGCTGAAACAACAAAACCGTACAGTTTATAAGTTAAATACTATTTATACGCTCCAATTCCCCTGAAAATGGGGTGTTATTGGGGCGTAGCTAACAAATTTGTTGATTTTTGTACATTAACGCGCATATGATTCAATCTATAGCAGCCTTGCAGGATCTTCTATATACCGCAGCGGTGAGATAATTTGTATGATGACTTACCGCAAAACTTATAGTTTTACAAAAAACGATACAGCTATAAAGGGATTTTTGCATGCATTTACCCTTTTTAGTCACATTTTTAGGCCTTTTAACTATAAATACCATCAAAATCATACAACAAGTAGATCTTTTAAACCCCTGTTTAGGTCTTTTAATGATGTTTTTAGCTGTTAGGCATAAGCATTTAGCTCCATTACCTAAAATTTTAGGGTCTTACCCTAAAGTTTTAAGCCTTTTAACTGAAAGATTTGAGAACGCTTATTAAAGTTTTAGGTGATTTGAAGACCCGTTAGGGTGTTTTAATGATGTATATAGATAAAAAATAGATGTGTTTAAGTCTCGACCCTAAAACTTTAGGTTGGGAGGCCAAAAACTTTAACCTTTTTAGCTAAAATTTTAGGTTGATCACCTAAAATTTTAACTAATGCATTTAAAACTTCAGTTAATAGACCCAAAAACATCATTAAAAGACCTAAACGGGACACCTTTTGACCTAAATGGAGGTTTATTTTGATGTTAGCAAATATTATTGTAAAACTTGCAACACTTCAAAAAAAGAATCGTCTTTAATAAAAGAATAAAAAATGACACTAAAATTTAAAAGAGTACTACCATTTATTTTCCTCATACTTATTATTAGTTGCAAACCAAAGAGCTCTCAGTTTGATGATATAGGTGAATTAATTTCAAGCGAACTAGATTCATTAATTTCTAAACAAGAAATAGATGGTGCATCCGTAGGTGTTTACTTCAAAGGGAAAATATATGAATTCCATAAAGGTGAGTTAACCAAAGGAGTAAAATCTCCTCCCACAAGTGAAACAATTTATGAAATAGGTTCTTTGACAAAAACTTTTAGCGGAGTATTACTAGCGCAAGCTGTAACAGAGGGAAAAGTCACACTGGATGATGATATTCGCATATATTTGAAGGATGATTTTCCAAATTTAGAATATCAAGGAAACCCAATTACTTTTCGACATTTAGTAACTCACAGAAGTCGTCTACCAATTATTTTCCCTAACAAATCTGAAATCTTTGATAATCCAGATCAAGAAAAACTTCCTTTTCTCATTAAAGAACTGCAAGAAGGTTTTAATGAAAAAGATTTTTTCAAGGAACTCCATAATGTAAAAATAGATACAACTCCAGGATCAAAATTTGGGTACTCAAACCCTGGAGCAAATTTATTAGGTTTCTGTTTGGAGAATATTTACAATATGTCATATGAAGAAATCCTAAAAAGTAAAATTTTGACTCCTTTAAAAATGGAAAACACTAAAATAACTTTGACCGAGAAAGATAAAAAACTCTTGGCACAAGGTTATAATGATAAGAACGAAAGAATGCCTTTTGAACCGGAAATGCCAATGAAAGCAGCAGGAGGTATTGTTTCAAATATTAGTGATATGATGCAATATACTGCTTTTCATTTAAATCAAAATAACGATGTGATTAAAATTTCCCACAAGAATCTACTCGGATTATGGGACGATTTTGATAATGGTCTTTTTTGGCAAATATTTATTGACAAAAACAAACCGAATGTAATTTTCCAAAATGGAGGAACATTTGGAACTTCTAGTTGGTTAACTCTTATTCCAGAAAACCAAATAGGAGTTTTCATTGTCACCAATAAAAAAGGAAATAAAACCCATAGTCATTTAAGTAATACGGTAGATAGAATAATAGAGAAATTAAAATAAAACATTTGCTAACTTTAGCGCTGAAACACGCAACGAAATCATACACAAACACGTTGTAAAACATTTGGCAAACTAAGAAACATTTTCTCTAACCGAGTAGCATAACCAAACTAATTACGCTTTAAAAAAATAGAAATAATGAAAAATATACTACTAACAGTGATTTTAACTATGGCTTTTACTGTTGCAAATGCAACTAGAACAAATGAAAGAGTAGTAGCAGAAGTAATTTTTGAAAATATAACAAGCAAAAAATCCATTTCAGGAGAATTCTATATTAATCAAACTGATGAAAAAATTGCAATATCCAAAATTGAAAACTTTAAAATAACATTGCCAAAAAAAGGAAAATATCAATTTAGATTTGATACAAAAGATTTTATCGCATTAATTTCTTATCCTAAAAGAATTACTAACAGAAAGAACACTATTAAAATTCAATTAATTTCTAAATATCACTCAGCGTATTTAGGGTTAGAAGTTACAGATGAGCAAATTGAAAATAGAATTTTAGACGAAAATGTAAATTTTATAGTGCACAGTATTGATAATTCAATACCCGCTGAATATTCAGAATTTAAGAAAAAATATGGAATTGGGCTAATAAAAGAAAATTGTGCCGTCGATCCCATTTCAATGAAAAATGCAAGAGAAAATAATCAGAGAATTTCTAAATACTTGACAGATAAATATGGTAGAATTTGGTTAGTAGGGATTAAAGAAAAACCATTTGGAATAAAATAAAAACTGCGTAGAACAACGTGCATCCTATGAAAAGCACTAGTCTAGTTTTTCAAAGTTAATATTTAGTATTGTAAAGTTGTAAAACTGCAAAGTCGCTAATCTGCAAATTTGCAGAAGGCATTTCTCTATTCTGTACTCTTTTATCTTTACTCTTTTTTTCTGATTACGGTTTCCCGTAAATAGTTTCTTAATTGAATTGCTATATTTGAAGGAGAAATAAGCGTGAGAGCGTTTATCTAATAGTTATATGCAAGCTGAGAAAAATGAGAGCTGAAACACTAATTTTAAAAAAAAGATTATCTGAGATTCGAGATACATTACTCGAACTAGAATTTATAAAAAAGGATATTAAAAGTTTAAGCGAAAGTTATAATTCACAAGAGAAAGAAATCTTAACCGAGTCTATGTTTTTTAATAGACTATATAGAAACTACATAAGACTATTCATTATTGATATTTTTAAATTAATTGGAAAAAAGGAAGACCACAATATTCAAAAGCTTCTTGAATTCTGTAAAATAAACTTAAAAAGAATAGATTGGGAAAATTCAATTTCACTACAAGAATTAAATGATTTATGTGATAATTTATCAACGATTTCTACAAAATTTGAGCAAATAGAAGGTTTACGGAATAAATATTACGCTCACAACGACAAGAGAAAAAAAACTTTTAAATATGATATTTCGTTAAAAGAATTATGGGAAATTCTAGAAGGTCTTCAAAATATATTCAGTGAATTAAATTTAAAATTTGATAACCATCACTGGTATTTTGATATTCAATATACAACGCCAGGTGTTATTAATAATTTATACAAATTCAAAAAAATACGAAAATTGACATTAAACGGATATGGAAAATTAGATTCAACTATAGAAATTCAAGAACTATTAAAAATTATGAGAGGTTAAAAGCCTGCATATAACAAAGTACTGTGGTAAAAAACAAGTAAAAAAGCATTAACTTTTCACTAAAGTACTTCTATAAGAATCATCATATATTAAACCTGATTTGGCGATGGCAAAAGCCTGTTTTAGAAGCTTATTACACACAGC
>NZ_JBLXAF010000012.1:0-85166 GCF_048266025.1 Joostella sp. | reverse complement strand
GGAACGAGTATAAAAGGTAGACCTAAAATCAGTAAAATGGGTAATCCTAAACTTAGAAATTTACTATTCATGTGTAGTTTTAATGCATGTAAATATAATCGCGCATGTAAGGCGCTTTACGAGCGTATTGTTGCAAAAGGAAAGAGTAAAAAGTTAGCATTAATTGCCGTGTGTAATAAACTACTTAAACAAGCTTTTGCTATTGTGAAAAATGGAATGCCTTATGATGAAAACTTTGTTTCAAGATTGAGGTAAAATCCTTTGGTTTTTACCTCAGTTCTTTGTTAGGGCACGTTATTATTCAGCGTTTATTTTTAATTTAACGAATGCTCTCATCATAGGGTTTTTAAACATATAACGAGTACTCATTCCTTTGCCTAATTTAACTAGTACATCCCCTCGATTTTCAGTAACAAGTTGGTTTAGGTTGTAAGTAATACTATTATTTTTTACATCACGACCAGTGATTTTATTATAAATCTTAACAACATCGCTGATTGTGAAAGCATTGAATTCGTCAATTTTAACTATTGCACAAGCAAACAATAAATCTCTCCATTTTGAACTGCTATTTGATGTAAGTATTGCTTTGCGATATGAAATTCTTAATTGTTCAGATGTGTTTTCAATACCTAGTCTTATTGCAATTGATAAATAGGCGTCTGAAAAAATGCTTTTTTCGTTCTCAATTATTTCTTTAGCACCATATTTACATAGTAAATGAACATAATGAGGAAAACCAGATGAAAATTCAATTATTTTATCTTTTACTTTATTGTCAATTCCAATTTCTAGTCTATTAAGACCGTTAATAATTATTTCTTCGCATTCATCATCTTTCATTTTTGGCATTTTCACTTGTTTAAGACATCTTTCTAAAGACTGGTGATTACCAATTAAATTTTCTATACTGTCAGATATTCCTACAAGTACAATTGTTGCATTAGAATTGTTATCTGACATTGATTTTATTAAATCCGCAAACGATGACCTAGTTTTTTGGGTTGAAATATTGTCAAACTCATCAAATATAAAAAGAAGTTTGCCTGCAGGTAGAGAATTTAGAATTTGTACTATGTGATTTGGTCGAACACTTTTAATGCCTCTCAATTGATTTCCAATACGAACTATTTCCTCGGCTTGTTGAGGATTGAAACCTATACCATCTGTTTTTCTTGAAAATTGAATACCATCTAATGCATTTTGCCATAGTGTTTGAAAATTGTCTTGTCTGTTACAAGTTACTTTAACGGGATATAGGTTTGTATAAGAAGTTGCCATTATGTTTGCCAAAGATGTCTTTCCAACCCCTCTCTCTCCGTATAGAATTGCGTGTTGTCCTTCTTCGTTTATTGCATCTGCAACTTTATTTAATTGATTAATTCTACCATAAAAAAAATCTTTTTGTTTAATCGGTGATGTTGGTGAGAATACTTGATTAAGTATAAATGTTTTTTCTTCTTTTGTCATAAGTTGTTTTTAATGTGCCCTAACAATTATATATAATGCATATGCACTATATAACTATTTTATATATCAAATATAAACATTCACTTTAAACATGTTATACAGTAATCCTCATTTTGGGATATACATTGTATTATTTATACTATATGTATAAAAAATTCAACAACGAAGGATTGGTTAAAATTATCTGGGAAATTACAATATTTTTCGATTTAATTGACTTCCTCTTTATCTAATTCAAAGTTAACATCTAATAATTCTTTAGGATGAACTTCTAAAGCTTTGGCTAATGCCAATAAGGTTGTGAATTGAAAGTTTCTATCACCATTTTCAATGACACTTATACTTCCTTTTGTCACGCGACATCTAGTAGCTAAATCATCTTGAGACAATCCTTTTTCATTTCTTATACGAAGTAAATTCTTACCAAATATTAATTGCCTTTTTTTGTCTAGATTACTCATTTACTGGTACCACTTTCAACAAAAACACTAATTATTTTCCATAATTTTGTTACAAGAACTTGTAACAAAGCAAAATTTTTAATATTTTAGTAAAAATTTATCTTCATTTACATTCTTTGATGGGATGGAATGAGATAGTATATTTGCAATTCTTCAAATAAAAAAATATTAGAAGCAATTGCTTTGAATCTCGACTAGAAAACTGGTACTTTTTGAGGAAACGAGATGATAAGTAAGTTTGCTCACGACCGCGGGCGTGGGCTCTCTTATCGTTTCCAAGGTATACCAGTACCTCTAGTCGGTAAGTTGAGTTTCATGCCCAATTTTTTAAATTTGCTGAACTTTTCTTAGCGTTGTTTCTTGGTATTGAGTTTTTAGGTATTGCATTATAAATATTTTTAGAATGAACCAATCGATTACTTTACTATTGTGCTATTTTGTACTACTAAACCTTTCATATGGCTTAATAGTAACCGTTATGAATAGACTTTTTAGGAAAAAGCCCAAGGGTCCGATATAAAATAATTAAGTTACGGGATTGATGATTTTTAATGATTGATTTTGGATTACGATACACGGTTATCCCGTAATAGTACACTTCACGAATCACCGAAACCACGGTGTTAATTTTTACAAGCTTAGAACGAGTAATAAAGGTATTTCCCCCAATGCCTATATCTATTGACTTTAATGTCAATGGATGAATCACTTATTGTTTAATTTTAAAAAGTATGCGTATGTAAAAAATGAAAGTAAAAGACAATATCCATTAGAACCAGTTTAAAATACTGGTAAAAAGAAGGTCTCCCAAAGTTTTGGAAGGCAGTGGGAGACCTCTAAATAACTAAACTTTTAAAAGTCTAATTAATACAACTCAAAATTATGGAAAATAATTGTGTTATAAAGGATAGGTGCAAATTATTGTTGGCCCTGCTTATCTTTTCATTTACGATGTGTTCTTTGTTCGGGAACACTAGGGGTTATTTTAATTCATTTGAATTAGCTGAATTTCAACATCGGATTACAGGGGTAGTCACAGATGTCTACGGAACACCCATTCAGGGCGTAAATGTGGAAATAAAGAATACGACTCTAGGCACTTTCACTAATAAAGAGGGTATTTTTTATCTGGAGGCTATCCCTACCGATGTTTTGGTTTTTAAATACTTGGGATTTAAATCAATTGAAGTAGTCGTGGGGAGTTCAGAGAAGCTCTCTATAGTGCTTGAGGAGGATGTTACGAATTTAGATGCCGTAACGGTTAATGCGGGATATTATACGGTTTCTGAGAAAGAAAGAACTGGAAACATCGCTAGCATATCGGCTGTTGATATAGAAAAACAGCCTGTTAACAATCCTTTGGGTGCCATGCAGGGCTATATGTCAGGTGTTAATATAATACAAGATACTGGAGTGCCTGGTGGTGGTTATGAAATTCAAGTCCGGGGGAAGAATTTTATCAATGGTGGAACGGAACCTTTATATATTATAGATGGGGTGCCTTTTGGTTCGCAATCCCTTGGCGTACCCGAACTATCAGCTGGGATTAACAATGGTAATATTAGTCCTTTAAATGCTATTAATCCTACGGATATCGAGAGTATCGAAGTATTGAAAGATGCGGATGCCACGGCTATTTATGGTGCTCGTGGAGCCAATGGTGTGGTCTTAATTACGACCAAAAAAGGCGTTGCAGGAACGACACAATTTAAAGCGAATGTGAGTAGTTCACTAGGGAGCGTTTCTCATTTTTTAAATCTTATGAATACTCCTGAGTATCTTGAATTACGGAATGAAGCAGTTATAAATGATGGATATGGTGAACTACTAGAAAATCCAGCGTATGATTTTGTTTGGCCTGACCTTAAAACATGGGATCAAAATCGCTACACCAATTGGCAAAAGGAATTAATAGGGGGGACCGCATATAGGAATAACGCACAACTTTCTGTCTCAGGGGGTAGTGCTCAAACTCAATTTTTGATTAGCGGTGCCTATCAAAAGGAAACTACAGTGTTCCCCGGGAATGCCAATTATAAAAAATATTCACTGCGTAGCAATATCAATCATGTTTCTAAAGATGATAGGTTTACAATAGGCATGACAGGGAGTTACACCATAGAAGATAATCAAATGCCTCGAACAGATCTTACCAGTAGTGCCTATCGATTGCCACCAAATGCTCCTGAATTATATACCGAAGATGGGAATATTAATTGGGAAGATAATACGTGGGACAATCCATTAGCTGTCTTAGCGGATGATTATAAGGCTCAAATACATACCTTACTTACCAATATTAATATGTCTTATCGTCTGCTGCCAAGTTTGAAGGTAATGGCGAACTTGGGGTATAATCAATATCAGATTTCATCTTACAAATTATTGTTGAATACTTCTAGAAACCCAAGTTTTGGTTTTACTCCAGAAAACTATTCGTCCATAACAACGAATGAATCATCCAGAGATTCTTGGATTGTAGAACCACAACTTCAGTGGGAGAAAAAATGGGGGATGATAGCTCTGGATGTATTAGTGGGGACTACTTTTCAACGGCAAACATCCGAACAATTGGTCTTAAAAGGCACAGGCTTTCCTAATAACAGTCTTATTCATAATATAGCAGCAGCTAATGAATTAGAGGTTCGAAACTCCAGTGATAGTGAATATAATTATCAGGCATTTTTCGGAAGGATAAATTTCAAATTAGATAATAAATACATTTTAAATATCACAGGAAGAAGGGATGGGTCCTCTAGGTTTGGTCCAGATAAGCAATATGGTAATTTTGGAGCCGTTGGATTGGCATGGTTGTTCTCAGATGAGGCATTCTTGGCAGCGAATGATGTTTTAAGTTTTGGGAAGCTTAGAGGTAGTTATGGAACAACGGGGAGTGATAATATTGGTGATTATCAATTTTTAAGTACCTACAATGTTACCGGAAATGACTATGATGGTACATTAGTATTGGAACCATCTGGGCTCTCGAATCCTCTTTTTGGGTGGGAGGTCAATAAAAAAATGGAATTTGCCTTAGAATTGGGATTTTTCAAGGATCGTATTTTATTAAATACGGCTTGGTACCAAAACCGTTCCTCTAACCAATTGGTTGGTATTCCTTTGGCGGCGACAACAGGTTTTAGCAGCTTAACAGGTAATCTAGATGCAACCGTCCAAAACAGTGGTTGGGAAGTTGATTTATTTAGTAAAAATCTGAATGGTAATGATTTTCAATGGACAACTACATTTAATATTTCAATGCCTAAAAGCAAGCTGTTGGAATTTCCAAACCTAGAGAATTCAACCTTTGCAGCAAGGTACGTTATTGGGCAGCCAATCACCATTCAAAAGCTTTATAATGCTACAGGGGTTGATCCTGATACAGGGATTTATCAATTCGAAGATTACAATGATGATGGAACTATAAGTAGTTTAGAAGATCGTCAGTGGATAGAAGATACAGCACCAGATTTTTATGGAGGATTGGGAAATACATTTACCTATAAAAATCTATCATTGGATGTTTTCTTTCAGTTCAAAAAGCAAAAAGCTTATAATTATCTCAGACAGCAGGCGGCACCAGGTTTAAAGAATAATGCTTCGGTTGCCTTTTTGGATAGATGGCAGCAACCAGGAGATCAATCGTCCTTAATGATGGCTACCTCAGGGCTAAATGCTAGTTTAATACCAAGTCGGGACTATTACAGGCAAAGTAATAAAACTATAAGTGACGCCTCATTTATGAGACTTCGAAACGTCACTCTAAATTATGCGATACCTAGTAAGGCAAATGAGAACCTTTCCATCAATATATACCTACAAGGTCAAAACTTGTGGACCTTGACTGGATTTGATGGTCCAGACCCGGAGCAACCTTCTCATATTATATTACCACCACTACGACAAATTACATTAGGCGCACAGTTTAATTTTTAAATTAAAGATCATGAAACATACTAAAACATTATTAAAACATACGCGGATTATAGGCCACAGTCCTTTCTCTATAAAAATCCTTGTAATTCAAATTATGCTGTTGGCGAGTCTGAATTCTTGTTCAGAGTTTGTCGCTGTTGACCCTCCTAAAAATATTTTGGTTTCCGAAACCGTTTTTAAGGACGCAGCAACTGTTGAATCAGCCTTGGCCAATATTTATTATACTTTGAGAAATCAAGGGATGGTGAGTTATAATATAAGTGCAGATATGGGGATCTATGCAGATGAGTTAGATTATTATTCCTCGAACGCTGATAAATTATCTATTTACCTTCATAGTATGACTCCTATAAACAGTAGGGCATCTTATTATTGGACAAATACTTATGCGCTTATCTATGCTGCCAATGATATTCTTGAAGGGCTGGCGAGCTCCGAGACGTTAAGTTCTGATGAAATTGCAATTTACAAAGGGCAGGCACTTTTTATTCGGGCATACCTTCATTTTATATTAATAAATATATATGGAGATGTTCCGTTGGTAACAAGTACCGATTATTTAACAAACAATAGTATCGAACGTTCCGCAACAGCAGTCGTTTATGACACAATCATTGAAGATTTAAAACGTGCCGTAAATCTATTGAACTCGGAAGACCTTACAGGTGAACATGTAATACCCAACAAAGCAGTAGCCAATGCGCTACTCGGGAGGGTGTATTTGTATACAGAAAATTGGGAATTAGCAGAAGAAACATCTTCTTTGCTCATTGATGAATTTGAATTGGAATCAGATTTAAGTAAAGTGTTTTTAAAGGAGTCCAGAGAAACCATTTGGCAATTTAAATCAGACCCTGCAAATGTTAGAAATACTTATGAAGCTACTCAATTTATAATACAAGCCATCCCTGGAAATAGTTATGCTTTAAGTGATTCGCTTTTAAGTGTTTTTGAATTGGAAGATGAAAGATTGAAGCAGTGGGTGGGGAGTTTTACCAGTGGAGATGGCTTGACAACTTTGCATTTTCCATATAAATACAAAGCGCCTCTAAGTGAAGAGGAGACTTTAGAATATTCAGTTGTATTTAGATTGGCAGAGCAATTTTTAATTAGAGCGGAAGCGAAGGCACAACAGGGAAACATCGTGGGATCTCAAAACGATTTAAATAGGATTAGATTAAGAGCTGGTCTTGGGAAAACAACAGCTGCTACAAAGGAGACCCTTTTAAGTGCGATACTCGATGAGCGTTTTATGGAATTATTTTCCGAACAAGGACATAGATGGTTCGATTTAAAACGTACTGGTAAAGCAGGGGCTATTTTGGAGTTGGTAAAACCAAATTGGAAATTAACAGATGTTCTTTGGCCTGTGCCCGAAGCTGAGATAGAACGCAATGCTAATTTACTACCACAAAACACAGGCTATTAACTTATCTAATATTAATAACATGAAAACTTATTTGTTAATGGTGTTATTTGTATTTCCCTTGTTAGTATTTGGAACTACGGTAACGAAAAAATTAGTAACATTGACCGATATAGTGGAAAATAAACCCAACAATGGTTTTATTGAAGCTCGGCTAGAAAATAAGAGTCTTTATTTGGGGATTCCTAAATCACTTTTGGATAAACCAATGCTACTAATAAATCATCAAGATAGAGCTAGGTTGGAGAATAAATATGTGCTTTGGACTGAGCATGGTAGTAACTTATTTTTGAAGACTCCAGGTACTATTGAATCATCCTCAGGTATTTTGATTCCCATGGGAAATGAAGGTTCAATGCACGATGAAATAATTGCGACCTTTCCAATTAACGAATTAAAAAGCAATGCTAGTATGATTTGGGTGAACGCCAGTGATTTATTTTTGAATCCACTGCTCACAGAATGGAAGGCAGCTGTTAGTCAAGGCACCTTAAAAAGTCAGTCTTTTATTAAAGGTTTTAAGTACTTTGAAAACGAACTCGTTGTTAAAGTAGCCCAAGTAAATTCAGGAAAGAAGAATACTTGGATTGAGGAAGTCGATTATAGTCTTTTCTTATTACCAAAACCTATGAAATCAAGACCATTTGATCATCGTATGGGATTTTTTAGTGCTGATAATATGAGTTTTAATACCATAAATTATAAAGCAGAAACCCCTAAGGCCAATATTGCAAGATGGCGATTGGAGAAAAAAAACAAGGGTGCTTCAATTAGTGAACCGGTGAAACCTATAACCTTTATACTTCCAGATGTTATTCCCAAGAAATGGAGACCCTATGTAAAAGCAGGTATTTTAGAATGGTTGCCTGCTTTTGAAGCTGCTGGTTTTAAAAATGCACTTGAAGTAAAAGAGGAAACAGTTAATGATTCCAATCCCTACTTTCATAGTGTCCATCATAACCTGGTAATTTGGGGAAATAAGGCAAACATAAGAGGATTTGAAAATAAAAAAGGTGCTACAGCCTTTTCAATATCGGATTTAAGATCTGGAGAGATATTAAAATCCAACATCCATTTTGGATCATCATATCAAAGCATTATGGATAGATATATTGTAAGGTGTGCGCCCTTGGATTTTAGAGCTCAGCAATATCCTTTACCTGATGAACTCTTGGGAAAGCTGATTCAATCTACAATAGCTCATGAAGCTGGTCATGCTTTTGGGTTAATGGATGCACATTACGGAGAATATTCATATCCATTTGAAAAAATGAGAGATGAAGCGTGGTTAGAACATATGGGGCACACGCCAAGTATCATGAATTATGCAAGGCAAAACTATATCCCCCAACCAGAAGATAGTATTTCTCCTTCATTGTTAATACAAAAGGTTGGGCCTACAGACATTTATAATATTAAATGGGCTTATACACCATTTAATAGGGTGTCCGCTAATGAAGAAAAGGTGGCATTAGAGAATAGTGTTCGAGAGCAGGACTCCATCCTTTGGTATCGTTACAATAAAGGACAGCATGAGCTAGTTGGTCCTGGGGCCACTGACGAAGTTGTAGAGAGTAACAACCCCGTAGAAAGTACAAAGTTGGGTTTGAAAAATATGAAAAGGGTGCTAGAACTACTACCCGAGATAAATAAAAATCAAAGCGATTACTCCTTAATGGAGCGATTACATGAAACTGTATTGGAACTGTGGTTTAAACAAATGAGACAAGTATTGTCATTGGTTGGAGGTTATACCATTTATTATAAATCGGGGAGGCAAAAAGGAGATGTCTATACACCAATAGCTTTGAATATTCAACAAAACGCTTTGATGTTCTTTATTCAGCACACATTTAATGCACCCGATTGGTTGATTAATCCATCTTGGATGAAAGGATTACATTATTCAACGTATCCAGATAAACTTATGGACTTTCAAATGAGGTTATTGATGGAAAGTATTGGACAACGGCGTTTAAAACGATTGGCCTATTTAGAAGAGCACTACCCAACCTTTAACAGTGTTACATCAGATTTTTTAATTAAAATACAAAACAGCCTATTCAATGAATTGGAAGAAGATCATATCCAAATTAGTTTTAGAAGACAACAGCTTCAACAGGTATACGTGGAAGCTTTATTAAGGGTGATTCAACAAAAAGTAGGAGAGTTAAACGCTGTGGGAAACGTAAATTATAACAGTTACTCGAAAAGTCTCTTTTTTGATAATTTATTGAATTTAAAATTAAAAATAGCATCATGTGTAGATAAGAAAATAGACGTAAAAACGTCTGGGCATTTAAAGTTGATACTAAATCAATTAAACGATATTGAATAATTTTAAAAGGAATAGCAAATATGGAAAAGGTGTCGATTGTGACACCTTTTCTTTTTATAATTTTTATATAATTCTACTGATCATATCGTTTTTCAACGGTAAGCCCCATATCATCATACACTTGAAATCCTTTATAGAGACATGGGTTTTCTCCAGAAGTTGGACAAGCAACTCCTTCTTCAATGATTTGAATTCCAGGCTCCAAAGGATCATCATAGTAATCTGGATCGTTATCATTTGTGTAGTTATTGGCAACAGCCAATCCTACAGCCATAACCATAGTAAAAACGGGTAATACGGATTTTAAAAAATTGGTTTTCATACTATTAAAAATTTAAAAATTAGGACCTACTCTGTTTTAGGTTTTCGGCCTTCCCCTAGCACTGCACAGTATGTTTTTGACGTGTCTTTATCAGCATCGCAATGATTGCTAAGAAGATCCACCAAAGATTAAAGATCATATGTTGTGTCCAATTCAAACTACTGATGACACCCCCACAGGAGCAAGGAATGTGTGGACTATAGTTTAACATATACCAGATGTAAATGGTAAACACAGTTATGAGTCCAAGGCTTAGTTGTAGTGCCAATAATTGGTATTTGGACACTAATAATATGGCTATACCAAGCTCTAAAGTTGGTATTAACCATACCAAGACTTTAGCGTAGGACGATAATAATGGCGATTGAATTAATTGAACTTCAAATTTTTGATATCCCAGTAGCTTGCTTGTAGCGGCATATACAAATAGTACTACAAGTAAATAACTAATAATACTTGGAAGTTGGATTCGATATTTTTGATACCATTTCATTTCAATTGTTTACATTGATGATCAATGGTGTAAAACTAATGGGTTTAAAAGATCCGTAAAGGAGTAAAATCTATCTATGAAGGATTATTTGAAATACTGGGTTGTTTTTGTAGTGATTGCGCAGTTCTTAGTTCCCTTACCGAATACCCGAACCTTTTTTTGAATTCTCTCGAAAAATGGTTTGCTTTTTTAAATCCCAATTGTTGGGCAATCAACTTTACGGATGTGTCTGTATTCTGTGCTAAGGTATGAGCGTTTCGTAAGCGTTCATTTTTTTGAAACTGTAAAACGGTCATTCCATACAACTGTTTGAAGCCTCTTTTTAGTTTGAACTCATTAAGTCCATTTTCAACAGCCAAGGTTTTAAGATTGGGTATATGTGTAGCGGGTTGTTTTTCAATCTTGTTACCAATGCTTCTTATCTTATGTATGTCTTCGCTAAAGAGATGGGTTGTATGAGAAGTGGTAGCTTTATTGTTGGTAGCTTTTTTAAGGGAATCTTTTATTTTTTTTGTCAATTCATTTTCTAATACTTTTCGCTCTTTTAAAAGTACGGTAAAGGTGAGTAAGCAATTTCCTTTTTTAATATATTTTGGATTGGGAAATATTATTGAGCCGTATACAGGTAGTAGTAATCGTTCTTTGGTATTCAATAACATTTTGAAAGTACTCGGTGGAGAAATTTCTTGTTTCCATAAACCTTTAAAAAACTTCTTCCATGTTTTACTGCGTTTGTGCAATAGCCGTTCAAAAGATATACCAATGAGGTCATTCCCCTTATATTGTAATAAGTTATGACCTGTCGTATTACTATACTTAATAACTCCTTTTCGATTCAATACAAAAAGTGCCGTTTGGGAAAGCGTATAGGAGTCGTCCAATGCAATGTAACCTTGGTGTAAAAAAGAATCTTGTATTTCCTCTACGGTCATATTTAAAAGCGTAACCAAAGCCTCTAACTCATCATTATTTTCACTCAAAGCAATGCGGTAATTGAAATTACCTTTCGAAAGCTCCAGAAGAAGTTGATGTATTTGTTGGAGTCGTTGTTCAGTATGCGCATTCATTATTGATCCGTTGTTTAGAGTCTCTTCTTATAATTCTAATTATTTTTATGTAAAAAGTCATTGATTAAAGCAATCCCTTCTTCTAAAGTGCGACAAGCAACGGTGGGTACTTTAGGTGTGTTTATCTTCAAGTATACCTCTGAAATACTAGTGGCTACAGGATTGTCCACCAGAAGTACTAAAAAGGAAATCAAATGAGAGCCTTCTGTCGCGAGATAGGTACGTGCTGCCTTTTCGAAGTATTTGACCCTTCTCATATCACAAATGATGGGATATGAAAGTCCCTGCTGCGTAGACATACGGCAGGAAACAACCTCCATGGCTTTAGGCAGGTCTATGAGCGTTTGATCCTTATAAGTAAAATATAAGATCCCGTCTATAATACGAATCTTGGCATAATCATTTTCACAAGTATTATTCATATCACTTTCACATAAAGGGTCAAATTACAATATTCTAATCATATTTTATAACAGGAAATATCCCCAAATCGCATTAAAAGTATCCCAAACGGAGTTTTTAGTATCTAAAACGGATTATTTTCTTTGTTAAGGGCGGGCGTTGAATGATAACTTGTTGATTTGCTTTAATTTGAAAATTAAAATGAGATGATTGGAATAAAATATTTATCATATGGCAAAAATTAAGAATAACAATTTTTTGGATACCGTGAATGAAGTGTTTACGGATGCTACTAATCATGGGGTATTGCATCTTTATGCCGAAGACACTTATTTTACAGGGCGTAAAATCGCTGTAAAAAATAAAGAGCTTTTTCATTTCGGAACTACCGGGTATTTAGGTTTAGAACAGGATTTGAGACTTAAAAAAGCTGCTATAGAAGCAATAAATAGATATGGAACACAATTTCCATTATCCAAAACCTATATCTCACACCCTCTTTACCGAGCCCTCGAAGAAAAAGTAGCATGCATGTATCAACATCCCATCATTATTACAAAAAATAGCACCTTGGGACATATGGGAGTTATACCGAGTGCTGTAGGAGATCACGATGCTATAGTACTGGATCATCAAGTACATTGGAGTGTTCAAAGTGCTGCTAAAGTATTACAAACGCGCAGTGTGCCCATTGAGATGATTCGACATAATAACTTGGATATGTTGGAAGATAAATTAAGAAAGTTATCACCAAAGCACAACCGCATTTGGTATATGGCGGATGGAGTCTATTCCATGTATGGAGATGAAGCACCCGTAAAAGAATTGATCTCTTTATGTCAAAAATATCCTCAATTATACTTGTATTTTGATGATGTTCATGGGATGAGTTGGACAGGTAACAATGGAACAGGGTTTGTTATGAGCAAATTAAAAGAATTGCCAGAGAACGTACTGCTTTTTGGAACGTTAAGCAAAACATTTGGAGCGAGTGGCTCTGTTTTAGTTTGCCCAAATCAAGCCATGTATCAAAAAATTAAAACCTTTGGAGGGCCTCTGACCTTTTCGGCACAGTTAGAACCTGCCTCTGTAGGTGCAGCCATCGCATCGGCAGATATTCATCTTTCAAAAGAGATTTATAGGCTTCAAAATGAATTGCTAGAACGCATTCAATTATTCAATTCCTTGTTGGCAAAAACCTCTTTACCACTTATAGATCAAAATAATGCTCCCGTATTCTATATAGGAACAGGAATGCCGATTACAGGCTATAATTTTGTAAACCGGCTAATGATGGAAGGATTCTTTGTAAACCTTGGGATCTTTCCTGCAGTACCTGTTAAAAATACGGGCGTTAGAATAACCATATCAAGGCATAATCAACCTGATGAAATTAAAGCCTTGGTAGCAGCGATGGAGTATCATTATCCAAAGGCTTTAGAAGCAACCCTTACCACGCATCATAAGGTATGTAAGGCATTTAATATGCAAACGAAGCCATTAACGAATATACCACAAACATTACCCGAAGGATTGTGCATTCAAGTATCTGAAAGTATTGAAAATATACACCCCTCTTTATGGAATTCTTTAATGGATCATCAAGGGGTCTACAATTGGGAAGGGCTTAAATTTATAGAACGGAGCTTTTCAAATAATACAGCGCCCTATCACAATTACTCTTTTACCTACGTTATAGTGAAGGATCAGCTGAACACTCCAATTTTAGCTACATTTTTCACACGTGCTTTGTGGAAGGAAGATATGTTAGCTCCAGAAAGGGTTTCAAAAAAAATAGAACAGAAGCGAGAAAGCGTTCCTAATTATATGGTTTCTGAGGTGTTAAGTATGGGATGTATGTTCACAGAAGGAAATCACCTGTTTTTAGATAAGGAACATCCCAGATGGCGAGATGCTATGCATTTACTTTTTAATGAAATAGATGAATTGGATGCCAAGTGGAACCCTCAGATGATTGTTTTACGTGATTTTGAAGAAAATGAATTATTAAATGAGTTTTTTCATAATCATGGATACATTAAGGTAGCGATGCCCGATGCTTGTACAATCAAAGACTTACATTGGAAAAATGAAGAAAGCTTTGTAAAAAAGTTGTCGCGTAGATCAAGAAGGCATTATAAAAAGGAAGTACAGGCCTTTTTGCACCACTTTACAGTTAAAATTAAAAGTCAAATAAAGGAAGAGCAAGAAACCACGTATTATAAGTTATTAGAGCAAGTTCGTAAAAATAACCTAGGATTGAACACATTCCCATTCCCTTTTAGACTGATGCATGAAATGAGTGACCACGCCGCTTGGGAGTTCATTGAAATCAATTTAAAGGCACCCTACGTAAAGGAAAAAAAGGTGAAAACTGTTGGTGTCATGTTTTGTTTTAAGAATGGACAACATACTTATGTTCCTGCATTTGTAGGAATGGATTACACCTACGCGCATGACTATGGAGTTTATAGGCAGTTATTGTTTCAAACGATTAAAAGGGCAGGGGAGTGTGGTTTTAAAAATGTTGATTTTGGAATGACAGCTCCATTTGAAAAGAAGAAATTCGGAGCCGCTATCACTCCTAAAGTAGCCTATATACAGGCAAAGGATAATTACACCATGGAACTTATGGGTTTTATGGAGGAAAATAAGTAAGTCGATGTTTACATTATAAATTTAAAAACAACTTAAGCTACCTACCAGTACTGAAGCTTAATACCTAATACGAAGTAGGATGAATGACCATTACCAACCCATAATTATTCAATTCCTCGAGCGTTTAGAGGAAATTGAGTGTAAGAAAACCGTTAGTATTAAACGTATTGAAGATGGAATTTATTTATGTAATGATACACTGTATCAACTTAAAAACATCCTTGAACAAAATAGTTTTCCTAATAAAATAGCAGAAATTCAATTCTTTAAAACAATTAAAGTTATTCCTTTAAGTGCATTGGTATATCTCAATGAAGTTCGATCCTGCGAATTGTTGATGCCCAAAATAGGCGCGAAGCACAAGCTTTCCTATTTAAATAAAAAGAAACGTCGAATAAATAAGTTTTTCAATAAACACTGTGATTTTGTTTATTATATGGAGGCAGAGCTATCATACCTCGACAATCAATACTTCACTAGAGAACATCAAGTATTTCCTTTGAACACTCCTCCAGAATCATCTTATTTAGATCCTAACTTTTTTACCTCGCACGACATGTTATGGGCTAGAATTAAAGGGATGCATAAGTTTGTGGGGTATTTGAAAAGACGAATAAATGAATTTAAGACCCTGATTCATTCTGGGGCTGTTGATGCTCCATATGGAAATAAGTTGGAATGGACTGCTTCTAAAGTAGCCTTAACAGAGTTAATTTATGCACTATATACTTCTAAAGCCATTAATTATGGCCAAAAGGATATCAAAACAATAGCAACAACTTTTGAAAATCTATTTGAAATTAAACTAGATAACTTTTACAAAACGTATTCCGAAATAAAGGCTAGGAAGGGGGCAAGAGCCCGATTCTTACAAGATCTGGTGTATCAATTTAATGCCAAAATGGAAATAGATGATGATTATTAATCACGTAACTCCGATGTGCATACGTGTTTATTGCTAAGATAGTTTAAAAAGAAAAAGTGCCCTGTTAAAGGCCATAAAGTCCAACAAAATGGTTCCAATTTTAAAATGTTAAAATTCAACGTAACTACGAACCCCTTGTGAAGTTAATTCATGAAAGCGCTTCAACTTTACCCTAAGAAAGTCAAATCATTTCAAGGCTGTCGAATGTAAAACCATAAACTATTTCGGCAGTCTTGTTTAAAAAACATTCAAAAATGGGAGCAACACTTATTACTACCGAAGAACTTATGGAGTTTAAAATGGAACTGCTAGATGAAATCAAACAATTATTTCAATCTCAAAATGGAAGTCCCTCTAAAAAATGGTTAAAATCTCATGAAGTGATGAAACTTCTAGGAGTTTCACCAGGGACTTTACAAAATATGAGAATTAATGGAACGTTACCCTACACAAAGGTAGGAGGTATATTATACTATGATTATCAAGAAATAATGAGTGTACTGGAACAAAATCGTGTGCACAATAAATTACAATAAGGTGGAGATTAATTATATCAAACACCTTAATTCTTTGTTCGAATTGTTCTCCAAAGATAGTAGACTGAACCCAACGCATGTCAGCCTATATTTAGCTCTTTTTCAGTGCTGGAACAGCAATTTCTTTAGGGAAGAATTTTATATCAATCGTAATGAGGTGATGCACTTATCAAAAATAGGCTCTACAGCAACCTATCACAAATGTATCAAAGACCTCAGTCATTGGAATTATTTGCTTTATATGCCCTCGCATAATCCATTTAAGGGAAGTAAAGTTAAGATGTTCAATTTCGGATCAAGCACTGTACAAGAGGTAAGTAAGAGCTTTACCAAAAAACAAACAAGTGCTAAACAAGAACTGATACCTATTAATAAACATAAACAAACCATAGAAAACTTTAAAAATAAAAACAAACAAAGTGTTTTTGATAAATCAAGTTTCCATCAAGTTAAAAACAACAAAAAACCTTCAGAACCTATTCACTTTCAAGACAACTTAAAAACAACCTCTGAAAAAAATTATAATGAACCCTTATGAAAATCGATCATCCACATATCATTATTGAAGGAGGTGTGCAATTTTGTTTAGGTGTACCAAAAAGAGAGTATGTTCAGTACGATTTTGATAAAATGCTGATTTATCTAGAAGCTAAAGGGAAAATGATGTTTGGTAAGAAATTCAAAATACATGCTGAAGACCATCAGGTGTTGTATAAGCTTTGTTGCTATTTCATTAAAGATAAAACAAGCTGTGATCGCTTTAGCATTGATATAAATAAAGGGATTTTACTTACTGGTCCAGTAGGTTGTGGTAAAACATCGATGATGCGATTGTTAAAACATATGGTTCCACATTTTCGTCCTTATGAAGTCATTCCTACAAGAAATATTGTTTTCGGTTTTAATAATATTGGGTATCGAATTATCGAACAATATGGAGATCATCAGTTTTATTGTTTTGATGATTTGGGAGTAGAACCTACTGGAAGGTACTTTGGTAAAGATTGTAATGCAATAGGAGAAATTCTTTTATCTAGATACGATCTATTTGTGAAGAATAAAGTAAAAACTCATGCCACGACCAACCTCAATGCACAGGAACTGGAAGATCGTTATGGAAATAGAGTGCGGTCTAGAATGCGAGAATTGTTCAATTTGATTGCCTTTGATAAAAAAAGTAAGGATAAGAGAAAGTAATGTAGTAACGACCTTTATATTTTTATGCTAATTCATCATAAGTAACTTTTTCAATGATTCTTGCATTATCTGACTCAACATGGGAATTAGTTACATCTCTGCTTACGGGGTAGGCCTCTAATGGAATAGATTTAAAGATTTTAAATTCTTCTTTTAATATTTCTTCATTAGGAAGGCTTAGCATATAATCTTTATCTTGAGGATCCACACACATAGGCATACGTTTAGCTCCATTATGTATTCTTTCAAATAAAGGATCCGCAGTAGTTGTAATTACCGAACAAGTTAGTTGATCTGTTTGTTTTGTATAAATTCCAAAAAGGGCAAACATTTCTTTGTTTGGACGCTCAAAAAAGAATGGAATATTTTTACCTTTTTTTGGTTTGTGAGGCTCATACAGACCATCAATTAAAATGAGACATTTTTGCTCTAATAATGCATCATCTTTCCAGTTATGATAGCTTTGAAAGAATTTATCATCGCGGGTATTTAAAGTACCTCCAGTATATTTTTTCCAATATTCTGTGATTGCTTCTGAATACTTTGGCGGTGCTATCCCCCAAGTTGCTAATTGAATTTGATCTGGATCCTCTTGAGTAATTACTAAGAGTTTACCATGCGTAAAACCATTAAGGTGATAGTGTACAGGTATTTTATCTTCCGTTAACGCGGTCTCCACTTCAAAAATGTCAGCAATCTTTTGTGGGTTCTTTTGTCTTTGAGAAATATGATAGCACATAAATGTATGAGTTTATATATCATAAAGTTAAGGTTGATTTTAATCATTTACAATAGCTTTTTTGAGAATTGTTTATAAGTAAATTTGGATTATATCCAATAAATTGGAATTATTCCTAATTTTGTAAAAAATGATAACGATGGAACGAACGATTCTTCATTTAGATTTAGATACTTTTTTTGTTTCTGTAGAGCGCTTAATAGACAGCCGTTTAAAAGGACGACCTATTTTAGTCGGTGGTATAAGTGATCGAGGTGTTGTTGCTGCATGCAGTTATGAAACTAGAGCCTTTGGTGTACATAGCGGGATGCCTATGAAAATGGCAAAGCAGCTTTGTCCCGAGGCAGTAGTAATAAAAGGGAATGCTGGGGTATACACTAAACACTCGGAATTGGTCACTGACATTGTTAAAGAAAGTGTACCGCTATTTGAGAAATCTAGTATTGATGAATTTTATGCAGATTTATCTGGAATGGATAAATTCTTTGGTTCCTATAAGTTTTCATCTGAATTGCGTAAAAAAGTTATTAAAGAAACAGGTCTTCCTATATCCTTTGGGCTTTCAGCAAATAAGATAGTTTCTAAAGTAGCCACAGGTGAAGCCAAACCTAACAATCAATTGAAGATCGATGTAGGATTTGAAAAACCATTTCTAGCACCCCTATCGATACGAAAAATCCCAATGATTGGAGAAAAGACTTTTTTAACGCTTCGAAATTTAGGAATTAAACAAGTGCGAACCTTACAGGAAATGCCAAAAGAAATGCTTTATACGGTTCTTGGAAAAAATGGATTGACTATTTGGCAACGCTCTTGTGGGGTAGACAACACCCCTGTGATTCCTTTTTCAGAAAGAAAATCAATATCAACAGAACGAACCTTTGATAGAGACACCATTGATGTTCAAAAACTAAAAGGCCTATTAACCGCTATGACAGAAAACTTAGCATATCAATTACGACGTGGTGATAAGTTAACAGCTTGTATCACCGTAAAGCTTAGATACTCTGACTTTCAAACGGTTTCTAAACAATTGAAAATTCCATACACCAGTGCAGATCACATTTTAATAACTAAGGTATTGGATCTTTTTAAACAGCTTTATAACCGCAGATTATTAGTGCGCCTTATTGGTGTTCGCTTTAGTCATCTTGTACAGGGGAGTTATCAAATTCATTTATTTGAGGATACAGAAGAAATGATCAATCTTTATCAAGCCATGGATAAAATTCGTTTGCGCTATGGCGATAAAAGTGTGATTCGAGCTGCTTCCTTGGGGTCTAGGACTATAGGTAGAATGCAAAATCCTTTTAATGGACAACCTCCAATTATATTAGCTCATAGAAAACAATAATGTATTTAAATTGTCATACATATTACAGTTTGCGTTATGGTACTTTTTCTGAAGTTGAACTTTTGAAACTCGCAGCAGCCAATCACGTAAAAACAGTAGCCTTAACAGATATAAACAATACCTCTGCGTGTCTTAATTTTATTCGCAGTGCAGAAGGGTTTGATATTGCGCCTATTGTAGGGATTGATTTTAGAAATGGAGTTGATCAGCAGTTTATAGGTCTTGCTAAAAACAATGAAGGATACCAGGAATTAAATGAATTTCTTTCAGATTGTTTACAACAAGAGAAGTTTCTTTTTAATCGAGCACCTGAATTTAAAAATGCATTTGTAATCTATCCTTTTGAAAAAGTATTAGAATGGGAGTTAACGGAGTTCAAACCTTATGAATATATTGGTATTTCTGTAAAGGATCTTCGGAAATTACCATTTAGTAAGTACATAAAATATCGAGATCGTTTGGTCTTCCAACAAACAGTCACTTTTAGAAATAAAAGAGATTTTAATGCGCATCGTTTGCTACGAGCAATCGATAATAATATACTATTGAGTAAACTTGAAGTCTCCGAACAAGGAAGTTTAAATCATGTAATGTATCCCATGGATAACATATACGCCTTATTTAAAGAATATCCTTTTATTTTAGAAAACACGGCATTCCTTTTTAATCAGTGTCAAATTCAATTTGATTTTTCTAAAACTAAACAGAGTCAAAATCAATCCACCTATACCGGTAGTCAAGAGAAAGATCAGCAATTACTAGTGGAGCTTTGTAAGGAGCGACTTTCCAATCGTTATCCTGAGAACTCTGATGCAGCTTTAAAACGGATGTATAAAGAGCTAGCATTGATTCAAAAAATGGAATTTGTCTCTTATTTCTTGATTAATTTTGATATTATCAGTTATGCAAAGTCAAAGGGCTATTTTCATGTGGGGCGTGGTAGTGGAGCGAATAGTATTGTAGCCTATATATTAGGGATTACAGATGTTGACCCCTTGGAACTTGATTTATATTTTGAGCGCTTTATGAATCTGTTTCGTAGCAGTCCTCCCGATTTTGATATTGATTTTTCATGGCGAGATAGAAATGATGTTACACGATACATCTTTGAGAGATTTGAAAATGTAGCGCTCATGGGAACCTATGTTACCTTTAAGTATAAAGGAGCAGTCAGAGAATTGGGGAAAGTTTTTGGGTTACCCAAAGAAGAGATAGATCGTTTAAGTGCTGGGAATATTACTACAAGTGCTTTGGATGAATGCGCAAGGTTGGTACTTCGATATGGAAGTTTAATTGAAGGGATGCCAAATTACATTAGTGTACATTCCAGTGGGATACTTATTAGTGAAAAACCTCTTTCTTATTTTTCAACAACCTTTTTACCCCCTAAAGGATATCCTACAGTTCAATTCGATATGCATATAGCAGAGGATGTGGGCTTATATAAGTATGATATATTAGGCCAGCGTGGGCTAGCAAAAATTAAAGAAGCAATAGCTATTATTCAACATAATAAGAAAGGGGGAGTGGATTTTGATATCCATAATGTACATCAATTTAAAAAGGACGATACTATCAATTCCATGCTTAGTAAAGGACAGTGTATGGGATGTTTTTATGTGGAATCACCTGCTATGCGAATGCTCATTAGCAAGCTTAAAGTAAATACTTATTTAGGACTTGTAGCTGCAAGTTCCATTATACGTCCTGGAGTTGCACAAAGTGGTATGATGCGCGAATACATCTTAAGACATCACGATCCAGAAAGAATAAAACAAGCACATCCTGTTTTATTATCAATTATGCCTGAGACCTATGGTGTAATGGTGTATCAAGAAGATGTAATTAAAGTAGCTCATCACTTTGCTGGTTTATCTTTAGGGGAAGCGGATGTTTTGCGTAGAGGGATGAGTGGAAAATATCGCTCTCGAGAAGAGTTTAAAGCAGTGGAGCAAAAGTTTATTGATAATTGTCGATTAAAGGGGTATCAAGATGACGTAATCTTCGAAGTGTGGAAACAAATTGAGAGTTTTGCGGGCTATGCCTTTGCTAAGGGACACTCCGCTTCTTATGCCGTAGAAAGTTATCAAAGTTTATTTTTAAGAGCTTACTTTCCTTTGGAGTACATGGTAGCTGTATTAAATAACGGTGGTGGATTTTATCGTCCTGAGATCTATTTACATGAGGCTAAAATGCTTGGAGCCACTATCAATCTTCCATGTATCAATAAAAGTAATATAGAAACAGTTATCTATGGTGAAGATATTTACCTTGGGTATTTATTTCTAAAAGATTTTGAAGATCGATGTAGTCATAGAATCCTTAAAGAACGTAGCATAAATGGGGAGTATCTAAGTCTTGAAGACTTTATGGATCGTGTGACAATCAGTATCGAACAATTGAGTGTATTAATTCGAATCGGAGCTTTTCGTTTTACAGGTATAGACAAGTATGAACTCCTTTGGAAGGCTCATTTTACTTTAGGCCATATAAAAAGGTTTGACACCCAATATCCCCTTTTTAAATTACAACAAAGTAATCATTCAATCCCTGTATTACATACAACTTCATTGGAAAAAACTTATGATCAACTAGAATTATTAGGCTTTACCATAGCGAGTCCTTTTGAATTATTACTTGAAGAACCTGAAAGTAATTTAGGAGTAAAGGATATGCCGTTATATCTTAATGGGAAAATTGATATCTATGGATATTTAGTGACAACAAAATATGCGCGCACCAGTGATAAAAAAGAAATGTATTTTGCTACTTTTTTAGATGTTTATGGAGTTGTTTTTGACGTTGTTCTTTTCCCTCAGATTGCTCAGAAATATAAATTTAGAGGAAAAGGTATCTATAGGATTTATGGCAATGTTGTAAGTGAATTTGGGTACTTAAGCATTGAGGTTATTAAAATGCGGAAAGAAGCCTTTGTTCAAGATCCTCGATTTGTTTAATCACGTTATCCTATTAAGATTGCTCTTGTTTATTAATCAGATATCCCCTCCATTCTCACATAGTTTAGTGCAAAGTCTCCTATAAGTTTTAGGCGTGCTTTTAGTGGAATTCAGATCATTAAAAAGTGCACAGAAATATTAACTGCAAACCCATAATCTGAAGTTTTCAGTGATTATGTTCAAACGATGTTATGAGTTATTAACATAGAAGTCGCTATTTTTCTTTTTGTTTGGGTGTAAAAAACATCAACTGATTACAATTAATTTCAAACTTTATTTTATTCGCAAATATTTGACAATAAATATATTGAGTTCCTTTATGTAGTAATTTTTTCATATCAAAATTAACCCAATTTTAAATCCTTTTTTGATATGAAAAAAGCAACTTATTTCACACCGTTTTTGTTATTGATCTCAACAACTCTTTTTGCACAAATTGGAGGTATCGAAGATTCTGTTAATGATATCTCCAATACCATAAGAGTTATATTTCCTATAATACTCGGAGTCATCTTTTTAGTCGGATTTCTATTTAATGCTGGTCACTTCTTTGGTGAAAATGCAGACTTAAAAAAAGGAATTACTCGTGTTCTGGTTTTTGTACTTATCGCCGGAGCAGTAGTTGGAATCTTTACCTATTTAATCGGAATTGTAGTGTAAT
The DNA here is from genome assembly GCF_048266025.1 of Joostella sp. Classification (NCBI taxonomy): domain Bacteria; kingdom Pseudomonadati; phylum Bacteroidota; class Flavobacteriia; order Flavobacteriales; family Flavobacteriaceae; genus Joostella; species Joostella sp. Next base: position 62,224 of record NZ_JBLXAF010000012.1, on the reverse strand, counting down.
GAAAAAGTATACTCCGTATAAAAACATCCGTAAACAAGCCATGATACTTGGACTACCGCTATCCTTTTTTGCACTACAAATGATATCGGTGGTTGCCTCACTTTTGGTTATTATTTTTTCTTTCAGTCTTGTAGCAATTATAATAGTACTTCTTTGGAATCTTATGCTATTTATGCTCCTATCCAAACTATCAAAAAGGACTGGTTTGTTTCCTTTTCAAGGAGTACTTCCTAGATATATCAGTAATAAAAAGCATACCCGATTGAATTATGAAGACCATTAATTTTTCAGAATATCATCCTATTTTACACATTGAAGATCATGTCGTTTTTTTGGCTAACGGCAATGTGATGCTTTGTTATGAGGTTGTACTTCCTGAGGTATACTCTCTTTCTGAAAATGATTTTCAGCAGCTGCATGGAAGTTGGTTTCAAGCGTTTAAATCCCTGCCTTCTGGAACGGTTATTCATAAACAAGATGTTTATGAAAAATGTAAGTATACCGCCAATACGATTCCAAACAAAACATTTTTGCAAAAAGCAACCCATGACTATTTTAAAAATAGAGACTTTATGGAACATAAGAGCTATTTGTTCTTTGTGCTACCTTTAGATAAAACACTAAAAGCTGCTAGGTACGTAAATCCATTTAAAAAAGTTGAGCGTGGGATTTATAAAAAGTCGGACACTCAGGTTAAAGAATTTATAAAACTAGTTGAAGATGCCATCTCCTTTCTCAATAATGGTCGTAAAGTTTCTATTTCACCCATTGCTAAAGAAGCTATTTTAAAATATACCCATTGCTATTTTAATGGGTTTAACCAAGGGGTAGATGCCGATATAAGCTTAAATAATAAAGGGATTACCATTGGTGAAACCCATTTTGAAGTGTTGGCTGTCAATAGTGAATTGTGTTTTGGAGAGGATATTCAAACCAGTAAAATCAATGAGAAATTAACATCAGATGATTTTACCTTCCATAAGGGATTTATAGATGGATTAGGGCTCGATCTTAGCGAGAATCATATTGTTAATCACATTTTATATCTCGATGATAAACATAAGTGGCGAAAGCTTCTGGAAAAGAAAATAGAAGAACTCTCTAAAAGCTCCAATTTTGGAACACAAAATAAGGTTGTATTAAAAAAAATCCGTCAAATAGTTACGCAAATTAATGAGGATGATAGTTCCCGTATTGTACGAGGGCATCTTAATGTAGTGTATTGGGATGATAAGAAAGAAAATCTAGACAATATAACTTCCAAATTGAAGGCTGAATTTAAGGAATTGGATATTTTTCCTTACTTACCTATTGGTGAAATGCGCAAGCATTATTTTTTGAATTCTTACCCTGGCTTTTCTTCTCATTTTTCTAGCGAAGATCTTTATGTCACTGACCTTAAACATGCATTATGCTTGTGGATCAATAACACCAATTATCGCTCAGATTCCACAGGTATCATATTCAATGATCGACAACATAACATTCCCATACTCAAAGACGTTTGGGATGAACCAAAAAAACGTATCAAAGCACAAAACTTTGCCATTTTTGCACCTACCGGGGAAGGAAAGTCATTTTTGGCAAATAATATTCTTAGACAATATTTTGAAGAAAAGGTACGCCTAGTTATTATTGACCTCGGAGGTTCCTATGCTAAATTTGCCAAACTCTATCCTAATGACCATGTAATATTACGTTACAAGCAAGGAAAAAACCTTGGGATCAATCCTTTCTATATTGATAAGGAAGCTGATCTGACCCCAGAACGATTGGAAGACCTCTCCATTTTCTTATTGGAGCTTTTGGCTGAGGGTAAATTAGTTTCAAAGGGTAGGGAAGTGGCCATGAAAAAAGTGTTGTTACACTATTACAGCAAAGTCCGAAAAGCACATTCACTCACATCCCTTTATCATTTCATTGTTGAGCACCAGGAAAATTTGATGCAGGACTTGGGGATTCAAGAAACGGACTTTAGCACCTATAACTTTTTACATATTATCTCCGAATATGTAGATGATGGACTCTACAGCTTTTTATTTAATGTAGGTGAAGATCAAACCTATAAGATAGAAGATAAGCGTATGATTGTTTTTGAACTGGATGAGGTTCGAGACAATAAGGAAATTTTATCTGTGATGCTAAAACTTATCAAGTCTGCCATTCAACGTACCATTTGGCGTAACCGATCTGAAAAAGGAATCATTTTATTTGATGAGTTTGCGAAACAGTTAAAGTTCGAGAATGTTTTAGAAAGTGTGGAATTCTATTATCAAGCGATTCGTAAACAAAACGGAGCTATTGGAATTATTTTACAATCGATTAATCAGTTACCAAACAATGCTACATCTGCTAGTATTTTGGAGAACACTCAGGTCATTTATAGTCTTCGAAATGAAAAGGGATATGACGAACTTAGAAAAAGGTTGAACCTTTCTTCTCATGATTTAAATCAACTTCGTTCCATCCGAAACAACTTAACCGGTACCCAAAAGTATACAGAGATGTTCATCAAAATAGGAAAAGAAAGTAACATCTTTCGCCTAGAAGTTCCCCCAGAGGTCTATGCCGCTTACCTGACAGATGGAGCCGAAAACGAACGCATCATGCGGATTTATGAGGAAACTTGTGATATGGAGCAAGCGATAAAAAAATTTACACAACTTAAAACCAAACAACCATGAGATATTGTTTAAAAAAGAAGAGGAGAATCTTAATAATTTTATTGGTTTTCTCCTTTTCATCATCTGGTCATTTGTTGGCTCAAGGGATGCCCGTCTATGACAATACCAACTTTATCAGTCTGGCAAAGCAGCTCATTGAATCGGCAAAACAGACCTCGAACCTCTTAAAGACAGTTGATTTTTTAAAAAAGCAGAAAGACCGTATTGAACAGGTAAGCAATGTAATTCAACAATTGGACGCTGTTGGTAAGCTAATACAAAACAATCACCAACTCTTTACAATGGTACAGGGAGATTTACAAGAGATATTAAATTCTCCATACATCAAGCCTGAAGAGATAAATCAAATTACAAACTCTTTTAATACGATCCTAAATCGTTCCTCAGAAAGTGTGAATTATGTCAACAAGATTTTAACCAGCGATTATTTGAAGATGACCGATGCAGATCGCGCTTCCGTATTAGAAAGCCATGAAAACCAATCTAACGAAATGGTTGCTGAAGTGGAAAATAAAACAAGACGTTACAAGGAGATTATCTCCTTTAGAAAGATGCAAGAGAAAATTAATAACAGAGCAAGCGAATACTAATAAACTATGTTTTTGGGAATTGGATTGGAATATATAGATACAGTCTTTCAGACGATTAAAGGTAGTGATTTCTCACAGTATACTATTGTTGGGATGAAATCTTTGGCTGTATTATTCTTTTTGATCAATATTCTAAAAAAGTATAACGAAGGCATTGCTGCAATCGATGGACATACTTGGGGTTTAACACCTACGGAATTGGCTAAAAATTTTGCAATAGTACTATTGGTTATATTCTCCACGCAAGTACTGAGCGTGTTTGATAGTATTTTGGTAAGTATTGAAAATCAATACCGTGATACGGCTCCAGCACTCCTTCCATTACAATTGCAAGATGTAGATTTAGAACAGGATGTGGGTTCCCTAGAAGCCGCTAAAAAGGCCATGGCAATATTATACGAAGCACTTGTGACTCCGCTTTACGGTCTTAAAATGATCGCCTTTATGACGGGCGTTATTCTTTGGTTATTGGATTTGTTTATTTATCCAATATTCTTGGCAGAGCGTTACTTTTTACTAGGAATTATGCAAGCCTTTTTTCCGTTGGTTATAAGTCTGGCTGTGTTTGAAAAGTTTCGGTCCCTGGCCTATTCGTTTTTTAAATTATATGCTGGCGTGTATATGTTGGTTCCCGCTTTTTTTCTGGTCAATGTTTTTGTCAACAATCTTTATTTAGTAATCAACACCCATTTTTGGGTGGATTTATTTGGAGCCAATTGGGGTAGTGAGTTTTTTGCTCCAGTTATTGAATGTTCTTCGATTGGATTTATTGTTTTACTCAAATTTAAATTGTATCGAAAAGCTAGCACGTTCGTCCTGCGTCTTTTTACGGGAGGTTCTTAATATGTAAAATTAAAATAGTATGAAAATACCCTATAAAAATATCTTTGAAGTACTCCGTACCAATCGTTTTATCGTTTTGGTAACAGTATGTTGTTCCGCCTTGGTTTGTATGGTTGCTGTACTGGTGACTTTTAAAATTCATATGGAATCCCTAAACAATGCTTTTGTAATAAGTGCTAAGGGTGATGTCATTCCCTTAGAAATAGTTCGTCAAAGGGAAAACTTGGAAGTGGAGGCCTTAGCACATTTAGAAAGCTTTCACCACTATTTTTATGACCTTGATGCAACTAATTACAAAAAGAACATAGAAAAATCATTATGGCTTGGAAACAATTCTCTTGTGGATTTATATCGTCAAAAACAGGCGGAAGGGGTTTATAATAGACTCTTGCAGTATTCCTTGGTTCAGAAGGTTATCAGCATTCGTTCCCAAATTACACTAGATAAGGAGCCATATCATTTTAAGTCGGTAACCAACTTTCAAATTAATAGGGGAACAATGACCGATACGTATGAGCTTATTACTAGTGGAAGCCTAATTCATGTGGATCGCAATTTTCCGCATAATCCTCATGGACTATTGATTACAGATTATCTTGAAAATACACTTAGAAAACTTGAAGATTATGAAAATTCAGAAAAGTAAAATTGTAATGGTATTGATCCTGCTGAGTGTTGTCTTGTTTATTGTTTTTTATGCTATCATCACCTTTGGAAAGGATGATGATGCTATTATAGAAAACAACCAAGTACCTGTCCCTAAACTTGGAGAAACGCAGCAACCATATGAAAATAAAATGGAGGCCATTGAAGCACTAAAAGAAGAACGAGACATCAATGCTCCAAGCCTATATGACGAAAGGCTTTTGGACTCCTTAGGGTATTATAATACAAATAGGGATAGTATCCGAAAAAAAAGACTGATAGATAGTGTCTATTTTCTGGGACAAAGGCGATACCAAAACATAGCATCCTTGAAGAATTTAGAAGGAAATTATTTAAAAAAGCAGTCTAAAGCACCCATACCTCAAACTATTGATACATCTAATACGGGCGTTTCCAAAACTTACGCAAAAGCCATGGAAAGGAGTGCAAGAGAATTAGCGTTGGAACATCAATTATTTTTTGCCTCAAACCCCAAAAAAAATTTAGAACAGATTACCCGAAATACAGATCAAGAATTGATGGTGCACGTAGATGGCACTCAGCGCGTAAAACAAAATTTTAGATTGCGTATGCGACTTTCTAAATCAGCCACTATAGATGGGGTGAAACTTAATAGGAATACTTTGATATATGGTTTCGTGAGTTTTAAATCAAATAGAACGCTCCTAAACATTGAACAGATTAAAGGAGTTCCTGTTCAATTTGAAGCCTATGATCTGGACGATGGAAGCAACGGGATTTATATAGAGAACAGTTTTCAGGAAGCGCTTCGAAATCAAGTAATTGGAGATGTGGTCAATGATATAAGTGTGCCCGGAGTGCCGCAAATAAGCGGTATTAAACAGCTTTTTAGAAGAAGTAACCGACAAATAAAGGCGACAGTAATAGATAACTATCAATTGGTATTAAAACTTAAACAATGAAAACAATACTTATACTTTTAACTATAATATTATCGAGTCCTATACAAGCACAAGCTGTTTTGGATACATTATATGCCAATGATAAAAAGAATGTTTCCTTGTTTTTCCCCGAGACCATTCGTCAAGGAATTACAGGAGCTTCTCATTTTGTATTTAGCTACAATCGAGAAGAAAAGCAATATTTTGGATTGTTACAAGCACAACCTGGGGAAGAAAGTAATTTGCTAGTTGTTACTGACGATGGAATGGTATATTCCTATATTTTGAAGTACACTAATGAACTATCAAAACTAAATCACTTTGTATCAAGAAGAGAAAGCATTGGTAGCGAAATTCCATTTTCAGAGGAACCAAAGCCAAAGCAGAAAGAGTTGGACAGTACAGATAGAAGTGAGCAATACTTTAAAACATTTAGTAAATATTTACTAAAGATAGAACCTCGTAAAATAAATGGAGAACAAAAGAGTGGAATTAAACTACAGCTTCAGAATTTAATTTATCACAAATCTGAAATGTACTTGGTCTTGGAAATAGGTAATACCTCAAATATTACCTTTGAAACTGACTTTTTAAATATATATAGAGCCAGTGGTGACAAAAAACGAAAAGCATCTTACCAAAGACTCAAAATGAAACCCATCTACATTTGTAATCCACCTATTAAAATATGGAATGGTCAATCGCTTCGATTTGTCTATGTATTGCCTAAATATGCACTAGGTGATAAGGAAAAACTAATGGTAGAATTACAGGAATTGAATGGGGGTAGAAAGTTGAAACTTGAAGCTAAGATTCCGAAACTATGACCAATTTAAAAGAACAATACTCAGTGACTCAATATTAAAATTAAATCGACTTATCTTCTAAAATAATGGTTTATCCATTCTAAAAAAATAGCTATTTTTTATTTTTAAGATAGGAATATTTTGCCTTAATTCATATGAGTGTTAAAGATTAAGCCTTTTGCTTAAGATAGCCATATCATTACTTATTTTGCTATCTAAAATTTTAGCATAATGTTGCGTAGTTTTTAATGAACTATGTCCCAGCATTTTACTTACAGATTCGATCGGAACACCATTTGATAGCGTTACAGTCGTTGCAAATGTATGACGAGCCATATGGGTCGTGAAATTTTTATTAATACCACATAAATCGGCTATTTCTTTTAAATAGGCATTCATTTTTTGATTGGTTAATACTGGTAGTAACTTATTGTGTCCCTTATTATCTATATAGTCAGAATACTTATCTAAAATCATAGCAGCAATAGGTAAAATTGGAATATTGCTTTTTGAATTGGTCTTTTTTCTTTTAGTTTTGATCCATTTTTCACCATCAATACCTATGGTGATATCATTTTCATTTAACTTCTCTACATCAGCATAGGCTAAACCAGTAAAGCAACAGAATATAAAAATATCTCGAACATGTTCTAGTCTTGGCGTTCTAAGATTCTTTTTTAGTAGCAATTCTATTTCTTGCTTTGTTAGAAATTCACGTTCTACGTTTTTCAATCGAACCTTCCAGTTTAAAAAAGGATCTTTTTTGATCCAATCATTAGCTAAAGCAATACGGATAATCTTTTTAAAGTTTGTGATGTATTTAATTGCTGTGTTATGGCTACACTTACGGACGGTTTTAAGATAGTATTCAAATCCGCTTATGAATCGGTAGTCAACATCAGTAACAGGAATATCGTTAAGTTTATACTCATGCTTAATGAAGTTTTCAATATGTTTCTTTGCGGTTCTATAACGTTCTGCTGTACCGGCAGAGAAATCTTTTCCAATAAGGCTATTAACTTTATCATTATGCTCTTGAAAGATTTTTAATAGCATTTTATTGTTTCTACTTTTCCCAAGATAGGCATCTCTTAAAGAAATTGCAGTAAGCGCTTTTTCATTAACTATAAATTCTTGGTGCTTATTAAGCAGGGCAGTTTTAACTTTTACTAAATAGCTATTCAATTCATTAATTTCCGGACTTGAGCCTTTAGCCACTCCCGATTTGGCTATCCAACGATTTGCTTCAACTTTCCTATTGATACTAAATTCTGCCCTTTTACCGTCAATGGTTATGCGCATATAGATATTACATTTCTTATTTTGATCTGCTTTTGATTTTTTTATGTAGTACAGTAGTGATAGAGAATTGATCATAAGTGACACCGAATTTTGAAGAAAAGTTACAAAATGACTCCTTAATTACAAAATGCAAAAAACATCAAAACGCACTAAATTAAAGGGATTTAGCGTAATTCGGTGTCACTTAATTTAGAGATTTTACTGACACCGATTTAGTCCCCTTTTTAATGATATTAATTGAAATCAAATGAAATCGTATAAAATGAAAAATCCCGTAAACATTGACGTTTACGGGATTTTGTTGGAGCTTTTTCCACTCTCAGCGGAGAAAGAGGGATTCGAACCCCCGGAGGTGTGACCCTCAACAGTTTTCAAGACTGCCGCATTCGACCACTCTGCCATTTCTCCTTAGCGGTTGCAAATATAGAAACCTTTTTTAAATACAAAAAGCCTTAAACGAACTTTTTTTAAATTATTTTTTTTAACCTTGATTATCAGATAGATAATTTTTAATTTTTTTTCTGACTTTCTGAATTCTTGCTATAATTATAATATTATCTCTTACTTTTGCTCAAAACCAATTTGAATGAGTATCATTAATGCACTAGAATGGCGTTATGCAGTAAAAAAGTTTGACCCCAAAAAAATACTTTCTAAAGAAAAGGTTTCTGTATTAAAAAAGGCTTTTAATTTAACAGCCACTTCATATGGACTACAACCTGTAAAATTAATTATAGTATCCAATAAAGAGCTTCAGAAGACTTTAAAAGCAAGTTCATGGAATCAGGCGCAAGTGGAGGATGCTTCCCATTTATTGATTTTCTGTATTGAAAATGAGATTGATGATGCATATATTAAGAAGTATTTCGAACGGGTGAAGAATATTCGAAATACTCCTGATGAAATCCTAGCTCCTTTTCAGAACTTCTTAATTGAAGATTTCAACAGAAAAACTACCGAAGAGATTAAACATTGGGCAAAGAATCAGGTGTATTTAGCTATGGGAAATTTACTAACTGTTTGCGCTCTCGAAGAGATTGATGCTTGCCCTATGGAAGGTTTTTTACCTGAGGATTATGATAAGATTTTAAAGCTTGATGCAAAGGGGTTAAAGTCTGTTTTAGTATTGCCAATTGGTTATCGTGCCGATGACGATATGTTTGCCGAGCTTAAAAAAGTTCGTAAGCCGCTACAGGATAGTGTGATAGAGTTTGAATAAATTTTATAATTACTTACGTCGTTTTGTGAGTTAATTAGAGTGACTCTGTAAGAAGAAATTGATGCGTAAAGTTTAGATGTTGAAAGATTTTTTTTAAATACGCTTTTAGCTAACTTTGTGCATAAGCAATGATAAATATAATAGTATGCCTGGATTTGAATTATTTGGAGATCAAGAAAGAAAACAAGTTAACGATGTGCTAGAAAGTGGCGTTTTGATGCGTTATGGTTTTGATGGAATGAGAAATGGACATTGGAAAGCTGTAGAGCTTGAAAAAGCTCTTTCTGAAAGAATGGAAGTGAAGCACACTCAGCTAGTAAGTAGCGGTACTTCTGCGCTTACAATAGCCTTGGCGAGTGCTGGTATTGGTGCTGGAGACGAGGTTATCATGCCTACTTTCACATTTGTTGCGAGTTTTGAGTCTATTATGGCTCTTGGTGCGGTTCCTATTTTAGTAGATATCGATGATACACTTACTTTAGATCCTGAAAAAGTTAAAGCGGCAATTACCTCGAAAACGAAAGTTATTATGCCTGTGCATATGTGTGGCTCTATGGCTAACTTAAAAGCGTTGAAAGAGATTTGTGAGCAACATAAACTATTGCTTTTAGAAGATGCTTGTCAGGCAATTGGTGGGATTTATGAAGGGAAACCACTAGGAAGTTACGGAGACTTAGGTTGCTTTTCTTTTGATTATGTAAAAACGATTACCTGTGGAGAGGGTGGTGCTATTATTACAAATAATGACACTTATGCTGTGCATGCAGATAATTATTCTGATCACGGTCACGATCATGTTGGTAAAGATAGAGGAGCTGAAACACATCCTTTTTTAGGTTATAATTTTAGAATTTCTGAATTGAATGCTGCTGTTGGATTAGCTCAAATAGCACGTTTGGATGAGTTTATTGCCCTTCAGAAGAAAAACTATACAGTTTTAAGAAATGCTATTGAAGATCTTCCTGGAGTAACTATTAGAACTGTTCCTGAGGGTGGAGAAGAGAATTATTCTTTTTTAAGTTTCTTTTTACCTGAAGAGGAGATTGCTAGATCTACACAAAAACTACTTGTGGAGAATGGCGTAGATGGTTGTTTCTATTGGTTTGATAATAACTGGCACTATATTAAAAAATGGGATCATTTAAAAGAATTAAAAAGTCTTGGAAAGTTTCCTGCGGAAGTAATTAATGGTTTACAAGATTTTGATAAGTTAGATTTCTCTCAATCTGATAAATGGTTAGGGAGAAATATCTCAATGCTTATAAAATTAAGTTGGACGGAAGAAGAGGTTAAGTTAAGAGCAGAAAAATTAAAAGAAGTTCTTAGTGACGTGCTCCTAGAAGTTAAAAATTAAGTTTCCCCAAAAAAGGGTCATTATACAAATAACACCAATGGCAATCAGGTTTAAAATAAAACCCGTGGTTGCCATTTGTTTTATAGTAAGTTTTCCTGCACCATAAATAATTGCATTTGGAGGAGTGGCTATAGGAAACATAAAAGCCATGGAGCCTGCTAGTGTAACAGGAATCATAAGTAAAAGCGGATTTATTTTTAATTCTGATGCTAGTCCTCCCACAATTGGTAGTAACATTTCTGTGGTCGCTGCATTGCTAGTAAATTCTGTAAGTACACTCATCATAGCTGTAAGTAAAATCATGAATCCATTTGGTGTAGTATTTACTGTATTTATAATTACTTCGCCCAAATAGTTAGATAAACCACTTTCTACAAACCCCGTAGCAAGAGCAAAACCTCCTCCAAAAAGTAAGACTATATGCCAAGGGATTTTTTTAGTGAGTTCCCAATCTGCTAATGCTTTATTTTTATCTGAAGATGGTATCATGAATAATAGTACAGCCATAAAAATAGCTACAGTGCCATCGTTTATATATTTCGGATTGTTAAAAAGGTTACTCCAGCCTGGTAAAACAAAACTCCCAATAGATAAATCTTCTCTAAAAATCCATAGAAATATCAGAATCAGAAAAAGTGAGAACACACGTTTCTCTTCTGTAGTTGGCTTTCCTAATTTCGCATATTCTTCTAAGTAATAGCTCTTAGGAAGCTTTTTAAGTGCCTGTTTTGGTTTATATAATAGATATAAATACCAAAGTGTGACTAAGAAAATAATGATGCTAATTGGCAAAGCAAATACAAACCAATTACCAAAGCTTATGGATTGATTCTCTGGAAACATAATCTCATAAATCCTTATAAACGATAGGTTAGGAGGGGTTCCTACCAAAGTTGCAATCCCTCCAATGGAACAACCATAGGCAACTCCCAGTAGGAGACCTGCACTATAGTTTCCTAGGTTTTTTTCTGAATATATAGTATTTAAAGCTGAAATTACTGAGAATACAATAGGAAGCATCATCATAGCTGTTGCAGTATTACTCATCCACATTGATAAAAATGCGGAAGCAAACATGAATCCTAACAACACCATAAATGGACTACCGCCAAGTAACGACAGTACTTTTAAGGCTATTCTACGATGTAGATTCCATTTTTCAATAGTGAGCGCCATTATAAAACCTCCAATATATAGGAAGATGATATAGTTAATATAACTTTCGGAGATGATTTTACCATCTACGACTCCAAAAATTGGGAATAAAATAAGCGGTAATAAAGAGGTGGCACCAATGGGAATTGCTTCGGTAATCCACCAAAAAGCTACAAGGATTCCAATGGCAGCAGTATATGTAAGTTCAGGACGCTCAGGGTCTAAATCGACAAAAAGCACGAAACCTATAAAAAATAGAATCCCAATTAATATGAGTTTATAATTTACAGTTTGTGATATGTTTAAATCTGCCATTAAGAATTAATTCGCTTTACAACGAAATATAGACTTAATAATTTACATATTCAACAATTTCAAGTCCGTAACCAATAATACCTACTCTTTTAGTTTGCGAAGAATTAGACATTAATTTTATTTTAGAAATGTCTAAATCGTGAAGTATTTGCGCTCCAATTCCAAAATCTTTGGCGTCCATATTTATTTTAGGAGCTCTCATTTCGCCTTCTTCTTGTAGTTTTTTCAATTCTGATAAGCGTCCAAGTAGATTTAAAGAATGACTCTCTTGATTTATAAATACAATCGCACCTTTATCTTCTTTATTTAGCAATTTAAACATATCATCAAGCTTCTTATCAGCATCACTGGTAAGAGTTCCTAAGATATCGTTATTTACCAAAGTAGAATTTATACGTGTTAATACCGGTTCGTCTACAGTCCAAGTACCTTTAGTGAGGGCTATATGAATCTGATCGTTTGTAGTTTGTTTATAAGCACGAAGTCTAAACTTCCCATATCTTGTTTGGATATCAAAATCTTCTCCTTTTTCTATCAGGCTATCGTGTTGCATTCTATATGCAATAAGATCTTCTATTGTAACAATCTTTAAATCATGAGATTTAGCAACTTCGCACAACTCTGGTAATCGAGCCATGCTCCCGTCTTCATTCATTATTTCTACAATAACACCAGCGGGTTCTAAGCCTGCAAGTCTAGCGAAATCTATAGCAGCTTCTGTGTGTCCTGTTCTTCTTAAAACACCACCTTCTTTCGCTACTAAAGGAAATATGTGTCCTGGTCTAGCTAGATCGAAAGATTTAGTGTTCTTATCTATAAATGCTTTTACTGTTTTAGCTCTATCTCCAGCAGAAATACCAGTTGTAACACCATGCCCACGTAAATCTACTGATACAGTAAATGCAGTTTCCATTGGATCGGTATTATTTCCAACCATTGGATGTAAGTCTAACTCTTTACACCTTTTTTCTGTTAGGGGTGCACATATTAATCCACGACCATGAGTAGCCATAAAATTAATCATCTCTGGAGTTACCTTATCTGCAGCTGCAACAAAATCTCCTTCATTTTCTCTATTTTCATCATCGACAACAATTATTACCTTTCCTGCTCGGATATCGGCTATTGCTTCTTCAATGCTATTTAGTTTAATATCTGTTGCTGACATTAGTGTATTTGTGTTCATTACAAATTTTTATCAAAGATACTTAATTAGATACTTTTGGCTCCTTTTTCTTCAACTTTTGACTTCTTTTTCTTTAGAAAACTGAATAGCTTTCCAACGTTTTTAAAAGAAAAGTTTGTTTCAAATAAAGCCTTATCGGCAGTAGCTCGCCTTGTTAAGAAGATTCCTAACGGAAGCATAATTCCAGTTGCAACCCATGCGCCAATTACAGGAGGAATACTTCCATCTTCAGCATAGTTCTTAGCAAAAATCCCTATAAAGTGATAGGTTAGGAATAATCCAATTGCAAGTACCATAGGAAGTCCTAATCCACCTTTTCTAATAATAGCGCCCAATGGCGCTCCTACGAAAAAGAGGATAAAACAAGCAAAAGCTAATGCATATTTTTGGTGTAAAGAAAGAATATGGTGATTGTAAAGTTTTAATCTCCTGTTTAAATCCCATTTCTTACCTTCTAAAGTAGATGTGGTATTCTTTACAGTATTCAGCGCCATATCTACTAATTGGTTCTGTCTGTAATCTTCAAAAATGGTGATAATACTATCACTATTCTCTGTTATTAACGCATGAAGCTTTTCTTTTTCTTCAGCAGAAATAACAACTTTATCTTTATTACTATCTGGCTTTTTAGCCTTAGTAGGAGTTATTTTAAGATTCGCTGCTCCTGTTCTCTTGTAGACATTTTCTCCAAAATTGGTATAGATTTTTTTATTGTCCTTTTTAATGGAATCTATAGCGTAATCTAGCTCCGTAACATTAAGCATTTTGAAAGTGTTCTTAACCTTTTCTTCTTCAAGATCTACATTATTTAATTCCGATAGATCCATAAATATGGTATAGCGATCAAAACTTGCTTTTGCATGTGGGTAATTATCTCTTTTATCTCGACTTTCTGCTTTTAAGTCTTCGTAGTAATTCCCATTTTTTAATATTAGCTGAAGGATATTTGAGTTTTCACTGCTTACAAGCTCCCCATCAACAGATTTAATAACTTTATTATTTATGTTTCCATCTGATAATTGATGAATAATAACGTTATCCAGAAGATTGTCATTGTCTCCGTGTTTTTCATCAACCTTAATGCTAAAATCTTCTCCTACGGTACTAAAAGCTCCTTCTGAAATTGCCATTGCAGGCTTCATTTGAGCAATATTCCTTCTTAGGTTATAAGACTTGTATTCCGCAGCAGGAATAATATCATTTGCAAAAAAGAAAGTCCCAATACTCAAAAAGAATATAAAGACTATTAATCCTCGCATAGCACGATACAATGAGATTCCGGAGGCTTTCATTGCAGCAAACTCATAGTTTTCTGCCAAAGAACCGAAAGTCATTATCGAGGCTAATAACACAGTAAGTGGGAGTACATTTGGTACAAGGTTAGGGGAGTAGTAGAATAAAAATTTTCCTACAATAGCTAAATCGATATCTTTCCCAGCAAATTCGTCAATAAAAAACCAAATTGCTTGAAAAATAAATATAAGCATCAGTATAACAAACGAACTGATGAAATTATATAAAAATCTCGATAGAATATATCTGTCTAAAATCTTCAAATTACTAGTTTGTTATGATGTAGTATCCTAAATTTTCATATTTCCTTTTGTCGAAGGTAAATAATGATTTTGAAAGTGGCTCGTCTGTTCTAAAAGAATTAACTGTAATAGTAGTCTTTGTTCCGTTGTTACCAACTTCAATTAAATTATAAATATGTTTTGTTTGCGCATCAATACCTAGCAAAATCTGCTTGATTTCTGAATTACTATCTATTGGTGTTAACTCAACATATTGGATATTTCTCCCTTTTACATTCTGAAGAATATCCCACTTATAATTATACCCTTTTTTATAAAAAGTAAGCATTTTAGAAGGTGTAATTGTTCCTTCTGTATCACCTTCATTCGCTTCGATTACTACTTCTTCATTTTCAGGAATTATTGTGTATGTATTACTTCCGTCAAATATTTTTGTAGCTCCTAAATAGTTGAAAACATATTTATCACCTTTAATGGTTACATCACCTTTTGTTTCTTGGTGAATACTCTCCGAAGTGTTATCTAAAGCATACTTAAATTCAATAAAAATATTATCGTAGCTTTTTACTTTATTATAAACTTCGTCTAATAATGTTTTGGCTTTTGCATTGCTTTGAGCGTTTGCACCTATAGAAATAAGAACTACTGATATTAATAAAAATATTTTTTTCATTTTGTGTTTTAAATTATGTTTTCTGAGCTTTTACTCGTTGCTTAATAATTGATCTAATGCTGCCATATCCGATACAAGTACTTGTCTTGCTTTACTACCTTCAAAAGGACCAACAATTCCTGCTGCTTCTAACTGATCTACAATTCTTCCAGCTCTGTTATAACCAAGCTTTAATTTTCGTTGTAAAAGGGAAGCAGATCCCTGTTGTGCAATAACAATAACTTCTGCTGCTTCTCTAAAGAGCGCATCACGATCGGAGATATCTACATCAAGTCCTGTGCCAGACTCTTCTCCTACATATTCTGGCAGTAAATGAGCGTCAGGATAAGCTCGTTGTCCACCAATAAAGTCTGTAATTTTATCTACTTCTGGAGTGTCCACAAAAGCACATTGTAGCCTTGTAAGATCGTTTCCTTGCGTATAAAGCATGTCTCCACGACCAATTAATTGATCCGCTCCAGGAGAATCTAAAATTGTTCTTGAGTCAATTTTAGAAGTTACTCTAAAGGCAACCCTAGCTGGGAAATTCGCCTTAATAATACCTGTTATAACGTTTACAGAAGGACGTTGTGTAGCTACAATCAAGTGAATTCCGATCGCACGCGCTAATTGTGCTAGACGGGCAATTGGTGTTTCTACTTCTTTTCCAGCAGTCATAATTAAATCGGCAAACTCATCAATAACCAATACAATATACGGTAGAAATTGGTGTCCGTCGTTTGGATTTAGTTTTCTAGCTTTAAACTTAGTGTTGTATTCTTTAATGTTTCTCACCATGGCGTTTTTCAACATCTCATAGCGATTATCCATCTCTATACAAAGTGAATTTAAAGTATTGATTACTTTAGTGTTGTCAGTTATAATAGCTTCTTCGCTGTCCGGAAGTTTAGCCAAAAAGTGACGTTCGATTTTATTAAATAGCGTAAGCTCTACTTTTTTAGGATCGACTAATACAAATTTTACTTCTGCAGGATGCTTTTTATAAAGTAGAGAAGTTAAAATTGCATTTAATCCAACCGATTTACCTTGCCCTGTTGCTCCCGCCATTAATAAGTGAGGCATTTTGGCAAGATCGACAACAAAAGTTTCATTGCTAATAGTTTTACCAAAAGCAATTGGTAATTCCATTTCGGCAGCTTGGAATTTCTTAGAAGCAATTACCGAGCGCATAGAAACAATAGTAGAATTTTTGTTTGGAACCTCAATACCAATTGTTCCTTTCCCAGGGATCGGAGCGATGATTCGAATTCCTAATGCCGCTAAAGAAAGCGCAATATCATCTTCTAAATTTTTAATTTTTGAAATTCTCACTCCCGCAGCAGGAACTATTTCGTACAATGTTACCGTAGGGCCAATAGTTGCCTTTATTTGAGAGATCTCAATTTTATAGTTTTTAAGAGTATCTACAATTTTATTCTTGTTTTCCTCTAGCTCTTCTTGATTGATGGTTATGCTTCCAGAACCATATTCATTTAAAAGCTCTAGCGTTGGAAATTTATAATTGCTTAATGCTAGTTTTGGATCAAATTCCCCAAAATCTTTGACTAGTTTATCTGAAAGGTTGTCGATTTCTTCTTTCTCCTCTTCAACAGTTTCTACTTCTATTTTCAGTTCTTCTTTTTCTTGTGTAGGAGTAGTCTCTTGTGTTTTTAGTGTTGGAGCAGCTAGTTCTTCATCATCCTCTTCTTCATCGGCTATTTTCACTTCAAAAGAGTTTTCGATATCTACATCAGATGTTTCATCAGTAATTTGACTTTCAGAATTAGTGTTAAGAGTATTTACTTTCTCTATTTCTTTTTCTAAAGATTCTTCAGTATCTGTATTCTGGTTAGTAGATTCTTCGCTATGCTCTGCTTTTACTTTATTAGATTTAAAAGCAGCTTTAAACTCTTCCTGTGTTGTGTAGAATAATGCTTTTATTTTTTGAGGAGTAACACCAAGTCTTATAACTGCATAGGTAATAAATATAAAAAACAACACTAAAACAACTCCGATTACTCCAATATAGGCGCGTAGAAAATCATTCATTTCAAAACCTATAACTCCCCCAAGTAGTGGAGCGCTTTCTGAGAAAAACCCGAAAAATATAGCTAACCAAACACTTACAATAACTCCCCAAAAAACTCTATTAATCAGTTTTTTAAGACTGTAGTTTAAAAACATATAAAGTCCAATCTGGAATAAAAGAATAGGGAAAATAAATGCAGCAATTCCAAAGCCTTTGTAAATAAAAAAGTGACTTACGGATGCACCAAATTTATTAAGCCAATTTTTAGCTTCAGCTTGTCGGTCACCAAATTCTTTTAGTAAGCTTTGGTCTTCTTGCCAAGTAGAAAAGTACGAGATAAAAGCAATAACACAAGCAACACTAAGTAGCATTAACAAACTCCCAAAAATGATTTTTTGTTGATTAGATACCTTAAAAGATATTTTCTTTTTTGAAGAAGCAGTCTTACTTGTTTTCGTCGTTTTTTTGGCCATCGGCTACATTAAGTTTAATCGCAAAAATACTAATTACAAACGTACATTTTCTATTTATATTTTTAAAATATTTTAGGAATGTAGATAATGCAACCTATTATTACTGCTGCAATGGCAGCAATGCATACAGCTCCAGCTGCTATATCTTTAATGAAGCCTATTTTTTTGTGATGTTCTGGGTGGACAAAGTCCGCAATTTTTTCGATAGCAGTATTTACTCCTTCTAAGCTAAGAATCAATGCTATAGTTAGGATTTGTAATATCCATTCTGTAGGAGATATATGGTAATAGAATCCAGCGATTGTAGTAATGACTGCAATAAAAAATTGCGTTTGAATGCTGGCTTCTGTTTTAAGAAGAAGATACGCTCCTTTAAGAGCGTATCTAATACTATGTATTCTATTTATTATAAAACTCATTAAGCTTTAATAGCGTTAAGTGCAGCTTCGTAATTTGGCTCGTCTACAGTTTCTGCTATTTGTTCTGTATATGCTACATTTCCTTCTTCA
Organism: Joostella sp.; assembly: GCF_048266025.1. Classification (NCBI taxonomy): domain Bacteria; kingdom Pseudomonadati; phylum Bacteroidota; class Flavobacteriia; order Flavobacteriales; family Flavobacteriaceae; genus Joostella; species Joostella sp. The sequence goes on along the minus strand of NZ_JBLXAF010000012.1, from coordinate 44,004 downwards.
TCTAATACAATTACAACTCTACTTAAGAGTCCTTCTAAAGGTCCATCTGTAAACTCTAAACCGTAATCTTTACCGAACTTCTGATTTCTAAAATCTGATAAAGAAATAACATTGTCTAATCCTTCAGCACCACAAAATCTAGCCATTGCAAATGGTAAATCTCTTGAGATACATAGAACTTTAGTGTTTTCCATATCAGAAACCTCTTTATTAAATGCACGAACACTTGCCGCGCACGTTCCTGTGTCTACACTAGGGAATATGTTTAAAACTACTTTAGAACCTTTGTAATCTCCTAATGAAGCAGAAGAAAGGTCTGTTTTTACTAAAGTGAATTCTGGTGCTTTTGTTCCTGTTTTAGGTAATTCTCCAGAAGTGTTGATTTTATTTCCTTTTAAAGTTACTGTTGCCATAATAATTTTTTATAAACGATTTTTTGTGTGATATAATCCTTTTGATGTTACTATTAATTGAGCGTAAGTCATCTTAATACTATAAATAGTAAAGGCTGAATTTACTTTTTTAAAGATATTAATAATTACTGATAAGTAGAAACAAAAAGGCAGCCTTTTCAGGCTGCCTTAATGCTCTTTTTCTCAATTCTTTCCCATGTGAGGATCTGTAGCTATTTATCAATAGAGCCTAAAACTCTCTTCATAAATTTGTTAACCGCCTCTTTTTGGTTTATTCCTTCTTCTTTTATCATTTTATTTACTTCCAAAGCGCCGTACATATTAGAGATTAATTCTCCTATAACGTCTAGCTCTTCGTCTTTTAATGAAGGTACTTCGGTAATAGCTTCTAACGTTTCTATTGCCTCAATTACGTAATCTTCATCATTAGTTTCAATAAAATTAGAAAGCTGTTTAATTACTGGTAGCTTCATCGATAAAAGATTTTAAAATTTCTGTCTTATTAGTCTGAATTTGGTTTTCAACCTTACCGTTTTTAAAAGCGGCAAAAGTTGGTAAATTGTCTACGCTAGCCAATTTTCTAGACTCAGGAAACTTCTCAGCATCTACAATTACAAATGTTGCATTTTCTGCTTCTTGAGAGAATTTCTTGAATTTTGGTTTCATAATGCGACAGTTACCACACCATCCAGCAGAATACTGTACTAAAACAGTTTCATTTTCTGCAATTAATTCAGCTAAATTGTCTTTTTCTAATTCTAAAAGCATAATTTCTTAGTTTGCGCTTAAGTATGCTGCAACTCCTTTTCTGTCGGCATTCATAGCATCTTTACCTTCTTCCCAGTTTGCAGGACATACTTCTCCGTTTTTCTGAACGTGAGTATAAGCATCGATTAGACGTAAATATTCGTTTACATTTCTTCCAACAGGCATATCATTAACGCTTTCATGGAATACTTTACCTTCTTCATCAATTAAGAAAGTAGCTCTGTAAGTTACATTGTCACCTTCGTATACGTAAGATTCTGTTTCCTCATTGTAAGTTTCAGAAGATAAATCTAAAATACGTAGCATATTAGCTAAGTTTCTGTTGCTATCAGCAAGAAGAGGGTAAGTAACACCTTCAATTCCTCCGTTGTCTTTAGAAGCGTTTAACCAAGCGAAATGTACTTCTGGAGTGTCACAAGATGCACCTACAACAATAGTGTTTCTTTTGTCAAATTCTCCTAAAGCTGCTTGGAATGCATGAAGTTCAGTAGGACATACGAACGTAAAGTCTTTTGGATACCAAAAAAGAATAACTTTTTTGTTGTTTTTAACCGCTTCTTCAAAAACGTTTAATTTAAAAGTATCTCCCATTTCGTTCATAGCGTCTACTGCTATATTTGGAAATTTTTTTCCTACTAGTGCCATATTTATTACTATTTAATTTTGTTAAATTCTCTATGCAAATTTAAGTAGTAATACAGAGGAAACAATGATTTTTAAATTATATTAACTTATCTAGGAATAAGAATTACCTATAGTAACTATTGCGAATAATTATTTTTATTGATAGCTTAAAATAAGTCGGCACTTATTAATAAATGTATAATATAAGCGCACTTATATTGTGAAATTATTTTTTCTCGGTGAGTTGTTTTATTTTGATATTAAATGCAGCATACAATAAAGTTACAAAAGGACTAAGATAATTGAAGAATGCATATCCAATATATGCAGTAGTATCTACTCCTAAAACGCCACTTTGATATGCTCCGCAAGTATTCCAAGGGACCAAAACAGAAGTTACAGTACCAGAATCTTCAAGGGTTCTACTTAGATTCTCTGGAGCCAACCCTTTATCTCGATATGCTTGTGCATACATTTTACCGGGAACTACGATAGCCAAATATTGATCGGAAGCAGTAACGTTTAATACTAAGCAACTAGCAACAGTACTTGCAAATAATCCGAATACAGAATCGAAAGCAGTAAGTAGGGCTTTACTAATTCTAGCTAGCGCTCCAATAGCGTCCATAATACCTCCAAAAACCATGGCGCATATAATTAGCCAAATGGTTCCTAACATACCAGACATTCCTCCAGAAGAGAATAAGTCGTTTAATTTCTCATTGCTAGTTTCTATAGCAGTATCTACCGTAATAGCATTCATAATACCTTTATATCCTGAGATAAAATTAAGATCGGTTGCTCCTGTAATACTTTTTACGATTTCTGGCTGAAAGATAAGTGCAAAAACACCTCCTAAAAGTGTTCCTATTAGTAATGCTAAAAGGGGAGGAGCTTTCTTTACAATTAGGAATATAACAACTACAGGGACTAAAAATAACCAAGGAGAAATATTGAAAGATTCGTCAATCGAAGACAATAAAGAAGCCGTTTCAGGCACTTTTGTTGTATCTAGATTAAGTCCAATTATCGTGAAAATTATAAGTGTTACAACAACAGTAGGTACCGTTGTTAATGCCATATATCTAATATGAGTAAACAAATCTGTTCCCGCCATTGCAGGCGCAAGATTTGTAGTGTCGCTAAGAGGAGACATTTTATCTCCAAAATATGCTCCAGAAATTACAGCTCCAGCTGTCATACCAGGAGAAATTCCTAAAGCTCCACCAATACCAACTAGCGCAATACCTACAGTAGCAGAAGTTGTCCAGCTACTTCCAGTTGCAATAGAAATAATTGCACAAATGATTACACAAGCAGAAAGGAAAAATGTAGGGTTTAATATCTGTAGTCCGTAGTAAATCATGGAAGGAATTACACCGCTTATAAGCCATGTTCCTGCTAAAGCACCTACAAAAAGTAAAATTAGAATTGCTCCAGCAGTAGATTTAATGTTATTAGCCACTTCCTCAAGCATTCTATCATAAGAAACCTTATTAAAAACACCTACAACACCTGCTACAGCGCCACCAATTAAAAGTATAAATTGGTTAGAACCGCTTAATGCATCATCACCATAAACAAACACATTAAAAGCTAATAAACCAACTAAAACAAGAACTGGGATAAGAGCTTCCCAAATACTAAGCTCTTTATTCTGAATTACTTTTTCGTCTTCCATTAAAATATTTTGATTTTGTAATGTTACGAAATGGAGGCGAAAGTTCAAAGTTTTATGTGATTTTCGTCAGTATTAATAGTGTTTTAAGTTTATAAATTATCAATTATAATGAGGATAGGAGTTTTATTTTATAAGGATTTTTAAAAAACAAAACTGCAGACCAAGATGTAAATCCTGAGTCTACAGTTTTAAATAACCTAAACCTAATTGTCAGTTTTTAGTTTAGTATATCAAGTTCTTTCATGCATGATTTCATCATTTCATAGGTACGTTTAATATCGTTATCTAATCCTATTGAAAAACGAATCAATCCATTGCTAAGTCCCATTTCTTCTTGCTCTTCTATTGGAATTTCTGAAGATGTAGAGCTTCCTGGAGCACTAAATAATGTTTTATAAAATCCAAGACTTACAGCAAGGTATCCAAGATTTTTTTCTTGCATCTTTTCCATAAGCGCATTTGCTTTTTCTAGAGATCCGATATCTATTGTTAACATCCCTCCAAAGCCATATTCTTCATTCATTTGAGATTTTAAAGTCTCATTTCCAGGGTGAGATGCTAATCCAGGGTAAACAACTTTTAATCCATCTTTTTCAAAGTTCTCAGCCAGATAAAGTGCGTTCTCACTATGTTTCTTTATTCTAATATGAAGTGTGCGTAAGTTTTTTAAGATGGAAGAAGCTCTTAAACTGTCCATTGTGCTTCCTAAAAGCATTGCGGCACCATCATTTACATCTTTTAAGCTCGTACAGAATTCTTTAGTTCCGCAAACAACACCACCAACAGCATCGCTACTTCCGTTTATAAATTTAGTAAGACTATTAATCACAATATCAGCGCCCAATTTTGCAGGAGCTACTGTTAAAGGGGAAAATGTGTTGTCTACCACTAGTGCGATATTATGTTTCTTAGCAATTTTTGCTAATCCTTCTATATCGGAAACTTCTAAAAGCGGATTGCTAATAGTTTCACAGTAAATCATTTTAGTGTTTTCTGTGATTGCTTCTTCTACTTTCTGAAGGTTTGTAGTGTCTACAAAAGAAGTAGGAATATTAAACTTAGGTAGGAAATTTTTCATAAAAGCATACGTTCCACCGTAAATTGTTCGGCTAGAAACGATATGGTCTCCTGCATTACATAATTGCATAATTACTGCAGTAATTGCACCCATTCCAGATGCGGTAACATTTGCTGTTTCTGTACCTTCAAGAGCGGCCAAAGCTTCGCCTAAATATAAATTAGAAGGGGAGGAGTGTCTGCTATAAAGGTAGCAACCCTCTGTATTACCTTCAAAAGTATCGAACATTGTTTTTGCTGATAAAAAGGTATATGTTGAAGAATCTGATATCGATGGATTTACACCACCAAATTCACCAAAGTATTGTAAATCTTGAACGTTGTCTGCGGGATTGAATTTCATAACTAATAAGGTTTATTTATTCATCAAAATAAGGTAATGGCTGACTAAATATCAATAGTGATAGGATTATTTAGATTAATAATCTACCATAGTGTGCTTAATGTGATTATATTTTTATTTTTGTTGAAATTAATTCAGCTAAAAGAAAATTTGTCATTTATGAAACTTGATAACATTGATAAAATCTTACTAGAATTACTGCAGAAAGATGCCAAACAAACTACAAAAGCACTTTCAATGCAGCTTAATCTATCTAAAACTGCCGTTTATGAGCGGATTAGGAAATTAGAAAAAGAAGGTGTTATTAAAGGATATACTGCACTTTTAGATAAAAGAAAGATAAATAAAGCATTTGCCGTTTTTTGTCATGTACGATTAGTGCAGCATACAAAAGAGCATATTACTAGTTTTGAGCGCGAAGTAATTAAGCTCCCAGAGGTGTTGGAATGTTATCACGTAAGTGGAGATTATGATTATATCTTAAAAATAAGTGTTGCAGATATGGCTACTTATAGGGAATTTATGACTACAAAACTGACTTCCTTAAAACATATAGGAAGTACGCATAGTATTTTTATGATTGAAGAAGTAAAAAACACAACGATAGTGGAATTATAATGCTAGCGTATTATTTAAACGTGCTATGTTGTATCCACTTTTAAGAACCTCTTTGGTTTGTTCACTTTCTTTATTTAATAAGGGATTTGTGTGATTGAAATGTATAAAATGAATTTTCTTTTTTTCTGATGTTTTTAAGTTTTTAAAAAGATCCATGCTTTCAATCACAAATGGATGCGGAATTTCAGAGATATCACGATTATTTATTTCTTCAGCATCGAAAAAGGTAGCGTCTAGAAAAGCATAATCTACTTTTTTAATTTCATCAATAATATCTGTATCCCATTTTTGCCATTTATCAATATCAGGAATAAATAGCACTTTCTTTTTTGGCCCAATAATAGTATATCCAACGGTTTCAGAATACTCATCCCGATGAGGCACTGTAAACGGAATTACGCTAAGGTTGGAAGTGATTTCTATTGTATCTTTTTGGTGTAGCGCCTCAATTTTAATATTAGAATTGTTGATCAATTGTTCCCAAGGACCATTATTCTCTATAAAACCTTTCAATTTAGGCATCGCATAAACAGGAACATTAGTAGCGTTCATAGCTTCTTTTCCTAAAAACATGAGTCCAGCGTAATGCCCAATATGAGCATGGGTAATAAAAATCCCGTCTGGGAGTTCACTCTCTCTTTGAGTATATCGTTTTAAAAGCTTGGTTTGCGTATTTATATTAGGAGAAGCTTCAAAAAGGAATGACTTTCCATTCTCTTGATCGTAAATTCCCAATGCTGTTACTTTCTTGGAAGCATCAGGATTATTAAAAAGGTCTGCACAGCAATCTTTATCACATCCTATTTGGGGAGCACCGGCATCTTGAACGTTTCCCAATACGATAAGAGAAACATCTTTTATAAGTTTAGGCGGATTCTCTTCATTTGAAATAGGAGTATTTTTATCCCTTTGGCATGAAAAGAGGCAAAAAGCTATGATTAACAGTAAATATTTCATTTAAATAATTATCTTTTATTGTAAAGCTTTAAATATAGGGAATGATTTTAAACAGTTTGAAATTATGGAAACATAGTTTAAGGAATACATTTGTTATAGAATGTTATAATTCAATAATTTTAAAAAGATAGATAGTTGCCTTCCCATAAAACATTTGTATTTTTGTTAGTACATTATAAAAGTTATACAAAAAACATACTATGAATTCATACGATGTGGCCGTTATAGGCTCAGGACCCGGTGGTTATGTAGCAGCATTACGTTGCGCACAATTGGGTATGAAAACTGCTATTATTGAAAAATATAACACTTTAGGAGGAACTTGCCTTAACGTAGGTTGTATTCCGTCTAAAGCACTATTAGATTCTTCTCACCATTATGAAGATGCAATATCTCATTTTAAAGAGCATGGAATAGATATTCCTGGGGAAATAAAGGTGAATTTAAAGCAAATGATAGCGCGTAAGCAAGGCGTAGTAGAACAAACAACTAGTGGAATCGATTTCTTGATGAACAAGAATAAAATTGATGTATACCACGGAATGGGAAGTTTTAAAGATGCTACTCATATTGAGATTAAAGGAGAAAAGAATGAAGAAATCGAGGCTAAGAAAATTATCATAGCTACAGGTTCTAAACCTTCTAGTCTTCCTTTTATTGAAATCGATAAAGAAAAAATTATTACTTCTACAGAAGCTTTAAAACTTAAGGAAATTCCTAAACACCTTATTATTATTGGTGGTGGAGTTATTGGTTTAGAGCTAGGACAGGTTTATAGTCGTCTTGGAGCTGAAGTTTCTGTAATAGAATATATGGATAGAATTATCCCTACTATGGATGGTGGACTTTCTAAAGAGTTACAACGTTCTCTTAAGAAAAGAGGTATGAAGTTCTTTACTTCTCATAAAGTAAAAGAAGTAACTCGTAAGGGAGATACTGTTACTGTAAAAGCTGATGATAAGAAAGGGAAAGAAGTTTCTTTTGAAGGAGATTACTGTTTAGTTTCTGTGGGAAGACGTCCTTATACTGAAGGATTGAACCTTGATAAAGCAGGTGTTAAATTAAACGATAGAGGACAAGTAGAAGTAAACGATCATTTACAAACTAATGTTTCTAATATCTATGCAATTGGAGATGTTATTAAAGGAGCGATGTTAGCTCATAAGGCTGAAGAAGAAGGAGTTTTAGTTGCTGAAAGCTTAGCTGGTCAAAAACCACATATCGATTATAACTTAATCCCAGGTGTTGTTTACACATGGCCAGAGGTTGCTGCTGTTGGTAAAACAGAGGAGCAATTAAAAGAAGCAGGTGTGAAATATAAAACTGGACAGTTTCCTATGCGTGCTTTAGGTAGAGCACGTGCTAGTATGGATATCGATGGGTTTGTAAAAATCCTTGCTGATGCTGAAACAGATGAAGTTTTAGGTGTTCATATGATTGGAGCTCGTACTGCAGATTTAATTTCTGAAGCAGTAACTGCGATGGAATTTAGAGCAAGTGCGGAAGATATTTCTCGTATGAGTCATGCGCATCCAACATATGCTGAAGCAGTAAAAGAAGCTGCTCTAGCGGCTACAGATGATAGAGCGTTACACGTTTAAGTAACTGTTTTAATAATATATAAAACGCCCAAAGATTTGATGATCTTTGGGCGTTTTTTGATTTACGAGTGTATTTCTATAGTATATTCAGCTTTAAATGTATTTTTCCCCGCCAGGTTAATAATCCCTTCTTTCTTTTCGAAATCTCCGTTCGTATCTTCGTGATCTGTAATTCCTAACCAAGGCTCTATACAAACAAAATCTCCATCTGGTTTAGCCCAAATTCCTACATAATCAAAATCAGAATAAGAAACAGTCACCACCTTTCCGTTGGTTTTATGAGCTAAACTTATTCTTTTAGACTTTAGATCTTTAAATATCAAGGCATCATCTTTAAATAATTCATGTTTTAGCTGTAATGTATCCGTATTTTCTAAAAAAGGAAGTGTTTTTCCGTTTTGTAAGCCCTTATCGTTTATTAAATGACGATTGCTATTTTCTTTCTCTTCAAAAACTAGTGAATAATCATCATAATTTTCATTATTCTTCAGAGGACATTTAAATGCTGGGTGACCGCCAAGAGAGAATAGCATTTTCTTGGAATCGTGATTTATAACTTCATGAGAAACTGTAAGAACTTTATCGTTCAACGAAAAAGTAATATTGAACTCAAACTTAAATGGATATGTTTTTAATGTTTCTGAATCATATTTGTATTGAAAAGTAATAGAATGCTCCTTGTGGTTGGTAATTTTCAAGGCTTCGTTATGTCTTATAAAGCCATGTTTAGGAACTGTATATTCTTCTCCTTGGTAATAGAAGAGATTGTTTTTTAGGCCGCCAATTATAGGAAATAAAACAGGTGCATGGCTACCCCAAATCTTTGGATCTGCCTGCCAGATATATTCTTGATTATCATTGTTTTTAATACTGCAAAGTTCGGCTCCAACTTTTGTAATATCAATTTGTAATAATGTGTTTTTGATAGATAGTTTTTCAGAATTTTTCATCGTTTGGCTATAAATAATGGATACTTATCAAAAGTATAAAAACTAGCTTACTATATTAAAAAAGATTGCTATCTTGTTATTAATATAGAAAATAAATAATTTTATTGATGAAAAAAATAATCGCTTTTGCTGGTAGTAATTCTAAAGGATCTATAAATTATGAATTGGTAAAATATACCGTTTCTTTAATTGATGATTATGATATTCAATTACTAAATATGGCAAATATGGCATTTCCTCTTTTTAGTGAAGATGAAGAGCGTGAAAACGGTTATAAAAACTCATTAATCGAGTTAAAAGATGATATTTTAGAAGCTGATGCTGTTATTATAAGTGTTAATGAACACAATAGCAATCCATCTGCTTATTTTAAAAACCTTATCGATTGGTTGTCTCGACTTGATCCAAAGTTTTTACTTGATAAGAAGTTATTTCTAATGGGAACTTCTCCTGGTGGAAGAGGAGCTATTTCTTCGATTACACTTATGGAGCAAACGTTGCCTAGATTTGGAGCTTCTTTAGAGAATATATTTTCGTTGCCAAAATTTGGAGAAAATTTCTCAGTAAAAAAAGGGACTATAATTAATGAGGAGCTAAAGCAAAAACACGCTGCTGAATTATCAGATTTTTTAAGTAAGATCTAATTAATTATTTAGGTTTTTCTGAGCTAATTCATCCGTTATAAAAGGTAAACTGATATTAAAAGATAAATAGCGACTCTTATTATTACCGTCGATAAAAGAATCTTTAAAGACATCTGTAAACCCTTGACTGTAACGTAGACTTACATAAATACCTTTACCGTTTCTTTTATATTGTAAATAATAACTAAGATTGGCAATTAGTCCATAATCGATGTCATTTACTCGAGTTCCAACGGCTTGTTTAAAGTCACCTATTTCGGAACTAAATGTAGCGTCTACGTCCTGTTTAAAAGACATTTGAGGAGCTAAACCAATTCTAAATTTAGAATTCGGAATTTTATAATTTACAAATATTGGAACCTGAATATAATTAAGTTCTATAGTTGCAGGAACATCACTGTATATATTATTTAAATAAGCATCAGGTCCATTCATTGAAAATGATTCGATATCAAAACTTCTTTTTGATAAAAAGTAAGCTGTAGGGCTCAGAGACCAAGAATCATTAATCTTAATATTCCCAGCAATTCCGAAGTTGATCCCAAGATTTGGTTTATTTCCTTCTATATTGCTATAATTTGTTAGAGGAACTCCAATTTCCATACTAAGATTAAACTTCTCTGATGCTACTCGATCTCCAAAAATAGCTGCAATAATAGCTGCTTGAGCGTTTGTTGCTAGAGGGAAAAGCATTAAGCAAGCATATAATACAACAGAGGATACGTTTAAATTAAGTTCCTTAATACTTTTCATAAGTTTTTGTATATCTAATATAATTATTCAACTAATATCAATAAAAAATCTAAAAAAGTAGATCCATTTTACTTTTAATTTCATCTAAGCATAGATTTCCTAAACTCCCTTTATGGCTATGAGAGATATTTCTTTTAGGAGTGAATTCTCCTCGTTGAATTTCTTCTCCCATTTTTTTATATGCGTCTCTAAAAGGCATTCCACTTAAAACTAAATCGTTCAAAGTATCTACACTAAAGAGATAATCATATTTTTTATCATCAATTACACCTTCTTTTACAATTATATTCTTGATAGAGAAAGTAAGCATTTCTAAGCATGATTTTAACTCTTGTATAGCAGGAACAATTATTTCTTTTGTAAGCTGAAGATCTCTGTGATATCCACTAGGTAAATTTGTAGTTAACATAGCTAGTTGGTTTGGAACTGCTTGGATTTTATTACATTTCCCACGGATAAGTTCAAAAACATCAGGGTTTTTTTTATGTGGCATAATACTAGACCCTGTTGTAAGTTCATCTGGGAAAGTAATGAAGTCAAAATTCTGACTCATATACAAGCATATATCCATGGACATTTTGGAGAGCGTTGAAGCAATACTACTTAATCCAAAAGCAGTACTTTTCTCAGATTTCCCTCTACTCATTTGTGCGGCTACCACATTATATTTTAGCGTTTCGAAAGCAAGCTCTTTTGTTGTGTAATCACGATCAATAGGGAAGGAGCTACCATAACCAGCAGCGCTTCCTAGTGGATTCTGATCTACAATTTTATGTGCAGCATCGATAAAATATAGATCGTCAATTAGACTTTCAGCATATGCAGAAAACCATAGTCCAAAAGAAGAAGGCATTGCAATCTGTAAATGTGTATATCCAGGGAGTAATGTTTCCTTGTGTTTGTCTGCTAATCCTAATAATACTTCAAAAAGTTCTCTAGTGCTATTCTTTATTTCAGAAAGCTCTTCTTTTAAATAAAGGTTTACAGCAACAAGAACTTGATCGTTTCTAGAACGAGCTGTATGGATTCTTTTTCCTGTGTCTCCCAGCTTGTCGGTTAAAAGGTATTCAATTTTAGAATGTGCATCTTCAAAATCATCTTCAATAGTAAAAGAACCATTTTTTATGGTTTCTCCAATATTTTCTAGTTCTGTTACTAAATCTTGAGCCTCTTCTTTAGTGATAAGATCAATTTTATGAAGCATTTTAGCATGCGCAATAGAGGCTAAAACATCATATTTTGCAATTACTAAATCTAATTCCCTATCTGAACCTACAGTGAAGATGTCTATTTTTTTATCAGTTGAAAAACCTTTTTCCCAAAGTTTCATTATTCTCTAGTATTATGAGTGTTATTATCTAGTTACGTATTGCCTAGAATGGTTATTAAGGCAAAGATAACTTTTATTATTATTAAAGCTAAAATCCATTACCGGCTTATAGCACTTTCTCTAATAACTTAATATATAAATCCACACCTTCTTCAATCTCATTTACATAAATAAATTCGTTTGCAGAATGTGATCGCGTAGAATCTCCAGGCCCTAATTTTAAAGAAGCACAGGTTAACGTTGCTTGATCTGAAAGGGTAGGAGATCCGTATGTTTCCCTTCCTAATTCAATACCAGCCTTTACAAGAGCGTGGTCTTTTGGAATAGCGGAAGAATTTAAGCGTAATGATCTTGGTGTAACTTCACAAGGAGCTAATTCTTTTAAGGTATCGTATACTTCTTGATTGCTATACTTGTCGTTTACGCGTACATCAATTACCAATTTGACTTCTGCAGGAACTACATTGTGTTGATTTCCAGCTTCTATCTGTGTAACTGTCATTTTTACAGGGCCTAAAACTTCAGATACTTTCTCGAATTTATAATCTTTAAACCACTGTAAAACGTTGATAGTTTTATATATCGCATTGTCGTCATTTGGATGTGCGGCATGACTTGGAGTTCCTTTTACAGAACCGTCAAAAACAACCAAACCTTTCTCTGCAATGGCAAGATTCATTAATGTAGGCTCACCAACAATAGCAACTTCGATTTCTGGCAGGCTTTTTAATACAGAATTGAGTCCTTTTGGACCTGAACTTTCTTCTTCAGCAGAAGCAACGATAACTATGTTATAATTAAGGTTTTTCTTTTGATAGAAATACGTGAAAGTAGCAATTAAAGAAACTAAGCAACCTCCAGCGTCATTACTTCCAAGACCAAATAATTTTCCGTCTTCAATATGAGGATTAAAAGGGTCTTTGGTATATGCAGTATTTGGTTTTACGGTATCATGATGCGAATTAAGGAGTAGCAAAGGCTTTCCTTCTGTATAATCTTCATTAAAAGCCCATATATTATTGTTTTCCCTTTTGAAAGGGATGTTATATCTCTGAAACCAATTTTCAATCAGTGCAGCTGTTTTTTCCTCTTCAGAAGAAAAAGATTGTGTACTAATTAGTGATTTTAAAAGTTCTATTGCCTCTTGTGTAAGTTGTTGAATAGTCATTATGTTAAGTTCTAATGTTGAAAATATGTTGTTTATATTTAATTAAGTGAAGAAGTCAATAAGTTGAAGATTGAAAATTAATCTTCTTATTGCCTCCCCTGAATTAAATAATATAACTTTAAAGAGTAATTGTTGTTTTTAGTTGGTTATCATCAGCGAGCATTGCTACACTACCTATAAAAACTTTTGACACCTTTTTTTCTAACGCATTAAAGCAATTATGAAGCTTTGGAAGCATTCCGTCTGCAATAATGTGTTCTTTTACAAGCGCTTGATATATCTCTGTATTAATATCTGTTATTACTGAATTTTCGTCTTCAATACTTCTTAAGACACCCTTTTTCTCAAAGCAATAATACAATTCTACTTCAAAATCGTTTGCTAAAGAAACGGCTATTTCTGAAGCAATTGTATCTGCGTTGGTATTAAATAATTGTCCATTTTTATCATGAGAAATAGCACAGCAAACAGGAGTGATATTATTATTCAGTAAAAGAGAAAACATCTCTGAGTTTACTTCAGTTACATCACCTACAAACCCAAAATCGTGAGTTTTTATAGGTCTTTTTATAGATTTTATAGTATTTAAATCTGCTCCAGAAAGCCCTAGCGCATTACAATTATTAGCCTGTAATTTTGCAACAATAGTTTTATTTACGAGTCCGCCGTAAACCATTGTAATGATATTTAGTGTTTCTCTATCGGTAATCCTTCTACCATCGACCATTTGAGTTTTTACACCCAATTTCTCTGATAACTGCGTTGCCATTTTTCCACCTCCGTGAACTAATATTTTAGCACCTTCTATGGCAGCGAAATTTGTAAGAACCTGATCAAGAACAGTTTCGTCTTCAATAAGATTCCCACCAATTTTTATAATAGATACTTTCATATGCGTTTATAAAATTTTAATAATGAATGTTGTAAAGTTTAGTTATGAGTAAATAACTGGTAACCAACAACTATTTCCCTTCCAGAATATTTTTTAATACAGCTTGTGCTGCATAAGTTCTATTGTTTGCTTGTTCGATTACCAACGATTGCTCACTGTCTAGAACTTCATCAGCAACGATTACATTTCGTCTTACAGGAAGGCAATGCATGAATTTCGCAGCTTTTATTTTATCAAGCGTAACCATCCAACTCTCATCAGTGCTTTTTATTTGTCCGTAGTCATTATAGCTACTCCAGTTTTTTGCATACACAAAATCGGCATCTTTTAAAGCTTCTTCCTGGTCGTAAATAATAGGAGTTTCTCCAGTGATTTTAGGATTTAATTCATAGCCTTCTGGATGTGTAATAACAAAATCTACATCTATCATCTGCATCATTTTAGCAAATGAATTTGGAACAGCATGAGGCAATGCTCTTGGGTGTGGAGCCCATGTTAAAACAACTTTTGGACGTTCTTTTTGTTTAAACTCTGAAATTGTAATAGCATCTGTAAGCGCTTGAAGCGGGTGAGCTGTTGCGCTTTCCATATTTACTACAGGAACTGATGCATGCTCTTTAAAACTTTTTATAATGAGTTCTTCTTCATCCTTTTTCTTATCAGTTAAAGAAGGGAAAGCTCTTAATGCAATGATGTCTACATATTGAGAAATAACTGCTGCAGCTTCTTTAATGTGCTCTGCAGTACCAGCATTCATTATGCTTCCATCTTCAAACTCTAAAGCCCAACCATCAGAATTGAGATTTAGAATCATAACTTCCATTCCAAGGTTTTGTGCCGCCTTTTGAGTACTTAAACGTGTTCTTAAACTAGAATTAAAGAATAAAAGTCCTATACTCTTATTTTTTCCTAACTCTTTATGAGAAAAAGGATTTGATTTTAAGGTGATAGCATTTTTAATAAGTTCATCTACATTATCGATGTCTTCTAAATCTAGGAATTGTTTCATTTTACTAATTTTTAATTTTCTAAAAGCCTATTGGATTTATCATATATCGCCTTTAGAAGTTATGTGTTTTATATCTATACTTTTATCGATTATATAAAAGTTATTTTAATTATTAACGAGGTTTTATCTTGGTAAATGGGATCTCATCTGCAACTGCATTAGTAATAAAATTTTCATTAAGTCCATTTACAATCCATGTTTCTATGCCTGCGGCAGACGCAATTTCTACGGCATCTACTTTAGATTTCATGCCTCCAGTTCCATGAGATGACTTTCCATCTGCAATTTCTGTAATTAGGCTTTCAAAACCAATAACTTCCTTAATAGTTTCTGGAGAATTAAGAGTCATTGATTCTTTAGTGTAAATTCCATCAGTATTTGTGGCAATAATAAGAAGATCTGCCTGTATGAGCTCTGCTGTTAAAGCGGCTAATTTATCATTGTCACCAAACTTAATTTCATCAGTAGCAACCGTATCATTTTCATTGATTATTGGAATGTAATCATTTTGAAGCAAGATATTTATGGTATTTACAATATTCTCTTTTGACGTTTTACTTTTAAAATCAGAATAGGAGAGGAGGCATTGTGAAATTAAGAGGCCTAATTCTCTAAAATTCTCTTGATAGATTCTCATAAGATGTAACTGCCCGATTGATGCAAGCGCTTGTTTTACATTAATCTCTTTGCCGTTACTTTCTAAGTTTACAAATTGCTTGGCTGCAGCTATAGCACCAGAGCTTACAATTACAAACTCATATTTATTTTTAAGTACTGCTATTTGTCTAGCAATATCTTCAATTTTACCGCGAGAAATGTGGTTTGTTTCTCTGGTTAGGGTATTGGAACCTATTTTAAGAACAATTCTTTTTTTGGTTGTTTTCATCATTTTAGTTGGACAAATGACATAAAAAAGGCTCGAAAAGCAATGCTATCATATTAAAAATATGGAGTCATTATTTACTTTTCGAGCCTTATTTATCTATACTTATATTTTAATTAAAAAATCATTCAATTTTAGTATAAGGAGTATTATCGTTGATAGTATTTAGAATGAAATTATCTTCCAATCCGTTTACTATCCATGTTTCGATATTTGCTTTGTTTGCAATCTCTAAAGCAATTACTTTAGAACTCATACCTCCAGTACCATGAGATGATTTTGTGTCATCCATAACCTCTTTTTTAAGGTCGGAGAAGTTATCTACTTCTTCAATAGTTTCTGGCGATCCTTCTGCAAAGGACTCCTTCGTATAAATACCATTTGTATTTGTTGCGATTATCAATAAGTCAACTTTTAATAAAGCAGCTGTTAAAGCAGCTAATTTATCATTATCACCAAATTGAATCTCATCAGTGGCAACCGTATCATTTTCGTTGATAATTGGAATGTATCCATTTTCAACCAAAATATTTATGGTATTTACAATGTTTTCTTTTGAAACATCTTTTTCAAAATCAGAATAAGAAAGTAGACATTGAGAAGCCAATAATCCTAACTCTCTAAAACTTTCTTGAAATATACGTATTAAGTGAGGCTGACCAATAGAGGTAAGCGCTTGTTTCACGTTAATATCTTCGCTATAAGTACTTTCTAAGTTTACAAATTGCTTAGCAACTACTTTGGCACCAGAACTCACGATTACAAATTCGTAATCATCTTGAAGTGCTGCGATTTGGCGACCAATATCTTCTAATTTACCTCTAGATATCTGGTCAGATTCTTTTGTAAGCGTATTAGATCCTATTTTTAAAAGAATTCTTTTCTTCTTTTTTTCGGGCTTACTCATTTTTTTGTTTTTAGTATTATGTTAAAGTTGTAAATGCTCACCAATTGAGCTTTTTTACAGTTCGATTAATTATCGAGTTATTATTATTTATTATTGTTAAACTTCTTTAATAGTGTAAAACTATCTAATTTGACCATCTCCATGGATATACCACTTATTGGTAACCAAGTGCTCAAGGCCAATAGGTCCACGCTGGTGTAATTTGTCTGTACTAATTGCCAACTCACCACCTAATCCTAATTGCGATCCATCTGTAAATCTAGTAGACGCATTATGATATACAGCAGCTGTATCTACGGTTGCCATAAATTCTTCTGCTACTTCTTTATCTTTTGTTATGATAGACGCAGAATGACCTCCAGAGTATTTATTTATCTTAGCAATTGCTTCTTCATTAGAATCAATAACACCAATTACTATTTTATAGTCTAAGAACTCTTCATACCAAATATTATCGTCTGATATAACAGTAACATTATCTAAATCACTTAGTTCTTTATCTACATGAACAGCTACTTTATGCTCCGCCAATTTGTCAAGAAGTCTTTTTGCAAACTCTTTATAATTTGGAAGATTTGTGTCAATAAGTACTTTATCTAATGCGTTACAAGCAGAAATCTTAGCTGTTTTAGCATTGATGATAACTTTAAGTGCCAAATCTAGATCTGCATCTTTTTGGACATATACAAAGTTGTTTCCTCTACCACTTACAATAACTGGACAATTTGCATTTTCTTTTACAAATTGAATAAGACGCTCACCACCTCTAGGAACAATAAGGTCTATTTGTTGTGTTGGCTTTTCTAAGAAAGCTTGAGTTTCTTGACGGTTAAATTGTAAATATTCAACCCAAACAGTAGAAACTCCATGTTTTTTCATGGCTTTATGCCATAAATCAACAATTAGTAGGTTAGAGTTTAAAGACTCTTTACCTCCTTTTAATAAAATCTTATTACCAGATTTAAAAGCAATTCCTGCTGCTTCTACTGTAACATCTGGTCTAGATTCGTATATAATCATGATAGTTCCGAAAGGAGCTGTTTTATTATAAACATCCATTCCGTTATCATGCTTAAAGTGGAAACGTTCTTTTCCTAACGGATCCTCTTGTGAAGCTAATTCTTTTAATGACGCTATCATCCCATCGATTTTAGCATCATCAACTTTTAGTCGGTCTTCCATAGCGAGATCATCGCCAGAATAACCGTTTAGGTCTTTCTTGTTTTCTTTTATGAGTGCATCTTTTTCCTCACGGATAAGATCAGCCATGGTTAATAATACATTATTTCTTTCGGAAATTGTTAGTATTTTATTCATTACAAGTTGTGATTTTCCAAAACATCAGACAAAGAATCTAAAAATGTGTCTATATGATGTTTCTTAATCGTTAATGGCGGTAAAATTCTTAATAAGTTCTTATTTGACGAGCCGCCTGTAAATATTTTTTTCTCGTAAATAAGCTCTTTTCTTATTTCTGATACATTTTGTTCAAACTCCATACCAAGCATCAATCCTCTACCTTTAAGTTTTTGTAAACTCTTGATTTCCTTTGATTTTTCAATAAAATAATCAGAAATTTCGTTCACGTTATCGATGAGTTTTTCATCTTCCATAACCTCCAGAACGGCAAGGGCAGCAGTACATGCCAAATGATTCCCTCCAAAGGTGGTACCCAGCATTCCATGTTTAGCTTTAAATCGTGGGTGGATTAATACGCCTCCAATAGGAAAACCATTACCCATTCCTTTAGCAACTGTCACTATGTCGGGTTCTATGTCATGATGTTGAAATGCAAAGAATTTTCCACTTCTACCATAACCAGATTGAATTTCATCTAAAATCAATACAGCATTGTGTTTTTTACATAATGCAGCTGCTCCTTGGAGAAATTCTGTTGTTGGCTCGTCTAAGCCTCCAACACCTTGTATAGGTTCAATAATAACCGCACATACGTCACCGAACGCTAATTCATAATCTAAAGAGTGAAGTTGGTTAAAAGGAAGGAATGTTGTGACGCTGTGCTGATTATTAATAGGAGCGTTTATAGCTCCATTATCGGTTGCTGCAACTGCTGCAGATGTTCTTCCGTGGAATCCATTTTTAAAAGCTATTACTCGCGACTTATTCGTATGAAAAGACGCTAACTTTAATGCATTCTCATTGGCTTCTGCTCCAGAATTGCAAAGAAATAGGTTGTATTCCTCACAATTAGAAAGCCTTCCTAACCTTTCTGCCAATTCCACTTGAAGTGGATTTTGAATGGCATTGGAGTAGAAACCAAGTTTGTTTACTTGCTCGGTAATGCGCTCTACATATGTAGGATGCGAATGACCAATAGAAATAACGGCATGACCTCCATAGAGATCTAAATATTCTTGACCGCTTTCATCGTAAACATAAACGTCTTTTCCCTTTTCAGGAGTAACGTTGTACAAAGGATAAACATCAAACAGTTTCATTTATTGTGCTAAAAATTATAAAGTTTGCTTAATTGAAGATATATAACGTTGTTAATCAGTAATGTTACAAATTTTGTTATATACTTCAATTTTTAAGTTATTTAATATCACTAATTCGTTTGTATGAAGCCATAATACCTTTTATCACTGCAGAACTCAATCCGTTGTGCTCCATGGCATTTAAACCTTCAATAGTACAACCCATAGGAGTAGTAACATTATCTACTTCTACTTCGGCATGTGTTCCATCTTCAATTAGAGCAGCAGCTCCAATTGCTACCTGAGCAGAGATTTCTTGTGCTTCGTGAGGATGGAATCCCATTTGCACGCCTCCTTGTGTAAGTGCTCTTAAGAAACGTAAAAAGAAAGCAGTACTACTAGCTCCAAGAACTGTTGCTGCTTGCATTAAACGCTCTTCAATAATCATTGTTTTTCCAATGGTACCAAACATCTTTTCTACAAAATGTACATCATCATGCTCGATATCATCAGCACAGATAAAAGACATTGACTGTAGTTTTACAGCAGCTGTGTTTGGCATAGCTCTAATAACTTTATTGTTTGGTACAATTTCGTTAATCTCACTAATAGAAACTCCAGTAACTGTAGAAATTAAAATCTGATCGTCTGTAAGATGATCTTTAATTTCGTTAAGTACAATTTTTAAAATTCGCGGTTGAATACAGAGGATTACCCATTTGGACTCTTTAACTGCTTTAATATTGTCTGACGTAACAGATACGCCGGCTTGTTCTTTAATAATTTCCAGATTCTCATCTGATTTGTCTGCTACTAAGATGTTCTTTGAATCAAATAAATCGCTGGATGCAATTCCGGTAATGATTGATTTTCCTAGATTTCCTGATCCAATAACGGTAACTTTCATTTGTTTTGTTTTTAGTTTTTTAGAAATAACTTCCTTTTAAATTTAGTCCGTCACTTTCATTTAAACCGAAAAGTAAGTTCATGTTTTGTACTGCCTGTCCAGAGGCGCCTTTTATTAAATTATCTATGACACTAGTGATGAGCAGCACGTCTTCGTGCTTATGAAGATGGATAAAACAATTGTTAGTATTAATAACTTGTTTTAAGTGAACTTCTTTCTTTGATAAATGTGTGAACGGGTCTATAACATAAAAATCCTCGTATAAATTCCAAGTTTCTTCCAAACTATTTTCAAATTTCATGTAAGATGTTACAAAAATCCCCTTTGTGAAATTCCCTCTTTGTGGGAGCATAAAAATATTTGGTTGGTTGTTCTGAAGACTCACAATACTTTGATTGATCTCTCCTAAGTGTTGGTGTGTAAAGGGTTTGTACCAAGATACATTGTTGTTTCTCCAGCTAAAATGAGAAGTAGAAGAAGGAGAAACTCCTGCTCCAGTACTTCCAGTAACAGCATTGATATGAATATCCTCTGTTAATAGGTTGTTTTTAGCTAATGGCAGTAATGCCAGTTGGATTGCAGTAGCAAAGCATCCTGGGTTTGCAATATTTTTCGCCGTTTTAATGGCTTCCTTTTGTAATTCTGGCAAGCCATATACAAATTCTCTACCATTATAAGTAGCATCAGCATTTAATCTGAAATCATTACTTAAGTCTATAACTCTTGTGTGATCTGAAAATGTATGCTGATCTAAAAAAGCTTTAGAATTACCGTGACCAAGACATAAAAAAAGCACATCAACACTAGGGTTAATGGTTCCTGCGAATTTTAAATCTGTAGTACCAAGAAGATCTTCATGAGCATCTGTAACTGGTTTCCCAGCACGAGTGGTGCTATATACAAAGTCAATCTCTGCTTGTGGATGGTTAATTAAAATTCTTATCAGTTCGCCTCCAGTATATCCCGAACCACCTATAATTCCTGCTTTAATCATTTTTTATTTTTTTCTTCTGAATAATCTAACGATTGGATCGTTTAGTAATTAGATTTCTTAATGAAACGATCCAGTGTTATATGTCTAACTATTTTTTATTTACTGCTTGATGTATTTTTGCAGCGTTTGCATTGATTTTGATAAATCCTTTAGCTTCTTCTGCTGTCCAGCCTTCATTCATTTCTCCGTAGCTACCAAATTTAGCATTCATTAAATCGTGTTCTGATTTAAT
Organism: Joostella sp.; assembly: GCF_048266025.1. Lineage (NCBI taxonomy): Bacteria > Pseudomonadati > Bacteroidota > Flavobacteriia > Flavobacteriales > Flavobacteriaceae > Joostella > Joostella sp. The sequence continues at coordinate 22,815 of NZ_JBLXAF010000012.1, read as the reverse complement.
ACCATCCACAAAAAATCTATATGGAAATAAGGTTACCCAAACATCTCCAGTTACATTTTTCTGAGCATCAGTTAAAAAAGCTTCTGTATTTCTCATTACTTCATCCAAATAGTTTCCTTCATGAAGTAACATTCCATACCAATTTGCCAAATAGTCTTTTTGTTGTTGTTGCCATTTTGTTAGCACGTGTTTTTCTAACGTATGGTGTGCTTTTATAATTACCATCGGAGCAGCGGCCTCAAAACCAACTCTTCCTTTAATACCTATAATAGTGTCTCCAACGTGAATATCTCTTCCGATAGCAAAAGCAGAAGCTATTTTATCGAGCTTTTCTATTAGATTGATGGTTTTATCTTCCTTTCCGTCGATAGCAGTTAACTCACCTTTTGTGAAAGTTAATTTTACTTTTTGACTCCCCATATTTTCTAATTGACTAGGGTATGCTTCATTCGGAAGTGATAGGTGAGAGGTAAGTGTCTCGTCTCCACCAACACTAGTTCCCCAAAGTCCTTTATTAATAGAATATTTAGCTTTCTCCCATTCCATATCTACTCCTTTAGATTTTAAGAAGTCGATTTCCTCTTGTCTAGAAAGCTTATTATCTCTAATAGGAGTGATAATTTCAATCTCTGGAGCTAATATTTGAAAAATCATATCGAAACGTACTTGGTCGTTTCCTGCACCTGTACTTCCGTGAGCTATATACTGAGCATTGTTTTCTTTAGCAAAATTTACAATCTCAATAGCTTGTACAATCCTCTCTGCACTTACAGAAAGTGGGTATGTATTATTTTTAAGGACATTACCGTAGATAAGATATTTTACTACTTTATCATAAAATGTCTGTACAGCATCTAAAGAAGTGTAGCTAGTAGCACCTAATTTCAGGGCCTTCTCTTCAATATTTTTTATTTCCTCTTTAGAGAAACCTCCTGTGTTTACACTTACAGCGTGTACTTCATAACCGTTTTCAGATAAATGCTTTGCGCAATAAGAAGTATCTAAACCTCCGCTGTATGCTAAAACTAATTTTTTCATTTCTTTTTATTTTTTGTCAATCCTACAATGAGATTTATTTTTAGATTGACCATTGTACGTTGTTATTAATATTTTATAATCCCAAAAGAGATTACTATTTACTTAATCTTATTTCTGTTTCTCTTTCTTTAGGAATAGAGATTGTTTAATTTTCTTTAATCTATTAAATACTTTAGAGTCGTATTTATGCTTATGCTTTTTTTGTTCTTTTTCAACAGGATCATACAACATTCCAGTACATAAACACATTTTCCCTTCATTCCTAGTTAGAATATCAAAGTTTTTACATGTTTTACATCCGTTCCAAAAGCTAGGATCGTCTGTTAATTCTGAAAATGTTACAGGTTCATAACCTAAATCGTAGTTGATCTTCATTACCGCCAAGCCTGTAGTAATACCGAAAATTTTGGCATCTGGAAATTTGGTTCTACTATGTTCGAAAACCTTATTTTTAATTTTAGTAGCCAAACCTTGACCTCTAAAATCAGGATGTACAATAAGTCCAGAATTGGCTACATATTTTCCATGGCCCCATGTTTCAATGTAGCAAAATCCAGCAAACCTATTACCATCCAAAGCGATAACAGCATTACCGTTTTGTATTTTGGTAGTTATATACTCAGGAGTTCTTTTAGCAATACCCGTTCCGCGTTGTTTTGCAGATTCTTCAATAGTATCACAGATCTGTTCTGCGTATGGTATGTGTGTATCGTTTGCAATAAGTATTTGCATTCAATTACTGAATTAAAATTAATAAAATTGGAAATGGTTTTGTTTTTTAAGAGGGGAGTTGGACGCACCTAACTCCATAATATCGTTACACCCTTACGGGCGGCGACGAGGAAAGCGAACGTGACGTACAGGTACCATTACATAAGTAGGAGTTGCCCTTAAGGACAATTCTCTGATAATGGTTTGTATTTTTTTAATTACTTTTTGCATTTCGCAAGTATTCGTTCTTTTCTTAGAATTATAGTACAATATTATGAATAATAATTAGATTAAAAAGCTTATAGTTTGTTAAATTTGTAACATTAATAAGAAACTCGTTTTTTTGGTATGAATAGAACTATTAAGCAATTTAATATAACAGATATTGAACTGTTTAAAAGTAATCTTCTCGCTTGGTCCTCTTCATTTGAGGAAGTAATTTGGCTGGATAGCAACTTTTACAAACAATCCCATGGTAGTTATGATGCAGTTTTAGCTGCGGAAGCCTTTACTTCTATAAAGACCGATTATTATGATGCTTTCGAAAATCTTAAAGAATATCAGTCGGTTACTAAAGATTGGATCTTTGGATACCTTACTTACGATCTAAAAAATGATGTAGAGCGACTATCTTCTAAAAATTACGACGGATTAGAATTTCCAGATTTGTTTTTCTTTCAGCCAAAACGATTAATATTCTTAAAGGAAGGAGTATTGGAATTCCATTATTTAGGAATGATTGATGACGAAATTGAGAGCGATTTTCAGGAAATATCTTCATTTATTGCTGAAGATAAAAGTAATGATGGAAAAAAAGATATTCAGATTCAACATAGAATAGAGAAGCAAGCCTATTTGGAAAAGGTAAATGCAATGCTGACTCATATTCACCGTGGAGATATTTATGAAGCTAATTTTTGTCAAGAGTTTTATGCTGAAAATACTACAATAGACCCTGTAAAAACTTTTCAGAATTTAAATGAAATCTCCAAACCTCCATTTGCAACTTTTCTAAAACATCAAAATAAATATGTTTTATCCGCTTCTCCAGAAAGGTATATCCGAAAGGAAGGAACTCAAATTATATCACAACCAATTAAAGGGACTGCAAAAAGAGCAGAAGATAAAGAAGAAGATGCTCTATTGATAAAAGAGTTGGAGAACGATACTAAAGAACGCTCCGAGAATGTTATGATTGTAGATTTGGTGCGTAATGACCTATCTAAAGTTGCTGTAAAAGGAAGTGTAAAGGTAGAAGAACTTTGTAAGGTATATACTTTTATGCAAGTTCATCAGATGATCTCTACGATAAAAGCAGAAGTGTTACCAACAACAAGTCCTGTAGATATAATTAAAGCCGCTTTTCCTATGGGAAGTATGACTGGAGCTCCAAAACTTTCAGCAATGAAAATCATTGAAGATTTAGAAGAAACTAAGCGCGGTGTATATAGTGGTGCCGTAGGTTATTTTAGTCCGAATGGAGATTTTGATTTTAATGTAATTATTAGAAGTATCTGTTTTAATAGTGAAAAGAAATATGTTTCCTTTTCCGCAGGGAGTGCCATTACGGCAAAGTCGAAACCAGAAAAAGAATATGAAGAGTGTCTTGTTAAAGCTGCTGCAATGCGGAGAGCACTTCAGTAGAAAGACATTTATTTAATTACTATTTTTTAGGACATCTTTAAATCATTAAATAGATAAAGAAATCAATTCTGTTGATAAAATAATTGATGAAATTTAGTGTATTTCATTACATTTTACGATTTTAGAGGGAACTAACCATTACCCTTTTCTTTTATGCAACATCAAGGTTTCGATTTTTATTGTAGTAACAAGCGTTTATTTGGTCAATATTGGCATGGAGAAAAGATGAAAGCAGCCGTTGTGTTGGTTCATGGAATGGGAGAGCATAGTGGCCGTTATACAGGATCTGTAATCCCAGAACTTGTGGATGCCGGTTATGTAGTTTTTAGTTACGACCATTTTGGTCACGGTCATTCAGAAGGAAAAAGAGGTCATTGCCCAAGTTATAAGGCTGTTTTAGATAGTGTAGATGCTATTATAACAGAAAAAAATGATCGTTTCCCAGAACTTCCAACTTTTCTCTACGGACACAGCATGGGAGGCAATGTGGTTCTTAATTATGTAATGAGGCGTAAACCAACATTGCAAGGGGTAATAGCTTCGAGTCCTTTTCTTAGAATGGCTTTCGATCCGCCAGCATGGAAAATGAGCGCAGGGAAAGTATGTTACTATATGCTGCCTTTTATAACGATGCCTAGCGGAATTAAAGCTAAATATATTTCTCGTGATGAGAGTGAAATAGAAAAATATAAAGACGATCCTTTAGTGCATGATCGCGTAAGTCCAAATTTCACAATTCCATTTATAAAATGGGGAGAGTGGGTGCTAAACAATCCCAAGGAATTAGAAATTCCTTTACTATTATTTCATGGTTCTGGCGATCATATTACAAGTCATTGGGCTAGTAAAGCCTTTGCTAAACAATCCAATTTAATAACTTTTAAGCTTTATAAAGGTGGTTACCACGAACTTCATAATGATTTAGACAGAGAAGATGTTTTTGAAACTATTGTAGATTGGCTGGATAAGCAGTTAATGGCTGATCTTGTAGCGAGTTAAAACATATCTCAAGAAGTCATTTAAAAAAAACATCATTTAAAATAGGCTTTAGTTACCTTTGTAGAATGTTAGATAGATTTAAAAATCATATTATAAAACGATTTCCTTATCTGTTGACTTCAAAAGTGGCAATAGCTTCTAGCGGAGGAATTGATAGTATGGTGCTTACTCATTTATGCTATCAATTGGGAATGGATATCTGTGTCTTGCATTGCAATTTTCAACTGAGAGGGGATGCAAGTCTTGGAGATGAAGATTTTCTTCAGCAAAAAATGGAAACATTTGATATTCCTTTTTATTCGATTAGGTTTATGACGAATGCTTATGCTGAAGCTCATAAAATATCTACGCAAATTGCAGCCCGAGAATTACGTTACGATTGGTTTAAACAGCAAAAAGACATTTTAAATTTTGAATATCTATTAACGGGGCATCATGCAGATGATAATTTAGAGACTTTTTTAATTAACCTTTCTCGCGGAACAGGAATTGAAGGCCTCACTGGAATTCCAGAAATTAACGATTATATAGTGCGTCCATTATTACCTTTTTCTAGGGATGAGATATTTCAATATGCATTGCACAATGAAATTAAGTGGCGAGAAGATAGTAGTAATGCTGAAACTAAATATCTAAGAAATAAAATCCGCCATGAGGTTATTCCAAAAATAAAGGAAATCAATCCTAGCGTATTGCAAAGTTTTGAAAATACGGTAAATCACTTAAAAGGGAGCTCAGAAATCCTAAATAGTCATATCGATAGTTTACGATCGGATATTTTTATTAAAGGGGGAAAGGATATTAAGGTGTCCATAGCTGCATTGCAAAATCTTACTCCAAAGGAGTCCTATTTTTATCATTTATTTAAGGATTTTGGATTTAATGATCCCACGGATCTTATTAATATAATAGATTCTCAAAGCGGAAAACAGCTTTTTTCAAGTACACATCGGTTGGTTCGTGACCGTGATGAAATTATTATTTCTACTGCTGAAAAAGAAGAAGAAATAGTTGATTTTTTTATTGAAGAATCGCAAAGTCTTATTACTACCCCTATCAAAATATCTATCGATTTAGTAGAGCATATTGAAGCAGGAGATTCGCATTCAATATATGTTGATAAGGAAACGTTAAAGTTTCCTTTAAAACTCCGAAAATGGGAAAATGGTGATTATTTTTACCCTTTTGGAATGCAGGGAAAGAAAAAGCTCAGTAAGTTTTTTAAGGATGAAAAAATTTCCTTGCTAGATAAAGAAAAGCAATGGTTACTATGTGATACTCACAATACGATTATTTGGATAGTTGGCAAGCGTGCCGATAATCAATTTAAAGTAACTGAAAAAACGAAGCAAATTATAAAAATACAATACGTCGATGCGTAATTTATTAGTTACATTATTACTTTTTATTACTACATTCTCCCAAGCTCAAGATCCTGTAAAATGGAATACTTCCGTAGAAAAAATTTCTGATACTGAATATGAGTTAACCATTAATGCTTCCATACAAGAGCATTGGCATTTATATGCTCAAAATCAGCCGCTCGGTGAGGATGCTTCTATAATTCCTACTGTTTTCCATTTTGAAAATGAAGGAGAAGGCTACAATCTTATCGGAGAGGTAGTGGAAGAGGAGCCCATTACAGAAATGGATCTGATTTTTGAAGAAGAGTTGTCATATTTTGCTGAGAAAGCGATTTTTAAACAGCGAATCCAAATTACAGATCCAGCCTTAAAAAGTGTAATTGGTTCTGTAGAATATCAAGCTTGTGATGATGAACGTTGTATATTTAACGATGCCGAATTAGGTTTTTCTATTGATGGAGGGGAAGTTGTTTTTGAAAATAAAAACATCGACGATAAAAGCCTTAATCTTGCCGAAAACCTAGCATTACCATTAAAAAATAAGGAGCTTTTAGAACATACGCAAGGAAGCGAGACAAGCAAGGATAGTGGACTTATGAGTCTTTTTGTACTTGGTTTTCTAGGTGGACTTATTGCCTTACTAACACCTTGTGTTTTCCCTATGATTCCGTTAACGGTTTCTTTTTTTACTAAGCAATCTTCGGATAAAAAGAAAGGAATTTCTAACGCTGTTCTTTATGGAGCGTTTATTATTGGGATTTATATGGCGCTGAGTGTTCCTTTTCATTTTTTGGATTCTATTGCTCCAGAAATTTTAAATAATATCTCTACGAACGTCTGGCTGAATGTTACCTTTTTTGTAATCTTTATATTTTTCTCTTTTTCATTCTTTGGATATTATGAGTTAACATTACCGAGTTCTTGGGGTAATAAGATGGATTCTGCTTCTAATTCTGGAGGTATAATTGGAATTTTCTTTATGGCATTAACACTGGCAATTGTTTCTTTCTCTTGTACAGGCCCAATTCTAGGCTCTTTATTGGCAGGTTCATTATCAAATGACGGTGGCGCAATGCAACTTACAGTGGGAATGACAGGTTTTGGTGCTGCTTTAGCTTTACCATTCGCCTTGTTTGCCCTATTTCCAAATATGCTAAAATCGCTTCCTAAGTCTGGAGGTTGGATGAATACAACAAAAGTGATTCTAGGTTTCTTAGAGCTTGCTTTAGCTTTTAAATTCTTATCGAATGCCGATCTTGTTGAGCATTGGGGAATCTTAAAAAGAGAGGTTTTTATCGGAATCTGGATTGTTATTTTCATATTAATGGCGCTTTATGTGTTCGGAATCATTCGTTTCCCTCATGATGGACCTAAGAAGAAACTTAGCTTCTACCGTGGAATTTTTGGTGTTGCAATTATAGGTTTTGTTATTTATTTAATTCCTGGTTTACAGAACTCCAAGGAGTCTAACTTAAAGCTGTTAAGTGGATTCCCACCGCCTGTATTTTATAGTATTTACCCACAGGAAAGTGACTGTCCACTTGGACTTAACTGTTTTAAAAACTTTGAAGATGGTTTGGAATATGCCAAGGCAAATAACAAACCTATTTTATTGGATTTTACAGGATGGGCGTGTGTAAATTGTAGAAAAATGGAAGAGAATGTATGGAGTGAACCAGAGATATTCTCAATGTTAAATGATGAATATGTTCTTATTTCATTATACGTAGACGACCGTAAAGACTTGCCTGAGGATTTACAGTTTAACTATAAACTTGACAACGGACGAGTGAAATCTATCAAAACAATAGGCGATAAATGGGCTACTTTCCAAGCTATCAACTTTAAAACAGCTTCACAGCCATATTATATTTTGATGTCTCCAGATTTTGAACTCCTTAATAGTCCGCAGCAATATGCAGATGACATAGCTTATTATGAGTGGCTTAAACAAGGTTTGGCTAACTTCAAAAAGGAGTAATAGACTTAAAATAGTTTGATTTTTAGCTGAATTAAGCAATATTCATATTTAATAATTTATAAAATTTACCTCAAAGGTTCCTAGAGTCTTTGAGGTTTTTTATTTTTAGTAACTATTTAACCTTATTTTTATAATGAAACTGATTTCCAGTCTCTTCTTTTTTTGTTTTATACTTAATATAAACGCCCAATCTCCAACGTGCGACTGTAAGGCTGATTTAGATTTTATTTATCAAGAATTGATAGAATCTAAAGCATATAAATCTCAAAAGAAAAATATAGAATCCGATTTTAAAGCTTCGTATCAAAAATTAAAAGCATCTATAAATAAAGAAGAAACTCCTGTTTTTGATTGTTACATCCTTTTAAATAGATTGTTGTTGCCTATAAAAGATAGACACACGGAAATCTATGGGAATACTACATCTGTAGCTTATAGTGAATTTGATGACGAAGCTGTTTTGGCTGACTTTAAAGCTAGTGAAACCAATAGGATCTTTCCTAAAAGTACATTAGCAATCGATTCTCTTTCAAAAGAATTATCAACTAAAAAAAGAGAAGATCTTGAGGGAATATATTATTATGGAAAATACTTAAAGATAGGGGTTTATAAAACTTCGGATAAAGCATATAGGGGAGTAGTTTTAAAATCTACATTATATACATGGGAACGTGGAGATGTTATTTTGAATCTATACAATACTATCAACGATAGATACCAATTTGTTACGGGAACTCATACCGGTAAAAAGTTAATAAGTGCTTCAGGAGTTATAAAAAACGGTCAATTTTTAAAGCTCGGTTATAAAAAAGATACCACTACAATTAATCACTACAAACCACCTTATCCTGATCATAACTATGAATTAAGTATAGTTGCTTCTAATACTCAGTATATAAAATTGGGGAGTTTTGGGAGCTATGGAAATCTATTAAAAGAGGCAGATGCTTTTGCTGATAAAATCTCCAATAAACTTACGGTAGAAAATATTATTGTAGATCTTCGTGATAATACTGGCGGAGGCGAGCGTAATTCGAAACAGTTTTACAAACTACTTAAGAAATTTGTGCGTAACGGAAATCTATATATTTTGGTCAATGGAAATACAAGAAGCGCAGCAGAACAGTTCCTTTTAAAGGTTAGCGAGCTACCTAATGTAACTGTTTTAGGTGATAATACCGCTGGAGCATTGTCTTATGGCTGGAACTCTAAAACCCAAGTTATAACACCCAGCGAATACTTTGTTTTTCATCCAACAGATATTGATAATAGTCAGTTTTTAGAATATGAAGTGATTGGAGTTTCACCAGATATTTATCTTGACAATAATGAAGATTGGATTTCCCAAACGCTAAAATTTATCAATCATTAGTAAAAAGCATCAGAACTATAAAAAATGAATAACTAGCTGTAATTTTAAAGTTATATGACTTTTGAGTCAGACATTGGCGTAATTGTCATAGAATTGTCATAATAGTGACGTAAGAACTAAAACGGACTTAAAATACCTTTGCTTAGTGAACATTAAAATTATTGAATTATGAATAATCAAAACTTAGCAATTAAAGTAAAAGAGTTGAGAAATAGAAAAGGTTTCTCTCAAGAACAACTATCGGAAGAATCAAAATTAAGTCTTAGAACAGTTCAACGAATTGAAAAAGGCGAATCAATTCCGAGAGGTGATACGTTATTAAAGTTAACGCAAGCTCTTGGAGTAACGCCAGACGATCTTTTAGAATGGGCAGATGTTGAAGATAAAGGTTATCTAACTCTTTTGAACTTTAGTGCTCTATCAGGTTTATTATTTCATCCATTGTTAGGGGTAATAATCCCGTTAGTAATGTGGATCTTGAAAAAGGATAAAATAAAATTTGTGGATAATTATGGAAAGAAGATCATTAGTTTTCAGATCACTTGGACTTTGTTACTTTATTCTATCATAATGATAGCTACAAAAGGTTCTTATATTAGATTCGACATTAATTTTTTTGATATATTTTCATCCTTAGTAAATTTTAGAATGAATAAAGAAGTAATCTTTACTGCTCTTATAGGCGTTCTTTATTTGTATAACATTGTATTAATATTTAAGAATTATATGAGGATTAAAAAGGGGGAATTAAGTTGGTATTTTCCTGCTATTCCATTTTTGAAGTAAAATTATCATATAACATCGCTTATGGCTCATATTTGGGGAGACTATAAATCGACTTGTATTTAAACTGAAAACTGAATAGATTACACATTTCTACATGCACGAAACTTAATTCGCGATTTATCTTTTCTAAACTTCAGCATTAATAAAGAACGCAACGTATAATTTTAATCAAATATGTTAGTTTTTAACTTTTATAAATTCACTATTACAGGAAATACTAATAAATTTGAATTTCTTAAACCAATAGCTAATTTTTTATTTATTCAGATGAAAAAAATATTATTACTCTTTTTATTAGTATCCTTTAGTTACTTATCTGCACAGGATACATATAGCGTTCAAGATAATTATAACAAACAGGAAGTTATGATTACAATGCGCGATGGTATAAAACTGCATACTACTATTTACAGTCCAAAAGACACTTCTAAGAAGTATCCTATTTTAATGCAAAGAACTCCTTATAGCTGTAAACCTTACGGAGAAAACCAATTTCGTTCTAAAATCGGACCTAATGAAACGATGATGAAAGAAGGGAATATTATAGTGTATCAAGATGTTCGTGGACGTTGGAATAGTGAAGGAGTATATGATAATATGCGTGCTTTTATTCCGAATAAAAAGAAGAAAGAAATTGATGAAGCATCAGATACTTATGACACGATTGATTGGTTGGTGAAAAATGTAAAAAACACGAATAAAAACGTTGGTGTTTGGGGAATTTCATACCCTGGATTTTACTCTACTTATTCATTGTTAAGCGAGCATCCTAATCTAAAAGCGGTATCTCCACAAGCATGTATTGCAGATTTCTTCTTTGATGATTTTCATCATAATGGAGCTTATTTATTGAGCTATTGGAGAGCAACTTCTTTATTTGGTTATGAGAAAGACGGTCAAAAAACAGAAGCTTGGTACAATTTTCCTGAATTGGAAAGTAAAGACCAATATCAATTTTTCTTAGATGCAGGACCTCTTAGTAATCTAGATAAATATTATAAAGAAGATAATGTATTCTGGCAGCAATTAAAGGAACACCCTAACTATGATGAATTTTGGAAATCTAGAGGTATTATTCAGCATTTAGAAGACATAAAACCAGCAACAATGGTTGTTGGAGGTTGGTTTGATGCCGAAGATTTATACGGGCCACTTACCACTTATAAAACAATAGAAAAGAGTAGTAAGAACTACAATACTATTGTAATGGGACCATGGAGTCATGGTGATTGGGCGAGAACAAAAGAGCGCCAAGCAATTGGGAATGTATATTTTGGAGATAATATTTCTGAATTCTTTCAAAAGGAGATAGAAACGAAATTCTTTAATCATTTCCTTAAAGAAGGAGGAAAAGGTGAATCTGGACTTCCTGAAGCTTATGTTTATGATACAGGTATAAATGAGTGGAATACATATGATGTATGGCCTCCAAAGAACATAAAAGAGAAAACTTATAGTTTGGGTCAGCACCAATCTATGGGAGAAATAATGACGTTACAACATTCTTATGAAGAGTTTATAAGTGACCCTAATAAACCTGTTCCTTATAGCGAAGACATAAAAATGGTTTTTACTCCTAGAAAGTATATGACCGACGATCAGCGCTTTGCAGCAAGAAGACCTGATGTTTTAGTTTTTGAAACACAAGTTTTAGAAGAAGATATGACTGTTATAGGAGATATAATGGCCAAATTAAAAGTAGCTACTTCTGGAACAGCTGCAGATTGGGTGGTTAAAGTAATAGATGTTTTCCCTGCTGATGCTGAAAACTATGAAGAAACACAAGATTACCTTCAAATGAGTAATTACCATATGATGGTGCGTAGTGAAGTAATGCGTGGACGTTTTAGAAATAGCTTTGAAAACCCAGAGCCTTTTGTACCGAATGAAGAAACAGCAGTAAATATTAAACTTCAAGATATTTACCATACATTTAAAAAAGGACATAAAATGCAAGTGCAAATCCAAAGTACTTGGTTCCCATTAATAGATATTAATCCGCAGACGTATGTAGACAATATCTTTAAAGCAAAAAAGGAAGACTTTAAAAAACAAACACATAGAGTTTATAATTCCTCGAAAATAGAATTTAAGGTTTTAGACTAATATCGAATTATAATCTCATGCTTACACAAAGGTGTCTCTAATCGAGGCACCTTTTTTTGATTCTTCATAATAGCTTTGCAACAAAAAAGGTACGAATATGAACAAAAATGCCTCTTTTTAATTGTCAAAATCTCAAATAAATTTATTGAAATATTATATATTCGCAATCTAACTTTAACTATTATTTGGTATGGCAATACTATCCTTTGTAGGATTTACGCTTTTAGTGGCGGTAATCGCATATTTTGCTACAAAAAAAACAAACGAAAACACATCTGATGGATATTTCTTAGGAGGACGTAGTCTAACTGCTGGAGTTGTTGCGGGGTCGTTATTACTAACAAACCTTTCTACAGAGCAGATTGTAGGTCTTAACGGACAAGCATATTCAGAAGGAATTCTTGTAATGGCATGGGAAACATTAGCAGCACTAGCAATGGTGGTAACTGCTATATTTTTACTTCCTCGTTACTTAAAAGGTGGACTTACTACCGTGCCTCAATTCTTAGAAACTCGATATGATAAAGGAACCAAAACAATAGCTTCAGGGCTCTTTTTATTAGGTTATGTAGTTATATTTTTACCAATCGTATTATATTCTGGTTCTTTGGCAATCTCTACAATGTTCGATATCCCTTCTTTATTAGGAGTCTCTTTAAACACATCTATTTGGATTTGTGTTTGGGTAATTGGAATTATCGGATCTATTTACGCAATTTTTGGGGGATTAAGAGCAGTAGCAATTTCAGATACTGTAAATGCTGTTGGACTTCTTATTGGAGGATTAATGATTCCTTTCTTTGGATTGATGTTAATTGGAGACGGTTCTGTTACAGAAGGTATTACTATTTTAATGAACGAGGCTCCAGAAAAATTCCAATCCATGGGAGATCGTACTAGTTCTGTTCCTTTCAGTACCATATTTACAGGGATGATGCTTGTGCAGTTATTTTATTGGGGTACCAATCAAGCTATAATTCAACGAGCTTTAGCTGCTAAAAACTTAAAAGAAGGTCAAAAAGGACTATTATTAGCTGCTTTTATTAAAATATTAGGGCCGCTAATTGTGGTACTTCCTGGGATCATTGCTTTTTATGTTTTTGGACCTGACTTAGAAACTCCAGATCAAGCATATCCTTTATTAGTTAATAAAGTGCTTCCTACAGCATTATTAGGGTTCTTTGCCGCTGTATTATTCGGAGCTATATTAAGTTCGTTTAACAGTGCTTTAAATAGTTCTGTTACATTATTTAGTATCGACTTTTATAAAGAATATATCAATAAAGATGCTTCTGAGATTACAGTTATTAAAAACGGTAAATACTTCGGGATTGTTTTAGCAATCGCATCAATGTTAATTGCACCGCTTATTGCAAATGCTCCAAACGGATTATTTGGATACTTACAAGAAGTAAATGGGTGTTATAGTATTCCTATTCTTACTATTATCGTGGTAGGATACGCAACCAAGCGTGTACCAGCAATCGCTGCCAAAGTTGGGATTATTTCTGGGAGTGCTCTATATATTATTAGTCAGTTTATAGTAAAACCTATGATGGCAGATAATGCAATTGAAGCCGCAAAAGCTTCAGGGATTACTGATCCTGATAAGTTAGCTGAAATAGGTACTCTTGCTTATCCACATTATTTACATGTAATGGCAATTTTGTTTGTTATTAATATCATCATTATGTTGATAATTGGTAAAATAGCACCTAGAGATACAGATTTCGAATTAGAGTATACGCAGAAAGTAAGTATCGAACCTTACAAGTTTTTAGTTCCTGTAGGACTTGCTATTTGTGCGATTGTAATAGGTATCTATGCATACTTCTCTTAAGAAGTTTCAGTTGAAATAAAACATTTTATATGATTATAAAATAAGCTCCAATTTGGAGCTTATTTTTTTCACTATATTTAGGAGTGTAAATAAAATATGACATGTTAAGAAAAATTTTCGGCAGTTCGGTGTTTGGTATTGAAGCAACTACAATAACTGTAGAAGTAAATATAGGTCAGGGGATAGGGTATCATTTGGTTGGCTTGCCAGATAATGCCATAAAGGAGAGTAATTATAGAATAGCGGCAGCTTTACAGTATAACGGATTTAAAATTCCAGGGAAAAAGATTACCATCAATATGGCTCCAGCAGACCTACGTAAAGAAGGTTCTGCATACGATCTTACTCTTGCTATAGGGATTTTAACAGCTTCACAGCAAATAAAAGCAGATGGTCTAGAAGATTACTTAATCATGGGGGAACTTTCTTTAGATGGTACTTTACAACCAATAAAAGGAGCGTTACCAATAGCTATAAATGCCAAAGAAGAAGGTTTTAAAGGTTTTATTCTGCCAGAAGAGAATGCTAAGGAAGCTGCTATTGTAGAAGGAATTAATGTCTATGGAATTAAAGATATAAAAGATGTTATCGCTTTTTTTGATGAAGGAATTCCGTTAACACCTACTATTGTAGATATAAAGGAAGAGTTTAATAAAGCATTGGATTTTCCAGAGTTTGATTTTTCTGACGTAAAAGGACAAGAGAGTATCAAGCGAAGCATGGAAATAGCTGCCGCAGGAGGACATAATATTATTTTAATAGGACCACCAGGCTCAGGAAAAACAATGTTAGCAAAGCGACTACCTTCAATTCTGCCACCCATGACGATGAATGAAGCTTTAGAAACAACTAAAATTCATTCTGTAACAGGAAGAACAGCCAATATAGGAATCATGAATTCTCGTCCGTTTCGGAGCCCACATCATACAATTTCGGACGTTGCCCTTGTTGGTGGCGGTGCTTATCCACAACCAGGAGAGATTTCCATGGCTCATAACGGAGTACTTTTTTTAGATGAATTACCAGAATTTAAACGTGGCGTTTTAGAAGTAATGAGACAACCGTTAGAAGATAGAGAGGTGACGATCTCTAGAGCTAAATTTACAGTAACCTACCCTTCAAGTTTTATGTTGGTTGCTAGTATGAATCCTAGTCCAGGGGGATATTTTAATGATCCAGATGCGCCTGTAACATCATCACCAGCAGAAATGCAACGTTATTTAGGGAAGATTTCAGGTCCGCTTTTAGACCGTATAGATATTCATATAGAAGTAACTCCTGTTCCTTTTGAAAAGCTTTCAGACGAACGAAAAGGCGAACACAGTTCCGTAATTCGAAAGCGGGTAACCAAATCTAGAGAGATTCAAACAAAACGTTTTGAAGGCTTACCAACCATAAATAATAATGCTCAAATGAATACCAAGCAAATCCGTGAGTATTGTAAGTTACAACCGTCTTCTCTTCAACTATTAAAAAGTGCTATGGAACGATTAAATCTTTCAGCAAGAGCATACGACCGTATTTTAAAAGTATCAAGAACAATTGCCGATTTAGAAAATGTGAATGCTATTAATGAAAGTCACATCAGTGAAGCCATTCAATACAGAAGCCTAGATCGAGACGGTTGGCTTGGTTAGTTTTTGTAATGAGTAGGGTGGTACGAGAGTTATATTACATGAAGATTTTAGGAATTGGTTTTTCCTCTCAAGTATATTTCTGGTGTAAATACTGCTAAATCACTCCTTTTAAAGTCCTTTAAATTTCTTGTCAGAATAATTTTTATATGTCCATTTTGTATTGCTGAAAAATTCTGCAATGCATCTTCAAAATCTTTGAATTCAGAATTCAACGCATTTATTACAGCATTTTCATCCATTTTGATAATATCAATAATATTAAGAAGCTGCTTAATTTTTTCAACTATAATATCGTGTTTTGCTGTTTTTCTGAGTAAATAATAAACATTCGAAATTATAACTGGCGTAGTATATCCTTTTATTTCTTTTTCAGCACAAAGATTTAGAATTTCTGCCGAGTATTCCGCAAATGGTTCTCTGTCAAAAAAGAAATCAAGAAGAACGTCTGTATCAATTAGAACTTTATCCATTTATAAGTATTTCTTTTCTAGTCGATTTTGAAGCTCCTTTTTATAATCCATATCTTTTGGCATCTTAAAAGAACCTTTTAGTGATTCTACCGTTGGATTAAGTTTCTTTCTTTTTTTATTCTGGTCTTGCTTAGTAAGTGTTTTCAAGTAGTTTTCAATAATATCAGACAAACTGCGATTTTTTTCTTTAGCATAGTTTTTTGCCTTTTCAATTATTTCTTTTTCTATTGTTAATGTCAACTTTGTATTCATAATGATGAGCCTATAAGTTACTTAATCATAAAGTTACAAATTATTCCTTAGATACGTGTTTATATTTTATATTTCACACGTATGTTCAGTTTGTTACTAATATTTGTAGGATGTCTACATTAGTACTTTTTAATTGAATGATAACGTATTGGGATAGGTCTTTCACGCCAAATTATACGTATAGCAATGTATCGGGATAGGTCTTCCATGCCAAATTATACGTATGGCAACGTATCTGGACAGTTCTTTCACGCTTAATTATACGTATGGTAACGTATCGGGATAGGTCTTTTACGTCAAATTATACGTATGGCAACGTATCTGGACAGGTCTTTCATGCCTAATTATACGTATAGTAACGTATCTGGACAGGTCTTTCACGCTTAATTATACGTATGGTAACGTATCGGGATAGGTCTTTTACGTCAAATTATACGTATGGCAACGTATCGGGATGGGTCTTTCACGCCAACTTATACGTATAGCAACGTATCGGGACATGTCTTTCATGCCTAATTATACGTATGGTAACGTATCTGGATAGGTCTTTCACGCCAAATTATACGTATGGCAACTGAATTGACCTGTAATAATTAATATTATAAATAAGTAACTAATAGAATTCAGTCTATAAATATTTGATTTTAAGAGGTTTAAATGTTACTCGACCTTGTTTTAGATACGTTTTGACTAAAAGGGGAAATAGACCCTAGATAATCCCTTAGTCTTAGCTGTAACTTTATGTAAATCAAAAAGTTATTTGTTATGAGAAATTTTCTTTTATTCGGGTTATTAATTGTTATTTCATGTAGTTCATCAGATGACAATGAGGTTGTAGACGTGCAATATTTTAATCCTCCAACATGGATTCAAGGCACATGGGTTAGCAAAGAAAGGGGAGTGGTATTAGATGGTTACAAGTTTACTTCAAATGATTTTATAATGACGCATGGTCATACTAAACTCATATCAAGCTATAAAAGTAAATTACATAATATGGAAAGTGAAGGGATATTTCCAGTAGTTTATGAGAAGGCTGCCAAAAATGAATATACATTTACAATTACATACGGTAATGAACATATGGATTTTTCATTTTATAAAGCTTCAAATGGATCGCTTATTTCTAATAAACGGGAAGGAGCGTATATAAAACAGCCGTAGTAGCAGTATAACCAATTTGGTCATGCTTTAAAGCAATTTTCATAGTGCTTCTATATTCTTAATATTTACACCAATAAAACAATCATCGGCACAATTATCGTAGACATATCCACATGTTGAAATCATTCCGTTATTCTCCGTTTCGAAATAAGTAGTTGTGTTGCTTCTTTCAATGAGCCATTCATTTTGGGCTTTATCATAAATTTCATCTAAAGTGATAGGATCGGCACCGTTCTCGTGAGTACCTATTTCAGAGCCAGTTTCTGTCCATTCTATTTCGTCGAACTCATTATATTCGGAGGTTCCTTCAACCATATTTAATTCAAAATCTCTTTGTACGACAGCACCATTTTTAATCGATATAGTAGTTTTACTACTATTTCCTACCCATGAACTATTTGTTACGGTGTATTTGTATGAGTTATTGGAAGATTCTTTAAAGTCTAACCAAGATTTTTTACTAGTTTCAAATTCGCTTTGATATTCTAAATCGTCAGAATCGCATGAATTTAATGTACATCCAAATACTAAAAGAGCTATTAAGTAAATTTTGTTATTCATGTTTTTAGGTTTTACTTATAGATGTTTTTCTATCAATTAAGTTGCGTCAGAATTAAGTAAATTTATTAAATACCTCTCTGTTATGGTGTTTATTAGGTGTTGTTATGTAAAAAATAGGTTTTTTATTTATAAGAATATGTGCTTTTTTAATAGAGAGTATTTTACTTATAAAAGCTTCCAAGCTAATGATATAACTTGTAAGTTAAAATACTTTAGTTTTCTATTTCTGAAGAGAGCCGTTCTTTCATTTCATCTTTTCACCTAACAAGGTTATTTTTTCTAACCATTTTTTTCTGAAATAGGAGTTTGAGTTTTTAATTGGAGCTATATAAGTTACTTTAACAGGATTGATTCCACAAAACTGTAAAGTCCCTTTTTTAAACTGATTTATAGTTGGACTTTTCATAAATAGAGAATCATACCATTTTGGTGTGTCTGCAGTAATGATTAACCTTGCTGATTTCCCCTTTAAGAGTTTTTCGGGTAATGGTTTGCCTTCTATTGGTTGATAAGTAATTCCAGGTAAAAATATTCTATCGATAAAACCTTTCATTAGTGCAGGATAGCCATACCACCACATTGGGAATATCCATACGATGTGATCTGCCATTTTTATTTTGTTGATGGCAATTACTAAATCGGGTTCTAATTCCATTCTTTTACGATAACCAAACTCTAGATTTGGATTAAATTCCAAGTCGGCAATATTAATTTGAGTTATTATGGAATCAGTTTTACGGAGTCCTTTTTTATAAGCATCAGATAATGCGTAATTAAAACTCTCTTTATCTGGATGTCCATTAATTATTAAAATATTTTTCATGTCGGTTCTATGTTTTCAGCAAAGAACCACAGGATTAAATTTCTTTGAAAGGACATTTGTCTAATTCGAAATCGACTTTCTTATTCGGCTTAGATGTCTTTGCGTAATGCCTAAATATGAAGAAAGGAAGTTAAGAGGAATTAATTGTAAATATTCAGGTTGATTAGTGAGTAAATCATGATACCGTTTTTCAGCGGTTTCTTTTTGTAACAAGAAAATTCTTTTTTCCATTTTGATATATTCTTGTT
This sequence comes from Joostella sp., assembly GCF_048266025.1. Classification (NCBI taxonomy): domain Bacteria; kingdom Pseudomonadati; phylum Bacteroidota; class Flavobacteriia; order Flavobacteriales; family Flavobacteriaceae; genus Joostella; species Joostella sp. The sequence continues at coordinate 3,819 of NZ_JBLXAF010000012.1, read as the reverse complement.
CAGCAATAAGTTTAAAAAATTTCACCCAATTGATACTTGATTGCTCTAATTTTAAAATTTCATCTCTTGAAATGATTAGCATTTCAATATCTGTTAGCGCTTGAATATTCTCTATAGTTTTTTCTTGTGATAAAAATGAAGAATAAGCACTTACAAACGAGTTAGAAAAAGTAAAGCAATAGGTTACTTCTTCGTTTGTTGATGAATGATAAAAAGATCTGAATAATCCAGAAACTACAAAGCCCACTTCTTTGGAGGTTTGCCCTTCTTTAATGAAATAATCCCCTTTTTTTAGCTTTCTATAAGCAGTTTTAGCTTCAAATAAATCAATTTCATCTTTGGTAAGGATACCAAATGATTCTAAATAGTTCTTCATTTTGTTTGATTGAGCCAAGAGCTAGGCTATGAACAGTACGAAAGTAGAAAATAAAGACCGAATAGAAAACCGCTTTCAGTCGATAATCAGTTGTGAAGGGGAGTATAGCAATTAATTTTAGCAGAAATAGAAAGTGTTTAATTGAGAATGTATAATCTCATCCTCAATTAAACACTTATAAAAATATTATTATGAATTGATTAATACTACAAAATAGACTTTAAGAGCCTGAACACTTGTTAGTATTGATTATTTTATTGCACTTAATATTGATTCTGCAAGTTCAGATTGCCCTTTTTCAGTAGTTAGCATTTCTCGATCATTTAAATTAGTTAGATAACCAAGTTCAACTAAAGCAATTGGATGGTTCACATTTCTTAGAAGATGGAAATCAGCTTTTCTGATTTCAACGCTTTTATCATTGAAGCTATAAAACAGTTCTAAAGCTAAATCTCCCGATTTTTCTTTCTGTTTGTTTTTATCACTTATAAAAATCTCTTTTCCACTTTTTTTATCGTTGTCATTAGCGTTAGCATGTAACGATATAACAAAATCAGGACTTAATTTATTGATTTGCTCAACTCGTTCGTTTAAGGTTAAAAACTTATCCGAATCTCTCGTTAAGATAATTTCTACGTTCGAATTTTTATTTAGCTCCTTGATTTTATTTGCAATATTTAGAGCAATTGCTTTTTCGTTAAATCCGTTAGCTGTAGTCCCATTGTCATGACCACCATGACTAACATCAATCACAATTGTCTTTTTATCAACACTTGTAAATGCAAATGTGATTGTTAATAAGGCTAATCCGATGAATTTTGTTAGGTTTTTCATATTTTTCGGTGTTGGTTATAATTATTACTAACGTATTCGTATATAGTTTGTTGTGTTATTGAGTAACTAATTTACTAAATAAAAACTGAATAGGAAATTAACTAATTGAATTTGTAGGCTTAATATAATAGGAAATAATATTTTACTAGAGATCATTGTTAAGCATAGGCATTTCGCTATCTTCTAATTCGAAAAAATCATTTACAGGTTTTTTAAAAAGTAAAGAGAGTCTTAATGCAAGAACAGTTGAAGGAACGTATCTATTTTTTTCAATTGAACTAATAGTTTGTCGAGATACTCCTATTTTATTTGCTAGTTCATCTTGTGTTAAATCCAGTATTGTTCTTTCAATCTTTAATCGATTTTTCATTTGTTCATACGTTTTAAAAATTCAAAATAAAAAACCTGAATAAACAATAAAATCCATAATATTTTCCAATCTCCAACTTCTTGAAAATTTTCTTGGTGTTTTTGTGAAATGATATTTGCGATATAATTAAATAATGGGTTCGTTAATAAAGTTATGATAACACCAGTAATAAAAGCAAAGGTATAAGATTGCATTCTTAAAGATGTGATTAGTTCATCTTCTATTTTTTCTTTTGAAATAGAAATGAGTAATAGTCCTATTAATATTCCATATTTGGCTATTAGTTTTAAGTCAATATTTTCAATTGAAAATTTATTTATAAAAAAAGTTACTAAAGAAATTATTACAATACCGATTCCGATTTTTTTAAATCTATTTGGTAATTGATAACGTTTCATCTTTTCGAGACTTTTTCTTTCACATTCCATAAATGATTTTACATTCATAATATATTTTTTTAAAGTTAAAAAATAAGTTAGCTTGTCTCAAATATAAATATATTTTCCATAATGACAAACAAACTTTACATTATCCAATAAAAAAATCTCATCTTTTTTGAAAATGATTATATAATTCCGTCGATGTTTTTCTGCATTAGCCTATGGTCAATATAAGATCAGTCGTGTAGTTTAATAACTAACTTACTAAATGAAAAAAACAGATAAGAAATTAAGTAATTGAATCTGTAAGCCCGATATAATAGTGTCTAATACTTTTGAAGAAATGATTTGCTTTTTATCTCAGTTATTTGTTGGCAGTAGGTTTTTTATTTCCGCTACATTCCATCTTCTCGTTCTGAAAGCCAATCTTTATATTTATTTTTTAATATGTCTCTTTTTTCTTGATTTTCCACTATTATGTCCATTCCGCCATTATAAGGTGCTACAATACAATTCCTTTTCGGACAAACAAACATTGCTCGTAACTCATCATCCGCAATATTTCTCAGCAATCTGTTTTGAGAATTAATTCTCCAAGAATCAGGTCTGAAATAAACATCATAAAAGAAATCATCTTCATATTCTTCGGGATAAATTTTATGAAGTTCAATTGTTCTACTTTTTTTAAATTCTCCGTATTTAGATAATTCGGTTGAGATTTTGTCGGTCAATTCCATTTCGTATTGTCCCGAAACAATTATAATTTCCGTATTCTCTCCAATTAGTTCCGAAATCAGCTTGTTTTGTCTATCCAGAATTATTTGATATTCATCTTTCGATTCCGCATATCTTTTCGATTCGGGCAAACTATGGATTCGTAACCATCTATTCGGATAAACACCTTTTAATTCGTGTCCGATTGGATTCGATTCTGGGTAATTTAAATCCCAATATTTATTGAATTCTATGCTGTTCATCAAATGTTTGCCAACATGTTTGTGTATGATTAGTGGCGTGTTTAAGCACCTAATTTAGCAAATAAAAACCGAATAGAATATTCCGCAGGAATATTCGTAAACAAGCTCGAACTAGCCATTAATTATACACCATGTTGTAGGTAGTTTTATTTAATATTAGAGTCAATATATACAATAGCCTTATTTAATTCATTTTTGTCCCATTCACCAAAGTGAGAACTTAATTTTAAATATTTCGATTTTAGACTTTCATAATTAGGGTTTGAAACGAATTTAGCAACTAACAAGCCGTATATAATATCAACTTTTAATCGTCTGCTATTTATCATATATTCTTTTGTATTATACCAAACGTCTAAATCATTTATTGTCTCAATTTTTTTGAAATTTGGTATTATTCTTTCTATGAAGTATTCGACAATTTCTATAACTGCCTTTTCAGCTTCTTGTAGGGTGTATAGATCATAGCTTTTACAAGAGTATTTTTGTTGGTCATAAAGTAATGCTTGATTAATATATAATTGTCCTGAGGATTTAATCTTAGCAATTTCTTTTTCATTTTTGTTCAATAGCTCTGCGTACTTCTTTTCCACTTCTATAAAGCCTGAAAAACAAGAAAATGAAGTTGGAAATGAATTGTCATAGTTGAGACTATTGAAATTAATTGAATAGCTTTTTCCTTTTTCTAAAAAATAAAAATTTGAGCCTCTTTTTTTGAATCCAAAAGGTATTAATTTTTCTTTGAATGAGTTGTTTAAATACTCTCTTAATTCCTTTGCTTTCATTCTTAGAGATATTTTGTGTAATGTCACGTCCTAAAATACGGCTACAGATTAATATTAAATTTAAGCGGCATTTTGGTGCACGTAATTAGGTGTTTTA
>NZ_JBLXAF010000011.1:0-113409 GCF_048266025.1 Joostella sp. | reverse complement strand
GCTATAATATTCTAAAATTAAATACCTTCTTTTTAGTTGATATACAACCAACCGACATGTGCTTTACTTCCATTATTTAAGTCTATGACATAATAATACGTCCCTGTTGGAAGTTTAGCACCTTTGCTAATGGTAGCACGACCCTCTGAGGTTCCATCCCAGTTGTTTTGGTAATCCTTGGCACTATATACTTTCGATCCACTACGATCAAAAATATTTACCGTATTTCCAGGGTAGTTTTCGATACAACGAACTGTGAAGTAGTCATTCTTACCATCTCCATTAGGCGTAAATTCATTGAAAATTTCAAAACATTCTGACAAAACTATATCAGTACCAGCACTGGCCTCATTATTAGTGTCGTTAAAATCTTCTTGATCTAAAGACTCTAAACGCGCAACATTAATATAATCTGTTATACTAAGTACTGAAACACGCATTATAAGTGTTACACTCTCACTAGGAGCCAAACTAACAACACTAAATGCTCCTGTAATTTCATTATAATTACTTCCAACATCTGAAGTTGCCCCAATAAAACGATATCCATCAGGCAATCTATCACTAACCTCAATATTTGTAGCCTCGATTGTTCCTAAATTCTTTACCGTTATAGTAAACTCTATCTCTTCATTTAACACAACATATTGCTTATTAACTGACTTATATATTGCAATATCAGTTTCTGTGAGTGGTGGGGGTGGTGGAGATACTTGATCTTTACTACAAATTATTTGATGTGTACAAGATGAACTGTTCCTGCATTGATCTATAACAGTATACGTTCTTATTACAATGTATGGGTCCTCTACTGAACCAGCACCTCCATTATCAATATCTTCATAGGTAATGATTAAGTCTTCTTTAGGTGTCTCATTATCAATCGCATCTATAAACGATACGTCGCCTTCTGGAATTGAATTAATGTCACAGTCATCTATTATTATATCAGAAGGGCATGATGTAATAACTGGAGCCTCTATATCCTTTACTTCAATCTGTTGACTATGCATAGTTGTGTTTCCACAATCATCTGTAGCTGTCCATTTTCTAGTCAAAATAAAGCTACCTATACAGTCTCCTTCTGTTGTAATCTCTTCAAAAGACACTTTTGCTTCCCCACAATTATCTGCAGCAAGCACTTCTGGGATTTCAGGAATATTATTTGAATCCGTGACCATATCTGTTGGCAATGTACTTGTAAAGAATGGTGCCGTAGTGTCTTCTACTGTTATTGTCTGTGTATGAACTGTTGTTAATCCACATTCATCAGTAGCTATCCATTCTCTTAATAAGCTATAACTATTAGGACAATCTCCTGCAGTTTCTGTTTCCGTAAAAGTTACGGTAGCTATACCGCAGTTATCCGTAGCGGTTAACATTTCTGCCGTTGGAATAGCATCACAATTAACAGTTACATCTGCTGGTAGTGTTTCGACAAAGGTAGGAGCCGTTGTGTCTTCTACCGTTATTGTTTGTGTATGAACAGTAGTTAATCCACATTCATCAGTAGCTGTCCATTCTCTTAATAAACTATAACTATTAGGGCAATCTCCTGCAGTTTCTGTTTCCATAAAAGTTACGGTAGCTGTCCCGCAGTTATCCGTAGCGGTTAGCATTTTTGCCGTTGGAATTGCATCACAATTAACAGTTACATCTGCTGGTAGTGTTTCTACAAAAGTAGGAGCCGTAGTGTCTTCTACCGTTATTGTTTGTGTGTGAACTGTTGTTAATCCACATTCATCGGTAGCTGTCCATTTTCTTAATAAACTATAACTATTAGGACAATCTCCTGCAGCTTCAGTTTCCGTAAAAGTTACGGTGGCTGTCCCGCAGTTATCCGTAGCGGTTAGCATTTCTGCCGTTGGAATAGCATCACAATTAACAGTTACATCTGCTGGTAATGTTTCTACAAAAGTAGGAGCCGTTGTATCTTCTACTGTTATTATTTGCTCGTGAACTGTTGTTAATCCACATTCATCTGTCGCTATCCATTCTCTTAATAAGCTATAACTATTAGGACAATCTCCTGCAGCTTCAGTTTCCGTAAAAGTTACGGTGGCTGTCCCGCAGTTATCCGTAGCAGTTAGTGTTTCTGCCGTTGGAATAGCATCACAATTAACAGTTATATCTGCTGGTAATACTTCTACAAAAGTAGGTGTAGTTGTATCTTCTACCGTTATTGTCTGTGTATGAATTGTTGTTAATCCACATTCATCAGTAGCTGTCCATTCTCTTAATAAGCTATAACTATTAGAACAATCTCCTGCAGTTTCTGTTTCCGTAAAAGTTACAGTTGCTGTTCCGCAGTTATCCGTAGCGGTTAGCATTTCCGCAGTCGGAATAGCATCACAATTAACAGTTACATCTGCTGGTAGTGTTTCTACAAAAGTAGGAGCCGTTGTGTCTTCTACCGTTATTGTTTGTGTATGAACAGTAGTTAATCCACATTCATCGGTAGCTGTCCATTCTCTTAATAAACTATAACTATTAGGACAATCTCCTGCAGTTTCTGTTTCCGTAAAAGTTACGGTGGCTGTTCCGCAGTTATCCGTAGCGGTCAGCATTTCCGCCGTTGGAATTGCATCACAATTAACAGTTACATCTGCTGGTAGTGTTTCGACAAAATTAGGAGCCGTTGTGTCTTTCAACGTAATTGTTTGATCATGAGTAACAGTATTCCCGCAATCGTCTTCCAATGTCCAAGTTCTTGTGATTGTTTGATTAAGTCCACAATTTCCTGCTTTTACTACATCTATATAGGTCGCTTCTAATACTGAACTACAATTATCCGACTCATCTGCTACATCTCCTGTAATAATTAAATCTGTAATATCTGTTCCACATTCTAAAGTTATATCTTCAGGAACCGTGAAATCTGGCGCTGTAGTATCTTCCAACGTAATTGTTTGATTATGAGCAACACTATTCCCATTACCATCCTTTAATGTCCAAGTTCTTGTGATTGTTTGATTAGATCTACAATTTCCTGCTTTTACTACATCTGTATAGGTAGCTTCTAATACTAAACTACAATTATCCAACTCATCTTCTACGTCTCCTGTTATACTTAAATCTGTAACATCTATTCCACACTCTAAAGTTATATCAACGGGAGCTGTAAAACTTGGTGGAATGTCATCCTCTAAATTAACTGTTACAATTGCAGTTTTACAATTACTAGGGTAATTTAAATCACAAATTTCATAAGTTAATGTATAGATTCCAGCGTTTGCTGACTTCACGTCTACAGTACCGTCTTCATTAAGAGTGACTGTATTTGTTGGGTCTACAACTATTGTAGAAACTGTAACATCAGCCTCTTTTACTTCTTCGCCTGCTAATGTATCATTATTTAGTACATTTAAAACTCCTAATTGCTCTACATTAGGACATCCTTCTGTATCATCATTAACAGCTTCTATTTTCGGAACATAGTTTATGGTAATAATCGCTTCATCACTACCACTGCATGTCCCTTCAACATAATACTTAAACTTATAGGTGCCTGAATTTGCACTTGTCGCATCCCATATACTACCATATAACAACCCATTAGATGTTAGTTCTTCCCATGTCCCAAAAGTATCATAATCTCCTGCTAAATAATTTGATAGATCTATACTTGTTAATGATGGGTAGTCTACTATGTAAGAGCCATCATCTCCTGCGCTCGGGTCCAAATCGCTATTATCTTTCAATTCAAAACTTAGAACTTCGTCTATACAGTCTTCACTACTTCCTACAATTGTAGCTGTATAAATTCCTAAATCGGTACTTTTATCATAAGGTTCAAATCTTAACACATTCGATTCGGATGGATCGACATCTAAAACAGTATTACTCCCTTGTTTCCTCCACTCTATATCGAAGAAATCTAATCCTGGGATTATCAACGCACCATCCTCACCGTCACACATATTTTGAGCATAAATTTTTGGCAAAATTCCATTTCCTGCATCTATGGTAACCTCAGAACTATTATCACAGTCATCAGTTATTTGCACCACGTAAGATTGAGGTAGTAAGCCTGTAAAAACAGGATTCTCACCATTATCCTTGGTTATTGGACTAATTATCTTATAGTTCATTGGTGGAGCACCTTGCGCATCTAAAACAACATTAACTTCTCCGTTCTGACATTGAAAAACGTAAGTATTATTAAGCTGCGGTTTATCTACTTCAAACTCATCTATAACTTCATAACAATACGAACCTTTATTATAAGCAATTGAATTTATCCTACGATAAACAATTCTAAACTTACCATAGGTTGTGACTTTTTTATCTGAAGTATAAGAAGTTATCTCTTCGCCACTGCCACTATTGTAAAATAATAGTATTTGTGAATAATTTTGAAGTTGAGCATCTAGATCATTATGAATTTGATCAATATTATTAGGAGATGCCCATCCTTCGAGATCTTCATTATACACTTGAAGATATAAGACAGAATTCGCAGTACTTTTATTAACTGTTAAAACCGATTCTATATCAAAGCTTCCACAATTCTGAGATATTTTTTTATAGTACTTATAAATAGAGCCAACAACATCTGTAGTTGTTACATAACTTTTCCCACAAACATCCTCAGCACTAACCTCATATTCCCCAGGCGGCAAATTAGTCATAAATACATAACCATTATCATCAATAGGAATATTGTATGGAAGTGGTTCTGTAAAGCTTTCTGGAGCATCAGTGATATTTGCTGATGCAAAATTTTGTTTAACATTAGAATTAGTCGTACTTACTAATTGTAGATTAAATGCACCATAGTCTTTAGAACATGAATAATCAGAATATCCCCTTTCTATAAATTCATATTCAATATTGGAAGTAACAGTCTCTATAGTTTGATCAACTGAAATATCACATGCATCTGTAATTCTTATTTTATATTCGCCATCTGGAACTGGATTATCTTTTGATCCTAAAGTCAAGCCCCTATAATTATTAGGTATGTCTTGGCGAGTCAAAGGCCTAGTATTGGTTTCCCCTTCTTCTATAAAATCATTATATAACCAAGGTTCAAATCCTAACGGAGCACTCACAACCTCCATGACTATAGGATACTTTATGCTATTATCTCGTTCTATTGTAATATACTCTCCAGTACAATAACCATCAGCATTAATCAAATCATACTCAAGAGTGTGGTTGTTTTGGACAGTTATTGACCCATTGTATATGCTCCCACAAGTATTTAAAATAGTATAAGTATAAACTCCGTCAGGCACACTATGCTTATCATCTCCTATATATATAATACTATTGCTCCCTGATACAAATGCAGGAGTATTTTCATCTATAACTACACTATAAGAGTCTTCTGAAAAAGCATCTGAAAACTCCCAAGGTTTAAAATTATCAGGATATGATGTGAATTCAAAAGTTTCGGGATACAATACACTCGAATTATTAACTTGATATCTTAAATATAAATAAGGAGAACCACAAGAACTAGAGCCAGGTATTAGGTATGCCCCTCTTTCAGAATAATTAAAACTACCACTCTTTATTCTGTTATTTCCACATGCATCTTTTACGTCTACTTCTATATTATATGTACCAGAACCTAAAGAAGCTATTTCTAAGTCAGGAAAATACTTTCGATTTCCGGTTAGCTGCAAATCCTCACTTCCATATGTTTTTTCTATGGTGTATGATGCAACTCCAGAGTCTGTTGGAGGTGTAATTGTATAGACTACTTCATATGGCCAACTATTTGCCACTACATAAAAATAAGAAGAGACATTTAATCCTAAATCTTGACAACTAGTTACATTTTCTTTAGCGTTGATTTCTAGGTCTACACTTGTATATTTATATGGGTTTGAAAAATCATAATCTTTATTTAAAACATTTCCACAGACATCTTTTACGGACACCCTATAAGTCCCATCTTCAAGATCTTTAAACTCATTGCTTATTTGAGGACCTGCTAAAATGGCTCCTGTATCTGGGTCTAAAAGTGTATATGAGTTTGGGGTACCTGAAATTGTTGAGACTACTATTTTCCCAAGACCACAATTATCCAAATCAGCCTCAGTATCCATAGCGTAATCTAAGTCACTCTTTTCATCATTAATATCAAAATTCTCCTCTTTGGTAACTGGAGACTCTCCTTCAATTGTCTCTGTAATAACTACTTTATAGCTTCCACTAGTTAAGCCTTCATCATATTTATCTGTTACAGTTTCCCCTACACTTTCTATAGAAGAAAAACCTACACTATTACTTGTATCTGGAAGCTTATAATAAGTAAAAAGAAAACTTGCACCTGCTACTGTATTAGTAATAGTTACAATGGCAGCTCCGTTTCCATTACAAGTTTCAGGCTCCGTTGTTACATCAATTATAAAATCGCTATAATTTTTATCACTTTTCTTGTTCGCATAAGTTTCAGAATTACTACCTATTAAAACGTATGATGAAAAAAAGATAAATGTTAAAAAATAGAATTTAAATTTCATAATTTTTAAGTTAGTTTGGTTGCTTACTAAAACAACAATTATTTAATACCTTAAAATTTCATCTTGCTCAAGATATCCTCATATATCGACTTAACAATTTAAATTAATGCTAAATACGAACATTGATATAAACGTCAATTCCATTATTTGGAGTATCATATTTCAATCTGAATACGAAAGCTAGTTTGTGAAAACATTCTAAAAACTCAAACTATAACAACCTAGAATTGATAAGAATAGATTAGATAATGTGCATATAGAAATATTTCACAAAACTCATCAATTAATATTCATTTTAATATGATATTTATCATATCCATGCATTCTATGCAAAAAATTAATAAGATAAAACTGATTTTTGAGAGAGGAAATATACTCTGAAAGACATCCGATAATTTGATATAATGGATATGAAAAGTCTTAACAAAATTTAGAGTAAATTAAAAAGAAAGAAATAACCTACATTAGAGTTCTAACAAAAAAGGTTTCAACTTTAAAAAAAGTTGAAACCTTCAATAAATTATTGTATTTATTACTAGTTAACGACTAAGCCTCCCCAGTTGGGCCAAAATTTAACGGCATAGGTGGTTGTTCATAATCTTTAATTTCTCCATTAGCTTGTTCGAAACGTTGTACGTTATCTCCAAGTGCTTTCAAGAAACGTTTGGCATGCTGAGGAGTTAAGATAATTCTACTTTTTACTTTTGCCTTAGGTCTTCCAGGCATAATACTTACAAAGTCTACTACAAACTCAGAAACGGAATGATTGATAACCGCAAGGTTCGCATAAGTCCCTTCTGCTGTAGCATCATCTATTTCTATATTAATCTGATTCTTTTTTTGTTCGTTTTGATCACTCATTATTTTAATTTTAAAGTTGAAAAGCTGAAAATATTTAAAACGAGAAGCTCGATTGCTATATCTGTTTATATTAAAAGCTCTTGTAAAAATACTATTTAAAAAAAGAAAACCCCAAAGGAAATAATCCTTTGGGGTTTTAAATATAAATTTAGGTACGTTTAAAAGTTAACGTGCTGTTGTTTACTAGCCATAATCTCATTGTACTCATCTTTAGATCCTACGATAATATTATCGTAATCTCTCATTCCGGTACCAGCTGGGATTCTGTGTCCAACAATAACATTCTCTTTTAATCCTTCAAGATTATCAACTTTACCGCTTACTGCAGCTTCGTTCAGTACTTTTGTAGTTTCCTGGAACGATGCAGCCGAGATAAACGATTTCGTTTGTAATGACGCTCTTGTAATACCTTGAAGTATCGGCGTAGCAACCGCAGGAACTGCGTCTCTAGCTTCTACTAATTGCTTATCTGCTCTTTTAAGGATCGAATTCTCATCTCTCAATTCACGAGGAGTGATAATCTGACCTGCTTTTAAAGTTGTAGACTCACCAGCATCTTCGATAACTTTCATTCCAAAGATTCTATCGTTTTCTTGGATAAAATCAGATTTGTGAACTAATTGTTGCTCTAAGAACGTAGTATCACCAGAATCTTTGATATTAACTTTACGCATCATCTGACGTACTACTACCTCAAAGTGCTTATCGTTAATTTTCACCCCTTGTAAACGGTATACCTCTTGTACTTCGTTTACTAAGTACTGCTGTACCGCAGATGGGCCTTTAATTCTTAAGATATCTTCTGGAGTAATAGAACCATCAGAAAGAGGCATTCCTGCACGAACGTAATCGTTCTCTTGAACAAGAATCTGATTTGATAGTTTTACCAAATACTTCTTAATGTCTCCTAACTTAGACTCTACAATAATCTCACGATTACCTCTTTTGATTTTACCAAAAGAAACAACTCCATCAATTTCTGATACTACAGCTGGATTAGAAGGATTACGTGCTTCGAAAAGCTCGGTAACTCTTGGTAGACCCCCTGTAATATCCCCTGCTTTAGAAGATCTTCTAGGAATCTTAACAAGTACTTTACCTTCTGCTATCTTCTCATTATTATCTACCATAATATGAGCACCTACAGGTAGGTTGTAAGAACGTAACGTTTCTCCTTTTCCGTCTTTAATCAATAACGTTGGAATCAATTTCTTGTTTCTAGATTCAGAAATTACTTTCTCTTGGAATCCAGTCTGCTCATCGATTTCAACTTGGTAAGTTACACCTTGATCAATATTTTCGTAAGCAATTTTTCCTGAGAATTCAGAAACAATTACTGCGTTATAAGGATCCCACTGACAAATTACATCTCCTTTTTCTGAAATCTGACCTTCTTTTACAAAAATCTGCGATCCGTAAGGAACGTTACTTGTTGCAAGTGTAATACCTGTTTTTTCGTCAATAAACTTAACCTCTGCTGTTCTAGAGATTACGATATCAACTTTATTTCCTTCAGCATCGGTTCCTTTAACAGTTTTAAGATCTTCGATCTCAAGTCTACTCTTAAATTTAGTGATGATTTTATTTTCTTCTGAAATGTTTCCTGCAATACCCCCTACGTGGAAAGTACGTAGCGTAAGCTGTGTACCTGGCTCCCCAATAGATTGTGCTGCAACAACACCAACTGCTTCTCCTCGCTGAACCATTTTACCGGTAGCTAGATTACGTCCGTAACATTTCGAACAAATACCTCTTTTTGCTTCACAGGTAAGTGGCGAACGTACTTCCATTTTCTCAATTGGAGACGCTTTAATTTTCTTAACAATAGCTTCAGAAACTTCTTCTCCTGCACTCACCAATAACTCTTCTGTTAATGGATCGTATACATCGTGTAAAGAAACACGACCAAGGATTCTTTCTCCTAAAGATTCTACTATCTCATCATTTTTCTTCAATGCTTCAACTTCTACACCACGTAAAGTACCACAATCCTCAGTGTTTACAATAACATCTTGAGAAACGTCTACTAAACGACGTGTTAAGTATCCTGCATCCGCAGTTTTTAATGCCGTATCCGCAAGTCCTTTACGTGCACCGTGAGTAGAGATAAAGTACTCAAGAATCGAAAGACCTTCCTTAAAGTTAGAAAGAATTGGATTCTCAATAATCTCCCCACCACCAGCAGTAGATTTCTTAGGTTTCGCCATTAATCCACGCATACCTGTAAGCTGACGAATCTGTTCTTTAGATCCCCTTGCTCCAGAATCAAGCATCATGAATACCGAGTTAAATCCTTGGTTATCTTCACGAATACGCTTCATTGCAAGTTCTGTCAACATAGCATTTGCAGAAGTCCAAACGTCAATCACCTGGTTGTAACGCTCGTTGTTGGTAATAAGACCCATATTATAGTTGGTCATAATTCCATCTACTTGAACATTAGCTTCAGCAATCATTGGTTGTTTCTCTTCAGGAATAATAATATCTCCTAAACTGAATGATAATCCTCCTTTAAAGGCGAAGTTATACCCCATGCTCTTAATCTTATCTAAGAAATCGGCAGTGGTAGGAACATCTGTTGCTTTAAGGATATCTCCAATAATGTCTCTAAGTGACTTTTTAGTAAGTACTTCGTTAATGTAACCTGCTTTCTCTGGAACTACTTCGTTGAATAATATTCTACCAACTGTAGTTTCAATGATTTGGTACACTAATTCTCCTTCTTCATTAAAATCTTTCGCACGAACTTTAACCATCGCGTTCAAGTCTACTTTCTTCTCATTAAAAGCAATTGTTACTTCATCAGCAGAATAGAAAGTAAGACCTTCACCTTTTATTGGATGATCTGGCGTAGATCTTCTTGCTTTGGTCATATAATACAGACCCAAGACCATATCCTGAGAAGGTACTGTAACCGGAGAACCATTTGCAGGGTTCAATATGTTATGAGAAGCCAACATTAACATTTGTGCTTCTAATATAGCTTCTGGTCCTAGTGGTAAATGTACCGCCATCTGGTCACCATCGAAATCGGCGTTGAATGCCGTACATACTAATGGGTGTAACTGGATCGCTTTACCTTCTATCAACTTAGGCTGGAACGCTTGGATACCCAAACGGTGAAGCGTAGGAGCACGGTTAAGTAGTACTGGATGTCCTTTAAGAACATTCTCAAGAATATCCCAAACTACAGGCTCTCTCTTATCTATAATCTTTTTAGCAGATTTTACAGTTTTTACAATTCCTCTTTCTATTAGTTTTCTAATAACGAAAGGCTTGTAAAGCTCCGCTGCCATATTTTTAGGAAGACCACATTCGAACAATTTCATTTCAGGTCCAACAACAATTACCGAACGTGCTGAATAATCTACACGTTTACCTAAAAGGTTTTGACGGAAACGTCCTTGTTTTCCTTTTAATGAATCTGAAAGCGATTTTAATGGTCTATTAGATTCTGTTTTAACAGCAGAAGACTTACGCGTATTATCAAATAATGAATCTACAGATTCTTGAAGCATACGCTTCTCATTACGTAAGATTACCTCTGGTGCTTTAATCTCCATCAATCGTTTTAAACGATTGTTTCTGATAATTACTCTACGGTAAAGATCATTTAAATCTGAAGTAGCAAAACGACCTCCATCAAGTGGAACTAATGGACGTAATTCTGGTGGAATAACCGGAATTACTTTCATAATCATCCACTCAGGATTATTCTCTCTATTCTTTTGAGATTCACGTAATGCCTCAACAACTTGAAGACGCTTAAGTGCTTCCGTTTTACGTTGCTTAGAAGTTTCTGTATTTGCTTTGTGTCTTAGCTCGTAAGAAAGTTCGTTAAGCTCTATTCTAGACAATAGCTCAATAAGACAGTCAGCTCCCATCTTAGCGATGAACTTATTTGGGTCTGAATCTTCTAAGTATAGGTTTTCTTGTGGAAGAGATTCAAGAATATTCAAGTACTCTTCTTCCGTTAAGAAATCCATTTTTTGAACAGGTTCTCCATCAGCATTTTTTGCATCTCCTGGTTGGATAACAACATAACGCTCGTAATAGATAATCATATCCAACTTCTTAGATGGTAATCCAAGAAGGTAACCTATTTTATTTGGTAAAGAACGGAAGTACCAGATATGTGCAACTGGTACAACTAGGTTAATGTGCCCAACTCTGTCTCTACGTACTTTTTTCTCAGTAACTTCAACACCACATCGGTCACAAACAATACCTTTATAACGTATTCTCTTATATTTACCACAAGCACATTCGTAATCCTTTACTGGACCGAAGATACGCTCACAGAAAAGACCGTCACGTTCAGGCTTATGTGTACGGTAATTAATAGTTTCAGGCTTAAGCACTTCTCCTCTAGACTCTCCTAAAATAGCCTCTGGAGATGCTAAACCGATAGAGATTTTGCTAAAGCTCTGTACTGTATTCTTATCTTTATTTCTTGCCATAATATATGGTGATAATGAATTAAGTGTGATTTTTATTACCTTTTTAATGGAGGCACTTAGGGATACTAAGCGCCTCTATTAAAATTATTATTCCTCTAATCTGATATCTAATCCAAGACCTTTCAATTCATGCATTAATACATTGAATGATTCTGGTAATCCTGGTTCTGGCATCATCTCTCCCTTAACGATAGACTCGTAAGTTTTAGCTCTACCAATAACATCATCAGATTTAACTGTCAATATTTCTCTAAGTGTACTTGATGCACCATATGCTTCAAGTGCCCAAACTTCCATCTCACCAAAACGCTGACCTCCAAATTGTGCTTTACCACCTAATGGTTGTTGTGTAATTAATGAGTATGGTCCTATTGAACGTGCGTGCATCTTGTCATCTACCATGTGACCTAACTTAAGCATGTAAATCACACCTACAGTAGCTGCTTGATCGAAACGTTCTCCAGTACCACCATCATATAAATATGTATGTCCGAATCTTGGAATTCCTGCCTCGTCTGTAAGCTCATTGATTTGCTCTAATGAAGCACCATCAAAAATTGGAGTAGCATACTTTTTACCTAAGTTTTTACCTGCCCAACCTAATACGGTTTCATAAATCTGACCAATGTTCATACGAGAAGGTACCCCTAGTGGATTTAATACGATATCTACTGGTGTTCCATCTTCTAAGAATGGCATATCTTCTTGTCTAGTAATTCTGGCAACAATACCTTTATTACCGTGACGACCCGCCATCTTATCTCCTACTTTAAGCTTACGTTTCTTAGCGATATACACTTTGGCAAGTTTCATGATTCCAGCTGGCAATTCATCTCCAACAGAAATTGTAAACTTATCTCTACGTAACGCACCTTGAAGGTCGTTTAGCTTAATTTTATAGTTATGAAGAAGATCATTGATTAAAGCATTCGTCTCATCATCTGTAGTCCATGTTCCACTTACTAAGTGAGCGAAATCATCTACTGCATTCAACATCTTTTGAGTATATTTCTTTCCTTTAGGGAATACTTCTTCACCTAAATCATTAAATACACCTTGAGAAGTTTTTCCATTTACGATGGAGAATAACTTTTCTACCAATACATCTTTAAGTCCAGTGAATTTTGTTTCAAATTCTAACTCTAACTTAGCGATGTCTTCTTTATCTTTTGCTCTTTTGCGCTTATCTTTAATAGCTCTAGAGAACAATTTCTTATCTATTACAACTCCATTTAATGAAGGAGAAGCTTTTAAAGATGCATCTTTTACATCTCCAGCTTTATCACCAAAGATTGCACGAAGTAATTTTTCTTCTGGTGTAGGATCAGACTCTCCTTTTGGAGTAATCTTACCAATTAAAATATCACCAGGTTTTACCTCTGCACCAATACGAATCATTCCGTTTTCATCAAGGTCTTTTGTAGCCTCTTCAGAAACGTTAGGAATATCGTTTGTTAATTCTTCAGCTCCTAATTTAGTATCTCTTACTTCAAGAGAGTACTCATCAATATGAATAGAAGTAAAGATATCTTCTCTTACTACTTTTTCAGAAATTACAATTGCATCCTCAAAGTTATACCCTTTCCAAGGCATAAATGCTACTTGTAGGTTTCTACCTAAAGCAAGCTCTCCTTGTTGCGTAGCATATCCTTCACAAAGTACTTGTCCTTTTAAAACTTTATCACCTTTTCTTACGATAGGCTTTAAGTTAATAGAAGTACCTTGATTTGTTTTTCTGAACTTAACTAAGTTGTATGTTTTGAAGTCATCATCAAAACTAACTAATCTGTCATTTTCAGTTCTATCGTACTTAATTGTAATTTTTGAAGCATCTACATAATCAATTACTCCATCTCCTTCAGCATTAATTAATACTCTAGAGTCTGAAGCCACCTGACGTTCTAAACCTGTACCTACAATTGGAGATTCTGGTCTTAATAAAGGAACTGCCTGGCGCATCATGTTAGATCCCATCAATGCACGGTTGGCATCATCATGCTCCAAGAATGGAATTAACGATGCTGAAATCGATGCAATTTGGTTTGGAGCAACATCCGTATAGTGAATCTCTGCTGGATCTACTACTGGGAAGTCACCTTCCATACGAGCAATTACTTTATCTGTATCGATATTTCCATCTTCAGATAAAGGTATATTTGCTTGCGCTATTTTCTTTTCTTCTTCTTCTTCAGCACTTAAATAAAGAATCTCAGAAAGATCTACTTTACCTTCAGTCACTTTACGGTATGGAGTTTCGATGAATCCCATTCCGTTCACTTTTGCGAATACACTTAATGAAGATATCAAACCAATGTTTGGACCCTCTGGTGTTTCAATAGGACAAAGACGCCCGTAGTGAGTATAGTGAACATCACGCACCTCGAAACCTGCTCTCTCACGAGAAAGACCACCTGGTCCTAATGCTGATAAACGACGTTTGTGTGTAATCTCTGCTAATGGATTTGTTTGATCCATAAACTGAGATAACTGATTTGTTCCAAAGAAAGAGTTAATAACCGATGATAATGTTTTAGCATTAATCAAATCGATTGGTGTAAACACCTCGTTATCACGTACATTCATACGCTCACGAATTGTTCTTGCCATACGAGCAAGACCTACTCCAAACTGAGACGATAATTGTTCTCCTACTGTTCTAACACGACGGTTAGATAAGTGATCGATATCATCAATCTCTGCTTTAGAGTTAATTAACTCGATAAGATATTTTATAATGGTAATAATATCTTCTTTAGTTAAAACTTGTTTATCCATTGCGATATCCAAGCCTAACTTCTTATTCATTCTATAACGACCAACTTCACCTAAGTTATAACGTTGATCTGAGAAGAATAACTTGTCAATAATACCTCTTGCTGTCTCTTCATCTGGCGGTTCAGCATTACGCAATTGACGATATATATGTTCTACAGCCTCTTTTTCTGAGTTTGTAGGGTCTTTTTGTAACGTATTGTAGATAATAGCATAATCTCCCGTCTGGCTATCTTCTTTATGCAACAAGATAGTTTTAACGTCTGTATCTACTATTTCTTCAATGTGTTCTTTTTCAAGAATCGTATCTCTATCTAGAATGATTTCATTTCTTTCGATAGAAACCACCTCTCCCGTATCTTCATCTACGAAATCTTCATGCCAAGTTTTAAGCACACGTGCCGCTAACTTTCTGCCCAACACTTTCTTTAATCCGCTTTTAGATACTTTTACTTCTTCAGCAAGATCGAATATTTCTAGAATATCCTTATCACGCTCAAAACCTATAGCACGGAAAAGTGTAGTAACAGGTAATTTTTTCTTTCTATCGATATATGCGTACATAACGCTATTGATATCGGTAGCAAATTCTATCCAAGAACCTTTAAAAGGAATTACTCTTGCAGAATACAATTTTGTTCCATTTGCGTGAAACGATTGACCAAAGAATACACCTGGAGATCTATGTAATTGGGAAACAACAACACGCTCAGCTCCGTTTATAACAAAGGTACCACTAGGAGTCATGTAAGGAATTACTCCTAAGTATACATCCTGTACTATGGTTTCAAAATCTTCGTGCTCAGGATCTGTACAATAAAGTTTTAGTCTAGCCTTTAAAGGCACACTATAAGTCAAACCTCTCTCTATACACTCTTGAATCGAGTAACGTGGAGGATCGATAAAGTAGTCTAAAAATTCAAGTACAAATTGATTACGCGTATCAGTAATGGGGAAATTCTCCAAGAAGGTATTATAAAGACCCTCGTTACCTCTCTCTTCAGATTTTGTTTCCAGTTGAAAGAAATCCTGGAATGACTTAATCTGAATGTCCAAGAAATCCGGGTATGCCGGAGTATTCTTTGCAGAGGCGAAATTAATTCTTTCAGTCTGATTTGTGAACATCAATGGACAATATTTTGATTAAAGTGAAAATTGAAAAAAACGTATACATTCATATACGCAAAAAGGGTTTAGGTCACTACCCGAAAAACGGGAAGGACCTAAACCGTATCTTACAGCTAAGAGCTGTAGGGTGGAATTATTTTAATTCTACCTCAGCACCAGCTTCTTCTAAAGATGCTTTAAGGGCATTAGCCTCATCTTTAGATACACCTTCTTTTATTGCTTTAGGAGCTCCGTCTACCATCTCTTTAGCTTCTTTAAGTCCTAAACCAGTTAATTCTTTAACTAATTTTACAACAGCTAACTTAGATGCACCAGCAGCTTTAAGGATAACATCAAATTCTGTTTGCTCCTCAGCAGCTTCTCCTCCAGCAGCAGCACCACCAGCAACAGCTACAGCTGCAGCAGCAGGCTCTATACCGTACTCCTCTTTTAATATCTCAGCTAATTCGTTTACTTCTTTAACTGTTAAGTTAACTAATTGTTCTGCAAAATCTTTTAAATCTGCCATTTTCTATCGTTTTAATAAATTTTTAAAATATAATTGTTTAAGTGCGTACTACTTATGATTCTTTCTCTGATAAAGTTTTAAGAATACCAGCTAATTTACCACCACTTGCTTTAAGTCCGCTAATAACGTTCTTAGCAGGTGATTGTAATAATCCGATGATATCTCCAATAACTTCTTCTTTAGACTTGATACTTACAAGAGTGTCTAATTGCTCATCTCCTAAATATACAGCCTCTTCAATGAAAGCTCCTTTTAATAAAGGTTTATCAGATTTTTTACGGAAGTCTTTGATTAATTTTGCAGGACCATTTCCAGTTTCAGAAAACATTAAAGAAGTATTTCCTTTAAGTACTGTTGGAAGATCACCGAAATCTTTATCAGAAGCCTCCATTGCTTTCGCAAGCAATGTATTTTTTACAACTGCGAGTTTGATGTTTGCTTTAAAACAAGCTCTACGTAAGTTAGAAGTTGTCTGAGCATCCAATCCTGAAATATCAGCTAAATAGATATTTCCATTATCACCTAACTGCGCAGTTAAATCTTCTATTACCGTTAACTTTTCTTGTCTAGTCATGATTAAAAAATTTATACTGCCAATTATACTGCCTTAGGATCTACAGGAACACTAGGACTCATTGTGCTAGACATAAAGATACTCTTTACGTAAGTTCCTTTAGCCGCAGTTGGCTTAAGTTTTGATAATGTTTGTAATAATTCATTTACGTTATCAGCAAGTTTATCTGCTGAGAATGATGCTTTACCTATTGCAGCGTGAACGATACCAGTTTTATCAACTTTAAAGTCAATCTTACCAGCTTTTACTTCACCAACAGCTTTAGCAACATCCATAGTAACTGTTCCTGTTTTTGGGTTAGGCATTAATCCTCTTGGTCCTAAAACACGTCCTAAAGGCCCTAATTTACCCATTACGCTTGGCATTGTGATGATAACATCAACATCAGTCCAACCGTCTTTTATCTTTTGTAAGTATTCATCTAAACCTACGAAGTCTGCACCAGCTTCTTTAGCTTCAGCCTCCTTATCTGGAGTAACCAATGCTAACACTTTTACATCTTTTCCAGTTCCATGAGGAAGTGTTACAACCCCTCTAACCATTTGATTAGCTTTACGCGGATCTACTCCTAAACGTACTGCTAAATCTACAGATGCATCAAACTTAACGTTAGTGATATCTTTTACTAATTGAGAAGCTTCTAAAACAGAATATAATTTACTGTTGTCTACTTTCCCAACTGCTTCTTTTTGCTTTTTTGTTAATTTTGCCATTTCTAGATTCTTTTAAGATTTAAAAAGGCTTATCACCCGAAACCGTTAATCCCATTGATCTTGCTGTTCCTGCAACCATACTCATCGCTGATTCTACAGTAAAAGCATTAAGATCCTGCATTTTGTCTTCTGCGATAGCTTTTACTTGATCCCAAGTAACACTAGCCACCTTTTTACGGTTTGGCTCTCCAGAACCCTTCTTAACCTTAGCCGCTTCCATAAGCTGAACTGCCGCTGGCGGTGTCTTAATTATAAAGTCAAATGACTTGTCTTTATAAACGGTGATCGCAACTGGTAATACTTTACCTTGTTTGTCCTGCGTACGAGCATTAAACTGCTTACAGAACTCCATGATGTTAACACCGGCAGCACCTAGAGCGGGTCCAACCGGTGGCGACGGATTCGCAGCACCTCCCCTAACTTGTAGCTTAACTACTTTACTAACTTCTTTTGCCATTGTTTTTGTTCAATTTTAAAATTTGATACGCCAAATTTGCTGGAAGCAAGGCGAATCTATATATAAATGTGTAACAATTATACTTTTTCAACTTGCATATAACTCAACTCTAACGGTGTCTTTCTTCCGAAAATCTTAACCATCACCTCAAGTTTACGCTTTTCTTCATTTATCTTCTCAACAGTTCCATTGAAACCATTAAAAGGCCCATCTACAACTTTTACAGTTTCTCCTAAAACATAAGGAATAGCAACATTATCTGTAGTTACAGATAATTCATCAACTTTACCTAACATTCTATTTACTTCAGACTTTCTTAAAGGCACAGGATCCCCTCCTTTTACCTCACCAAGAAAACCTATAACTCCAGTTATAGACTTAATAACGTGAACAATCTCTCCACCTAAGTTGGCTTTCACCATTACATATCCAGGAAAATAAACACGTTCTTTATTTATTTTTTTTCCATTACGCACCTGAACTACTTTTTCCGAAGGAACTAGCACTTCATCCACATAATCTGAATACCCAAGACGAGATATATCCTGTTCAATGTAGCCTTTAACTTTATTTTCTTGACCGCTAACTGCCCTTACTACATACCACTGTTTTGCCAACGCTTCTGCCATTGCAATACTCGTCTTTAAATATTAATTATTAATTACACCAAAATAAAGCTTGATCAGTTTAGCAAAAACTGAATCAATACCCCAAATTGCTAATGAAAAAAGTATAGAGAAAACAGCAACAACAACCATTAGGTTTTGTCCTTCAGCCCATGTAGGCCAAGTAACATGTGCTCTTAACTCCTCAAATGATTCTTTTATATAATTCACCATTTTATCTCTATATATTTTTATCAGAAATGAAAACTAACTGCTTTTAAAAGGAAGACCTTCACAAAACAAATTAATTTTCATTTAAAAACTTTTATTAGCACGGGTAGAGAGATTCGAACTCCCATCAACGGTTTTGGAGACCGGCATTCTACCATTGAACTATACCCGTTTATTCAAGTTTAAAGGCGTCTAATTCGAAAAAATCAGACACCTTTAAGACTTGTATACTTATGAAATTAGTCTAAAATTTCTGTAACCTGACCAGCTCCAACTGTTCTACCTCCTTCACGGATAGCAAAACGTAAACCTTTACTCAAGGCAATTGGCTGCAACAACTCAACAGTAATAGTTAAGTTATCTCCAGGCATAACCATCTCAACTCCATCAGGTAAAGAAATAGTACCTGTTACGTCAGTTGTACGTACGTAGAACTGTGGACGGTAGTTATTATGGAATGGAGTGTGACGTCCACCTTCTTCTTTTTTAAGAACGTAAACCTCAGCTTTAAATTTAGCGTGTGGCTTAACAGAACCTGGCTTACAGATAACCATACCTCTTTTGATATCAGTTTTCTCGATACCTCTTAAAAGGATACCTACGTTATCTCCAGCTTCACCTCTATCTAATATCTTACGGAACATCTCTACTCCAGTTACTGTAGAAGTTAATTTCTCAGCTCCCATTCCGATAATATCTACAGCTTCTCCCGTTTTAGCAACTCCAGACTCAATACGTCCTGTAGCAACTGTTCCACGTCCAGTAATTGTAAATACATCCTCGATAGGCATTAAGAAATCTTTATCAACATCTCTCTGAGGTAATTCAATCCACTCATCAACAGCTTCCATTAATGACATAACTGAATCAACCCATTTTTGCTCACCATTTAAAGCTCCAAGTGCAGAACCAGGAATAACTGGACCATTATCACCATCATACTCATAGAAAGAAAGTAATTCTCTTACCTCCATATCAACAAGCTCTAAAAGCTCCTCATCATCAACCATGTCAACTTTATTCAAGAAAACAACGATTCTAGGAATACCTACCTGACGACCTAAAAGGATGTGCTCACGAGTTTGTGGCATTGGACCATCTGTAGCAGCAACTACTAAGATAGCACCATCCATTTGCGCAGCACCTGTTACCATGTTCTTTACGTAATCCGCGTGACCAGGACAGTCAACGTGAGCGTAGTGACGATTAGCAGTTTGGTACTCTACGTGAGAAGTGTTAATTGTAATACCTCTTTCTTTTTCTTCAGGAGCGTTATCGATTGAATCGAATGAACGTGCATCAGAAAGACCAGCATCTGCCAATACTTTAGTGATAGCAGCCGTTAAAGTAGTTTTACCGTGATCTACGTGTCCAATAGTACCTATATTTAAGTGTGGTTTGGAACGATCAAAAGTTTCCTTTGCCATGATTTAATAATTTTAATCTTAGTTATATATTAGTGTTCAAATTTAAAACGCAACAAGAGCCAATGACGAGATTTGAACTCGTGACCTCTTCCTTACCAAGGAAACGCTCTACCCCTGAGCTACACCGGCTTAAAAGCTTAAGATCAAGTTTAAAAATTTCTCTCTAAAAGATCACCCAAACAAAACCATAAACTCAAAGTACTAGAATTAGAGAGGAGAACACATCTTATTTTCTTAAGATAATTCTCATCTCTATTTTAAAACCTGAATTAAAAACTCAAGCTATTCTGTTTTGAGCGGGAGACGAGGTTCGAACTCGCGACATTCAGCTTGGAAGGCTGACGCTCTACCAACTGAGCTACTCCCGCAGTAACAACTCCGAAAAACAGAGTCGGTTTGCAATTTATTTGTGGGGAGAGCAGGATTCGAACCTGCGAAGACGTAGTCAGCAGATTTACAGTCTGCCCTCGTTGGCCGCTTGAGTATCTCCCCAATCTAAGTTTCTTTAAAAATCATCAATCAAACTTAATGTTGAAATTGATTTTCTACTTAAAATTCCGAGCGCAAAACTAATAATTTTTATTTGAATAACAACTATTTTTTTTATCTTTTTTCAAAGATATTTTTTACACTCTTACAAATTGACAAATTTTCAAAAAACTAAAACTTTTTGAGCCGATGGAGGGACTCGAACCCACGACCTGCTGATTACAAATCAGCTGCTCTAGCCAGCTGAGCTACATCGGCTTTTCAGTAAAAAAGTCCGCTATTTCTAACGGACTGCAAATGTATATAAATTATTCTTTTTACAAAACAATTTTTAAAAAATTTTTATTCAAATATATGAACGCAATTTTTGTTTCCTTTTCTTTAGTGATCGCTCTAATGCACTTGCTGCAGAATCGACAGCTTCCTCAAAAGTTTTACACTGTTTCTTTACTATGTATTCATCTCCAGGAACATGCACTTTTACCTCAGCTATTTTATTCTCCTTAGCACTCGTGTTTTGTACCTTTAAATACACTTCTGAATGGACGACTTTATCGTAATAATGATCTAATTTATCCAATCTCTTTTGGATAAAATTTAACAATTTCTGATCTACATTAAAGTTTACAGATTGCGTGTTTACTTCCATTTCCTCTAAATTTAAGGTTAAACTATTCTCCCAATCGCATGGGCTACACTTCATCGATGGTTCACATCGAATAGCATCGTTCACTACTTAAAACTTAAATACCACGCTCCTTCAAAGCAACTAACGCTACTTTTTATTTCTTGGGTGCGCATTTCCGTATTGTTTTTTTAATTCCGCGATACTATTATGAGTATATACTTGAGTAGATGCTAAACTTGCATGACCTAATAACTCTTTTACTGAATTTAGATCGGCTCCCTCATTTAAGAGATGCGTAGCAAATGTATGTCTTAATATATGCGGACTTTTTTTAAGTTTCGTTGATGCCTTACTAAAGTACTTATTTATTGTTCTATAAACAAGATTTTCATAAACTTTATGACCGCTTTTAAGAAGAAATAAACAGTCTTTTGAGTCCTCATTAACATAATCACTCCTTATCCTCAAGTAATCTTTTATAGTTATTTCCAAAGAAGAAGCCAATGGCACATAACGTTCTTTATTACGCTTACCTAAAACCTTTATAGTTTTATTCGCAAAATCTATATCTGGAAGCTCCAAATTAACAAGCTCTATCCTTCGCATTCCTGTTGCATAAAAAAGCTCTATGATTAATTTGTCTCGCAACCCCTCAAAACTATCTTCAAACTCCATATCATTTAAAACCTGCTTCATTTCTTGCACAGAAAAAGGCACCTCTATCTTTTTAGCAGTTTTTAGAGCTTTATGCTTTGCTAACGGATTTACTTCTATCTGTTTTGTCTTCAGCAAAAATTTATAATAGGCCTTTAAAGAAGACACCTTTCTATTTATACTCCTATTACTGATATCACTATCTACTAAAAGAACAATCCAAGATCGAATTTGAGAATAATTTATTTGCTGAATAGAGGTTTCTTCAAAAGTAACTTCACAAAATTCAAGAAATGCAGCAAGGTCATTCTTATATGCTAGCACCGTATGCTTAGAATAGTTTTTTTCTAACTGAAGATAATCTAGAAACTTTACGAATGGCATATAAAAAAGATTTAAATCAAAGATAAGGAAATAGTTGTTTGAAGTTTCACCACCTAAGACAAGGAGTTCTTAGAGGATCTATTGAGTAGAAATAAAAAATCCCGCTTCAAAAGAAACGGGATGTTGATATTATTAAGCCTGAAAAAAATTATATTTCTTCTAGGTTTCTTAATCTTTGAACGTAAGACGCTTTCTGGATCTGAGCTCTTTTCTCTACAGATGCCTTCGTAAATTCTTTTCTGCTACGTAGCTGACGCATTGTACCAGTTCTGTCAAATTTACGCTTGTAACGCTTAAGCGCTCTGTCTATATTTTCTCCTTCTTTTATCGGTATTATTAGCATAAGTGTACCACCTCCTCTCTTTTACGGCGGCAAAGATAAAAATTTATTTAAAATGAAAAATAAAAAAATAAAAAAATATCGTCTGCTAAAATACTAAGGCTCAGCCTAACAAACCTACTTTAAAATATTTCTAGCAATCACTACTTTCTGAATCTCTGTAGTTCCTTCTCCAATAGTACACAATTTAGCATCTCTATAAAATTTTTCCACAGGAAAATCTTTTGTATACCCATAACCTCCATGAATCTGTACAGCCTCATTTGCAATTCTAACACATGCTTCTGAAGCAAACATTTTACACATTGCACTCAGCTTTGTCATCTTTCTTCCTTTATTCTTTTCTGAAGCCGCTTTATGCAATAACAATTCTGAAGCCTCTATATCTGTAGCCATATCTGCCAACTTAAAAGAAATCCCTTGGAATTCTGAGATTGGTTTCCCAAACTGCACACGTTCTTTAGAATATTTAAGAGCAGCCTCATACGCTCCTCTTGCTATTCCTAGAGATAATGCTCCAATAGAAATTCTTCCACCATCTAGTATTTTCATGGATTGAATAAATCCATTACCAACCTCTCCTAAACGATTTGCATCGGGCACTCTACAATCAGAAAAAACAAGCTCCGCAGTTTCGCTAGCTCTCATTCCTAATTTATTTTCTTTTTTTCCGCTAGAAAAACCAGGAGTCCCCTTCTCTACTACAAAAGCAGTCATTCCGTGGGAATCACCTTTCTCTCCAGTTCTTACGATTATTACTGCTACATTCCCACTAATCCCGTGAGTAATAAAATTTTTGGCTCCATTTAAAACCCATTCATCTCCATCTTTAACAGCGGTAGTACTCATACCTCCTGCATCCGATCCTGTGTTATGCTCTGTTAATCCCCAAGCCCCAATCCACTCTGCAGTGGCTAACTTAGGTAACCATTTTTTCTTTTGTTCTTCGTTTCCAAAAGTTAAAATATGATTTGTACAAAGTGAGTTATGTGCTGCAACTGACAAGCCTATAGAAGGATCAACCTTAGAAATTTCATCTAAAATGGCAATGTATTCATGATACCCCAATCCGGAACCACCATATTCTTCAGGAACTAAAACTCCCATAAAGCCAAGTTCTCCTGCTTTTTTAAATACATCAACAGGAAAAATTTGGTCTTCATCCCACTCCATTATGTGTGGTCTTATATATTGTTCTGCAAATTCCTTTGCAGAGTTCGCTACTAAATGTTGCGTCTCTGTATAGTCAAAATTCATTTGTTCCGCTGTATCCAATTCCATTCTTTCTTTTTAATCAAGGCTCAAATATAATTCAATTCTGTTTAATTTATCAGTAGGAAAATCTTCTATTTTTGTTAATTCAGCAATCGAATTGATTTTCTGATGCTCCGTTCTATAAGATACAATTTTTATAGCCAAATCCCAGTTTATATATGGCAAGCTGTTTAACTCTCTAACAGAGATATTATTAATATTATATTGCTTGTATTCTGGCAGGTCTTTTATTTCAAACTTCTTCCAAAGCTGAAGAATAACTTCTGGTTTTAAACCATAAACTTCCGCGAGCTGATCTTTAAAATAAAATCCTTTAAGCAAGCTTCTATATTTAATGATTCTTTCAGATAGTTTTTCTCCAATACCATAAACGGCAATCAACTCCTCCTTTGTTGCATCATTAATATCTAATCTTGCTACAACTCTTTTTGCTGATTTTTCTTTTCTGACAAAGGGTTTAAAAACAGGAAACTTAAAATATGGAGCGATTGTTTTTAGGAGTGAATCGGAAACTCCTGTAACTTTTTTAAAATCTTCTTTTGAGTTTACATACAAACCTTTAGCACGATAGGCCAATAATTTATCAATTTCATGAGAAGCGAGCCCCAAAGAGTAGCCTTTAAAATCGGAGATATAATTTGGGTTAAAAGGATAGATAGTATAATTACTTGTAGTCTGAGATACTTCAGCAGGAATAGTAATAGCTACTATTTCCTTTTGAGGACTAAATGAAGTCCACCCAATAGATATTAATTGAATAGAAGTGACAATTAAGAGCAAAAAAAATATCCCACTTCGCTGACTTTTTTTGAAGCGAAAGTGGGATATCAATTTCATATATATTTTATTTATGCAGTCTTATTATTTATTTTTTGTTTTTTAAATAATTCTCCTGCTTTTAATTTCTTCATATACTCACGAAGATCTTCTCTTACCTCTCCACTCATAATATACAATCCTATAATATTAGGGAAAGACATTGCTAAAATCATCATATCAGAGAAATCTAGCACCGCTCCTAAACTTACAGAAGCTCCAATTACGATAAATACCATAAAGAAAATCTTGTAAACAATCTCTGTTTTTTTACTCTTTCCAAATAAGAACGTCCAAGCTCTCATTCCGTAATAAGACCAAGAGATCATTGTTGAAAATGCAAATAAGAAAACTGCTACTGCTAATACATAAGGGAACCAGCTAATAACACTTCCAAAAGCATCTGAAGTTAATTGCGCACCTGCAATACCTTCTACTTCATGCATTCCTGTAAAGATTAATACTAATGCTGTTAATGTACAAACTACAACCGTATCAATAAACGGCTCTAATAAAGCTACAAAACCTTCAGAAGGTGGGTGATTTGTTTTTGCCGCACTATGCGCAATTGCTGCTGAACCTACTCCAGCCTCATTCGAGAATGCTGCCCTTTGGAAACCTACGATTAATACTCCGATAACTCCTCCTTTTAATGCACTAGGACTGAATGCTCCGTCATAGATTGCAGAAAATGCAGGCCCTATGTTTTCTATATTTACTCCAATTACAATAAAAGCAGCTACAACATAAATACCAGCCATAAACGGAACAATTTTTTCCGTTACTTTAGCGATACTACTAATCCCTCCAAGGATAACTGTACCTACAAGAACCGCTGTTATAACTCCGAACCAAAACCCATGCCCTTGTAAAGCTGGGAATTGACCTGCTAATTGCTCAAAAGACTGATTAGCCTGGAACATATTACCTCCTCCAAAAGAGGCTCCAACTGCTAGAACAGCAAAGAATACTGCTAGGAATTTCCCTAGCCCTTTCATGTTTTTCTTCTCTAGTCCATAACGTAAGTAATTCATTGGACCTCCAAATACACGTCCATCAGGAAGAATATTTCTATACTTTACTCCTAAAGTACACTCAACGAATTTAGAAGACATTCCTAAAAGTCCAGCTAAAATCATCCACATAGTTGCTCCAGCTCCTCCTAAAGAAACTGCTACTGCAACCCCTGCTATATTTCCTAATCCTACTGTTCCAGATACTGCTGTAGCAAGTGCTTGGAAATGCGTTACCTGTCCTGGAGCATTTGGATCATCATATTTTCCTTTTGCTAAATCTAGAGAGTGTCTAAATCCACGGATATTAATGAAGCCCATTCTTAAAGTAAAGAAAGTTGCTCCTAATAATAACCAAACTACAATAAAAGGAATGTTTTTAGTTTGAGGATCTCCATTAGGATGCAGTAATGGAATAGGCTCATCATATTTAATTTCAGCTAAAAAGTGAGCTCCTTGTTCTATTACGTGCTTTTTATTGTCAGAATTGTAAATAACATTCCCTTCTTTCACTAAATACTTTAGCTTTCCGTTAGCTTCAGCAAATACAGGCTCTGTTCCACCAGAAGCTTTAGAAACAACTGCTATTTTTTCTCCTTTTTTTACTGATGCGCCTTCAGGCTTTAACCATTCTTGAAGCGTATATTTTTCTTCTAAATCTGCACTCCAACTTGGAATAGAGATTAGTTTCACATCTGCATACACTACAGGATCATATATTCCTGAAGCTGCAAATGGGTCCCAAAATAAAACGGAACCTAAACCTGCTACTGCTGGGGTCATAGTTCCGTTGAATACTTCTGTTATTGATTCGGTCTCAATCTTATAAACCTTTTCGACTGAATTACCTGCGGCATCCTTAATTAATACCGAATAATCTACTCCTTCGGTAAGGCCAGAAGCCACATTAGACTTTAAAGATGTGGTTTGATTACTCCATTTGTATGTATACGGTGGAGTACCACCAGTAACATCGAGTTCTATCGCCCCATCATTGATTTTATTTGAGGGATTTATTAAACTTTCTTTTACTGTGAGCTCTTGTGCGAACATCGAAAAACCACACAGCATTATAAAAATCGAGAGAAATTGTTTTCTCATAAAGGATTATGTTTAGGTTATATTTAAATTAAGAATTATTAAAAACTGACGCGGCAATATCATAAAAAAAAGGCGTTTATTCAAATTTTACCCGTTAAATGTATTTTCTACGATATGAAACAGCGTATTTAATTTTTTTATTTGTTCTGGCTGTCCAAGTACCATAAGCTTAGAATTTGGCAATAATTCTACACTCGCATCTGGATTGATTATATACTTCCCATCTGGGTGTTTATAACCAATAGCTGTACACCCTGTTTGCCTTCTTAAATCTAGATCTACAAGTGTTTTATACAAATATCCTTCAGGTAGATTATCTACGGCTACCTCTTCTAAGTTTATAGTAGTTTCATCATCTATTGAAAGCTGATCCATAAACTCAATAAGATCTGGTAATACAACTAATGACGCCATGTGATCTCCGCCTATTTTATCTGGCATAATAGTTTTATTAGCTCCCGCTAATTTTAATTTTCTTTGCGATGCTTCTTGAGAAGCTCTACTTATAATAGTAATCCCTTTATTAAGTTGTCTTGAAGATAGGACAACGAATAAATTATCTGCATCATTTGGAAGCGCTGTTATTAAACATTCTGCTTTCTGAATTCCGGCTTCCTCTAAAGTTTCATCTTCATTTGCATTACCAATTACAAAAAGTACATCTTCACTATATCTATTAACAATCTCTTCATCTTGTTCTATCACTACAAAAGGCTTACGATACGCTTTTAATTTTTTTGCAGCCTGCATCCCATTTCTACCATATCCACATATTATGATATGATTATTAAGCTTAGTAATTTGTTTTTTCATTTTTCTGTATTTTATATTCTGAAGGGCACTTCTAGATAAAACATATTCTGTAACTACGGATATAGCATAAGCTACAATAAAAACACTCGAGGTAATTAATATTATTGTAAAAATCTTAGTAACATTGTCTGTTGGTCTCACCTCACTAAAACCTACGGTTGTTATAGTAATAACCGTCATATAAGCTGCTTCCACCCAAGAATAATCGCTTAGAAACCGGTAACCTAATATTCCAAACAAAAAGATAAATAGCAATAATACAAGTGCTATATAAAATTTGGATCTAAATAGTTTAAACATAGTATCGATTAGCTGTGTTTGGTGACCTTATTAAATTACAATTATTCTTTTATAGTTCTCTTTTTATAAATCGAAAACCGACGTCCTCTTTGTATAAACCAAGTCTTTCAATTTTAACCAAAAAGCTAAGGTTAAATAAACAAAGAACCAAATCCCTAATGTAGCAAAAGATGCATATATAAAAAAAAGACGTACATTTTTTGTCTTCATTCCCAGACGATCCGCCAATCTCGAAGATACAGCATATCCGTTCTTCTCGAAATAATATCTTAGATTTTTTATAGCACTCATGTTACAAATATAGAACTATCATCTAATTAATTTCACTCCAATCTCACAATGCAAGCATTTATTTTCAGAACAATACTCATTATAAAGCTGTAATAATGATTGACTCCCCAAAGCCGACTTTACATCAAAGCCTATATTTTCGAAGCTTTCCACAATACTATTCTTCTCTTTTTTGATTCCTCCAATTAAGTTTAATACTTCCTCTGTAGCATCTTTACCCTTATAATTTCCGTAGCAGAATTTTAAAGGTATAATTGTATTTACAATGAGTAAATTTATAAACTGCTTACTTGTTTTCTTTTCCCTTTTAGAAGGAGATTCTTTATTAAAAGTATAATGACTATCCCAATAATTACTAGCTGAAACCTCAAAAATCTTATAATAGCCTTCCAATTTATCACATTCCATTAATTGCTGAAAAAGATTGGTTTCTTTACTATAAAGTGCTGCTAATTGTGACAACCTAATGGTGGGGAAATTATACGGTCGTAACTTAAAATATTCAGGAGCTAACGTAGATTGCTCTAGAGTGTATTTCTTCTCAAGATATTTATATTCTTTTTTTAAACTGATATAATATTGACTTACAGATTCGTCATTTAACATGCCTGCAACACCAAATAGTAATGTCTCTAAAGTAAAATTGGATGTGCTATTTTTTCTGATGACTAAAAAAGGAAGTTTATTAGATATCTCAAAGAACGCTTCTCCATTGATTTTTAATCCAAAATTTCTAAGTAGCATCTTAAAAAGTATAGACTCCCAATCATTCTTACATTGCTGAAGCTCTCTAATAATAAATTCAGATTTCTCCTGTAAGCGATCTATATATAAGCGTCCCATCCATCGATCAATAAAAAAAGAAGGAATCGCTTCTAGTTGCTTTTCGCAGTTAATAAATTTTTGATTCCCATAAAGCAATTGGTTATAAGATAAAAGTGTCTCTGAATGAACGATATTTTTTAAGGCTAATGTTGGTATCGCCTCATTATTCTTATTAAAAACATCAATATCATGTTCCCAAACAACATGTAATATTACATTACTATATGCAGGATCATTTTCATGATTATGAGCATACCAAAAGGAAGATTTTTCATGTATCTCTACATTTCCCACCCAATGTAAGTCATTAATTCTAAGTTGTGCATTTAAAAAATCTGGACCCGAATGGAGATTATGCTGTCCCAAAGAAATTATAGCAATCCTCTCTCCGTTATCGGTTATTAAATCTTTTTCAGGAAACTTTTTAAACTTCCATATATAATGCAAAAAATCTTCTTTCAAAATATTGAAAATTCAAAATTCTGAAAGAAGATAGTTATAATTTAGCGAATATCGCCTATTTACTCTATTGTGATTTTTGTTTAATCTTCTACAACATCACCGTCCCACTCCATAAAACCTCCTAATAGGTTGTGAGTGTTTTCAAAACCAAGTTGATTCATCAACATACAAGCTTGTGCGCTACGCTTTCCTGAGCGACAATAAACATAGAAGTTTTTAGATTTATCTAATTCTCCTACTTCATCTAAGAAACCTTGACCTTTATAAATGTCTATATTTAATGAATTAGGAATATACCCTTCTTCTCTCTCTTCTTCTGTACGCACGTCTAAAACTATTGCGTTAGTATCTTTTGTAAGTTCAGCTACCCACTCTTCTTGAGTTAAATCTGCCATAATTATTTTATTAAAAATTAAAAAAAATCTGAAGCTTACACTTCAGATTACAAATTTATATAAATCTTATACAATTGGTCTTAAGTTTTCATTAAAAATGGACTTTCAAATCCTTATATCTTAATAGAACACCCTATTGCCTTTGTGCTTTTTATCTCAATATCATTTCCTTGCAGCATAGCATCAATAGCGTCTTCAACGTATGTTGTCTCTACCGCTGTTTCATCTTGATAATTATCATCAATAGCTCCAATATATTTTACAATATTTCCTGAACTTGTTTTTTCTAGAAGAAAACAGTGTGGTGTTCTTTGAGCGCCATAAACTGGTGATATTTTTTGATCTTTATCAACTAAATAAGGGAAAGTATATCCTTTTGCAGAAGCTCGCTCTTGCATTTTCGTGAAACTCTCATCAGGCTGAATCGACGGATTATTAGGGTTTATAGCAATTACAGGAACTCCCTTTTCCTTATATTTTTTATCAAGAGCAATAATTCTATCTTCATAAGCATTTGCATACGGACAACCATTGCAAGTAAATATAACCAAGAAACCTTTTGCCTCTTTATAATCAGCTAAAGAAACGGTATTCCCATCTACATTTTTTAACTTAAAATCTACGGCTTTATCTCCTATTTTGTATCCATCGTTATATACATTAGGCTCTGTAAAAGAACTACTAATAACAACTATTGCAAGGAGCAACACTATCCTTAACTGATTCATTTTATGTAAGTTGGTTTAGTTGGTAATAAAATCTTTAAGCGCATCCTCTAATTCTATAAAGGTAAAAGATTTTTCATAAAATGATCGTTTATTCTCAGAAATAATTAAGGTTGCGGGAATAGATCCAGACCAATCACTATCTACTTTAGGAATCCATGTATTTTGTTTGGGATCGTTCAATAAAACAACGTTACTACTAAATTGTTGTTTTTCTAAAAAAGGAATCAAAACTTCATCTACTTTTTTTGGAAAGTCTAAACTCACCAAAATCACTTCTACATCTTGCTCTTTATATATATTGTGTATTTTTTCAAAGTAAGGAAGTTCTTTTACACAAGGTTTACACCAAGTAGCCCAGAAGTTAACTATATAAGTTTTGTCTTCGTTAGCTAGAAGCAACTTTTCAAAACCATCATAATCATAAACTGGAACTGTAAAGTTTGAAGTTTTAATTACATCAATAGGAGTTACCACGCTCATTAAGTTAAACGCGAATTCCTTATCCTTAGATTTTTGCTCCTTGCAACTTGCCACTATTAATAATAATGCAAGTATAACAATCCGTTTCATACCTCAATCTTAGTTTTAAACTCCCTAAATGTATCAATAGAAACTACTCGCAAAATAGATTTAACATTATTTTACAAGTTAAAAAGTTGTAATTTCAATTAAACAGATATACATTTGTATATACAATTATTGTAACGACAAATGAAAATTGAAGACGCTATAAAATCTAATGACATGCCACTGGGCAGAAAGACTATAATTAATTTATTATATACTGCCAATGCTATTCAAGATAAAACCGTAGAGATATTAAAACCCTTCGATTTGTCTCCGCAGCAATTTAATGTATTACGAATTTTAAGAGGACAAAAGGGAAAACCTGCAAACTTATTTACGATTCAAGAAAGAATGATCAGTAAAATGAGTAATACTACAAGACTTGTTGACAAACTGATTACAAAAGGACTTGTAAACAGAATTACTTGCGAAGAAAACAGACGTAAGGTTGAGATTACAATTACTAGAAAGGGATTAGAATTGCTTGCAACTATAGATGAACCTGTAGAAGCTCAAAATGAAAGTATAATAAAAAGCCTATCTTCCGAAGAAATAAAACAATTAAATACTATACTCGAAAAAATTAGAGATTAAAAAAATTTACAACAACAATTGTATATACAACAAATGTAAAAACAACAATAATGAGCACATATAATAATAATTTAAGCTGGCGATATGCCACAAAGAAATTTGACACAACAAAAAAAGTTTCTAACAACGATCTTGAAACACTAAAAGAATCAATTCAACTTACTGCATCCTCTTACGGATTGCAACCTTACAGAGTAATCATTGTTTCTGATGAAAAAACGAAAGAGAAGTTAAAAGCAGCTGCATATAATCAACCACAACTTGCAGATGCTTCTCATATCGTAGTTTTTGCTAGCATAGACGATGTTAATGATTCTCATGTTGACACGTACATGAATGAAATCAGCAAAACTAGAGGGGTAAGCAACGCTGATCTTGAAGGTTTTTCAGGAGTAATAAAAGGAACATTAGCCTCTTTATCCGTAGAAATGAAAAATGTATGGGCAGCAAAACAGACATATATTGCCTTAGGGAATCTATTGGCAGCCGCAGCAGATCTTAAAATTGATAGTTGCCCGATGGAAGGTTTTGAATCTGAAAAATTCGCTGAGATATTAGGACTAAAAGAAAAAGGTTTAACACCAACTGTTATCGCTCCTATTGGATACCGAGCAGAAGAGGATCCTACACAACACTATAAAAAAGTAAGAAAACCAGCTGATGAATTATTCATTAGCATATAATAGTTTACCAATTAAATATAAAAACAAAAATAACAACAACATGAAAAAGAAAATTTTAAAATCAGTATTAGCATTTACAATGGTATTGGGTGCAACGGCCTTTACAGAGATCGACACTAAAAAAGTTGACACCGAAAAAAGTAAAATTACTTGGAAAGGATATAAAGTAACAGGTTCTCATGAAGGAAACATAGATTTAAAAAGTGGAGAACTTAAATTTGATGGCGATAAACTTATCGGTGGGGAATTTGCTGTAGATATGAGTTCTATTGGATCTACTGACTTAAGTGGAGAGTACAAAACAAAATTAGATGGCCACTTAAAATCTGATGATTTCTTTGGTGTTGAAAACCATCCTACCGCTACATTAGTTATTTCGAAAACTAAATCTACAGGTAAGAACTCTTATGAAGTAACTGGAGATTTAACGGTGAAAGGAAAAACAAATCCTGTGACTTTTGAAATGTCTATATATGGAAGTAAAGCTACTGCGAATATAAAAATAGACCGAACTAAATATGATGTTCGTTATGGCTCTGGAAGCTTTTTTGATGACCTTGGAGACAAAACAATCTATGATGAATTCGATTTAGTTGTAGATTTAGTATTCTAGAATAAACGCTAATTCAAGAAAAAAGGAGCTTTTAAAAGCCCCTTTTTTTTTTGCTAACATTCTAACATTCAAAAAGAATTTAGTTGGAATTTTAATTTTTAGTTTGATATCTAGAAATACATTTCTATATTTGATGCACATATGAGAACAATTACAAATAATACTTGGTGGTGGTCTAACTTACGTAAAACGTCGTGAGGTAGCACTGCTGTGATATTTTTAAAAATATACAAAAAGGCTTGTCAATCACGACAAGCCTTTTTTTATGCTTAAAAAATAGCCATCAGCTAAAATAAAGAAGAAATAATATAGAATAATTCGATTGGCATATCGAAGAATAAAATTTAGAATAAGAATCTATGAAAACATATCATTTAAAGACTAATTACAAGCAGATACTTGCAGACACTATTACGCCAGTTAGTGTATATCTTAAAATTCGTGATCGCTATCCAAATAGCATATTACTTGAGAGTAGTGATTATCATGCCAACGACAATAGCTTTTCGTATATCTGTTTTAATCCGATTGCTTCAATTAAGGTTGAAAACAATATAATTTCTAAGACTTTTCCAGACGGAACTGCTTCAGAAGAAGAAATTACAGAAGGAGTTCACGTTCCCTTAGTAATCGAAGATTTTAAGGCGCATTTTAAAACCGACAAGAATGATTTTAAGTTTATAAACAACGGTCTTTTTGGGTATATAGCTTATGATGGAGTTCAGTATTTTGAAGACATAACAATCACAAAAAAAACAGATTCTCTCGATATTCCAGACATTTATTATGCGGTATATAAAAACATAATCGCAATCAATCATTTTAAAAATGAAGCTTATATATTTTGTCACTGTTATGATAGTAGTAATAATGTAGACGACATCCATCAACTAATTCAAGCTAAAAATTATGCCTCCTACAATTTCTCTAAAGTTGGTGAACCTGTTTCTAAACTTAAAGATGAAGACTATAGAGCACTTGTAGATCAGGGTAAAAAACATTGTCATCGTGGGGATGTTTTTCAATTAGTGTTGAGTAGAAGGTTTGCTCAAAAATTTAAAGGTGATGAGTTTAATGTTTATAGAGCGCTACGTTCTATTAACCCATCTCCATACCTATTCTATTTTGATTATGGAGATTTTAAAATCTTCGGAAGTTCTCCAGAAGCCCAGCTTATAGTAAAAGAAAATAAAGCTGAAATTCATCCAATTGCGGGTACATTTAAACGCACTGGAAATGACGAAAAAGATGCCGAATTGGCAAAAGAACTTGCTGTGGATGAGAAAGAAAATAGCGAACATGTAATGTTAGTTGATCTTGCTAGAAACGATCTTAGTAGAAATGGGAATATGGTCGAAGTAGAAACCTATCGTGAGGTACAGTTTTTTTCTCATGTAATCCATCTTGTATCAAAAGTAACAGGTCAGAAAAAGAAAGAAACTCCAACTATGCAGGTTGTAGCAGACACCTTCCCAGCTGGTACTTTAAGCGGTGCTCCAAAACACATGGCGATGCAACTCATAGACAAATATGAAGCTACAAATCGCGATTATTACGGTGGAGCAATCGGTTTTATGGATTTTGAAGGCAATTTTAATCATGCGATTATGATTCGTACTTTTTTAAGTAAAAACCACGAGCTATATTTTCAAGCTGGAGCAGGAATCGTGTCCGAATCGCAACCAGAAAGTGAATTACAAGAAACATATAACAAATTAGGTGCTTTGAAAAAAGCAATGGAAATGGCGGAAGACATTTAGTTTATAGCTATTAAATAATATTAAAATAGCCTTTAAAACTTTACAAACTTATAGAAATGAAAAAAGTATTAGTTATAGATAATTACGACAGTTTTACTTACAACCTTGTTCACTATTTAGAAGATTTAGGATGCGAAGTTACTGTTAGGAGAAATGACCAATTAGCATTAGAGGATGTAGCTCCTTTCGAAAAGATAGTGCTCTCCCCTGGTCCAGGAATTCCAGAAGAGGCTGGTCTTCTCAAAGACATTATTAGAGAATATGCGCCAACAAAAAGCATCTTTGGAGTTTGTTTAGGGCAACAAGCTATTGGAGAAGTTTTTGGTGGAAAACTTATTAATATAGATGAAGTATACCACGGTGTTGCTACAAAAATAGAAATCTCACAAGAGGAGCCTATTTATAAAGATTTACCAAAAGAAATTGAAGTCGGAAGATATCACAGTTGGGTTGTAGATCCTAAATTACCAAATGTCCTAAAAGCTACTTCTTATGATAAAAATGGACAAGTAATGTCGCTTTGCCATGTAGAATATGATGTTTGTGGCGTGCAATACCATCCAGAATCGGTTTTAACTCCCGATGGTAAAAAGATTTTAGAAAACTGGCTGAATAAGTAATTTAAAAATCGGACGTAGAAAATTGAACATTTGTAATAAAGCAAATATTAAATAAAATGAAAGAAATATTAAATAGACTTATAAACCACGAAACAATTTCTAAAGAGGAAGCTAAGAATGTTTTAGTGAATATCTCAAACGGATCGTACAACACTAGTCAGATTGCGGCTTTTCTAACTGTATACATGATGCGAAGTGTAACTATTGAAGAGTTGGAAGGCTTTCGTGATGCCCTTTTAAATTTATGCCTTGCGGTAGATTTAAAAGAATATAATGCCATAGATTTATGTGGAACTGGAGGCGATGGAAAAGACACTTTTAACATCTCTACATTAGCATCTTTTGTTACCGCAGGTGCCGGAGTACATGTTACCAAGCACGGAAATTATGGAGTTTCTTCAAAATGTGGTTCCAGTAACGTAATGGAGCATTTGGGAATTAAATTTTCTAACGATCAAGACTTCCTAAAAAAGTCCATTGAAGAAGCAGGAATCTGCATTTTACACGCACCACTCTTCCACCCTGCGATGAAAAATGTAGCTCCAATTAGAAAAGAACTTGCTGTAAAAACATTTTTTAATATGCTTGGGCCGATGGTAAACCCAGCGTTTCCAAAAAATCAAATGGTAGGTGTTTTTAATTTAGAACTTGCACGCATGTACGGATATTTATATCAGAATACAGATAAAAACTATACCATTTTACATGCTTTAGACGGTTATGATGAGATCTCATTGACAGGAGGCGCTACAAAAGCAATTAGAAATCATACGGAGCAAATGCTTTCTGCAGCAGATTTTGGAGTAAAAGAACACCTGCAAACTGATATTACTGGTGGAGATACAATTGAAGCTTCGGCTAATATTTTTGTTGATGTTCTTAACGGAAAAGGAACAGAAGCACAAAATAATGTTGTTTGTGCAAATGCAGGAATGGCAATAGCAACTGTAAAAGAATTGACTCCTAAAGAAGGTTTCGAATTGGCTAAAGAATCACTATTAAGCGGAAAAGGATTAACGGCTTTCAATAAACTAAGAGCTTTAAGTAGTTAGTCATAATAACGAGATTAAAAATATTTCAATAAAAAATAATGAATATTCTAGATAAAATAGTAGCTGATAAAAGAAAGGAAGTAGCTCTAAAAAAGGGACTTATTCCAACCTCACAATTAGAGACTAGTATCCTATTTGAGCGTGATTGTATTTCTTTAGCTGATAAATTACGAGCTAGTAATACTGGAATTATAGCAGAACACAAGCGTCGGTCACCATCAAAATCGGTTATCAACCAATCATTAAACGTACAAGATGTAGCCAAAGGTTATGAAGAAGCGGGAGTATGTGGTATGTCTGTTCTTACGGACGGAAAGTATTTTGGAGGTTCATTAGACGATTTAATTTTAGCAAGAGCTGCAGTTAAAATGCCCCTTTTAAGAAAAGAGTTTATAATAGATCCCTATCAACTTATAGAAGCCAAGGCTTTTGGTGCCGATGTTATTTTACTGATTGCTGCTATTTTATCGAGAGATGAAATTAAAATGCTTTCAGAAACAGCAAAAAAATTAGGTCTAGATGTATTACTAGAAGTACATAACGAAGAAGAATTACAAAAATCAATCATGCCGAGTTTGGACATGTTGGGGGTTAACAACCGTAATCTTAAAACGTTTGATGTAAGCTTAGACATCAGTAAAACACTTTCTGAAAAAATACCGAATGATTTTGTAAAAGTTTCCGAAAGTGGAATTAGTAACATCGAAGCCATAAAAGAGCTTCAGCCATATGGATACAAAGGTTTTTTAATAGGTGAAAACTTCATGAAAACCGATAATCCTGGTAAAAGTGCTACAGCATTTATTAAAGAATTACAATAATAGAACACTAATTCCTCAATAAAATTATAATGAAACTTAAAGTCTGTGGAATGAAATATCGAGAAAATATAGAAGCTGTTGCTGCATTGCAACCCGACTATCTCGGTTTTATTTTTTATGAAAAATCTTCCAGAAATAATGAAGATGTTGTTCCTGAACTTCCAAAAGGCATCAAAAAAATAGGTGTTTTTGTAAATGCATCGATTTCATTTATTGCAGAAAAAGTAGCAATGCACAACTTAGATGGCGTACAATTACATGGGGAGGAATCGCCTGAATTTTGTAAAGATTTAAGGAAACAAGTTTCTCAAAAAATTATCATCATAAAAGTATTTTCCATAAAAGAGGAATTCGATTTTACAGTTTTAAATAATTATGAAGCTTTCGTTGATTACTTTTTATTTGACACCAAAGGAAAACTTCCTGGTGGAAACGGATATACATTTAATTGGGAGGTTTTACACGACTATCCATCTAAAAAACCTTTCTTTTTAAGTGGTGGAATAGGAATAGATCATCTTGAAAAAATAAAGAATATCAATCCGAGTTTACCTATTCATGCTATCGATGTAAATAGCAAGTTTGAGCTAAAACCAGGATTAAAAAACATAGAATTACTAACCGAATTTATAAAGGATTTAAAGTAGAAGATATTGATTTTAGAGCTCTTAACTTTATACTTTCAATTTTAAAAAATTTACAAAAAATATGAGCGCATATAATGTAAACGAAAAAGGATATTATGGTGATTTTGGGGGTGCTTATATCCCAGAAATGCTATATCCAAATGTAGAAGAACTCCGCCAGCAGTATCTTTCTATAATGAAAGAGGAATCTTTCAAAAAAGAATTCGATCAGTTACTAAAGGACTACGTAGGAAGACCTTCTCCCCTATATTTTGCTAAAAGAATGTCTGAAAAATATGGAACGAAAATCTACCTCAAAAGGGAAGATCTTAACCATACAGGAGCGCATAAAATAAACAACACTATCGGTCAGATTTTAATGGCAAAAAAACTCGGTAAAAAAAGAATTATTGCCGAAACTGGAGCTGGACAACATGGAGTAGCAACAGCTACTGTTTGCGCACTTATGGGCATTGACTGTGTAGTTTATATGGGCGAAATTGATATTGCAAGACAAGCGCCAAATGTAGCTCGTATGAAAATGCTCGGTGCAGAAGTACGCCCGGCATTATCTGGAAGTAGAACCCTGAAAGATGCTACCAATGAAGCAATTCGAGATTGGATTAATAATCCCGTAGACACCCATTATATTATCGGTTCTGCGATTGGACCTCACCCATATCCAGATATGGTAACCCGCTTTCAAAGCATTATTTCCGAAGAAATAAAATGGCAGTTAAAAGAGAAAGAAGGTCGTGAAAATCCAG
Source organism: Joostella sp. (assembly GCF_048266025.1). Lineage (NCBI taxonomy): Bacteria > Pseudomonadati > Bacteroidota > Flavobacteriia > Flavobacteriales > Flavobacteriaceae > Joostella > Joostella sp. The sequence continues at coordinate 74,580 of NZ_JBLXAF010000011.1, read as the reverse complement.
ATTATGTCGTAGCATGTATTGGTGGCGGGAGTAATGCTGCTGGGACATATTACCATTTTTTAGACAATAAAGAGGTTGGTATCATTGCTGTAGAAGCCGCAGGAAAAGGGGTCGATTCTGGCGAAAGTGCAGCCACTTCAGCCTTAGGTAAAGAAGGAATTATTCACGGGTGTAAAACGCTCTTAATGCAAACTGGTGATGGACAAATTACGGAACCATATTCTATTTCCGCAGGTCTCGATTATCCAGGCGTAGGCCCTATGCATGCACATTTATATCGCTCTGGACGTGGTGAGTTTTTCTCCATTACCGATGCCGATGCTATGAAATCTGGTCTTGAACTATGCAAAACAGAAGGAATCATTCCTGCTATAGAAAGTTCGCATGCCTTGGCTATTTTCGATCATAAAAAATTCAAAGAAGATGACATTGTTGTTGTCAACCTCTCTGGACGTGGCGACAAAGATTTAAACACATATATCGATTATTTTAATTTATAGGGCGTTCCCTATCGGGCGGGCTTTTCGCGCTACACGGTAGCTTGCTTCAATCCCTAACGCAAAACAATTAACAACGTATCAAAATGAATCGCATAAATAAAAAATTACAAGAAAATAGAAAACTACTTTCTATATATTTCACTGCTGGTTATCCTAATCTTGAAGACACCGTTCCGATTATAGAAAAATTAGAAGAAAGTGGCGTAGATATGCTCGAAATTGGACTCCCATTTTCAGATCCTCTTGCAGACGGACCTACAATTCAGCAAAGTTCTACACAAGCATTAAAAAATGGAATGACAACTGTAAAGCTTTTTGAACAGCTAAAAGACATCAGAAAAACAGTTTCTATTCCTTTAATAATTATGGGGTATTTTAACCCAATGATGCAATATGGTGTGGAAGCTTTCTGTAAAAAATGTTCAGAAATTGGTATCGACGGACTCATTATTCCAGATCTTCCTGTAGATGTATACCATGACCAATATCAAGAGATATTTGAAAAATATGGACTTATCAATGTATTCTTAATCACTCCACAAACTTCCGAAGAGCGTATTAATTTTATAGATTCAGTATCAAACGGATTTATTTATATGGTGAGTTCTGCAAGCGTTACAGGAGCTAAAAGTAACTTTGGTGATGTCCAGAATACGTATTTCCAAAGAATAGACGCAATGAAACTAAAAGCTCCACAAATTGTTGGATTTGGAATTAGTAACGCTGATACCTTTAACGCGGCTACAAAATACGCCAAAGGAGCTATTATAGGCTCGGCTTTTGTAAAGATGATAAAAGACAAAGGTATTGAGGGAATAGATAAATTCGTAAAAGACATAAGACCATAAGCGTATATTTTCTATATTTAACGACTAAAACTATTTAAGTATAGAATTCATGTCCAAAAAAAAACGTCTTATGTATCTCCTTATAATTATTGGTGCACTACTTCTTGGAGTAGCTATTTATGCTTTAAGTCCTATTTTATATGACAATAAAGTAAATGATCCAGTAGTTTCAAGCCAGGAAATAACCGAGAATAATAATATTACTATTATTGCTAGCGGAGAATTTAAAGATGCAGACGAGCGTCATAAAGGAAGTGGTACTGCAGAAATTATAAAAAGAGAGGATGGTTTTTATCTTCAACTAAAAGATTTTAACGCCACCAACGGTCCAAATTTAAAACTTTGGCTCTCGATTTATAAGGAACCTACTAATAAAAATGCTACAGATGAAAATTCGTATTTAGATTTAGGAAATTTAAAAGGAAATGTTGGAAATCAATCTTATAAACTCCCCGATGATTTCCAAATTAACGATTATCATTCTGTAACCGTTTATTGTAAATTATTTAGGGTTTTATTTACAACAGCAACATTAAAACACTAAGAAATAATTAAAATCTTAATATAATTACCTCAACATCTACAAATTACTGTAGATTGTTTTTCAAGATTACTATAGTTCATTAAGGGCTATTTTAAAAAGTAACTATCTAATAATTAGATTTATAAAATCTAATTTTAGATTCAACTTACTTTTTAAAATAGCCCTTTTTTTGCATCAATAAATCCAAACTACAACGATATATGTTAAAATCAATTTCAACAAATTAAACGTTTGTTTAATTTAAACAGATGTTTAACTTTGCACCGTCATTAATTTATAAAACATGGATTTTAACGATAAGCAAGTAAAAATTCTTGAGGTTTCAGAAAAGATGTTTGCTGAAAAAGGATATGATGGTACTTCCATTAGAGCCATTTCAAAAGAGGCAGATATTAATATTGCGATGATCTCTTATTACTTCGGGTCAAAAGAAAAACTCCTAGAAGCACTATTAAGTTATAAAACGGCAAGTTTTAGTATTGAATTAGAATCAGTTTTATCAAAAGATATAGACTATCTAGAAAAACTGGATGAGATAATTACTTTGATAATAAGAAGAGTCCACAAGAATAGACGCATCTATAAGATTATCCATTTTGAATACTCTAATGAAACACGACAAATAGATTTCGATAGTTATATAAAATCGAAAACAGAGAATTTCCGTATCATCCAAAACTTTGTTAACGAAGGTCAAGAAGCTGGAGTATTCAGTAAAAACATCAATGTTCCTTTAGTAGTCCCTACAGTTTTGGGGAGCTATTTTAATTTCTACTACAACAAAAGGTTTTTCGTGGAAATTCATCAACTAAACACAAACGACTCTTTAGACGACTACGTACATATAACCCTTACAAACCACATAAAACAAACAATAAAAGCCTTATTCACACATGAGAATTAAAATCATCTTAATATGCCTATTGGGCATCATTGGAATAAAAAGTATGGAGGCTCAGGAGACCTCACTTTCATTGGAAGAAGCTATTAAGTTAGCGCTTATAAACAGCGATGAATCAAAAATTGCAGACACCAAAGTAAATACTGCTGAATACGAAGTAAAAGTAGCTAAAAGCAAACGTTATCCAGATTTAAAAATTGCAGGGCAATACCAACATCTTACCAAGGTAAACGCAGATATTCAATTTGACACTGGTGGGCAACAAACTGGAGCTGCAGAGCCAGATATTAGTAGTATTATGTTTGGACAAGCAACAGCTTCTGTTCCTGTTTTTACAGGTTTTGAACTAAATAATTTAGTAAAAGCAAGTCAAAACAACTATGAGGCTGCAACCTTAGATGCAAAAAGCGAAAAGGAAGATATAGCGCTACAAACGGTAAATGCCTACGTGAATTTATATAAAGCTAATAAAACTGTTAGCCTTATTGAAGAGAATTTGAAAAGTGCGCAACAGCGAGTAAAAGATTTTTCTGCAATGGAAGAAAATGGTCTTCTTGCAAGAAACGATTTATTGAAAGCACAATTACAGGAATCTAATATCGAAGTTAGTTTAGAGGAAGCTAAAAAGAATGAAAAGATTTTAAACTATAGCCTTGTAACTACGCTAAAAATGCCTGAAGATACCAAGATTAATATTGAAGACACTAATTTTCAACTTACACTTGGTTCAGAAATAAATGACAGCATTCAGAGAAGTGATTTAAAAGCTTTAGAATACAGAAAAGAAGCAGCAAAAAACAATATCAAAATAGCGCAAAGTAAATACTATCCAGATGTAGCTTTAATGAGTGGTTATGCTGCATTTGATATAAAAAATGCACTTACTATTACCGATGCTATGAATTTTGGTGTTGGTGTTTCCTATAATCTAGCTGATATTTTTAAAGCTAAAAGTGACGTAAAAGTTGCTAAAAGTCAGGCGGAAGAACTACAGCATACTATAGATATGGTTCAAGACAAAATTAAGATTCAAATTGAAGACGCTAATCAGAATTATAATCTTGCAAACAGAAAATATGATGTTTACATAAAGTCTGAGGAACAAGCTATTGAAAACTACAGAATTGTAAAAGACAAGTACGACAATGGTTTGGTAGACACTAACGATTTATTAGAAGCAGATATAGATCAGCTTCAAGCAAAAATCAACTTAGCATATGCTAAAGCGGATATCATCCAAAACTATTACAAGCTATTAAACGCTCAAGGACAAATTAACACAGACATACAATAATCTACTATCATTAATAAAATGGAACAAAAGAAAAAAACAAATAAGAAATTTACCATAATCATCGGTGCTTTAATCATTCTTGGAATTATATACGGTGGTATAAAAATCGTTCATTCATTTTCTCATGAAGAAACTGATGATGCGCAAATAGAAGCTAATATGAGTCCGATTATACCTCATGTAGGCGGATATGTTGAAAAAGTATATGTTGATGATAATGATAAAGTAAAAAAAGGAGATACTCTTTTTACGATTAACGATCAAGATTATATGGTTCAGTTAGAACAAGCAAAAGCTGCTTTAGCTGGTGCTGAAAGTCAGCTTATCGTTGCAAAGGCGAGTATTGGTTCTTATCAAGCTAATGTAGCGACTTCTAATGCCCAAGTAAATTCTGCTTTAGGAAATATAGAAAATGCTAAGATTGCATTATGGCGAGCTGAAAACGATTTTAAACGTTATGAGAATTTATTCAAAAATCATTCTATAACAGAGCAACAATATGAAGAAGCTCTTGCCGCAAAACAATCAGCTGAAAAAAGACTAGAAGTTTTAAAGAGTCAGCAAAACGCTAGTAATAGTCAACGTAAAGCTGCTGTTTCTCAAACTGAAATCTCCGAAAAACAAGTTGCAGTTGCAGAAGCAAATGTAAAAAGTGCACAAGCACAATTAGATGCTGCAAGACTTAATATGAGTTATACTTATGTTACGGCTCCAATAGACGGACAATTATCTAATGTTGATTTGCAGGCTGGACAATTTGTTCAACCGGGGCAATCGCTATTTTACCTTGTGAATACGAACGATAAATGGGTGGTAGCAAACTTCAAGGAAACTCAATTAGAAAAAATGAGTATCGGTCAAAAGGTAACTATAGAGGTAGATGCTTTCCCTGGGGAAGAGTTTAATGCAGAAATTACTGCTTTCTCTCCAGCAACGGGAGCTAAATTTTCTTTATTACCTCCAGACAATGCTTCAGGAAACTTTGTAAAAACAATACAGCGTCTTCCTGTAAAAATCGACTTCTCAAAAGAAAATGACGTAGAAAAACTAGCAAAATTACGTTCAGGAATGAATGTTTTGGTAGATGTTCATTTAAAATAAGTTATGGCAGAAGCACAAGTTCAAGTTCAAGACGAAGACAGTTTAGTAGAATATGGTTTTACTAGGGTCATAATAACCATTACGGCTATTCTTTGTGCCCTCCTTGAAATCATTGATACTACAATTGTTAACGTTGCATTAAACGACATGAGAGGAAGTTTAGGTGCCTCTCTTACAGATATTGCTTGGGTTATTACGGCCTATGCAATTGCAAACGTAATTATTATCCCGATGACGAGTTGGTTATCAAAACAATTTGGGAGACGTAATTATTTTGCAGCCTCTATTATGATATTTACTATCGCTTCATTCTTATGTGGAAATGCAACTAATTTATGGGAATTAGTAGCCTTCCGTTTCATACAAGGTATGGGTGGAGGTGCATTGCTAGTAACTGCCCAAACTATAATTACAGAAACATATCCTGTTGCAAAAAGAGGAATGGCGCAAGCTATTTATGGAATGGGAGTTATTGTTGGACCTACATTAGGACCTCCTTTAGGGGGATATCTAGTAGATAATTTTTCGTGGCCTTATATATTTTATATCAATGTGCCTATTGGGATTATCGCAACATTTTTAACCATCATTTATATAAAGAGTCCGAAGTATGGGGAGAAACTAAAAGCGAGTCAAGTAGACTGGTGGGGAATTATATTTCTAGCTGCTTTTATTGGGTCTCTACAGTTTATTTTAGAACATGGTCAACAAGACGATTGGTTTGCAAATACAACCATAGTATCGCTTAGTGTCGTATCTGTTTTAGGGTTATTACTATTTATATGGAGAGAACTCGTATATGAACATCCTATTGTAAATCTTAGGGTTTTAAAAGATTATAACTTAAGAATTGGTACCATTCTAACTTTTATTCTTGGTTTCGGACTTTATGGTTCTACTTTTATTATTCCGATTTACACACAATCGATTTTAGGATGGACAGCTACCGATGCAGGTTTATTACTTGTTCCTAGTTCAGTTACAACTGCACTAATGATGCCTATTATAGGTAAGTTATTGGAACGTGGAGTGCCACAAAAATATCTTGCATCTATAGGTTTTGTTGTATTCTTTATTTATAGTTATTGGATGTATAATATGATGACTCCAGATACAGGTTCTGAACATATGTTCTGGCCACTTGTAGCACGTGGATTCGGATTAGGATTACTATTTGTACCTATTACCACTCTTTCGCTATCTACGTTAAGAGGAAAAGATATTGGAGAAGGTGCAGCCTTTACTGGAATGATGAGACAGCTAGGTGGTTCTTTTGGGATTGCAATCATAACTACTTTTGTTGCACGTTTAAGTCAGCAACATCGTGTGGATTTATTACCAAACTTATCAAAAGTAGATTTTGAAGTTCAAGAGCGGTTAAAAGCGTATCAACAAATGTTTATGTCGAAAGGTTTTAGTGTAAACGAATCATTAAACAAAGCATACCAATTAATGGAAGGAAGTATCACCTTACAAAGTACCGTATTATCGTATATGGATATCTTTTTATATTTAGGAATTCTATTTTTAATTTGTGTGCCTTTTGTATTGATGATTAAAAAAGGAAAGGGAAAAGTTGACGCATCGGCAATGCACTAAGTAGTTAAATGTTAAACCGTTAACAATAACTTACAATTGTTTTAAGACCCTTTACCTTATATGATTTGTATCTTTAAGTGAATCAAAAAAACATAAAGTTATGAGCACTATCAAAGATAAAAAATGGAAAAGAAAACACGAACAAACAAATCCTACAAACCCAACGGGAGATAGGAATATAAATACTAATAAGTTTGATATTGATGAGAAAACCATCAAAGATCAGCAGAATAAAAAATAATGAGTGTTTTAGTAGTCAATGTACTTACTAAAATTTCTCAGAAATAATAAATCCCCCACGTAAATCATTGCGAGGTTGTATAAAAGCCGTTTTTATAGAAAACTGCATATTTTATACAACCTCGCTTTATTTTTAATACCTTCCCTACAAATCAAAAATCTATGAAAACAAAAATAATTACACTTCTTATTGTTCTCCTAATATGCGGAATTACTAATACGGCATCAGCAATGGGAAGAGATTATAACAATATATCAACTATTAGTAATATAGAAAAAGACAGTCTCCTAAGACATGTGGTTCTTTTTAAGTTTAAAGAGGATGCCACGAAAGAAGATGTGAAGAACATTGAAAATGCTTTTAAAGCATTGCCTTCCAAAATTAAAGAAATAATAAGTTACGAATGGGGATTAAATAATAGCCCTGAAGGATTGAACAAAGGGTTCACTCATTGCTTTTTCTTAACCTTTAAAAATGAACAAGACAGAGCTATTTATCTTGACCACAAAGACCATAAAGCTTTTGGAGCGATTCTTAAACCACATTTAGAAGATGTATTGGTTTTAGATTATTGGGCTTCCAAATAATTAAACAAAGTAATTAATATACTGAAGCACTCTAAAATCAATAGTATTGAGATTAGGGTGCTTCTTTTTTAGTGCTTTATATTCTGCTATAGCTCCCACTGCCCTATTTGCTGCTCCAGATGGAGCCGTTAGCGAAACGGTTGTTATGATTCGGCTTCCTATTTTAAATTGATATTCACGAGGCACTTCCGAAGAAATTGTTTCTAATGCGATCCCTTTCTCTTTTAACTGCCTTCTGAAAAGATATTCAGGTCCATTTTTACTATTTCCCCCCATAAATAAAATCGTTTCAATAGATGGGTTTTCATTTAAATAAAAAATCAAATCTCTACATTTAATATTAGTCATCCCTAAATCTGATGCATCGATATTTTCTCTTTCAGCAGAAGCTACAATATCACAAATCCCAATTCTATAGACCGATAAAAATAGTTTTCGTTGCTGAATAGCTTCCTCAGTTGTTTTGTAGGCAAGATTCAAGCTAAAAATTCGATCTAGAATAGGCCATAAATAACCGTCTCTACTTCCATAGGAAAAATTTACATCGCCCTCTTTAAACTCTTTTACCGAAAATCTTGGCGGAGGCAATGTCCCTACAATCAATTTAGTTGCATTTTTGGGTATAAATGGCGAATATGGATGTGTATGCAGAAACATATATTTTATTTAGAGCAACAAATTAAGTAACTTTATGGAATTACTAAATGAAAAAGATATGGGAAAAGGAGATAAAAAAACAAAACGCGGAAAAATAAGCAGAGGAAGTTACGGTGTTAAGCGTCGTAAGAAAATAAAAAAACAGGCCCCTGTTGAAGAAAGAATAAGTGTAGACACTAAAAAATGATCAAAAAAAAATGCCTCCAAAATATACTTGGAGGCATTTTTTTGATTTATATTTTTATTACTAACGGATAAAAACTAATTCATTTTTCTTTTTAGTCTCTTCTTCACTAAAAGAATATCCATCGTAATTAAATCCTTTTAAATCTTCAATAGTTTTAGCATCAGTATCTACAATATAACGAACCATAGAGCCACGTGCCTTTTTTGCATAAAAGCTTATTATTTTTAGCTTGTCATTTTTCCAATCTTTAAAAACTGGAGTAATAACAGGAACTTTTAATGCCTTTTCATCTACAGCACTGAAATACTCGTTACTAGCTAAGTTTAAGAAAATTTCATCTTCAGAAAGCTCATCATTAAGTTTAGAAGTTACTTTCTTTTTCCAAAATTCATATAAATTCTTATTCTTACCTACAGTTAATTTCGTTCCCATTTCTAAGCGGTATGGCTGCATTAAATCTAAAGGCTTAAGCACCCCATATAATCCACTTAAAATTCTAAGCTTATCTTGTAACGAATCTATTTTTTCCTTCGGAAGATTATAAACATCTAGCCCTGTGTAAACATCTCCATTAAAAGCATATACCGCCGGACGTGCATTTTCAGGAGTAAACGGAGTCTTAAAATCTTGATTTCGTTGCCAATTTAAGTCAGCTAACTTATCAGAAATACTCATTAAATCTGATAGATTCTTAGGTGTCTTTTTTTGTAATACCCCATTTAGTTTTTCAGCTTCTGCTAAAAAATCAGGTGTAGTATATTTATCAGTAGGTAACTCTGTTTTATAATCTAATGACTTTGCTGGCGATACAACTATCTTCACGTCTCTTATTTTTTACTAATTCTATTTCTATTATAAAGATACAATTAACAGGAAATTTAATAAGAGATTATTGTTTGTTCTTTTCTATGCACAAATCAGAAAAATCTATTATTCTCCTATTTCTTGATGCTTAGCGTAGTGTCTCCATTTCTCAAAACACTGTTGCATATCTTCAGGAATTTCTGTATCAAAACTCATAAACTTTCCAGTTACTGGATGCTCAAAACCTAGCGTTTTTGCATGTAATGCTTGTCTTGGTAATATTTTAAAGCAATTATCTACAAACTGTTTATACTTTGTAAATGTTGTCCCTTTTAATATTTTTTCGCCACCGTAACGTTCATCATTAAACAATGTATGCCCAATATATTTCATGTGCACACGGATTTGATGCGTTCTTCCAGTCTCTAATTTACAAGAAACCAATGTTACGTATCCAAAGCGCTCAATTACTTTAAAATGAGTTATGGCTTCTTTACCATTATCGCCATCAGGGAAAACCGTCATCTGTAAACGATTTTTAGGATGACGACCAATATGTCCATCTACAGTTCCTTCCTCTTCTTCTATATTTCCCCAAACTAAAGCAACATACTCACGCTCACTCGTTTTATTAAAAAACTGCTTGGAGAGATGCGCCAACGCTTCTTCAGTTTTTGCTACAACCAAAAGTCCACTTGTATCCTTATCAATTCTATGAACCAATCCTGGGCGCTCATTGCTATTCATCGGTAAGTTCTCAAAATGAAATATCAATGCATTTATTAATGTCCCCGAATAATTTCCATGTCCAGGATGCACAACCATTCCTGCGGGTTTATTAACTACCAATAAAGTTTCATCTTCATAAACAATATCCAAAGGGATATCTTCTGGAGTTAATAAATATTCGTGTGGAGGATGCTCAAAAAGCACTTTTACCACATCGTTTGCTTTTACCTTATGGTTGGATTTTACAGCTACATCATTTACATATATATTTCCGCTTTTAGCAGCTTGCTGAATTTTATTCCTAGTAGCATTTTCAATGAAATTCATTAAAAATTTATCTACACGCAATGGTTCTTGTCCTTTTCCAGCTAGAAAATTATAATGCTCGTAAAGTTCATCATCTTGGTTTATATCGTCTCGACCTTCTTCTATCATTTCTTCAACTGCAAATTATTCTACAACTACTTTGGCATTATTCCCATTTCCACAAACCAATTCTACCTCTGTAGTTTTTGGTAATTGATGACCTGGCAAAATATTTTCCCCTTCATAACGTACATAATACACCATATCTTTACCAATCTCATTGATATAAGAAACTTTACCAACACTCAAACCTACAGCTTTAAGCATTGATTCTGCATTACGTTTTGTTACTTGAATAACATTAGGAACACTTACTTTTCTATATCCTGAAGGGTTTATCGTTAAATATATTTTACGTCCTTCTTTTACTTGATGATTTGCCTGTGGATCTTGTTCTATAACAGAAAATCTAGGGTAATCAGGATTGTAATTTGTAGAGTCTAAAACTACATAATTTAAACTTGCATTATCTACAATCTCCTCTACCTCGCGAAGAGACTTTTTAGAAAGATCTGGTACTAATACAAATTCTCCGTGATTGGTTGTTATTTTTAAATACTGAAGGATTACAATTACCAAAACAATAACTGCTAGAATAGCAAACCCTATTTGCTTTAAAAAAGCTTTACTTGTAATAAATTTTATAAAATTCATGGTTTTTTAATATTCTGCAAAGATATAAAAACTAGACACCTATTTTTATTTCTATTAACAATTAGATACAAACTATTTTAATCCGATTTTAAATTAAATTATTAATACTTTTGAATAACGTTTAATTCCCTCTTATAATATATAATAGCGGATTACTTTTTAAAAAAATCTTACAGATACAAAAGTTGGATACATTTAATTGGTGACGGTTTCTTAAAACATTAAAAATAGTAAAAGTAGGCACATGAAAAAAAATATAGGTGTGGTTATGGGTGGTTATTCATCCGAGTATCAAATATCCTTAAAAAGTGGTGATGTTGTTTGTAAACATTTAGATGAAGAAAAATATAATATTTACAAGATCCATTTATTAAAAGACAAATGGGTTTATATTACAGAAAATAACGAAGAAATCCCTGTCAACAAAGGAGATTTTAGTATTACTGTTTCCGGAGAAAAGGTAACTTTCGATTGCATTTTTAATGCCATTCATGGGACTCCTGGAGAGGATGGATATTTACAAGGTTACTTAGAACTTCTCGAAATCCCTCATACTTCTTGCCCTATGTACCAAGCTGGACTCACCTTTAATAAAAGAGATTGTTTGGCTGCTTTAAAGCCTTTTGGTATTAAGTGCGCCACTTCTTATTATATTAATAAAGGACAAGAAATCAATGAATCGGAAATTATAGAAAAAGTAGGCCTTCCTTGTTTTGTTAAAGCAAATAAAGCAGGTTCTAGCTTCGGAATTTCCAAAGTAAATACAAAAGAACAACTACTTCCTGCTATCGAAGTTTCTTTTAAAGAAGATGATGAGATTATTATTGAATCTTTTTTAGATGGTACTGAGGTATCTGTTGGAGTTATTACTTATAAAGGTGAAATTACAGTTTTACCGATAACAGAGATTGTTTCTGAAAATGATTTCTTTGATTATGAAGCTAAATATCAAGGGAAATCTCAAGAAATCACTCCCGCTCGTATAAGTGATGATATGACACAAAAAGTTACTGAAGTTGCTAAAAAAGTATACGAAATATTAAAAATGAAAGGCTTCAGCAGAAGTGAATATATATTTGTAGGTGGAGAACCTTACCTTTTAGAGGTAAATACAATTCCAGGAATGACTGCAGAAAGTATTTTACCACAACAAGCTGCAAAAGCTGGAATATCTCTGAACGATTTATTTGATAATGCTATTGAAGAAGCTTTCAAAAAATAAACACTTCACATTAAATCATCATATTGTCAACGTAAGCTTGTTGGAAATTACATAAAACATTCCAACAAGCTTATTGACAAAACCCTCCATATAGCTCTTAAAATAACCATCAAACTTCATAAATTAATTTGTTGCAAAGTCAATTTTGCTATATTTACAACTCTATAAACCACCATTTGTAAAAAAAGCAGGATGCGAAGAGCAATTTTTCCTGGGTCTTTCGACCCTATAACTTTAGGCCATTACGATATTATTACTCGTGGGATCACCCTATTTGATGAACTAGTTATTGCAATTGGAATTAATTCTGAAAAAAACTACATGTTTTCTTTAGAAGAAAGGAAACAGTTTATAGAAGAAGCTTTTAAAGACCAACCAAAAATAAAAGTGATGACTTATGAAGGGTTGACAGTCGATTTCTGTAAAAAAATTGACGCCCAATTTATCCTAAGAGGACTTCGTAATCCTGGAGATTTCGAGTTTGAAAAAGCCATCGCCCATACCAATCGAAAATTATCTGAAATTGAAACTGTATTCTTATTAACCTCATCTGGTAAAAGCTATATTTCTTCATCCATTGTAAGAGATGTTATTAGGAATAATGGTGATTATACAGGCTTGGTGCCAGATACTGTTCGTGTAACTAAATAGATCTAATGTAAAAAATAACCCACCACTCGCTTTTTATGAACAACCTACTAATGGTTAAACTCTGTCCGTCCCCAATGGCTTTGTTTGACTACAACCTTTGCTTAATTTCTGCATCAGATGCTTGGTATACCTTTTTAGGAATCTTAACAGATCATTCTATAAATTCATTTCAGGAGCATATTCCAGCAAATGCAACTTCCCTAACATCTGTTATCAGTAAATTCAATAAAAACTCACCTTATATTGAAGGTGAAGATTATTTAATCACTGAAGATGGAAATAAAATATACTTTCAGTATAAAATCCAACCTTTAGAAGATAATTTCATTCTTTATCTAGAAGATATTTCAGTTAAAATAGAGAACAGAAAAAATAAGGCTTTCTTGGAGCAATCTAGTAAAATTGCAAAAATCGGGACTTGGTCTTTTAATATTGAAGAAGATTACTTGGAGTGGTCTCCGATTACAAAAGATATTTTTGAAGTTTCTCCTGATTACCAACCACATTTAGAGACTATTTTTAACTTCTTTAAAGATGGCATTCACATAGAAAGTGCAATGGAAGCCATTAATAATGCAATTAGTTTTGGTACTTCTTTTAAAGTTGAGCTTCAAATAATCACTGCTAATGAAGAAGAGAAATGGATTATATTTTGTGGAGATGTAGAGACAGTGAACGGCAATTCTTCAAAGATTTATGGAACTGTTAAAGACATCAGTAGTAAAAAAAATACGGCTCTTCAATTAGCACTTAATGAAAAACAAATAAAGAGTACTAAAAGAGCGCTTGCAGAAAACAAACAGGTTTTTAAAAGTATATTTAATTCTACATTTCAATTTACTGGATTTCTAAATTTAAAAGGAAGACTTTTAGATATAAATGAACCTGCTTTAAACTTTGGAGGCTTAGAAACAGAAGATGTTATAAACAAATATTTTTGGGATACTTATTGGTGGCAAAGCTCTATAAAGGAGCAAAAAAAGCTTAGAAAAGGCATAAAGAAAGCTTCCAAAGGAGAATTTATAAGATATGAAGCTAAAGTTTTAGATAAAGACAAAAAAACAACCTATGTAGATTTTTCTTTAAAACCCGTTTTTGATGAAAAAGAAAGGGTGACTTTTATTATTGCTGAAGGAAGAGTTATTCAGGAAATGGTAGAAGCCAGAAAGAAATTAAAAGAAAGTGAAAAGCTCCATAAAACACTATTGGAATTATCTCCAACAGGGCTTGTTCTTAACGACGCTATTTCTGGGGAGTTTTTAGATATGAATAATTCTTTTAAGAATAGCATGGGATATAACTCTCAAGAGCTTTTAAAAATGACTCATCAAGATGTTATTCCAAAAAGTGAAAAAAATAAAGAATTGCGAGCCCTAAAACACGTCTTAGAAGAGGGATCTTATGGGCCATATGAAGGGAATTATCTTAATAAAAACTCAGAACTAATCCCTTCTCTAATTACGAGAATTCTGATTACAAACTCTAATGACCAGAAGTTAATCTGGTCTGTAGTTCAAGACATAAGGCATATAAAAGAAAAAGAAGAAGAGCTCCTAGAAGTGATTAACGTAGCAAGTGAGCAAAACAATAGGCTGTTAAATTTCGCTCATATTGTATCTCACAACCTACGTTCCCACGCTTCAAATTTTTCCATGTTAATTGAACTTTTAGGAGTAGAAGAAGATGTTTTTAAGAAGATAGAAATTATCGAAATGCTTAATTCTGCTTCTAGTAATATGCTAGAAACCATCTCTAATCTGAATGAAATTATTGCGATTAATACAAACCTAAACATCAAAACGGAACGTGTTAATCTTAGAGACGAAGTTGAAGAGGCATTTACCAATATTAGCGAACTTATAAAAGGAACATTTACAGAAGTAGAAAATAATATTCCTGAAGATGTAAATATAAATATCGTAAAAGCTTACTTAGAAAGTATTTTATTGAATATCTTCACTAATGCAATTAAGTATAAAGCGCCAAAAAGATACCCTAAAATTGTAATTAATTGCAAACGCGTAAAAGGTTTTACAATTTTAAGCGTTGAAGATAATGGTGTTGGGATAGATTTAGAGAAACACGGACATAAACTATTTGGAATGTACAAAACTTTTCATGGAAATAGTGATGCTCGTGGGATTGGACTTTTTATCACCAAAAACCAAATTGACGCTATGAAAGGGAAAATTGAAGTGGAAAGCGAAATTGACAAGGGAACTAAATTTAATATATACTTCAATGAAAACTATTAATGCAATTTGTTTAATCGATGATGATCCGATTACGATTTTCAGCGTTAAAAAACTCATCGAAGTAACTGAGATTACTAAGAATGTAATTTCTTTTAACAACGGAATAGAGGCTTTAAAACATTATAATAACCCCGAGAACGTTCTCTTTCCGGAGCTCATTCTATTAGACTTAAACATGCCAATTATTGATGGTTGGGAATTTATTGATGCTTTTAGCAAACTTGATATCAGTAAAAAAACATGTATTTATATCCTTACCTCTTCTATAAATCCAGAAGACATCGAAAAGGTAAAAACCTATGACCAAAAATATCTATTTACCATAAAACACCTAATAAAACCAGTTACAAAAGAGAAACTTAAGTCTTTAGCTAGCTCATTTTTATTAGAATCAGAATTGTAAATCGATTTTGATGCAATAAAAAACCTCGGAGGCAAGCTCCGAGGTTTTCTATTTTTTTGTCCGAAGTAACCCTCGAAATATAAGACACTAATTATAGCTAATCTTTAATAAGCTTGTACTCTGACAACGACTTAGGAAACTCCTCAGGATTAGCTGCCAGATGATATCTAGGATCGTCTATTGCATCTACAATTACCTCTCTAAACTTAGGCGAAGATTTATACAATAAAGCTTTACAATCTTCACTTAAGTGTTTTAGTTTAATTGTTTTTCCTGCAGCTTCATATTTTTCAACGATATTGTAAATTGCTTCTATCGCAGAATGATCACTCACTCTAGATTCTACAAAATCAATCTCTACATTTTCAGGATCTGCTTTTATATCAAACTTTTCATTAAAAGCTGTGATAGAACCAAAGAATAGAGGTCCCCAAATTTCATATATTTTTGTTCCATCAGCTTTAAAACGCTTTCTCGCTCTAATTTTCTTAGCATTCTCCCATGCAAAAACTAAAGCTGAAATTATAACTCCAACAAATACAGCTATAGCCAAATCATAAAAAACGGTAACAGCAGAAACTATAACTAAAACAATAGCATCGGATTTAGGAATTTTTCTAATAATTCTAAAGCTAGACCAAGCAAACGTTTCAATAACCATCATAATCATTACTCCTACCAACGCTGCAATTGGCACCTGCTCAATAAGTTTATCTGTAAACAAAATAAAGGTTAATAATGTTAATGCCATCATCACACCAGAAAGTCGTCCACGTCCTCCTGCATTAATATTAATTACAGTTTGACCTATCATTCCACAACCTCCAGTTCCTCCAAAAAGCCCACTCAACATATTACCAGCTCCCTGAGCAATACATTCACGGTTTCCATTTCCTCGAGTTTCTGTTAATTCATCTACCAAATTCATCGTCATAAGCGACTCAATTAATCCAACGCAAGCAGCTAGAAATGCATATGGTAATATAAAACTAAGCGTATCTAAATTAAAAGGTAAATTCTCCCACAATTCCATATTTGGCGTAGGCAACTCTCCTTTTAGTCCTGTTCCTCCACCTTCAATAATATAAGATCCAACGGTACTTACTTCCATTCCGCTAAACACAACAATAGCAGTAGTTACTAAAATTGCTGTTAGCGATGCTGGAATCTTTTTAGTAAGCTTAGGCAATGCCCAAATAACTCCCATAGTCAATAAAACAAGCCCTATCATAGTGTAAAGCTCAGTTCCTTCCATCGGAACATTAATGTACTTTTTAACACCTTCTGCAGTAACCTCAAGCTTTTTATGAGTAAACATTTTTACTTGCGCTATAAAAATAACGATCGCTAAACCGTTTACAAACCCCATCATTACAGGGTGTGGGATTAGCCTTACGAATCTTCCTAATTTAAAAACCCCAGCTACTATCTGAAAAACTCCCATCATCACAACGGCAGCAAGCAAATAATAATACCCCATATTTTCAACAGGAACATCGAACATCATCCCTTTTGTATGTCCCTCAGAAATCATCGTTACAAAAATAACAGCTACCGCTCCAGCAGCACCAGAAATTAATCCTGGTCGACCACCAAAAATTGCTGTTATCAATCCTATAATAAATGCTCCGGAAAGTGCCACTAAAGGATCTATTTGCGCAACGAAAGCAAAAGCAACAACCTCTGGAATCATTGCTAATGAAACAGTTATCCCTGCTAAAACATCATCTTTTGCATTTGGAACTATCTTCCTAATAAATTCGGTCATAATAATATATCTTCTTAGTAGGGTTTAAATTTAAGTCACAAACCTACATATGAGGCAGTTAACTTTTAGAGGGTGCAAAACTACTCCATTTTTTTAGTTAGACAAATAGATTGCTCTACTATATTGTTATATTTTTGTTGCTCCTTAAATTATAAAAATTACTCCCAATGAAAAAGGCACTTATTATTCTAACAATAATAATTTCTACTGCATATCTTCATGCCCAAAACAATGATTTTACTACAGAATTTGAAAAATCAAAAGGAGAAGCTACTGCCACTTATGACGAAACTATTTCTTTTTATAATGAGTTAGCCAAAACTTACCCTTCAATAAAAATCATAGAGGAAGGAATAACGGATAGTGGTAAGAATTTACATCTTATTCTTTTAAACCCTTCTGGGGATTTCAACTTAAAAGAAGTCAGAAAAGACAAAAGGATTTTATTTATAAATAATGGAATTCATCCTGGGGAACCAGATGGAATTGATGCCACTATGATGCTATATCGAGATATTGCTCAAGGAAAAATTGAGATTCCTAAACATACCATACTGGCCACTATTCCTATTTACAATATTGGTGGTTCTTTGAATAGAAATAGTACTTCTAGAACAAATCAAAACGGACCTGTATCTTATGGTTTCAGAGGAAACGCTAGAAATTATGACCTCAACAGAGATTTTATAAAGAATGACACTAAAAATGCACAATCTTTTGCTGAAATCTTTCATTACCTACAACCAGATGTTTTTATAGATAATCATGTAAGTAATGGAGCTGATTATCAATATATCCTGACCCATCTTTTCACGCAACATAATAAGCTTGGCGGAGAAGCTGGCACATATTTACATAATAAGCTAATGCCAGAAATGATTTCTTCTTTAAAAGACAAAGAATATGATATTACTCCTTATGTAAATGTTTTCAATGAAGTTCCTGAAAAGGGATTTTCACAATTTTATGATGCGCCAAGATATTCCACAGGGTACACTACTTTATGGAACACATTAGGAATGATGGTTGAAACACATATGCTTAAAGATTATAAAAAAAGAGTGTATGGAACATATGAGTTAATGAAAAGCATGATTTCTATTATTGAAAAAGACTATAAAGAGATAAAAGAAGTTCGCGAGGCTACAGCCAAATCTTTTTTATCAGCAGAGAATTATGTTGTAAACTGGGAGGTTAACAAAGACAAACATTCTACATTAAACTTTAAAGGTTTTAAAGGGGAGCATATTGTAAGTGAGGTTACAGGATTAGAGCGTTTAAAATACAATCGAAACAAACCATTTACTAAAGAAGTTACCTATTATAATCACTTTAAAGCTTCAGAAAGCATTAAAATTCCTAAAGCATATTTGGTACCAAAAGCATGGGCTAAAGTGGTCAATCTATTAAAGCTGAATAATGTAAAATTAGAAGAGATTGAGGAAACAAAAAAATGGAATCTTGAAGTATATCATATTGCTGATTTCTCTACCGTTGGAAGTCCATATGAAGGTCATTATTTACATAAAAACACCTCTGTGAATGCTAGCAATGAAGCTATAACAATTAATCGTGAAGATTATTATTTGGTTAAAACCAGACAAACTTCTATTCGATATATTATAGAAACACTCGAACCAGCTGCAATAGATTCTTTTTTTAATTGGAATTTCTTCGATACTATTCTTCAGCAAAAAGAAGGTTTTTCTCCTTATGTATGGGAAGATAAAGCTTTGGAGTTCTTAAATAGCAATCCAAGTATTAAAGCTGAGTTTGAAGCAAAAAAATCTAATGATTCTGAATTTAGTAAAAATTGGTATGCGCAATTAGATTGGATTCATAAAAAATCTCCGAGCTACGAAAAAGCACATTTAAGATACCCTGTGTATAGAGTTGTTGAGTTTTAAGTTTGGGGTATAAATACCTAACATGAATCGTTGTGACAAGAATATACTTTCAATTATAGCACTTAATTCATTCACTAATAATTGAAAGTTTTGGATGGAATTAACTCATTTACCTTACTGGCTTAACTTTTTTAAAACAAGGTTTTTATATTCTCATAGGAGTTTTCCATAAGTTCAGAAAGATCTTTCTCTGGACGCCATTCTGCTAGTTCAATATTTTCTTTACACTGAGGAACGAGTTCCCCTTTGTATTTACTATGCATTAAAAACCAATGTGTTTCTTTGAGTTTGTAAACCCCATTCCTTTTAAAGATATGGTATGTTTTTTTTAGAAAAGAATCTATTTTTAGTTTTTTAACTCCCGTCTCCTCTTCTACTTCTCGAACAGCAGCATCTTCAATAGTCTCTCCTTTATCTACTTTACCTTTTGGCAAATCCCATTTCCCATTCCTAAAAATAAATAGAATATCGTCTTTTTTATTCTTAACTAGTCCTCCTGCAGCTACTACTAATGGTATTTTTTTTAGAAATTTTTTCAATAACACCTTTTCGTCTTCATAGTAAATATGAGCGCATTTTATCTTCCCCTTGTTTAACTGACTAATGACATCTTCGATATCTACAGTTTCCATTAGGAATAATTTAAAATCCGTTTCTTTTTCGATTCGGTTAGTTAAAATAATACGATGTTCATTTACAAAAACTTCATACATTTGCATCATGGTTTTAGATAAAGATACCGCTAAAAAGACAGCAGAACTTTTATTGCAAATTAATGCAATAAAGTTGAATCCAAAAAATCCTTTTACATGGGCTTCTGGTTGGAAGTCTCCGATTTATTGTGATAACAGAATTGTATTATCCTTTCCTCCTATTAGAAATTACGTTCGGGAGCATATGGCAAAGCAACTTGAAGAACTCTATGGTAAGCCAGATGTAATTGCTGGAGTTGCTACTGGAGCTATCGGAATAGGAATGCTTGTTGCAGAAGTGCTTAGTCTTCCTTTTGTTTATGTTAGGCCTGAGCCTAAAAAACATGGTCGAGGAAACCAAATTGAAGGTTTCTTAGACAAAGGACAGAGCGTAGTGGTTATAGAAGATCTAATTAGCACAGGAAAGAGTAGTTTAAACGCTGTTAAAGCTCTAAAAGAAGAAGGTGCCGTAGTAAAAGGAATGATCGCTATATTTTCTTATGGCTTTGATATTGCCGAAGAAAATTTTAAAGAAAGTAATGTTTCTTTACACACATTGAGTAATTATGAATATTTATTGCAACAAGCAGTAGATACAAATTACATCAATGAGAAAGAATTAAAGACGCTTCAGGATTGGAGAACAGACCCTGGAAATTGGAACAAATAACAATATCATGAAGTTAGAAACAGAAAAAAAATCCGTAAACAAATCTGCTGAAGAATTATATAATTTTTTAGGAGACGTAAAAAACTTTGAAAAATTAATGCCAGAAAGCATTAGTAAATTTGAAGTTTTAGAAGACGATAAATTTCTTTTTGCTTTAAAAGGAATGCCAGAAATCGTTTTAAAAATGAAAGAAAAGCAACCACACAACAAAATAGTATTGGGAGCAGCAAGTGAAAAATTACCGTTTACACTTACTGCAGATATTGATAGTGTTGGAGAAGATAAAAGTGAAGCTAAATTAACTTTTGAAGGTGAATTTAACGCAATGATGGGAATGATGATAAAAGGCCCTATCACAAACTTCATCAATACACTTACAGATAATATGGGGAAAGTAGCATAATTACCTTCTTTATAACGCATAAAAAGAGGCTATCTATATATTACTTTAGATAGCCTCTTTTTTATTTTCAGGGTAATTAATCTAAATGCTTTACCTCTACTTTTTCATTTTTCATTCTTGCTCGAAGCCACTTTGTTAACTTTTCTGACTCTTCCTTCGTTTTATTAGAAGATAATTTCTTATCCCATCTTACAATAAAAATAGGAACAGTGTCTATCTTTTCAAAGTCTGTTTTTATTTCATTTCCAAAACCAAACTCACTAATATCACTATAGTTAATTTTAACTTCCTTACTAATATCTTCAAAAGGCACTTCGTTATAAGCAAACCTACTTAAACGATGAATCTCTTTTTCTAAAACTTGTATTTTCTCTTCCTTAGTCGCTATTTCTTGTTTCTTAGCCTCATATAGCTCGTTAACATATTGAAATTTATCATCAGAATCGCTTTTCTCACCACCCATCACAACTAACTCAGTTCCTCTAAGTTTAGAATACGATTGCATTTGCATCTTCCAAGTTTCTTCAATATTCTCAGGAATAGCTTCATCCCCCATAAAAACTAATTCTATTTTCGGATTCACCCCTTTATTATATTCAACAGTAGAATATTTATCTAGTAGAAATCCGCCACCAGCAAACTTGTATGTCTTTACCTCTTCAGCAATAAATTTATTTGCCTGATTTTTAAAATTTGACTCTTGAAGTACATCATAAAATGTTTTCCCTGCAGGAATCATCACTAAAATAGCAAATACAGAAGCTATTTGTGCAATACGTTTTCTCTTCTTAGAGTTTACATATTTCACCATTGGGAACTTCAGTATTTTCAATACTAAAAATGTTGCCAAAGCGATAAAAATGGTATTTATAAGAAATAAGTACATGGCCCCTAAAGCATAGTCCATATTACCTTTTGCCAACCCAAAACCTACTGTACACAAAGGAGGCATTAAAGCTGTAGCAATAGCAACCCCAAAAATAACACTCGCTATTGTCCCTTTTTTAGCTCTCGCTATAACTAAGGCAGTTCCACCAAAAAAGGCTATTAATACATCTCGAATATCTGGTGCTGTTCTAGCCAAAAGCTCAGAAGATTCATCACGCAAAGGGAATATTTTAAAGAACAGAAAAGCGGTTAGAATACTTAAGACCACCATTACTGCAAAGTTTTTCAACGACCTTCTTAACGTATCAATATCGTTGATTGCCAAAGACATTCCTATCCCAAGAATAGGACCCATTAATGGCGATATTAACATGGCTCCGATTACAACAGCTGTAGAGTTTGCATTTAACCCTATCGATGCTATAAAAATTGAACAAATTAAAATCCAAGAGGTGTGGCCTTTAAAAGGAATATCATTAATGATACTCTCTTTAGTAGCTTCTTGATCTGTATTACTTCTAATATCTAGTAACTCTGAAAAAAATTGTTTTAAACTCCCCATAAACCCAGAGAAGTCTTTCTTCATTTTTTCCTCACTAGAATTATCGGTTGGCGTAATATTATCTTGCCCTAAGCCGTTTTTTTTATTTTCTTCCATCTTTTAAACTATATATTACCAAACTTGGTATTCATTTTTTTAAGAAGCTCTTTTATCTCTTGCTCTTTCTTCTTCGGATAAATTAGTAGTTTATCTTTCTCATCAATTACAATATAATTTTTAAGACCTCCAATCACTACTTTTTTATCTTTTGAAGTATGAACTATATTTCCCTTACTGTTTTCTAAAAGCACTTTTCCTTTTACAACAGCGTTTTTATTTTCATCTTTAGGAAGTTCATCATAAAGCGCTCCCCATGTCCCTAAATCATTCCAGTCAAATGATGCTGGCAACACAAAAATATTTTTCGATGGCTCCATAATAGCATAATCTATCGATATATTTTCCATTTCAGGATATGCTACATCTATGAATTGCTTTTCATTAGCGGTATTAAAGTCAGAAAAACCACTTAAAAACTGATTTAACATCCCTGATTGATACCTTTCAAAAGCTTTAATAACACTATTTACATTCCAAATAAAAATTCCTGCATTCCACAAAAAATTCCCCTTTTTTATAAAAGATTTTGCTGTCTTATAATCTGGTTTTTCACAAAACTGAACTACTTCTTTTATTGCGACATCTGCATCTTTTTTATGATGAATATAACCATAGCCTGTATTCGGAAAAGTTGGCTTAATACCTAAGGTAATAAGGACATCCTTATCTTTACAAGTATCAAAACAAAGCGCTACATCTTTTATAAAGCTTGCTTCATCTTCAATCCAATGATCACTTGGTGCTACTATTAATGATGCATTAGGATTCTTCTTTTTAATTTTTAGTGACGCATATAAAATGCAAGGTGCTGTATTCCTCATTGCAGGTTCTAAAACAATCTGCTCTTCATTTACATTTGGCAGTTGCTCCATCACTAAATCACCATACTCTTCATTCGTTAAAATAAAGATATTTTCTGTAGGTATAATTTTATTTAACCTATTAAAAGTCTTTTGAATGAGCGTTTCTCCCGTCCCCAGAATATCATGAAATTGCTTAGGTAATTCGGCTGTACTAACAGGCCAAAAACGAGAGCCAATACCCCCTGCCATCAATATCGCATAGTTGTTTTTATTCATCAATCAATCATTTATTAACTCAACCTCTGCATTTGGTTGAAAAAGATACACTCTTCCTGTATTGGCTTCAATACACTCATACCTTTTTACTCTTTTATTTCCTTTCTTAAATACCTTCCCATTATGAATCCTAAAAACGCTTCCTATTGGGAGTTCAAATATATAATTTTTATCGTTTTGAGGATCAAATTCTTTTAGTGCCACAGAAAGATATGCATCGGTATCACTACTAGCTTTCGGGTTTTTAAAATGCCTTGCTAAAACAGGCAATAACGAACTAGGAAACACCTCTGGACGAATAAATGGAAGCATTAATTGCTGAAAAGTATGTTTCCATTCTACTCCGTGAGGTTTTATAGATCTACCATATTTTGTGAAAGCAATTAAATGTGCTATTTCATGCACTAATGTGATAAGGAATCTATATTTATTTAAATTCGCATTCACTGTTATTTGATGACTTCCATCTGGCATCCTCCTATAATCCCCATGCCTTGTTACCCGCTCATTTACTATCTTTAAATGAACATGATTTAACTTTATCATCTCAAGACAAGGTGCTACAGCATTTTCTGGTATATATTTGGAAAGAACCTCTCGCATTTCTAGAATTATCTTTAAGGAGTACTATTACTAACTTGTAATAATTTACCGTTATAAAACTTATGTCCATTTAAAGAAAATTCTGCAATATAATCCGCCATTTCCTCTGGAGTTGTAGGAGCTTTATACCCCGGGAAAGCCTCCTCCAACATTTCCGTCTGAACAGCTCCTAAAGCCAACACATTAAATGAAGGTCCGCTTTCTTTATATTCTTCCGCTAACAACTCTGTTAAAGTTATAACAGCCCCTTTAGAGGAACTATAAGCTGATAATCCGGGGAACTTCATACTTCCTTGAACTCCACCCATACTACTCACAGTAACCACATGACCATTTTCAGACATAAAAGGAATTACAAGTTGTGTTAACCCAACAACACCAAAAACATTTACATCGTAAACATCTCTAAAGTCCTGCATTGTTATCTTACTAAAAGGCTTATTAACTATACTTCCAGCATTATTAATAAGCACATCAACCTTTTGCCACTCCTTTTCTATAAATCTCTTAACTTCCGCTAAGCTATTTTCATTACAAATATCACAATCAAAAGCAGTTACATTATCTAATTCTAATTTGTTTACTGGTCCGCAGTTACGAGAAAGTGCTAAAACTTGATGTCCCTGTTTTGCCAAAAGCTGCACCAATTCATATCCAATTCCTCTACTTGTTCCAGTAACTATTATGTGCTTCATCTCTCTTCTTATTAATATTTTTAAATAAAATAAAACTATTAGTTCTAGTTCATTTTAATTTCTTTGGTTGGAGCATTTGCCAACTTTTCTAAAACAGGAGTCATTGTATTTACAACTTCTGCAATATGATTAAAATCCATTTCACTAGCCTCATCTTTTACATGGTGATAATATGGATAGTTTTCAAAGTCGAAAGTACAAATAGTTTGCGCTGGCACTTTAAACTCATTGTAAAAAGGGTAATTATCAGATCTCTTAAAAAGGTTATATTCTCCTGCTTTTGGTAAAAAACCAACTACATTCTCTCCAGCATATCCATTCATAACTTCGGCCATATTACTTTCTTTATAACCTGTAAGATATGTTAACTCCTCTCTTTCCATAGGTACTCCTATCATCTCAAAATTCAACATTGTATAGAGATTAAAATTTTGAGCCTTTAATTTTGCAGCCAGATGCTTTGATCCTAAAAGCCCTTTCTCCTCACCAGAAAACAACACAAAAAGCAAACTTCTCTTATTTGTTTTATGAGTTCCAAAATATTTAGCGAACTCTATGACAGCACTTGTTCCAGAAGCATTATCATTAGCTCCATTTGCAATAGTATCATCTCCATCTGCTTTTCCATTACCTATATGATCATAATGTGCCCCAATAACTACAAATTCATCTTTCAATGCAGCATCATTTCCTTCAACCATCCCAACAACATTATAAGTTGGCTCATCGTAATTTGTTAATGTATCATGGTAGCTTTCAAAATAAGGTTTAACCCCGTTATTCTTAAAAATCGTTTCTATATATGCAGCCGCAGTATTAATCCCCTCTGTTCCAGCTTCTCTTCCATTTAATTTATCTGAAGCTAAAAAAGTTAAATTCTTCTCTACGGAAGAAGCACTTGTAATATTTTTTACTGCTGAATTTACTACTGTTGAAGTAGATTCGGAAACTGGGGCTGTAGTAGATTTACAAGAAAGAGCTAATACAGATAAGGCTAAAATATATTTTTTCATATGATTAATTTTCAAAAAGTGAATGAAGCTCATAAGGAGAGTTTCACATATTGGATAGATAAAAATTGATTAAACGATTACTAATAAACACCTCTAAGGATCTCTCGGAAGTAGTTTGTTTTAAATATACCAAAAATCCCGCATATAGCGGGATTTTGATACAATATAACAATAGATTTTCCTACGCTAACATAGTCACAGGATTCTCTAAAAACGCTTTTAATGTTTGTAAAAACTGAGCTCCAGTTGCACCATCCACAGTTCTGTGATCACAAGCTAAAGTCAACTTCATTGTATTCCCTACAACGATCTCACCATTCTTAACAACTGGCTTCTGTGTAATTGCTCCCACAGATAAAATTGCTGAGTTTGGTTGGTTTATGATAGAAGTAAAAGATTCTATCCCATAATTACCAAGATTAGAAACTGTAAAAGTACTACCCTCCATTTCTTTAGGCGTAATTTTCTTACTTCTAGCTTTACCAGCTAAATCTCTAACCTGAGCACCAATTTGAGTCATACTCATTTGGTCTGTAAATTTCAATACAGGAACTAAAAGACCTTCATCGATAGCCACAGCAACCCCTACATGAACATGGTGGTTGTATACAGTAGCATCATCTTTCCATGAAGTATTTACTTGAGGATGCTTTTTCAACGCCATCGCACAAGCTTTTACAATCATATCATTATAAGATATTTTAGTATCTGGTAATGCGTTTATATGACCTCTAGAAGCAATTGCATTATCCATATCTATCTCTACATTTAAATAATAATGTGGAGCTGAGAATTTAGATTCTGATAATCTTCTAGCAATAGTTTTACGCATTTGAGAATTTTTCTTCTCTT
This sequence comes from Joostella sp., assembly GCF_048266025.1. Lineage (NCBI taxonomy): Bacteria > Pseudomonadati > Bacteroidota > Flavobacteriia > Flavobacteriales > Flavobacteriaceae > Joostella > Joostella sp. The sequence goes on along the minus strand of NZ_JBLXAF010000011.1, from coordinate 47,806 downwards.
CGCTACTCTCTTCTCCAGCAGCTACAAATGGCATTGCTGTATTTTGAGGAGCATCTTGAGCAGGAGCTGCCGCTGAAGCTTTAGCTTCTGCTGGCTGCTGCTTATAATTCTCTATATCTTTCTTAACAATTCTACCATTCTCTCCTGATCCAGTTACGTTAGCTAATTCGATCCCCTTATCCTCAGCCATTTTCTTAGCCAATGGAGATGCAAAAATTCTTCCGTCTGTAGCAGTTTTATTGGTAGCTTCTTTCTTTTCTTCTGGTTTAGCTGTTTCCTTTTCAGTAGCTTTCTCTTCAGAAGCTTCTTTTTTAGCAGGAGCAGTCCCACCACCTTTAGAGGCAGCTAATACAGCATCAACATCCGTTCCTTCAGGACCGATAATTGCTAATATATCATCAACAGGAGCAGAAGAACCTTCTTCAAGTCCTATGTAAAGTAATTTCCCTCTGTAGAAAGACTCGAATTCCATTGTCGCCTTATCTGTTTCGATTTCAGCTAAAATCTCACCTTCTTCTACATCATCACCTACACTTTTAAGCCAAGAAGCAACAGTACCTTCTTCCATAGTATCACTAAGGCGTGGCATTGTTACTACCTCAACTCCTTCTGGAATCTCAGCAGCTTCAGTCTCACCTTCTTCTACTTTCTCTTCTTTTTTAGGCGCCTCTTTAGCGTCCTCTTTTTTAGAATCTGCAGAAGCACTAGCTCCATCTATAAGTCCAGAAATATCTTCGCCTTCTTCTCCAATAATCGCTAATAGCGAATCTACTGGGGCTCCATCGCCTTCTTCTATCCCAATATAAAGTAAAGTCCCTTCTTGAAAAGACTCAAACTCCATTGTTGCTTTATCAGTTTCGATTTCAGCTAAAATATCGCCTTCTTCTATTTTGTCTCCTACTTTCTTTAACCACTTTGCAACGACTCCTTCTTCCATGGTGTCGCTCAAACGCGGCATGTTAATGATTTCTGCCATTATCTTTAAAGTTTATGCTGTAAAAATGGGTAATCTTCTTGATCGTAAACTACGTCGTACATAACATTCTTGTCAGGGAAATCTGATTCTTCAGCGAATTTCTCACATTCCTTAACTAGATCTTTAACTCGCTTATCGATTTTACTAATATCGTCCTCTTTCGCGTATTTCTTATCTAAAATAATACTTTTCACCTGAGAAATAGGATCTATTTTTTTGTACTCTTCTACTTCATCTTTTGTTCTGTAGTGTTGAGCATCAGACATAGAGTGACCTCTATATCTATATGTTTTCATTTCTAAGAAAGTTGGACCTCCACCAGAACGAGCTCTTTCTACTGCTTCACTTACAGCTTCTGCTACTTTAACTGGATTCATTCCGTCTACAGGACCACAAGGCATATCAAAACCAAGTCCTAATTTCCAAATTTCTTGTTCTTTAGATGTTCTTGCTACTGAAGTTCCCATTGCATATCCGTTATTCTCACAGATAAAAACTACAGGTAAGTTCCATAACATTGCAAGGTTAAAAGTTTCGTGTAAAGATCCTTGACGAACTGCTCCATCTCCCATATAACACAAAGTAACACCATCTCTTTTGAAGAATTTATCTGCAAATGCAAGTCCAGCTCCTAGAGGAATCTGACCTCCAACAATACCGTGACCTCCATAAAAATTATGCTCTTTTGAAAAGATATGCATAGAACCTCCTAAACCTTGAGACGTTCCTGTTGCTTTACCATATAGCTCTGCCATTACTTTTCTAGGATCTACTCCCATTCCGATTGGCTGAACGTGATTACGGTATGCAGTAATCAGTTTATCCTTTTTAGGATCTATTGCATGTAAAGTACCTGCTAAAACAGCTTCCTGTCCGTTATAAAGGTGAAGAAAACCTCTTACCTTTTGCTGGATATAAACAGCTGCCAGCTTATCTTCAAACTTTCTCCAAAATAGCATGTCTTCATACCATTTCAAGTAAACTTCTTTTGTAACTTTTTTCATCTATATTTTTCTTTTTGCCAAAAAATTCGAATGTCCACACTTAACAAGTTTAACACAAATACAAACCTGACTACTAAGTAATGTTTTTTCTAACGAAATACAAAAGTAGCGTTTTAAGTAAAAGTGTAAAAATGAAAAAGTGCTTTTATATAAGATTTTTGTTAAATATTATTCAAAGTAGCTTTTCCAAAGGTAAGAGGCAACAAATCCTTTACAGAATCTGCCTTTACAACTTTCCCTGTTTCTCCCATAAAATAGATTTCTATAGGACGTTGCAAATTCTCTTCATATTCAAACATAGACTGCCTACAAGCGCCACAAGGCGGGATAGGAGTAATAACATTAAATATGTCTGAAGAAGCAGAAATCGCCATCATTTTAATGGGTTCTTTTGGATATAAAGCTCCAGCCTGATAAATTGCCACACGCTCTGCGCATAATCCTGAAGGGTAAACAGCATTTTCTTGATTATTCCCAACAACAATTTTTTCATTTTCCAACTGAAGTGCTGCTCCCACTCTAAATTTTGAATAAGGGGCATATGCATTTTTTCTAGCACCAATAGCTTTCATCATCAATTCTTTTACTTCCAACGGAAGCTCTTCAATAGTATCATAAACCGAAAGCGTGGTGGTTATTTCAATTTTCTTCATATAATATTCTACACATTTAGTAATGTATATGCAAAATACAATAATTATATGAATATCTAATGAGCATTAAATCCTTCAGAAGAAACAATAGAAGACAGCTCAAAAACAGTTACTAAAACCAAATAAATCCGTAAACTTAATTTACATATTCATCTCCCAAATTAAAAGTTAGCGAGAATCGCAAAGTATTTTCTAATGGATTCTTAACTTTAGATGTAGAGAATAAATATGAGAAATCTATGGTGGTTGATTTAAAACTAAATCCTGCTCCAAGAGTAAAAAACTTACGAGAACCTTTTTCTTCACTTTCATGGAAATAACCTGTTCGCAGAGCAAAAGAGTCATTATATACATACTCTGCTCCCAAAGCCCAAGTTATCTCTTTAAGCTCTTCACTTAATCCATCTGGTGCATCAGCAAAAGAAGTAAACATTCCTGTAAAAAAACTTTCTGTATAAAAATCATCTTGAGTATCAATAACGCCATCTCCATTAGAATCACTAGGAGTAGGAACTAATAGTTTATTAAACTCTGCATTTAAGGAAAGTTTGTTCAAGGCATCAAAAATAAAATCAAATCCTCCTCCAACTTTAAGGTTTGTTGGCAGTGGACTTTCTCTTCCTTCTTCGTCATACTTAATTTTAGGTCCAATATTAGAAATATTAAATCCAGCTTTCCATACACCATTAAAATTATTATAAACAAGCTCTTTAGAAGTATAAAAACCTGCCACATCTACGGCAAAAGAACTTGCAGCAGAAGCATCTATACTCTCACTAGGGATTTTTAAATCTGACCTTAAATACCTTCCTGCGACGGCCATTGAGAAAGTTTCGCTTAATTTCAATGAATAAGAAGCATCAATAGCCAATTCATTAGGGCGTTCTATTATAGGTGCTAAACCTTGAAGCGCTTCATTCTCTGTAATTGTTTCTATATCTCCTAAACTAAAATAACGAATACTTGTTGCCCAAGCACTTCTTTCATTAATCCGACTATAAAAAGTTGCATTTATCAAAGCTATATCATTAACTAACTGACTTAAATATGGCGTGTAGCTGATTCCAACTCCATATTGTCTACTAGCAAAAGCATATTTAGCGGGATTCCATTGTTGAGAAAATACATCTGTAGAAGTAGTAGCCCCAAGTTCTCCCATTCCTCCTCCTCGCGCATCCGAAGCTATTGATAGAAAAGGGACAGCAGTAGTTATTACTCTATAATCTTCTGGTGCCGACTGCGCCACCAATGAGCCTGAAAAAAGTAGAAATAAAAAAATAGTAGGGTAAGAAAATAATTTCATTATTAGCTTGGGTTGATTTATAAACAAATATAATTTATTATTATAATTCGACAACATCTGTAAACTCTAATTGTGACAATACAGCATTAACGAATCGTTAACAAATATAGTATATAGAAGAGTTGATTTTTAATAAAAAAATAGAAAATGGTTTAAATGAAATGATTTTTTTCGCTAAGATTCGCAAAAATCCAAAGCCATAAATAATAAAATTGGCATTTAAGCGTTTTACAACAGCGCAGTAGACTTTGACAACATTATACGCACAATTTCTATGAAAAAAATTGAATTAAAATACTTAATTACTATATTGCACACTTATTTAAGACAACTCAAATCTTAACTATGAAGAAGTATCTTTTTAACCCATATGTATTATGCTTGGTAGCGTTTGCGAGTTTTACTAGCTGTAACAACTCTTCTAAAAACACTTCCAGAGCTACAGGTTGGGAAATCAACTCTAAAGAAGGTGGTTTCCAATACAATACAAATTTCAAGGAACAAGAAACGGCTCCTGGCCTTGTATTTCTAGAAGGTGGTACCTTTACTAGAGGTAAGGTACAAGATGATGTAATGCACGACTGGAACAACACACCTACACAACAACACGTTCAGTCTTTTTACATGGATGAAACAGAGGTTACAAACAAGATGTACATGGAGTACCTTGATTACCTCAAAAGTGTATATCCTCCAGACGATCCAGCTTATGCCAACATATACAAAGGCGCTCTTCCAGACACATTGGTTTGGAGAAATAGACTGGGTTACAACGAAGTAATGACCAATAACTACCTAAGACATCCTGCATACGCAGAATATCCTGTTGTTGGTGTTAACTGGGTTCAAGCTGTTCAATTTTCTGAATGGAGAACCGACCGTGTTAATGAATTACTTTTAGAACGTGAAGGGTATCTAGCCAAAAACAGCAAATACTCTGCTGTAAATGGAGAAAGCGATGGAACTTTTAGTACAGAGACCTATTTAAATAGTCCTGAAAATGTTTATGGCGGTCAAATAGATTCTTTACAAGGGAAGGTAAAAAGAGATTCTACTAATGTTTTTGCTAAAAGATCGAGCGGTGTTATTATGCCATCTTATAGATTACCTACAGAAACAGAATGGGAATATGCTGCTGCTGCTCTTGTTGGAACTAGAGAATACAACAACTACAGAGGTAGAAAAAAATATCCTTGGGAAGGTGAATACACTAGATCTGGGAAAAGAAAAAACCGTGGAGATCAACTTGCTAACTTTAAGCAAGGAAAAGGAGATTACGGTGGTATTGCAGGTTGGTCTGATGATAGCGCAGATATTACAGCTCAAGTAAAATCTTATGCTCCAAACGATTGGGGATTATATGATATGGCTGGAAATGTTGCAGAATGGGTTGCCGATGTATATAGACCGATTGTAGATGATGAAGCAAACGATTTTAACTACTACCGAGGAAATGTATACATGAAGACTTCTATTGGAGAAGACGGAAAAGTACAGATTGTTGGTAGAGACGGAATTAAATACGACACTCTAAGTAACGGTAGAATTGTTGCGCGTGATCTTCCTGGAGAAATCGCTATGGTTCCTATCGATAATAACGACACTTACCTAAGAACAAACTTTGACACTAGTGATAACAGAAATTATCGTGATGGTGATAAAGGTTCTACAAGATATTACGATATGTTTAGTGATGAGGATAGTGAGGATGATTCTAAAAGAATGTATAACGCTCCTAAAAATAAAATCGTTAGAGATTCTTTAGGAAACATTATGAAACAAATAGATGACTCCAATACAAGAACTACTCTTATTAACGACGAAGTTAGAGTTTACAAAGGAGGTTCTTGGAAAGATAGAGCTTATTGGTTAGATCCTGCACAAAGAAGATATTTACCGCAGTATATGGCTACAGATTACATCGGTTTCCGTTGCGCAATGTCTAGAGTTGGTTCTAAAGCAAAAGAAAAAAAGACACCAAGACACTAAAAAAGTCTACACAATATTTTAATAAAAAAGCTCTGAAAATTTCAGAGCTTTTTTTATACTTTTAATTTATGAAAATAGAAGCACTACACAGCATATTCCTGACTACATCTGGAGTTGTTACAGACACAAGAAAAATCGAAGACAATTCTATATTTTTCGCTTTAAAAGGCGAAAATTTTAACGGTAATTCTTTTGCTGAAGAAGCCTTAAAAAAAGGCGCATCTTATGCTGTTGTAGATAAAAAAGAATACAAAACTTCTGATGCTATAATCCTAGTCGAAAATTGCCTAAAGACACTTCAAGAACTAGCAAAGTTCCATAGGAATTATTTAAACATCCCAATAATATCACTTACTGGAAGTAATGGAAAAACAACAACTAAGGAATTAATCAATGCTGTTTTATTTAAAAAATTTAAAACAGTTGCTACAAAAGGAAACCTAAATAATCATATTGGTGTTCCGCTCACCTTATTATCTATGGATAAAACCACAGAAATAGGGGTTGTAGAAATGGGCGCCAATCATTTAAAAGAGATTGAAAACCTCTGTAAGATAGCCCTTCCAGATTATGGATACATCACAAACTTTGGGAAGGCACATTTAGAAGGATTTGGAGGAGTTCAAGGAGTGATAAAAGGAAAAAGTGAGCTTTATAATTTCTTAATCGAAAACAATAAAACTATATTTTTTAACGGAGATGATCCGATACAAGTTGAAAAGCTTGATACATACAGTAAAAAGATTGGATTTAGTGATTCTAACGATACTACTTATAAAATTTCATTAGAAAGCGCTGCCCCGTTTGTATCTGTTAACTACAAAAACCTCAGCATCAATTCTAATTTAATTGGCACATACAACTTTACCAACATTGCAATCGCTATTATTATTGGGAGTCATTTTAAAATAACCCCTGAAGCTATTAAAGAAGCTATAGAAAAATATACCCCTAGCAATAATAGATCTCAAATAATAAAAACTAAAAGCCATCAAGTCATTTTAGATGCATACAATGCAAACCCTTCGAGCATGAGGGTTGCCTTAGAAAATTTTGATCAATTAAAGGAGTATTCTAAATTAGTTATTCTAGGAGACATGTTCGAGCTTGGAGATGAAGCTGAAGAGGAGCATCAATATATAGCTGAGCTTGCAGAAAAACTAAGCTTTGATACTACTATTCTTGTTGGTGAGAATTTTTATCAAACAGAGACTAAAGCCTTAAAGTTTAAATCCTTCGAAGACCTTAAGGAGCACTTAAAAACACACAAACCTATAGGAAAACATATCTTAATAAAAGGTTCACGAGGAATGGCTTTAGAACGAATATTAGACTATTTGGCATAATTTAAAATAACAAAAGGGAGCTGTTTAATATATAATAACTCCCTTTTACAACAAAAGCAAATAATTTAAATCGTTATTATTCCTTTTTCTTGGTATAAGGTATCCTCATTCTGAGTTCCCAAGTTCCAGTATCATTTATTTTAACAGCCCAACGCATATACCCACGGTTTCTAATCTCTCCCGTATCAGAATCCGTAAATGGCGCCCAATCTATAGCCTCATGATCTCTTTCATACGCCTCTTTATCAAAAACAAAAGTATCAGGAGTAGTTATATAATACATTTGATAACTTCTGTCTCCGCCAAAAGTTCTACTATATTGTGGAAAAGGAGGAGCTGGTAAAGAAAAAATGGTTGCCTCGTCATCAGTTTTTGTATCTACTGAATTATCGTGATAGTTTTGAAAAAAGTCAGCTCCTCTTGGCGCAAAAACAACTTTAGATGGATCTATAGGGTTATCATAACTATCCGTGATCACCATTCTTGTTTGCACTCCTAAACTAGGCTCATCAGACACTTTAGTTATTGTAAAATACTGATGACTTCCATCCAAAATACTAGGTACAGCATCATCAGACTGTCCGTCAATTCTATCTTGAAAAAGATTTACAGATCTTCCGTTAGCCCTCAGTAGTTCAACTCGAGAAACCATAAGCCCCTCAAACTGCACAGGAATGAAAGGAGTTAATTTTAGTGACACAAAATTATCTAACTGCTTAGACCCTTTAACATTCGAGGCATTTACACTTATATTAAAAATGTCTCCATCAACAAACTTACTAGCTTGAGTTACCGCCAATTCTCCACTAACATCATTTATTAAAATAGGAGGATGGTTTTCCAACTTTAATTTTTCTTCTACCTGAGCAAAAGTAGTATCTGTTTCTCCATTGAAAGCTGATGTCCACACTAGTATTTCTCGCTCTTTATTAAGTTCGTCTGTTAAATTCCCATTCTCATCTGTGATACCTGTTATCTCCCAATGCAAAGGGTAAGTTGACCCATCTGAAATTGGAATTACCCCCACTGTAAAAAGTCCTTTAGGGGCTATAAGAGTATCTACGCTAGATTGTATATTATCACTAATATATCCCACTTCTGGAGGTGTACACGAAACAACGGCAATACCCAATAAAATCAAGTAATTAATTATATTTTTCATCTCTTAAGTTTCTATTTTACAGGTTAGTCATTTGATTTATAATTAAAAAGTACGTGGGTTCCCTGCAATACATGAATAATTCCGTTCGTTGATTGCAAATCTGAAGTTTTAACTATTATTTTATCATCATCCTCTATATCATCCCATACATCCCACTCTTCTTCATTTTTATATGTGAAATAAACAAAATCTGGAAGGTAGCCTAATTGATCACTATAGTCATTAGAAGGTTCTAATGAAATCCTTCTAGTCTCCCCATTTATTGAAGTATAAATCTCCCCCTGCTCTATAGGAATATTAGCACGTGTTAACTTACCTTCAAAAATGTATCCTCCAAGGTATTTGGTTAATGTATCCTTAGGAATATCATTTACGGTAAACTCTGCCTCTGAATCTTCTTGTCGTAAATCGGAAAGAAGTCTATCCACATACTTATTGATAGCTAAATTATTTGGAGCAAACAATGTAACATCTCCATTCACTACTTCCGCCATCTCTGCTTTATCGATAAGCATGGCTAAGGTATCTAATTGTGAGTGTGATCGTAAAAAATCCATTGTCTTAACCCCTAATTCAGGACTACTAACACCTCCATCATCTAAATACCCTCCATTATCATCACAGGAAACCATTAGAATTCCTAAAAGAAGAATAACACCTAATATATTTTTCATATTCTCTTAAATTTTAATTAATCTTTTTTAAATCTTTCCTTGCCAATAATCAGTTTGAACTATAGCTGAATTATTGGAAATAATTTCAATTGAAATAGGCCAGTAATAACCTTCACTACTATTTCTAGATTCATCAGCCCATGTAACACCTTCAAAATAATTCATTCTAATTCTATCATAAGCAGCTTGTCCTTCCCCCACTAACTCAATAGCTCTTTCATCGAAAATTGCTTTCATTAGCGACTCTTTATCTGTAGAACCCGTATAGTTAACTACGTTTGCCTTATTTCTAATCATATTTAAATCCGACACAGCTAAAGCTCCTTTACCCTGTTTCGCATAGGCTTCAGCTCTTAACAAATAAATATCTGCTAGACGAAAAATCAATATATTTGATTCTAAAAACTTATCATAAGTACTCTGTGAAGAAGGATCTTGAGATCCATGCGAATATTTATTTAGAAAAGAGAATTCCTCATTTTCCTCATATTCAAAAAAGAACAAATCACGACGTGCATCATTTTCCCTCTCCTCATCATTAAACATAAAGTCATTCCCATAAAAATCTGGATTCATATATGGACTTGCGCCTGTAGTTACACTTTCCCATATTGGAAAATTTAATGTTAACCCAGTAAAATATACTGCTCCACTTCGCATTATGATAGACTCATTCAAAGAAGAATCAAAGTTAATTTCAAAAAGTCCCGTCTTTGATTGTCCTATACACATAGCATCAAAACCTTCCTTCCCCTCATTTGCATAGTCTATAAGTGATGTTCCACTATTTTGAATAACAGAAGTCGCTGCATCGATAGATGCTTGAATCATTTCTGGATTATCATTATCTCTACTAGCATACCATAATGTAATATGTGTTTTTAAAGCCTCTGCACTCGCCTTATTTGCAGTAATTGCCCAACTAGCTTGCCCTGGCGAAGAATATTCTAACAAACTGATAGCTTTATTTGTTGCCTCAAGAGCGTAATCTAATACTTTAAGCTCATCCTCTCTGGGCTTAGTTACTATATACCCATCATCGTTCACTAACTGACTAGAATTCTCAATAGACTCATCTATAATTGGTACATCCCCCCATATTCTTGACATATAGAAATAACTCAATCCTCTTATAAATGCAGCTTCTCCAAGTATTCTGTTCTTTTCTGATGGACTATCAAATAAATCTACCGGCATCTCCTCTACATAGCTCTCTATAGTTACCGCCCAGTTAGCAGCTCTATACAACTGAGACCAATCTCTAGATTGCGTTCTATAATTTAACACATAATTTCCAGAATTCTCTATTGGATTAATAAACGACTGCCTACTATCCATAAACGTTAAAGCAGGGAACTCCCCCCATATTAAAAAATTAGAGTCGTAAGTAATCCCAGCTTTAAATAACCCATAAGCACCAGCTAAAGCCTGCTCTGCGTTACTTTGACTTATCCAGAAGACATCTGGATGAGTTATATTTAAAGGCTCCTGATCTAATACGTCTGAACAACTAGCAAAAAAAGCAGCGCCTATTATTAAAAACTTTTTTATTTGTTTCATTTTAATGTCTTTTAAAATTTTGTATCAATACCCAGTGAAATCGTTTTGGCTGCAGGATAACCATTTCCATAAGTATACCCCTTTGCATTAACCATTGATGCATCAACTACTGTTTTTGATTTTTGCCATTGCCATGGATTTAAAACATTTACAAAAAATCTAAGTCTAGAAAGTCCTATTTTTTTCATAAAACTCTCCTTTCCATCAAAAGTATACCCAACTGATGCATTAGTTATTTTCCAGTAATCACCATCCTCTATCCATAATGTTTGACGAGGTTTAAAGCTATAAAATGGTCTAATACTATTCGTTGAAGGATAAAAAGCTGGAAATCTCGCACCCGCAGCACCATCACCAGGCTGTTGCCAAAACGACAAATCATTCAAGTCAGCCAAACCACGAATAGCCCATCTGTCTCCTCCTCGGTCATAAGCATCCATATAACTTTGAAGTACTGAATTGTATATCTCTGAACCAAAAGAAAATTGGCTATATGCCTGAAAATACCATTTCTTATATTGCATGTTAATATTAAACGATCCTTGTACATCTGGAATAGGAGAAATATCACGTATTAATTGTTGATCATTTTGATCATCTAAAAAGTAATCTCCATTATAATCTTTCCAGATTGGTATTCCTGGTCTAAAATCTGCCCAAGCTCCTTTACCACTTAATGGATCTCCTGTATAAGGATTAACTGGCAAGTCACTAATATCATCCAAAATATACTCGTTATTAAACATAAAGTATAAATTAAGAGGCTGACCTATTACATACCCATATCGGTTGTTAGAGGACGTCCCCCCTATAAAGTCTCTATTCCCATTAGGTAGTTTAGATACATAATTCTCATTTTTACTAAACCCGAGCATTAACTCCAACTTGAGATCATTATTTCTTGGGAAAACATGATATCTAACCATAGACTCCCAACCATAATTAATTACTCCTGCTATATTAGTCGCAGCACTATTGTACCCTGAATATGCAGGGAAATCAACATTAAAGAATAATTTTTCAGTGTTTTTATGATATGCATCGAAAGTCCAACTCAACCTTCTATTAAACATTTCCAATTCAAACCCTAAGTCCCATTGCTTCGTTTCTTCCCACGAAAGCGCATCATTTGCAATAGAATTATAATTAGGAATCACTCCTGTTACACCTCCATAGCTAGACACATCCATTAAACTAGTGTTATGATTAGCAACACCTCCATAACCAAGATTATAAGCTCCATATCTTAAATAATTCTCGCGGAATTGTTTACCATTAACTCCCCAACTCGCTTTGAATTTTAAATAATCAACTACTTCCTTAATTGGCTTAAAGAATGGCTCATCAGACATAATCCAACCTACTGATAGCGACGGAAATTTAGCCCATCTAACATCTTCTCCAAAACGAGAAGAGCCATCTATACTATAATTAGCAGCTAACATATAACGATCCTTAAACTTATAACTCATCCTACCAAAAAACGATACTAAAGAATTTTCTGATAAATCTGTTGCTCCAGCTACTTGATCTTGCGTATATCTATTATTGATTACTTGTACAGCGTCACTTCCAAAGCCCACAGCACTTAATCTCATACTCTCATATTTATTATAATCGACTCTATTCCCCAGCACCCCAGTAATTACATGATTATCATTTATGTCTTTAAATAAACTTAAATAAGTCTCTGCAGTAACATTTTTTCTTGTATAGTCTGCGGCACTAGCAAATCCATCTCCGTCCTGACGGATTGTAGAAGGCTCATAAAAATTCTTTTTATTACTATCGTACACAAAGCTTAACTGAGAATTCAACTTCAATCCTTTTATCAGTTCAAATTCAGCAAAGTTTGAAATACTAGCAAGTATTGTTTCATCTGTATTGAGTTTATCATCCAACTCTCCTCTAAGCGATTGAATTCTATCTTCCGTTAAAGTAAACAATGATGATTGAAGATTAGCTGGACTTGTTGGAAGGGTAGAATTTAAATTAAATCGTCCGTGACTTGGATTTCCTTGCCCTGTCTGCTGATCAGTATAAGTAAGCCTAGTTATAATTCTATCAGAAAATCTTTTACCAGTTCCTAAACTAAGATTTGTTGAAACTGTAACCCTATCTAATCCTGTGCCAGCAACAACACCTTCTCTATTATCATAACCAAGAGACACTCTATAATTCATCTCTTTATTTCCCCCTCTAACACTAAAATTATACTTTTGAGCAACTCCAGTTTTATAAAACAAATCTTGATAATTTACATTATTATTAAAGGAAGGATTTATACTATCCGTTAACATAATTGGCAATCTATCTGATTGTAATTCGTTTGGCTGCCACCATCTTTCTACTAAATCAATTTTTTCTCTTCGCTCAGAAGCTCCTACATACATACCTACCAAATCTGGTTTTGGTTGCAACCCTAAACTCGTAGAAAATGAAAATTCAGGTTTAGCCAAATTCCCACCAGACTTTGTTTCTATAATAATTACCCCATTAGCCCCTCTTGAACCGTATATTGCAGCCGCAGAAGCATCCTTCAATATATCTATGCTTTTTATATCATCAGGATTTAATGAAGCCAAAAAGTCTATATTGGAAACTCCATACCCTGCCAAGTCATCCAAACTTGTTTGGACTCCATCGATAACATACAAAGGCGTACTAAATGCTAAATCAGCATCAATATCACTACCCACACTAGTATTCCCTCTAATAACCAACGCACCACGACCTCCAGGAGCTCCCGATAAATTAACATTCTGTATTCCTGAAGCTTGCGTCGCAATCAATCCTGAAACATTTAACACAGGAATACTCTCTATAGCTTCACTATTTATACTAGATATAGAACTAGTTACATCCCTTTTATGCACTTTCTCATAACCTATCAAAACAACATCATCTAACATAGTCACATCTTCAACGAGACCAATATCAAGTGTTTTATTCTGACCAACAGGGACACTCTTTGTTTCAAAGCCCAAAAGAGACACAACTAAAACAGAGTTCTGATCTTTAACTTGAATAGAGAATTTACCATCAAAATCTGAATCTACCCCTATCCGTGTTCCTTTTAGCACAACACTAACACCAGGAAGCGAAACCCCAGTCTTAGCATCTGTAATTGTTCCTGTAACAGTATATGTTGCATTTTGAGCATTAACACATACCGCATACAATAAGAACAAGTAGACAAGTAATTTTTCTTTCATAATTCTTAATTAGTTTGATTAAAATAACAGTTTAAAACTTTCAAAAAAGTAAAATATCACAGTAAAATGAAATAAAATTTATTTCTATTCAACTTAGAATTAAAAAATAAATGTATAGAATATTTTTATTAAATATAATAAAATTTAGAAAATAAAAGCTATTATATATAATAAAAGTTATTTTTATCACTAAAAATTAATGAAATACACAGAAAACTAACACTTATGAAAAAATAAAAAAAGAAATGATATGAAGATTTTAAGCAAAAAAAGAGAATTCGTAAATAAACCACAAAAAAACACCCTAGATCATAACATCTTCAAATTTTTACCAACTCAAAAAAATCTTTTTAATTATTCTAGTAAATGTATTTAAACTTGGAAATGAAGCTGAAGAAGAACATCAATATATAGCTGAGCTTGCAGAGAAACTAAGCTTTGATACTACTATTCTTGTTGGAGAGAATTTTTATCAAACAGAAACCAAAGCCTTAAAATTTAGATCCTTCGAAGACCTTAAGGAGCACATAAAAACTCACAAACCTTCAGAAAAACATCTCTTAATAAAAGGTTCACGAGGAATGGCTTTAGAAAGAATATTAGACTATTTGGCATAAAAAAAGGTCGTTTAAGGAATTGCACTCCCTAAACGACCTAAACAACCAACTTAAAAAATTATTCTTCTACTATAAATAAGCTAGCGATAGACACTGCATCATCTCCAGATAATGCTTCGTCGTATGCTTCTGTTGAAGCATCCATACCAAAAGCAGCTCCTGTTCCTAATGTAGTAACATCCAGTCCACCTTGCATTACATTATCCTCTCCATTATAAACTGCTTGTGTAGCCTCTGGCATTCCTGCACCTCTTTCATTTCCAGTAATCCATCCTTTTAAGCCTCTTAACCTTCTAATTTCTGAAGCATGCCTAGCTTCGACAGAATGAATCTGTAAGGCTGCAGTTAAAAACGGGGAACCTAATAAATTTCCTGCTTGCCCTTTGTAAGCTCTCACCCCTGTATCTTCAAAAGCTTGCGCTAATGCCAATAACTGTGCGTAAGCTGTTTCTTGCCCTACTCCATTATCATTAAAAGGATCGAAAGCGCCGCCTACAGTAAAATCAAACGTTGGTTTTGATACTGGAGTAACTCCTGCTCCTTCTAATCCTGCTATTAAGAAATCTACGTGTGCTTGTTCATGTTTAGAAATCTGCATATAAACTGTTTCTGGTCTACCTGAAGGCAATACTCCAGATTGTAATGCTAGATCGTAGAATTCATCTTCTAAATATTCTAAGGTTAATGCCAATTGTAAAGCTCCAACTGGATCTGTATCCATAGATTGTGCGTAAGTCTTTTTAGGCATTGCTGCCAATCCAAAAGGCACAGCTGCTATAGCTGCTTTTTTTCCTAAATTACCTAATGTTCCAAATATATCTCGTCTTGATGATGTTCCTTCTAAAATATTACTAGTAGTAAAATCATCTAAAAAATTTATAATATTCATAGTTTTCAATTTTAAAGTTAAGTCAGCTTTTTACTGCTGAAAATAAATTATGTTATTTATCAATGTGTGAAGTCCTTATAATTAAGGTAAGTTATTAGCTGTAAATTCAGTTTTAATAAACCCAGTTTCACCTACCGCTGCCAAAATCTCTGATGGGCTTAGTGCAGCGTCCAATCCTGTACCTACAGTTACAACATCATCTCCTGCAAAATCCGCAGAACCAGGATTAATCAAAGTTCTTATCGCTGATGCATGTCTAGCTTCAACGGAAACAATTTTTCCTGCTATTAATAAATAATCTGGATTAGAAATTAAACTTCCAGCACCATTATAAGCTGCAACTCCAGTATCTTCCAACACCTTTGCAGTTCCTAAAACTTGATCTCTGTTATTAAAATCTAAACCTCCATAATCAAACTCTAAAGTTGGTAGTATAAGTTCTGTATTTCCATCTACAGCAGCAGAAATTGCAGCTTGGAAAAAATCTCTATGATTTACCTCATGGTAATATAAATCTGTAAGCACTTGTCTCTCTTCGTCAGAAATATTAGCATAAAAAGAATTAACAACCTTGGTATAAAAATCTGCTTCTAGTTGCTCTAATGCATAAGCATAATTTAAAACTCCAAGATCACCTTCTCCAAGATCGAATATACCATCGGTTGGCGGCATCATCATATCTTGATCGTCATCGTTATTACAAGCTAATAATAACCCTGTACCCGCGACAGCCAATCCACTCAATTTTAAAAATTGTCTTCTTTTATTAAAGCTCTTTGGCTGATGAACTTTTATTATCTCTTTTTTCATAATTGATGTTTTAATGATTAATCTTCACCTATACTAACGAAGAAAAAAGGAGAGCGGTTTTCTTAAAGCTGTGTTAAATTCATTTTATATGATATTCATATGATGATTTGCAACCCAAAAAACCTGTAAAATCCTATAAAACATAGGATTATAAGAAAAATGTTTTTTGAAAATAAAAAATCCACGCTTAAGAAAAAGATTCCCAAGCATGGATTTATAGTCACTTTATTTTATAAATAATCAATCGTTATTTCAGCAAAACTAAAGTCATAAAACCGACTAACTAAGATATATCATCTATTAAATTTGCCACTAAACTTGTCCAACCCGTCTGATGAGAAGCACCCAAACCACGTCCGTTATCTCCATCAAAATACTCATAGAACAAAATCAATTCATCAAATAAAGGATCCTTATATTTCGCCGGATGATTTGCATTTATTGGTCGGTTTCCATTTTTATCCTTTTCAAACATTTTAATTAAACGCTCACTGAGGTCATTGGTGATATGAGAAAGCTCTTTTTTAATCCCACTCCCACTAGGAAACTCAAAGCTTAAAGCCCCCATATTATGACTTTCATACTCTTTTAAAGCTTGTATGAATAAAAAATTAATTGGCATCCAAATTGGACCTCTCCAATTAGAATTCCCTCCAAAGAGATGAACTGTAGATTCTGCTGGCTCATAATTAATGCTATAATCTATATTTTCAATACGAATATGATAAGGCTCTTCATGTGCTTTGGATAGCGATCTAATTCCATAATCGCTTAAAAATTCTTTCTCATCTAAAAAACTTTTCATTAACACCAATAAACGATCTTGTGGGACTAACGATAATAACAAATCCTCTCCATCTACAAAAGACTGGATTACTGGATATTTAAATGTCTCCTTCCTATATTCTTTAAACCAATTAACACTACGTTCAAATTTTGGAAGCTTACTCAACACCTCCTTTTTAATATTTAACACCGCAGTCATCGATAACAATCCTGCTATAGAACGCACTTTTATGGGCGTAGATTCTCCAGAAGGAAGCGTTAATTTATCATAGAAAAACCCTTCTTCCTCATCCCAAGTTCCTTTAGAATCAATATTAATTTTATTTAAAGCCTCAGCAATGAAAATAAAATGTCCAAAATATTTTACTGCCATATCCTCAAAAGCATCATCCTGTAAAGAAACTTCAAGACTCATCTCAAGCATACTCAAACAATATAGCGCCATCCATGAAGTACCATCAACCTGTTCTAATTTCCCATTCCCTGGAACGCCATAACTTCTATCAAAAACACCTATATTATCTAAGCCTAAAAATCCACCTTCAAAAATATTATTGTTATTGCTATCCAATCTATTAACCCACCACGTAAAATTTAAAGCGAGCTTATTTAACATCTGCTTTAAAAATTTTATATCTCCAGCACCATTTTCTTTCTTATCCAATTTATAAACTTGCATTGCCGCCCAAGCTTGGACTGGAGGATTAACATCACTAAAAGACCACTCGTATGCTGGAATCTGACCGTTTGGCGCCATATACCATTCTTTAGTAAAAAGTATAAGCTGATTTTTAGCAAATTCTGGATCCACCTTTGCAAAAGACACACAATGAAAAGCAGAGTCCCAAGATGCATACCAAGGATATTCCCATTTATCTGGCATCGACATTATATCGTGATTACGTAAAGTTTTCCAATTATTATTTCTCCCTGAAAGTCGTTCAACAGGCGGAATAGAGACTTCTGAATCTCCTTTAAGCCAAGTTTCTACCTCATAATTATAATACTGTTTTGTCCATAACAACCCAGAATATGCTTGTCGCTGAATAGATTTACGCTCTGGTGTGCTCCCTTTGGTTACCGAATCATAAAAATGATCACACTCTGCTATTCTTTTATCAAAAACAACATTAAACTGCTCTCCAAATGGATCTTGCAATCGATCTTTACTGAGTCTTAATTTTATAGTCCTCGTTTCTCCTCCTTGAAAGCTTAATTTATAAACAGGAGCAAATTTAGTACCCTCACTTTTTGCAGTTACTAATGAAAGATCACCGTTAATTAAAGAGGTATGAAAGAGGTCTTTTTTATAAGGATGATTGTTTTTTTTATTATAAAGCACCTCATCGTTGGTTTCATTTTCCGTAAAAAATAATAGATCAGCCTCTTCAAAATACAAATTATATTTACCCACATAAATATGATCTATGGACACAAAATCCCCACTTTGACTATGCTCTTTTTTTATGGAAGGTTTCTCTTCCATATCTACAAAACTCCAAAAATTACGAATCCAAAGCGTAGGTAACAAATGTACTGACGCTTCTTTATCAGCTACATTCTGTACCGTAATTTTAATAAGCATATCTTCATTATCTGCCTTTGCGTACTCTGTAGTAACATCAAAATATTCGTTGTTTTTAAAAGCATCAGAATCTAATATTTTATATTCGAGTTCGTGCAGTCCTCGTTTCCTATTTTCTTCTACAATCTTTTTATAGGGAAATTCATTCTGTGGATATTTATAAAGATGTTTCATATAAGAATGAGAAGGTGTATTTTCCAAATAATAATACAGCTCCTTTACATCTTCACCATGATTCCCTTCAGGACCTGTTAATCCAAAAAGTCTTTCTTTTAAGATGGAATCTTTTCCATTCCATAGAGAAATTCCAAAACATATATTACAATAACGGTCGCTAATTCCTGCTATTCCATCTTCCCCCCAGCGGTACGTCCTACTTCGAGCATTATCGTGTGTAAAATAACCCCATGCATCACCATTAGCACTATAATCTTCACGAACTGTCCCCCATTGCCTCTCACTTAAGTAAGGCCCCCACTTAAGCCAATCTTTCTTCTCCGAATAATTTTCTTGTAATCGCTCGTGTTCTTTAGTATTAATCTTCATATGCTAAAAAATTTCTATTATAATTTAATGCTTTTATAGCTACTGAAAAAGTTCCTTGACCTACAGACTCATAAAGCACTAAACTTCAAGTAAATAAAATTATTGAATATAAAGCACACTATGCAAATTTTGGATTGTTTTATCATGGAGCACTCTTGATTTTTGATGATTTTTCAAAAAGAAGCTATTAATTAATTCAAATTAGAGGTTAAATCAAAAAAATAAGAGAGTTAAACAACAACAATGTATTATAAAAGCAAAAGGCAGTAATTATGATTTTATGAGATCTACAGCTTTATTTTTTATAATTTTGCATCCTTAAATTTAGTTGAAGAGAGGAAGTTAACTCCATGAAAAAAGAAACCATTAAAAAAAGTTACTACGGATTAATTACAGGATCAATTATTGTCGGACTCCTTGCTACAGCTTTAGGTTATACTCTGAAATTAATTACCGAGCTTTTTGAAGAACATCTTTTTGAAGGTATCAAGAAACTACCCATACTTTATATTATAGTGCCTTCAATTGGAATTACACTCATCTATTTTACTCGAAAATATCTTTTCAGAGGAAAGAAAAATAAAGGCATTGCTGAAATCTTTCACACTTTAGACCACAGAAGGGACGAACTCCCTTTTTACAAAGTTCCGTCCCATTATATTAACGGATTTCTCACTGTTATTTTTGGCGGCTCTACAGGAATTGAAGTATCTACAGTAGTAGCTACGGCTGCTATAGGAGCTTCTATCCACAGAAAGGATGGCGTTGCAAACATCTATAAAACGGAACTAATTTGTGCAGGAGTAGCTGCTGGTATAACCGTTTTGTTTGGAAGCCCTATTGCTGGAATCCTTTTTTCTATTGAAGTAATCTCAAGAAAAGTAACCAAAACTATTCTTTTAAGTTGTAGCATTACTGCTTTATTAGCTTGGACTTTTGTGCATTTTTTTGATAAAGGACCTCTTTTTAACTTAGAAGTTTCTTTTTGGAATACAAGCGCTATTCCTTTTATGATTATACTGAGTATTCTTGCTGGATTAATGGCTGTTTACTTCACTAAAAGCGTCATTTTTATAAAAGAAAAATTCTCTAAAATTGAAAATAATTTTATCCGTGTGAATCTTGGTGCACTGCTCGTTGGGATTTCTATTTTCTTCTTCCCAGCATTATATGGAGACAGTTATCACGGGGTAATAGAACTATTAGCCCCCGACCATTATATTCAGTTTTCATTAGGATTTATTGCGACATTATTTTGTATTATCATCCTCAAACCATTGGCGGCGTCTTTAACTTTAGGCGCAGGTGGTGATGGCGGAGTTTTTGCCCCTAGCATTGTTACAGGTGCTGTTCTTGGTATTTTTGTTGCTACCTTTTGTAATCATTATCTGCATACCGATTTAATCGT
The DNA here is from genome assembly GCF_048266025.1 of Joostella sp. Lineage (NCBI taxonomy): Bacteria > Pseudomonadati > Bacteroidota > Flavobacteriia > Flavobacteriales > Flavobacteriaceae > Joostella > Joostella sp. The sequence goes on along the minus strand of NZ_JBLXAF010000011.1, from coordinate 27,283 downwards.
ATTGAATTTTGCTTTAATCGGTGCTGGAGCTATGCTAAGTGCTGCAATCCACGCTCCTTTAACCTCGTTATTCTTAACATGTGCTATTGTAGGTGGAGGCTTTCAACTATTCATTCCTATATTGATTGGTGTGTTTATCGCTAAATATGTTGCTAAATATTTATGTAATTACACCGTATATACTTATCAACGAAAAAAAAGCAAGCTATCTATTCAATTAAAACGTTAATTATTACTCTATTTTCAATAGAGAGAAAACAACTACCGATACTGTTTCTTACCTAAAACTATCATTTACTTCTGGATTTTGTTTCCATAGGCTTCAAACATTCATAAATAAATTCATTTACTGGTGTAGCCACGTTTAAACGAGCTCCTTCTTTAACTATATACCCATTAAAATTTTCAAGCTCTGAAGGTTTTCCTTCCATAATATCACGTTGTGTAGAGGCTGTACTTTGTGGATCTAGTTTATCTATTGTTTTAAATACATTTTCTACATCTTTAACTGTCAAATTCATTTGTTTTGCTTGTGCTACATGCAAAATCTCATTCGCAATCTCTTCCATTTTCTTATACAAATACGGACTTGATCTAATTACTCCAATAGGCACGCGAGTAAGTCCCCCAATGGCACTTATGGTAGCTATAAACATAAATTTTTTCCAAATTTCACGATGAATGTCATCAGCAATAAAACTTACAATTCCAGCTTCATTAAAAACTGCATTTATAGCACTTACTCTATCTGACTTCTCATTATCAATCTCTCCAAAAGTTAAGGTTGGATGAATCGCAAAATGACAAATTACCCCCGGAGATTCTATATAACTTATTAGATTACAAAGACCCGCTAATACTTGCTCCTCAGACAAACATTTTAAAAGCTTACCGTGGTTATCGGCTCCATTCTGCAGGGGCAAGACTGCTGTGGTTTCTTTTAAAAAAGGTTTGATTGCTAAAGCAGCTTCTTCTAACTGCCAACTTTTTACTCCCAGCAAAACTAAATCTGGCGTAGGAATATCTTCCAAACTATTTGTTGCAATATCTGGATATACTTTAAAATCTCCTTCAAAACTTTTTACTTGAAGTCCATTCTCTTGGATTGCCTTTAGGTGTGAACCTCTACCATAGAAACTAACGTGGTGATCTGTTGTTGCCAGTTTTCCTCCAAAATAACCTCCAACACCACCAATTCCGTAAATTAAAATATTCATGATTAAGATTTAATGACATAAAATTACGAAAAGAGAATCTAGAAGAAAACAAAAAAGCCACTCAGTTTCCTGAATGGCTTGTTATAGTGGTGGGCGATACTGGATTCGAACCAGTGACCCCCTGCTTGTAAGGCAGGTGCTCTGAACCAACTGAGCTAATCGCCCTCTAAAGGGAAATCAAGTAAATGAAAGCTTGTTATAAAAAAAGACTCCCGTCAAGGAAGTCTCAAAATTGGTGGGCGATACTGGATTCGAACCAGTGACCCCCTGCTTGTAAGGCAGGTGCTCTGAACCAACTGAGCTAATCGCCCTTCATTTGCTTGATTGCGGTTGCAAATATAGAACAGTTTTTCATTTCAACAAAGAAAAAGATGAAAAATTTAGAGTATTTCAGCAACCACAAAAGTACTACCTCCTACATATATAAAATCTCTTTCTTGAGCACTCTCTTTAGCCGCACTAAAAGCATCTGAAACTGAACTATATACAAACCCCTCCAAGCCATAAGCACTTGCATTCTCTTGTAAAACTAAAGCATCTAAGCCTCTAGAAATTTCTGGCTTACAAAAGTAATAAGTAGCTTCTTTTGGTAATATTGGAAGTATATCTGTCAGTTTTTTGTCTTTAACAAAACCTAAAACAATATGTAAATCGTTATATTTTTGTTTTGAAAGCTGATCCATAACAATAGAAAGTCCTTCTTTATTATGGGCCGTATCACAAACAATTGTCGGATTAATTCCTAATTGCTGCCACCTCCCCATCAAGCCAGTATTTCGAACCGTATTTTTTAATCCGTTAATCAAATTATCTTCTGTAATTGTAAAACCTTCTAATTGCTTTAAGGCACAGACAACCGCTTTTATATTTTTTTCCTGATACGCTCCTAACAAATCGCTTTTATAGCTTACATCCAAATGAGCAGCCAAGGTTAATGATGTATTACATTCTTTAGCGACCTCTTCAAAAACAGGATATGTTTCTGGATGATATTCACTGATTACAACAGGCACATTCGGTTTTATTATACCCGCTTTCTCCCATGCAATTTTAGGCAACGTATCTCCGAGCATATCTGTATGATCTAACCCGATATTCGTTATTAAAGAGATTTCTGGAGTTATGATATTTGTAGAGTCGTATCTCCCTCCTAATCCTACCTCAATAATGGCGATGTCTACTTTTTCAGCTGAAAAATAATGAAACGCCATCCCTACAGTCATTTCAAAAAAGGAAAGTGTATTTACCTCTAAAAAATTCTTGTTTTCTGAAATAAAATCGATCACAAATTTCTCTGAAACCTCTTCTCCGTTAATTTTTATACGCTCACGAAAATCCTTTAAATGGGGAGAAGTATACAAACCAACTTTATAGCCTGCCTCTTGAAGCACAGATGCTAACATATGACTCGTAGACCCCTTTCCATTAGTTCCAGCTACATGAATAGATTTAAAATTCTCATGGGGATTATTAAGATGTTCTATTAAAGCAACGGTGTTGGTTAACTTAGGCTTAAAAGCCGATTGCCCTTGTTTCTGATACATGGGCAATCTACCAAACATCCAATCTAGGGTTTGCTCGTAAGTCATATTATATAAATAAGGCTATTAAATATGTAGTTTGTGTATTGTAAACTTCTAGTAAGCAATAAATTTTCAGGTGTAAATAGCTCGAAGTAAATGTTATTCTCCTAATTTAAAATTAACGACCACAAAGCCAACTTGTCGAGATGGTGCATTTGGATCGGAGTTCCATTTATACGAACGCGCAGTTTTACTAGCTGCTTCTTTTAAACAAGGTGCTGTATTTGTGGTCCCTCTCACTCCAGGAGTAGCATTAATAACTTTTCCTGAGCGATCAACTTCAATCTTCACAACCACTGTACCCGATTCATTACAATCTTGAACAAATTTATCTCCCGACTGTAATTTACGTCCATTTAGGCCATATCCTGAACCTCCTGAACCAGATCCTCCATCACCAAAATAACTAGTGGCATATGGATCGCCATCCGGCTGTCCTTTATCTCCTGCACGGTTATCATCACCTTCACTTCCAGTAGCTGTACCATCGGAACTATTCAGCCCACCCATCATAGCATCAAGATTCTTCTTTTTAGCTTCTTGTTCCTTTTTAATACGCTCTTCTTCCGCTTTTCGTGCTAATTCTTTACGTTCAGCCTCTGCTTCTGCCTTTTTCTTAGCTTCCGCTTCGGCTTTCTTCTTAGCATCGGCTGCTTTCTTAGCTTCAGCGGCTTCCTTTTGTTTTTTTATTACAACAGACTCTTCGTTGTTTTGAGTAACAACATCTTCAGCTTTACTAGGAGCTGATTCTGCAGGAGCTGTAGGCTCTGGTGGAGTCGCTTCCACTGGAGTTTCTTCAACAACAGGCTTCTTAACTGGTGTACTTTTTATTTTTTCTTTTGGTTGTACATTTCCACTACCATAATTTGTAGTTCCGAAATTTACCGAAATACCATTTTCTATTGGTGGATCGAGATAACTTAACCCAATATAAAACATCAGAAATAGCAGTATCGACAACAAAACTGTTGTTACTGTAAAGGATTTCTTTTTATGTTGGGTATCTAAAAGCGACATCTCTATTTAGGTCTTACTGCTAAAATTACTTTATAATTATTCTGATTCGCAATATCCATAATATTCACGGCATTATCGATAGGAACACTTTTCTCTGCACGTAAAATAATTGTAGGCTCATCTACTCCTTTTAATCTACGTTTTAACTCTGTTTCTACAAATTCAAATTTCACTTTTACATTATCAACATAAATATCTAAATCTTTATTAATACTTACGGATACGTTTTGTGTATTTGTAGACTTCCCTTTAGCTTTTGGTAAAAGTAAATCTAAGGCATTTGGAGAATTTGAGGTAAGCATAAAGAACACCAAGAGCAGAAAAACAATATCAGTCATGGAGCTCATACTGAACTCTGGAGACACTTTGTTTCTTCCTTTTAATTTCATCTGTTACTGTTTAATAATTCTTTAATAGTCAGATGGAATACCAAAGTTTCAACTAGAACGATCTAGTTTCTTTAAGTATTTCATAATCTAATATTTCAGTGTTTCTAATTACAAAATAGATAGTCTGATAAAAACAAACTATCTATTTTGTATTAAAGTTTATAGTTATTTAAAACTACATAGGTTCTTCAAGAAGATCTAAAAACTCTACAGCATTAGCCTCCATATTATGTACTACCTTATCGGTTTTTACTACCAAATGGTTATAACCAATATAAGCTATAATACCTACAACAAGACCAGCAACAGTAGTTGTCATGGCTGTATAAATACCACTTGCCAATTGTCCCATTTCTGCTTGACCTCCGCTAGTTGCCATTTGATGAAATGCAATAATCATTCCTATTACAGTTCCTAAGAAACCAATCATTGGAGCAGCTCCAGCAACAGTAGCTAGAACACTAACATTCTTTTCTAACTTGTAAACTTCTAATGTACCTGCATTCTCAATAGCCTTATTTATATCTTCCAAAGGCTTCCCTATTCTAGAGATTCCCTTTTCTGTTAATCTTGCTACTGGAGAATCTGTTTGTGCACACAGTATTTTAGCTGCTTCCAGTTTACCATTAGATACATGGTCTTTAATTTGAAGCATAAAATTTTTATCAATTTTTGAAGCTGCTTTTATGGCAAAGATTCTTTCGAAATAAATGTAAAGTGCTACAAATAACAATACAAAAAGCACTGCTATTATCAGCATACTAGCTGTACCTCCATTCAAAATCAAATCTATCACTGAAAGCGTTTTCTCTTCAGAAATAACCTCTTGAGCGACTTCTTGAGTTGCTTCTTGAAATAATATCATATATTATTATTTAAACTTATTGGGTTTGATTTATAACGTCCTTTTAGATATAAAATTATACGTTTAACACGAAATTTCTTAGCAGTACAAAAACAACAGCTCCAGATAAGAATCCTATTAACGCTAACCAAGCTATTTTTTTCAAATACCAGAAAAAGTCAATTTTTTCCATTCCCATTGCTACTACACCAGCAGCAGAACCGATAATAAGCATACTTCCTCCTGTACCTGCTGAATAAGCAATAAAATGCCAAACAGGATCATCTACACCAACTGAGAACATCCCCATACTAGCTGCTACTAACGGAACATTATCAATAACCGCTGAACCTACTCCTAAAATAAGAACTACTAAATCTGATACTTTCTCTCCTGCAGACTCTGTTCCTAACATAGGCATTACAGCGTCCATCTTTTCAGCAAAATGGAATAACATTCCAAGAGATTCTAAAGCAGCTACCGCCATTAATATCCCTAAGAAGAATAAGATACTTGGAAGCTCAATTCTTGCAAGCGAGTGGTGCACTGGACTATGGTGTCCTTCAAAATCTCCACTATCTTCATTTACTCCAGAGATTGCGAATTTTTTATTACTGTAAATCTCAGCAAAAGTTGCTACTACTGCCAAAGAAAGCATCATACCAACATATGGAGGCAAATGTGTTACTGTTTTAAAAAGAGGAACAAAAACGATCATCCCTAAACCTAAATACAACATAATTGTACCGTATTTAGATTTCGATCCAGTGTCTGAAAAATCACCTTCAATGTTCCCTTTAAATATTTTTAATCTTGAAGCAATTAAAACTGGCACTACCATACAGAAAATTGATGGTATTAAAACGTGCTCTATTAATAATGCAGCAGATACTTTATGCCCTATCCATAACATGGTAGTTGTAACATCTCCAATTGGTGACCATGCACCTCCAGCATTGGCTGCTATAATAATAATACCCGCAAACCAAAGACGAAGTTCTCTATCTTTTATTACTTTTTGAAGTATTGTTATTAATACAATTGTAGCAGTAAGATTATCTATTATTGCTGATAATATAAAAGCAAGAATACTAAAGATCCATAATAACTTACGCTTACTTCTAGCTTTTATATAGCCTTTTATAGTTGCAAAACCATCGAAATAATCGATTATCTCAACAATTGTCATCGCTCCTAATAAGAAAACAAGAATCTCTGCTGTTTTTCCTAAGTGATGAAGCAATATCTCGTCAATATGTGTTGCTTCTAATTCTTTTAGCTCCGCATTAACTTCAAAAACATCCATGTGTGTTAATGCGATTATTGCCCATAAAAGAGCCATCATCCCTAAAGCGGGAATCAATTTGTCAATTTTTAAATTATGTTCTAAGGTGATTGCCAAATAACCGAGAACAAATACAATGATAATTATGCTTTCCATAGTACTTTATAGTTGTTAGTATATAATTTGCGTCTAAATTAATTGTTTTAATGCTATTTCAAAAGCGGTACTGCTAATATTTATTTTATCAGCATTATGTTCATACGTGTTTTGTAATGCTTTTCTGATAGTATTAGAAGTGTCTTCGAAGATTGCTTCGTCCGTCATTTCTGTTCTTCGCTCCATAAAATAAGCAAAAACTCTTGCCATTCCACAGTTCGAAATAAAATCTGGAATCAGACTTATTCTTTGATCTGTATATTCCATTATAGGTCCAAAAAATATTTCTTTATCAGAGAAAGGAACATTTGCACCACATGAAACCACCTCTAAACCAGTTGCTATTAACTGAGAGATTTGTTCTTTTTTTATAAGTCTTGATGCTGCACAAGGTAAAAATATTTCTGCTTGGAGATTCCAAATACGATCGTTCATCTCCTCAAAAGGAATCATATCTGGAAGATCTAAGGTATTCCCCTTTTTATCTAAAAAGAATCCTTTTATAGTTTCGAAAGTAAATCCTTCTTCATTAATAACCCCTCCGTTAATATCTATGATACCAACAATTTTTACTCCCATTTGAGACAAATAATAGGCTGCTGCAGCTCCTACATTTCCAAAACCTTGAACAATTGCTCTTTTTTCAGTAATGTTACCTCCATAAATATCATAATAGTGTTTTACAGACTCTGCAACTCCATAACCGGTAATCATATCTGCTACCGTATATTTCTGTTTTGTATCTGGAGAGAAGTTATTATTTTCTAAAACTTTAATAACACCTTGCCTTAGCTGTCCAATTCTATTAATTTTATCAGCTTCAGATGGCTTAAAATGTCCGTTAAAAACACCTTCTTGAGGATGCCAAACACCACAATTCTCGGTAATAGGAATCACTTCGTGTATTTCATCTACATTTAAATCTCCTCCGGTACCGTAGTAACTTTTAAGTAAAGGCGATACTGCCTTATACCAACGCTCTAAAACACCTTTTTTTCTAGGGTCTTTAGGATCAAAATTAATTCCTGATTTTGCTCCTCCAATTGCTGGACCAGAAACTGTAAATTTAACTTCCATTGTTTTTGCTAGCGAAAGCACCTCATTTGCATCGAGTCCAACTCTCATTCGAGTTCCTCCTCCTGCAGCTCCCCCACGAAGGGAATTAATAACCGTCCACCCTTCAGCATCCGTTTCAGAATCTTTCCAATTAAAAATTATTTCGGGGGACTTATTTTCGTATTGTTTAAGTAATTCTTTCATTAATTTATTTAAGTATTCACAAATATATAAAACTAAAAAATCTGACCTCGATTTTTATACTTTTTTAAGGATTGTATATTTTTCCGCTACTATGATCTTTTGACGCGCCTGTAATAGCCTTCAAGCAGTTTACTTCTCCTCTATCTTTTAAAACGCCTAATAATCCAAAAATTATAGCTTCTTTAAATTCTATTATTTCATTTTCAGGAAGAAAAATATCCGCACCACTATATGTTTTCAATTTATCAATAAAAAAAGTATTATAAGCCCCTCCGCCAGTAACTAAGACTGAGGAAGATTTTTTTAAAACTGCGGCTGTTTGATATGCAGAATGCTCTACATATGTTCTCAATATATCTTCAGGAGCAATTTTATAGCCATCTATAATAGGAAGCACATCACTCTCCACCCATTCTATTCCTAATGACTTAGGAAATGTTTTCTTGTAAAACGGAAGACTATTTAACTCTTCCAGCAACTCACTATTTAGATTACCTGAAGAAGCAATTTTACCACCATCATCGTAATCAAACCCCAATTGATGAACATAATGATTCAACACATTATTAACTGCACAAATATCAAAAGCCCTATAAACTCCATCATCCATAACAGATACATTTGCAAAACCTCCTAAGTTCAAGCAATAATCATAATCAGAAAAAAGCAGCTTATCTCCAATAGGAACTAACGGAGCTCCTTGCCCTCCTAATTGAACATCTTGCACCCGAAAATCGCATATCACCTTATTAGATAACTTTTCAGCAATAAAAGGCATATTTCCTATCTGATATGTTTCCCCAATTTCAGGTTTATGAAAAATAGTGTGTCCATGAGAAGCTACAAAGTCTATTTCTTTAATATTATTTTTCTGAATAAACTTACTGATTATTTCAGCTAAAAAAATAGTATACCTTTCATCCAAATCTTTAAGCACCTCTTTATCTATATGAATAGCATTTTTAAGCGTTCGCTTCCAATCAGCACTATATTCATATGTTTCGGCGTTTATAACTTCAAAAGTCCAGTCTTTTTTATATGTGAAACGAATATTCACAAGATCGATTCCGTCTAATGATGTTCCAGACATCACCCCTATAACGTTGTAGTTTTCCTGTTTCATTGAAGTAAAAATAAACAAGAATCATTGAAAATGTTACATTTTAAAATTATATTTGAAGAACTTTATAAAAATATCACAAAATAGGATGGATTTTAAACTTTCTGAAGAACAATTACTGATAAAAGAGGCTGCAAGAGATTTTGCTAAAACTGAATTATTACCTGGAGTAATAGAGAGAGATGAAAAGCAAGAATTCCCTACGGAGCAAGTGAAGAAAATGGCGGAGCTTGGTTTTTTAGGAATGATGACTTCTCCTGAATATGGAGGAAGTGGAATGGATACCGTTTCTTATGTTATGGTAATGGAAGAGCTTTCTAAAATTGATGCTTCTTCTTCTGTGATTGTTAGTGTAAATAACTCTTTAGTATGTTGGGGTTTGGAGCATTACGGAACTGAAGAACAAAAACAAAAATACTTGAAACCACTAGCTTCTGGTGAAATTATTGGAGCTTTTTGCTTATCAGAACCTGAAGCTGGTAGTGATGCTACCTCTCAAAAAACTACTGCAATAGATAAAGGAGATCACTATATAGTTAATGGAACTAAGAATTGGATTACAAATGGTAATTCTGCGGATGTATATCTTGTTATCGCACAAACACATCCCGACAATAAACATAAAGGTATAAATGCCCTTATTCTTGAAAAAGGAATGCCTGGTTTTGAAGTAGGCCCCAAAGAGCAAAAATTAGGAATTAGAGGAAGTGATACGCACTCTTTAATTTTTAACGATGTTAAAGTCCCTAAAGAAAACCGAATCGGAGAAGATGGATTTGGATTTAAATTCGCCATGAAAACGTTAGCTGGTGGTAGAATCGGAATTGCGGCTCAAGCACTTGGAATTGCTTCTGGAGCCTACGAACTTGCAAAAAGCTATTCTAAAATAAGAAAATCTTTCGGCACAGAAATATGTAATCATCAAGCCATTGCTTTTAAACTTGCAGATATGCACACCCAAATTGAGGCAGCTAGACACCTTGTTTTAAAAGCAGCTTGGGACAAAGACAATGGAAATGACTACGACCTTTCTGGCGCTATCGCAAAACTACACGCCTCCACAACAGCTATGAATGTAGCAGTAGAAGCAGTACAAATTCATGGTGGAAATGGGTATGTTAAGGAATACCATGTAGAACGACTTATGAGAGATGCTAAGATTACTCAAATTTACGAAGGGACTTCAGAAATTCAAAAAATTGTAATTTCAAGAAGCATTTTAGCCGACTAAACCCCTCTTAAAAAAAAGAGTTTATCATAAAAAATACACTAAAAAACCAATCACCCCTGTTAAAAATAGGGTTGATTGGTTTTTTTTATGTAAAAAAACGACTACACCCCCGTATATAACAAAATCTAACAGTCTATTTACACAAATAATCACTTAGACCCCTCTTAAAAATAGGGATTAACATTATTATGTCTTTAAATTAACGATTTGATAATTTGAGCATACCCAGAATTACGATATTACATTTTTCTCAGGGTTTATTTCCGAACGATTGATTAATTTCATCTTTAACATCAAAACGTTGACAAATATGCATCTTTCTTGGTAGATTTGTGGAAACCACGTAATTTATGAAACCACAACAACAAGGACTATACTCCCCGGAGTTTGAACACGATAATTGCGGTGCAGGTTTTATCTGTAACCTAAACGGAGTTAGAACAAACGACATCATACATAAAGCACTAGACATTCTAATACGTTTAGAACATAGAGGTGCGGTAAGTGCAGATGGAAAAACAGGAGATGGTGCCGGAATACTTATAGAAATTCCTCACGCCTTTTTTAAACAAGCTTGTAAATTCGAAATCCCCGAGCCTAAAGAATATGCGGTAGGAATGTTATTTCTACCTAAATCTAAGAATCAGTCTCAAATATGCATTAATATCTTTGAAGAGAACATTAAAAAGCAAGGCCTAGAAATTATTGGGTGGCGCGATGTTCCAGTAGATCATGCATGTATCGGGGAAATTGCTGCAGAGACAGAACCATATATCAAACAAGTATTTATTGGTAAAAACAACCAAGAACTTTCTGAAACAGAATTCAATGCTAAACTTTTTGCTGGTAGAAAAATTGCCGAGCATGCCATTTTAGATTCTAATCTATCGGAAGCAGAGTTCTTTTATTTCTCAAGTCTTTCTACCAATACAATTATATATAAAGGACTTTTAATGCCTCAAGACATCAGTGCTTATTACAGAGACCTGATGCAACCCGAAGTAGTAACAAAGTTAGCTTTAGTGCACCAACGATTCTCTACAAACACATTCCCTACATGGGATCTTGCACAACCTTTCCGTTTAATGTGTCATAATGGAGAGATTAATACACTAAGAGGAAACCTTAGTAGAATGAAAGCTAGAGAAGAGCTTTTTAAAACTGAAATTTTCGGAGATAGCATTAAAGATATTCCACCTATCGTTTTAGAAGGAAAATCTGATTCTGCATCGATGGATATGGTTTTAGAACTCCTATTACAAACTGGACGTTCATTACCAGAAGCAATGATGATGATGGTACCAGAAGCTTGGGAGAAACACCAATCTATGTCGGATTCTAAAAAAGCTTTCTATGAGTACAATTCTTGTATTATGGAGCCTTGGGATGGCCCTGCATCGATTCCTTTTACTGATGGAAATTACATTGGAGCTCTTTTAGACCGTAATGGATTAAGACCTTCTAGATATACTGTTACTAAAGATGGTTACGTAATTATGTCTTCTGAAACAGGAGTTATTGATGTAGCTCCTGAAAATGTGGAGCATCACGGACGATTAGAACCGGGTAGAATGTTCTTAGTAGACATGAATGAAGGACGTATTATTGGCGATGAAGAGGTAAAAGAGAGTATTGCAAGCAAAAGACCTTACAGAAAATGGCTTAACGAAAACTTATTACAACTTTCTAGCATTTCATATACAGGAAACAAAACTCCTATTGAAAAGGAACCATTTGTAACGCGTCAAAAATTATTTGGATACACAAAAGAAGATATAAAAACCCTTATTACACCAATGGCAACTCTTGGAAAAGAAGCCATCGGATCTATGGGTACAGATACTCCTCTTGCTGTATTATCAGACAAGCCTCAGTTGCTTTTCAATTATTTCAAGCAACTTTTCGCACAGGTTACTAACCCACCATTGGATGGAATCCGTGAAGAAATTGTAACAGACATTAGCTTATCAATTGGTGGAGACAGAAACATCTTCGATATTGTTCCTGAGCAATGTAAAAAACTTAAAATCCAAAATCCAGTTATCTCAAATGAAGACTTGGATAAGATTAAATATATTAACCACCCGGACTTTAAGGCCGTTTCAATTTCAATCCTTTATGATATAAATAAAGGGTTGAATGGCCTTGAAGCACGTTTAGATGAAATGGTAAGAGAAATTTCTGACGCCATTGACGAAGGGTGTAACACCATTATTCTTTCAGACAGAAATGTCTCTAGTACAATGGCTCCTATTCCTTCTGCTTTAGCGTGTTCACATGTACACCATTCACTTAAAAGAGAAGAAAAAAGATCTGCAATAGGTATTGTAATAGAATCTGCAGAACCAAGAGAACCTCACCACTTTGCAATGTTATTTGGATATGGCGCTAGCGCGATTAATCCATACATGGTAAATGAGATCATTGAGAAAGCAATTGCAGATGGAGATATTAAAAACACGTTCGACGAGGCTATTGTAAATTACAACAAAGCTATCGGAAAAGGTATTGTTAAGATTATGAACAAAATCGGAATCTCAACTTTACACTCATACAGAGGTTCACAAATTTTTGAGGCTTTAGGATTAAATAAAAAGTTTGTAAATAAATATTTCTGTAACACTACCAGTCGTATTGAAGGTATAGGGATCTATGAAATCGAAAAAGAAATTCAGAATCGAATTGTTAAGGCTTATACTGACAGTGAAGCTTTATCAGATTTAGATTTAGAAATTGGTGGTGATTATCGTTGGAGAAGAAATGGGGAAAGACATATGTTTAACCCAACAACTGTTTCCAAACTACAACAAGCGGTAAGAACTAATAAATTTGACAGTTATAAGGAATACTCTAAAATGATCAACGAGCAAACAGAACGCTTGATGACACTTAGAGGAATGTTTAAATTCAAACAGTTAAATCCAATTCCTATTGAAGAAGTAGAACCTTGGACAGATATTGTAAAACGCTTTAAAACTGGAGCGATGTCTTTCGGCTCTATCAGTAAGGAAGCACATGAGAATTTAGCAATTGCCATGAATAGAATTCAAGGTAAGAGTAATTCTGGTGAAGGTGGAGAAGATCCAGATCGTTTCCATAAAGACCTTAACGGTAACTGGAGAAACAGTGCCATTAAGCAAGTTGCATCTGGACGTTTTGGAGTTTCTATAAACTACCTTACCAATGCTAGAGAAATACAAATTAAAATGGCTCAGGGAGCTAAACCTGGTGAAGGAGGACAATTACCAGGACCAAAAGTAAACCCTTCTATTGCCAAAACTAGAAATTCTACTCCTTATGTAGGATTGATATCACCTCCTCCGCATCACGATATTTATTCTATTGAAGATTTAGCACAGCTAATTTTCGATTTAAAAAATGCAAATCGTGAAGCTAGAGTAAATGTAAAATTAGTTTCTGAAGTAGGTGTAGGAACTATTGCTGCCGGTGTTGCCAAAGCAAAAGCAGATGTAGTGCTTATTTCTGGTTTTGATGGTGGTACGGGAGCATCTCCTTTAACATCACTTCGCCACGCAGGATTACCATGGGAGCTTGGTATCGCAGAAGCACAGCAAACTCTTGTTCTTAATGATTTAAGAGGAAGAATTGTAATGGAATGTGACGGACAATTAAAAACTGGTCGTGATGTGGCTATTGCTTGCTTATTAGGAGCTGAAGAATTCGGTTTCGCAACCGCTCCATTAGTAGCTTCAGGTTGTATTATGATGCGTGCTTGCCACCTTAATACTTGTCCTGTAGGTATTGCTACGCAAGATCCTGAATTACGTAAGAACTTTAACGGAAAACCAGAGCATGTAATTAACTTCATGTATTTCATTGCTCAGGAATTACGCCAGATAATGGCAGACCTTGGGTTCAAAACTATTGAAGAAATGGTAGGTCAAAGTCAGAAATTAGATATGGATAAAGCCATTAAGCACTATAAAGCGCAAGGGGTAGATCTTTCTAATATTCTTTATAAACCAAGAGTTCCAGAACACGTTAAACTTCATAATACAGAAAAACAAGATCATCAATTAGAGAAAGTTTTAGATTTCGATATTCTAAATCTTGCTCACCCTGCGGTATACCGTAAAGAGAAAATGACTTTAGATTTCCCTATCAATAATATGAATCGTACTACAGGTGCTATTCTTAGTAATGAGATTTCTAAAATCCATGGTGAAGATGGGCTTCCTGAAGATACGCTTACCTTACATTTTGAAGGTTCTGCCGGACAAAGTTTTGGGGCTTTTGCAACAAAAGGACTTACACTTCAAGTGAATGGAAATACTAATGACTACTTCGGAAAAGGATTATCTGGAGCTAAATTAGTCGTAAAAGCACCTGAAAAGGCTACTTTCAAACCTGAAGACAATGTTATTATTGGTAACGTTGCCATGTATGGAGCTATAAATGGAGAAGCATATATTAACGGTATTGCTGGAGAGCGTTTCTTAGTTAGAAACTCTGGAGCTAAAGCTGTTGTAGAAGGGATTGGAGATCACGGTTGTGAATATATGACTGGTGGGGTAGCTGTTATTCTAGGACAAATAGGAAGAAATTTCGCCGCAGGAATGAGTGGTGGTATTGCTTACATCTATAATCCAGAGAATAAACTAGACACCAATAACTTTAACATGGAAATGATTGAATTGGAAGATCTTGATGATAATGATCAAGACCAATTACAAGCACTGATTGCTGAACATGTAAAATATACTGATAGTCCGCTTGCAAAACGAGTGTTAGCCGACTGGGAAAGTAACAGCAATAAGTTTGTTAAGGTGATGCCTACGGAATACAAAAAAGCTTTAGCATTTCTTGCTAAGGAAAAAGAAGAAATTAAGAATAAAGAATTAACAACAGCATAAAATGGGAAAACTAAGAGGATTTTTAGAATACGAAAGACGCGGCGAAGACAATATTGCTGTTGAAGAACGTGTAAAAAATTACAACGAGTTTACCAAAGAACTCGAAACTGAAGAATTAAACGAGCAAGGTGGAAGATGCATGGATTGCGGAATTCCTTTTTGCCACAGCGGATGCCCATTAGGGAACTTAATCCCAGATTTTAATGACGCAGTATATAAAAATGACTGGAGTAAAGCATTACGCTTGTTACATGCTACCAATAATTTCCCTGAATTTACAGGGAGATTATGCCCAGCACCTTGTGAATCTGCTTGTGTACTAGGGATTATACAACCTCCTGTTTCTATTGAACTTATTGAAAAATATATTGTAGAACGCGGATTTAAAGAAGGATGGATTAAAGCTAATCCTCCAAAAAAACGTACTGGAAAAACAATTGCCGTTGTAGGTTCTGGTCCTTCTGGACTAGCTGCAGCACAACAATTAAATCGTGCTGGACACACAGTTACAGTTTTTGAACGTGATAAAAAGGTAGGTGGTTTACTTCGTTATGGAATTCCAGATTTCAAATTAGAAAAGAAAGTAATCGATCGTCGAGTTGCTATCTTAGAAGAAGAAGGTATCAAATTTAAAACCAATGTACACGTAGGAAAAAACTACGATGCGGCACAGTTAAACGATTTTGATGCCGTTGTTCTTTGTGGTGGAGCTACACAACGCAGAAAATTACCAATTCCAGGAGCTGATGCTAGCGGAGTTGTTCAAGCTATGGATTTCTTAAAACGTAACAACCAAGTTGTTGATGGCCTTGAAGAAACTACAGAATCTCTTCATGCTGCTGGAAAAAATGTAATTGTTATTGGTGGTGGTGATACAGGTTCCGACTGCGTTGGAACATCTAACCGTCATGGAGCAAAATCGGTTACTAACTTTGAGATTATGCCGATTCCAGCCACTTCAAGAACTGACGAAAACCCATGGCCTTATTGGCCTTTTACACTAAAAACTACTTCTTCTCATGAGGAAGGTGTAGAACGTAATTGGAGCATATTAACCAAAGAGTTTGTAAAAGACGAAAAAGGAAATTTAAAAGCCATTAAAACTGTTGAAGTAAAATGGGTTAAAATACCTGGTGAGCGCCCTCAATTAAAAGAAGTTGAAGGTTCAGAAAAAGAATGGCCATGCGAACTTGCTTTATTAGCACTTGGGTTTACAGGCCCTGAAGCGACATTAAGCGAGCAACTAGGACTGCATACAGACGATAGAAGCAATATAAAAGGTAACAATAAGTATCAAACTAATGTGCCACACATTTTTACTGCTGGAGATATGCGCAGAGGACAATCATTGATTGTTTGGGCTATTTCTGAAGGTAGAGAAGCTGCACACCACGTAGACACCTATTTAATGGGATCTTCATCACTTCCTGTAAAAGAAAAAGGAGATTTACCAGCTGCTTAAAAATTTAAAAAGAAACATTTATTTTAATTTGTTTAATAGCCGTTATCAAAACTTTTGATAGCGGTTATTTTTTTATTGACACGCCTACTCTAGTGCAAAAGAGCGCATCACTTTAAGTTGAAAATTCTTATATTTACTATCATATGTAGTTCAAGCAACATTAAAGCAATCCTGAAAGTGAGTGATATGAGCATATTTTTTCTTCTGAAACTTCAAAATTCAGTTTCAAAACAATCTCTTGTAGTCTTAATAATGCTCGTAACTACCATAGGTTTTTCTCAAAACAACAGCAAGCAAGACAGCCTTCTCTTAGGAACGTATAGTACTACTACACAAAGTAACGAATCCGATTTCAATCCGTTTGTTTACGCCGACAAATTAGAAACTCAACTTTCTCCACACATTATTAGAACATATAATATTGATGAAATTAGAAATGGAGAACTCACTACTTACAATTCAGATTTGGATAAACTATACTTTAAAAATTCGAATAAATTTTTTCATGATGATTTAGATAAATTCATCCCAAAGCCACCGGACTTCAACTCACATTACCTTCCACTTACAAAATAAGCGACACTGACTTTATTTAAAACGTCTTATTCATTGTGATTCTTTATTTACATTTTTGTATTTTCCCGAAAATTTTTTTTGATGCAAGAAACGCCCATTTTCACAAGCGATACCATTGTATTAGGTATCATCATGTTATGTTTAGGATTCGTATTTTATACTTCAGCAATAAAAACTGGATTTTGGAGTAAGTTTTACAAAATAGTGCCTTCTGTACTTATGTGCTATTTACTCCCATCTTTATTCAACTCGTTCGGTGTTATTTCTGATGAAACTTCCAACTTATATTACGTTGCAAGTAGATATTTATTACCAGCTTCATTAGTTTTAATGACATTGAGTATCGATTTAAAAGCAGTATTTAACTTAGGCCCTAAAGCCTTGATCATGTTTTTTACAGGAACAATAGGAATTGTAATTGGTGGACCTTTAGCTATCTTACTTATTTCTGCCATTTCTCCTGAAACTGTTGGCGGCGTTGGACCAGATGCCGTATGGAGAGGACTTGCAACACTTGCTGGAAGTTGGATTGGAGGTGGTGCAAACCAAGCTGCCATGTTAGAGATCTTCAAATACAATCCGGAGAAATACGGAGGTATGGTCTTAGTAGATATTGTTGTTGCAAATTTATGGATGGCAATAGTTCTTCTTGGCGTTGGTAAAAGTGATAAAATTGATAAATGGCTAAAAGCAGATAACAGCGCTATCGATGACTTAAAAAACAAGATGAAAGCTTTTGCTGAAAAAGTTACAAGAACTCCTACCCTCACCGACTATATGATGATTTTATCTATCGCATTTGTTGCTGTAGGAATTGCACATTTTGGAGCTAATAATATATCCGATTTTTTAACTAGTAACTTTGATGCTGTAAGCGATAAAAAGAGTGCGCTCTCTTCTTTTGGGTCGCAGTTCTTTTGGATGATTACTATTGCTACATTAATTGGAATCTCACTATCGTTCACCAAATTCAAAAATTATGAAGGTGCTGGCGCTAGTAAATTCGGTTCCATCTGTATCTATATTTTGGTAGCTACTATTGGAATGAAAATGGATATCTTTAAAATATTTGAAAATCCTGGACTTATTGCAATCGGTCTTGTTTGGATGACTATTCATGCGGTATTACTTATTATAGTTGCTAAAATCATCAAAGCTCCATACTTCTTTTTAGCTGTTGGAAGTCAAGCAAACGTGGGTGGAGCTGCCTCTGCACCAGTTGTGGCAGCAGAATTTCATCCGTCATTAGCTACTGTGGGAGTCCTTTTAGCTGTATTTGGTTATGCTGTTGGAACCTATGGCGCTATTTTCTGTGCTTATTTAATGGAATTAGCCTCAAAAATGTAGCAATTAAAATAAGAATTACGCATATTTGCCCTTCAGAAAAAAACAACTTATGTATAGATTATTAGCACCTTTATTACTGGTTTTAGTACTTGCTTCCTGCGGAAAGAATAATGATAACATGACTGTTAAAGGAACCGTTGAAGGTTTACGCAAAGGAACATTATATTTTCAGAAAATAGAAGATAGTACAATGGTTACGATAGATTCGTTAGAGATTGATGGAAATTCGGATTTTAACTTTTCTACATATATTGAAAGTCCAGAAGTTTTCACGCTTTATCTAGATAAAAACGACGGGAACCTCCTAAACGATCGTCTTGATTTTTTTGGAGAACCAGGGATTATCACCATAAATACTACTAGAGATTATTTTGCTCCAGAAGCTAAAATTGAAGGATCAAAAAGTAATGATACATGGTCAGAATATAAAAGTATTCTTTCTAAATTTTCTGGAAAAAACTTAGACCTTATTAAAGAAAGTATCGAAGCTGAGAAAAAGGGAGATCTAAAGTTAGTAGATTCACTAAATCAAGTTTCAGAAAAAAATTCAACACGCAGTTATTTATACACGCTTAATTTTATATTAAACAATAAAGATTCCTACGCTGCGCCTTACATTACACTTGCAAACGCATACAACACTAATGCAAAATATTTAGACTCTATAAACAACTCATTAACTCCAGAAGTTGCAGCATCTAAATATGGAAAAATGCTAGATACATTTGTAAAGGAAGTAAAAGAAAAAGAGCAAACTGCAGCAACAGAGGAGATCACTGAATAACATCTGTTTCTAAATTATATTTTTAGGTTGGTTGATATTATTTCAACCAACCTTTTTTTATACTTTTTCCTGAAAATATTATAAGGTAGACTGCAATTACTATGATCATTATCGGCATTAAATAAGCTCCAGGCCCATAAACTTCAAGAGAGGAAGCAATTAAAAAATTATATCCCATTTGAATCAGAATAGCAATCAACGAAATTATAAAAACTAGCTTCGCTGTCTTCACTCTAAATATTAATAGAATACATCCTAATGCACCTCCAATAACAGCAATACCGTATGCAGCTTTAACCCATATAGGATTATTAAGATACAATTCTTGTTGTGCTTTTGGCAGAGCCTGAATAGCTTCATCTGTAATAGTCATATCAGCAATAAATGCACCCACACCCATTAAATTCCATAGCAATGCAACTATGGTAACAAGCCAAAACCACCACGGGATTTTAGTAGAAAATTGATCATCCATAATAAATTAAGTTAGTTGGTTAGTTTTTAGAAAATCACAACTCTATATAGAGTTATAAAGTATTTTAATTGGCATTTTATTCAAGCCAATTCCTTTTGATACTATAGTTTGAAAAAAACACATAAAACAATCCTGAAAACATAATAAAAATAGGGAGAATTACTGCTTCTGGACTAAAGTTTTCTAGAGAAGTAATCGATATTAAATTATAGCTCATTTGCACAACGATTGCAACAAGGGAAAGAATGAATAAAGGTTTTGCCCATTTCTTCCTTAAAAGCAGACCTAAGCTTCCTAAAATACCTGCAAAAACCACTACTGCATAGACTACTTCTAGCCAAGTAGGATATTCTTTTAATAATTCTTGTTCTGGAACAGGAAAAGCTAATAAAGAGGTTTGAGAAAAACTCATTTGCCCTACAAAGGCACCTATAGCGGTTAAGTTCCATATAAGGGAGAATATCGCAATCATCCAAAACCAAATAGGAACTCTAAATGTATCTCTTTTACTCATAACACTATGTATTTTAAGATATTACACCCTCTAAGATACATTTTTATTGAAGAATTAAAAAATGAGGATACTACTGCTCATAAAACTCAACACTCTGTAGGACAAGTTATAGGCATAAAAAAAGCCTCTCAAAAATGAGAGGCTTTTTGGAGCCGATGGAGGGACTCGAACCCACGACCTGCTGATTACAAATCAGCTGCTCTAGCCAGCTGAGCTACATCGGCGTTTCGGTTAAAAAGTGTGCAAATATAATATTGAAAACTAAACCTGCAAACTTTTTTACCAAAAAAATATTTTTTTTCTTAAGCAGCAGAAAGCTTGTTTAATTTCTCAACCAAAGAAGTCGCTTTTTCTTCAAGTTCTTTGTTCACTTCCTTTAAATGAGCTTTTCTATTATCAACACTTTTATCATTAACCTTAGCGATTAAATCATCAAAAGTTTTAATAGCTTCATCTATTATTTTATCTCCTTCTTTAGAATTTGGAGTTTGGGTGCTTATCTCCCAGATATATACTGCTTCTATAATATCTCCTAAAACGAAGTTTATATCTCTCTTTAAATCTCTAATATTAGCCATAGTATTTTATTTTGCTGCAAAAGTACACCTTTTTTTAAATATGTACCTCTAATATTTTAGCATCCTTTGCACTAATAATTACTTCGTTTATAGCCGCTGGAATTAAAATTGTATCCCCTTTTACTAACTTCTCGCTATTTTCTCCTACAGTAACCTGCGCTTGACCATCTACACATATGTAGATTGTAAAAGAATCTCTATTTACTAATTGCTTAACAAAAGTCCCTACAACATCTAGATAATTGGTTACAAAATAATCACAATTAACCATATTATTAGAAGAGTTATAAGTTGTCTCATAACTAGTTTTAAAATCGTCTTTCTTCTGATAATCGATAGCATCTACGGCTTGTTCTGTATGCAATTCTCGTGTATTACCATCCTTATCTTTACGCTCGTAATCATAAATACGGTATGTAACGTCGGATGTCTGTTGGATTTCCGCTAAAAGGATTCCCGCGCCGATAGCATGTACTTTCCCTGTATTTATAAAGTAAGTATCTCCAGTAGTCACTTCTTCCTGATTAAGAATTTCAAGCAACTTTCCATTTTTTAGATGCTCTAAATATGTTTCCTTTGTCAGCGTTTCATTAAAACCTACAATAAGTTTCGATCCTGGATCTGCCTGCATAACATACCACATCTCCGTTTTCCCGAAAGAATTATGACGTTCTTTTGCAAGAGCATCATTTGGATGAAGCTGAACAGATAAGTCTAATTTTGCATCTATAAACTTAATTAGAATTGGAAACTTATTTCCAAAGCGATTATAAACATCCTTCCCTAGAAACTCTTCTTTATAGGTGTCTATTAATTCTTGTAACGTATTTCCTTTTAATTCACCATTACTTACTACGGACACATTCCCTTCTACTCCAGATAATTCCCAACTTTCAGAAGCTGTTTCTGTCTTAACGTCTTTGCCTAACACTTCTTTAAGCTTTGTTCCTCCCCATAAATATTCTTTAAATATTGGGTTAAATTTGATTGGATATAATTTCATCTTCTACTATATAATTTTAATAAAAACCTTACTGTTTTTAGTTACTCCCAAAGAGTACTACGCTCCAGTATAGGTTACATAATTTCTTGGTGTTTCATACAATACAACTTCTAAGTCGAATTGCTCTAAAAAGGGTTTTAAGCGATTGTAAATAACAATTGCTATATTTTCTACAGTTGGATTTAACGATGCAAATTCTGGAACTTCTATATTTAGGTTTTTATGATCTAAATGATCTTCTACCTCTTTTTCTATAAGTTCTTTTAAGATTTTTAAATCGATTACGAATCCTGTTTCTGGGTCTATTGGTCCAGAAACACTAACAATCAATTCATAATTATGGCCATGATAATTTGGATTACTACACTTACCAAAAACCTCTTTATTTTTCTGATCGTCCCAATCTTTACGGAACAATCTATGGGCGGCATTAAAATGTGCCTTCCTACTTACTTTCAATTTCATAATTATGTGGTAGATTGTTCTTCAATATGAATATAAAACTTTTCAAAAATAATCTTGAACCAAGCAGTATATAAATCTGGATTTTCTTGCATGTCTTTTTTAATATCTTTTAAAGACATCCATTTCCAACTAGCAACTTCGTCAGGATTAATATTAGGTTCTTCATTAAATTTACCCACTAAAATATGATCATACTCATGCTCTGTTAAACCATTATCAAATGGAGCATGATATATAAAAGACAACACTTCTTCTAGTTCCGTAGTAAAGCCCATTTCTTCTTGCAAACGACGTTTTCCAGCATCGATATTACTCTCTCCCTCTCTTTGGTGACTACAACATGTATTTGTCCATAAACCAGGAGAATGATACTTATGAGCTGCTCTTTGCTGAATCATAGTCTCACCAGCATCATTAAAAACGAAAACAGAAAAAGCTCTATGAAGTAATGCCTTTTCATGTGCTTCTATTTTTTCCATCAGTCCAATTTGCTGATCATTGGAATCCACCAAAATAACTTTTTCTTTTTCCATTTAGCTTTTTTCTTTCAACAATATATTCTATTACTATCAATAGATTTGTAAAATAGTACAACAAACTTACAAAAATGGTTAACCATATCATAAAACAAAAAAATCTCGCCATAAAGCGAGATTTTCACATTGAATGTTCTAAACCTATTGCTTTTGCTTAGAAAAATCTTGGACCGGTTACACGTCGATAATTCCTTGAAAACTCATATCTAAGAAATATCTCCACGGTACCGTTATTAAATTGCGTACCTCCTAAGGCTGTTACCTCACGATCGTATGCTAAACCAACTGCTAAAGCTTCATTAAGCTGAAAACCAACCATACCCGTTACTGATGCTCCAAATCTATACCCAACACCAAAAGTCACACTTTCATCATACATAAAATTAGCAGACATATCTACCTGTAAAGGTGCTCCTGAAACATATTTTGTTAATAGTGTAGGCTTAAACTTCCATCTATAATCAAGATCAAAAACATATCCTCCCATAAGGTAATAATGTACACGAGAGGCAGCTACATAAGATGTGCTAGTATTAGAGTTATTAGACGTATCAAAATGATCTGTTGTAAGCATATTAGGGACAGAAAAACCTATATAGTACTTATCGGCATGGTAATAAATTCCAGCTCCAATATTAGGAGAAAACTTATTATCAATATTATTCTGACCAGTAAGCTCAACATCATCATATTGATTCAGTTTTGTAAAATCTATATTTAATAAACTCCCCCCTACTTTTAATCCAAAGGAAAGATTTCCTTGGTAAGAAGTTTGAATGGTATAGGAAATATCAGCATCAAAGAACGTCTCCTGCGTTACACCTTCCCCTAATTGATCGTTTATTATTGACAAACCAACTCCCAGTCTACTATATTTAATCGGCGCATGCACATTTACTGTCTGCGTTTGCGGAGCTCCATCTAAACCCAACCATTGATTTCTATATAAAGCCGTAGCGCTAAGCATGCCTCTACTACCGGCATAAGCTGGATTTATACTCATTGTATTGTACATATATTGAGTGTACTGTGCATCTTGCTGAGAAAAAACTGAATTTATCCCAATCGAAATAAACAATATCACTAATAATTTATAATTCTTCACTTCATTCATATCTTAATAATTGAGATAGATATATCCTGCCATACTTTTTCTAGTCTCCTCCTTAATATATTCAATGGTATAATAATAGGTTCCCACAGGCAATTTATTTCTCTGTCCAACGGTTACTCTACCTTCAGAATACCCTCTAAACGTATTGCTACTTTGGCCATATCCTTCTGTTTCATAAACTAAAACTCCCCACCTATTAAAAATCTTAACCGTATTATCTGGATAGTCTTCTATCCCGTAGATTTTCAACTCATCATTTCTTCCATCACCATTAGCAGTGATTAACTGATGTACTCTTAAATCCTCTTCTGGTGCTGGCGGAGCTGGTGGAGGACTTAATGGCGAAGCGTTTACAGTAATAATACCTTGTTCATTATTCCATTTTCCATCTTCATTAATAACTCTTACTATATACCCAAAAACATCCTCTGCATCAAAGCCAGGGTTTACAACATATGAGATTGTATTATCTGGATTAACTGTTACCGTTCCGTTTAAAGGATCCGAAACACTCACCATCTCTAATTTAGTATCTTCATTAAATGTATCATTTCCTAAAACATTAAAAATCACTTGTGAAGGATCAGAAGAATCAACATTAAAGAAATCATCTTCTACATCATTAACAGGCGTTACTTGAATACTAACAAAAGCAGATGAAGAATCTTGATTTCCTGTTAGATCTGTATAATTAATACTATATTCAAAAGTAATGGGTCCTACAAAATCTGGATGAGGAGTAAAAACAATTTCATTATTATTTACATATGCTGAACCATTTATAATAGCAGGCTCTACCTCCACTTCGTAATCAGTGATTCCTCCTATATCATCATTTGCAAGAACATTTATTGTCAGCACAGTATCTTCTTCCATTTCCCCTTTATCATTTTCAGCTAATACTCCTTTGCCATCTCCTTCTCCTACAGTAATACAAACTTCTGCAGTATCGCTACCACCATTACCATCACTTACTGTATATTCAAAACAATCTTGACCTACAAATCCAGGCTCTGGTGTATACGTTAAAATTCCGGGTGTATTCTCTTCCACTAGTCCATGATCAGAAAGAGCAGTATAATCCGAAACAGACAATGGATCTCCATCAGTATCGGTATCATTTATAAGCACATCTATCGATACAATATCTCCATTGGTACTTTTTACATCATCTACCGCAATAGGATCATCATTTACTGGAGTAACTTGTACAGATACCGTAGCAGAAACTTCATTCCCAGCTGCATCTGTTAATGTATGGATGAAGAAATCAAGACCATTAAAATTCTCATTTGGAATATATTCAAACACCCCATCTGAAACTTCTGTTACCGTTCCATATGCAGGTGCTGTAGCAAGCGCGTAATCATCTACACCACTTCCGTTACCTCCAATATTATCATTATCACTAACATCAATCTGATTATCATTACCAGTTTGACTGTCTTCTAACACCGTTAACTTATCATTAGCAGCATGTATAAGGTCAATAGTTACAGTTGCAGAATTCGTTTGCTCGACATTATATTGATCTAACATACTAAGTTGATATGTAAACTCATCATATCCCACAAATGATGTTCCTGGAGTATAAACAAAATAATCATCATTAGGATCCAACGTTTCTTGACCAAATAATTCTATTGTACCATGGCTCGGATTTGTATAATCAAACACTCCCATAGATGGTAAAGAAATATCATTCTCTGTCATTTTAATGATTGTCTTTCCTGTTGGATTATTATCCAACACTGCTACAATATCATCTACTAATTCAAATTGCTCTCCGAAGCAAGCAACAAAAAAAGTAGGCAATTCAATTAAATTACCTGCCTTAGTAACAGTAGCCTCATATTTCTGTTTAGCCTTATCAGCAATAACTTTAGGAGCTTTATTTACACCCAACGAACTATCATTCCAACTTACGGTAGCATTACTACTCACGCTACTAGAAACATCTAAAGTAACCTCGTTCTCTGGAGAACTACAATAAGTTAGTATAAAATAATCACTCGTATTTTTACCACATATAGTACCATCATACACCGCATAATACACTCCTGGTAAAAATACCTCAAGTGTATTATCTGTTTCAGACTCTTTTAATAAAACTGCATCACTGGCATTATCGGAAGAACCGTCTTGCACAAACCAACGATAGTTACTAATAGTACCATCTGTTGAATTTGTAACAGGGGCTTCCAAAACAAATTGCGCACTCGCTTGATAGGAAAGTAGCAAAAGCAATCCTATTGCAAATTGTTTGATATGTTTATTTTGATGTTTCAAAATGATTTTTTTTAGATGATATCAAACAATTATTTTACTACGAATACCACGTTGATAAGTGAGTTGTAATCTGCCGGAGGGTTTTTAACTGTATAAGTCATTTTCCCATTAACATCAATACTAGTGACAGTAAATACATTTGTATCGTATGCTGTAACATAATAATATAATTCATCACTAGCATATGTCGGAATAGCATTAGGAGCTCCTGCACTTGATATTACAGGTGATCCGAATTGTTCAACATATTGCTGATATAAATCGATTTCAAAATTTCCATTTACTGAAGCATCTATAGCAATTGAAGGCGGATAAAAAATTCTAGCTGCTTTAGATATTGTATTAACTTCTTCAGTCACTACCTGAGTTGCAGTATTTACTTCATCTATTGCTGCTTGGGTGTTTTCAGCTGTTAACCCTGATGTAGAATTCTCGTATGGTACTTCTGTTGCTGTTTGATCGTCGGTGCTATTTGTATTCAATTCCTCCAATGCTCCCTGAACTGTTGATGAAGTAAGACCACTAATTGTAGTGATATCTACCTCTGTCGCTGTCTGATCATCGGTACTTCCTGCTGCCAACTCATCTATCGCTGCTTGTGTGTTTTCTGCTGTTAACCCTGATGTAGAATTCTCGTATGGTACTTCTGTTGCTGATAATGTTTTATACGATACATTTCCTGATCCATCAGCAACTGGAACCTGTCCTGCTGTTGATCCTACAGAGCTTAATTTGACTGCTGTGATTGCACCATCTTTAACCTCCAAACTAACATCATTAAATACGGAATTAGCACCCCCAGTAACTGTTAGGTCTGTAGAGGTTATATCTCCATCCCCCTCGATAGCAGTTACATCTACTTCTAACGCTCCACTTGTGGCATTTTGAATTAATCCTGCGCCCGCAACATCATTATTTATATGTTTAGCTTCAACTGCATCTGCTAAAATCTTATACGGATTAATCGCTCCATCAGCAATATCTACTTCTGTAATTGTCTTATCAGCTATCTTCTCTGAAGTGATTGTACCAACAGCTAAATCTGCTGTTACAATAGTTCCATCTGATATCTTTTCGCTCGTTATTGATTCATCTGCAACACTAAATTCTAAATCCTTCAAAACTGAATTAGTCGCTGCATCTGCACCATTTACTTTTATAATA
>NZ_JBLXAF010000010.1:0-151063 GCF_048266025.1 Joostella sp. | reverse complement strand
ATGGTACTACGAAAGTGGGAGAGTAGGTCGCCGCCTTCTTTAGAATCCTCATCATGTATTTGATGAGGATTTTTTTTGGTATATACTTAAGTGAATATTGTAGTTATATGAATTCATATTTAACTCTTTACTACTTCGCCTAACACTTTAATCTTCTATGTTTTTATTCAATAAATAAGAATTTACACATCTTTTATTTACGTATTATTATTTTAATTGTAGATTTTACTTTTTTTACTTATTTTAGGACTGAATTTAACTTTCATATTAATGTCAATCTGCTTTGTGCTTTTGATACTTATGAAGGGTGTAAGTTTTAAACGTATAAATCTATAATTAACTAACAATGAACTTGACTAAAATCTCACAATTATTATTAATGGGTATTTTATTGTTTTCTTGTAATGAAAGCAATAATAAGAAGGAAGATTTATTAGCAGACTCTTCCAAAGTAAACCACGATAAACCAAACGTTATTATTATTTATGCGGATGACTTGGGTTATGGTGATGTAAGTGCCTATGGAGCTAAAGCATTGAATACGCCTAATATTGATAAGTTGGCCAATGAAGGTTTAATGTTTACTAACGGACATTGTGCTTCAGCTACATGTACACCTTCAAGATATGCAATGCTAACCGGTAATTATGCTTTTAGAAAAAAGGGTACAGGAGTACTTAATGGTGATGCTGGTCTAATAATTCCAACAGATAAAATGACACTCCCAAAAGTGTTTAAAAATAAAGGATATAAAACGGCTGTAGTTGGTAAATGGCATTTAGGACTCGGAGATGGTGGCGCTATAGATTGGAATCAATCTATTAAACCTGGTCCTAACGAAGTTGGCTTTGATTACTCTTTTATCTTTCCGGCTACTGCAGATAGAGTACCAACTGTTTACTTGAAAAATCATGATATTTTAGGGTTAGAAGATAACGACCCTATAGCTGTTAGTTATAGAAAAAAAATAGGGGATGAGCCTACAGGTAAAGAGAATCCTGAATTATTAAAAATGCCTTTTACTCCAGGTTTGGGTCATGATGGTACTATTGTAAATGGTATTTCTAGAATGGGATTTATGGAAGGTGGAACAAGATCTCGTTGGACAGACGAAGAATTAGCTCATGATTTTTATAGTGAGGCAGAGGATTTTATTATAAATAGTCAAGAAGAACCTTTCTTTTTATTTTTCTCTTTAAGTGATATTCATGTTCCCAGAATGCCAGATACTAGATTTAAAGGAGCAAGTGGTTTAGGTTATCGTGGTGATGCTGTTTTACAATTAGATGATACTACGGGGAGAATTATGAGGTTATTAGAGCATTTAAATATCGAAGATAATACGATCGTTATTTTCTCTAGTGATAATGGACCAATACTCGATGACGGTTATGTAGATGGGGCTATTACAGAAATTAACGGGCATAAGCCATCTGGTATTTACCGTTCTGGAAAGTACAGCATTTTTGAGGGAGGTACTAGAGTACCAACAATCATAAGATGGCCTAATAAAATTAAAGCAGGGTCTGTTTCTGATGCGATGGTCAATCAAGTTGACTTCTTAGCGTCATTTGCTGATTATTTTGGTGTTCCACTTGATAAAGAGGATGCTGTTGATAGTTTTAATATTTGGGATGCATTTGTAGGAATTTCTACAGAAGGTAGATCTACAATGATTGAGCATGCTAGAACTTTAGCTTTTTTAGAAAACGAATGGAAGTATATCCAGCCAAAAAAGGGTGCTAAGAGACTTAGCTGGGCAATAGATGTTGAAGGAGGACAGGAGACAGGTAATAGTGAAGAGGTGCAGTTATATAACTTAAAAGAAGATCCAAAGGAGCTTAATAATATTGCGGAAAAACATCCAGAAAAAGTAGCTAAATTAAAAGAAGCTTTGCAAAGTGCACTTGCTGAAGGAAGAACACGTTAGAATCATAGATATATAAATGAATTAAACTAAAAAAAGGGAGCTAAGCTTCCTTTTTTTTTTGATGCATATTCAGAATAAAATAGTGGTATAAAAAAAGTCCGGTATACTATTAATACCAGACTTTTTACCACACTTTAAAATTAAATAAATATCAATATCTAATCTCTTTTAGGCTTTCTATCACCTCTATTATCTCTAGATCTATTATCGCGGTTTCCATCTCTTTCACGAGGTGGTCTTTCAGCAAAACCTTCTGGTTTTGGTAAAATCGCTTTTCTAGATACTTTTTCTTTTCTTGTTTTAGGATCTACCCCGAAATATTTAACTTCAAATACATCTCCTAAGTTTACAACATCAGTAACGTTGTCTGTACGTTCCCAAGCCAGTTCAGAAATATGTAATAATACTTCATTACCAGGAGCAGCTGTATATTCTACTACTGCACCAAAATCGAGCATTTTAATTACTTTTACTTCGTAAACCTCTCCTTTTGTAGGCTTGAATAGTATAGAATCTATTTTTGCAGTTACGGCATCGATTCCTTCGCTACCAACTCCTAAAATCTCAACGATACCTTCTTCTGTAACTGGGTCTTCGTTTATTACGATCGTAGTTCCAGTTTCTTTTTGCATCTCTTGGATAACTTTTCCACCAGGACCGATTAAAGCTCCAATAAATTCATTAGGAATACGTCTAGTAACCATTTTAGGTGCATGTCCTTTAACATCTGCATTTGGAGTAGCAATTGTTTCAGTTAGCTTGTCTAAAATGTGTAAACGACCGTTGCGAGCTTGTTTTAGTGCATTTACTAAAATCTCATAGCTTAATCCTTTTACTTTAATATCCATCTGGCAAGCAGTAATACCGTCAGCGGTACCAGTTACTTTAAAATCCATATCTCCTAAGTGATCTTCATCTCCTAGAATATCAGAAAGAACAGCATATTTTCCAGATTCTGCATCAGAAATTAATCCCATAGCAATACCAGAAACAGGTTTCTTTAATTGTACACCTGCATCCATTAAAGCCATTGTACCAGAACAAACTGTAGCCATAGAAGAAGAACCATTAGATTCTAATATCTCTGATACTACACGTACTGTGTAAGGGCAATCTTCAGGAACCATTCCTTTTAATGCACGTTGCGCTAAGTTACCGTGTCCAACTTCACGACGAGACGTTCCTCTAATTGGACGCGCTTCACCTGTTGAAAAAGGAGGGAAGTTATAGTGTAAATAGAAACGCTCTTCACCTTCAAAAGATGGCATATCTATTTGGTTAGCTTCTCTACTTGTTCCTAAAGTAACAGTAGCTAAAGCTTGTGTTTCTCCACGAGTAAAAATTGCAGATCCGTGTGTAGATGGTAAATAATCTACTTCACACCAAATAGGTCTTATTTCGTCAGTTTTACGACCATCAAGACGTAAACCTTCATTTAGCGTTAAATCTCTAACAGCAGCCTTTTCAGCTTTGCTATAATACTTAGAGATTAGTCCGCCGAATTCTTCTTGTTCCTCTTCAGAAAAAGAAGCAGTTATTTCATCTTTGATTTCCGCAAATGCAGCTCCTCTTTCGTGTTTAGAAGATCCTGCTTTTGCTACAGCGTATACTTTATCATATGCTAAATCATGAATTTTTTTAGCCAAGTCTTCATCTTCTCTTTCTGGCTCATATTCACGAGTTTCTTTCTTTCCAAATGCTTCAGCTAATTTTACTTGAGCTGCACATTGAACTTTAATAGCTTCGTGAGCAAATTTAATTGCTTCAGCCATTTCTTCTTCTGAAATCTCATCCATTTCACCTTCAACCATCATAACAGAGTCTGCAGAAGCACCGATCATCATATCGATGTCAGATTCTAATAACTGTGCTCTTGTTGGGTTGATGATGAATTCTCCATTTACACGACCAACTCTAGCTTCTGATATGGGGCATTCAAATGGGAAATCAGATAATTGAATAGCAGCAGAAGCAGCTAATCCAGCCATTGCATCTGGCATAACGTCTTCATCATGAGACATTAATTGAATCATCACTTGAGTTTCTGCGTGATAATCTTTTGGGAATAATGGGCGTAATACACGATCTACTAAACGCATAGTTAATACCTCACCATCACTAGGTCTTGCTTCTCTTTTGAAGAAACCACCAGGATAGCGACCAGCAGCAGCAAATTTTTCTCTATAGTCTACTGTTAAAGGTAAAAAGTCTACGTCAGATTGTTTGTAATTGGAAACAACTGTACATAGTAACATACATTTTCCAGATTGAACTACAACACTTCCGTGTGCTTGTTTTGCTAGTTTTCCAGTTTCTAGAGTAATTTCTCTACCGTCACCAAGGTCTATGACCTCTTTAAATACTTTTGGAATCATATAGTTTTTTAATTTTCCTGTTTAATACAGGCTGTTAAACAATGGGTTCCGTTTTATAAACGGAGGTAGTTGTGTTGTTGTAGTTGTTGTGTCCCAATGAAAAACTATTAATCTTAAGCTTTTTTATATGTTTAGAAAGTGATTAAACGATCTATAATTATTTATAATGGTTAAAGGTAATAATTATACTTCGAATTTCTGTAATAAATTCTGTAACAGATGATTTAGAGAATAATTATTAGCTTATCAAATATATTTAAAATAAAAAAGGGAGCAAATTGCTCCCTTATATCTTACTTTCTTAATCCTAATTCTTTGACGATAGCACGATATCTTTCGATATGTTTTTTCTTCAAATAATCAAGTAGGCTTCTTCTTTTACCTACTAACATAACTAATGAACGCTCTGTATTGAAATCTTTACGATTGTTTTTTAAGTGTCCAGTTAAATGATTAATTCTGTGAGTGAACAAAGCAATTTGTCCTTCTGCAGATCCGGTGTTTTTAGCATCACCACCATATTGTTTAAATATGTCTGCTTTTACTTCTTTAGCTAAATACATGCCAATATTATTTAAATGATTCTTATGTATTTGATAGATTTTCTATCATTGGGCGCAAAGATAGTAATAATTTAATTATCAGCTATTTTTGTCTAAGGTTATTTACGTAAAAAAAGAAAATCCGTAACAATATATATCGTTACGGATTTTTTATAATATTGAAAACTAATAATTAAGCTCTTACCGCTTGATTTTGAATAAGATCAATATATAAATTAATCTTATTTTTTAACTCTTTACGGTGTGTTATAAAGTCAAGGAAACCATGCTCTAATAAAAACTCTGATGTCTGGAAGTTATCTGGTAAATCTTTTCCAGTAGCCTCTTTTACAACTCTAGGACCAGCAAAACCAATTAATGCACCTGGTTCTGCAATGTTTATGTCTCCTAGCATTGCGTAGGAAGCAGTTGTTCCTCCAGTAGTTGGATCTGTACAAAGAGAGATGTAAGGAATTCCAATTTCTGATAACTGCGCTAATTTAGCAGATGTTTTAGCTAATTGCATTAAAGATAATGCAGCTTCCATCATTCTTGCTCCACCAGACTTAGAAATCATTACAAAAGGTAATTTCTTTTTTATTGAATAGTCAATCGCTCTCGCTATTTTTTCTCCAACAACACTTCCCATAGAACCTCCAATGAAAGAGAAATCCATACAAGCTACAACAAGTTCTTTTCCTTTAGATTTTCCAGTTGCAGTTCTTACAGCATCTTTTAAATCAGTTTTTTCTTGAGCTTGCTTTAAGCGGTCTGAATATTTTTTAGTGTCAACAAAGTTCAAAGGGTCTTTAGATTCTAGGTTAGGATCTAATTCTTTGAATTTATTGTCATCAAATAAAATCGAAAAATACTCTTTACTACCAATACGAACGTGATAATCATCTTCAGGGCTTACATAGAAGTTCTTAGCAAGCTCGTCTGCTTCTACAATTTTCCCGGTAGGTGATTTATACCACAATCCTTTGGGGGTATCTTTTTTCTCTTGGGTAGTGGTTTGTATACCTTTTTCTTTTCTTTTGAACCAAGCCATATTCTTAGTATAATTTAATAATATTCATAAAATATTTTATGAATGTTAAAGCGGTTTATTATAACGTGTTTACGTTGTTTAAATCTTCAAAAGCTTTCTTAAGTCTAGTGATGAAAGTTTTTTCACCTTCACGAATCCAAACTCTTGGGTCATAATGCTTTTTATTTGGAGCATCGTCACCGTCAGGATTACCAATTTGAGCAGCTAAGTAATCAGCTTTTTCACTCATGTAATCTCTAATTCCTTCTAAGTAAGCGTATTGAAGGTCTGTGTCAATATTCATTTTTATAACTCCGTAACCAATTGCTTCTCTAATTTCTTCTACAGTAGAACCAGAACCTCCGTGAAATACAAAGTCAATTGTATTTGCAGGCACATTGTACTCTTTAGAAATATATTCTTGAGAATTCTTTAAGATTTTTGGAGTAAGTTTTACGTTTCCAGGTTTGTAAACCCCGTGTACGTTTCCAAAAGCAGCTGCAATTGTAAACCTAGAAGATACTTTTGAAAGCTCTTCATAAGCAAATGCTACTTCTTCTGGTTGTGTATATAATTTAGAATCGTCTACATCTGTATTATCAACACCATCTTCTTCACCTCCAGTAATCCCTAATTCGATTTCTAGAGTCATTCCCATTTTTTCCATTCTTTGTAAGTATCCACAACATGTTTCGATGTTGTCTTTGATATCTTCCTCAGAAAGGTCAATCATATGTGAACTGAATAATGGTTTTCCTGTTTCAGCAAAATGCTTTTCACTAGCATCTAACATTCCATCAACCCATGGTAATAATTTTTTTGCACAGTGGTCTGTATGTAAAATTACAGGTACACCATATTTAACTGCCAATTCGTGAACATGCTTAGCTCCGGCAACAGCTCCTGCAACAGCAGATTGTTGTCCGTCGTTAGAAAGTCCTTTACCTGCATTAAATTGTGCTCCTCCATTAGAGAATTGAATAATAACAGGTGCATTTAAATCTGCAGCTGTTTCTAATACTGCATTGATTGTACTACTTCCTATTACGTTTACTGCTGGGAGTGCGAATCCCTTTTCTTTGGCGTAGTTAAAGATTTTTTGTACTTCATCTCCTGTAGCTACACCTGGTTTGATATTATGGCTCATAAAATTTAAGTTTCTAATTTATATTCAGTTGTTTTTATAATGCGTACGCAAAAATAATAAATTTACCTCTCTTAAAAAGGATAATTAATACCAATATTATATACAGCATTACCAAAGTTGTAATCTGTAAACCATCTTTTGCTCTTTTCATAAGATGGATCGAAGGTCTTAAAACCAATATCGAAGCGTAAAATAAAGAAATTAAAATCATATCTCAGACCAAAGCCTGTACCTAATGCAATTTCTTTTAAGGATCCTAAGTCCTCAAAAACGGCTGCTTCTTCTTCCACATCATCTAAAAAGTTCCAAATATTTCCTGCATCTGCAAAAAGAGCACCTTTAAAATCACCAATTAAATTAAATCGATATTCTAAATTGAAAGCTATTTTTAGATTGGCTTCATTAAAATCATTTACATTGTCTGTTCTCCCAGGACCAAGAGAATAGGGCTGCCAAGCTCTATTGTCGTTTGATCCTCCTGCAAAATAACTTCGTATAAAAGGAATGTTATCTGCATTTCCGTAAGGAATAGCAACACCAAGAAAGCTTCGGAAAGCAAGAACATTACTTCTAGATAGCCTCCAGTATTTAATATAGTCTAATTCTGTTTTTACATATTGAGAATATTGAACTCCAAAAATAAGATTGTCTCCATTTTCATTTTGATCGAAATCAACTAAAGGAGCAATTGCAGAAAGTAAGTTTCCTGCCAATTCTATCTTTCCTCTAAATTGAAAAAAATTATTGTCATTGGCATTTCTACGATTATTTTTAAAATACGTATAATTGCTCGCATATATTAAGTTGTTGGCGGTAAGTCTATCTCTTCGGTCTTCTAAGCGTGACACTTCACTAACATCATCACTTGAAGCAGGAATAGTTCCATCAAGTACATCGTTTGTAAAACCAGAGGTTCCATCAGGAATAATTAAATTACCATTCGGATCATAATAACTCGTATCTGCAACTTGTATATAATCACTAGCAACACTATTTAAATCTCCATAGCTATTATCGTATACATCATAATACCTGTCGATATTTAAATTTTTTACATACTGAATATTTAAAAGCTCGAATATATTTTTCCGTTGACTGGTAGGACTCCATTTATAACGTAAAATACCATTAAAAGTTTGTTTGTCTAATCCAATATTCTTCTGAATAGTAGTACCAATAGAAAATCTAGTTTCTGGTGACATAGATTTCGGAATAAATCGGTCTGTATTTATTGGAAAAAATATACGAGGAAAATTTAAACCTATATCCGCTCCAAATTCTGCTAAATTGAAAAAGCTACTACTGCTATTTTTAAAATCTGAAGAAGACCCTACTGTACCTCTAAATGCTAAATCTAGAGTTTCTGCCCCTCTAAATATATTTCTGCTAATGATTGATGAGCTAAAGGAAATTCCAATATCCTGAATGTTAGAATGAAGAACATCGGTGCTAAAACCTAATGAAAACCTTGATCTTGGAGCTAAATAAATATTAGTATTTAGTTGATTATCCGTGCTGTCTACATAACTATAATTAATGTTAGGATACTTAAAAACCTTAAGGTTATTAATCTGTTTAGAGGTTAAAGCACGTTCAGAATCTTTGTAAACATTTCCAGGGATAATGGCAATAACATCTGTTAATGCATTCGGTCTATATTTTAATTTGTCCTTATAGTATATTGTATAGCCGTCATTCTCGATGGATTGAAGGGAATCCATATTATTAAAAGAATAATCAGCAAAAATATTTACCTTATTTATATGGTGCACTTTGTATTCTACATTTTTTGTAGAGTCACCTTGTTGATCTGCAACCGTATTAATCGATACACTAACTGGCATTTTATAATCTTTTCCAGTTGTGGTATCTCTATGAATATCGAAAGTAATGGCGTTGGGTTGAAATTTATAAATCCCAGAATTGGCAAATAAGGTATTTAAACGCTCTTTTTCATTCTGAAAATTATCAAGATCAAATTTTTGTCCTTCTCGAATTCTAGAAAATCGCTTGTATTTATCATAGATAGAATCTAAATCTTTAGATGTAATCTGTGTAGTAATGCTATCTAAATAATAGGTAGGACCGGTAGTAAGTTTGTAGTTCACAACAGCCCTTTTTTCTTTCTGTTCTGCAGTATCTACTTCTACTTGTATTGTGTTATTAAAGTATCCTTTTGTCTCGTAATATTGGGTTAATCGTTCTGCGGATTTTATAGTTTTTGCAGGATCGATAATTACGGGAGCCTCACCAGTTTTCTTTAGCCAATGATGAAAATTAATCTTATAATCGGCAATTTGTACGAGTTGTTTTTTAGAAATTAGGCGTTCAAAGATATTGATATCCTTTAATGTGCTATCAAGTCTAGTTACGTAAAAAGAGTCTGGGTTTTCTTTAGCCAGATTATAAAGTGCTAATCTCCCTAGATTATTAGGTCTTTGCGAGAGGAGTCCTTGAACTTCATCGTTCTTAATTTTCTCGTCATTAACTAAAACATTATTCTTTGTAAGGAGATATTGACCATCTTTAACCCTTTTTATGGCATTACAAGAGGATATAAATAGTATTACAATAAATAATACTGTTATTTTTACAAAAAATTGTTTCAATCGGGTAATTAATTAATTTAACGTCAAAAATACATTATTTGAATGGTTAGCAAAAGCGAAATAAAACTTATAACGGGCTTACATCAAAAAAAGTACAGAAATAAAGAGGGACTTTTTATTGCTGAAGGTGTAAAAGTAATTAATGAACTTTTGAAATCTGACTTTAAGCTTCATAAAATTTATGCTCTTAAAGAGGATCTGGTGGATATAAATCCTGAAAAAGTAAATTTAGTTTCAGAACTGATTCTTAAAAAGATGAGTGGATTGAAAACACCAAGTCCTGTTCTCGCTGTTTTTTATATGAAACCTCCTTCAGAAATTGAAGAAAAGGGATTGATACTTGCTTTAGATGATGTTCGTGACCCTGGAAATTTGGGAACTATTATAAGGATGTGCGATTGGTTTGGAATAAAAACACTTGTGTGTAGCGAACATACAGTAGATTGTTATAATCCAAAAGTTATTCAAGCAACAATGGGATCTTTAACGAGAGTAAATGTTGTGTATACAGATTTAGAAAGTTATTTGAAAAATGCAAACTGTCCTATATTTTGTGCAACCATGGAAGGGGCAAATATTTATAAAACGGAAGTTCCTAAAGATGCTATTTTGGTAATGGGAAATGAGGCTAATGGAATTTCTGACTCTATTCTTTCTCTAATTAAAAACGAAATAAGTATTCCGCGTTTTGGAGATATTCAAGCAACAGAAAGCCTAAATGTAGCTACTGCAACAGCTATTCTTTTAAGTGAGTTTAAAAGGAGGTAGTTGAAAATAATGATGTATTTTGGTTATTTATTTTGTTATAAACAATATACTTATTTCATCTAACGCATTATTCAAAAGTAAAATTAATAAATACACCTCTAGAATACATATTGTTAATGTTAGAAGTCCATTCGCTATTGGGGTCAATATCTTGAACCAATTCGTCTGTTAAAGCGAAAACTCCACGTATGGAAGGGGAGAACTTAAAATAATGCAAATAGAAATCTATTCCGAAGCCTAACTCATAATAGTAAGTATTTTTTTTCATTCTTAAAGTTCCATCAGAAGTGTCCTTTGTGCTATCTTCACTACTACTTAAGTTAAAAGAAGTAGATACTCCTCCAACTATATATGGTTTAAAATTACCAAGTCTTTTCGTGCTAGCTTTTATTAAAAGAGGCACATGTATATAGGTAGATTTTACTTCTCTAATAGCATCATTTGGATCACTAAACCCAGGAAAAAGCAAATCTCTTTGTGTGTAGTACAAACCTGGCTCCAAACGAACATCAAAGTAATCATTTAGTCTAACCTCTCCAATTAGCCCAACATTGAAACCAAGACTTTTTCCTACTTGAACATCTGTTTGGTCAGTTGTAGAAGCATTATCTATATAATCAAACTTAAAATTATATTGATTAAAACCTAAAAAGTATCCCCAATTGAGACGCTTTTTATCTTCGTTTTCTAAATTTAAGATTGGATTTTCATTAAATTGAGGGAAAACCGTCTGGCAGAAACAAAGTAAAGCAGGTATTAAAAAGACTAATTTTTTCATCATCGAGGTTAAGTTTGTAATGTTTAAGGCATATTATTTATATGCTTCATAGATAGTTGCAACTCCGAAAGTCTGTGGCTTATCTTCCACATTAGTAAACCCAATTTTACGTAAAATATTGTTGAATTCTTCACCAAAAGGAAAAACAGATGCAGATTCTGATAAATAAGCATAAGCTGAGCGGTCTTTTGAGAACAGTTTTCCGATTATAGGAAGGATCGATTTGGTGTAAATGTTATACCCTTGTTTATAAGGTGGTTTTGTAGGATTTGATGTTTCTAAAACTACAAAAATCCCTCCCTTTTTAAGTACACGGTAAATTTCTGCCAATCCTTTTTCAAGATCTTCAAAATTCCTTACTCCAAAAGCAACGGTAATAGCGTCAAAAGAATTGTCTT
This sequence comes from Joostella sp., assembly GCF_048266025.1. NCBI lineage: Bacteria > Pseudomonadati > Bacteroidota > Flavobacteriia > Flavobacteriales > Flavobacteriaceae > Joostella > Joostella sp. The sequence goes on along the minus strand of NZ_JBLXAF010000010.1, from coordinate 139,486 downwards.
CAAAGGGTAAAGCTTCACTATCACCAATAACCATATCTATTTTATCAGATAATTTTTTTTCACTTACCTTAAGTTTTCCAACTTCAAGCATTCCTGGAGAGATGTCTAGACCTGTAATTTTTTCAGCATCTATTTTTAGGGCCATATTAATAGCTAAATCTCCTGTTCCAGTTGCGATATCTAGAATTGTAGCTGGCTTGGTATTTTTTACCAAAGCAACTACTTTTTCTCTCCATTTTATATCAATACCAAAGGATATAACCCTATTTAAACCGTCATATTTACCAGAAATGGTATCAAACATTTGAGTTACCTGTTGTTTTTTTCCTAATTCGGAATCCTTATATGGTGTTACTTTCTTCTCCATCAACAAAATTTTGGTAAATATAATACTTAGATTTTATCTAGTCGAGTTAAATCCTAAGATACTAATAGTATCCTATGACCCTATTTATATTAAATTCAGTATAATTGGATGTGGAAAGGGGAGCAGCTTTTCTTCTAATAAAAGATATTTTAACAATTATATGGATTCAAATACATTAATAAAGAGGTATTTATATAGTGGTCTTAACCTTTAAATCTAATTTTATTTAATATATATTTGTATCCTAAAATAGTCTACGTAATTCAATGAAAATAATTATTGCAGGTGCTGGCGAAGTAGGGTTTCATTTAGCAAAACTACTTTCTTACGAATCTCAAGACATAACCCTTATAGATAATGACAAAGAGAGTCTGAATTATGCAGATACTCATTTGGATATTAAAGTTTTAAGAGGTGATGCTACTTCGGTTTCTGTATTGAAAGAAGCAAGAATAGATTCTTCGGACCTAATGATAGGTGTTACTTCTTCAGAAACAACAAATATAACATTGTGTTTATTGGCGAAGCAACTTGGTTGTAAACGAACCATTGCTAGGATTTCTAATACTGAGTTTATTCATTATAAAGACGAGATTAAGTTTGATACTCTTGGAATAGATGAATTAATTTCTCCCGAAAAGTTAGCTTCGGAAGAGATTCAATTGTTATTGGATCAATCTGCATTTAACGATAGTTATGAGTTTGAAGATGGCGCTCTAATAATGGTGGGAACATCGCTTCAGCGTACGGCTCCTTTTGTTGGAAAATCTGTACAAGAGGCTGCAAATATTTTTCCTGAATTACATTTTGTGCCGATTGCAATCCAACGTTTTGGTACACAATATACTCTTATTCCACGTGGAGATACCGTTTTTAAAGAAGGAGATCAGGCATATTTTGTTACCTTAAAAGAAGGAGTAGACGAACTTTATAAACTTACTGGAAAAACACGTGAGGAGATTAAAAATGTTATGATTCTCGGTGGAAGTAAAATAGGTTTTAAAACTGCTAGAGATTTATGTAGTAGTAAGTTTAGAGTTAAACTTATTGAAAAAGATAAAAGTAAAGCTTTTGATATAGCTGATGACCTTCCAAATGCTTTGATAATCAATGGAGACGGAAGAAATGTAGACCTTCTGGAGGAAGAAGATATTAGTGAGATGGATGCTTTTATAGCGGTTACAGGAAATTCGGAGACGAATATTATGTCTTGCTTGATGGCTAAATCTAAAAACATTAAGAAAACTATAGCTTTGGTGGAGAATATGGATTACTTCCAACTTTCTCAGTCTATAGGAATAGATACGCTTATTAATAAAAAGCTTTTAGCTGCAAATAATATATTTAGACATATAAGAAAAGGTGAAGTGGTAGCACTTACCAAGCTGAATAACTTAAATGCAGAAATGCTTGAGTTTATAGTAAAACCAACTTCTGCTGTTACAGGAAAAATAATAAAAGATATAAGTTTTCCTAGATCTGCAATTATAGGAGGAGTTGTAAGAGACGGAGAAGGTATTATTGCTCTTGGAGACTTCCAAATAAAAGCAGGAGATAGAGTCGTAGTTTGCTGCTTGCCAAGATCAATTTCCAAAGTAGAAAAACTATTTCTCTAATCTTTATGAAAAGACTAAATACTAAAATAATTTTTCATTTTATGGGGCTTTTATTGCTCTGTAATGGTGGCTTTATGATCCTATCTGCTATTGTTAGTGGGTTGTATAAAGATGGAGCTACGTTGGAAATTAGTTTTGCTGGAATTACAACCGTTTTTTTAGGAGTCCTTTTAATGTATGTAACTAAAGAACATAAAAAGGAAATTAAGAAAAGGGAAGGATATATGATTGTTTCCTTCGGATGGGTTTTTATGACGCTTTCTGGAATGTTACCTTATCTTTTTACAGGATCGATCCCATCTGTTACCAATGCTTTTTTCGAAACAATGAGTGGTTATACTACCACAGGAGCGTCTATTTTAAATGATATTGAAGTGCTTCCTGAAGGGATTTTGTTTTGGCGGAGTACTACGCATTGGATAGGGGGAATGGGAATTATAGTTTTGGCTATAGCGATTTTACCCCTATTAGGAATAGGAGGGATGCAGCTTTTTGCAGCTGAAGCTCCTGGACCAAGTGCAGATAAGTTACACCCAAGGATTACAGACACAGCTAAACGTTTGTGGTTTATTTATGTTGGGTATACATTGGCTGAAACGTTGCTTTTAAAGCTTGCAGGAATGAATTTCTTTGATGCGATAAACCATGCAATGGCAACGCTTTCTACGGGAGGTTTCTCTACAAAAAATGCTAGTTTAGCTTATTGGAATGATAATCCGTTAATAGAGTATATTGTTATCTTCTTTATGTTTGTAGCTGGAGCAAACTTTGTTTTAAGTTATTTTATGTTTAAGGGGAAAGTCCGTAAAATAATTGAAGATTATGAGTTTCGGTTTTACGCATTATTGGTAGGTTGTGTAACTGTTATAGCTACTTTGGTTATTTATTTTAAGGCGAATGTGCCAGTTAGTGAGTACCACCCTATGGTTTTCGGAATGGCAGAAAGCTCATTTAGACATGCTTTATTTCAAGTTATTTCTGTAATTACGACTACAGGATTTGTAACTGCAGATTTTACAAGTTGGACTCCTTTTCTTACTATTGTTTTCTTCGGATTGATGTTTGTAGGAGGATCAGCTGGTTCTACTGCAGGGGGAGTCAAAGTAGTGAGGCATTTACTTATGATAAAAAATGGTTTGTTGGAGTTTAAAAGAACTTTACATCCAAATGCAATTATCCCTGTGAGATATAACGGGAAAACAGTGCCAGAGAATATCATTTATAATATTTTAGGGTTCTTTATTATTTACATGCTACTTTTTATAACGGGAGCAGTGGTTTTAGGAGCTTTAGGATTGGATTTTGAATCTGCAATTGGAGGTTCTGCATCTTCTTTAGGGAATATAGGGCCAGGTTTAGGTTCGTTACATCCGCTTACAAATTTTGATTCACTACCGATGCTTGGTAAATGGTGGTGTTCTTTTCTAATGCTTTTAGGGAGGTTAGAATTGTTTACAGTATTAATACTGTTTTCTCCTTTTTTCTGGAAGCGTACTTAAATTATATTTTAGAAGAATCAATACGCCTACAATGTATAAAGGGGGTTTTTCCCCTTATAATTAATAAGGTAAGTTTATATATTTACACCCTACATTTCTCAATAAGCAATGATGAGAATTTGAGGGAATTAAGTTTAAAAAAAGCGAAGTGGAGACTTCGCTTTTTTGTTTTTATAATAATATGTAAAAGTGTTTTCCTTAAGAAAGCACCTCTTTTATTCTCTTTATGGCTTCTATTAAGTTTTCTTCAGAAGCAGCATAAGATATTCTAATACAGTTTGGATTTCCAAAAGCTTCACCAGTAACTGTAGCTACATTAGCTTCTTCTAGAAGTAGTAAAGAAAAGTCTGATGCATTTTCGATCTTTTTACCTCTTATTGTTTTTCCGAAGAAATCAGAGATGTTTGGAAATACATAAAAAGCACCTTCAGGAACATTAAGTTGGAAGCCTTTTATCTCTCCCAATAAGCCTAATACAAGGTCTCTTCTTTCATGGAATTTATCAATCATATATTTTATCTCGCTAACAGGAGCTTCTAATGCAGTAATTGTAGCTCTCTGAGCAATACAGTTTGCACCACTTGTAATCTGACCTTGCATTTTGTTGCAAGCTCTTGCTATCTTCTCAGGAGCTCCGATATATCCAATTCTCCAACCTGTCATAGCAAATGCTTTAGACACACCATTTACAGTAACAGTTCTGTCGTACATCCCATCTATAGAAGCTATACTTGTATGACCATCACCGAAGTTAATGTGTTCATAGATTTCATCAGAAACAATAATGATATTTGGGTGTTTTCTTAAAACTACAGCTAAAGATTCTAATTCTTCTTTACTGTAAACAGATCCACTTGGGTTACAAGGTGAGCTGTACCAAATCATTTTCGTTTTAGGAGTGATAGCAGCTTCTAGTTGTTCTGCTGTCATTTTAAAGTCGTTTTCAATTGAAGTTTGTACTTCAACAGGAACTCCTTCAGCAATTTTTACAATATCTGAATAGCTTACCCAATATGGAGCGGGAAGAATAACTTCATCTCCTGGGTTTATAACTGTAAGAGCAACATTAGCTAACGATTGTTTAGCTCCTGTAGATACTACAATCTGGTTAGGTGTGTATGTTAAGTTGTTATCTCTTTTAAATTTATTGATAATAGCAGTCTTTAAGTCAGCATAACCATCTACTGGAGAGTAGCTGTTGTAATTGTCGTCAATTGCTTGCTTGGCAGCATCTTTAATAAATTCTGGAGTGTTAAAGTCAGGTTCACCAAGGCTTAAGCCTATTATATCTTTACCCTCGGCTTTTAGTTCTCTTGCTTTTGCAGCCATGGCAAGTGTTGCAGAAGTTGCCATGTTTAAAACTCTTTCAGATAATAATTGTGTCATAAAATGAAATTGTGTTTAGTTGTAAACATACGTAGGTTTTTCACCTAATGCTTTTAAATGTTTGAAATGCGAAATTATAGCTTTTCTTGTAGTTTCATACTCGTAGTATGGTAAATTAAACTCTCCCGCAGTTTCTTTAACAATTTTAGCAATATTTGTGTAATGTATATGGCTAATGTTAGGAAAAATATGATGCTCTACTTGGTGGTTTAAACCTCCAGTAAACCAATTTACAATCTTGTTTTTTGTAGCAAAATTAGTAGTTGTAAATAACTGGTGTATTGCCCAAGTATTCTTTACAGTTCCCGCTTCATCTGGTAATACTGTGTCTGCATTTTCTACGATATGTGCTAATTGGAATACCATGCTTAATATTAATCCAGCAGTGTAATGCATAACGAAGAATCCGATTAATACTTTCCACCATGCTAAATCGATAAAAAACATTGGGATAGCAATCCAAACAGTTATGTAGATGATTTTTGTAATGATTAATACACTCCATTCTTTAGCAGGGTTCGGAAATTTACCGTATGATAATTTTTTCTTCATGTACCTTCTCATTTGCTTAAAGTCGGTAGTGATAGCCCAGTTAAGCGTTAGAAGTCCGTATAGAAATACAGAATAGTAATGTTGAAATCTATGCATTTTACTCCATTTAGAATGCTCGCTGAATCTTATGATTCTTCCAGCATCTAAGTCTTCATCATGACCAGGAATATTTGTGTAGGTATGGTGAAGTACATTGTGTTGTACTTTCCAGTTATATACATTTCCAGCAAGAATGTAGATGCTGGCTCCCATTACTTTATTGATCCATTTTTTAGATGAATATGATCCATGATTTCCGTCATGCATAACATTCATTCCAACTCCTGCCATTCCAATTCCAATTACAATTGTAAGCAATAATTGTAACCATTGGTTCATGTCTATGGTTAGGATTAAAAAATATGGAACTAAGAAAATAGCAAACATTATCGCCGTTTTGAGATAAAGTTTCCAGTTTCCAGTTTTTTTAATATTGTTTTCGTGGAAATAATTGTTAACTCTTGTGTTTAAAGTTTTAAAAAACTTTGCTGGGTCTTTTCTAGAAAACCTAATATTCTTACTCGCGTTCATAAGCATTTATTCATTTTTTCTTTGACAGGTTTTGTGTAAAGAAATGTAGTAAACAAAAATAGACATTAATTAAGTGTTTAACGTCTTAAAAAGTTGAAAAGTGCGCGTATTATTCCCTATTTTTGTTAAAATTTCAGAAAATAATGTCAGTAGCGATTATAGATAAGTATTTTCCTTCTTTAACTGAAGATCAAGTTGCTAAGTTTTTAAAACTTGAAGCTTTGTATAAAGACTGGAATAGTAAGATTAATGTTATCAGCAGGAAAGATATAGATGAGTTATATGTAAGACATGTACTGCATTCTCTAGGTATTGCCAAAGTGCAACCTTTTCTTCCTGGATCTTCTATTTTAGATGTAGGTACTGGTGGCGGTTTTCCTGGAATTCCACTTGCTATTTTATTTCCAGAAACTCAATTCTATTTAATTGATGCAATTGGTAAAAAAATTACTGTTGTAAATGAAGTAGCACAGGCCTTAAAACTTGAAAATGTAACTGCAGAACAAATTCGTGCTGAAAAGGTGAAATCTGAATTTGATTTTATAGTAAGTAGAGCTGTTACAAATATGCCAGATTTTGTAAAATGGGTGAAAGGAAAAGTGAAAAAGAATTCTCAACACACTCTTAAAAATGGAATCTTGTATTTAAAGGGTGGTGATTTAAGTGAAGAGCTAGCCATTTATAAAACGGCTAAGATCTTCAACTTGCCTGACTATTTTGGGGAAGATTTCTTCGAAACCAAAAAAGTGGTTCACCTTCCTTTAAAATATACCGGTAAATAAAATTACATTCTCAACATTGAGTTATACGTATAGCGCCAACTTTCTAAAAAGTGCTTCACATACTGTGTCTTTCTTTTTAGGAAGCTAGGGCGTGTTTTTTTTCTAAGCTTATCCTCGAAAGCTTCGATCTTTCTTAAGAGCGTATTTTTATTCTTTGCAATAAACACACGTTCTACTTCTGTAGTTTCTCTCTTATTACCTTTTGTAGTGTCTAGTATTGAGTATTTGATACTCAGAATACATCTTTTTTGTTCATCTTTCATCATCTTCAGCTTTTTTGTTTAAACACAAAGATACACATAATTTACAATTAAGACACAATTTGATAACATTAACTTAACATTAGAAAGATTTTATTTTTGATAATCAGTTGTTTGTGTAAATTAAAAAAGCCCTCGAAAGTAAACTCAAGGGCTTTTAAAATTATATGTAATGCCAATTTATTCTCCTAAGAAAGGATATCTATAATCTACTGGACTAACAAAAGTTTCTTTTATTAATCTAGGTGATACCCAACGTAATAAATTCTGTGATGAACCAGCTTTATCATTTGTTCCTGAAGCTCTAGCTCCTCCAAATGGTTGTTGTCCTACAACAGCTCCTGTTGGCTTGTCATTGATATAGAAGTTTCCAGCAGAATTTTGTAATGCAGTTGTTGCTTCTTCAATAGTATATCTACATGCTGAGAAAACAGCACCAGTTAAGCCATATTCAGAAGTTCCATCTACTAATTCTAGTGTTTCACTCCATTTATCATCTTCATAAATATATATAGTAACAACTGGTCCGAAAAGCTCAGTAGTCATTGTTTTATATTTTGGATCTGTAGTAACGATAACCGTTGGAGTAACAAAGTATCCTTTAGATTTATCGTATGTACCACCAGCATGAATTCTAGCGTCTTTATCTTCTTTCGCTTGATCGATATAACTAGCAAGCTTGTCAAAAGAACCTTCATGAATTACGGCAGTAATAAAGTTCTCCATATTATTAGGAGCTCCTATTTTGAAAGACTCAACGTCAGTTTTTACGTAATCTAGAACTTCATCAGCAATAGATTTAGGTAGATAAACACGAGACGCAGCGCTACATTTCTGTCCTTGGAACTCAAAAGCACCTCTAGAAATAGCAGTTGCTACTTGTTTTGGATTAGAAGAAGGGTGAGCAATGATAAAATCTTTACCCCCTGTTTCTCCAACAATTCTCGGGTATGTTTTATAGATATCGATATGATTTCCAATTTTCTTCCAAATTCCTTTAAAGACATTTGTAGAACCTGTAAAGTGAATTCCAGCAAAATCTGGACTTTCAATAACAGTATTGGTAATCATTTCCGGGTCTCCATATACAACATTAATCACACCGTCTGGTAATCCAGCTTCTTTAAATATATCTACAATTACTTTTGCAGAATATACTTGACTGTCGCTAGGCTTCCATAAAACAACGTTCCCCATCATAGCTGCACTAGCAGGAAGATTTCCAGCAATAGCAGTAAAGTTAAAAGGAGTAATAGCGTATACAAAACCTTCAAGCGGTCTGTATTCTACACGATTCCAAATTCCGTCATCAGATTTTGGCTGATCGCTGTAGATTTTTGCCATATATTCTACGTTGAATTTCAAGAAATCGATCAACTCGCAAGCTGAATCTATCTCCGCTTGATGAATATTTTTCGATTGCGCTATCATTGTAGCAGCATTTATTTTAGCTCTGTAAGGGCCAGCGATTAAATCTGCAGCCTTTAAGAAAATTGCAGCTCGTTGTTCCCAATTTAAAGCAGCCCATTTTTTTCTAGCCTCAAGATTGTTAGCTATAGCTTTATCAATATGAGACTTTTCTGCAAGATGGTATTTACCAACTATATGCTGATGGTCGTGTGGAGGAGACAGAGGTTTGGTGTTTCCTGTTTTAATTTCTTCACTTCCAATGTAAAGTGGGATGTCTACTGTGCTGTTAAACATTTCATCGTACTGTTTTAGTACTGATTCTCTCTCAGGAGATCCTGGAGCGTAAGTTTTAACAGGTTCGTTGATTGCCGGAGGGACATTAAAAAAGCCTTTACCCATACTTTCTGTATTTATTGAATTAAATAATTTAATCAAAGGTACTAAATGCAGAAGGGTTTAAAAAGTAAAATAATGTTAAAGAATATATCCCTAATTAAGAGCAAAAGGAGCGCATAATTTAAATGTAGGAATAATGACTCTAAATTTTCTTGTAGAAGTGAAATTTACCATGTTGTAATGGCCTCTCATAGCTCCAATTGGAGAAGTTAATAAGCAGCCTGACGTGTATGTGTGTGAATCTCCAGGTTTTAAAACTGGTTTTTTTCCTATTACACCCTCTCCGTCAACGATTTCAACGTCATTAAGCGCGTCGAATATTTGCCAGTGGCGAGAGGTTAGTTGTACAGAATCCTTACTTTGGTTTTCAATAGTAATCTTATACCCAAAAGCATAATGCATCTTGTAGTTCTTGAAGAATGCACCTTCAAAACTAGTCTTGACAGAGATTTTTATGCCTTTAGTTATTTGTGTAATCATGTAAATTAGTATGTGTAAATGCCTACTAGAACTATTGTTACTATTGATATTGTAGCTAAAATAAGGAAAATTGTATTAATATAAATGAATTTAACAATTGTTTTAATTCTAGACTCTTTATAGAAACCTCTCATGGACTTGTAAAGGTAGATGAGAAAGGCGAGGAAGGCTATAATGTGTAAATCTTGATTAAATGCCCATTTTGTGATTAGGCATACTATTAGTAAAAGTGTAAATAGTGTTTGTGTATGAAAACTAAAGATTAAATGGTCTATGTATTGGTACTTTTCGAATGAGTAAATAATCCATATAAAAATCGAGTAAAATGGCAAAAAGAAGAAAATAATGAAAGGAAGTTTTGATATTAAATTAGCAAAAAAACTTCCAGGATTATGATATGTTTTGTGAGCACTCTTTGCAATATTAAAAGTTACTCTGTTCTCTATTGAAGGAGAAATCTTTAGTTGGTCAATAGCATTATCGTAGTTAAAATACTTATCCCTTTGGATGTCTTCATAAAAATATTCCGTTTTTTCATACATCCTTTTTATGAAAAGCTTTTCGTTTAATTTTTCAAAAAAAACAGATGGAGGGTCTGTAGTGTTAATCTCTCGTTTTGGACTGTATTTTTTTAAAATCGAATCAATTGTATTTTTCTCATTTTCAGAAATTATTGTTTTCTTAAGAGAATTGACAGTGTTTTCAATGAATAGGCTGTCTTTTATAATAGATTCATTTATTGTATTGTTTGCTTGGTCAAAATCGCTACTGTAACTTATCATTAAAAAGTATAAAATAGTGATGCTAAGAAAAAACCGAAAAGGATTGGTGTAGGTTGCTCGCTTTCCATTTACGTAATCCCTTGTTATTTTTCCTGGTTTTAAAATTAATGTGGCAAGGGTTTTATGGAGCTTAGAATCGTAAGAGAATATGCTAGATAGGAATTCTTCAATCAGATGAAATATAGAAAGCTTCTTGGAGCTATTTTTTTGTCCGCAGTAAGGGCAAAAAGCATCGCTCTTGTCGAGAGGCATCTCGCAATTAAGGCACTTGTTTGTTCTGTGTTTTAAAGAAGGTGCGTGTCTCTTTTCCATTCAGTAAAAAAACTAATTAGATATGTTGACAGAAGAAGCGCTTCCAACACCAATAACGCTATCATAAATATCTCCAAAATCTCTATAGTATACAATGACTGTATAGTTATTTTCCGTCTCCCAATGACTGCCGCTAATAAAGTTTAAGTCTGCAATGCCATTTTCTGAAACTTTCACATATTTATAGTTGTAAAACCCTTGCTTAAGAAGGATTGCAGTTTTTAGCGTGTTTGTTTTTGGGTCTAACTTTAGTAGGTTTTCGTCTGATAATTCGTAATTATTAAATTTCCCGTATACATATATTTTATCCAATCCTATGGTGTTATCGTAGGCTAGGCTAAAGCGTATAAAAGAGTAATCTGCTTCTCGGTTTACATCTTGATTGTCGCCATCTATTGTGCGGATATAGAAGTCTCCGTTAATATCTGGATTATAGGTGTAAGCAAGTTCTTTTCGGGGTTCGTTTGTGTATAAATAATGATTATATCTGTTAGTAAGGTTTACTCTTGCAATGCTGTTGTTAGCAACTCTTATTTCTTTAGTGTCAAACCAATAATATTCGTTGCCGCCTTCAAAAGAAGTCTCGATATCGTATTTGTAGATAAGTTGGTTTTGCGACATAAATTGAGGTTTAATTCCAGTGATTACATAATTGAAATTGCTGTTCTGTAAGATGGCTACTTTAACCTCTTGTTGCGGATTAATAATCTCGAAATCTGGAGAATTAATAAGGAACTCAAGGCGCTGTAATTTATCAATATTTTTCATGCTTCTCGACCGTTTTGCTATAACACCAACATTAACAGCGTCCTTGTAAACAATAAATCGGCGAGAGAAAATCAGGTTTCCAGCATTATCTTTTATTTTTAAAATATAGTTTCCAGTAACACGAAGCTTCGTCTGTTGGTTAGGGAGTGTGAGTTGGTAATTGGTGTATGGCTGAATGGTGGCTAAAGAATTATCGTATGTTATAATTCGTTGATCATCAACCCCAACTAGAAATTGTGATTTTAGGAGTTTAGAAGGTGTCCAGTTGTAATTACAATGTTCAATTTCATAATAATAATCTTTTTCGTCAGCGTATAAATCATCAAAAGTAAGAGTGATAGTTTCTCCAACTTTTACGATAGGAAACTGGTCTCCTTCTGCGCTAGATTTAAACACAATAGACTTGATATTTTCAGGAGGCGGCATCTCGATTTGTACTTGAGAAAAAGAGATGTTTCCTATAAAAAAAAGTATAACGAAAAGGTTATAGTTGAATTTCATTAGTAAAAAAATTTGAGGATAAATATACATAAAATACCTACCAAGGCTACAATGTAGTAAGATGCTCCTTAAAAATATAGGTTTTTATTATGCGAACTATGTTTTAATTATTAAATTTGCACGAATTTTTGAGTTAACTAATTTCATTAGATAGATAGCATGTCAAACGACATTAAGATTAGAAAAGGCTTAGATATTAAGCTGAAAGGTGAGGCGGAAAAATTAATTTCTGATGCGCCAAGATCTAAAAACTTCGCTATTAAGCCAACTGACTTCCATGGTGTAACACCAAAGATGGTTGTTAAAGTGGGAGAGTCTGTAAAAGCTGGAGATATTATTTTTTATTCTAAGTACAATGAGCAAGTGAAATTTGTTTCACCTGTAAGTGGTACTTTAAAAGAAGTAAAGCGAGGCGCAAAGCGAAGAATTTTAGAGGTTGTTGTAGAAGCTGATGCAGCGGATACGTACAAGGATTTTGGTTCAAAAGACATCGAAAGTATGTCTGGAGAAGAAGTTAAACAACACATCCTAGATAGTGGGTGTTGGCCTTTTATTAAGCAAAGACCTTACGATATTGTAGCAAATCCAGATGATGCCCCTAAGGCGATTTTTATTTCAGGTTTAGCAACAGCGCCATTGGCAGCTGATGTTGAGTTTGCATTAGGAAAACGCAAAGAGGAATTCCAAATTGGATTGAATGCAATTTCAAAACTAACTACAGGGAAAACACATCTCTCGATTGATAAAAGATCGGCTTCATTTTTTAATGAGGTAAAAGGTGTGCAGATGCATAAAGTATCTGGTCCACATCCTGCGGGGAATGTTGGGGTTCAAATACATCACATAGATCCAATAAATGCTGGAGAACGTGTTTGGGTAATTAATCCTGAAGATGTAGCTATTATTGGTTCGTTGTTTAAAACCGGAAAATTCGATGCAACTCGTGTAGTTGCCGTAGCTGGAACAGAAGCGCCTAAAGCTCAATATTACAGGCTTAAAATAGGATCTAATGTTAAGGATGTAGTTGGTCAATTACCTGCAAATGTTAGAATTATTAGCGGAGATGTCCTTACAGGAGATAAGATAGCTAATGATGCTTTTGTTGGGTATTATAGCAATACAATTACTTTAATTCCAGAAGGGGATAATTATAGAATGTTTGGATGGTTGCCATTTAAAGATAATAATATTCCTAGTATGTCTAAAACATCACTTTCTTGGTTATTTCCAAATAAGAAATATGCGGTTAATACCAACTTAAATGGAGAAGAGAGAGCTTTAGTTGTTACTGGAGAAATGGAAAAAGTATTACCAATGGATGTATATCCTATGCAACTTCTTAAAGAGTGTATGGTACTTAATATTGAAAAAATGGAAAACTTAGGGATTTACGAAGTAGCTCCTGAAGATTTTGCATTAGTAGATTATGTAAGTACTTCCAAACTTGAAGCACAAGCTATTATTAGAGAAGCTTTGGATGTAATGATAAAAGAAGTTGGTTAATAAAAACTAAGATATGAACGCTTTAAGAAAAAAGTTAGATCAACTAAAAAAGCCTTTTAATAAAGGTGAGAAGTGGGAGAAAATGGCACCTGCTTTTAATGCATTCGATACCTTTTTGTTTGTGCCAAATCATACAACCAAACAAGGGGCGCATATTCGTGATGCAGTAGATTTAAAAAGAACAATGATCACCGTAGTTTTAGCGCTAATACCAGCTTTAATTTACGGAATATATAATGCAGGTTACCAACACTTCTCTCAGTTAGGAGAAGCATTTACTTTTTGGGATGCTTTTGCTCATGGAGCATGGAAAGTATTACCAATGGTAGCTGTATCTTATATAGTAGGACTAGGAATAGAATTCGTTTTTGCTATTTACAGAGGACACGAAGTGAATGAAGGGTATTTGGTTACTGGGTTATTAATCCCAATGATTATGCCTGTAGATATTCCACTTTGGATGGTTGCTGTTTCTGTAGCTTTTGCAGTATTAATTGGAAAGGAAGCTTTTGGAGGTACTGGAATGAATATTTTAAATCCAGCATTAACAGCAAGAGCATTCGCATTCTTTGCATATCCTACATTTATGTCGGGTAACAAAGTATGGGTTTCGGAAGCAACTAATGTAGATGCTATTTCTGGAGAAACAATATTAGGAACGTTAGCTGCTGGGAAAGAAGTAGCATATAACTCATGGTCTATGTTCTCTGGAGCAATTCCAGGATCTATTTCAGAAACATCAACACTATGGATATTAGTGGGAGCTGCAATATTGATTCTTACAGGAATTGGAAGTTGGAGAATTATGGTAGGAGGAGCAATTGGAGCTGCATTTATGGGGTTCTTATTCAACCTTTGGAGTGCTAACGATTTAATGGCTTTTCCTTGGTATCAACAAATGCTAGTTGGAGGTTTCGCTTTCGGACTTGTGTTTATGGCTACAGATCCAGTATCGGCAGCTCAAACACTAAAAGGAAAGTGGATTTATGGAATATTGATTGGAATCTTTAGTATCATGATTCGTGTATTTAATCCAGCATATCCAGAAGGAGTAATGTTGGCAATTTTACTGATGAATGTATTTGCTCCAACAATAGATCATTATGTTATTCAATCAAGCATCACTAGAAGAAAGAAACGTTTATCTACCGCTACGGTTAAATCAGCTTAATTATGAATAGAGATAGTAACGCATATACTTTTATATTCGCAGGAATTATGGTTGTTATTGTTGCTTCGGCTTTGGCCTTTGCTGCAACATCTTTACAGCCTATTCAAGCTAAGAATATAAAAATCGAAAAAATGCAAAACATTCTTGCTACTATTGGTATCGAAGCTTCTAAAGAAGAGGCAGAAGAAACATACCATAAGTATATTAAAGAAGAGATTGCATTAGATAACAAAGGTGAAGTTAAAACAGATGTGGAAGCATTTAAAATTGACTTAGCCAAAGAGGTTAAAAAAGACGAAGACAAACAGCGTTTTCCGTTATATGTTGCAGATGTCGAAGGAGAGAAATATTATGTTATTCCACTTAGAGGTGCCGGATTATGGGACGCTATTTGGGGATATGTATCTTTAGAATCAGACATCAATACAGTAAAAGGAGCAGTTTTTGATCATAAAGGGGAAACTCCTGGACTTGGTGCAGAAATTACACAAGCTTGGTTTCAAAAGAGATTTGAGGAAGAAAAGATTTATGATGAGTCTGGTAACTTCGTTGGAATCACTGTACAGAAAGGATATTCTGGAGGTAATGACAAAGATGATAATGCTGTAGATGCTATTTCCGGAGCAACAATTACTGGAGATGGTGTTACGCAAATGATCCAAAAAAGGTTAAAGTATTACCTTTCTTATCTTAAAAAAGAGAACTCTAAAGTAGCTTTAAAATAATTATGATGGCTGATACTAAAAACAAAAAAGAGAAATCACCTGTGGTGCTTTTTGTAGCTGAAGAAAAAGAGCCACTTTTCTCTAAGAAAAACAGAAAATTATTATCGGATCCTTTAAATGATAATAACCCGATTACTGTTCAGGTATTGGGGATTTGTTCTGCACTAGCAATTACGGTTCAATTAAAACCATCTATTGTAATGGCAATTGCCGTTATGGTGGTAATGGCTTGTAGTAACGTTATCGTTTCTTTAATTAGAAATCTAATTCCAAATCGTATTCGTATTATCGTTCAGTTGGTAATTGTTGCGGCTTTGGTAATTTTGGTAAACGAGGTGCTTAAAGCATATGCTTACGATGTGAGTAAAGAACTTTCGGTATTCGTAGGACTTATTATAACCAACTGTATTGTAATGGGACGTTTAGAAGCTTTCGCTTTAGCAAACAAACCATGGAGATCATTCTTAGATGGAATAGGAAATGCAGCAGGTTACGGTTTAATTCTTATTATCGTTGCTTTTTTCCGTGAGCTATTAGGGTCAGGAAAATTATTAGGATTTGAAGTTCTAGGACATAAAGGAGCTACAGTAGCAGAATCTACAGGATTGTATGCTATGGGGTATGAAAACAACGGGTTGATGTTGTTATCTCCAGCGGCTCTATTAGTAGTAGGGGTGATCATCTGGATCCAACGTTCTAGAAATAGAGAACTAATCGAAAAAAATTAAGTAGCACGCTTATCAAAAAATAATAAAATGGAATACGTAAACCTTTTTGTAAGAAGTATTTTTATTGAGAACATGATTTTCGCCTATTTCTTGGGGATGTGTTCTTATCTAGCGGTTTCTAAAACAGTAAAAACTGCAGTTGGTTTGGGAGCTGCTGTAATTTTCGTTTTAGCAATCACAGTACCAATAAACTTCTTGTTAGATAACTATTTATTAAAACCTGGAGCTTTAACTTGGTTAAGTCCAGAATATGCAAATATCGACTTGAGTTTCTTAAGTTTTATCATGTTTATTGCGGTAATCGCATCCATGGTACAGTTAGTAGAGATGATTGTAGAGAAATTTGCACCAGCACTTTATGGAGCCCTAGGTATTTTCTTACCACTTATTGCGGTAAACTGTGCAATCCTTGGGGGTTCTTTATTTATGCAGCAGAAAGATTTCGGAGGAGTGTCCGAAGCTGCTGTTTATGGATTAGGTTCTGGAGTGGGTTGGTTCTTGGCAATTCTTGCAATTGCGGCAATTAGAGAGAAAATAACATACTCAAATGTTCCAGCTCCATTAAGAGGATTAGGAATTACTTTTATCATAACAGGACTTATGGCACTTGGTTTCATGAGTTTTATGGGAATTAAATTATAAATCTTATTAGTAAAAGCATATGGATTATTCAGTAATCATAGCAAGTTTAATAGTATTCTTAACACTAATTTTTTTATTGGTTATTATATTATTACTTGCCAAGGCCAAGCTGGTACCTTCTGGTCCTGTTACCTTAAAAATTAACGGAGAAAAAGATGTTGAGGTTTCCTCAGGAGGAACGTTATTATCAACATTAGGAGACAATAAAATATTCTTACCATCTGCATGTGGAGGTGGTGGTACTTGTATCCAATGTAAATGTGTTGTAGAAGAAGGAGGAGGAGAAATCCTTCCTACAGAGGCTCCACACTTTACACGTAAAGAGATTGCAGAAGGATGGCGTCTTGGATGTCAAGTTAAAGTAAAACAAGACATGGTAATCGAAGTTCCTGAAGAGGTATTCGGTATCAAGAAATGGGAAGCAGAAGTTGTTCGTAACTGGAACGTTGCCTCTTTTATTAAAGAGTTTGTAGTACGTCTTCCAGAAGAAATGGACTACCAAGCAGGAGGGTATATTCAAATTGAAATACCACCAGTAGAAGTAGATTTTAAAGATTTCGATATTACTGCGCATCCAGAGGAGCATGACGATCCTAAGAAATTTCAATTGGAGTGGGATAAGTTTAACTTATGGCCATTAAAAATGAAAAATAGTGAAACTGTAGAAAGAGCTTACTCAATGGCTTCTTACCCTGCAGAAGGAAGAGATATCATGTTGAACGTTCGTATTGCGACTCCACCATGGGATCGTAATAAAAATGGATGGATGGATGTAAACCCAGGGGTTGCTTCATCTTTTATCTTCTCTAAGAAGGCAGGAGATAAGGTTACAATTTCAGGACCTTATGGAGAGTTCTTCATCAATCCAAGTGAATCAGAAATGCTTTATGTAGGTGGTGGAGCAGGTATGGCGCCAATGCGTTCTCACTTGTATCACTTATTCAAAACATTAAAAACGGGTAGAAAAGTGACTTACTGGTATGGTGGTCGTTCTAAAAGAGAGCTTTTCTATACTGAGCACTTTAGAGCTTTAGAGAGAGATTTTCCTAACTTTAAATTTTACATCGCTTTATCAGAACCTTTAGAGGAAGATAACTGGAAAGTAAAAGAAAATATAGACGACGAAGGAGATGGATTTGTAGGGTTTGTTCACCAAGTGGTAATAAACAACTATTTAGATCATCATGAAGCTCCAGAAGATATAGAATTCTATTTCTGTGGACCTCCTTTAATGAACAAAGCCGTTGAAAAAATGTGCGACGATTTTGGTGTTCCACCAGAGAATGTACGTTTCGATGACTTTGGAGGATAAACAAAGTATATAAATTATAAAATCGGCTACTATTTCTAGTAGCCGATTTTGTTTTTAATAATCACCTGTAGTAGCTACTCTCTCTTTATTTTATGGGAGCATGATGTTTGTTTTGTATTAGCACGTTGCTGTTGCCCGCTTTTCCTACTACACACCAGACTAAAAAAAGTCTGGCGGGGTAGCACGTTCAATCGGGGCTAGTAGCTAATGCTATTTTTATTTGGTTTCCTGTTTTGGATTGTAATTATAACTCTTCATAAGACGGATAAATTCAGAACGGTATCCTTGGTTGTCTTTTCCTTTGTTTTGCTCAGCTATATTAATAATTTCATCTTTTGTAACTCCGTTTAGGTAGTCAGAATCTCTTAAATACATTCCCCACATTGCAACAGCTGCTGCAAAATTGTAATCGCTATTAGTCTTTGTATATTCATCCTTTACGGTTTCTATAATTTCTTTGCTAGTATCGCCATCAGGTTTTTTATATCTAAAGCGTACGGTTAACAATTCGTCATTATATTTATTTGTAGGGCTTGTTTTGGTGTATTTAAGGCTATCTATGCCTTTTAAGTATTTACTATCTACTCCAGTAGGAATAAGTTCATATAAAGCCGTTACTGTATGTCCGCTCCCAAGTTCTCCAGCATCTTTTGTATCGTCTTTAAAATCTTCATCGTTTAGCAGTCTATTTTCATAACCTATCAAACGATATGCTTTTACTTTATTAGGATTAAATTCCACTTGTATTTTTACATCCTTAGCAATTGTATACAGTGTACCGCCAAATTCTGTTCCTAATACACGTTGGGCTTCTTGCATGGTGTCGATATATCCATAATTTCCATTTCCTTTGTCTGCTAATGTTTCCATTTTAGAATCTTTATAATTTCCCATTCCAAATCCTAAACAAGTTAAGAATACACCGCCTTCACGTTTCTCTTCTATTAAATCTTCCATTTCCTTATCGCTCGACGGGCCTACATTAAAATCTCCATCTGTTGCTAGAATAATTCTATTGTTTCCATTTTTAATAAAATTCTCTTCCGCAGTTTTATAAGCTAGTGATAAACCTTCGCCGCCAGCTGTAGAACCTCCAGCTTCCAATTTATCTAAAGCTTCCAAAATTTTATTTTTATCCTTACCCGATGTAGGAGGTAATACCAAACCAGACGCGCTTGCATATACAACAATGGAAACCATGTCTTCTGGTCTTAATTGATTAACCAATAGTTTGTATGCTGATTTTAATAATGGAAGTTTATTACTAGCATTCATAGATCCAGAGACATCTATTAGAAAAACTAAATTAGAAGCTGGAATATTCTCTAACGGGACTTCTTTTCCTTTGATTCCTATTTTGATTAGCTCATGTTTTTCATTCCATGGAGCTTTATTTAAAGATGTTTCAATAGAAAAAGGATCTTTCCCGCTAGGTTGCTTATAATCGTAATTAAAATAATTAATAAGCTCTTCAGTTTTTATAGCATCTGTAGGGATTTCCTCTCCGTTATTTATCATTCTTCTCATATTGCTATACGAAGCTTTATCTACATCTATAGAAAATGTAGAAAGTGGTTTATAGTTTACTTGAAGAAATCCATTTTCATTTATTTCAGCATAACTTTCAGTGTTAACAGGTAGCGTTTCATAGCTAATTAGGCTTTGATTGCTTACTCGCTTTTTTGATGCATAACCAATAGTTACAATTTCTTCCAGTTCTACTTGATCAGCTTCGAGTTTTACATTTATAATTTTATCATTAGATTTTACTTTCACCTCTTTTGTAAGCATCCCAATATAGGAGAATACCAAAATATCTCCAGTTTCAGCTTTTAGAGTGTAATTACCATCAAAGTCTGTATGAGCAGTTGTTTTAGTGTTTTTTATCAGAATATTCACCCCTGGCAGCCCTGTGCCATCATTTGCATCGGTTACTTTTCCGCTTATAGTTTTTGTCTGCGCACTCATTAAAGTAGTGGCTAGTGAGAATAGAAAAATGTATAATGGTTTCATAAAATAAAGATTTTCAGTTTATTGAAGAAAATCAAGTATTGTGCCAAATAAAAAATGCGAATGTTTCTTGTGTGAAAAGGATTATTAAAAAAGTTTGCTACGGAGCTAATAGAATAGGGAGTATATCAGAAAGATTTATGTATTTTTGCGACATATTTTATATGTGCAAAAGGCAATAGTAATAGCGCAATAAATCAGTATACTGAAAAGATATTATTATGTTAGAGGAATTTACAGAACAAGAACTTCATAATTTAGCTATGAATGTTGTTGGTAAAGATTTAGAGAAGCAAGGGTTTGAGTTTATCTCTGTAAATAGCCAGCTTAAAAAGGATCCTCAATTTGTATGTTTAAAAAATAAGAAGCTTCATTTTATAGTTGTAAAAGCTATTCTTTATCCTGATAATCCTGAAAAATACAACGTTACTTATATGGAAACCATGCGTGCGCATGCGTTAAAATTTAAGGCGCGTACTTTTTTTGCTGGAGTGGGAATTGCAAATGCAAAAGATTATGAGGCGCCAATTAAAAAAGGAGAAAAATATATAACTAATTATAATGGGATCATTGAAATCTAACTGGGGCTTTTCGTTAATATTTATATTAAGTTTATTTTTTATAGGGTGTTCGCAGACAGAGAGTGAGCCTAATTTTAAAACAGAACAAGGCTATGCTTTAGGAACTACATATACTATAAAATATGAGATTGAAAACGATAGTGTAAGTCTTAAACCTCAGATAGAGGCTGTTTTTGATACGGTAAATAAATCAATGTCTACCTATTTACCAACATCAGATATTTCTGCAATCAATAGAGGAGATACCACTGTTGTGGTAGATAAGTATTTTGTAGAAGTTTTTATGAAAGCAAAAGAGGTATGGAGAAAAACAGGTGGTTTTTTTGATCCTACAATCGGAGCTTTAGCAAATGCTTGGGGTTTTGGTCCGGAGATGGCAATAGATCATATGGAAGCTCATGAGGTTGATAGTCTGTTGCAATTAACGGGTTTTAATAAAGTTTTTATGTCTGAAGGGCATACAGTGGTTAAGAAAAATAAAGATATCTATTTAGATTTTAATGCTCTAGCCAAAGGGTATACTATCGACTTAATAGGGAGAATGTTTGATGAACATGGTGTAGATAACTATTTAATTGAACTAGGAGGGGAGATTCTAACTAGAGGGAACAGTAAGAAAACGAATAAAATAAAAAATTGGGTCGTAGCTATAGATAGTCCAGTTCAAGATAATGAACAGCGTGTTTTAATTGCCAAAGTGCAATTAAAAGATAAGGCGATGGCTACAAGCGGGAATTACAGGAAATTTAGAGTGGATAAAGAAACAGGAGAGCATTATGTGCACATTATAAATCCGCTTACAGGATATCCTCAAAAAAGTAATGTGTTAAGTGTCTCTGTAGTTGCAAAAACATGTATGGTAGCAGATGCTTATGCTACAGCATTAATGGTAATGCCATTAGATAAAGCAAAGGAACTTTTAAAAGAGACTCCAGAAATCGAAGCCTATATGATTAGTGCAGATAGAGATGGAGATCTTGTAGAGTATAAAACAAAAGGATTCCAAGAGCTACTTATTGAGTAAAGAAGAAACTTATTTAAATTATTTGATAGGCTTAAAGCAAACGGGAATAATCTCATTTGGATTAAGGGCATACTTTTCTACCTTTTCTGGGGTCAATTTCGTTTTGGTATAATGAACTTCGTGGACATCGAAACCTACATTTCTAAGTCGATCGAAATAATCTAGGCCATAAACACGTACATGATCGTATTGCCCAAAAATTTCAGCACGTTTTTTTCTGTCTACAATACTATTGTCTTCAAAGGTTTTTTCTCTTTGGATGTCTTGAGGGATTTGAAAAATACCCCAACCTCCAGGTTTTAGGACTCTAAAAAGCTCTTCCATTGCTTTTTTATCGTCTTTAATGTGTTCTAAGACATGGTTGCAAAGAATAACATCGTACGAGTTGTCTTCAAAGGGAAGATCACAAATGTCTGCTTTAACATCTGCTAAAGGAGATTCTATATCTGTAGTTGTATACGTTAAGTTTTTTAGCTTTTTAAAACGTTTGTAAAACGCTTGTTCGGGGGCAAAGTGTAAAAGTTTTAAAGGCTTAGAAAAGAAATCGGTTTCTGTTTTTAAATAAAGCCATAGCAAGCGATGTCTTTCTAAAGACAATGTTCCTGGGGCTAGCACATTATTTCTTTGTTGGCCATATCCATACGGCAAAAACGATTTAAAGCTTTTGCCGTCTATAGGATCTGTATATGTATTGCCTTTATAAATAGCTACAATAAGTGGGCGCACCCAATAGCTTAGTCTAATTAGTAAAGGTCTGGGAACCGTGTTTAAAACGAATTTGAAGAGTTTTTTCAAAAGAGAATCTATTCGGTTACTACATTTTTAAATTCGTCTTCTTCGTTGCTTGTAATTCCTAAAGCATCATAGACATATTTAAAAGTAGAAAGAATTTCAGGTTTCCCGTTTATTAATGCTACATCGTGCTCAAAGTGAGCGCTTGGTTCACCATCTGCAGTAACTATTGTCCAACCGTCTTTTAATTGCTTAATACGGTGTGTTCCTAAATTTATCATTGGCTCGATAGCAACTACCATTCCTTCTACAAATTTCTTACCGCGACCTCTTTTACCATAGTTTGGCATTTCTGGATCTTCGTGCATCTTTTTACCTAAGCCATGGCCTACAAGTTCTCTAACAACACCGTAGCCTTCTTTTTCACAAAAATTCTGAATAGCAAAACCTACGTCGCCAACGCGATTACCTATTTTAAACTCTCGGATTCCAACGTAAAGAGATTCTTTAGTGATGTCTAAAAGTTTTTTGGTTTCTGGTGCTACTTCTCCTATTTCGAAGGTATAGGCGTGGTCTCCATAGAAACCATTTTTTAAAGCTCCGCAATCAACAGAAACTATATCTCCTTCTTTTAATGGAACATCGGTTGGAAGTCCGTGAACTACCGCTTCGTTTGTACTTGTAAGTAGGGTAGATGGGCAACCATATAAACCTAAAAACCCAGGTTCTGCTCCTTGATCTCTTATATATTGCTCTGCAATTTTATCTAAATGTTTCGTAGTTACACCCGGTTTTATCTCTGTAGCCAACATTCCTAATGTTTTAGAAACAATAAGGGCGCTTTCTCTCATTAATTCAATTTCCTCGAGTGATTTTATCTGAATCATAGTGCGTTTTTTTAAACTGAGAATTATTTTCTGAATTGTTAATCTCATACCAAGGTGCAAAAATAAGTATTATTTTTTGTTTTGAATGAGTATGGCGGTAACAATTAAAAAAGCTAGATAGACTCGCAAGCGATTGCTTATAGCCCTGACAGAGCCAACTACCGTGTAGTGGTGAAGGCAGGCAACAGCTTCTGCTGTATTATGTATGTTAGGGCTCCAGATAAAAGCTAAAAATATATAGCAAAAGGGTATAAAAAAAGGACTATCTCAAATTGAAATAGTCCTTTTAAATTAGTTATAGAAAGTATTAGTTCTGTACTTTCTTTTTGAATTTATCGAAATCAGAATCTCCTTGTTTTTTAGGCCAAGAGTTATTCTCCGTATCGATATCTGCAGTTTCTGCTTTTGGATCTACCACAATGCTTGTAATTGCTTTGTCTGTAGCGATCACTTTTTTAACCTCTTTGTCGTTCTTTCTCCAAACTTCTACAGGATATGTAATGCTTTTTGTAGTACCATCTTCGTAAGTATATTCTACGATAAGTGGCATTGGAATTCCTCCTGGTTTGTTAAAAGTAACTTCGTAGAAGTACTTAGGAGCTTCCATATTATTTCTTTCCTGTGGAGTAAAATTATCCATTAAATACTCATTAACAGACTTGAAGTTTTCTTGTTCAGATTTTTTAGCAACTTCATTTTTGTAGTCATCACTATCTTCTGCAACAAGGTAAACTAAATCTGGAAGTTCAGATTCTGACATTCCTCTTTGCTCTAAAATCTCTCTGATACGAGCGTTTGGAGTTGAAGAAACATAGTATTTCTTAACATCTTGAACACCGATATCTACAAAGTCTGTGCTGTAGAACCATCCTCTCCAATACCAATCTAAATCTACTGCAGAAGCATCTTCCATAGTTCTAAAGAAATCTTCTGGAGTAGGGTGTTTAAACATCCAACGTTGTGCGTATGTTTGGAATGCATAATCGAATAACTCAGGTCCCATTACTGTTTCTCTAAGTATATTTAGAGCAGTAGCAGGTTTTCCGTAAGCATTAGCTCCCAATTGGTAAACGTTCTCTGGATTGGACATGATTGGAGCTATAAAATCTTGATCTCCTTTCATATAATCTACAATTTTAGAAGGCTCTCCTCTTCTAGAAGGATATTTTCCATCTGGACCAACAGCTTCTGGGTAGTTTTTAGCAAATTCTTGCTCTGCTAAAAACTGGCAGAAAGTATTGATACCTTCGTCCATCCATCCCCACTGACGCTCGTCTGAGTTTACAATCATTGGGAAATAGTTGTGTCCTACTTCATGAATAATAACACTTATCATTCCGTACTTCACACGGTCGCTATAGTTTCCGTCTTCATCAGGACGACCGTAATTCCAACAAATCATAGGATATTCCATTCCTTGATTTTTTGCATGAACAGAAATAGCCTTAGGGTAAGGATAATCGAATGTGTGGTGTGAATATGTTTTCAATGTTTGAACAACTGCTTTTGTAGAATACTCTTCCCAAAGTGGATTCCCTTCCTTAGAATAGATAGAAACAGCCATTACTGTTTTTCCATTATTCATTTTAACAGCTTGTTGCTCCCAAATATATTTTCTTGAAGTAGTAAAAGCAAAATCACGAACGTTTTCTGCTTTTAATTTCCAAGTTTTTTTATCAGTAGAATGTCCTTTTTCGTTTTGTCTAGCTTCGCTTTCAGTAACTATAAAAACAGGTTTTGAGTATGATTTTTTAGCATCTTCATAACGATCATACATCGCATCAGAAAGTACATCTTTAGGATTTTGAAGTACTCCAGTACCATCTAAAATATGATCTGAAGGTACCGTAATATTAACTTCGTAGTTTCCAAATGGAAGTGCAAATTCTCCACTTCCCCAGAACTGATGGTTTTGCCATCCTTCTACGTCGTTATAAACAGCCATACGTGGAAAAAACTGAGCGATTACGTAGTTTTTATTTCCATCAGGAAATTCTTCGTATCCACTTCTTGCTCTATCTACAAGGTGGTTGTTTACATTATACCACCACTTAATTTCGAAAGAGAATTTTTCTCCTGGCGCAAGTGGCTTGTCTAAATCTACACGCATCATCGTTTGATTGATTGTGTATGGTAAGTTTTTACCTTTTGTGTCTTTTACATGTTGGATATTAAAACCACCGTCAAAAGGAGCTTTGTAGTATTTACTAGCGAAACTAGCAGTTTCTTCTGCTGGAGGAACACCGCCACCATCTCTAAGTGGAGATTTAGAATCTTTAGCTCTTACGTTTTGATCTAACTGAACCCATAAAAACTCTAATTTATCTGGAGAGTTATTTGTGTAAGTAATAGTTTCTTCTCCAGTAAGCTTCTGAGTATCGTCGTTTAATTCGATATCCATTTTATAGTCTGCTTGCTGTTGGTAGTAAGCAGGACCTGGAGCTCCAGAACCAGTACGGTACATATTTGGAGTTGCAAACTCCTCATACATTTGTCGGAATTTGTTTGTGTTTGTGTGGCCTTGTTCTCGTTCTTTATTACCGTTTTCTTGAGCGAAAACAATACTAAAAGACAAGAAGCAAAAGCCTGCTAATAGGTACTTGAATTTGTGCATAGTTTGTTTAGAAATAAATTAGGATTGAAAATTAAATAATTTGAACTTTTTATAGGGTTAAACTTACAGTTTTAACATAGCTTTATCATTCTGTTTTATCAGCATAAAACTTTTCTTATGGTCATTGATATTAACATGTACCACATTTTGTTGTTCTGGATAAACATCAAATAAAACTTTACTTTCTACACTGATAGATTTTATTTTTTTAGATTTTATTTTCGGAATTTCAAGATAACATTTCATAACATCTACATCGTATTCTTTTCCAATAAAATTCCAAGGAACCTCTTCTCCATTTATAGAGACAATAAACTTTTCATGAAGGTATTTTTCAATATAAGAGTCTATATTTTTAAGTTCTTCTTTAGTTTTTAGTTGCGCATCGATCCCGTAGCGTTCTTTAAAGAGCTTTTCTAAGTCGTCTATAAAATAGCGCGATATCATCTGTATAGCTTGATCCTCTTCAGCGTAGTTTATATCTGTTACACTTAGATAAAACTTATGATAGATACCAAAACTAAGTAAAGGAAGGATTAATAAGAGAACTATATATTTTTTCATTTCTATTCTAATTCATTTAAAAGTCTAAAGTCATAACTTTTGGCTTTCATATATTCCAAAATGGTAAGTGCGTCTTTATCTTGAATTTCTTCAAAAATAGGGTCAACAGCACAAAAGTACATAAAGCGATCAATATAGTCTTCTGGAATTTCTAAATCTTTAACATAAAAATCAACCTCAAAAATCTCTTTTGTATCTGCGGTCTTGGCATTTAGTTTCTGAAGTTTTATAAGTTTTTTTATTTTTTTAATCTTCCCATTTATAGTATTTAGGAGTAGATCTAGTGGGCCGCTAGACGCAGTGTATAGCATTCTTTGCGCATGTGTTTTCTTTTTTACAGTAGCGTTTGGAAGGCCTAGAGATACAGAGTTTATGGGGTTTTCTATTGGGTTGTTATTGATGTCTTTTGATAAATCTCCAGACAAACTATATGGAGTAATGGTTACTGAAGATAGCTCGTTTATTTTTTCTGAAAGTAGTACTTCTAAAAAATTACTTTCTAGTATTTCTTCCGTAACAGGAATTATTTTGATATTGTATTGAAGTGCTGAAAATACTAGAGTGTCTTTAGCACTCACATCGATTTCAAAAGCTCCTTCATGATTGGTAATCGTTGAAATATTTGCTGTTTTATTAAGGATATAAATACCTTCGACCTCCGAATTAGAATTCGTGATTTTACCTTTCAAACTCGTTTTAAAAATTTGTCCGGAGGCAATGCTACATGCAAAAAGGAAAATAAAGGATAGTTTATTCTTCAGAGGCTTTAAGGGTGTTAAAATCTTTGCTTTGGTCAACTAAAAAATCGATGAGTTCAAATTCATGACTCCTTTTCATCAATGTCTGTGACGGAAGTTTGTCGTCTACATAAAATAGAAATTCATCAATCTGATCTTGTGGGATGTTTAAATCCATCACAAAAAACTCGTCATCGTAAACCTGTCTTAATACTTGGCTTGGTAGTAATACTTTCGACTGGTCTTGATTTTTATCTTTGTTAGAATTAAATAGCGCTTTGTAGATGTTAACAAAATTGATTCCATCTTTCATTCCTCTCTGGCTCACAGGAATTGCGTAATTTGTAACCTCAGTAGATTTATCCGTATAATAATCTACTTGCTTGAATTCTTCATTCTTTAGTTCTATGTATGCCTGTCTGTCTTCTGGAGTTACAATTACTTGATCTAATTCTGTTATTTTCTCATTTACTTCAACTACTAAACGGTTATTCTTTAGGATTTCTTCCGTAATTTCTACCGTTTTCATTTGGTAATTCATAGCTGTAAAAGCAAGCTTATCTCCATTTTTCACTCTTATTTCAAATTCCCCTTGCTCATTTGTAATAGTAGCTCTTTCAGTAGATATATTGATTACGTTTTCATTCGCAACACTTGTATTTCTATAAAGTACTTTTCCTCTTAATAACGTAGTTGCTCCATCTTGAGAAAAGATAAAAATAGGACTTAAAACGAATAGAAGTAATAGTAATTGTTTTTGCATTAGTTTAGTTTTGTTAAGTAAATAAATCATATCCCGATGAAATATAAAAGAAAGTCGTGGTAATCTTTTGTTAAATCACGCTATATGTATAGTGTGAATTTTAGTCCGAAAATAACAGTTACAGAGATATTTTTAGATAATTAAAAAGGTTTATAAAAGTTCTTACATAAATTTACAAAAAATCTTCAAGCAAAAAACATGAAAAATTTACTTATAGCAAGTACTTCTACCGTGCATGGGAGCAGTTATTTAGAATATATTTTAAGCGACCTATCGGAATTCTTTAAAGATATAGATGAGATTATTTTTATTCCGTATGCTCGCCCAGGGGGAATTTCTCATGATGAATATACGGCGGTAGCCCAGAAGGGATTTGCTACAATAGGTAAAAAAATTATAGGACTTCATACCTTTTCTAATCCAGTTGAAGCTCTAAAGGAGGCAAAAGCAGTTTTTACAGGGGGAGGTAATACATTCTTATTGGTTACTCAGCTTTATAAAAATGATGTAATGGCAGTTTTAAGAGCGCGTATTTTTGAAGGGATGCATTATTTTGGAACCAGTGCAGGAGCAAATATAACTGGACTAACGATGCAAACTACCAATGATATGCCTATTATTTATCCTCCGAGTTTTAAGACTTTAGGAGCGGTACCTTTTAATATAAATCCACATTATTTAGATCCAGATACCAAGAGCACCCATAAAGGGGAAACTCGAGAAACTAGGATTAAAGAATTTCATACAATTAATACACAACCTGTAATTGGCCTCCGAGAAGGGAGTTGGTTGGAAGTAAAAGATGAACGTATTTATTTGAGAGGGACATTGCAAGCTAGAATCTTTGAGCAAGGCAAAGAGCCTTATGAAATGGATAGTGGGAGTGAGGTGAAGTTTTAGATTTCTGCAATCAGACAATCAATATTGTGATTCACTACTTTATAGCATTAAATAGCTAAATAATGCTTTTAGTAGAAAATAGAATTGCCGTTTATAAGATGGAGATTTCTAATTAATCTGATTTGTTTTTGAAGAAGTAGCTACGAGCCTATTTATTTCGCTAAGCTCTTCTTTAGTAAGGTCTCTCCATTCTCCAACGGGAATATCCAACGATACATTCATAATACGAGTACGCTTTAAAGCAGTTACGTTATAGCCTAAAAACTCACACATTCTACGTATTTGTCGGTTTAATCCTTGTGTAAGGATGATTTTGAAAGTTTTGGAGTCTATTTTTTCGACCTTACATTTTCTTGTAATCGTATCTAGAATCGGGATTCCATTTCCCATTCTTTTAATGAAGTCATCCGTTACTATTTTATCAACAGTAACAATGTATTCTTTTTCGTGTTTATTTCTACCACGTAAAATTTTATTTACAATGTCTCCATCATTAGTTAGGAAGATGAGTCCTTCACTTGGTTTATCTAATCTCCCGATAGGAAATATGCGCTTTGGGTAGTTTATATAATCAATGATATTATCTTTTTCAACGCGGGTATCGGTAGTGCAAACAATGCCGATAGGTTTATGGAAAGCGATATATACAAAATCTTCTTTAGGTTCTGCAATAAGTTTACCGTCAACACGAATCTCATCATCAGCGCTAACTTTAGTTCCCATTTCTGGTATGGATCCATTTACGGTAATACGTCGCTGTTGGATAAGTTTATCGGCAGCTCTACGAGAGCAGTAGCCTACTTCGCTTAAATACTTATTGATTCTTGTTACTTCCTTTTCCATATCCCTTAAAGGTACATATTTTCCATAAAAAAAGCCCAACTTTTAAGTAAGGCTTTTAGAGCGAGAGACGAGGTTCGAACTCGCGACATTCAGCTTGGAAGGCTGACGCTCTACCAACTGAGCTACTCTCGCATTCGTGAGGGCAAATATAAAGAAACTCCTCTTTTCTATCCAAAGAAAATTGTGATTTTTTTTAAAGAATATCAATTGTTTTTAATTCTTTAAACGATAAGATTAGTCAACTGCTTGTAGATTAAAATTATACGTCTAATGGGTTTTATCTGAATTTGGAATGAATACGTGCTGTTTTATGGATGCTTATCATTTTTCAGAAGAAAAAAATCTTTCCAATGCTATATATTGCTGATTATGTATTTTACATTTTAAAGAATAGCACTACCTTTAATAAGTTTTAAAATTAAAAATCATGGAATTTAATATTCAGCAAGAAGAATCGGCCAGTAAAGGTAGATTTTATATTGAAGAAGGTAATAAAACATTGGCAGAAATGACATATTCTGTGGCTGGGACAGATAAGATAATTATAGATCATACCGATGTGAGTGAAACGTTAAGAGGACAGGGAGTAGGGCATAAGTTATTAGCTGCATTGGTGGAATATGTAAGAAGCAGAAACATAAAAGTGATTCCACTTTGTCCGTTTGCAAAAGCACAGATCGAAAAAAATAAGGAATATCACGACATACTCGTTTAAATAGATTAGTTTGTATACAGTAAGAGAAATTAGTTCGGCGGAAGCGCATACAGTACGCCATCCAGTTTTACGAGAAGGGAAACCTTTTGAATCTGCAATTTTTCCTGATGATGATTATGAGGATACTTTTCATGTAGGTGTAACTATTGATGAGAAACCAGTTGGTACAGTAACTTTAATTAAAAAAGTGAATGCTATTTTTTCTGCTGATAATCAATACCAACTTCGTGGGATGGCAGTTTTACAGGATCAGCAGCGAAAAGGATTAGGAGTTTTATTGGTAAATAAAGCAGAGGAAATAATGCAAGAGCGTGGAGGACGTTTTATTTGGCTCAATGCAAGAGAAATTGCAGTTCCTTTTTATAAGCAAATGGGGTACGAGATCTATGGAGATTCTTTTATAGTCCCTAAAGTAGGACTTCATTATTTAATGATTAAAGCTTTTTAGGAGTTCCAAACCACTTCTATTGGTTAGTTTGCTTTCGTAAAAACCATTATTTTTGCAATAAAATTTAGCTATGCATTTTTTATCAGACGATATAGAAGATTACGTTACCAAGCATTCTGAGGACGAACCTACAGTTTTAAAAGAATTGGATAGGGAAACAAATTTAACAACCTTGCAGCCAAGAATGTTAAGTGGCCACTTCCAAGGTCGTTTCTTAAGTCTTTTATCTAAAATGATATATCCTAAAGCAATTTTAGAGATAGGAACTTTTACAGGGTATTCTGCTATTTGTTTGGCGGAAGGAATGGCGAAAAATGGTACGCTATATACGATAGATATCAATGAGGAGTTACACGATTTACAGCGTAAATATTTTGACAAGAGTGGTTATGGTGATCAAATAAAGCAATACGTCGGAGATGCGTTGGAAATTATTCCTGAGCTGGATACTAAATTCGATCTTGTATTTATCGATGCAGATAAGCCAAACTATGTAAATTATTTTGATCTTATTATAGATAAGATGAACCCTGGAGGTATAATTTTATCAGACAATGTTTTATGGAGTGGGAAAGTGGTAGAAGAGCTCAAAAAGGGAGATAAAAGTACAGAGACACTACTAGAATACAACAAAAGACTAAAAGAAGACCCAAGAGTAGAAACGGTATTGCTGCCTATTAGAGACGGTCTTACCTTAAGCAGGGTTCTCTAAAACCCATTTTTGATGAATTTTATTAAATATTAAAGCCATCAATACACCAACCAAGGCACCAACTAAAATATCTGATGGGTAATGAACTCCTAAGTAAAGTCTACTAGCTGAAAATAAAATAGGCCACAAGTAGCAAATGTAAATCCATTTATATTTATGTCTTAGGATGAGTACAAAGAATGTACAAACAGCAAAAGAATTGGCTGCATGTCCAGAGAAAAAGCTATAAGATGTAGGTTCTATGATGATTCGTAGCGCTTCAGAAAACTCATCATTTCCAGTAGGGCGAATTCTACCAATTGTAGTTTTTACAAGATGTGTAAATCCGCTAGTAGTAAGAGCAACAGCAAGACTTAAAAATAGTGTTTTATATAATCGAGCTTTCTTGTAGGTAAGGGAAATTAAGATTATAATAAATATATAAAAGGGAATCCATGTAAGGGGTTCTGTTATAATTTTCCAAAACCCATCATGATCTTCAACACCGAGATTGTTTAAGAAAATGAGAACATCCCGGTCATATTCCAGGAGTTTCTTTAGCATTAAAGTTTACGCTTTACAGAACCAGAAAAGTCTTCAATATCGTCTCTTACTTGCCCTATTTCTTTTTGAATGTCTTTTGTAAAACTAGTATCGACTCCATTTTTGTCTGCGCTCTTCTGTATCTCAGACTTCACCTCATTAGTTGCATCTTTAAGTTGACGCATACCCTTTCCTAATCCTCTTGCGATTTCAGGGACTTTGTCCGCACCAAAAATCATCACTACTAAAAATAGGATGAATACAACTTCTCCTCCGCTAATAAATAAAAACATACTTTTTGTTTTTTGTCGACCTTTAAGTCATTACAAATATAATGAAGTTTATTACCAAAAATAAAAACTTTTAACGAATCAAATTAAATTATTCGGCGTAAGCGTTCTTGTAATCCTTTCCTTCAAGAATATTAAGCATATCTTTTTCTAAACTGTCGATAGTATATTCTACAATTCGGTTTATTTCTTTACCGTCTTTATAAAATATTATTGTAGGAACATTAGTGATGTTTAATCCTTCTTCTAAGTTGTCTGGAGTAGTTTTCTCACGAGACATTGTTATTAATTTAAAATCATCATATGTGTAACCAGCTTGATCCATTATTTTAAAAAAATGAGGAACTTCGCGCTGACTATCACTACACCAAGTACCCATGTAAATTTTAATTTCTTGATTTTTCACCAAAGGTTTTAGAGCATTTACAGTTTCTTCATCTGGAGTGTATTCACTGTAAGTGCTTTCAAACCATTCGTTATGCGGTTCTTCTTTTAGGTCTTCTCTAGTGTGAAATCCTATGAGGATATCTTCTTCAGTATTTTCTTCTTGAGCTACTGTAGTATTGGGGGTGGTATTCTCAGCTTTTTTAGTTTTCGTTCCACAGGAAAATGTAATTGCTGCCAATGCTAATATTAAAAATTGCTTTTTCATAAAATTTTTTATTGTTTTTCTTCTGAAAAAAGAAATATTATAGATTCCTATATACAGTCTTTTTAAAACTTAGAACCTTACATTTAGTAAAGAGAGTTAATAGGCTTGTACGCTATAATTTTACCTTTTAAAACCATCAGATTGAGTGGAATCGAAAACCTACTAATTACTAATTTTAGTAAAACTTATTCAACTCCACTCAAAGAGATATGGTTTTAGTTTATTATAGTCTTAGGGATAATATTTCTAAGTTAATGAAAATATTTTTATACCAATGCGTGTCTTGTCATAGCCTTTGGTTGTTCAATTCCCATCAGCTTTAAAATTGTAGGAGCAATGTCTCCTAAAACACCATCTTTAATTTCTTTAATATTCTCATCTACTAAAATTAAAGGCACTGGATTTGTAGTGTGTGCTGTATTTGGACTCCCATCTGGATTTATCATTGTATCACAATTTCCATGATCGGCAATAACAATTGTAGTGTATCCATTTTCTGTAGCGGTAGTAATTACATCTTGTGCACACTTATCTACTGTTTCACAAGCTTTAACAGCAGCCTCCATAATTCCGGTATGCCCTACCATATCTGGATTTGCAAAATTCAAGCATACAAAATCTACGTCTCCTTTTTTAAGTTCAGGAACAATGCTATCACGAATCTCGTAAGCGCTCATTTCTGGTTTTAAGTCGTAAGTAGCAACTTTCGGAGATGGACAAAGTAAACGCTTCTCATTAGTAAAAGGCTCTTCGCGACCTCCGTTAAAGAAGAAAGTAACATGAGGATACTTTTCGGTTTCAGCAATTCTAATCTGATTTTTACCAGCGTTAGCAATTGTTTCTCCTAGCGTGTCGACAATATTGTCCTTATTATAAACGACATGAACATTTTTAAAAGTCTCATCATAATTTGTCATCGTAACAAAATATAAATCTAACTTATGCATGTTTTCTTCTGGAAAATCTTGCTGAGTAAGTGCCTGCGATAACTGTCTTCCTCTATCAGTTCGGAAATTAAAGAATATTAAAACATCTCCTTCTTCTACTTTCGCTATTGCATTATTATCTGCATCTTGAAGAGAAATTGGTTTAATAAACTCATCGGTAACACCATTATCATAGCTTTCTTGTATCGCTTCTAGTGCATTCTTATAAGGAGCACCTTGGCCATTTACCATAAGGTCGTACGCTAATTTTATACGTTCCCATCTTTTATCTCTATCCATAGCATAATAACGACCAATAACAGACGCTAATCTTGCGTTTGTTTTAGCACAATGTTTCTGGATTTCTTCAATAAAACCTTTACCACTTTGCGGATCTACATCGCGCCCATCAGTAAAAGCATGAACATATACATCTTTTAATCCGTAAGAATTAGTAGCGTTTAAAAGCCCTTCCAAATGCTTAATGTGAGAATGTACTCCACCATCACTTAAAAGACCTGCAAAATGTACTTTTTTGTTGTTCTCTTTAGCGTATTCGAAAGCTTTTTTAAGCTCCTCTTCTTTAGCTAAAGTGTTTTTTTCTACAGCTAGATTTATCTTTGCAAGATCTTGGTATACAATTCTACCAGCTCCCAAATTCATATGTCCAACTTCACTATTTCCCATTTGCCCTTCAGGAAGACCAACATTCATTCCGTCAGTTAGAAGGTTTGCATTAGGATACTTTTTATATAAAGAGTCTATAAAAGGAGTATTTGCCTTTTCTATTGCTGATATTTTTGGATCTGGAGACTTTCCCCATCCATCCAAAATCATAAGTATTACTTTTTTTTCCATTTCATAATTTATTATAACTCAAAGATAGCATTATAATAGATTTTATGGAAAGCTGGAAGCCCCTTTGTTACAAAACATGGCAAACTTTAAAATAATTTTAAAGAATCAATAGTTATGTAACAATCTGTTAGCATTAAAGTTAAAGATACGTTAAACCCTTCTTTTTGGTGAAACATTATAATTCTCCGTGCGTCTTTTCAATATAACCAGTAAAACTAGTAATCATGAAAAAGTTAGTATTTGTAGCCACTTTGTTCCTTGCAGTAGGAGTAACATTTGCACACACATCAAAAAACGAAAAAGCATTAGAAACTACTCATCAGGTTTCGCTAATTAAGACAACACCAAAAGTATCACCTTTCTGTATGTCTATTGTAAAGGGAGATTTTGAAACAGTTAAAAAGTTAATCGATTTAGGAGCGGATGTAAATTCTAAATCTAACGGATTAACACCAGCAATGTATGCAGCAAAATTTAATCGTGTAGACATTTTAGAATTGCTTATTTCTAATGAGGCAAATTTAAAAACTAAATGTTCAGGAAAAGGATTTACAGCCATGGATTATGCAGAGCTATCTAATGCTCAAGATGCAAAAGCTGTGCTGGAGAAAGCATTAAATTCTTAATCTCAGAGTTTAATTTATTTGATTTAGCGATCTAAAAAATCCCGCAATGAGCGGGATTTTTCTTTTTAATAACTTCCTTGCCAGTTCTTACCAACAAAGCAGTTTCTTCCAATATAGCTCATGCTACATAGGGAATCCGGTAAATAAGCGATAGAAAAATGCATAGATAGCAACCAAAATAAAAGCAAAGCATAACCATGCGAAGACTTTTAAAATTTTGGCCGCAAAAGCATTTTCTAGATCAGAAAAAGAACTACGATATAGCTCTTTTAAGAGTAGAAGTGTTGTCATACAAAATATTTAAAACTAATTAATAAATGATTTTTTAGCTTTAAATAGATTATTACAGAGTTAGAGTGTAGGGACTAAAAATTGGTTTACTCCCATAAAACTAAAGTATTTTAATGTAGATAAAAAGTGTTAAAGTTTAAGAAACGTTGAGGTACAATATTTCTAGTTAAAATGCAATATTATAGGGTTTTATACATTTCTATTGCCTCTTGGATTTTCTCGATTCTATTTTCAGGATCAGGGTGTGTACTTTGAAATTCAGGAACGCTATTTGGTCCGGAAGCACTTTTTAAAATCTTCATAACACCTATCATTTCTTCAGGTTTATATCCTGCTTCAATCATAAATTTTACTCCAAGATTATCACTTTCTAATTCATCATCCCTACCGTATTTCATATTAACAACATTGGCAATCATAGCTGCTATTTGTGTTGTAGATAAACTTTCACTTCCTACAGCAACTCCACTTAAAATACCTTGTGTAAGTCCTTGTTTAGACATTCTATCAGCCGAATGCCTTCCTACGACATGACCAATTTCATGACCTAAAACGCCAGCCAATTGATCTTCATTTTCTAATTTAGAATATAAAGCGTAAGTAATAAAAACTTGCCCTCCAGGAAGAGCAAATGCATTTATTACCTCCGAATCCCCTAAGAGATGGAAATCGAATTGATAGGGACTTTCAGAAGCAATACTATTTTTCACCAACTTTTCTCCAACAGCATCTACATGAGCCTGGTATTTATTGTCTGGATACAAACCTCCATATTGCTGTGCCATTTGAGGGGCGCTTTGTAAACCAATTGCAATCTCCTCTTCAGGAGATAAAGTAATATGTTGATCTTTGCCCGTATAAGGGTTCTCATCAGAAGATGCACAATATTTAATAACCGCAAATAAGGCTATAGCAAGCCCAATAAAAAGCCTAATTCTACTTTTTCCTCGCATTTTTTAAGAATTAATTAGAAGCGAATAAACATTATAAATTTACGCAAAAAAGCTGTTATTTTAACGCAGGATTAATATCCGACACGTTATTTTCTATATAAGTATTCATAAATTCTGGGGTAAGAGATTCACTCCCTAAAAGATTATCAGATTTTAAAATCTCTATAATATCGAGCTTTAAATATGCATCCAGCATAGGTTTAGAAATTGGCTGATAACTGTAATGCCAAGGCTCATATTTAAAGCCTTTTCTATTCGGATTATCTGTGTAAACAATGTAGAAACCATAATCACTGGCATTTTTATCCATCCATTCTTTTAGCTTACAGAAAGGACCTTGACCATGAAATTTACTAGGTACTAAAACATCACCAGTTACTTTTTTTGAACCGTCAATAATATCAATATCCGTTCCCCAATGATGCCTCGATGTACCCGGAATTGTGGAGTATCTAATTATTTTTTCAATAGCAGCTTCTGGGGTTAATCCATCTTTGGTGTACAAATTATATTTACGCTCATAAATAGCTTTTTGTCTGCTGTAGTTTCGATATCCTGAGACAACTCTTATCGAAATTCCGTCTTTTTTTGCTGCAGCTTGCATCTCTAAAAATGCTTTGTAGGCCTGGTCTTGTAAGCCTATTCCGTCTCCAAATAATTCTGGGTTTCCTTTTCCAATAAGGATCTCTTCGCTATATTTTTCTTGAGCTATACCTGCTTTGTAGACGAAAAGTGTGAAAATTGAAATGCTTAGTAAATGATATATTTTCATTATTTTTATTTTTTTGAAGCTCATTATATGTTGTGTAATTGCTAGTGTTGTTGCCTGCTTTCGTCACTACACGCCTGTCTAGTTTTACTAGCCAATCGGGGCAGTCGCCTCAATCAGGGCTAGTAAGTTTTGTAGGTGTATTTTTGTAAATGTAATACATAATATAGGTTTAGGCAACTTAGGTTTTTTAACTTCGCGCTTCCGAATTAAGTCATTATTTTTGTAAAAACCTCGATCCGATGGAATTTAAAAATACAAGCGAGTTTGCAAAGTCATTAGACGCTAAAGACAAGCTGGCAGCATATAAAAACGAGTTTATTTTTCCTGTTATAAATCAGAAGGAAGTAATTTATTTTACTGGAAATTCGTTGGGACTTCAGCCTAAAAGGAGTCAGAAATTTGTAAACGATGTAATGAACGATTGGGGAGGCCTAGCTGTAGAGGGTCATTTCAAAGCAGAAAAACCTTGGTGGGATTATCACGAGCGTTTAGCTGCACCTTTAGCAAAAGTAGTAGGGGCGAAGCCAGAAGAAGTAACTGTAATGAATACGCTTACTGTAAACCTTCACTTGCTAATGGTTTCTTTTTATAGGCCTACAAAGAAACGCTATAAAATTATTTGTGAAGAGAAGGCCTTTCCTTCAGATCAATATATGCTAGCTAGCCAGGCGCGTTTTCATGGTTTCGATTCAAAAGATGTTATTGTTGAGGTTAAAAAGAGAGAAGGAGAACATTCTTGGCGCACCGAAGATGTGTTAAAAACCATAGAAGAGGTTGGAGATGAATTAGCGCTTGTACTGATTGGTGGAGTGAATTACTACAACGGACAAGTTTTTGACATGCAAAAAATCACAGAAGCAGGTAAGAAACAAGGTGCTTTTGTAGGTTGGGATTTAGCTCATGCAGCAGGAAATATAAAATTAGAACTGCATAATTGGAATGTAGATTTTGCTGCTTGGTGTAGTTATAAATATATGAATAGCGGCCCAGGGAATGCTTCTGGGATTTATGTAAATGAGCAGTATTTAGGAAGAAAAGATATCCCGCGTTTTGAAGGTTGGTGGGGAACAAAAAAGGAAACCCGTTTTTTAATGGAACCTGAATTTGATCCTATGCCAAATGCCGAAGCTTGGCAAATTAGCAACGCTCCAGTGATGGCTATGGCGCCTTATTTAGCCTCTCTATCTTTATTTGATGAGGTAGATATGGATACTTTGATGGATAAAAGTAAGCTTCTCACTGCTTATTTAGAGTTTATTTTGGAGGCAATTGATGCTGAATTAGGAACTTCGAATACATTTGAAATAATAACACCTAAAGATCGTGGTTGCCAATTGTCGGTTTTTTTACACGGTCAAGGGAAAGCATTGTTTGATTATTTAATGGAAAATGGGGTGATAACCGATTGGAGAGAGCCTAATGTTATAAGGTTAGCGCCAACACCATTTTATAACTCTTTTGAAGAGATGTATCGTTTTGGTCAAATTCTAAAGCAAGGAATTTTAGGAAACTAAATAGTAATACTGTCTAGCCTTAAGTAATCTGTATCTTTATTTTAAGATGGACATACTCAAAAAAAAAACACCCCAAAAAGGTTGAAAACCTTTTTGGGGTGTTTTTTTTTGAGCTTTTAGGATGTGTTAAGCCATAGGGATTTCCATCAAAAGTAATTTAGCATTAGTATCTGCAATTATTTCTAACTTTTCAGATGCTTCAATTCCTAAGGCATCTCTACGGTTTAATTTTTCATTATTTATAGAAATATCTCCTTCTAGGACAAAAGCATAAACTCCATTTTCTGGATTATGTAAATTGTATTCCAATTCCTTTCCTGCATCCATTTCAGTAATATTAAACCATGCATCTTGATTAATAGTTACACCATCATCATCACTATTTGGAGAAACTATTTGCTGGAATTTGTTTTTTTTGTCTTCTAGTTTTAAACTGATCTGATCGTAAAAAGGAGTTACATTTCTTTTTTTCGGCATTAGCCATATTTGTAAAAGTTTTACCTCTTTATCGCGATTTTTATTATACTCGCTATGTACAACACCAGTTCCTGCCGACATTGACTGTACGTCACCTTCTTTTATGACCTTTTTATTCCCCATACTGTCTTCATGTTCCAAATCACCAAATAGTGGAATGGTAATGATCTCCATATTATCATGAGGGTGCTTTCCAAACCCCATTCCTGGAGCAATAGTGTCATCATTTAAAACTCTTAAAACCCCGAAATTCATTCGTTTTGGATCAAAATAATTAGCGAAACTAAAACTGTGGTATGCGTTTAACCAACCGTGATTAGCATGTCCTCTTGTGTCTGCTTTATATAATGTTGTTTTCATCTCTTTTTAATTATATTTACTGTTATTTAGACGTAAAATTGTAGATTTTCTTACACAATGAAAAGACTTTAAAAGTATTATAAACACCCTAAAAAATCAATATATAAATGAATTCATTGCAATTAATTCTAAGCAATAAGAAATATTTTGCTCCAGCATGGGTGTTTGCATCATTAAATATAATGTTTGGTACTTGGGCAATTTATATTCCTGATATAAAATCGAAATTAGCTATTTCAGAAGGGGAATTAGGTATAGCTTTATTCTTTTTCGCTCTAGGGACTTTAGTTTTTATTCCTATAACTCCAATTATAATAAAAAAGTTAGGCTTGGGAAGGGCAACAGTTATTGCCGTTTCACTTTATGCTATTTCCTTTTTGTTGCCTTTTTTGGCAAATTCATATTTTATGTTGGGGGCTTCTCTTTTTGTGGTAGGTTTAACTTCTGGATTTACAGATATTGCAATGAACACGTTAGTATCTCAAGTTGAAAAAGACGAGAATGTCACCTTTATGTCAGCTTCACATGGTTTTTTTAGCTTAGGAGGTGTAATAGGAGCAGGGATAGGGAGTTTTTTAAAGTTGTATTTAGATACGCCCTTACATCATATAATGTATGTAATGTGTTTTGTAGTTCTTACAAACCTGATACTTTTTAAATATTATGTTCATGTAAAAGGTTCTACAGAAGCAAGTGGAAGATTAGAGCTTAAATATTTAAAACCACTAATAGGATTGAGTGTTATTGGTTTTTTAATTTTAGCCAGTGAAGGAGCTATTGCAGATTGGAGTAGTCTTTACCTTGAAAATGTTACACTTACTAACTCCACAATTTTAATGGGATTGGGGTATACCATTTTTTCTGCTACAATGACTATTGGTCGGTTTTTTGGAGATTATGTGAGCGATAAATATGGAGCCTTAAAAATAATAATTGGAGGCGCTTTTATTGGAGTTTTAGGTTATGCTTTTGTACTAACCGCAAATACATACGCAGCACTATTTGGCTTTGGTCTCGTTGGACTTGGGTTTTCAGTTATTATCCCAGAATTATTCCGTTTAGCAGGAAAAGTAGAGGGGGTTGAGCCTGCAAAAGGAATTTCATTTATTGCAGGAATAAGCTATGTTGGTTTTTTATCTGGCCCTGTTATTTTAGGCTTTTTGGCAGATATCTCTTCATTGAGACTTAGTTATACTGTATTACTATTTGCCGCAGGAGTTGTCTTTCTTAC
This sequence comes from Joostella sp., assembly GCF_048266025.1. Lineage (NCBI taxonomy): Bacteria > Pseudomonadati > Bacteroidota > Flavobacteriia > Flavobacteriales > Flavobacteriaceae > Joostella > Joostella sp. Next base: position 98,722 of record NZ_JBLXAF010000010.1, on the reverse strand, counting down.
GGCATTTTATTTGAAACAAAAGAAAAAATAGTTTACTCCTTAGTTGTTTTTACATCAATATTTGTAAAGTACAGTCTAAAAATACCATTTTCATTTTGATGCATCGTAGCTATTTTGATTCCATTAAAATCTTTGTAGTCTTCCCAAGTAGTCATCATGCATTTTGATGTGCTGTTGTTCTCACGATATACCCATTCTTTTACTTCTTTATTTTTATCAACATAAAAATCATAAGCATCTCCAGGAGTATATCCTCCTTCATTGCTATAGGTAATTGTTACTTTTTGCAGAGAATCTTGGCTTATTGGAGCAATTTCCATAACAGGCTCTGTATATTCAATGCCGTCATCCCATATAAGTTTGTATGGAGCAAGTAACCAATATACATCATTTATAAAGTTCTTGTCGGCAGAAAGTTCAGCATCACTAAGAATCTGACTTCTATTAAAAGTTAATTCTTCACCATCTTTTATAAAGGTAATATCATTCTTTTTTGGTTTCCATATCCAACTTCTTTCATAATGGGTGGTGTCTCGGTCTACGTTGAAAGTGAATTTTATTTCTTCAACAGTATCCCAGTTTTCAAAACCATTAGCGTATGCAATTTCTTCTAATGGATTATGAGTAGCAGCGGTTACTTCTTTTTCTTTTTTACAACTTGAAATAAAAATAAGAGTAAGTATAAGTAGGGTTATATTTTTCATGCGATTCTGGATTTTTTTTATAAATGTAAATATAATTTAAAAGATACGTGTTAATAATCAGATTTTGCAAAATTATAAATACTATTAAACTATTTTATAATAACTGACTCCTAATTGAATGTAAATTATTAAAGTTTCCTTTTTGCTTACTTGTTTTTATAAACTAGAGATTTGTTAATTTCCTTCTTAATCTGCTCAAACTTTCCGCCTTAATGCCTAGATAGTTTGCAATTAGATAATTTGGAACGCGTTGTTCAATAGTAGGATATGTGTTTAGAAAATCTAGATACCTTTCTGCACTGTCTTTATCTAAGGCAGATAAAATTCTGTCTTGCATAGCTAAAAAGGCGTTTGTAAGTTTTATTCTGAAGAATTTATTGAATTTAGGTACTTTTTCAAATAGCAATTCTAAATCGGCTTTCGTAATTTTTAATAACTCTACATCTTCAATACAATCAATATTGAGAGTAGCCTTCTGTCCATGGAAAAAAGCTTTGAAATCGCTAATCCACCAATCTTCAATAGCAAATTGTAAAATATGTTCATCGCCTTGGCTGTCTATTTCATAGGCTTTTAAACATCCTTTTACAACAAAATATTGAGCATCTACTTCGTCGCCTGCATTAATTAGAGTTTCTTTTTTATTTAAAGTAAGTGGAGTCAAAAGACTAAAAAAATAAGACTTTTCCTCTGGAGTTAAAGAAATATATTCTGAAATGTGATTGGATATCGAACTTTGCATCTTGCAAAAATAGGAGATATGCTAAGAATAATAATCTATAGAATAAAAATATTTAATAGTATGAACCTCTTATAAATGAAAAACCTCTCGTAATTAAACGAGAGGTTTTTCCCCTAAACTAATACCTACTACTATGTAATGATTACTTTATATACGCTTCAATTTTAAGTTTGGATCTTTTAAAATTGATTTTTTTTAATTTTTTATGGTCTTCTCCCTGTTGCGAGTCTATAAAGTATTCCTATAATGGCTAATATCAATAAGATATGGATAAGACTCCCTACGGCTTCTCCAAACCCAAAATAGCCTACTAGCCACCCAATAATTAAAATAACAACGATTAACCAAATAATATCTCTCATAATTTTCTTTTTTATTTTTCATCTAACTGATAGCAGATGAAAAGTTGGTTTATATCATTAAATTAATCATTTGATTTCTTTTTGTAGGGCTATTTAACGAATTTTAACGCGTAAATTACTGTTATTGTGAAATATAGATTTGTGCTGTTAATTTATAAATCTTGAAGTTTAATGAAGAGGTAAAAAGATAAAACCCTTACTAATTAGTAAGGGTTCATTGAAATATATATGGGCGCGTTAAGCGTTATTTTATGTATGCTTTTAATATATACGGCACAAAAGAAGGTCTGGATTTTATGGTTTTGTTAAATAAAACTAAAAAGAAAGGGCTGCCAATTGGCAGCCCTTTCTTAAAGATAAATCTGTAATATTATTGTGGAGTGAGCTTATTAACACGTTCTTGGTAATCGTTAATAGCTTCTCTAACCATATCTACGTTATCAGATGCTTTTTGATGCGCATCTTCCATTACTTTTTCTAGTTTAGCATCTGGATGCTGAAATAGATCTGTAATGACATGGTTGATTTTATCAATGCTACTTTCTTGAGTATTTTTAATATCCTCTAATTTAGAAAGTATTTTTTGCATTCTCTCCAATTTGTTTTCACTCATAATTTTTAATTTTTTTTGCCCAAAAAGCTGGGGGTTAAATAATTATTCCATTATAAGATACGAAATTTTTATAACATTAGCTATTTTTAGACTCTTGAGACTCTCTGTAAGTGGGGTAATCTATGTATCCTTTAGCTCCAGGAACATAAAATGTATCTTGATCCCATTCTGCTATTGGAGCATTTAGAGCAAAACGCTCAGGAAGATCTGGATTGGAAATAAAAGGTTTTCCAAACGCTACAAGATCTGCATCCCCTTCTTCTAAAATTTCATTTCCTCTTTCTTGATTAAAATTGGTATTAATCATTAGTGTTCCGCTATAAAGTGGTCTATAATGCTTTGCAATTTCTTTCACTAAAAATGGAACTTCAGATACATCTGTAAAGGGTTCAGAAAGGTGTAAGTAAGCTAAATTATAATCGTTAAGCCTTTCAACGATATAATCAAAAGTTGGAATAGTTTCTTCGTCTGCTGTCATTCCAAAAACACCATGTAAAGAAGGATTTAGTCGAACTCCAATTTTATTTTCTGGAAACACTTGTTTTATTTCATCTAATACATCAAAAAAGAACCTCGTTTTGTTTACAATTGTTCCTCCGTAATCATCAGTTCTTTTATTAGAACTGTTGTTAAAGAATTGATGGAAAAGATATCCGTTTGAGGAGTGTATTTCTACCCCGTCAAAACCAGCCTCTTTAGCATTTATTGCTGCCTTTTTAAAATCGCTAATAGTTCTTTTAATATCCTCAACTGTCATTTCTTTGGGAGTAACAGTCTCTTCAAAACCATTTGGCGTAAATACTTTCTCATTAGGGTTTATTGGGCTAGGAGCAAGTGGGAGTTCTCCGTTATGAAAATAAGGATGCGATATTCTTCCTACATGCCAGAGTTGAGCAAATATTTTTCCTTCTTTATTATGCACAGCTTTGGTTACCTTTTTCCAGCCTTCAACTTGTGCCTTAGAATATATCCCTGGAGTATTTATATATCCCACAGCTTCTTTAGATACTTGTGTTCCTTCAGAAATAATTAAACCAGCGCCAGCTCTTTGTTCATAATATTCTGCGATCATATCTGTAGGAGCATTCTCTTTATTATCTGCTCTAGAGCGAGTCATAGGAGCCATCACAATACTATTCTTTAATGTTATATTTCCTAAATTATAAGACGCTAATAGCGGTTGATTCGATTTCATATGTTCTAATTTTCATGTTCTTACTCAAATATAGTGATAGAAAGGTATTGATAAGGTTGACATAGGTTAATAAAACAGGATAATTTGTTAACTTTGTAAAGAATCCCGCATAAGCGGGACTTTTATATTTATATCCTCATGCAAACGCCAAAAAAAATAGCGATTACCGGTAGCGGACTCGTAGGAAGTTTATTAGCAATTTATTTAAGAAAAAGAGGTCATCATGTAGATGTTTTCGATAGACGTCCAGATATTAGGACCATGGAGTTTTCTGGAAGGTCTATAAATTTGGCGATGTCTACGAGAGGTTGGAAAGCTTTGGAAAATATAGGAATCGATCAGCCGATAAAAGAGATTTCTATTCCTATGGATAAAAGAGCAATTCACACCCCAGGAAAACCGGTTTATTTTCAGCATTATGGTAAAGAAGGGGAGGCTATTTATTCGATTTCTAGAGGGGTTTTAAATAAGAAAATGATCGATTTAGCAGAAGAAGCTGGCGTGAATTTTATTTTTGAATCTAAAGTATGGGATGTCTCGTTGGAGGAAGCAATAATATATACTGGAGATTCTGAAAAAGGGGAGTGGACACCGCATCAATATGATATTGTTTTTGGAGCAGATGGCGCTTTCTCTAGAATCCGCCATAAAATGCAACGTCGTAGCATGTTTAATTATAGTCAGGATTTCTTAAAAACAGGCTATAAAGAACTTAGTATTCCTGCTAATAAAGATGGCTCTCATAAATTAAATAGTAATTCGCTGCACATTTGGCCTAGAGGGGAGTTTATGCTTATTGCTTTGCCTAATTTGGATGGTAGTTTTACTTGTACATTGTTTATGCCTTTAGAAGGAGAGAATTCTTTTGAAGGATTAGATACAAAGAGTAAATTGGATTCTTTTTTTAGAAATCATTTTGAAGATACTATGGAAGTGATTCCAGATCTTATGAAAGATTTTTTTAAGAATCCAACAAGCGCATTAGTAACGATTAAGTGTGAGCCTTGGTCTTCTGAAGATAAAGTGGCCTTGATAGGAGATGCCGCCCATGCAATTGTTCCATTCTACGGACAAGGGATGAATGCTGGATTTGAAGATATTTCTGTATTAAATGAACTTATGGACGAATATGGAGATGATTGGAAAACAATTTTTTCTGAATATGGAGCATCTAGAAAACCAAATACCGATGCGATTGCAGAGTTAAGTTATAGGAATTTTATTGAAATGAGTTCGAAAACTGCAGACGCAAATTTTTTACTTCGTAAGAAAATTGAAAAGCATTTTTCTGATAAGCATCCTGATAAATGGATGCCTTTATACAGTAGAGTTACTTTTTCTGAAGCTCCTTATTCTGAAGCATTACGCGTAGGAGATTTTCAAAGAAATATAATGGACGGAGTAATGAAAATTAAGGATATCGAGTCTAAGTGGGATAGCCTTGAGGTTGAGAATACAATTCTAAAAGCATTGTCAAGTTAATGAAAAGGTTGAATTATAATAATAAAGTGTTTCGAGCAGTCGCTAATTCTGAGAACGGACAAACCTCACATGAAACATTATTTTACTATAAACAAGAAGGGAATATTATTACTGCTGAATATAATGGTGGATGTATAATAAAAGGACATTTGATAGGAATCGTAGATGCCGAGAATAAGATAGATATGCGTTACCATCAAGTGGATGATAATAATATAATAAGGACAGGAAGCTGTATATCCACCCCTGAAGTATTGAAAAATGGAAAAATAAGACTTCATGAAGTTTGGGAATGGACTTCAGGAGATTTTTCTAGCGGGACTTCTATGATTGAAGAGGTGTAGATTTTGTTTCGACTGAAATAAATTAAACGCTTTTAGAATTAAAATAAATTATTACAAAATATTTATTTTCAATAAGTTCTCTTAACTTTATAACTATGGAAATTCTAGTAATTGGCGCTACTGGTAGAACTGGTAAGCACGTAGTAAAATTAGCATTGAATGGAGGGCATCATGTTACTGCTTTTGTAAGGTCTCCAGAGAAATTAAACCGACCTGAAACAGGAGTTAAGGTGGTTAAGGGTGATGCTTTGGATGAAATTACAGTGAAGAACCTTATTAATAATAATAAATTTGATGTTGTTGTAATAGCTGTAGGAGCAGCAGGTTTAAAATGCTCTTCTGTGCGTGCCGAAAGCACTAAAAATATTGTTTCCGCATTAGAGGCTAGCAATAGTAAAGCCCGCCTTTGGGTTGTTAGTTCTGCAGGAACGAATGAAAGTATCGATCAGTTAGGCTTTTTAAGTAAAACATTTGTAAAAACAATCCTAAAAGGGCATATAGAAGATCATACTAATCAAGAGAATATAGTTAGAAACAGCTCATTACCATATACAATTGTTCGTCCTGTAGGTTTGAAAGAAGAAACCTCAAGAGAAGTAAGTTATGTTGCTTTAGAGAAAGGACGTGTTCCTACAGATCGCATTTATAGATCAGACGTAGCTCATTTTATTATAGATAATATTGAGAATCCTGAATATATAGGAAAAGCATTTACTTTATGTACTGTGCCAAAAAAGGCTTAATCTATTTGTATCCAGAAGCCTGTAAGTCGAATAATTCTGAGTAAAGTTTATTGTTTTCCATAAGCGCTTCATGTGTTCCAATTTCCAACACATTTCCGTCTTTCAAAACCAAAATAGTGTCTGCCATTCTAACGGTGCTAAATCTATGAGAGATAATTATACTTGTCTTTCCTTTAGTAAGTCCTATAAATCGTTCAAAGACATTAAATTCCGCCTTAGCATCAAGGGCTGAGGTTGGCTCATCTAAGATTAAAACAGCGGCATCTTTCATATATGCTCTTGCAAGTGCAATTTTTTGCCACTGTCCACCAGATAACTCCTGACCTTTATTGAAGCGTTTTCCTAACTGCTGATCAAACCCTTTTTTTAATTCACTAACCACTTCAGAAGCTAAACTCTGTTCCGCAGCTTTCTTTATCCGATCAATATTTTCAATCTCATCGATTTTACCAACAGCAATATTTTCTTTTACTGTAAACTCATATTTAAAGAAATCTTGAAAAATCACACCAAATATCTTCTGATATTCATCTTTGTTGAATTTTTTAATATCAATCCCATCTAAATAAATAGTTCCAGATGTAGGTTCATAAAAGCGTAAAAATAATTTTATTAGGGTTGTTTTTCCAGCGCCATTCTGACCAACAAAAGCCATTTTTTCTCCCGCCTTAAGCTTAAAAGAAATTCCTTTTAGCGTATACTCTGTATTTCCTGGATATTTAAAAGTTACATTTTCAACAGTAAAACCGTGTTTAATTTCTTCAGGAAAAGGAATTTCTGCCTCTGTACTTTTTTTAATCTTTAAATCAATGAAGTCGAAATAGTCTTTTAAATACAATGCACTTTGCGAGATTCTAGTAAATCTTGTAAAGAAACCTTGTAGATTAGTTCTTAGTCTATTAAAGGATCCACTTAAGAAAGTAAGCTCTCCAATAGTAATTACACCTGTTAAAACACGATAAATAATAAGTACAAATGCAGCATAGTAAGATAATACACCAAGGAGATTAAAAAGTGCGCCGTATGTACTTCTTTTTAAAGCAATGTTTTTATTTAAAAGGTAATACTCGTCAGAAAGGACTTTAAATCTTTTGGCCACATAATCTGTTAATCCAAAAAGTTTAATCTCTTTAGCTGTTTTATCATTCGCTCCAACATATCTTAAATAATCTAATTCCCTGCGTTCGGAAGTCCAACTTCTAGCTAGCGAATAACTTTGGGAACTAAATTTAATTTCATTTATAAAAGAAGGTATGATACTGAGCACTAAAATAACAATAAGAATAGGTTCGAAGTAGATAAGACCAGCAATTAAAGAAATCATGCTGATTATACTTTGGACTTGAGTCAGGATATTAGACATGAGGTTTACTCGACTCGTTGTCTGTGTTCTTGCTCTTTCTAATTTGTCATAGAATTCTGGGTCTTCAAGTTGACTAATTTCAATTTCGTTTGTTTTTTTTATGATAGTAACCGAAGATTTATTAGCATATAAGTCGCCTAGCAAGCTGTCTGTTAATGTAATTAATCTACTTATTAAGTCAGAAAGGATAGCCACCGTTAATTCTAAAGCTACATATTTCCATAATAGGGTGTAGTCTTTGTCTGGAGTGTTTATTTGGAGAATAATTTCATCTATAATAAGTTTTCCAACCCATAATAAGATTACTGGAGAAAATGCATTTAGAAGTCTTGCGGAGGTATTTATGACATACATCGACCTATGCGTTTTCCATATTTCTGATAGAAATCTAGGGATATATTTAAAGGCAGCAAAAGAATCTCTAAGAGAGGTTTTCTCCTTTTTCTTTTCTTTTAAGGATTGTAGTTTTCTAGCCAATTTTTATTTTTTATATATATTATGAGTTTACCTCTAGCGTGGTAATAATTATACTTTATATCTAATATTAAAAATAGGAAATGTATTTTTAAATGATCCCATAAAAAAAGCCTCGCACATGCGAGGCTTTTTAATGAAAATATTATGAGCTTAAATTGAAGCGAAAAGAGCTTCCATTTTTTGCTTTTCTTCTTCAGCAAGTGTAGGATCAACTAAAATTCTACCACTGTGCTCATCAGTAATAATTTTTTTACGAGAAGCAATTTCCATCTGTACTTGAGGTGGGATTGTGAAGAAAGATCCTCCAGAAGCTCCACGCTCGATAGCAACTACTGCTAAACCATTCTTAACATTCTCGCGAATTCTTTTATAAGCTGAAAGAAGTCTTGGCTCGATAAGGTCTTCATAAGAAAGACTCTTGTCCATTAAAGTTTTTTCTTCTTTTTCAGTTTCTTTAAGAATATCATCAAGTTCTCCTTTTTTGTGCTTTAAGTGGCTTTCTCTTTCAGCTAAACGTTCTTTAGACTGATTGATAACCTCTTTCTTTTGCTCAATTTGAACTTTGAATTCTCTAATGTGCTTTTCAGCTAATTCAATTTCTAATTCTTGGAACTCAATCTCTTTAGATAAAGAGTTGAACTCTCTGTTATTACGAACATTTTTTTGTTGCTCGTTGTATTTCTTAATAGAACTTTTAGATTCCTCGATTAGATTCTTCTTAGCAGAAATCTCTTGAGTTATTTCTTCAAGGCTCCCGTTGAGTTTATCCATACGTGTTCTTAAGCCTTCTACTTCATCTTCTAGGTCTTCTACCTCTAAAGGTAATTCACCACGAACATTTCTAATTTCATCGATTCTAGAATCGATAAGCTGCAAGTCGTATAAGGTTCTTAACTTTTCTTCTACTGTTGCTTCTATTTTTTTTGCCATATTACTTATAAATACTTGACGGGATTTGTATTACAAACTGATAAAACGATTGCAAAATTAGTGATTTTTTTCGTAAGATACTCAACTAAAAGATCTTTTGTGTATTGTTCTGTTTCATAATGGCCAATATCTGCTATAATTATCTTATTTTCAGCCTTATAAAAGTCGTGGTATTTCACGTCTCCAGTAATATAAATATCAGCACCAGCAGCAATAGCATTAGGTATTGCAAACGCGCCGCTACCACCTAGAACAGCCACTTTTTTAATTTTTTTATTTAATAACTCTGAGTGTCTTACACATCCAGTTTGCATACGTTCTTTTACGAATTTAAGAAATTCTATTGGATTTTGCGTAGTTTCTAGTTCTGCAATCATCCCAATACCAATATGTTGGTTGGTATTTTCGAGGCTTGTTATTTCATAAGCAACTTCTTCATAGGGGTGATTATTGAATAGCGCTTTTAGTAAAGCTCCTTCTTTATGCTTCGGAAAAGTGATTCCTATTTGAGTCTCTTCCTCATAATGAGTAGTTCCTTTTGTGCCAACAACAGGGTTAGAGGCTTCATTTCCTTTAAAACTTCCTGTGCCTTTAATATTAAAACTACATTCTTCATAATTACCAATAGAACCTCCTCCTGCTTCGAATAATGCTTTTCGTAACGCTTCTGCATTTTTGTTAGGAACAAAAGTGACTAGTTTTTTTATGGTGTCTTTCTGCGGAATTAGAACTTTTTTGTTTCTTAACCCTAAGAAATCACATATTTTAGCATTTACACCTACAAAACTATTGTCTAAAGCGGTATGAGGCGAGTAAATAGCAATATTGTTTTTTATGGCTTTTAGAACGACACGCTCTACATAATTTTTACCAGTAATCTTTTTTAGTCCGCCAAATATAATAGGATGAAAGCTTACAATAAGATTACATTTTTTCTCGATAGCTTCATCTACAACAGCCTCTAAGGTGTCTAAACATACCAAAACGCCAGTTAGATTTTCATTTTTATCACCAACTAATAGGCCAACATTGTCAAAATCTTCCGCATAGGAAAGTGGTGCTATTTCTTCAATGATATTAATTACATCTTTAATAAGCATACGATCATTTTTTTTCAAAGATAAAATATTCTAATTTCGCTTATATGCGAAGATGGAGAAAATTGCTCTTACCATTCTCATGGATCTATGGAGCTATAATATTTGTACGGAATTACTTATTTGATATTCAGTTTTTCAAATCAGCGGAATATCAGTTCCCTGTTATTTGCATCGGGAATCTTAGTGTAGGAGGAACTGGAAAAACTCCGATGACAGAATATGTTTCGCAACTTCTTAAAGATACATTTAAAACAGCAATATTAAGTAGGGGATATAAAAGAGCAACCAAAGGTTTTGTTTTAGCAGCAGATAAGGCTACTGTAGAAGGCATTGGAGATGAACCTTTTCAATATCATAATAAATTAAAAGGTGTTACTGTAGCTGTAGATGAAGATAGGCAACATGGTATTTTTAGTTTGAGGGAAGCTATAAATCCCGAGGTAATTATATTGGATGATGCCTTTCAGCATCGTAAAGTTAAAGCTGGATTAAATATCCTTTTAACAATGTACGGTGACCTTTATCCTGATGATCTGCTTCTTCCTGCAGGTAATTTACGCGATTTAAAAGGACAGGCCAAGCGAGCAGAAATCATTGTGGTAACAAAATGCCCAAGTGATTTATCGAAGAATAGGCAAACAGAAATTATTAATAAGTTGAAGGTAGCGGCAAGTCAAAAAGTGTTTTTTGCAACAATTTCATACAAAGAAAAAGTGCTATCTAATAAGGAGTCTATTTTTTTAGAGGAATTAAAAAACAAAAATGTGACGCTGGTAACTGGAATTGCGAATCCAGAACCACTTTTAATTCATTTAAAGGAACAAGGAATTAGCTTTGACCACCATAAATTCCCTGATCACCATAATTTTTCTACTTCAGAAATTGAAATGTTTAAAGCGAAAGACTTTATTCTTACTACTGAAAAGGATTTTGTAAGACTAGAAAAGTATCTTTCAAATGTATATTATCTTCCAATTGAAACTAAATTTGTAAACGATGAGGAAGGCTTTGATGCTTCTATCTTAGCATTTGCTGGTAAGTAAAATTAAACTCTGCTACTAGATTTTAAAATGGAGTTCCCTATTATTTTATAGAATAAATCAGGTTTAAATGGCTTTGTAATTACATCGTTGCAACCAGCGGCAAAGAAATCGTCTGTACTTTCATCTATCGTAAGTGCGGTTAATGCTATTATAGGAATGGCGCGATCAAAAGTTCGAATTTCTTCTGTAGCTTTCAAGCCGCTAATTCCAGGCATATGGATATCCATTAAGATGAGGTCGTAGTTGTTCTCTTTAGCGAGTTTAACTGCGTCATAACCATTGTCGGCAACATCACAGGTGATTCCTTTTTTGGCTAACATTTTCTTAGTGATAACCTGGTTGATTTTATTGTCTTCAACTACTAAGAAATATAAATCTTTCAGAATAGCTTCTTCTAGTTCTTCGGTTTCTTCTTCAATAATTTCTGAAGGCTCAGGTAACAAGAAATCTAGATCGAAATAGAAAGAGCTTCCCATTCCGATTTCACTTTTCACATTAATATCACTATCAAACATGCTTAGTAAGCTCCTTACAATAGTTAGTCCAAGTCCCGTTCCTCCATATTTTCTATTTATTTGGATGGAACCTTGCGAGAAACTTTCAAATATGTTTTTCTGCATTTCCTCAGAAATTCCTATTCCTTCATCATTAACTTCAAAATGAACTTTATAGATGTCTTGTTGTGAACTGATGAGTTTTACATTAACGATTACTTTCCCATTTTCAGTAAACTTAAGAGCGTTTCCGACAAGGTTAATTAATATTTGAGATAGTTTTAATGGATCCCCAATTAATTTTCGAGGAACGTTTTCATCAATATTTAAAATGATGGTATTCTTATTCTCTTTTGCTGTTTGCTTGAGTGAATAAACAACATCTTCAAGAGTTTTATTGATGTCGAAAATCAGTTTCTCAGCAATTAATTTATTAGCATCAATTTTATTGATTTGAAGGATGTCATTTATAAAGTCTAAAAGGTATTCACCAGAAAATTTTAAAGATTTTAGGTGTTCTTTCTGACTGTCTTTTGGGTTTTCTTCTAACAATAAATGTGTTAATCCGGTAACGGCATATAATGGTGTTCTCAATTCATGGCTAACAGTAGATAAAAACTGACCTTTAGCGCGCATCGCTCTTTCAGCTTCTTCTTTTGCTAGTTGTAATTCTTTATTTTTCTTTAAAAGAAGGTCGTTTGTTTTAAATTTTATTTGATTATTTCTATATAATGAAATGGTCAATAATGAGATTATTATCAAAAGAGCAGAGCTAAGAACAGAAGTTAACTTAGAGATATTTACTTTTTGCTGTTGCTCAATCTCATCCTGACTCATTCTTGCAATTACATTGTTTAAGAACTTCGCCTCGTTTGTGTATGCTGCTTCATTTTGTTTTCTTACAATATCAGGTCCAAAATATTTTAAACGAATACTATCCGCCTTTTTGTAATAAAGTAAAGCGGCGTAATAATCTCCTTTGTTACTTGCTATTTGGTTCTTTAATAAATTGGTGCCGAGTAATATTTCTGGGAAATTATGTCGTGCAGCTGTTCTTAAGACATTATCTAAAAGTATTTCTGCACTTTGAATATTGTCACCATCGGCATAAATTTTTGCTAGTGTAAGTTGTGTAGCAGCAGATAAATATTCTTTTTCATATTTATGATCTGGAGGGATCATTTTTTGGAAAATAGTCTTGGCTTTACCTGTTTCTCCTAATTCAGTGTAGATAAGTCCTTGATAAAAGAGAACAGTATTTAAAAGGCTTGTGTTTTTGTAATCTAAAACTTCTAAAGATTCACTTATAGAGGCATATGCTTTATCAGATTCTTTATTCTTAGCGTGTAAGTAACCTTCTAAAATTGCTGTAAGAGCTCTCCCATTATTGTATTTATATAAATTTAGAACTTCTCGAGCTTCTTTTAAATAAATATCAGGGTTTATAGGTTTCTCATATTGAATATTTAGTCGGGCAGAAAGGTTGTAGAAATCTACAATAGACTCAATGTTATCAGTACTTGCGGCAATCTGAAGTCCTTTTTCAATTTCTGATAAAGCGATCTCATAATCACCATTATTTTTATGTTTGTATACGCGCTTAGTTATAGATTCAATACTGTCTTTAAAGACAATACTGTCTTGTGCTGCCATAGTATAGGGCAGCGTAAGTATAAAGATTAAAAGGGCTACAAAGCGCATAATTACATAAGTGCTATGCAGTAAATATAATTATTTCTGTTTAATAAGTTGAATTAAATCGATAATCCGACTGCTATATCCGTATTCGTTATCATACCAACCAATTATTTTGATCATTTTACCAATAACCGAGGTCATTTGGGAATCGAATGTACAAGAATAAGGGTTGTTGATAATATCTACAGATACAATTGGATCTTCTGTGTATGCCAAGATATTTTTTAATGAACCTTCTGAAGCTTTTTTAAATGCTTCGTTAACTTCTTCGATAGAAGTTTCTTTACTTACATTAAATGTAATGTCTGTTAAAGATCCATCTGGAACGGGAACACGAATTCCACATCCTCCAATGGTTTTACTAAGTTCAGGAAAAATACCTGTTAAAGCTTTTGCAGCACCCGTTGTTGTAGGAACGATTGATTGTCCTGCGGCGCGAGCTCTTCGTAAATCGCGGTGAGGCTGATCGTGAAGACTTTGGTCTGAAGTGTAGGAGTGTACCGTGGTTATATAAGCCTGCTCAATTCCGCATAGCTCTTTTATAACCTTTATCATCGGAGCTGCGTTGTTGGTAGTACAAGAAGCATTAGAAATAATGTCTTCACTTCCGTCCAGAATACCTTCATTTACTCCTAAAACAACCATTTTTATAGACTCATCATCAGGAGGAACAGATAAGATTACTTTTTTTGCTCCGCCAATAATATGATGCTGTAACTGATCTCTAGTTTTAAATTTTCCAGTAGCTTCAATTACAATATCAACATTAAATGGTTGCCAGTTGATAGAATTTAAAGTTTTACAATTCAGTAAAGGAAAAGAAGTGTTGTTTACAATAATATGATCTCTATCGTATTGAACGTCTTCGTGTAAAACGCCATGAATACTATCGTATTTTATTAAATGGCTTAAAGTTCTTGCGTCCGCAAGGTCGTTTATAGCAACTACTTCTAATTCTGGATGATCTAAAAGTAATCTAAAAACTGTACGTCCTATTCTTCCAAAGCCATTAATGGCAATTCTTGTTTTTCCCAAAATTGTTTATTCTATCCCTGCAAAGGGTAAATTCCAAGATTTATATAATCTAGTGAATTTTAATTATTTTATAAAATGTGTTATTACCGATATAATCATGTAAGGATTGATCTCTTAAATCTAATCTTACATCTTATTTTAGATTGAAAATGTTTCAGATAAATTCTTTGAAAATATTGTCTCTAAGAATTATTTATTCAAGGTGTTTATGCGCCTTATAAGAAGATCTTACCAAAGCTCCACTCTCTACGTGTCTGAATCCTAAGTCTAAACCAATTTCTTCGTATTTTTTAAATTGATCTGGAGTAATAAACTGTTTTACAGGTAAATGCTTTTTTGAAGGCTGTAAATACTGACCTATAGTTACTACATCTACATTGGCATTTCTTAGATCGTGTAATGTTTCGATGACTTCATCTTCTTTTTCACCAAGACCAAGCATTATTCCCGACTTAGTTCTATTAATTCCTTGATCTTTTAAGTATTTTAAAACAGCAAGACTACGGTCGTATTTAGCTTGTATACGAACCTCACGAGTTAATCTTCTAACAGTTTCCATGTTATGAGAAACAACTTCTGGAGCTACTTCTACAATTCGATCTATATTACGTTCTACTCCTTGAAAGTCTGGAATTAGCGTTTCTAGAGTGGTAGTAGGATTCATTCTACGGATAGATTTAACAGTTTCTGCCCATATAATAGATCCCATGTCTTTTAAATCGTCACGGTCTACAGAAGTAATAACAGCATGCTTTATGCTCATTATCTTGATAGAACGAGCTACTTTTTCAGGCTCTTCCCAATCAATAGTATCTGGTCTTCCTGTTTTCACACCACAGAAACCACATGACCTTGTACAAACATTACCTAGGATCATAAAAGTTGCAGTTCCTTCACCCCAGCATTCTCCCATATTAGGGCAACTACCGGAGGTGCAAATAGTATGAAGGTTATATTTATCAACTAAACCTCTTAACTCTGTATATTTCTTTCCAGTCGGTAACTTTACTCGTAACCATTTTGGTTTTCCTTTTTTAGGAGGAGCAATGCTACTTTCAGTATCTACACTCATATCGAAATTTTAGATGACAAAGATACGAAGTTAAGTTTGAAAATTAAGTGATCATAATTTAATTATGAATAGGGGATTTGTTTTTAGAGTGTGGTAAGATACCAAATAGAAAAACCTACTAAAAAAGCAATTCCAGCCCAGCTTAAAAAGTGCATGCCTTTGCTTGGTCTCCATTTTTTAGGCATATGTTTAGAGGTTACTAATTTGTAGTTTATAATTGCGTAAAATGGAGCAGTGACAAAAGATAAAATAGTGGCAATATCTATTAGTGTTTTCATTTCAGACATTAAAAAAAGCAATATGCAAATTGTCCCGATAGCAAGAATAATAATCCAGCTTATAGAAACATGCTTCCCTTTAATATTAAATAAAAGCGCTGTACTTTTTGTCATAGCTCGTGGAGAAGCATCTAATGTAGTTAGTGTAGTGCTAAACATGGCAGTAAAAGCAGCAATTGCAATAATATAATAGGTTGAAGGCCCTAAAGTTTCGGTGTACATATTTATAAACTGAAAAGCGAATTGCGTTGCTCCACTACTAAACTGCTCTTCCGTTTGATGCATTACTAAAGCGCCAAGACTAAGAAAGAATACGCCTAGAATTATAGTGCTTAAATACCCAATATTAAAATCAGTAATGGATCGCTTTGTTTTATAAGATTTTAAAGTTTTCTTTTTCTCGATAGCCCATAAAGAATGCCAAACAGAAATATCTAAAGGAGCGGGCATCCATCCCATAAAGGCAATTACAAATGCCAAGCCTGTAGCTTCTGTAGGTAATATTTGAGTGAAATCTATAGTTTCTGTAGTTCTTGTTACTGCTAAAATTATCGCAGTTAGTGTACAAATTGTGAGCATCGTAATTATAACCTTCATAAGGTTGTCTAGGAGCTTGTACTTCCCTAAAATTAAAATGGTAATACAGATAATTGTAATGACGATGCTCCATAATATCGGGTCGGCAGAAATACCAAATAAGTTAGAAGCTAATCCAGCTGTTACAATGGTTACTGCTGTTTGGATAGTAAACATAGTGGCTAGATTCAGTATAAAGTAGATATACAATACACCTTTGCCAAGTTTTTTATAGCCATCTAAAAGGCTTTCTCCAGTAGCCATTGCATAACGAGGTCCGTATTGAAAGAATGGATATTTAAAAAGATGAGCTAATAGAAGTGCCCATAATAATCCGTAGCCGTAATCTGCTCCGGCGCGTGTGGATTGTACTAAATGTGATACACCAATAGCGGCTCCAGCAAATAACAGTCCTGGACCTAGTTTTTTAAGAAAGTCTTTCAAGTTGGTAATTTGGTTGCTTACTGATTATTTCGGGGTGAAAATAATAAAATATTATTTCTTTTTCTGATGTATTATTTCAGCAAGTAATTTTTTAGCTCTTAAGAGTTTTACTTTTACATTATTCAGTGGCTCA
Source organism: Joostella sp. (assembly GCF_048266025.1). Lineage (NCBI taxonomy): Bacteria > Pseudomonadati > Bacteroidota > Flavobacteriia > Flavobacteriales > Flavobacteriaceae > Joostella > Joostella sp. The sequence continues at coordinate 81,894 of NZ_JBLXAF010000010.1, read as the reverse complement.
TTTAATTCTTTAGCAATTTCAGCATAAGACAGTTCTTGAAAATATCTTAAGTTTATTACTTGTTGATAATGAGGTTTTAGTTTTTTTATGTGCTGAAGTAGGGTGGCAAGATTTTGCTCTGTAATTAAATTGTCTTCTGCAGTAGGAGTATCATCAGCAAGATTATAAATATTGTTTTCTTCCTGTTGAAAAGCTTTATGCGACAGTTCAGATTTTTTCTTTCGAACTAAATCTATATGTACATTCTTGGAGATTGTAATGAGCCATGTTTTAAATTCATAGTCCTCATTATACGTATTTATTTTATCAAAGGCTTTAGAGAAAGTTCTGATAGTAATATCCTCAGCTTCATTTTCATTTCTTGTACGCAATAATTGAAAGCTATAAACATCTACCCAGAATTTATTTAAGAGAAAGCTAAATGATTTCTGATCACCTTCTTTCGCATGATTAATATATTCTTGGATGTGTTTGGTTGTTTCTTGCAATACAATTTTATTTTTCGTTCCTAATAAAGATAATAAATTGATAATGGTAATAAGAAGGATACAACAAAATTCTTAAGAAGAATCAATCAAAAGATCTAAATATAATGGGAGCTAGAATTTACTTTTGCTTATTTTCAGCTTTACAATCTTGCTCATCTGGCATTTTTCCGCAAAAGCTACACGCTTCTCCTTCTGTGTTTAAAAATGGCGATTGACTAGCGCATGTTCCAGCAAATTTACCATCTTTTTTACCCCAGATTTTAATTGCAATTCCAGCAAAAGCTAAACCTAATAATACAATACTAATTAATAAAAGTTTCATTTCTTGTTACTTTCTTTATGTAGTTAGACGTATGAGGTTTACGAACATTTCATCTCACCTCGAAAAAGTCACTACAAAGGTACAAAACATCAGTATAAATAGGTATAAAGCTATCTTAAAAATAAAACCCCTTAAGTTTTAGTTAAGGGGTTTATCAATTTTTATATGTGCTTTATGCTATTCTTCTTCTTCAATTTTAATATTAGCAACCTCACTATCTATAGAGGCAAAATCATTATTTCCTTTAGATTCTATAGTTATTTTATAGTTAGATGCATTGTCTTGAAATGGTAATGACATTAATTTTCTGTCAGCCTTTTCTAAAACACCTAAGCTTACCATTTCTCCATTTACCTCTGCCCACATTTTAAACTCTTTATCTTCTGGGAGTTTTGGCATTGATAATACATTGATGGCCGAAATTTTTTCTTTAGGATTTATATATGCTACAGATCTTAAGTTCTTTGCACGTTCATTACCATAAATCACATATTTACGTGTTTCAGGGTCATTAAGAACAGCATATTTACTTTTCATATTTTCCAACTTGGAGTTAGTATTTATGATATCGCTTTTAAGGTTATCAATTTGAGTTGCAATTGTACTTTTCTCGTTTGATAATAATTTGTTTTGCTTCCAAAGAGTAATTGTAGTGGCTCCAAAGAGGAAAGTAGTAATACAAGCAGCTACAAAATACCAAGGAATTCCTTTCTTTGGCGCGTTGAGTTCTTTTGTCTCAGATTTTAATTGAGCCAGTACATCCTCTTTTACGCTGATAGGAGCTTGTTTAGCATGTGCCTTAGCGTAGAGTTCCAAATTTTCTTGGAGTACTTCGTATTCTTGTTGTACTTCTGGGTACGTGTCAAGATAATGTTCAACACGAACTTCTTCTTCATGAGTTGTTTCGCCTATCATGTAGCGTTCTAACAAATCACTTTCTAAAAATATTTTTATCTCGTCTTTCATGGCTTTACTGAATTATCAAATAAAACAAAATAGCTATTATAGCAGGATCATAGATTCGTCTTAACTCTCTAAGTCCAATTTTGAGTCGGGATTTGATAGTTCCTAGAGGGATGTCTAATGCTTCGCTGGCTTCTTGCTGAGTCATGCCTTGGAAGAATAAGGCTTCCATTACTATTTGATATTTATCGTCGAGCGTACTTAAATGCTTTTTAATATCAATATGGTCTGGGTTTACACTTTCAACTCCTAAATTATATACGTCTGAAACTTCGATTTGGATTTCCTGATTGCCTTTTAAATTTACACTTCTTATTTTATCGATTGCTGTATTTCGAGTAATTCGAAACATCCATGTAAAAAGTTTTGACTTTTTAGCGTCGTAAGTGTCAATTTTTTTCCAGATTTTCATCAAGCTTATCTGAAGAACATCTTTGGCTAAATCCTCGTCTTTAGTGATCTTAAGCGCAACTCCAAAAAGAGTATCACCATAATACTCATATAAAAGAGACATGCCTTTTTCATCTCCTTCATTTAGAAGTGTAATTATATTTTTTTCAAGAAGTTGACTCATGTAAATTTATGCTTGTAACATATAATAAAGATTTCCACAGAAGTTATATCTTAAAAATCTATGGGGCTCAAATTTATTAATTAAAACGATAAAATACACATGTACGTATATTTTATAGATGGCAATTAATAAATATTAACTTCGGGTTCAATAGTGATACCGAATTTTTCTTTAACGTTCTTTTGTATTTTAAGAGCTAGATTCCATATTTCCTCTCCTGTTGCATTTCCGTAATTAACAAGAACAAGTGCTTGGTTTTTATGAACTCCAGCATCTCCAAATCTTTTTCCTTTAAAGCCACATTGCTCAATTAACCAACCTGCAGGAATTTTTATTTCAGAAGAAGAAACTATATAATGCGGAACAGCAGGATTCTTTTGTTGAAGTTCCTTAAAATCTGCATCACTAATAATCGGATTTTTAAAAAAACTACCGCTATTTCCTAACTCTTTAGGGTCTGGAAGTTTACTTTTACGGATGCTAATAACAGCATCAGAAACATCTTTAATAGAGGGAGTCGTAATATTTTGCTTCTCAAGCTCACTTTCAATCGCTCCATAAGAGATATTTATATTTTTAGGTTCCGATTTCAATTTAAAAGTAACAGACGTAATAATATATAATCCTTTGTTGTTTTTGAAGTAAGAATCTCGATAGCCAAATTCGCATGCTTCTTTAGAGAAAACTTTGGTTTCTAACGTTTTTGTGTTTAATGCTTCGCATGAATAAAAGACGTCTTTAAGTTCTACTCCATACGCTCCAATATTTTGTATTGGAGCAGTGCCAACATTCCCAGGAATCAAAGATAGATTTTCAATCCCTCCTAAATTATTATCTATTGCCCATAAAACAAATTCATGCCAATTCTCGCCTGCTTGTACTTTTATATAAGTGTAATCCTCATCTTTTTCAAGAATTTCCTTTCCTCTAAGATTAAGCTGAATTACCAATGCTTCAACATTTTTAGTTAGAAGCATATTACTGCCTCCTCCTAAAATAAATTTCTCAGGATACTCTTCTAAGGAGAGTACTTCCTTAAGCTTACTAACAGAGGAGACAGTAATAAAATTTTTTGCATCTACATCTATTCCAAATGTATTGTATGGTTTTAATGAAATGTTGTGAGCAATGGTATTTTCTTTATGCATTGTATTGCTTTAAAGCTTCTTTAAGGATAGAAACTGCTTTAATTAGATTTTCTTTCTTTAGTACATAAGCAATACGAACCTGATCTTTTCCAATTCCAGGAGTAGAGTAGAAGCCAGCTGCAGGAGCTACCATTACAGTTTCTCCGTCCAATTGGAAATCTTCTAAAAGCCACTGTGCAAAGTCATCAGAATTTTCCACAGGTAACTGAGCGATACAGTAAAAAGCTCCTTGTGGTTTTGCTACAGTAACACCTTCGATCTTATTAAGTTCAGAAATCAAAAGATCTCTTCTCTCTACATATTCTTCAATTACTTCATCAAAATAACTTTGAGGTGTATCTAAAGCAGCCTCACTAGCAATTAAAGCAAAAGAAGGAGGTGACAACCTTGCTTGTGCAAATTTTAATGCTGTAGTCATAACTTCTTTATTTCTAGAAATCATACAACCAATACGTGCGCCACACATACTGTAGCGTTTAGAAACAGAATCGACTACAATTGCATTTTTTTCTAATCCTTCTACTTGTAATATAGAATAATGCTCTGCACCGTCATATGCAAACTCACGATATACTTCATCAGCAATTAAAAACAAATCGTGTTTTTTTACAATTGCTGCTAATTTTTGAATCTCTTCTTTAGTATAAAGATATCCAGTTGGATTCCCTGGGTTGCAAATTAGAATAGCTTTTGTTTTTAGAGTGATAAGCTTTTCGAAATCCTCGATTGGAGGCAAAGCAAAGTTATTGTCAATTTTAGACTCCACAGGGACAACTTTCACGCCAGAAGCAGTTGCAAAACCATTATAATTGGCATAAAATGGTTCAGGAATAATAATTTCATCATCAATATCGGTAATCGTACCCATGGTAAACATAAGTGCTTCCGAGCCTCCAGTAGTAATAATTATCTCGTTCGGATTTACATCGATATCTCTTCCGCCGTAATAATTAGCTAATTTTGTTCTATATTCTTCAGAACCTTCACTTCTACTATATTCAAGTATTTCTAGTGTGTTATTTTTAACAGCATCAAGAGCTACTTGTGGGGTTTTAATATCGGGTTGTCCAATATTTAAGTGAAATACATTTACTCCTCTTTTCTTAGCATCTTCTGCAAAGGGAACTAGCTTTCTTATTGGGGACTCAGGCATTTTAATACCTTTCTCAGAAATTGTTGGCATATCTCAAATTTTATGTGCTGCAAATTTGCGAAATATATTTTATAATTCCTTATAAACAGAAGGTTCTTCTTAAGAGTGTTACATGTTAAATTTAATGAAGGGAAACGTTTTTTTTATTAAATTTATAAGAATACAACAAATTTAGGGAGATGAAAAGGTTAAAACATAGTTTTGTTTTATCAATATTCATCGTTTGCTTTATATCTTATGGTCAAGGTAACTTCTCTTTGAAAGAGAATGAGAAGTTCGAAAAAATAAGATTTGACTTTGTAAATAATCTTATCGTATTGCCCATAGAAGTAAATGGTGTGGAACTCTCATTTATTCTAGATACTGGAGTTAACAAGCCAATTCTCTTCAATATTACTCCAGAGGATTCTATACAGATTAAAAACACCAAGGAAATCCACATTCGTGGGTTAGGAGACGGTGATCCTATAAAAGCACTTCATTCTGAAGGCAATACTTTTAAGCTAGGAAATGTATTTAATTATAGTCAGGACTTTTATCTTATATCTGATAGTAATATAAATTTTTCGCCTCGGATAGGTTATAAGGTGCATGGTATTATTGGTTACGATTTACTGAAAAATTTTATTGTTGAAATTGATTATTCTTCAGAAAAAATTAAGTTTAGTAATGTCGATTCTTATAATTATAAAAACTGTAGAAAGTGTGAAACTCTGCCTTTAGAGCTTGAAGATAGTAAAGCTTATGTGTATGCAGATATAAAACAATTTACTTCTTTGGATAAAAAGAAAGTAAAATTACTTTTAGATACCGGTAGTTGCGATGCTATTTGGCTCTTTCAAAATACGGAAAAAGAAATTTCAGGACCTCTTAAATTTTTCGATGATTTCTTAGGGTTTGGTCTCAGTGGAAAAATACATGGCAAGCGAGCTAGAATTCAGCGGTTTTCTTTGGGCGATTTTCAGCTAAAAGAAGCTAAAGTCGCTTATCCTGATGCTACAGCATTGAAATATCTCACTTCATTGAGAGATAGAAATGGATCTATAGGTTCCGAAATACTAAGGCGGTTTGATTTAGTTTTAGATTATCCCGGAGGAAGGATAACTTTTAAGAAAAACGGAAATTTTAAAGATCCTTTTAAATATAATATGAGTGGAATTGAGTTGCAGCATAACGGACTAAGAATGGTGAAAGCTATGGTTAATGAAGCTAACAACCTTGCTGATAATGGAAAGAAAATCTATTTACATGGGGAGTATGATTTTAAACTTCACCCAGCTTTAGAGATTGCAGAATTACGAGCGGGAAGTCCAGCTGAGATTGTAGGTTTACGCCCAGGGGATGTGATTATGAAGGTTAATAATAGAGAAGTGCATGAGTATTCTTTGCAAGAGGTGAGTGAGATGATAAATGAAAAAGTAGGGAAAAAAGTAATTGTAACGGTAGATAGAAACGGGTCAGAGTTGAAGTTTGCTTTTCAGTTAATGAAGGTGCTGTAATTATTGAAGTAAGCATAAAAAAAAGCGATTTCAATTTCTGAAATCGCTTTTGTAATAGTTAAACTAAAAGTTTAAATTATTTTCCCGAGCTATTAGCAAGTACAGTTCCTTTAATCTTAACAGCTACAGTAGGTGTTGCAGCATTAGATTCTACTGTAATAGTTTTTCTAATTGGTCCAACACGGTTTGTGTCATATTTAACCTCAATTACTCCAGTTTCTCCAGGAGCTACAGGTCCTTTAGGTTTTTTAGGGATTGTACATCCACAACTAGATCTAACATTAGTAACAACTAAAGGCACAGCTCCAGTATTAGTGAATTCAAATACACGTACACCATCACTCCCTTTAGCGATCTCACCGTAGTCGATCACATCTTGTTTAAATTCTATTTTAGCCGTTTTGTCTTGAGCTGTAGCTGCAAAGCCTATAACTCCGACAAATAAAAGCATAATTAATTTTTTCATCATTTTTCAGATTTAAGTGAACATCAAATTTAACTACTTTTAAGTAACCAGCAAAATTTATCGATTGTCTTTTATAATCTTGCGGATATAGTTACTTTTGCAGTCTTAATCCAAAAAGTGTTCCAAAATATGAATATTCCATCTAAATATGATGCCAAATCGGTTGAGAACAAGTGGTATGACTACTGGTCTGAGAACGGTTATTTTCGTTCTGTGCCAGATGAAAGAGAACCATATACCATTGTAATTCCGCCACCAAACGTCACAGGAATATTACATATGGGGCATATGTTGAATAATACTATTCAGGATGTGTTAATTAGAAAAGCCCGTTTAAAAGGCTTGAACGCTTGTTGGGTGCCTGGAACAGACCATGCCTCTATCGCTACTGAAGCAAAAGTAGTTGCGAAACTAAAGGAGCAGGGGATCAGTAAAGACGACCTTACGAGAGATGAGTTTTTAAAACACGCTTGGGATTGGACAGATGAGTATGGTGGTGTAATTCTAGATCAATTAAAAAAATTAGGATGTTCTTGTGATTGGGATCGTACTAAGTTTACTATGGATGACGATATGTCAGCGTCTGTAATTAAAACTTTTGTTGATTTACATGATAAAGGAATGATTTACCGTGGTTATAGAATGGTAAATTGGGATCCTGAGGCTAAAACAACACTTTCTGATGAGGAAGTGATTTATGAAGAACGCCAAGGATTACTTTATTATTTAGAATATGCAATCGAAGGAAGTGATGAGAAAGTAACTATTGCAACTACAAGACCAGAGACTATTCTTGGGGATACTGCTATTTGTATTAATCCTAATGATGAACGTTACCAGCATTTAAAAGGTAAGAAGGCAATCGTTCCGTTAACAGATCGTACAATTCCTATTATTCAAGATGAATATGTAGATGTTGAGTTCGGTACAGGTTGTTTAAAAGTGACGCCTGCACACGATGAGAATGATAAAAATCTTGGAGATAAACATAAGCTTGAAGTAATCGATATTTTTAATGACGACGCTACTTTAAATAGTAATGGACTACATTACCAAGGCAAAGATCGATTTGTTGTAAGAAAAGAAATCTCTAAAGAATTAGAGGAAAAAGGGTTTTTAGTGAAAACAGAAACTCATATCAATAAAGTAGGAACCTCTGAAAGAACAAAGGCTGTTATTGAGCCTAGGCTTTCTGATCAGTGGTTCTTAAAAATGGAAGATTTAGTTAAGCCAGCAATTGATGCTGTGTTAACTGATAAGGAAATTAAATTATTCCCTTCTAAGTTTGAAAATACGTACCGTCATTGGTTGGAGAATATCCGTGATTGGAATATCTCTCGTCAATTATGGTGGGGACATCAAATCCCAGCTTACTATTATGGAGATGGAGAAAATGATTTTGTAGTTGGAGAAAGTATAGAGGAAGCGCTAGAAAGAGCAAAAGAAAAATCTGGAAATGCTAGTCTTACGGTTTCCGATTTAAAACAAGATGAAGATTCTTTAGATACGTGGTTTTCTTCATGGTTATGGCCAATAAGTGTCTTTAATGGTATTATGGAGCCAGAGAATAAAGAGATAGAATATTATTACCCAACCAACGATTTGGTAACGGGGCCAGATATTTTATTCTTTTGGGTGGCAAGAATGATTTTTGCAGGGTATGAATTCCGTGATCAGAAGCCATTTAATAATGTGTATCTAACAGGATTGGTTCGAGATAAGCAACGTAGAAAGATGTCGAAGTCGTTAGGAAATTCACCTGATGCGTTAAAGCTTATTGAAGAGTTTGGAGCAGATGGTGTTCGTGTAGGATTATTATTGAGCTCTGCTGCTGGAAACGACTTATTATTTGATGAAAGTCTATGTCAGCAAGGAAAAAACTTTGCCAATAAGGTGTGGAATGCTTTCCGTTTAGTAAAAGGATGGGAGGTAGCAGACATAGAGCAGCCAGAATATGCAGCTACAGCTATTACTTGGTATAAAAACAAGTTTCAGGATAGCTTAAAAAATATAGAAGAGCAATTCTCTAAATATAGAATTTCTGATGCTTTAATGGCGACTTATAAATTGGTGTGGGATGATTTTTGTTCTTGGTTTTTAGAAATGGTAAAACCAGCATACCAACAGCCTATTGATGCTAAGACGTATAATGATGTAATTGTATTGTTTGAAGAGAATTTAAAGCTTCTACATCCTTTTATGCCATTCTTGTCAGAAGAAATATGGCAATTAATGGCAGAGCGTACGCCAGAAGAAGCTTTAATAGTTGCAAAATGGCCTGAGGAAACTACAGCTGATGAAAAGATTATTGCAGAGTTTGATTTTGCTGCTGAGGTAATATCGGGGGTTAGAACTATTAGAAAGGAAAAGAATATAGCTTTTAAAAACGAAATTTCTCTTTCTGTTATTAATAATGATGAGGTCTCTAATACTTTTGATACTATTATAAGTAAGTTAGGAAATATAGATGAGCTTTCTTATGTTTCTTCAAAAGTGGATGGTGCTTTATCTTTCCGTGTGAAATCTAATGAGTATTTTATTCCGGTAAGTGGGGCGATAGATGTTGAAGAGGAGATTAAGAAAATAGAGGAGGAGTTAAAATATACAGAAGGTTTCCTTAAATCTGTTCAGAAGAAATTATCTAATGAGCGTTTTGTTGCTGGTGCTCCAGAAAAAGTGGTTGCAATAGAAAAGCAGAAAGAAGCAGATGCACTTTCTAAAATAGAAACCTTAAAAGAGAGCTTGGCTAGTTTGAAATAATAAACTAACAGACATGAATTCAATAAAAAAGCCGCAATTTGCGGCTTTTTTATATTTAATAGTTAAAATATTCTTTAACGAGTTTTACATATTTTTCTTTTGCTTCATCTTCAGTCATTCCTCTTGCTTGGAACAAAGCATTTGCTTTAAAAGCATTTATAATAGATCGTTTGCTGCTTGGCGGCTCACTATTATGGGTTGCTTTTTTATAGTAGGCATAAAGACGTAAGAGAAAGTCAGCCGGAAATAAACTCTCATAGTTATTTACTCGGTCAACAGCTTCTTCAAATTCTTTATTTAGTTCTTCAGAATTCATTTTTATTTTGCAATTATATCAATGCCTCCTTTAACTTTATCATTGAGCGCCACTTTGATATCTGTACCTAATGGTAGAAATAAATCTACTCTAGAGCCAAATTTTATAAACCCAGCATCAGTTCCCTGAATAACTTCGTCACCTTCTTTGGCATAATTTACAATACGCTTTGCTAGGGCTCCAGCAATTTGTCTGTATAGAATTTCACCATAAGAAGGATTGTTGATTACAACAGTAGTTCTTTCGTTCTCTTCAGAGGCTTTAGGATGCCAAGCGACTAAGAATTTACCAGGATGATATTTACTAAATTTAATCTTTCCGCTTAATGCGTAGCGCGTAACGTGTACGTTGATTGGAGACATAAATATAGAAACCTGAATACGTTTATCTTTAAAATATTCTTTTTCGAATACTTCTTCGATAACAACAACTTTACCATCTACAGGAGCTATGATATTCTCATCGCTAATTTCTGTAAGACGTGTAGGGTTTCTGAAAAATTGTAGTATTAAAACAAGAACAAGGAGTAATGCTACTTGGATTATTGTTTTTAACCAATAGATGTCGATATAAAATTGGGATATAATGATTCCCGCAGCTATAAGAATAAAGGTGATAGCTATTATTTTATGACCCTCTTTATGAAACATAATTAAAAATTTGAAGTGTTAAATATGCAAATGGAGCAGCAAAGATTAAGCTGTCAAGTCTGTCTAGAAGTCCACCATGACCTGGTAAAATTGCACCGCTATCTTTTACTCCTGCTAAACGTTTAAATTTAGATTCTACTAAGTCACCAACAGAGCCAGTAACGACTACTACAAGCGCTAAAACCATCCATTGTACTAGATTGAGTTCTCCGCTGTATATAAATAATATATATGCTGCGCCTAAAGCAAATATAAGCCCACCAATAAAACCTTCAACTGTTTTCTTTGGTGACACGCTTGGAAAAAGTTTATGTTTTCCAATACTTTTTCCTACGAGGTAGGCAAAAGAATCGTTCACCCAGATCAGTATAAAAATACCAACTATTAAGGATTCTACAAAATGTTCAGCACGATAAGGAATCATCGTTAAAAAGATACAACCTCCACCAATATAGAATAGTGTAATTATAAATTTCTGAGTATTTGTGTAGTTAAGCTTTTCTTTTGAGTATAATCTAGCAACTAATGATAGATTCACAGTGATACATAGAATTAAAAATATTATTCTAAGTATATTTTGTTGTTCTAACACGCCTAGAAGGTATATGAAGACCCACCAAACACCTAAGAAAACTAAGAATATAGCATAGCCTCTTAGTCTTATTATTTTTTTGAATTCATATATGCATGTTAATCCAAAAATAAGAAAGAGGAAGTCAAAAGCATCATGACTTAGAAATACCGCTGACAGAAGTAAAAAAACATAAAGAATACCTGTTAAGACACGTTTTAAAAGTTCTTTCACATAGATGGGTTTAAATTTATACTGTTTTCTGTTATGTAGATCTTATAGATCCTCCAGAAGGAGCAAATATAAGTTTTTTGAACTACTTCCGTAGGTAAGAAAATCATTTTCTTCTTTAATGCTGAAGTGTTTTATAGTAGTGATATTGGTTGGAATTTGATTCTTGTTATTATTTTTAATTCCTCTCAACCCTTCTCCAATAGTGTCTACAAGCTGACTAGTAGTTGCGAATATTATAAAATTATCTGGCAACTCGTTTAGCTTACTTTCTTTTATCTGATTGGAAGAGATAAGAATAGCACCGTTATCTGCTACTAGATTTTCACATGGGGATAATAGTAATGTGGCACCTTGACAATTACTGTTTTTACTGAAATTAAATTGATTGAAGACATTGCTAACTTTAGAATCGATGCAACATACATCTTCTGGAGACCAGTTATTTTCAGCAAGAATATTTTTAAAGCTATTATGTATTTCTTCAAGGGAATCACAATACAGAAATTTACCTCCATTTTTCTTGAAATTGATAGTAAATTTTTCATCTGTAGGAAGCTTGATCTCGGGCATGAACTCTCCCCTTTGACCAGTTCCTTTACCAGAAACTTCCTTTTTTTGTTTAGATCCGAAAAGTTTTTTAAATAAGCTCATTATTAATTTAATGGGGGCAGTTAATATTTTAATTAATGCAATACCTTAATATAAAAGTATGAAATTATTAAGTATAACGTAGAAAACGGGGGTAAATTTTATAATTACCCCCGTTGTTTATTATTTATCTAATAATTTTTCTTCTGCCGCTGCTGCCTCAACATCTTTAGCAAAAGGTCTCTTGCCGAAAATTCTTTCTAGATCATCTTTAAAGATAACCTCTTTTTCAAGAAGGTGTTCCGCAAGCTCTGTAAGTTTATCTTTGTTGTCTTCTAGTAGTTTGATAGCTCTTATATATTGGGCTTCTATAATTTTAGAAATCTCTTTATCTATAAGTTGAGCTGTTTCCTCACTATATGGTTTCGAGAAATTATAGTCTGTTTGTCCGCTTGAATCATAGTATGTCAAGTTTCCAATTTTCTCATTCAATCCATATATAGTAACCATTGCTCTAGCTTGTTTGGTTACTTTCTCAAGATCACTAAGTGCTCCAGTAGAAATTCTATCGAACATAACTTTTTCTGCAGCTCTACCTCCTAAAGCAGCACACATTTCGTCTGCCATTTGCTCAGGGTGAACAATTAAACGTTCTTCAGGTAAATACCAAGCTGCTCCTAAACTTTGTCCTCTAGGAACAATAGTAACCTTTACAAGAGGAGCTGCATGCTCTAGCATCCAACTAACTGTAGCATGTCCAGCTTCGTGGAATGCAATAGTTTTCTTTTCATTAGGAGTTATAATCTTATTCTTTTTCTCTAATCCTCCTACAATTCTATCTACAGCATCTAAGAAAGATTGTTTATCAACTGCTTTCTTACCGTTTCTAGCAGCAATTAATGCAGCTTCATTACAAACATTGGCAATATCTGCTCCAGAAAAACCTGGTGTTTGCTTCGCTAAGAAATCAGCATCTAAAGCTTCAGCAGTTTTTATAGGACGTAAATGAACTTCAAAGATTTCTTTACGTTCTCTAACGTCTGGTAAGTCAACATATATCTGACGGTCAAAACGACCAGCACGCATTAACGCTTTGTCTAAAATATCTGCTCTGTTGGTAGCGGCTAATACAATTACATTTGTATTGGTACCAAAACCATCCATTTCTGTTAGTAATTGATTAAGTGTGTTTTCACGCTCATCATTACTTCCTGTCATATTATTTTTACCTCTAGCTCTACCAATGGCATCAATCTCATCAATAAAAATGATAGCAGGAGATTTATCTTTAGCTTGTTTAAATAAGTCACGAACTCTAGATGCTCCAACTCCAACAAACATTTCTACGAAATCAGAACCAGAAAGAGAAAAGAAAGGTACTTTAGCTTCTCCAGCAACTGCTTTTGCTAATAAGGTTTTACCAGTTCCTGGCGAACCTACTAAAAGAGCTCCTTTAGGAATCTTACCACCAAGAGATGTATATTTCTCAGGGTTTTTAAGGAAGTCTACAATTTCTTGAACTTCTTCTTTCGCACCTTCTAATCCAGCAACATCTTTAAAAGTTACTTTGATATCTGTTTTTTCGTCAAATAAACGAGCTTTAGATTTTCCGATATTGAAGATTTGACCTCCAGCACCTCCAGCACCACCACCAGACATTCTTTTCATTAAGAAAATCCAAATTCCGATGATTACTACAAATGGAAGGATAGAAAATAACAACTCTCCGAAGAGATTAGACTCTTTTTTATATTCCAAAGAAGCAGAAAGATCGTTTTCTTTGATTGTGTTTTTAATATCGTTTTCAAAGTTCTGTAAATCTCCATACTCTAATTGGTACTGAGGGATCTGCTCAGAAGAAGGAATCAATGTTTTGCTAAGTGCACTTTTATGAATGTCCTTGTCTTGAGCTTCTTTAGTTAAAAATACTTCAGCTTCTCTTGTATTAGTTACAATCTGGATTTTGCTAACGTCTCCATCCTTTAAGTACTGCTGTAATTTTGCAGGAGTAATATCAGGAGGAGTTTGCCATCCGCTACCTCCGGAGAAAAGTTGCATACCAATAATTATAACTAAAATAGCTCCGTAAATCCAGTATGAACTGAATTTAGGTTTTTTTGGGCTTGTATTGTTCTTGTTTTCTTTTGCCATTAATTTTTTTATTCAACCCTTTTGGGCATTATATCTCTTTGCTATTGAGTGTTCAAATTGTGTTTGTAACTCTCAAGCTTTGAAAATCTCTTGAAATTGTAACGTCTAGTTTGAGATTGCAGTTACTTTTGCATCTCCCCATAGTCCTTCAATATCGTAATACTCTCTAACATGCTTTTGGAAAACATGAACCACAACATTAACATAGTCCATTAGCACCCATTCGGCATTGTCTGTACCTTCAATGTGCCATGGCTTATCTTTTAACTCGCGGCTTACAACTTTTTGTATGGAGCTTACGATGGCATTTACTTGTGTGTTTGAAGTACCATTGCAGATTATAAAGTAATCACAAACCGTATTCTCAATATCCCTTAAGTCTAAAATATTTACATCATTACCCTTAACCTCTTCAATTCCTTTTAAGATAAATGTTATTAATTGATCTGTGCTACTATTCGTTTTTGCCATTAAAAATTTTTATTTTCACAAAGTTATTATTTTTTTAGAATTTGTGCTATTCTAATTAACATAACATTACATAATAAATGTAGTTATTTCTATGAATTTAATCAAACTTGATGCCACCGATTCGACAAATTCCTTTTTAAGGAGACTAGCAGCTCATAAAGAACTGCAAGATTATACCGTAGTAATGGCTGAAAAACAGATGGAAGGAAGAGGCCAAATGGGAACCCAATGGGTTTCTGAAGCGGGAAAGAACCTTACTTTTAGCGTTTTTAAAAAGATTACGTGCTTAGATAAGAATGAACAATTTTACCTGAGTATGGCCGTTTCTTTGGCTATATATGATGCGTTAACATATTTTGCAATTCCATATTTAAAGATAAAATGGCCTAACGACATTTTGTCAGTGAATAGTAAGATTTGTGGAATTTTAATTGAAAGTATTATAAAAAATGGTGAAATGAGTGCTTCTATAATTGGAATAGGACTTAATTTAAACCAAACTACTTTTGATGGAGTCACCAATGCATCTTCTTTAAAAAGTATTACAGGAATCCATTATAATAAAGAAGAGGTGATGTCTAAAATCGTAGAGATGATAAAAAAATACGAAACATGGGTTGTAGATAGAGCGCTTTTAAAAATAAAGGAGACTTTTGAGAATCATTTATTCAGAAAAGATAAGCCTTCTACATTTAAATTAGCCAATGGAGAACTTATCATGGGCTTTATAAAAGGAGTTGCAGTAAATGGTTGTTTAATTGTACTTATGGAAGATAACATCATTAAAGAATTTGACTTAAAAGAGTTGAAACTTTTGTACTAGTTGAATTTTTAAAAAATGCCGATATCCTTACCTTTTGAACTTGAAGTTTTAAATACACAAATAAATATACATTTGCTATTAGAGTATATTGCTTTTTTTGTAGCTTTTCGTTATTACCTTTATTTAAGACGAAATACAAAAGATTCAATTAATACTTCCAATAGGTTTTCAATTGTTTTAGGAGCAGCTATTGGAGCTTTTTTAGGCTCTCGTTTAATAGGCTATCTTGAAAATCCTGTAGCAATAAATTCCCTCAAAGAAATTTTATCTCTTATGAATATTAAAACTATAATGGGAGGACTCTTTGGTGGTTTGTTAGGAGTGGAGATAACAAAGAAAATAATAGGCGAAAAAGAATCATCAGGAGATTTATTTGTGTTGCCTATAATTTTAGGAATATTTATAGGGAGAATAGGGTGTTTTTTAAGTGGAATAAATGAGTTTACTTATGGAAAGCAAACTACTTCATTCTTGGGGATGAATTTAGGAGATGGTATTAAGCGTCATCCTATTGCGTTATATGAACTTGTTTTTCTGATAGTAATCTTTGTTTTTTTCTATAGAGCACGAAAAAAGAATGAGCTCGAAAATGGATTGTTATTTAAGTACTTTATGCTCCTTTATTTTGGTTTTCGTTTTTTTATAGAGTTTCTGAAGCCAAATACATTTTTTGTTTTAAGTTTAAGCAGTATTCAACTCCTATGTATTGCGTGTTTTATTTATTACGGGAGCACCTTAAAAAAAGTTTTTTATGCCAACTAGAAAATATACATATTACGATTTTACATTAAGCCTTTGTCCAGAATGTTTAAAGCGTGTGGATGCTAAAATTGTATTTGAAGACGAAAATGTATACATGCTCAAGCGATGTAGAGAACACGGTTCTTCAAAAGTGCTAATTGCTGATGATATTCCATATTATAAAAACTTACGGAATTATAATAAACCTTCAGAAACACCTTATAAATTCAATACAAAAACAGATTATGGGTGTCCTTATGATTGTGGCTTATGTCCAGATCATGAACAGCATTCTTGCTTAACTATTGTAGAAGTTACAGATCGATGTAACTTAACTTGCCCAACGTGTTATGCAGGCTCTTCACCCACTTATGGAAGGCACAGAACACTAGAAGAAGTAAAAAAAATGTTGGATGCTGTTGTAGCTAATGAGAAGAATCCAGATGTAGTTCAAATAAGTGGAGGAGAACCTACTATCCATCCAGATTTTTTTGAAATTATGGATTATGCAAAATCTTTACCTATCCGTCATTTAATGCTGAATACAAATGGATTGAGGATTGCTAAGGAAAAAGAATTCGCTAAGCGCTTAAAAGAATACACTCCAGACTTTGAAATTTACCTTCAATTCGATTCTTTCGATGACGAAGTGCTAAAGGAAATGCGAGGAGCAACGCTAAGTAGTATACGCAAGCAAGCTATTGAAAACCTTAATGAGCTGAATCTTTCTACAACATTAGTTGTAACACTTCAGAAGGGATTAAATGATGGAGAAGCTGGAGATATTATAGATTATGCTTTGAAACAAAAATGTGTAAGAGGAGTTACTTTTCAACCTACGCAGATCGCAGGGAGATTGGAGAACTTTAACTTAGAAAAAGATAGAATTACACTTACCGAAGTGCGTAGAAAAATTTTAGAGCAAACAGATATTTTTAATGAAGATGATATTCTTCCTGTTCCATGCAATCCAGATGCTTTGGCAATGGGGTATGCACTAAAGCTCGATGGAGAGGTTTTTCCTTTAACGCGCTATATAAATCCGGAAGATCTACTGAACAACAGTAAAAATACTATTGTTTATGAGCAAGATGAAAGCCTACAAGGTAAAATGATCGAACTTTTTAGTACGGGGAATTCTGTGGAAGTAGCTGAAGAGAATTTAAAATCGATTATGTGTTGTTTGCCAAATATAGATGCTCCAAATTTAGGCTACGATAATTTATTTAGAGTTATAATCATGCAATTTATCGATGCTTATAATTTTGATGTCCGTGCGGTAAAAAAATCCTGTGTTCATATTGTAAACAAAGATTACAAGATCATTCCTTTTGAGACAATGAATCTTTTTTATCGAGATGATAAAGTTGCTTATTTAAATGAGCTTAAAAAAGAAATGATATGATATTTTTAGAAGGAAGTTATGATGGAATAGTAACATTCATTGCAATAATAATGTTTGGGCCTGCGATCCTTTTTTCCTTAATAGGGGGGGTCCTTCTGTATAAAAAGAAGAATAAACCAGCAAAAGTATTTTTTATACTTGCCGTTTTATACCTAATTGTTTCTTTGGGGACTTGTGGATTTTTAGTATCTTAATAAAAGCTTTAATTTTCTTTGATATAAATTTCTCTTACTTTTTGAAATAAATCTGAAGAATATACAAAATCGGTAACCGCTTCATTATCTGTTTTAAAGATCTCTTTATTAGTGCCTTCCCATTCTTTTAATCCATTTTTTAAGAATACGATTTTCTCACCAATCTCCATAACGGAGTTCATATCGTGGGTGTTTATAACGGTTGTAATTCCAAATTCCTGAGTGATCTCTTGGATTAATTGATCTATAACAATGGCCGTTTTTGGATCAAGACCAGAGTTAGGTTCATCGCAAAAAAGATATTTCGGACGGTTTACAATAGCACGTGCAATAGCAACCCTTTTTTGCATACCCCCAGAAATTTCTGAAGGCAATTTGTTGTGTGCGTCGACTAAATTTACTCTGGCTAATACCTCGTCTACACGATCGCTCATTTCATTTTTAGGAAATTTTGAGAACATCCGAAGTGGAAACATTACATTCTCTTGTACGGTCATAGAATCGAATAAGGCACTTCCTTGAAAAACCATTCCCATTTCTTGGCGTAGGCTAGTACGTTGGTCTTCATCTAAATTAGCGTAAATCCTTTCGTTATATATAATATTCCCTTCTTCTGGGTGATGTAATCCTAATAAGCATTTTAGAAAAACAGTTTTTCCAGAACCACTTTGCCCAATAATTAGGTTTGTTTTTCCTTTGTCAAAACAAGTGGAGATACCTTTTAATATTTCAGTATCACCAAACGATTTATGTATATTTTCAACTACAATCATTTTATCCTAATAACATTTGGGTTAATAAATAATTGGCAACAATAATGGCAACACTCGTCCAAACAAAAGAAGATGTACTTGCCTTTCCTACTTCTAAAGCTCCGCCTTTCATATAAAAACCATAAAAAGATGGTATGGTTGCAAGAATAAATGCAAAAACCGAAGTTTTTACAAATGCATAAACTACATGGTACGTATTAAAATCATCTTGTAGTCCTCTAATAAATTCTGCACTCGTGCTATAGCCTCCAAATACAACTGCAGACCAACCTCCTAAAATCCCCATGTACATAGCAATAGCGATTACAAAAGGATAAAGCATAAGGGCGATTATCTTTGGGAAAACCAAGTAGTTTAAAGAATTAACCCCCATAACTTCTAGCGCATCTATTTGCTCTGTTACTCGCATGGTTCCGATACTAGACGTAATGTAAGAACCTACTTTTCCAGCCATAATAATGGATGTAAACGTAGGTGCAAATTCTAATATTACCGATTGCCTAGTGGTAAATCCTATTAAATATTTAGGAATTAAAGGGTTGTCAATATTTAATGCTGTTTGTATAGCAACAACACCTCCAATAAAGAAAGAAATAAAAATAATGATTCCTAACGAGCCATAAATAAGGTCATCAATTTCTTTAAAAATAAGCTTTTTCAGCATAGACCATTTTGTAGCCCTACTAAAAACTTCTTTTAACATTAAAAAGTACCGACCAATATTTTCTATGTATATCATGTATCAAAAATAGAACAGCTAAAGTAAAAAAATAAAATTACATCTCTTTTAACCTAGATTTAAAGTTCTAAATATTTTAAATCTGTAATTTTGTGGAAAATGTATTTTAAAATGAAAAACGTCCTTATAGCAGGTTTGCTATTTTTTAGTATTGTTGGACTTAAAGCTCAACAGAAATCCGAAAAAGAACCCTTTACAAGACCAAAATTAGTTGTAGGTATTGTTGTGGATCAGATGCGATACGATTATTTAGTGCGCTTCTATGATAAATACGGAGATGATGGTTTTAAGAGAATGATAAACGAAGGTTTTAATTGTAAGAATAATCATTTCAATTATATCCCTACTAAAACTGCCGCTGGGCATGCTTCTGTTTACACAGGAACTACGCCAAAAACACACGGTATAATTGGGAATGATTGGTATGATAAAAATGAAGATAGATCTGTTTATTGTACAGAAGATGAAACTGTAAACTCATTAGGAACGGTTACAGATGCTGGAAAAATGTCTCCTCGAAGAATGGTTTCTAGTACAATGACAGACCAGTTAAAATTGGCTACTGCTTCTCAAGGAAAAGTGATTGGGGTTTCTCTAAAAGATAGAGGTTCTATTTTGCCAGCAGGTCATGCAGCAGATGGTGCATATTGGTTTCAAGGGAAAGATGAGGGACATTGGGTAACCAGTACTTATTATATGGATGCGCTTCCTAATTGGGTAGAGAAATTCAATAAATCTGATGCTGCAGAAAAATATAAAAAAGTATGGAATACACTTTACGATATAGATACTTACACAGAAAGTATTGCAGATAATAATGACTTCGAACAGTATTTTAAAGGAGAAGAAGCTCCAGTTTTCCCTCATGACCTTCCAAAATTATGGGATGATAACGGAAAATTCGACTTGTTAAAAGGAGTGCCTTTTGGTAATTCTCTAACTGTAGATTTTGCTGAAGCTGCTATAAAAGGTGAAAACCTTGGGGCAGATAAGATTACAGATTTCATAGCAATTAGCTTTTCGGCTACCGATTATGTTGGGCACCGTTTTGGAGTGAGTGCAAAAGAAACAGAAGATACTTACTTAAGATTAGATAAGGATTTAGGGAGACTTTTTACTTTTTTAGATAAAGAAGTAGGAAAGGGAACATACACTGTTTTCTTAACTTCCGACCATGCTGCTGTAGAAGTGCCGAGTTATTTAGAAGCTGAAAATATTCCAGGTGGGAATTTCAGTAAGAAAGAGTTTTACACCCCATTAAATGCATTTTTAAACACTAAGTTTGGAAGTGATAAGTTGATAAAGAATTTCTCTAATGAGCAGCTTTTCCTAGATCAAGAGCTTATAAAAAAATTAGGTCTTACTTCAGAAGAGGTTGAGAATGCTATTGTAGGGGAAGTTAAAAATTACAAGAACGTAGCTGAAGCTTATACTGGGACTTCAATGAGAAATCAAGAGTTCACAAAAGGGCAGGCAAGTAGGCTTCAAATGGGGTATAACTTCAATAGATCTGGAGATGTGCTCCTAGCTTTGAGTCCAGGATATATTAATTCTACTTCGCGTAAAGGAACCACTCACGGAACTGGTTACGCTTACGATACACATGCGCCATTGTTATTTTTTGGTCAGGGAATAAATCACGGGCAAACGGTTAAACGCACTGAGATTCCAGATATAGCAAATACCATTTGTTCGTTATTGGGAATTACATTTCCTAGCGGTAAAAGTGGAGAGCCAATTCCAGAGGTTATACAGTAATTTCTTTAGGAGCGATATCCTGCTTTACGCTATATCTTTTAAAAAAATAGCCTTCTTTTGTTTCGCAAGAGAAGGCTGTTTTTTTAAAAGGATGCCGCTTCAATCAGGGCTAAAAAAGTTTTCTTTTAATATTTTTTATCCGATATGCTCTAATAAAATCACCTTCTTCTTCAGAAACTAAAAAAGGGGTGTTATTCTTTTTAGCATTCATAAAGCCTTTCATATTATCTATAAAAGTCTGAAGTTTATTTTGCTTTAAAGCCATTTTAGCAGAAGCGATGGCGGTAATTAAGAAACCGTATCGCATGGTGTACATCGCTTTCCCTTGTAGGAGCTTCGCTTTTTTATTGTATGATTTCCCTGTAGGGCGTAAATGTTTTACTTTAAGACTGTCTTTTGTTTGTGTAGAAAAACCATGATATTTGCAAAGGAGTTCATCTACCGTATCCCATCCCATTGCTGTTTTTAGGCCGCCAATAGCTTTAAAACAAGCTTTAGTATAGGCCTTAAAAGCACCGCGAACATGATTTTTGTCCATCGGATGATTAAGTGTCCATTCTTCAGTTTCATTTTTTTCATAAACAAAACCTCCAGCAATACCTATCTTATTATCTTCTTGGAAGATAGTGGCAATCGTTTTGAAATAATTTTCAGGAAGAATAAGGTCGGCATCTAATTTTACAATGAAGTCATAATTATCATCCAGCTTTTCAAGTCCTTTGTTGAAGGCGTTAACAACTTTACTTCCAGGCATGTGCTCTGAAGAAGAAACTAAATTTAGCTTCTCTATAAAATTGTATTCAGCAGTAAAAGAATCTATAATGTTTTCTGTCGTATCAGATGAATTGTCATTTACTACAATTACCTTTTTTGGGAGTAATGTTTGCTGGGTTAAGCTATTTAAAGTTAGCGCTATAAAGGCCTCTTCGTTATGTGCTGGGATAACAACATAATATTCCATAACGCCAGATATATTATTGCTTTCTTTCCGCATAGACAATATAATACCTCGGAGTAAAAGTACGTAGTAAAGGTCTAAGTCCTATTTTCTTAACAGGATTTGTCCATTTATCACGACTTTTAATTTCCCAACCAGCTTTTTCTAAAAGCCAATCGAATTGCCAATCTTCAAACTCATGATAATGTCTGTCCCACATATCAGTTTTACTTCTATAAGCAGGAGAAAACCACAATTTTAACGGAACAGAAGCAACTAATTTATCAGCCTTTATGTTTTTAAGCACATTATAAGGAGCAATAAGGTGTTCGAAAATTTCGAAGGCAGTAACTACAGAAGCGTCAGAATTTAAAACAGTATTGAAATCATTATCTAAATCTTCACCTCCTGTATTTTCTACTTCATAGCCACGAGATTGCATAATCTCACTAAAGGGGTTTTTAACCCCTAAGTCTAAGATATTTGCAGGTTTGTTAATAGAAGATTCTAGAAATTCTATTGTTTTTTTATAGCGTTTGTTTGGAAAGCTATTTTCGTACATATTATATTTTATAAACGAGCGCATTTATATTCATACCAGCGCCAACGCTTGCAAATATAACAACATCTCCTTTATGTACTTCCTGATTTTTCACCATTCCTTTTTTTACAGAATCAAATAACGTAGGAATCGTAGCTACAGAGCTGTTTCCAAGTTCTTGAATAGTCATAGGCATAATACCTTCAGGAATTGTTTTATCATATAATTTATAAAAACGCTGTAAGATGGCTTCATCCATTTTTTCGTTCGCCTGATGGATAAAAACTTTTTTCACATCATCAATACCATATCCGCTTTTATCCAGACACTCCTTCATTGCTTTTGGAACGTGGGTTACAGCAAATTCGTAGATCTTGCGACCATACATTTTTATGTACTTCGTGTCTTGATCTGCATCTTTGTTATAAGAACATCCGTTAAAAAGATAGTAAGCCTCATCATGCGCATGGGTAGCAGAAAGATGAGATTTTATTCCGCCTTCCTCTTCGGTAGCTTCAATGATTGTAGCGCCAGCACCATCAGAATAAATCATAGAATCTCTATCGTGATCATCTACAACTCTAGAAAGTGTTTCTGCTCCGATAACAAGGCATCTTTTTGCTATTCCAGCTTTTATAAAAGCATGTGCTTGTACAACGCCTTCAATCCAACCAGGGCATCCAAAAAGAACATCATAACCAACACATCTTGGATTTTTTATTTTTAGCGAATGCTTCACTCTAGAAGCAATACTCGGAACCATATCCGATTGGATAGTTCCTTTTTTAATATCGCCAAAATTGTGAGCAACAATGATATAATCTATAGTTTCTTTATCTATTTTAGCGTCTTCAATAGCCTTTTCAGCAGCAAAAAATGCAATATCTGAAGTTGTGTATTGGTCGTTAACATACCTCCTTTGTTCAATTCCGGTTATGGCTTTGAATTTTTGTATGATAACTTCATTAGCGTGCTTAAAGGGACTCCCGTCGGCATTTAAAAATTCATGCTTCGAGAATGAGCTGTTAGCAGTCACTTGAGATGGAATATAGCTTCCTGTTCCCGTAATCTTTATATTCATTGAGAGTCAATTTTGCCAAAGGTACGATTATATACATAATATGTTATGCATGCATAATTTATTTTACGATGCCCAACGTAAGTTTTTTTAAGCTTACTAGCTGGTTTTAAAATAAAAAGCCCTTCAAGTTAATGAAAGGCTTTTAAATATTCATAGTGTTTATACACTTTTTTTATGCATCGATGTAATCTTCAATAGGTGCACAAGTACACATTAAATTACGATCTCCATAAGCTTCGTCCACACGTCTTACCGTTGGCCAGAACTTATTATCTGCAATATGGTCCATAGGATATGCTGCTTTCTCTCTAGAGTAAGGGAAGTCCCAATCTGTAGCAGTCAGCATTTTTAAAGTATGAGGAGCGTTCTTTAAAACATTATTTGTATCTCCTTCTTCTAGCTCTTCAATTTCTTTAGTAATTGCTATAAGAGAATCACAAAAACGATCTAATTCAGCTAAATTTTCACTTTCTGTAGGCTCAATCATCATTGTTCCAGCAACTGGAAATGATACTGTAGGAGCGTGGAAACCGTAATCGATAAGTCTTTTTGCAATATCAGTTACTTCAATTCCTTTAGCTTTAAATGGACGACAGTCAATAATCATTTCGTGTGCTGCTCTTCCTTTTTCTCCTGTATAAAGAACATCAAAAGATCCACTCAGTCTATTTTTAATATAGTTTGCATTTAAAATTGCCATGCTTGTAGACTGTTTTAAGCCTCCTGCACCTAACATTTTAATATATCCGTAGGAAATTAAGCAAACTAATGAGCTTCCCCATGGAGCTGCAGATATTGCGTCGATTCCATTTTCTCCACCTGTTTTAATAACAGGATTAGAAGGTAAAAACGATACTAAATGTTCTGCAACACAAATAGGACCAACTCCAGGACCACCACCACCGTGAGGAATAGCAAAAGTTTTATGTAGGTTTAAATGACAAACGTCTGCGCCAATAGTAGCAGGATTTGTAAGTCCTACTTGTGCGTTCATATTTGCACCGTCCATATAAACTTGTCCACCATTGTCATGGATAAGCTGCGTGATTTCTTTAATAGAAGATTCAAATACTCCGTGTGTAGATGGATAAGTAACCATCAAAGCAGCAAGATTATCTTTATGCTTCTCTGCTTTTTCACGAAGGTCTTCAATATCTATATTTCCTTTTTCGTCTGTTTTTGTTACTACAACTTTCATTCCAGCAAGAACAGCAGAAGCAGGATTAGTTCCGTGAGCAGAAGCTGGAATTAAACAGATGTTTCTATGTTGTTCGTTACGGGATTTATGGTAAGCACGGATTACTAGAAGTCCAGCGTATTCTCCTTGAGCTCCAGAGTTTGGTTGTAGCGAAGTTCCAGCAAAACCTGTAATAACATTTAATTGCTCTTCTAAAGTTTTAAGAACTTCTTGGTAGCCTTCTGCTTGATCTACAGGTACAAAAGGGTGTATATTTCCCCATTCGTCCCAACTTAGTGGTAGCATTTCTGATGCAGCATTAAGCTTCATGGTACAAGATCCTAAAGAAATCATAGAGTGATTTAGTGCAAGATCTTTACGCTCTAATTTCTTAATGTAGCGCATTAATGCCGTTTCTGAGTGATATGAGTTAAATACCTCATTCTCTAAGAAAGGAGAAACACGAGAACTACCATTTAATACAGCGGTATTCTCGATTAATTGATTTATGGTTATAGTGTTTTTCCCTGCTGCATCAGCAAAGATCTGCACTATTTTATTTAAGTCTTTTAGTGTAGTGGCTTCATTTATAGAAATAGCAACTTTGTCACTTTCAGCATATAAAAAGTTCACATTTTCTAATTCAGCAATACTTTTAACATGTTGCGCATCTGCTTTTACTAAGATAGTGTCGAAGTAAGATTCGTTTAATTGATCGTATCCTAAATCTGTTAATGCTTTAGAAAGTGCAATTGCCGAATTATGAACTTTATCAGCTATATATTTTAATCCTTTTGGACCGTGGTAAACTGCGTACATTCCAGCCATAACAGCCAAAAGAACTTGAGCTGTACAAATGTTGGAAGTAGCTTTGTCTCTTTTTATATGTTGCTCTCTTGTTTGTAGCGCCATACGTAATGCACGGTTGCCATCGGTGTCTTTAGTAACCCCTATAATTCTCCCTGGAATGTTACGTTTATAGGCTTCTTTTGTTGCAAAAAATGCAGCATGTGGACCTCCGTAACCTAATGGAATTCCAAAACGCTGTGTAGTTCCTACAACAACTTCGGCTCCAAACTCTCCTGGAGGAGTTAAGTTTACTAAGCTTAATATATCTGCAGCCACAGCTACTTTGATTCCATTATCATTAGCATTCGATACAAACTCTGAATAGTTAAATACAGAACCGTATTTTCCTGGGTACTGTAAAAAGGCTCCAAAAAATTCAGTAGAAAAATCAAAAGTAGTATGATCACCAATTACAAGTTCAATTTCTAGTGGACTAGCGTGCGATTTTAAAACAGAAAGCGTTTGTGGTAAAACTTCTTCAGAAACGAAAAATTTATTCACTCCGTTCTTTTTCTGCTCTCTGCTTCTTACACCAAATAGCATAGACATAGCTTCTGCTGCTGCAGAACCTTCATCTAATAAAGATGCATTTGCAAGTTCCATTCCAGTAAGATCGCAAACCATTGTTTGGAAGTTTAATAAAGCCTCCAATCTACCTTGTGCAATTTCTGCTTGATAAGGCGTGTATGCAGTATACCAACCTGGGTTTTCAAGAATATTTCTCTTGATAACAGATGGAACTATAGATTCGTGGTAACCAAGACCAATATAGGTTTTAAATACTTTATTTTTAGTAGCGACCTGCTTTAAATGAGCTAGATACTCATACTCCGTCATTGCTTCTGGAAGATCAAGATCCGATTTTAGTCGGATCCCATCAGGAAACGTTTCGTAGAGAAGCTGATCCATATTATTAACACCTACTGTAGAGAACATGGTGCTTAAATCATCTTTTTGGGGGCCAATATGGCGGGTAACAAAAGAGTCTGTTTTCATTATAACCGTCTAAAAATGTTTTAATTTGCGCAAAAATACATATTATATTTGGTTAAAAAAGTACTTTTAAAAGGCTTTAACTAAAGTTTTAAACAGTGTGTTGATTAATTTATATTAGATATCTATATCGTTGAAATGAAGTTGTTTAAGAGAGCTTTTAATTTTTATTTAGACGCTAGTATTCACGTTGCTTTTGCAGTTTATGCATTGGCAAGGGTTACAATGTTGAATTTTGATATAACATATGATGCAGTAATTGCTAATGCGCTCTTTTTTGGGACCATAGTAGAGTATAGTTTTATAAAGTATAGTCCGCTAGCAAAACACTATGTTTTTATCACTCAAAAATATATAAAGAGTATTCAGCTATTTAGTATGTTATGCTTCTTATTTGCAGCTTATTATATTTTTAAGCTGAATTTAAAAACGTTGGTTTCGGCGGCTGGACTTGTAATTTTGGCCTTTTTGTATGTAGTTCCTGCGCTATCTACAAAACGAAATTTTAGAAGCTTAAAAGGAGTGAAAATTTATATTGTTGGGATTACATGGTCTGTTTCTACAGTGATATTACCACTTTTAAATAACGATTTACCTATAACTACAACAGCTGTTTTAGAAATGATACAGCGTTTTGTATTTATTATAATATTGATGATTCCTTTTGAAATTCGTGATTTAAAAACCGATGAATCTTGGTTACATACGCTTCCTCAAGTGTTAGGAGTGAGAGGGGTGAAAAGAGTAGGTGTTCTATTGGTAGGTGTTTTTTTAGTGCTTACATTCTTTAAAAGCGAATTGTATATTAATCATAAGGTGATGTATGTAGAAGTATTTGTAGGATTGATACTTCTGACGGCAATTTTATTTTCTAAAAAGAAGCAAGCAGTATATTTTTCAAGTTTTTTTGTGGAAAGTATTCCTGTAATCTGGTGGTTGCTTTTGTTATTATGTAGTTAATGCCTATTAATTAGTAGCGTATAAATAATTATTTGGATGCTTCAGATTGATCTGCATTCAATTTTTTTTTCAACTCCTGTTTCTTCTTAGGATCCATTGTTTTAATCTCTGCCTCTTTGCAAAGTTGTGTTAGGGTAGCGTTACGTTTGCTATATGATTTTGTAGCATTACACCATATTAGGCGGCAACTTAACTTAATCTTATCTAATAAAGTAGCCTCTCCATATTGCATTTTATCACAAATATGTTGGGCCTCTTCACAAGAGACAAAAAAGAAATTCTTCTTATTATTCATTTTTTAAACCAATTATTTTCTAGGCAATCCATTAATGCAGTTCGAGCTCTATGGACTATAACCCATAGATTAGACGCAGAGATATTTAATTCTTTACAAATATCTTCAGTGTCCATTCCTTGAATTGTTTTTTTTATAAAAACATCTGCTTGTTTTTTAGGAAGTTTCATTAAGCATTCTTGAATAGCTATTCCTAACTCTTCATTCTGCAAAGCGTCTTCAGCATTGATATCAAAGGGATCTGCTACATTATCTTCTAGCCAATCTCCTTCTTGATCTTCTCGATTAGAAAATCCCATTCTAACTTCAGCTTTACCTTTATTAGAATTTATTTTTCGATAATGATCAATGATTTTTCTTTTCAGAATAGAAATTAGCCATGTACGCTCAGCTGCCTCTCCTTTAAAGTTTTTAGCAGATTTAAGTCCTGCTAAAAAAGTTTCCTGCACCAAATCTTCAGCTACGATAGCATCGTTAACTCGAGTAATGGTGTAGTTAAAAAGGTAATCGGCGTAATGATCTACCCACTTTGAAGGATCTAATTTGTTTTTAGGCACTCTAAAATTAATTTATATCAAAAGTATGATAAAAAGTTTAATAATAGCTTTTGTCATTTTACAATTTCAGAAGAAATTCTACATAATCTATTATTCTGTAATTATATTTGCTTACAACTATTACAAATTAGTTTTAAATACTTACAAATACATTTTTGATGAAAAAATATATAATGCTACTTTTTCTAGTGACCGCTCAATTAGCATTTTCTCAAGTTAAGGAAATGGATATTACTACTTTTAACATGGAATCTTCAGATGAATTGGTTTTGATTGATGTAAGAACTCCAGATGAATTTAAAGCTGGGCATTTAAAAGAAGCCAAAAATATAAATGTAAAAGATGATGCTTTTATTGCTGAAGTAAAAAAAGTAGATAAATCTAAGAGTGTGTATTTGTATTGTAAGGCAGGAGGAAGAAGTGCAGTCGCAGCTAAAATTTTAGACTCATTAGGATATAAAAATATAGTAAATCTAGATGGAGGCTTTGATGCTTGGGAAAAAGCAGGAAAGCCTTTTGAGGAATAAGAGTTTTTGTATTCAAATAAAAAAGAGGAGTTATTGCTTAAACAGTAACTCCTCTTTTTATTTTATAGAACGCTCTTGAGAGCTAAATATAAATATTACAATACTTCACAAAATAATCCGTCATCAGTTTTTGAAACTTTTACAACTTTGTGTTTTGTAAGTCCTTTTATGGTTTTATCCCATTTTTTATTACTTAATCCAGATTGTTCTTTAAGGTCATTCAATGGCATTTTAGTTTCTTTTTTTAGTAATTCAAAAACTAATTTTTCATCATCACTTAAAGCTACTTCCGCTTTTTTCTCAGGACGCATCTGTGGGAAGAATAATACCTCTTGGATAGAAGCATTATTTGTAAGTAACATCACCAAACGGTCTATCCCAATTCCGATTCCAGAAGTAGGAGGCATACCGTATTCTAAAGCTCTTAAGAAATCTTGATCGATAAACATCGCTTCATCGTCTCCTTTTTCAGAAAGTTTAAGTTGCTCTTCAAAACGCTCTCTTTGGTCTATCGGATCATTAAGCTCAGAATATGCATTTGCCAATTCTTTTCCGTTTACCATCAACTCAAAACGCTCTGTTAACGCAGGGTTTGTTCTGTGTTCTTTGGTAAGCGGACTCATTTCTTTAGGGTAATCGGTGATAAAAGTTGGCTGGATGTAGTTGTGTTCACATTTTTCTCCAAAAATCTCATCAATCAATTTCCCAACTCCCATTGTTTCATCTACAGGAATATCAAGTTTTGTACAAACTTCACGGAGTTCTTCTTCATTCATTCCAGCAACATCAAAACCAGTATGATCTTTAATAGCTTGTAAAATTGGTACACGAGGATAAGGCGCTTTAAAGCTAATTTCGTTTTTACCAACTTTAGCAACTGCAGTACCATTGGCATCTGTAGCAACTTTTTCTAGGAGCTCCTCAGTCATATTCATCATCCAATTGTAATCTTTGTAAGAAACATAAAGTTCCATTACAGTAAACTCTGGATTGTGAGTTTTGTCCATCCCTTCATTACGGAAATCTTTAGCAAACTCATAAACACCATCAAAGCCACCAACTATAAGTCTTTTTAAGTACAACTCATTGGCAACACGTAAATACAACGGAATGTTTAATGCATTATGATGCGTAACAAATGGGCGTGCAGTAGCACCTCCAGGAATAGATTGTAATATAGGTGTTTCTACCTCTATATAGTCTCGCGAATTAAAAAACTCACGCATACTTGTAGTTATTTTTGTACGCTTAAGAAAAGTTTCCTTAACGTGTGGATTTACAATAAGATCCACATAGCGCTGACGATAACGTAGCTCAGGGTCATTAAATTCATCAAATACTTTCCCTTCACTGTCTACTTTTGGTAACGGTAATGGGCGTAAAGATTTATTTAATACAGTAAAGTTTTTAACTGAAACAGTTTTTTCTCCAACCTTCGTTGTAAAAAGTGTTCCTTCAATACCGATAATATCTCCTATATCGAGAAGTTTTTTATAAACTTCGTTATAGGCTGTTTTGTCTTCACCTGGACAAATTTCGTCTCTATTAAAATACAACTGAATACGACCTTCAGAATCTTGTAATTCAGCAAAAGAAGCTTTCCCTTGGATACGTCTACTCATTAAGCGCCCTGCAAGTACCACTTTCTTATCTTCTTCAAAGTTCTGTTTGACCTTTTTAGAGGTGTGATCTACCGGATATAAATCGGCAGGATAAGGATTAATGCCTAATTCGCGTAGCTTTCCAAGCTTTTCTCTTCGGATAATTTCCTGTTCTGAAAGTTGCATAATTTATTTTGTCATTTTAAGCCTGCAAAGATAGGGAGTATTTAACAATCTATCAATCTATTTAATAACAGTTGATGGATTTATCTGTAATTAATCATTTAATAGCGATTCATGTGTTCTAGTTCTTGTGATAAATTAAATTTTTTTAACTTATATTAGTGTAGTAATTGGTTTTCCCTCAAGCCATATTTTTAAATATGATAATGAGAAAAGCAATTTTTATAACGTTTCTGTTTTTTAACGCAATACTTTATGCGCAGCAAACAGCTTCTTCAATACAATCGGGCTCTTATATTCCCGGGATTATGGGAGTTAGGGATTACACCGCACCAGAATTTTCAGGAATTTTAATATTTGATAGTAATGTTTTTTTAACCTCTAATAAATTTTTAGATGCTAAAGGAAATGAAGTTAGTCAGGTTAATATTCCTGGGGTAGGAGAGATTCCTTTAAATGTTGATATTTCAGGCTACTTAAACAGTTTGATGATTAACTATGCATCTCCAGAGTTATCTTTTCTAGGAGGAATGCAATATCTCTTTATGGTAGCTCCAGTCTACAGTTCTGTAAATGTTAGATTGTTTACTGGACAGTTAAATAACAATGAATATAAGGTTGATGGTGGTGCTAGCGGAATGGGGGATGTAACTGTTTCTCCGTTATTGCTGTCTAAAGCTTTTAAGAATTTTGATCTTACAACAGGTTATTTATTTACAGCGCCTACCGGAAGATTTAAAACAGGAGCTGAAGATAATGTAGGAGTTGGGTATTGGTCGCATATGTTTCAGTTTGCTGGATATTATTATTTGAATGAAAAGCAGACCGCTTTTTTTGCGATGCCAACATATGAATTTCATAGTGATATAAAAGATACAGATGTGAGGCCAGGAAGTAGACTTATATTAGAGTATGGAGTTAGTCATTTTTTAAATGAACGCTTAGAGTTAGTAGTGCAAGGCGGACATGCTTGGCAAGTATCTAGAGATACAGGAATGGATGTTACTTGGGATAATTCAGTAAAAGATAGGCTAAGCACTTTTGGTGTAGGGGCTGGATATTGGTTTGCAAAAAACAAGTTTTATGCAAATTTTAAATGGTCTACTTCCTATGCGAACAGAGAACACTTTGGTGTGAATGTTTTGCAATTAGAATTCTTATATATACCTAAGGTTTTTAATTAATACTGCATTTGTTTTATAGGGTATTGTTTTTTTGCAATTTTTATTGATAATTGATTAACAATATTTTATGGTTTCTGTTGAGATTGTTTTCGTAATTTTGTACAGAACGTTGGTTATGGTTAATTGTGAAAACTTAACTTTTAAATGTACTTAACATGCAGAGTAAATGTATGTGTTAAGAATAGGTGCATTTTAAAAGATAAATATGTAAAATAAGTTTAACACATAAATAAACAAAGTCATGACTAGACATTTTTTTAAAACCATTAACAATACGATAAAACACTGGTATATTCCACTTATTATCGGTATTATCTTCATTATTGTAGCTATTTACACTTTCCTATCTCCGCTTTCTTCATACGTAGCGCTATCTGTAGTTTTTAGTTTAGCTTTTTTGTTTTCAGGAATAAGTAATATTATACTTTCGATTTCTAATAGAAAGGAAATAGATAATTGGGGTTGGTTACTTTTCTTTGGTATTGTATCCTTAATATTTGGTATTTTATTATTAGCTAATCCACAGCTTTCAATGGCAACTTTGCCTTTTTATGTTGGTTTTTGGGTTATGTTTCAATCTATTGGAGCAATCGGACATGCTATGGATTTAAAAAATTATGGTGTTCTAGATTGGGGTAACCTTATGTTGGTAGGTGTTTTAGGGTTGTTGTTTTCATTTATATTATTATGGAACCCTTTATTTGCAGGTTTAAATGTTGTTATCTGGACAGGAATAGCATTCTTAACTTTAGGAATTTATAGTATTTACTTCTCTTTCAAACTGAAAAAAGTTAAAGACTTTCCTAATAAAATACCACAAGATTTAAAAGATAAATTCCAAGAAGTCAAAACTTCTATTCAGAAAGAAATGAATAAATAAGTTTATTGAAAAAACATAAAATGGCTTTATCAATTAAAGATGATAAAGCCGTTTTTTTTATATTCTATATTTTGATAATAGGAGTCCTTAAAAATTAAATAAATCAAAAATGGTTGTAACAAAACGCAACTTTATTCGTCATATAAGAAAAGATATTTAGCAGTTGCTTATTAGTTAAGGTTAACTTTTTATCTTTGTTTTTTATGTTCAGAAATCATCAATCTGAATTTTATAGAATTAAACATCAATCAAAAAAAATCAAAAAAATGAGTATTTGGAGAGTATTACTTTCAATCTTTTTCCCGCCTTTAGCTGTATTAGACAAAGGGTGCGGATCTATTATAATTGTCTTCTTATTAACTCTCTGCGGATGGATTCCGGGAGTGATAGCAGCTTTAGTTATTTTAAATAATCCTAATAGATAATATTTAGGTAAAGCGAATAAAAAAATAGCACAATTACTAAATTGTAAAATAGTACCTTTATCAACAAGGTTTTTTAAAATATGTAAATGTTTAAGTTACTATGCTTTGTTGTGCTTTTGTGCGCTTTTTTATTATCTAGTTGTGTTTTTACTGAAGAAATATATTTCAAAGGAGAGGAGCATGGGAAGGTTAATTTAGAATTCGATGGTGAAAAATTCATGGAATATGCTATTTCTGGAAGTCAGCAATTAGATACTACTCCTAGGGTATTGGATACAACTATTTTGGTAAAGGATTATTTAAGAATTCAAAAAGATAGTATAGAGCAATTTTTACCAAAAAATTTACAAAAAAAAATGGAGTCGGTTGCTGGGATAAAAATTCATAACTATACTAATCTTAAGGATTCAGAGCTAAAAGTAAATTTGTATCAAGATTTTTATTCAATAAAGAATTTAGGAGACGTTTTTGGTAACATCTATACTCTTATGGTAGCAGGATATTTAGCTTCTTATAGAGATAATGCTGTATTAATACCTACCCTTACAAATAAATCTTTATCTCATGTTATCTATTCTTATAAAGAAAATGTATTTACTAGAAAAACAGTGGTTTTGGATGAAGAAAAATATGTTTCAATAAGAAATGATTTAAGGGAGATATACAAAGGAAGGGCGGATCTTAGGGAATCTTCCTACGTGTTAAAGTATCATTTTTCGAAGAAAATAGAATCTGTCTCATTTTATAACCCTACATATAGTGATGATAAAAAAACTGTTACAATTGTTGTAGATTTGTATGATTATGCAACAGATCCCTATCTGTTAAATTTAGAAATTGTTTTAGAAAAATAAGGTTTGAATAAAGAAGTATTAATACAAGATTTAGGTCTCAAAGACTATAAGGAAACTTGGGATTATCAAGAATCGATTTTTAAGGAGATATTAGATATTAAAATTAGAAATCGCCGTGAAGAATTAAACTTACAGACTCCAAACTATTTTTTGTTTGTAGAGCATCCCCATGTATATACATTAGGGAAAAGTGGAGATCTTTCTAATTTACTTCTTAGTGAAAGTCAGTTGAAAGAAAAAGGAGCCACGTTCTATAAGATAAATAGAGGAGGAGATATTACCTACCATGGACCAGGGCAAATTGTAGGATATCCTATTTTAGATTTGGATAATTTTTTTACTGATATTCATAAGTACTTACGTTTCTTAGAGGAAGTTATCATTCTTACTTTGGATGAATATGGAGTCGTTGCAACCCGTAGTGAAGGAGAAACAGGAGTATGGATTGATGTAGGGACTCCGTTTGCAAGAAAAATTTGCGCCATGGGAGTTCGTGCTTCTCGTTGGGTTACTATGCATGGATTTGCGTTGAATGTAAATGCAAATTTGGGTTATTTCGATAATATTATTCCATGTGGGATTCGTGGAAAGGGAGTAACTTCTCTCAATGTAGAATTAGGAAAAACCACTGTTAATGAAGCTGAGGTGAAATTAAAAATTCAGAAACATTTTCAGGAGCTTTTTGAAGCTACTTTTATAGATAAATTATAAGTTGAAAACTTATATAAAAAAGGAAGGATTGGCTTAATAAGCTAATCCTTCCTTTTTTTATTGATTTTAGATTTTAATATCTAATTTATCTTATAACATATTATAGAGTTTTTATCACCTACAGTAACCATTTCTAGTCTTTTGTCATTATCTATATCTGCCAAATCAATTTCTGAATCTCCATAGACAGGGAAGTTTTTTACAAGCGTAGCATTGCTGTCAAATAAATAAACTTTATGTGTCTGCTTATCGGTTACAGTAACGTATATCTTATCATTGATATAAAAAATCTTAGGTTTTGTGTAGATTCCAAAATCTAATGTTGCTTTATTGTCTTTAATGGTTAATATGTTATCAGAAATAGTAGCCAAGGTATTCGATGTAGCATCGATTAGATGATTTTCTTTCAATCCTAATTCAATTTTATTTAACCCGCCTTTTTGATCTACTTGAATTAAATCCCCTGAAGTGTTTGTAGTAGTAAATTTCTTGTCATATAAATAAACTTCATTTCCTGAGAAATCTATAGACCCACGGGTTCGGATTCTTAAATCTCCTGTGCGGTGAAGAATATCTAGTTTTCCGTCACTCTCTTGTAGGATAATATAATCTTTGTTTCCAATACGTATATGCTTCGGACTATTAATAATGGTGTTCTCCGTTTCGTCTAGAATAAAACCGGTTACAACCTTGCCATAACGGTTGTACATTTCTATTTTTTTACCCATAACAATAACAAAACGATAATCTTTGTTGTTGCTGTAGTCAAAAACAGCTAAAGGTTGCGTTATCGTATTTTTAAAATCGATAGGGAATGGAGATACTTCGTTTCCGTTCCTGTCTAAGATCACCATTTTGTCAGTTGTATTAAACGCTAATTGTAAACGTCCATTTCTGTACAAATCTACTTGAGAGATTTCGCCCAAAACTTTACCATTTAATTCCTTTTTCCACAGGACTTTACCATCTGTAGCGATTAAATAAAGATTGTTTTCAACATCTTGAACTACAATTTCCTTCTTTTTTGTGTAGTGATTTAAAACAAACTGGGGTTTTGTAGCGATTTCAGCATCTAAAGTAGTATTGTAAACCTGCGTAATTATGTTAGAGTTAACTGTAGAAGTATTCGCTTTTTTAAGTAACGCATGGAAATGAGCAAAATCTCCCTCCGCAATATATTGAAACGCAATAAATTTATAATCTTTAAAAGATTCTTTAGCAATAGTCTCTTTGAATTCTTCACTAAGTATCGCGTCATTCTCTTTTAACTTTTCTAAGTTACCAATAACTAATATCGAAGATTCGTCTGCTAATTCATTCCGTAAATTCTTGTAAGAAGGCAGCTGCGAAAGTGTAGCGCTATTCTGATAGTTAGAAATGAGGTCTTCTATTAAACTCATATCTTCAGTGAAGACATAGAAATCATCTATTTTTGCAACATAATTTGTAGGAATTCCTTCAGTAATCTTTGAAAAGTGGGTTTTTATCAGGCTGTTTTCGTTTAATTCCCATATTGAATAGTCTCGGTATTTTTCTTCAGTAATTACAAATTTCTGCAACCGATCTTCAAAATCTATATTGTCACTTACTGTAAAAGCAAAAGCTTTTTCTTCTTGGAATCCTATTTCGATCATTTCTGTTGTCTTATGAAATAAGGAGTCTTTAGTTTGTGGAATTTTAGATTCATTCCCTTTTAATGCTGGGTAAGCCAAATAATAAGATGCGCTTAATGGGACAATTTCAGCAGCATAACTAGTTGAAGGTGTACTATTTTTAAATGTATTAAGAGTATTGCTTATAGAGTCACTGGCAATAGCAATCCCATTTAATTTTATATAGTCTTGAGCAATATTTGAGTCGAAAGAAGTCCAGTCGTTAAATTCAGTGAGATTATTAGCAAGGTCTTCTGATAACACATTATTAAAGAAACTTTTTCCTTTTTTGTGATTGATAAATAAATTGGCAGGAACATTTGTCTGCGCTACTTGGTAAAGCTTTTTTAGTTTAGGATCGGCTTCTAAATTTTCAGAGTTTCTAATGAGGTTCTCAATAATCAATCTAGAGGAGGAACCCACAAAGTGATCTCCTAGAGAAGTGCTAAATAATTTTTTGTCAGCAATAGTAAGAACCTTAATATTTGCTCCTTCGTAGGAAATAGTTTTAATGTCTCTACTTATTGTGGAGTCTATATTAAATAGATTGTTATGATTTTTACTTATAAATGTATAATCGAAAGCATCTTTTCCGACCTCATTGAAAGCTAGTATGGAAGGGCTTTTAGGATTTAAATATTTTAATGTTTTTAATAAGGTTGTTGAATTTTGATATGGACTACTCTTCTTTAATAACTTGATAAAATCATTATTAATCAATTCACTTCTGAAAGATAGGTAATCATTAATTTTAATTACAGCTGTAGCATTTCTTGGGGTGTATGCAATTAAATCATCTGGAGTAATTGCGGTTTTTTGCTTACATGATAAAAGCAAAAAAGATGATATAATAAGGAGTCCTATAAGTTGCTTCATTGATTTGTTAATTTATAACAAAAGTATAGTTTACATGGCTAAAAAAAATATAAAAGCAATGATTTTTAAGAATTTGTTAAGTTAAAGAATCTTTAAGTATTTAATAAAATTTTATAGCATCTCATAATTTAGTAGGATTAATCTTTCTTTAGAAAGTATTTGACTTCAATAAAAGAGCGATTAATCTCTTTTAAATGTCGTATCTTCTATTGTATTTCTTTTATTGCTTAAGATATAATTAGGATATTGCGAAACGCTAAATTCAAATTTATTAAAATATGAGATCGAAGTTTACTTGGATGCTAACACTATTTATGGTGTTAGTTCTACAGTTCTCCTATGGACAGGAGAAAACAATTACGGGGATCATTACAGATCAAGATGGCTTGCCATTACCCGGAGCAAATGTAACTGTTAAAGGTACGTCCACAGGTACCCAAACAGATTTTGATGGGAATTATTCAATTTCTACAACTGTGGGGAAAGTTTTAGTATTCTCTTATGTAGGTCAACAAACAGAAGAAAGAACAGTTGGGGCTGCAAGTACTATTAATATAACATTAAAGCAAGATTCTCAAGCTTTAGAGGAAGTGATTGTAGTTGGATATAGTACTTCTACCAAAGAATCTTTTACAGGAACAGCTACTACAATAGACACGGAGTCTATTGATAAGAAGAGTGTTTCTAATATTTCTCAAGCATTAGCTGGAGAGGCAGCAGGGGTTAGAGTTATTAATACTACAGGCCAGCCTGGAGAATCTGCAACGATTCGTATTCGTGGTTTTGGATCAGTAAATGGTAATAGAGATCCTTTATATATTGTAGATGGAGCTCCTTTTGTAGGAAACATTAGTGCAATAAACCCTGCAGATATTAAATCTACAACAATTTTGAAAGATGCTTCTGCAACTGCTATTTATGGTTCTCGTGGTGCTAACGGTGTTATTGTTATTACTACTAAAAACGGAAGAGGAGAAGATTCTTACATTGAAGTAGAAACAAAAACAGGTCAGAACATGAGTTTAATACCTCGCTCAAGTACTATATCATCTCCAGAAGAGTATATAGGTTTAAGCTGGGAAGGACTTTACAATAGAGGTAACTTACTAGGGGAAGACCCTGTTGCTTATGCTAATGAAAATCTTTTTAGTAGATCAGGTATTAATTCTAAATACAACATGTGGAATGTTGCAGACGGTGGTGAATTAATAGATCCTACAACAGGTCAAGTTAGAGAAGGTGTTACAAGAAAGTATAATCCAGAGAACTGGGAAGATTATGCTTTTCAGCCAGCTAGTCGTTTAGAAGCTAACCTTAAAATAGGAGGTAGTAACGAACAAACAAGTTACTTTACATCTTTTGGTTACTTAAAAGATCAAGGATATACAATTAATTCAGATTATGAGCGTATTACTACAAGATTAAATGTAGCTCATAAAGTACGTGATTGGTTAGATGGATCTGTTAATGTTGGTTATACTATTTCTGATGCAAACAATAATGGGCAAACTGAAGATTCTGGAAGTGTATTCTGGTTTGTAGATAACATGCCTTCAATATATCCATTGTTTTTAAGAGATACTAACGGAGACATAGTAGAAGATCCTATTTACGGTGGTCCACAATATGATTATGGAGATGGTCGTGGTTTTGGAGGTTTAACAAATGCAATTGCGGATGCAAATTATGCAACAAGTAAAACTAAGAGACACGAGATTAATACAAATGCTGCTTTAAATATCCATTTCTCAGATCACTTAACTTTAGAGAATAGAGTTGGTATTCAGTATTATAATCAAAGTTACGATAATGTGGATAATCCATTTTACGGTCCTAGTGCAAGTAATGGAGGTTCTATATATAAAACAAAAACAGAATTATTTTCATATAATATACTAAACTTATTGCGTTACAAAAACGACTGGGGTGACCATAGTTTTGAAGCATTAGTAGCACATGAGGCAAATTCTTGGGAGAGAAAGTATTTGTCTGCTTATAAGTTTAACATAGTTATTCCAGATGGAGATGAACTTAATAACGCAGTAGGAACTAATCCACCTTCTTCTTATACAAGAGACTTTACTCTAGAAAGTTATTTTGGTCAAATTAACTACGACTTTGATAATAAATATTTTATTTCTGGAACAGTTAGAAGAGATGGGTCTTCAAGATTTGTAAAAGATAAGTGGGGGACTTTTGGTTCTCTAGGAGCTGCTTGGGCAGTTACAAATGAAGAGTTCATGCAAGATCAAAATGTATTTAGCAACTTAAAGTTAAAAGCTAGTTACGGTTTAATAGGAGAACAAGGTGGTGTAGGTTATTACCCAGGGTATGATTTGTACAATGTAAGTAATTTAAATGGAGATGTTTCTCTTGCTTTTGATACTAAAGGAAATCCAGATTTGACTTGGGAAACATCTAAGATGTTCCAAACAGGTGTTGAAATGGGACTAGGTAAATATTTAGATATTTCTGTAGATTACTACATTAAGAATACTGATAATTTAATTTTTGATAGAAAAATTGGACCTTCAATAGGGTATTCATCTATAAAAGTAAATGATGGAGAGTTGAAAAATTCAGGTATTGAATTTAACATTCAATCTCATATAGTTCAAACTAAAGATTTCTATTTAGATTTTGGTATTAATGGAGAAGTACTAAATAATGAATTAACAACAATGCCTATAGACCCATCTACAGGTGAAGAAAAGATTTTAAATATCGATGGATACTTTGGTCAAGCTGAAGGACACTCTATCTATGATTTCTATATGAGAGAATGGGCAGGTGTAGATTCAGCAGATGGTGCTGCAATGTGGAATCAGTATTTCTATGATGCTAATGGTGACGGACAGTTACAGAGTGGAGAAGAGAGTATTAACTCAATGCAAGATTATTTAGCACAATATCCAGAAAGAGCGGACGCTATTGGTAAAACTCAAACTAAAGTGTATCAAGAAGCAACTCAGAAGTTTGTAGGGAAATCTGCAATACCAGATGTTAGAGGTGCTTTTAGATTAGCTACAGGATATAAAGGATTTAGTTTAAGTGCTCAATTCTTATATGGTCTTGGAGGACATTCTTATGATTTTGTTTATTCAAGATTAATGGGTAATGATCAAGTAGGTGGTAACAATTGGCATACTGATATTTTAGACAGATGGCAACAACCAGGAGATGTAACAGACGTACCTAGATTATCTAGTAATGCTACTGGAGATTCTAATTTCGCATCTACATCTACTAGGTTTTTAACTAAAGCAGATTACTTAAGCTTAAATAACATCCGTTTCGGATACCAGATTCCTAAAAACTACATTGATCAAATAGGTCTTGCAGATATGGAGTTCTGGATAAGTGGAGATAACTTATTCTTATTATCTGAACGTGATGGATTTAATCCTACAACAAGTGAAGCGGGTACTTCTGGTTGGTACACTTATGCACCATTATCTACAATTACCTTTGGAGTAAGAGCTAAATTTTAACTAGAAAAGTAATAAAAATGAGATATAAAATATATTTTACAGCCCTTGTAGGTGCATTGACACTTACAAGTTGTGGGGATGATTTCTTAGAAACAGAACCTACAGAATTTATTTCTTCAGATCAAATAGACGAAGCAACAGAATTAAACCCTTCCACGCAAGAAGGAACTGTAAGGGGACTGTATGCTACTATGTTTACTACTGGTTCAGGAGGAACTGATCTTGATCATGATGATTTTGGACAAAAAGGATACGATATTTATACAGATATGTTATCAGGAGATATGGTGCTAGCTGGTCTAACTTATGGTTGGTATTCAGATATTTCTCAACTGCAATCTACTATAGATTATACTGATAATGCAAACTATAAACCATGGAGATACTATTATAGAATCATCCTTGGAGCAAACATGGTTATTAAAACTCTTGGAGGTAATGATTTTATACCCGATACTGACGAAGGTAAGTATGGTATGGGGCAAGCTAAAGCTATGAGAGCATATAGCTATTTTTATTTAGCTAATTTGTTTACAGAAGGGTATAATCCAACAGAGGAAATTTTGCCAATATATACTGAAGCAGAAGAGGAAAATCAGCCATTATCTACAACTGATGAGGTTTATAGCCTTATAATTAATGACTTAAATGATGCGATTAGTTTATTAAGTACTTTTGAAAGAGCTAATAAAAGTGAAGTAAATCAGTGGGTTGCTAAAGGTTTATTAGCATACACTTATGCCTCTATGGGAAAAAATGCTGAGGTTAAAACTATCACAAATGACATTATTACAAATGGAGGTTTCATTTTGGCAAACGAGGAAGAAGCTTTAGGTGGATTTAATAATGTAGGTTCTAAAGGCTGGATGTGGGGTACTGACATCACTCTTGATAATGGTTTAGATCTAGTTTCATGGTGGGGACAAGTAGATTTGTTTACTTATAGCTATGCATGGGCTGGAGACCCTAAATCAATAGATGATGGTTTATATGAATCGATACGAGAAGATGATGTTCGTAAAGATCAGTTTGTTGATGCATATGGAGATGGAGTTTTATTTCCATTGAATAAATTTTATGCGCCAGGTCGTGAAGTTGGAGGACAGCGTAGTGTAGAAACAGACTATGTTTATATGAGAATTGCTGAAATGTACTTATTACATGCTGAAGCAGCTGCAAAAACAGGAGATGAAGGTACAGCTATTCAATCATTAAAAGTATTATTAAACGAACGAGTAGAAGACCCTTCTTATGTAGATGCTCTATCAGGTCAGGCTTTATTAGATGAAATTTATCTTCAAACTAGAATTGAGTTATGGGGAGAGGGTAAAAGTTATTTAGCAATGAAGCGTAATAAGGCAACAATTACAAGAGGTCCAAATCACCTTTCATTTGCTGGGGAGTCATTCTCTTATGATGATGATAGACTTTCATTTGATATT
This sequence comes from Joostella sp., assembly GCF_048266025.1. NCBI lineage: Bacteria > Pseudomonadati > Bacteroidota > Flavobacteriia > Flavobacteriales > Flavobacteriaceae > Joostella > Joostella sp. The sequence continues at coordinate 39,891 of NZ_JBLXAF010000010.1, read as the reverse complement.
CCTCAAGATGAGATTCAAAATAATCCTTTTATCAATTAGTTATATTAATTAATTGTCTAGTCCTAAAAAACCGATACAGATTATTAAAGGATTAAATTTATAACTTAAAGCTTAACGATGCTAGCATCGTTAAGCTTTTTTGATTTGTACTGTATTCTAATCAGTTTGTTTTGTTGATGCATTTGTTGTGGTGTTAGCATATGATTGGATAAGTGCGGTCTTTGGTTGTTATAAACCTGGATCGCATTTTTGATCAGTTTTTTCTTTACTTGGACATCATTAATGCTTTTAGCGATATTAAATTCTTGCTTTAGTATTCCATTGATTCTCTCCGCTATTGCGTTCTCGTAAGGATCATACTTCTCTGTCATACTGGCTTTGATATTATTCTTAATCAATAATTGCTGATATTCGTTTGAACAATATTGTAGACCTCTATCGGAGTGATGTATCAACGGTTCTTCGTTATTTACCCTGTTCTTTAAAGCCATATCGAGAGCTTCTAAGGAACCATCTACTGCGAGGGTATTGGATACATTATAGTCCATTATCTTTTTTGAATAGGCATCTGTGATCAAGGCTAGATATGATGGCTTACTTCGGTTACCTACATAGGTAATATCGCCGACCCAGATTTGTTCAGGTCTTATGATATCAACATTACTAAGGATGTTCCTGTGCTTTCTGAATCGATGATGTGAGTCCGTTGTTATATGATAACTTTTTTTAGGTGTTATCAGTAAATGATTTGCTTTAAGTATTCTAAACAGCTTATCCCTACCTACTTTTAAATCGGTAAGTTCTTGTTTTAAAATATGGTATAATTTTCTAGCACTTAGTTTAGGCATAACATTGCGCACCCCCCTGACCAAGGCTATTACTTGTTTTGCTATAGATTGCTTATAGCTTCTAGATTTAATAGATCGATAATATACCTGTCTATCCAGCCCGAGTAGGTTACAGGTGGAAACTATTGTTTCCTTTTGTTCTTCTTTGAAGTTTTCAATAACTCGGGCCTGTAATTTTTTCTGATCTGAATGTCATATTCTTTTTCGGCCATATTTACAAGCATATCAAAGATGATTACTTTCTTGTCGGCGCGCTCGGCTAGATACTCCGCTCTAGCTTTTTGCTTTTCAAGTAGCTTTACCTTAGCTTCTAGTTCGATGATTTTTTGTTCAGGTGTCTTGGCCATGGTTACAACGGATAGGTTTTCCCAATCAAAGGTACCATATTTATGCAACCAAGAGGTAATGGTAGACCTAGCTTGTATACCGTATTTAAGATGTGCGGAAAGCCGATCTAGTTGACCTGGTTCTATTTCCTCTACCACTTGTAGCTTAAAAGAAAGCGAGTAGTCTTTTTGGGTTCTTTTCGTATAACCCATGTTTGTTGATGTTTTCATTACACTAAAGTTTTAGTGTATCGCTATTTTAGGACGGGACAGATTTGTAAAGTCTAAGAGACTGCCTTTTCAGACAGCCTCATTTCTGTTTACACAGTTTTTTGGACACTTCCTAATTAATCAATTTTAAATATATAAATTATTAGACCCACCAGTTTTCTGGTGGGTTTTTTAATATATGACTCCCTTCTTTCAGAATATTAAATCATTATTCATTTAACATGAAATAAGTTATTAATCTCGAAAGAAAAATAAACTCGCGAGTAAGTTTATAGCTACAATATTCTATATTTTATAGAAAAAATAACTTATATTAAGATTTATTTATGATATTAGCGATACGCTAAATTCAAATTAATTAAAATATGAGATCTAAATTTACTTGGATGCTAACACTTTTTATGTTGTTAGTTTTACAATTCTCCTATGGACAGGAGAAAACAATTACGGGGGTCATTACAGATCAAGATGGTTTGCCACTACCCGGAGCAAATGTAACTGTTAAAGGTACGACCACAGGTACCCAAACAGATTTTGATGGAAATTATTCAATTTCTACAACTGTGGGGAAAGTCTTAGTGTTTTCTTACGTAGGTCAACAAACCGAAGAAAGAACAGTTGGAGCTGCTAGTGCCATTAATATTATACTTAAGCAAGATGCACAAGCTTTAGATGAAGTTGTTGTAATAGGTTATGGAACAACTACAAAAGAAGCCTTTGCAGGTACTGCAACTACTATTAGTGCCGAAAGTATTGAATTAAAAAATTATTCGAATGTTTCACAGTCTTTAGCAGGAGAGGCCGCGGGTGTTAATGTAATTAATACATCAGGACAACCTGGTTCTTCTTCTACAGTTCGTATTCGTGGTTTTGGATCTATAAATGGAAATAGAGCTCCTCTTTATGTAGTTGACGGTGTGCCTTTAACAACCAGTTCAATTGATGCTGATGGGGAAAGAACAGAAACAGCAAGTTTAAATGCAATAAACCCTAACGATATTCAAAGTACAACAATATTGAAAGATGCTACAGCTACTGCTATCTATGGATCTCGTGGAGCAAATGGTGTTATCTTAATTACAACTAAATCTGGTTCTTCTCAAAAAGAGTATATTGAAGTTGATGTTAAAACTGGTATTAATACTCAGCTATTACCAAGGTATGATGTGATTACTTCTCCTGAAGAATCTATAGGTCTTATTTGGGAAGCTAAAGTAAATAGAGAAAGACTAAGTGGTAACACTGATCCGATAGGAACAGTAAATAATCTTTTATTTGGAACTTCTGCAAATAGTTATTTAGCTCCTGGTTATAACATGTGGAATGTTAATAACGGAGCAGAATTGATAGACCCTAACACAGGTCAAGTGCGACCTGGCGTTACAAGAAGATACACGCCAGAGCGCTATGAAGACCTCTCATTTAATTCAGCTTACAGGACAGAAGCTAATTTAAGAATGGGTGGAGGTAATGATAAGAACAGATATTTTGTTTCTGCCGGCTACCTTGATGATGATGGTTACGCTATAAATACTGGATATAAAAGATATACTTCTCGTATTAATGTAGACTCTAATCTCAAAGATTGGCTAAAAGTAAAAGCTAATTTAGGATATACATATTCTAAGAGTCTTAATAATGGTCAAACAGATGGTGCTGAAAACCTTTTTGAATTCGCGGATAAAATGAATCCGATATATCCTGTTTTTTTAAGGGATGATAATTATCAATTAGTCCCAGATCCTATTTTTGGCGGTAATCAATATGATTATGGTTCTAATTCTGGATATAGAGCTCGACCAAATTCGAATAACTTGAATCCAATAGCATCAGCTATATATGATTATAATGCAACAGAAAGAAATGAAGTTATTGGTAGTTTTAATGCAACAATAAATATCGTAGAAGGGCTTACCTTTGAAACTACTTTCGGAATGCAGTACTCTAATAATGTATTCAAATCAGTAGGAAATCAATTTTATGGAGTTTCAACTTCCAATGAAGGTGATTTGTTTGAAAGAGGAACAGAAACAGTAACTACAAACTTTTTACAGTTATTGCGTTACAGTAAAGATTTTGGAAATCACTCTTTTGAAATATTAGGAGCACATGAAAGTAATGATTTTCAGGAATCTTCAAATTCTGCTTTCAAAGCTAAAGCAATTATACCACAGGGACGTGTTCTAGACAACTATATTGTTAATTTACAGCAACCAACAGGATTCGAACAAGGAAGAACCTTAGAGTCTTATTTTGGACAATTGAATTATAATTTTAATAGGAAGTACTATTTAACAGCGTCAATTCGTAGAGATGGGTCGTCAAGGTTCGCCAATAATAAATGGGATACTTTTGGTTCTATAGGAGGTGCTTGGGTAATTTCTAATGAGGATTTTTTACTAGATAGTAATACTTTTCGTTTTTTGAAGCTTAAGGCTTCTTACGGAAAGACAGGTGATGAAGGAGGAATTGGATTTTATGAGGGGATTAATACATTTGGAGTTACAAATGTAGGTGGAGAATTCGCAGTATCTCCAGAAGTTTTTGCTAATCCAGAATTAACATGGGAAACCTCAAATCAATATCAAGTAGGTGTAGAATTTAGTCTAGGTAAATTTTTAGATGCAACGATAGACTATTATGTAAAAGATACTGATAACCTTATCTTTACTAGAAGAATCTCTCCTTCTTCAGGAGTAGCAACAGTTACTGTAAATGACGGAGTACTTCGAAATAGTGGACTTGAGTTTGATCTTACTGGGCATATTGTAAATTCAACAGATTTCACATTAGATCTATCTGTTAACGGAGCTGTTTATGATAATGAAATACGAACCATGCCAATTGATCCGGAAACAGGGGAACCTGCTGTATTTCAAAATATTGCATTTTATGGTTATTCTAAAGGAAGCTCTATCTATGATTTTTACATGAGGGAATATGCAGGAGTAGATCCTGAAGATGGGTATCCAACTTGGAATGTGTATTATGATGACCTAAATAGTAACGGGACCTTAGATAGTGGTGAAGGTATTTCAGAATTGTATCCATACGTTCAAGCAAACCCTGATGCGGATATACAAAGCGATACGACGAAGACTTATTCAGAAGCTACAGAAAAATATGTTGATAAATCAGGAATTCCTGATTTAGCTGGAGCTTTTAGATTAAATGCTAGATATAAAAACTTTAATCTTTCAACACAATTCACTTATTCAATAGGTGGATGGGGATATGATAGTCAATATGCTGAATTAATGCATGATAATAATGGAGGTATTACAGCTCAAAATAGACATACAGATGTTCGTAATAGATGGAGAGAACCAGGAGATATTACTTCTGTACCAATTATAGCGGATAGGGTTATTACAAATGTAAATTCACAATCAACAAGATTTTTAACCAAAACAGATTTTATAGCGCTTAATAATATTGTTTTAGGATATACATTTAGTAGTGAGCAGCTTGATAATATAGGACTTGCAGGACTTAACTTGTATGTTTCTGGAGATAACTTGTATTTCAATGGAGCTAGAGATGGATTTAATCCTACAACTAGTGAGAATGGTAATTCTGACAGAGGTCTTTATGCACCTCTAACTACATTTACTTTTGGTGTAAGAGCAAAATTTTAAAAAAAATATAGGATGAAAAGAAATTTTATTAAATTATTAGGAGTATCATGTCTAGCTTTATTTTTTGCTAGCTGTGGTGATGACTTTTTAGTCGAAGAGCCGGAAGGGTCTATAATAAATGCAGATCAATTAGCAGAAGGAATAGAGAAAAACCCAGAACTAGGGGAGGCGACAGTAACAGGTATTTATGCAACTATGTTTACAACAGGGACTGGAGGTACGGATTCTCAACAAGATTTTGGACAAAAAGGCTTTGATGTTTATGGGGACATGATTTGTAGTGATATGGCTCTATCTACTAGTACTTATGGATGGTATAGGTCTAGAATTACAGAATATCAGGCTCCATTAGATTTCACTCAAGAGGAGAATTATCAAGTATGGCGTTACTACTATAGAATTATAAATTTATCCAACCTTGTAATTGAGAGTTTAGGGGGTAATGATGCAATACCTGAGTCTGATGATAATAAATATACATTAGGACAAGCACTTGCTATGAGAGCGCATTCATACTTTTATTTAACTCAATATATGATAAATGATGTCGAAGCTTCTTGGACTTCAGCAACATTACCTATTTACATAGAGCCTGGATTTGTAGGGAATTCTAAATCTACTACAAAAGAGGTGTATGAATTAATGGAGAATGATTTAGTGAAGGCAATTGGACTTTTAGAAGGATATGGGAGACCGTCAAAAACACAAGTTGATGAGTCTGTAGCACAGGTTATTATGGCTTATGTGCTTGCGTCTAGAAGAGATAGATGGCAAGATGTGGTTACATATTCAAATAATGCATTGCTAAATACTAGTGCATCACCAATGACTACTGATGAATCTATAAATGGTATTCTAGGTGGTTTCAATACTGTTGATTCTCAAGGATGGATGTGGGGTGTCGATTTGAATGAAGACATTGGATTAAGCTTAGTTTCTTGGTGGGGACAGATAGATGCATATTCATATAGTTATGCTGCAGTGGGAGATAATAAAGCAATAGATGCTGATTTATATGAAAGTATGAAACTAGACGATGTTCGTAGAAATCAATTTTTTAATGATCCTTCTAGTACAAGATACTTGCAACCACTAGATAAGTTTTATGATTCTGATAGAGTAATTTTTGGGTCATCTCAAATTGTGAAAGCTGATTATGTTTATATGAGGTATGAAGAGCCATTATTGCTTAAAATAGAGGGTCTTGCTAAATCTGGGCAAGAAGAATTGGCGAAAGTAGAATTAATGAATTTTGTTTCAACTAGAGTGTCAGATGCATCTTACATCAATTCTTTAAGTGGTCAAGGATTAATAGATGAAATATATAAGCAAACTCGTTTAGAGTTTTGGGGAGAGGGTAAAAGCTATCTAGCAATGAAGCGTGGTAAAACAAGTATAAAACGAGCAGCAAATCATTTATCATTTGTAGGAGAAACAATGTCATTCGACGATGAAAGATTAACTTTTGAAATTCCTCAACAAGAAATTCAAGATAATAATAATATTAATTCTCAAAATTAATACTGTTATTATCAAGGGGATTCATTTAAAAAAAAGTTTATTCTCTTGCTGATGTTATTAAATTTAATAAAAAACCCACCAATATTGGTGGGTTTTTTTATAGCTCTAATTTTAATTGCTCAGGTAATAATCTAAAGGAAGTTCTATGGTATTTTGTAACTCCGTACTTTCTTATAGCTTCGCGGTGTTCTTTTGTTGGATATCCTTTGTTTTTTTTCCAATTATACATCGGAAATTCTTCATGTATTTGCTCCATATATGCATCTCGATAAGTTTTAGCTAAAATTGAAGCTGCAGCAATACTTAGGTATTTACTATCTCCTTTTATGATGCATTGGTGTGGAACATCATTGTATGGTTTAAATTTATTTCCATCAACTATAATATGCTCTATTGGAGAGGTTAACTGCTCTAAAGCTTGATGCATTCCTAAAATAGAAGCATTTAATATATTTATTTTATCAATTACATCTGGGTATATATGGGCAACACCAAAGCAGCTAGCGTCTTTTTCTATTATTGGTTTTAATAGCTTACGCTTTATTTCCGATAATTGTTTCGAGTCATTAATAACATCATTCTTAAAATCAGAAGGTAAAATTACAGCTGCAGCAGTTACAGGCCCAGCAAGGCACCCTCTTCCAGCTTCATCTGTGCCAGCTTCTATGAGTTTACTATACGATTTATACATTTTAATCGTTATTTATGTGCCTAGAAATGGCTATTTTGAATAATCAAAGTTAAAAACTTATAGGTTATATTGGTGTTTTTGAGCATAAAATAATAAATACAGCTATCAGGATTTCGCTCAAATAATATACCTTTGTTTTCAAATCAAAATGAATGAAGAATTTTTATTTCTTATTTTTCTTTTTAGTAGTATTCCTTGGTGTGGCAAACGCTCAAGAAGAACCAGGAACTAGAGTAGTAAAAGATACTACACTTGTAATATCAAAGAAAGGAGAATCAGGTAAGAAGAAAAAGGACGATGATTTTCCAATAGAAGATTATAAGATTATTTCTTATGCTAGAGATACAACTACTTTTGATACAACACTTACGGTACAGAAGGAGTATAAGTACAACTATTTAAGAAAAGATGATTTTGAATTACTTCCTTTTGCAAACGTAGGGCAAACCTATAATAAGTTAGGAGCAGATACAGAAGAGAAAGGTTTTTACCCAAGAATGGGGCAGGAGGCTAAGTATAATAACTATATGGAAATAGAGGATATAGATTATTATAGAGTGCCAACACCAACTACAGAATTGTTTTATAAAACGGTCATGGAACAAGGGCAGATTCTAGATGCCATGATTACTTTAAATACTTCGCCTCAATTAAATGTATCCATTGCCTATAAAGGAATGCGTTCTTTAGGTAAGTATCAACATATATTGTCTAGCACAGGGAATTTTAGATTTACTACAAATTACCATACTAAGAATGAGAAATATCAATTACGAGGACATTATACATCCCAAGATATTTTAAATGAAGAGAATGGTGGGTTAGCTGTTCCAGAGCAGTTTACATCTGGTGATGATGAGTTTACTGATCGTTCTAGAATTGATGTTAGATTCGAGGATGCTGAAAACTTCTTGTTAGGGAAAAGGTATTTTTTAGATCATAGATTTTACCTTTTTAAAGAAGCAGATTCTTTACGAAACTATGGACTTTCTATTGGACATAAATTAACGTACGAAACTAAAACGTATGAATATCGACAAGACTCAGAAAATTCATATTTTGGAGATTCTTACCAGAGTTCAGATATTAATGACAGGGCTAGACTAAAGACGTTTAACAATCAATTAAACCTAAACTATAATAATAAAATAATAGGAGAAGCTACTTTCTTGGTAAATTTCTATAAATATAATTATTACTTTAATAGTATAGTAGAAACTTCAAATGGGGTTATACCTAATCAATTGAGGGATAATGAGATTTCTGTTGGAGGTAAATTTAAAAAGCAATTAGGTGGTTTTTTACTGGCAGGAGATTTTACGCAGAATATCGTTGGTGATCTTGGAGGAACTACTTTTAATGCTGAAATGGAATACCAGCTAACAAAAGATATTAATGTAGATGCTAACTTACATGTGTCTTCTCGTCTTCCTAATTTTAATTTCTTATTATATCAAAGTGATTACGAAGCTTATAATTGGGTGAATGTTGACACTTTTGAAAAGCAAAAATTAAGCACTTTGGAAGGGAGTATAAACTCTAAAAAATGGGGAAGCTTGAGTGTTGCATATACGGTACGTGATAAATACTCTTATTTTGCTGAAAATTTAGATACGGGAGATTCTATTTCTTCAGTTTTAGATGATGTGCAATTAGTGACTCCAACACAATTTGATGGCTCTATAAATTCTTTAAAAGTAAAGCTTAGTAACGATTTACATTTTTTACGAAAATGGGGATTTGCAAATACAATCATGTATCAAAATGTGAGTCAAAGTGAGAATATTGTTAATGTGCCTCAAATTGTAACAAGAAACACTTTATATTATTCTAATCATTTATTTAAAAAGGCTTTATATCTTCAAACTGGTATTACTGCAAAATATTTTAGTAAATACTATATGAATTCTTATAGTCCCGTTTTAGGGGAGCTATTGGTTCAAGATAGAGAGGAAATAGGAGGTTTCCCTATGATTGATTTCTTTATAAATGTAAAAGTTAGACGAACTAGAATCTATTTAAAAGCAGAACACTTTAATTCTCCATTCGGAGATAATAATTTTTATACAGCACCAAATTACCCATATCGAGACTTTATTGTACGCTTTGGAGTAGTTTGGAATTTCTTTACTTAGTAGATGCTAGAATAGTTTTATAGCTTATTGTTTTTTGTGTAAATTTTAAATTATTGTAATGACAATAGATAACTTCTCAAGAGATTTCCCGATTATTAGCCAATATACATATGCTAATACAGCTGCCTCTGGACTTATGTACGAAAGTTTGATGGAGTGGCGTCAAGGACATGACATCGATTTTTTAATTGGAGGAAGTAAATTTAGAGACTCTTTAGAAGAACAAATTGCAGGTGTAAGAACGGCTGTTGCTGGTTTTTTTAATGCAGATGTTGAGAATACAATTCTTACACCAAATTTTTCATTTGCTTTAAAGACATTTGTAAATGGAATTGATAAACAGAAAAGCATTTTACTTTTAGACGGCGATTATCCTTCCGTTAATTGGCCTTTTGTAAGTGGCGATTTTAAATCTGTTACTTTTGCAAAGGTAGATCAACATCTTGAAGAAAATATTAGAGCAGCGTTTAAAAATGACCAGCCTGATATTTTTGCGTTTAGCATTGTTCAGTATATCGATGGGATTAAAATGGATTTAAACTTTATTAAAGAGCTTAAAAAGGAGTATCCTGACACTATTTTTATAGCTGATGGAACTCAGTATAGCGGGACGGAAAGTTTTTCATTTAAAGACGCTGGAATTGATGTCTTTGGAGGGAGTGGTTATAAATGGTTATTAGCAGGATATGGGAATGGATATATGCTTTTTAGTGAGTCTGTCGTTTCTTTATTATACCCAAAATCGTTAGCATTTGAGCCTCAAGAGGAGTCTTTTCAAAAGGGTAAAAATCATTTAAAATGTCATTTTGAGCCTGGGCACTTGGATACATTAAATTTTGGTAGCCTTTTGTTTTCTATTGAACAGTTTAATGAGATAGGAATGGAAGAGGTGACAAAGCACTTAAAGTCGTTATCGGAATACGCAGTAGAGAAATTCTCAGCGTTAGACTTATTATCTGTAGAAGTTGCTCAAAGACAAGTTCCTCATTCTACAATATTTAATCTCAATGTAGATGATAAAATGATAGCAGCATTAAAATCTCGGAATATAATTTTTTCAATGAGGGGCTCAGGGGTTCGAGTAAGTTTTCATATCTATAATACCATGAAAGATATAGATAAGATCGCTAACATTTTAAAGCATAAATAATTCTATTTTCTACATTTTTCTAATAAAATTTTGTGCTTTTCTTGATTTCGTTAAGGCAGTTTTAATAAAACGATAAATATTTGTTTTCTAGTTGTTTATCAAGAATTTAATTTATTCTTTTACATGTAGAAATCAATAAATTTTATCTAAAATGTCAATCACCAAACAATATTTAAAGTCGCGACCAGTTTGTAAAATTACTTTTACAGTTCCTGCAATAGAAGCTAATCAAGTTGTAGTTGTAGGCGATTTTAATGAATGGAACCCAGAGGTAACTTCATTGAAAAAACAAAAAAACGGAAATTTTAAAGGCACTTTTGACTTGCCAAAGGATAATTCTTATGAGTTTCGTTATATCATCGATGGTGAGTATACAAACGAAGAGGAGGCAGATGCTTTTGTGTGGAATGATTTTGGAGGAGCAGAAAATGCCGTATTACACGTTTAATTAGAGTCGATCTTTAATTATCTCGATAAAATTTTCATAAAGGTTTTCGACTGTATTTAAATCGTATTGCTCATCTATAGAAATGATAGCTCCATTCCATTCTCCTAAAACCCATTTCCCTCTTTTAAGCGCAGGTAATTGAGTGTAATCTATTGTGTTGTCGCTCCATGCTTTAGCGTAATAATATGGGGATTTATTAACTGTATTGTCAGCAATTGCATATCCAAGGCTGTATCCACTATTTGAATTCACATTAACGAGCATGCCTGTGTCGAAATGGTGAGGCCAAACATAAATAGAAGAAGTGTCTTTATGGAGTTTTTTTATGTGTTCTAATGAACGCTGAGAGATATTACGAGATTCTATAAGTTGATAAATTACTTTTTCATCTTCAGCATCTAGAGTTATAAAAGTATCAAACTCAGTATTTATTTTAAACCCAAGATTATAATGGTAATCTCCAGCGCTCAATCCGAAATCTGAAATGGTTTCGCGTATCCATGAGTCGATTCCACTATGTGTTAAGCCCAATAAATCTAGTTCCTTAAATGTATCTCCTTTATGTATTCTAATAACAATATCTTTATAATTGAGTTCTAAGTATATTGTGTCTATTTTCTGAGATAGGAGTGCGCTATTCTCTACGGACCAGCATAATGCAGACTGACTATCATCTTCCCTTTTAGGGAGAAAGCTATTGCTAAATGCAGCTAAATATTGTGCTAAATGATGAAACTTATTTTGGATGGTATTTATTAGTTCTTGCTCCATAACTTGTTGGTTTATATGTTATATTGAAAAGAGATAATCTTTAAATAGGCATTTACTATCTTTAAATTGAGAGATTACTTTTAGGTTTGCTTTTGTAGCTAGCCAATTAACAATTTGATCATCATATTTTTGTGAAACTTCTGTATGTAATGTTTCCCAGGCATTAAAACTCACCTCTAAATTTATTTTTTTAATATTTACGTTTTGGTCTTCAGTAGCTACAAGAAAACTTTTAGCAGTTCCAGTTTCTGGATCGTAGGTTTCCCAGTGTAAAAATTTATCAATATTAAAATCAGCATCTAGCTCATTATTAATTCTAGTGAGTAGGTTTTTATTAAAGGCTTCTGTTACTCCTTCTTCATCACTATATGCGTTGATGATTTTCTGGGGATGTTTTTTCTGATCGAAGCCCATAAATAATAAATCTCCTTCATTCATACTTGATTTTATATTTTGAAGAAAATCGATTGCTTTTTCATGAACTAAGTTTCCGATATTAGAACCGAGAACGAGAATAATTTTTTTCCGCTTTTTATATTCTGATAATCGATTTAAAATTTCAAAATACATCCCTTCTTGCGGAATAACCTTTAAATTTGGGAGTTCACTCTCTAGCGAGTCCTTTAAATCCCTCAATGCATATTTACTAATGTCTATGGGTTGGTATGTAAAATTATATTTATTTTGCTCTAAATAGCGTAACAATACTTTTGTTTTTTTTCCATCGCCAGCGCCCAATTCGATAATATCGAAACCATTTTCATCATCAAAAAGATTGGCGAGCTCTTTTCTGTAAGTTTCAATAATTTCATATTCAGCATTTGTAAGATAATAAGTCGGCATATTCATTATCTGCTGAAATATTTTATCTCCCTTTTCATCATAAAAATATTTAGAAGATAAGTTCTTTGGGTAAGCGGTTAGTCCTTTGTATACATCTTTCTCAAAGATGTTTGAAAATGTTGGCATATATTCTTAAATGTAATTTATCTTTTGGCAAGTCTTATTCCAGTGAATTGCCATCTTAAGTGTGGGTGGAAAAAGTTTCTATATGTGTAACGAGTATGGTCTTTGGAGGTAACTACAGAGCCTCCTCTTAGTACTTTTTGATTAACCATAAACTTGCCGTTATACTCACCTAATGCTCCTTCTGCTTTTTTGTAATAAGGGTAGGGTAGGTAAGCACTTTCTGTCCATTCCCAGCGTTTTCCCCAATCGAAGAAATCTTGAGCCGCTTCCCATTCAAATTCCGTAGGAAGACGGAGTCCACGCCATTCTGCATAGGCAAAAGCTTCGTAATAAGAAATATGGGTTACGGGAGTTTCTAGGTCAATAGTTTTTAGTCCTTTAAATGTATATTGCTGCCAAACATCGTCAACTTTATGCCAATATAATGGGCATTTTATATTATTCTTTTGTATCCAATCCCAGCCTTCAGCATGCCAATATTTAAAGTCTTCATATCCCCCATCATTTATAAACTCTTGATACTCTTCATTTGTGACTAATTTATTGGCTATTTTATAATTATGAAGATGTACTTTGTGTTTTCCTAGTTCATTATCAAAACAAAAATCATTTGTAATATGTCCAATTTCATAAGTACCTTCAGGAATTTTTATCCATTTAGATTTCTGTTTTTCTACGATATTTTCCTCAAATGTTTCTGAATAAGCAGGTAATAAAGGATTGCTACCTAGAATGTATTTAATGTCTGTAAATAAGAGTTCTTGATGTTGTTTTTCGTGGTGGATTCCAGTGATTACAATTGAGGCGATTTGTTCCGTTAGATTGTCTTCTAAGAAGTCGGAAAGCTGATTTGTAACATAATCACGATATCTATAAACCTCCTCAACAGAGGGGCGGGTGAGATTCCCTCGATTTGTTCTCAAAAGTCGTTCTCCCATACTCTCGTAGTAGCTATTAAAAAGAAAACTATATTGGGAGTCGAATTCTTTGTAATCGGGATTGAATTTTTTTAAAACGAATTCCTCAAAGAACCAAGTTGTATGACCTAAATGCCATTTTGGAGGTGATACGTGTTCGCTGGGTTGGACAACATAATCTTCTTGAGTTAATGGGGCGCATATTTCTTCTGTAGCAATTCTCGTTTGAAGAAAATTGCTAATAATTTCATTGGTCATTAACATCTAGTTAGTCTTTTTCTTAATTCTTTTTCTAAAAATAAGAATTTTAACCACTGCTTTGTAAGAAGCTTAGTTAAAAGATGTTAACATGTAATTTAATATTGTCCTGAAATTGGGTGTCTCACCTCTCTAGTAACGGCAACTATTTTTAGTTCATCTGAAAAATAGCACGGAATTGAATTCCCCTCGCTATTTGAAGCGGGTATTAATGATATTTTATTTTCTTTAAAAATTCTTTCAATTTCACTTTTTAAAGATTTGTTATTAGAAACGACGGTTAGATTTTCAATCGCTCCAGAAGTGGAAATTTCTATATAAAACTTAGCTATATATTCTATCTCTTTTGATGATGTTTGATTATAATTAGTAGAGCTTAAGTTTTTATGTTCTAAATGGTCAAACATAAAATCAAAAAGCTCCTTCTTAAAGCATTCTACATCCGAAGTTTTTCTCTTGCAGTTTTGAAATATTACTGGGGCTTTAGCTACTTTATCATAAGAAGAGATAGTTTTTTCTTCATCAATATTAAAATGAATAGCGTATGAATATACAGTAGAAACAGGATTTTTATCTATAAAAGCAGGAGTGATTTTAGGAAGAGATTTTATTATTCTAATTCCTTCGCTTTGAAATAAAGAGTCTTTACTCCTGGCTTTAACATCTGTGAAATATCCATCCTTATTAATTTTAAATTGAACGTAAATTTTGCCTTCAATTCCATTTTGATATGCAATTTCAGGGTAGGAAAATACTTTTTGTATATGTGATAGTAAATCTGTCTTAAAACATTCTTCAGTTTTAATATCGCATTCGCTATTTGTAAAATACGGGATTTCATCAACTTCAGAAAAGATATAGGTATCTACTTGTGAATAGCTGAAATTTGAAATAAAAAATGCAATTATAAATTTTAAAATATTCATAATCTATTCTTTGGTTAGCTTAGATTATAAATATAGATAAAATTATATCAACAGAATTAAACATCAAGTATTCTCAAAATATAAAAATAATTTTTATAAAGGCTTGGTTTAAATAGCAACAGTTCCTTTGATGTGAGGATGGTGTTCATAGTTTTCTAAAGTAAAATCTTCGAATTTAAAATCAAAAATGTTTTTTACTTTAGGGTTTAAAATCATTTTAGGAAGCGGCTTAGGTTCTCTAGATAATTGTAGTTCTAGTTGCTCTAAATGATTGTTGTAGATATGTGCATCACCAAAAGTGTGTATAAAATCTCCAGCCTCATAACCACAAACTTGAGCCATCATCATAGTAAACAATGCGTAAGAGGCAATATTAAATGGGACTCCTAAGAAGATATCTGCACTACGTTGATATAATTGACATGATAGTTTTCCGTCGGCAACATAAAACTGAAAGAACGCATGACATGGAGGCAAAGCAGCTTTGCCATTGGCAACGTTCTCAGAAAAAGAAACAGAAGTGTCAGGTAAAACACTAGGATTCCATGCCGAAACTAGCATTCTACGACTGTTTGGATTATTTTTTAAAGTCTCTACAACCTCTTTAATCTGATCAATCTCTTCGCTGTTCCAATTTCTCCACTGATGACCATAAACAGGACCTAAATCACCATTTTCATCCGCCCATTCATTCCAGATACGAACTCCGTTGTCTTGTAAGTATTTTATATTAGTATCACCATTTAGGAACCATAACAATTCGTAAACAATAGATTTTAAGTGCAGTTTTTTTGTGGTAACCATAGGGAAACCTTCACTTAAATCGAATCGCATTTGGTACCCGAAAACGCTCTTTGTTCCCGTCCCCGTTCTATCTCCTTTTTCATTTCCGTTAGCCAATACATGCTTAACAAGATCGTGATACTGCTTCATTTTTGTGTAATCTAAGTGATATATTTATTTGGGCGTTTCCCAATAAAAAAGTTGGTCTGGGGTTGTTGCTTACCGGCAGGCATCGTGGTACACGTTACCTTGCTTCAATCCCTAACGCAAATTTTTACGAAAATAGAAAATGCCTTTCAAAAACTTGTACAATGACTTTTTATTTTATCAAAAGGTTATTAACTAACACTTTTAGTCGTAATAAAGGTCGTCATTATACAGATTATTAAGTCGGATTTTAAACTAGTGTTACCCAATTATCATTCCTGCAATGGTCGCCGATAATAAAGATGCTAAAGAACCCCCAAGAACAGCTTTCATTCCAAACTCCGATAAGTTTTTACGCTGACCAGGAGCTAAAGAACCAATACCTCCAATTTGGATACCTATAGAAGCAAAATTGGCAAAGCCACATAACATATAGGTCGCCATAATAACCGACTTATTATAGGTGAAATGGGTTACATTGGCAACATCTTTCAATCCAGCTAATTGTACATATCCTACAAATTCACTAGCTGCGAGTTTAATTCCTAGTAATTGCCCCATAAGCATCATGTCTTCTTTGGCAACACCAATAAGCCACATAAGAGGAGCAAAAATAAATCCGAGAATAGATTCTAGAGAAAAGGATTCATAAGGAGTGTTCTCTTTCAAGATTGCATTTAATGTTGTAAAGTCTCCAATCCACTCTAATATATAATTTATCATAGCAATAAATGCTATAAAAACTAAAAGCATAGCTCCAACATTTGCAGCTAATTTTAAACCTTCAGTAGTACCATTTGCAATAGCATCAAGGATATTAGATCCAATTTTATCTGTAGAAACATCTACATTGGTGTTTACCTCTTCTTGTTGTGGGTAAAGCATTTTGGATATTACAATTGCTCCAGGAGCAGCCATAACAGATGCTGCTAATAGATGTTTTGCAAATTGAATTCTTAGAACAGGGTCGTCGCCTCCTAAAAATCCTATATAGGCAGCCAATACACCTCCGGCAACGGTAGCCATTCCTCCAATCATCACAAGAAGAATTTCCGACCTTGTCATTCTTTCTAAGTAAGCTTTAATCATTAACGGCGCTTCTGTTTGCCCTAAGAATATGTTTCCTGCTACAGATAAACTCTCCGCTCCAGAAATTCCTAATAATTTAGAAAGACCGATAGCCATTCCCTTTACGATTACTTGAATTACTCCTAAGTAAAATAAAACAGAAGTTAAGGCAGAAAAGAAAATGATAGTTGGTAATACTTGGAATAAAAAGATATAACCAAAGCTGTCTGCGTTCATTAAATCTCCTAATAAGAACTCACTTCCAGCTGCTGTGAAATCTAATACAAGTACAAAAATACTACCTATCCATTCGAATATTTTTTGAACAAATGAAACTTCCAATACTCCTACAGCTAAAATTAATTGTGCTGCAAGGCCTATTCCTACAGTCTTCCAATTAATTGCCTTCCTGTTACTACTAAATATATATGCAATGAGTAGGAGCGTGAACATTCCTAAAATCCCTCTCCATAGGCTATTCATGGTAAAGCCTTGATTCGGGATTATCTGATCTGATTTACCTGCCGTAGCCATGGCAGATTCTTTTGGAGCTACAACAAGGCTGTGCTCTCCTTTTTTATTTTTAATGACTAACGTGGAGTCAGTAATTTCTAGAATTTTAAATTTTCCTACGGTGCTTCTGGGCGTATCATATAAAAAAATGAGGTTGTCATTCTGAGTGATAAAACTCCCTGTATATGACTGGTTGTTTCTTTTGTAATTAAAATCTCCGCCTTTAAATGTGAGCTGCTGAATAGCATTCTTTACAGTAGAATTTTCTGAAGAGATCCATTTTTTCTCAATATCTTGAGCTAATGCTGTCCCTGAAAAACAAATGGCTAATAGTAGAAATAGTATTTTTTTCAACACGTTTTTATTTATTACCTAAGAGCAGGTTTAATTAGTAATGTATAGCATGAATCTACTTGCTAAGTCCATTTTATTGCGCTCCCTTTATTTTTGTTAATAGTTTAAAGAAAGATTTCTAAATATTTATTTCTCTTCTCTTTTCGAGATTTCGTCTCTTATTTTAGCTGCTTTTTCATAATCTTCATTAGAAACAGCACTGTCAAGCATGGTGTATAGTTCTTGAAGTGATTGAGCATTGTACGATGTTTCATTTTTTGGAACCTCTTCATTGCTAAAAATCTCATCTACACTAATGCTTTCTTTACTGTCTTCTTCTCCTTCTTCTTTGGGTGAGAATTTTAAAAAGATTCCAGCTTTATCAAGTATGTTTTTGTAGGTAAAAATAGGAGCATTAAAACGTAATGCTAATGCAATGGCATCACTAGTTCTAGCATCTATAATCTCTTCGATCTTATCTCGTTCGCAAATAATACTAGAATAGAAAACACCATCTACTAATTTATGAATTATAACCTGCTTTACCACAATTTCGAACCTATCTGCAAAACTTTTAAATAGGTCGTGGGTAAGAGGCCTTGGTGGCTTTATTTCTTTTTCAAGGGCTATAGCAATAGATTGAGCTTCGAATGCACCAATAACAATTGGTAGCTTTCTTTCACCGTCTACTTCGTTCAATATTAGGGCGTAAGCTCCATTTTGGGTCTGACTATAAGAAATCCCTTTTATGTTTAATTTTACTAAACTCATACATCATTAAAAATAGCAAAGGCTGTCTAAACAATGGGCAGATCCCATAATTTAGACAGCCCTTTAGGGGCACAATTTAACAAAAATTATGCGTTATTCGCTTTAAATTCTTTCAATTTTTCTATTAGTTGAGGAACTACTTCAAAGGCATCTCCAACAACACCGTAGTCAGCAGCCTTAAAGAAAGGAGCTTCTGGGTCGTTGTTAATAACAACTTTTACTTTAGAAGCATTTATTCCTGCTAAATGTTGAATTGCTCCAGAAATACCAATTGCGATATACAAATTTGCGGCTACAGGTTTTCCTGTTTGTCCAACGTGTTCTCCATGTGGACGCCATCCCATATCAGAAACTGGCTTAGAACATGCCGTTGCAGCACCTAAAACATCTGCTAATTCTTCTACCATTCCCCAATTTTCAGGGCCTTTTAACCCACGACCTGCAGAAACTACAATTTCAGCATCTGCAATTGTTACTTGTCCAGTAACCTTGTCTACAGAAGTTACTTCCGTAGAGAAATCTCCTTCATTTAATGAAGGTGAAAAATCTTCAGCAGTAGCAGCACCATCGCTTTCTTTTAATCCGAAGGCATTTTTAGATAAACCTAAAAGTTTTACATCCGTAGTAATTTCAGTAGTATTAAAAGCCTTATTTGTAAAAGCAGTACGTTTTACTTTAAAAGGACTATCACTTTCTGGTAATGCAACTACATTTGGTGCGTAACCTGCATTAAGATTGATGGCCAATATAGGTGCCATGAATTTAGCATTAGCGCTAGAACTTACTACTACAACTTTACTGCTTTCTTTATCGGCAGCTTGTTTTAGTACATCAGCATAGGCTTTTGCATTAAAATTATTTAATTTATCATTTTTAACGGAAAGAATTTTAGCAACTCCATATTTACCTAGTTCGCTAGCATCATCTGCATTTATAGTAACTGCAGTTACATCAGTCCCAAGCATATCGGCAATACCTTTAGCATAAGACGCAACTTCAAGAGCTGTTTTTTTAAGTTTTCCGTTTTCCGTTTCAGTATAAACAAGAACAGACATATATTTTTTTATTATAAAGTTATAAAGTTGAATTTTTAAAAGTTAAGCTATAGAGTATATCATATAGCTGTCTTTATATATTTCACTTTGTATATTGTTATATTACTTTAGCTTCGTTGTGTAAAAGACTAACGAGTTCGTCTAAATTATCTGGTGAAACTAATTTTATTGCTCCTTTAGCATCTGGTTTCTCAAAAGCAACAGCTTTAGTTGTGTTTTCACCAGCTACAGGCTCCATTACATTAAGAGCTTTTTTACGAGCCATCATAATACCTCTCATGTTAGGTATTTTAAGATCACTTTCTTCTACCAATCCTTTTTGTCCACCAATAACAAGTGGGAAAGTGGTTTTAAGCGTTTCTTTACCACCGTCAATCTCACGAATAGCGGTAGCAGTTTCTCCTT
Organism: Joostella sp.; assembly: GCF_048266025.1. Classification (NCBI taxonomy): domain Bacteria; kingdom Pseudomonadati; phylum Bacteroidota; class Flavobacteriia; order Flavobacteriales; family Flavobacteriaceae; genus Joostella; species Joostella sp. The sequence goes on along the minus strand of NZ_JBLXAF010000010.1, from coordinate 19,987 downwards.
CTACCTCTAAACTGATACAATTATTTACATAATTAGCTCCTAATATGGTAGCTAACATTCCAGGAACCATCCCTCCGTTATAATCGATAGATTCTCTTCCGGCAATCACTAAGTCATAATCGCCTGCAATAGCAGCTAATTGCTTTGCAACAAAAAAACCATCCGTAGGATTTGTATTAATTCTTATAGCTTCATCTGCACCTATGGCCAACGCTTTTCTAAGTGTAGGCTCTGTTTCTGCACCTCCAACATTCACTACAGTTACTGTAGCTCCTTGTTTCTCTTTGAACCACATGGCACGTGTTAATCCAAACTCATCGTTTGGGTTTATAACAAATTGCACACCATTTGTATCAAACTTTGAATCTCCGTCAGTAAAATTTATCTTTGACGTAGTGTCTGGTACGTGGCTTATACACACTAATATCTTCATATTTTAGGTAATTTTTTGTGATTTTACTAAATGAGTTACGAAGATACTGATAATTTCTAAAATATGCTATGCATGCATAATAATTTTTTATTAAAATCTTATTAAGATAGTTGTTTTAGAATTACTATTTTTGCTATGCTTAAAAAAATAGACTTTAATAATATCAAATAAAATAGATGAAAACAATTCAGTTTAGAGAAGCAATAGCCCAGGCGATGAGCGAAGAGATGCGTGCAGATGAATCCATTTACTTAATGGGAGAAGAAGTAGCAGAATACAATGGTGCTTATAAAGCTTCTAAAGGAATGTTGGACGAGTTTGGCCCTGATCGAGTTTTAGATACACCAATTTCTGAGCTTGGTTTTGCTGGAATAGGTGTTGGTTCTGCAATGAATGGAAACAGACCTATTATTGAATTCATGACTTTCAACTTTGCATTAGTTGGAATCGATCAGATAATTAACAATGCTGCAAAGATCCGTCAGATGTCGGGTGGTCAATTAAGTTGTCCAATCGTTTTTCGTGGTCCTACAGCTTCTGCTGGTCAATTAGGAGCAACACACTCTCAAGCTTTTGAAAGTTGGTTCGCTAACTGTCCAGGACTAAAAGTGGTGGTTCCTTCTAATCCATATGATGCAAAGGGATTATTAAAAGCTTCTATCCGTGATAACGATCCTGTTATTTTTATGGAGTCTGAGCAGATGTATGGTGATAAAGGTGAAATTCCAGAGGATGATTATACAATTCCATTAGGAGTAGCAGATATCAAAAGAGAAGGGAATGATGTGACTATTGTTTCATTCGGAAAAATTATTAAAGAAGCATATAAAGCAGCTGAAGAATTAGAAAAAGAAGGAATTAGCTGTGAGATTATTGATCTTAGAACAATAAGACCAATGGATCATGATACGATTTTAAAATCAGTAAAGAAAACAAATCGTTTAGTGATTTTAGAAGAAGCTTGGCCTTTCGGAAATATAGCTACAGAGATTACATACCAAGTGCAATCTCAAGCATTTGATTTCTTAGATGCTCCAATTATCAAAATAAATACAGCAGATACTCCTGCACCATATTCACCTGTTCTTTTAGAAGAATGGTTGCCTAATTCTGGTGATGTTGTTAAGGCTGTAAAAAAAGTTTTATACAAATAAGCGATTTTTTTCGTTAATATAACTTCACTGACTATATTTAGCCAGTGAAGTTTTTTATTTATTTATGAAGTATATACTATCCTTATCCTTATTATTTTTTTCAATAACACTTTGTGCACAAACTAAAGTTAGCGGTGTCGTTGTTGACGGTTCAGGGATAGAAATTCCTTATGCTAATGTGATGTTTCCTAACTCTACAGAAGGAACTATTACTAATGAAGAAGGGCGTTTTTATCTAGAATCTGATACTACTTATGACCTTCTTTCCGTCACTTTATTAGGATATGCTTCAGAAGAAATTAAGCTAGAAAAGAAAGTTAATTACGATCTTAAAGTAGTTTTAAGAGAAGGAGAAGAGCTCGATGAAGTAGTTCTTTACGTAGGAAAGCAGCCTAAAAAAGGAAATCCTGCAATTGAAATTCTTAAAAAAGTTTGGGCAAAGAAGCGCCAAAATGGTATTTATCTTTTTGATCAATATAAATACGATAAATATGAAAAAATAGAATTCGATTTCAATACTATCGATAGTGCTTTTATGAGCAAGAAGATTTTTAATGGAATGGAATTTATTTTTGATCAAGTAGATACTTCTAATGTAACTGGTAAAACATATCTTCCAATTTTTATTAATGAAGCGGTCTCCGAAGTGCATGGAGATAATAAGATTAATGAAAAAATAGAAAGACTTGTAGGGAATAAGAACTCTGGTTTTAGTACCAATCAAAGCGTAATATCTTTTGTAAAAGACCTTTACGCGGACTATAATATTTACAATAATTATATAAAACTCTTCAATAAGAGCTTTGTAAGTCCGCTATCAAAAACTGGAGTGGATGTCTATAATTATGTTCTTACCGACAGTTCTTACGTAGATAATAAGTGGTGTTATAATATTGTTTATTATCCTAGAAGGAAAAATGAAATGACCTTTAAAGGTAATTTTTGGGTGAACGATACCACTTTTGCAGTTAAAGACATAAATATGCAAGTGTCTAAAAGTGCTAACGTAAACTGGGTTAAAGAATTATATATCGAACAAGAGTTTGAAGTGCTTAACGATTCTGTTTTTCTACTGAAAAGGGATTATTTGTTGAGTGATTTTAGTTTGCGAAAAAAAGAGGAGTCACGTGGACTTTACGGAAAGCGAACTACAGTTTATAATAACTACGAATTTAATAAGGAGAAGCCTAAAAGTTTTTATACAAAGCGGGTAGATCCTTATAATGAGTTAATTTATAATCGAGATACTACCTTCTGGGCTGAAAATAGGTTAGAAAGCTTAAATGAGGATGAAAAAGGGGTTTATAAGATGTTAGATACTCTAAAAACAGTCCCTAAGTTTAAGCGCTTATACGATTTAACAACTATTTTAGTTTCTGGTTATATTGAGATTCCGAAGTTAAATTTAGATTTCGGACCTATATACTCAAGTTTTGGATATAATGAAGCTGAAGGGATTCGACTTCGTGCAGGAGGAAGAACTTATTTTGGTCCAAATGATCCATGGAGATTACAAGGGTATACTGCTTACGGTTTTAAGGATAAAAAGTTTAAATACGGGTTTTCTGGAAAATGGCTTTTAGATAGAAAAAATAGATTGATTATTTCTGGAGGTACTCGTAGAGATATCGAGCAATTAGGAACAAGCTTAACTTCTTCGTCTGATGTTTTAGGAAGAAGCTTTGCGTCTTCTGCAATTTTCACCGCTGGAAGTAATAATACTTTAACGGATATCAATCTTACTACTTTTGGGATAGAGTATGAGCCTTTGAAGAATTTTGTTTTAAAGACAGAAACAAACTTTAGAACCTTACGCTCAGCATTGCCAGATGATTTTAATTTAGATTATGTGGATCCAGATGCTCCAGGAGGAATTTCTAGCGAAACCAAGCAATATGATGTTAATATTTCTTTGGATGTAACTCCAGGTAGAAAAACAACTGGATATGGAGTGGAGAGAAATGATGTGAATCGTAATTATGCTCGTTTATATTTAGTTTATACCGCGGGATTAAAAGGCTTTTTAGAAAGTGATTTTAATTATGAGAAGCTACAATTTTATTATCGTCAGCCGTTTCAATTAGGAGGGCTAGGGCGTACCATAACAACAGTAGAAGCAGGGAAAACTTTTGGAGAAGTGCCTTTAAGTTTGTTAAGTCCTATTCCAGGTAACCAGACTTATTTTTCCATCTTTAATACATTTCCTAACTTAAATTTCTATGAGTTTGTAACAGATACGTATGTTTCTGGGCAGATTGAACATAATTTTAACGGAAGGTTGCTAGCTAAAATTCCGTTTATGAAGAAATTAGATTTAAGAGAGATTGTAGGCTTACGAGCTGTATGGGGAGAGATTTCTGATGCTAATATTGCATTAAGTGCACCAGCGGGAGCTATGCTTAGAGCTCCAACAGATGAAGTTTACTACGAGTATTCCTTTGGAATTGCTAACATTTTTAAACTCCTTCGTATAGATTTTAACTTCCGAGGTAATTATTTAGATATTCCAGATGCTAGGCCGTTCTCTATTACAGGGAATTTGGAGTTTGTGTTTTAAGGCACATAGGATAAAGACTATACTTTCAATCAACTAAATTATTCTTTCGTTGCTTTTAATGTCGAAAATGATTACTTTTGCACTCCATTTTAAAGAAGTATCTAACAAATTTTGAATTCAAAATCTGAATTCAGGATTTATAATTTAAAGAATAAATGAGTTCAGATCAAATAAAAACTTTCGATGTTTTAATCGAAATTCCAAAAGGGAGTAGAAACAAGTACGAGTACGATTTTAAATTGAAAAAAATACGTTACGATCGTATGATATTCTCTTCGATGATGTATCCTGCTGATTATGGTTTTATTCCAGAAACATTGGCTTTAGATGGTGATCCTTTAGATGTTTTAGTTTTAGTTACAGAGCCAACTTTTCCTGGTTGTGTAATGGAGGTGAAACCAATCGGAGTTTTCCATATGGAAGATGAAAAAGGACCAGATGAGAAAGTTATCTGTGTGCCAGTTTCAGATCCAATTTGGAATCGTGTAAACGATTTGAGCGAATTGAATCCACACTTAATTAAAGAGATCGAACATTTCTTCCAAGTTTATAAAGATCTTGAGGAAAAGAAAGTTTCTATCGGAGGATGGGGAGCATTAGAAGATGCTAAAGATATCGTTGCAAAATGTATCAACCGTTACCAAGATAGTGATGTTCCTAGAGAAGAGGTAAGCATCGACTAAAGAGAAAGTATCTTATATTTTATATAGAAAGCAATAGCCCAAAAGGTTATTGCTTTTTTTATTCTACTGATTTCCTTACATTTATAAGAATATAATTATTAACTAACTTATAAATATGGAATCGAATATTATTTATGTACCTATGTTAATGGCCATTCTAGGCCTTATTTTTATGGGGATAAAAGCTGCATGGGTAAAGCGCCAGCCTGCCGGAAATGAAAAGATGCAATCTATTTCTAAAAGTATAAAAGAAGGAGCGCTCGCTTTTTTAAATGCTGAATACCGTCTCTTAGTTATTTTTGTAATAATTGCAGCTATTGCTCTATTCGGAATTTCAATCGTTGTAGATACAACAAGTTGGATGATTGTTCCTGCATTTGTTATTGGTGCTGTTTTTTCTGCTTTGGCAGGGAATATAGGAATGAGAATTGCAACAGAGGCAAATGCAAGAACTGCACATGCTGCTAGAACTAGTTTGCCACAAGCACTAAAAGTATCTTTTGGAGGAGGTACTGTAATGGGACTAGGAGTAGCTGGACTTGCAGTTTTGGGACTATGTTTGTTTTTTCTAGTTTTTACAGGTCAGTTTATAGGAGGAGAAGGTTCTTTTTATGATAATATGACGATTGTTTTAGAAGCTTTAGCTGGATTCTCTTTAGGTGCAGAATCCATTGCCTTATTTGCGCGTGTTGGTGGTGGTATTTATACCAAGGCTGCCGATGTTGGTGCAGATTTGGTAGGTAAAGTTGAAGCAGGAATTCCAGAGGATGATCCTAGAAACCCTGCAACCATAGCAGATAATGTTGGAGATAATGTTGGAGACGTAGCTGGAATGGGAGCTGATTTATTTGGTTCTTATGTAGCCACAGTACTTGCCGCCATGGTGTTAGGTAATTATGTTATCCGAGATATGAGTATCGATGCTCCTTTTGCAGATGATTTTGATAATATGGGTCCGATTCTGTTGCCATTAGTAATTGCAGGAGTGGGAATTTTGGCGTCTATTATAGGAACTTTTTTAGTGAAAATATCTAGTAACGATGCTAAAGAGCCAGAGGTTCAAAGGGCATTAGATACAGGAAATTGGGTTGCTATTTTATTAACGCTGTTAGCAAGTTACTTCTTAATAGATCATATGTTGCCAGAAACAATGAATATGAAGTTTTTTGGAAACGATTACACCGTAGCAGTGTCATCTATAAATGTATTTTGGTCAGCTTGTATTGGGTTAGCGGTGGGAGCACTTATCTCTTATGTAACTTCATATTATACAAGTTTAGGGAAAAAACCAGTATTGGATATTGTAAAAAATAGTTCTACGGGGGCAGGGACGAATATTATTGCTGGTTTGGCGGTAGGTATGATGTCTACCTTTTGGTCTGTTTTATTATTCGCAGCTGCAATTTATGGATCTTATGAATTTGCAGGTTTTTATGGAGTAGCAATAGCTGCTTCTGCGATGATGGCTACTACAGCTATGCAGTTAGCAATAGATGCTTTTGGACCAATTGCAGATAATGCTGGGGGTGTTGCAGAAATGAGTGAGTTGGAGCCTGAAGTAAGAGAGCGTACAGATATTTTAGATTCAGTAGGGAATACAACCGCAGCTGTTGGGAAAGGTTTTGCAATTGCTTCGGCGGCATTGACCTCTTTGGCTTTGTTTGCAGCTTATGTAACTTTTACAGGTATCGATGGGATTAATATTTTTAAGGCGGATGTATTGGCTGCACTCTTTGTTGGAGGAATGATACCCGTTGTTTTTTCTGCATTAGCAATGAAGTCTGTAGGGAAAGCAGCCATGGAAATGGTGCAGGAAGTTCGAAGACAGTTTAGAGAAATTCCAGGGATTTTGGAGGGTACAGGTAAACCTGATTATGGTAAATGTGTAGAAATATCTACCAAAGCAGCATTAAAGGAAATGTTGTTGCCTGGACTGCTAACTATCGTTACTCCTATTCTTATAGGGCTAGTTTTCGGAGCGGAGCCTCTTGGAGGTTACATGGCTGGTGTTTGTGTTTCTGGAGTAATGTGGGCAATCTTTCAAAACAATGCTGGTGGTGCTTGGGATAATGCGAAAAAATCTTTTGAAGCAGGAATAGAAATCAATGGAGAAATGACGTACAAAGGTTCTGATGCTCACAAGGCCGCAGTTACTGGAGATACTGTAGGAGATCCATTTAAAGATACCTCAGGGCCATCAATGAATATTCTTATTAAATTGACGTGTTTAATTGGGTTGGTAATTGCTCCTATTTTGGGCGGACACTCTTCAGAAGCAATGGTCTCTAATTCGAAAGAAATTATTCAGAAAGAAATCCGTGTTACAGCTGATGATCAAGAGACTGCAAAGGCAGTAATTACAACTCATAAAACTGTAAATGGAGAATTGGTAACAACAGAAGTTGTAGTAGAAGGAACTCCCAAAGAAATTGAAAAGCAAGTAAGAGCTTTAAAGGAGGAATAACATAAGAATTAATTCAATATAAAAAGCGCCTGATTTCTCAAGCGCTTTTTGCATTATATAAAGTGCTTTAATATTTTCTTGGAGAGATATTTTACTCAAACAATCCGTTAATTTCAGCATCAATTTTATTAATAATCTCTCCTAAATCTTCAGGATTGTCAACAAAATTATATTTATCTACATCTATAATCAGTAATTTACCTTTATCATATCCGTGAATAAAAGCTTCATAACGTTCATTTAATCTACTCAAGTAATCTATGGAGATTGAATTTTCGTAGTCTCTTCCTCGTTTATGAATTTGGTTTACTAAGTTTGGAATAGAACTTCTTAGATAAATTAATAAATCTGGAGATTGTACAAGACTCTCCATCAAATTAAATAGCGAAGAATAATTTTTGAAATCTCTATTAGTCATCAATCCCATAGAATGCAGATTGGGAGCAAAGATATAAGCATCTTCATAAATAGTTCTATCCTGAATTATTTTCTTCCCGCTTTCACGGATCTCAAGAATTTGTCTAAATCGACTATTTAAGAAATAGATTTGCAGGTTGAAGCTCCAACGTTCCATTTGGGTGTAGAAATCATCTAAATAGGGATTATCTACTACGTCTTCAAAATGGGGTTCCCAATTAAAATGTTTAGATAGGAGCCTTGTTAAGGTAGTTTTTCCTGCGCCAATATTACCTGCAATTGCAACGTGCATGGGATTTTTGTTTTAAAGTTAATTATAAACTTCGGTAAAGATACAAGATATGATGGTGTGATGAAAAATAATTTCTTTTACTTTAATACATAAAATTTAATGTTGTAAAAGCTTAAACTCATAAACTACTAATTAATAGTGCTCATTACGCTAACTATTATTTTAGTAGAAAAATCTAGCTACTTCCAAACAAGCGGACAACAGAAAATTAGAAAGAACTAAAAATAAAAAAGTGTTAAACATTTTTCAGTTTCAATCTTATTCTTACATTTGTACCAGAATTTTGAGGAAAGATTTGACTGATTGCCACCTCGTAAAAAAAGAGCTAAAGCAGTGAAAACTCCTTTAGACGTGCCTGTCAAAATTCTTCTTCAATACATAGTTTATAAAGAGTATTTTTATGGCATATTTATTTACATCCGAGTCCGTTAGTGAAGGACATCCAGATAAAATTGCAGATCAGATTAGTGATGCACTTCTAGATAATTTCTTAGCATTTGATCCAGAAAGTAAAGTGGCTTGTGAAACGTTGGTTACAACGGGGCAGGTAGTGCTTGCTGGAGAAGTAAAGAGCGCTACATATTTAGATGTTCAGTCTATTGCTAGAGAGGTAATTAATAAAATAGGATACACAAAAGGAGCTTATCAATTTAGTGGAGATTCTTGTGGTGTTATCTCTTTAATTCACGAGCAATCTCAAGAAATAAACCAAGGGGTAGATAGAGCTTCCAAGGAAGAACAAGGAGCTGGAGACCAAGGAATGATGTTTGGTTATGCTACTAACGAGACTGAAAACTACATGCCTTTAGCGTTAGATATTTCTCATAAGTTGCTATTATCACTAGCAGATCTTCGAAGAGAAGGGAAAGAAATCACGTATTTACGTCCAGATGCAAAAGCTCAAGTTACAATAGAGTATTCAGATGATAATGTTCCGCAGCGAATTGATACCATAGTTATTTCTACACAACATGATCAGTTTGATGCTGATGATGAGAAAATGCTAAATCAGATTAAGAAAGACATCTTGGAGGTTTTAATTCCAAGAGTGGTAGCGAAATTACCAGCATATGTACAGGAGTTATTTAATGATAAAATAAAATATTATATCAATCCAACTGGTAAGTTTGTAATTGGTGGCCCTCATGGTGATAGTGGACTTACAGGAAGAAAAATTATTGTAGATACTTACGGAGGTAAAGGTGCACATGGTGGAGGAGCTTTTAGTGGAAAAGACCCAAGCAAAGTAGATAGAAGTGCTGCTTATGCAGCTAGACATATAGCTAAAAACTTGGTTGCAGCTGGAGTTGCAGATGAGGTTTTGGTGCAAGTAAGTTATGCAATTGGAGTAGTAGAGCCTACATCGATTTTTGTAAATACTTATGGAACTTCTAAAGTTGGTTTAACTGATGGAGAGATTGCTAAGAAAGTGGCAGCGTTATTTGATATGCGTCCCTTTGCAATAGAAGACCGATTGAAGCTGCGTAACCCTATTTATTTAGAATCTGCAGCTTATGGTCATATGGGAAAACAACCAAAAACAGTTACAAAAGTTTTTGAATCTCCCTACAATGGTAGAATTGAAAGAGAAGTTGAGCTTTTTACATGGGAAAAGTTAGACTTTGTAGATAAAGTAAAAGAAACTTTTTCATTATAATTAGATTTCTTACGCTAGATTTGGAAAATCGAAAATAATTTCTGAATCTTTGAGTTCATTGCCTTAAATTTAAAGTTTAAGGAAAAATATTAAGAAAATCCCACTAAGTGGGTAAGTTCATACATAATTTGATAGTGTTATCAAGAAAGGCGGAAGGAATAGACCTGTCGATGCCTTAGCAACCCTTTATCTATAAAGAAGGTGCTACATTCTACCACATTTGTGGATAGATAACAAGAATTTAATTCTTACGCGTTTACGCTTTTCTTGTTAACATATAATATGCTGATTATTCAGCTAGGATATAATTGTAAAAATATAGAAAAATGAGTAAACAAAAATTTTCGACTGACGCACTTCATGCAGGTCACGATGTAACAGCCAACGGAGGAACAAGAGCAGTACCTATTTATCAAACCTCTTCTTACGTATTTAATAATGCAGATCACGCTGCAAATCTTTTTAACTTATCACAGCCAGGATATATTTATACAAGGTTAAATAATCCAACAAATGATGTGTTAGAAAAACGTCTTGCAGCTTTAGATGGAGGGATTGCTTCTGTGGTAACTGCTTCAGGAACTGCGGCTATTTCTACAGCATTATTAGTGCTGTTAAAAGCTGGAGATCATATTGTAGCTTCGAGTAGCCTTTATGGAGGAACTTATAATTTATTGAGTAACACCCTGCCGAGACTAGGTATTACAACTACATTTGTAGATCCAGATGATGCAGGTAATTTCGCTGCAGCTGTAAAAGATAATACTCGTGCTTTTTTTATTGAATCCTTAGGAAATCCTAAATTGGATGTATTAGATATCAAATCAATTTCTGAGGAAGCAAAAAAAGCAGAAGTCCCTTTGATTGTAGATAACACAGTAGCTACTTCTTATTTAGTAAAACCTATTGAGCATGGGGCGAATATTGTTGTTCATTCTTTAACGAAATATATCTGTGGAAATGGAACCTCTTTGGGAGGAGTCATTGTAGATGCAGGTACTTTTAATTGGGCAAACGGAAAATTTCCTGAATTTACAGAGCCTTGCCCTAGTTATCACGGTCTTATTTATCACGATGCGTTAAAAGAAGCTGCTTTTATTGCAAAAGTAAGAATAGAAGGACTAAGAGATCATGGAGCGGCATTGAGTCCGTTAAATGCTTTTCAGATTTTACAAGGATTAGAAACCTTGTCAATACGTATCAAGAAACATAGTGAAAATGCATTGGCATTAGCAAAATGGTTACAAGAGCAAGAAGAAGTAGCTTGGGTGAATTACCCAGGTTTGGAAGATAATAAATATAAAAAATTAGCTGATAAATACTTGCCTGAAGGACAAAGTGGATTGGTTACTTTTGGAGTAAAAGGAGGTTTTGAATCGGCCAAAACAGTAGCAGACAATACTGAGATATTCTCCTTATTGGCAAATATTGGGGATACAAAATCATTGATTATTCACCCTTCCAGTACAACGCATCAGCAGTTAGATGAAGCGGCACAAGCTGCAGCGGGAGTAACAACAGATTTGATCAGGATTTCTGTGGGTCTTGAAGATTTAGAAGACTTAAAATCTGATTTAAAACAAGCATTACAACATATAAAAAGTTAAGACGTTGAAAAACGATTTGTTACATATTTCATTAAAAAAGTATACCACATTAAGCGGCGTTACACAAGATATAGACTTGTCTTATCAGGTCTTTGGAAGAGCATTGCATACAGCGCCAATTGTGATGGTTAATCATGCGCTTACCGGAAATTCTGATGTTAGCGGTGTAAATGGTTGGTGGAAAGATTTAATTGGAGACGGAAGGGCAATAGATACCAATAATTATACGGTGTTGGCATTTAATATTCCAGGAAATGGGTATGATGGATTTGTAATAGATAATTACAAAGACTTTGTAGCTAGGGATATAGCACGTATTTTTTTGAAAGGACTAGAGGCTTTAAAAATTACTAAGTTATATGCGCTTATTGGCGGTTCTTTAGGAGGTGGAATTGCTTGGGAAATGGCTGCTTTAAAACCAGATATTACTCAACATTTTATTCCTGTAGCAACCGATTGGAAATCTACGGATTGGCTTATTGCAAATTGCCAGATTCAAGAGCAATTCTTAGTGAACTCTAAGCAGCCTGTGCACGATGCACGAATGCATGCCATGCTTTGTTATCGTACGCCAGAATCTTTTAAAACACGTTTCAAACGTACTACAAATGCAGAGTTGCAGGTGTTTAATGTGGAGAGTTGGTTGTTGCATCATGGAGCAAAATTGCAAGAGCGTTTTCAATTATCAGCTTATAAATTAATGAATCAACTACTAAAAACAATAGATGTTACTCGAGATCGCTCAGAACACTTTGATATTTTAGAATCTATAGATGCCAATGTGCATATTGTAGGAGTGAGTTCTGATTTATTTTTTACTGCTGAAGAAAATAGAGAAACATATAAGCAATTAGCACAATCTAGTGATCGTGTGCGTTATGGAGAAGTAGTTTCTGTACACGGACATGATGCTTTTTTAATAGAATATGAACAATTAGAAAAAATAATAGGAGGAATTTTTGAGTCTTCCTTGAAAGATAATAAAATGAAAGTATTAAAATTTGGAGGGAAATCCTTGGCAAATGGCAACGGTATTAATAATGTTATCGAAATCATAGAAAATAAGGTAAAAGAAGGAGAGAAAATAACAGTTGTAGTTTCTGCTAGAAATAATGCAACCAATGAGTTGGAGAATATTTTGGAAACTGCGGCTACAGGTCAAGATTATGCTCATCTATTTGAAGCTTTCAAAAAATATCAGACGGAAGCTTATAAAAGTGCAGATTTATCAGTAGAATTTGACCGACTTGAAAAATTGTTTTCAGGAGTAAGTCTATTGGGAGATTGTAGTACTAAGATTAAAGACGAGGTGTTGGCTCAAGGAGAAGTGATTTCAGCAAAATTAATTACTGAAATTCTCCAAGGGAAAGGAGTTAAAGCTAATTTCACCGACTCAAGATCTCTTATAAAAACAGATGAGAAGTTTGGTGATGCACAGCCGTTAGAAAAAGCATCCAAAGAAAACGTACTTAAACATTTTGCAGCTCATAATGGAGATACGGTAAATGTTGTAACTGGTTTTATAGGTTCTAGTGTTAACAATGAGACCACAACATTAGGAAGAAACGGAAGTAATTATACGGCTTCGTTATTGGCAAATTTCTTAGATGCTGGAGAATTACAAAGTTTTACTCATGTAGATGGTATTTTTACAGCCAATCCAGATTTGGTGCCTAGCGCTCAAAGAATTGAAGAATTGTCTTTTAATGAAGCAAATGAGTTAGCAAATTTTGGAGCTACGATTTTACATGCAAAAACAATTATTCCTCTAATTGAAAAAAATATTCCGCTTAGAATATTAAATACTTTTAATCACGATAATAAAGGAACACTTATAACTGCAAATCCAAAGAAAGAAGGTATAAAATCACTTTCTGTACTAGAAAATGTAGCTCTAGTAAATCTTGAAGGGCGTGGTTTGTTAGGAAAAGCAGGAGTCGATGCGCGTATATTTAATGCTTTAGGAAGAAAAGATATTAGCGTTAGTATTATTTCTCAAGGTTCTTCAGAAAGAGGAATTGGAGTGGTAGTAAATGCAAAAGATGCTACGGAAGCAATAATCTCTTTGGAGAAGGAGTTTGAAAATGACTTCTATTCTAAAGATGTTAATAAGATTTCTGTTGTAGATGATGTTTCTGTAATATCTATCATCGGTCAAGATCTTAGTACGTTCCATAAACCATACAATGCTCTTATTAAGAATCAGGTAATTCCTATTTTATTTAATAATACAGTTACAGGAAAGAATGTGAGTTTAGTTGTGAAAAAATCACAGCTTCATAAAGCATTGAATGTAATTCATGGTGAGATTTTCGATATCTCGAAAAAAATAAACATCGCTATTTTTGGTCACGGATTAGTAGGAGGAACTTTAATAGATCAGGTTCTTACTTCCGCAGCAAATATCGAGGAGCGTAAAAAATTAAAGATTAATATTTTTGCAGTAGCAAATTCTCGTAAAGTATTGCTAGCTAAGGATGGCGTTACTTCTGAATGGAAAGATGAAATTAAAAACTCAACAGCTCCATCAAATATCCAAGATGTAATTGATTTTGCAAACGATCATCATTTAGAAAACCTTATTGCGATTGATAATACGGCTAGTAAAGATTTTGTTGGAAACTATACAAAGTTGGTAGAAAATGGATTCGATTTGGTATCATCAAATAAAATTGCAAATACTTTAAGCTTCGATTTCTATGAAGAATTAAGAAGTCTACTGGATAAAAATCAGAAGCAATATCTATATGAAACAAATGTTGGAGCAGGATTGCCATTAATAGATACTATTCGTATTTTACATTTATCAGGAGAGAATATTACTAGAATCCGAGGTGTTTTTTCAGGAACATTAAGTTATTTATTTAATCAATTTTCTTCTGAAGAAAAACCTTTTAATGAGATCTTAAAAGATACCATTGATAAAGGATTTACAGAACCAGATCCAAGAGAAGATCTGAATGGAAATGATGTTGGTAGAAAATTATTAATTCTCGCTCGTGAATTGGATCTTAAAAATGAATTTGAAGATGTTAATATTCAGAATTTAGTTCCAGAGAAATTAAGAGAAAAAGAAGTGCCTGAGTTTTTAAATAGCTTAGCTGAGTTTAATGCTCCGTATCAAGAAATTAAAGAAAATCAGGAAAAAGGAAATGTACTCCGTTATGTTGGAGACTTGCATGGAGATTTACAACAGGATAAAGGAGTTTTAGATGTTAAATTAGTTTCTGTGCCAGCAGATAGTGTTTTAGGACAAGTGAAAGGGGCAGATTCTATTTTTGAAATTTATACTGAATCTTATGGTGACCGACCGATAGTTATTCAAGGAGCAGGAGCAGGAGCTGCAGTTACTGCAAGAGGAGTTTTTGGAGATATTCTTAAGTTGGCAGAGAGAGGATAAAAAGTATTAAGAATATATAAGTAGCATAGATTAAGAGTAAATAAATTTTGTATCAAGTGTAATAGCTTGGTGCATATAGCAACAATAAAATATTATGAGTAAGGAACATTTTGAAACTGATGCGATAAGAACTCAAATTGAGCGAACAGAATTTTTGGAACATTCTGCTCCCATTTACTTATCGTCAAGTTTTGTTTTTGAGGATGCGGAAGATATGAGAGCATCTTTTGCGGAAGAAAAGTCGCGTAATTTATACAGTCGTTTTACAAATCCTAATACCACGGAGTTTGTGGATAAAATGTGTAAGATGGAAGGAGCGGAAGCTGGTTATGCTTTTGCAACTGGAATGTCTGCGGTTTTTTCAACTTTTGCAGCATTACTAAATAGTGGCGATCATATTGTTTCGGCACGTTCTGTTTTTGGATCAACACATTCGCTTTTTACAAAGTTTCTTCCGAAGTGGAATATAGAAACATCTTATTTTAAAATTGATGAGGTAGCTTCTATTGAAAGTTTAATTAAGCCAAATACGAAAGTTCTTTTTGCTGAAACTCCTACAAATCCTGCTGTAGATGTTTTAGACCTTGAATATTTAGGGCAAATAGCAAAAAAGCATAATTTAATTTTAATTATAGATAACTGCTTTGCGACACCATATTTACAAAAGCCAATTGATTTTGGAGCTCATATTGTTGTGCATTCTGCTACAAAATTAATTGATGGACAAGGACGTGTGCTTGGAGGCGTAGCTGTTGGACCTGCAGATTTAATAAGAGAAATTTATTTGTTCTCAAGGAATACAGGTCCTGCTTTATCACCATTTAACGCGTGGATTCTTTCTAAAAGTTTAGAGACCTTGGCAGTTCGTGTAGATCGCCATTGTGAGAATGCATTGAAAGTAGCAGAGTTTTTAGAATCTCATAGCAATGTAAATTTTGTAAAATATCCTTTCTTAAAGTCGCATCCGCAGTATGAAATTGCTATTAAGCAAATGAAAAAGGGAGGAAGCATAGTTGCTTTTGAAGTAAAAGGAGGTGTTGAAGCAGGAAGAAAATTCTTGAACAATATTAAGATGTGTTCATTATCTGCTAATCTAGGAGATACAAGAACCATTGTTACACATCCAGCTTCTACAACACACAGTAAATTGTCTGAAAAAGATAGATTGCAAGTTGGAATTTCTGATGGCTTGGTAAGAGTTTCAGTTGGACTAGAAACTGTAGAAGATATAATTGCAGATTTAAAACAAGCCTTGGGGTAAAAGAGGTAACTTGTTTAAATATAGTTGAATAGAAAAGGTTGTGATAAAATCACAACCTTTTTTTGTGATGATTTTTCAATTCTTACATTCTTTAGTTAAAAATCTTAAAAATCGTTGGGATTTCTCGAATTATATATTACTTTCGCTTTTAAATTCTATTAACCTATCGATTAAGTAGAGTATTAAAAGAAATTGACGATGATATTAGATAAGGTATTTCAGGGGAATCGCAGTAAGGAGGGGAGTGAAAGAACGCTTTCTGGCGACAAAGTAAGTAGAAGTATAGCAAAATCTGTAAGCTGGAGAATTGTGGGAACATTAGACACCGTATTAATCTCATGGTTTGTAACTGGAACCTTAACATTGGCTTTGTCTATAGGATTGATAGAATTGGTGACCAAAATGACACTTTACTTTTTTCATGAACGTATTTGGGAAAGAATTAAGTGGGGTAAATAATTAAGAAAATTAAGAAACATGCAAAGTTTTAGAACAGAAATTGAAAATCCGGTTGTAGAGAAAGACATAATAGACTTAGAGAAGAGAATTCGTCTTTTTAGAGAAGGAAAGGTAGATGAAGAGGGTTTTAGGAGTTTACGTTTAGCTCGTGGGATCTATGGTCAACGACAAGAGGGAGTTCAGATGGTTCGTATTAAATTACCATACGGAAAAGTAACTTCGAATCAGTTGTTGCGTATTTGCGATGTTTCGGATGAGTATTCTAGAGGGCGTTTGCATATTACAACACGTCAAGATATTCAGATTCATTACGTGAGTCTTGATAGAACACCAGAGTTGTGGGCAGAATTAGAGCAAAGCGATGTAACAATTAGAGAGGCTTGTGGGAATACAGTTCGTAACGTAACGGCGAGTCCTGAGGCTGGAATAGATCCAAAAGAACCTTTTGATGTTTCAGCGTATGCTCATGCTGTTTTTAAATTCTTTTTGAGAAATCCTATCTGTCAAGAAATGGGAAGGAAATTTAAAATCTCATTCTCATCTACAGAAGCTGATACTGCAATCTCTTATATTCATGATTTAGGTTTTATAGCAAAACTTAAAGATGGTCAGAAAGGATTTAAAGTAATGTTGGGTGGTGGTTTAGGATCTCAACCTAGACATGCAGATGTAATGTATGAATTTATACCAGAAGATCAGGTTATACCTCTAATAGAAAGTACGCTTAGAATTTTTGATAGGCATGGAGAGCGTTCAAAACGTTTAAAAGCTAGAATGAAATTCTTACTAAAAGACATTGGTTTAGATGGCTTTTTACAGTTAATAGAAGAAGAAAAGTTAGCACTTTCTTATCATTCATATCCAATTAGTGAAGAAGGTTTTGAATTAAATCAAGCGGCATTAGATGCAATTTCTATTCCAAAGGTAGATTTAAAAGATGTAGAAGGGTATAGAAAGTGGAGAGATTCTAATGTATCACCACAGAAACAAGAAGGTTTGTTTTCTATCGGAATAAAAGTCCGATTAGGAGATTTTTACACGGATAAAGCTAGAAAGCTAGCAAATTTGATAAAGAAATATGCTGCAGATGAATTAAGGCTTACCCTGCGTCAAGATATATTAATTCGTCATGTAAAAGAAGACTTGCTACCTCTATTTTATTTGGAATTAAAGGAGCTTGGTTTTACAGATTTAGGTTATAATTCTACGGCAGATATTACAGCTTGTCCAGGTACAGACACGTGTAACCTTGGTATAGCGAGTAGTACAGGTATTTCAGATGTTTTAGAAAAAGTACTTATAGAAGAGTATCCTCAATATAGAGATAATCGAGAAGTAGCTATTAAAATTAGCGGATGTATGAACGCATGTGGGCAGCACAACATGGCTCATATAGGTTTCCAAGGAATGTCTATTCGTACAAAAGACAAATTAGTAGCTCCAGCATTACAAGTATTATTAGGAGGAGGGATTCTAGGAAATGGAGAAGGAAGATTTGCTGATAAAGTTATAAAAGTACCATCTAAAAGAGGACCACAAGCACTGCGTTTAATTTTAGATGATTTCGAGAAGAATAAGGAAGAAAGTGAGGATTTCCTTGCGTATTATGACAGAAAAGAACAAGTTTATTTTTATGATTTTCTGAAACCTTTGTCAGATACAGATAATTTATCTGAGAATGATTTTGTAGATTGGGGGAATGATAAAAAGTATGTTCAGGAAGTAGGAGTAGGAGAATGTGCCGGCGTAGTAATTGATTTGGTAGCTACACTTTTATATGAAAGCGTGGAGAAGATAGAAAAGGCTCAGTTGTCTTTAGAAGATAAAAGATGGGCGGATAGTATCTATCAATCATATACCTCATTGATAAATACAGCGAAAGCATTATTAATAGGAGAAAATAAAAAGACCAATACTCAAGTGAGTATCATAAATCAGTTCAATGAAGTGTTTGTTGCAACCGGAAAGATTTCACTAAATCTATCTTTCCCTGATCTCGTTTATCAAATTAAAAATAATAAACCATCTGAAACATTTGCCAAATCTTTTCTAAAAGATGCGCAAGCTTTTTATGATAAAGCAGATGCTTTCAGAAGATTTGAATTAGCTAATGCAGACAAATAACCAACCAAAACTGACTTTAATAGGAGCAGGTCCGGGAGATCCGGATTTGCTTACTGTTAAAGGTATGAAAACTTTACAGACCGCTAATGTTGTTTTATACGACGCATTGGTAAATCCACAATTGCTAACGTATGCGCCGAATGCGGAGCATATTTTTGTGGGAAAGCGAAAAGGATGCTATGCCTTTCAGCAGGAACAAATAAATGAACTTATTGTAAGTAGCGCAAAAGCTAATGGCCATGTAGTGCGCCTAAAAGGAGGAGATCCTTTTGTTTTTGGAAGAGGTTCCGAAGAAATGGAATATGCCATTGCTCATGGAATAGAAACCGATTTTATTCCTGGAATATCATCAGCGTTAGCAGTTCCTGCTTATCAGAATATTCCATTGACAAAAAGAGGGAGTTCAGAAAGTTTCTGGGTAATCACGGGCACCACTAAAGCTCATAAACTTTCAAATGATGTTGTTCTGGCTTCTAAATCATCAGCAACAGTAGTGATACTTATGGGAATGAGTAAGCTTTCAGAAATAACAGCATTATTTAAAAAAGAAAATAAACATGAAGTTCCTGTAGCTATTATTCAAAGTGGGACGACTCCTGAAGAGAAGATAGGAGTGGGAACTATTGATACTATTGAAGCAATTGTAGTGGAACAGCAACTTACCAATCCGGCAATTATTGTAATTGGTGAAGTGGTAAAACATAGAGAGAAGATATTGGAAATTAGTAGTGAGGTAGCTACTGTTTAATAGTGAGCGAAGATGGAAGAGCGAAATGAATTGTATCCTGTTTTTTTAAAGGTAAATAATCTGAATACACTTATAGTAGGTGGTGGAAATGTTGCTTTAGAAAAGCTTACTTTTTTACTGAAATCGAGTCCAAATGCTAAAGTGCAAATGGTGGCTCCCTATTTTAGAGAGGAAACTATAGCTAAAGCAACAGCTCATAATGTAGAAATGATTGAAGATGTGTATGCTGAGAATTATTTAGCAGACAAGCATATTGTGATAGCGACTACAGATAAAGAGGAAGTAAATGTTCAAGTTTATAAAGACTGTAAAGAGGAAAATATTTTGGTAAATGTAGCGGATAACCCACCATACTGCGATTTTTATATGGGAGGGATTGTTACAAAGGGAAATGTGAAAATAGCTATTTCTACCAACGGAAAATCTCCTACTACAGCAAAAAGATTACGACAGTTTTTTGAGGAGGTGATTCCAGAGAATATTGATGATCTTGTTCAAAACCTGAATAAATATAGAAAGACGATTAAAGGAAATTTTGAGGAAAAGGTTGATAAATTAAACGAATTCACGAAGAGTTTAGTTGAGAAATAGAAAAAGAAAAAAGTTAGAAATGTTATTGTAAATCCCATTATTAAGATGGGGAAAGTTAAAAGTTATGATTAAAACAGATATACTAATAATAGGAGCAGGGCCAACGGGATTATTTACGGTTTTTGAAGCAGGTTTATTAA
>NZ_JBLXAF010000009.1:0-163656 GCF_048266025.1 Joostella sp. | reverse complement strand
AAATATACAACGGTTGGAGGAGTTCAAGGTTTTGATGGAACAAAAAAAGAAGCTAAAAAAGAAGTTATTAAAAGTATAAATTAACCAGCCATTCATGCTCACAGCATCTATTTTATTAATGTTTATAGGATTTTACTTTTTATATGTCACTTCTAAGAGAGCTGACTATAAGAGTGAATTATTTATTTATAATTGGGGACACACTAATACCTCTCAATCAAAGTATTTAGGAATATTATTAATCGTATTAAGTCTTGTGTTGGATATTTGGCTTCTGGGACTAGGAAGTGGAGTCTTCTCTTTCTTCGTTTTATTAATGACGTTAGCAAGTTTGGTAGTCTTATTAAGTCCTCTTCGTTTTTTTTCTGTTCCTAGCCTCTTAATTATTGGATTTCTATCCCTTTTGTTAGAATTAAATATCTCTTAAAGATGCCTGCAAATAAAAAATATTTAACTCAGTCTCCTTTTCAAAGAGTCTTAAAAATAACTGCTGGCTTTGTAGGTGGTTTTATGATAACTGAATTGTTGCATATGGTTTTAACGCTCTGGTTTGATTTTGGAGCAGTTATGTTTACGATCCGTTATGCTGGTTTTATACTTTGGGCTGGATTAATGATTGTTGCTTTTCTAGCTAAAAATGGATGGAAAATATGGGGGATTTATCTTTTAATAATACTCATTCTCGCTACAATTCTATACTTCGGTTCTAATATTAATTCATTATAGTTTTTTTCATGTCAAACAGAATTTATAATATTCTATTTCATACACATACCATCAGTGGTATTTTTATTAGTGCCTTATTATATATTATTTTTTTTACGGGGTCCATCTCTTTTTTAAGGGATGAAATTAGTGCATGGGAGCGGAATGAGCCGATACAAGAAGGTTATTTCGAAAATATAGATTTTGACACTGCTTTAAGTAAGTTAAAGCAACATGATACGCTTTACAGTAGAGATATAACTTTTTCACAGCGCTTTTTTGAACGTAGAATAGGTGTTTTTATGACACCACCAAAAGATACAACTATTGTTACCAAAAAGGGTGGAGGAAGACGTAGAGGCTTCTTTTATCTAGACATGGATAATTATTCCAAAACGGATTATGCTTCAGGATATTCTTTAGGAGAGTTTTTTTATAGGCTACATTTTTTTGCACAATTAAATTTCTTTGGGAGATCAGGTTATTTTTTAGCTGGTTTGGTAGCTTTCTTCTTTCTATTTGCAGTAGTAACAGGTTTGCTAGTTCACTGGAAAAAAATAGTTTCAAGTTTCTATGTATTTCGTCCTAAAGGTAAATTGAAAACAATATGGACAGATGCTCATGTCGCTTTAGGAATTATAGGTTTGCCATTCCAATTTATTTTTGCTGTAACAGGTGCTTTTTTAATTATAGGGTATACCGTAATGTTACCTCCTGTTCAAAAAGTGCTTTTTGATGATAATCCTCGAGAAATGCAGAAAGCACTGGAGAGTCAGAAAGTAGAAGAATACGCATTCTATGGCAGTCCTCTTGAGAAGAATGTTTCTATAAATGATTTTGTAAAACGTACTAAAGACCAATGGCCAGATTTAGTTATTAATGGTTTTAAAGTCTTTAACTACGGAAATGAAAATATGCATATTCAAGTTATAGGTGCTCCTAATTTTACTGATGGTTTTATAGGTACAGGATATCAAACTTTTAAAGCAAGTGATGGTAAACTAGTAAGTGAAAAAGATCCTTATAATGATGTTTCCTATGTTGAAGGAGCAAATGATGTTATTAAAAGATTACACTTTGGAGATTTTGGGGGTTATGGAATGAAATTAATCTATTTAGTTCTTGGTTTTATTACATGCTTTGTCATTATTTCTGGTGTTCTTATTTGGCTTGTAGCTAGAGATAAAAAGAATGTCGCAGATCATAAAAGACGTTTTAATACATGGTTGGTTAAAGTGTATCTAGTTGGGTGCTTGAGTTTGTTTCCAGTTACAGCGCTCACTTTTGTTATTGTAAAACTTTTTGCTGACGATTATACTGGAGATAGAAATGTTTTTATAAATAGAACTTTCTTTTGGTCATGGCTTATTTTTAGTGCGCTTTTACTTCTTAAAAAGAGCAACTATTTTACTAATAAAGTGTGTTTGATTGCTGGAGCAATATTCAGTTTATTAATTCCTATTACCAATGGAATAAAATCAGGTAACTGGCCTTGGGTTTCTTATACTAATGGATATTCACAAATTTTAGTTATAGACCTTTTTTGGTTGGTGGTAGCAATCCTATCTATAATTGTTGTTTTTAAAATAAAAAGAAAATAGTTCTTCCTTTTCAAAGCTAAATATTCCCTTTTGCGTAGGTATTAATCCGTTTTACGTATGAGTTTCACTATTTGAAATAGATACTTTTGCCGAAATAATATATTTAATAAGTCTAAATAAAAATAAATATGCGAATTGTTTGCATGAATAAAATAATGCTTTTGAGTTTTCTTGTATGCTCCGTAATGGCATTTTCACAAAGTGGTAATGTACGTATTACTGGAACCGTAACAGATACAGAAGGAGCTCCAATTGCAGGAGCTACTGTAATGGTTGAAGCATTGTCTAAAGGTGTAACAACAGATATTCATGGTATCTATGATCTAAATACTAATGCAAGAAGCGGCAATTATACCCTTAAAGTGTCTTATTTAGGATTTAAAGAAAAGGAACTTAAAGTTGATTTAAATGATGGAGAAACTTTAAAACTTGATTTTCAGTTAGAAGAATCTTCTTATGATTTAGAGGAAGTTGTAGTTTCTGGGCAAAGTATTGTAGATCAAGTTAGGGAAAAGGCCTTTAATGTAAGTGTTGTAGATGCAAAGGAACTTCATAATACGACTTTAGATCTAGGTCATGCTTTAGATAGAGTATCTGGAATTAGAGTTCGAGAAAGTGGAGGAGTTGGCTCTCAGATGAATTTTTCTATAAACGGTTTCAGAGGGAAACAAGTACGTTTTTTTATTGACGGAGTTCCCATGGATAATTTTGGAAGTTCTTTTCAGCTAAATAATATTCCAATAAATCTAGCAGAAAGAATAGAAGTATATAAAGGGGTTGTGCCTGTAGGTTTGGGTTCAGATGCTTTAGGAGGAGCTGTAAACATTATAACAAATGGCTATAATAAAAGTCATTTAGATGCATCTTATTCTTATGGTTCGTTTAATACGCATAGATCAATGGTGAATGCTATTTATGTCGCTAAAAACGGATTCACAGCACAATTGAATGCCTATCAAAATTTTTCTGACAACTCCTACAAAGTAAATGTTGATGTAGCGGATATTAATACAGGGGAGTATTACCCAGACCAGACGGTAAAGCGTTTCCATGATCAATATCACAACGAAACTGTTATTGCAAACTTCGGAGTTGTAAATAAGTCTTATGCAGATCAATTATTATTCGGAATAACACTTGGAAACAATTACAGAGAAATTCAAACAGGAGCTCGTATTGTTAGTGTTTTTGGAGGTTGGCACAGACGTGGAAATGTAATTATGCCTAGTGTAAAATATAAAAAGAATAATTTTTTAGTTGAAGGACTAAATGTTAGAATTAATGCTAACTACAATCTAGGGCAAGAGAAGAATATTGATACTCTTCATAGAAGGTATAATTGGTTTGGAGAGTATAAAGAATATGATAACCCAGGAGGTGAAAGATCATATTCGTTATATAAATATAGAAATAATAATGGAGTAGGAGCTGCTGCTTTTGATTATACGATTGCAAAAAAGCATAGGATTTCATTGGGGAGTACATTAAACACTTTCAACAGAGAGGGAGAAGATGAACTAAATCCAAATAATGATACATACCAACAGCCTAGAAAAACCCTGAAAAATATTTTAGGACTGAGCTATGGATATGAAACAGAAAATTGGAATGCATCTGCATTTACGAAGCAGTATTTTCAGCAAAATAAATTTACACAATCTTATAACCCAACGGGAGATTATGGAGATGTAGCCTATAGAGATCAAATTAATATATATAACTTCTTGGGATATGGTTTTGCAGTCTCTCATTTTTTTAATGAAAATTTCCAAATGAAAGCTTCTTTTGAAAAGAGTTATCGTCTTCCAGATTCAGAAGAATTATATGGTGATGTTATCAATCTTCAAGGAAATGTAGATCTAAAACCTGAGCATAGCTATAATTATAATTTAGGAGCTAGTTATTGGTTGGCATTGCATAATGAGCATCAATTAAACTTCAACTTAAATGGTTTTTACAGAGATGCTAGTAATTTTATTCGTCCTCGACTTAATAATAACCAAACGATGCAAGTTATGGATAATCTAGGAAGTGTAACCAATTTGGGTGTTGAGGCAGAAATTAGATACCAAAGTGCAAGACGTTTTAGTGCAGGTGTAAATGTAACATATCAAGATTTAAGAAATAATACGAAGTACGAAGAAGGACAAACAACGGAGAGTATTGTTTACCGTGACAGGATTCCAAACATGCCATACTTCTATGGAAATGCAGATGCTAGTTACACTTTTGAGAATGTATGGGGCGATGGTAACTTATTAAGTTTAGGTTACAATATGTTGTATGTACATGCTTTTTACTTGTATTGGCCTAGTTTGGGTTCTGATAAGCTTGATATTCCAGAGCAAATTTCTCATGATATAAACGCAACGTATACCTATAACCAAAAGCTTCAATTTACGTTGGAATGTAGAAATATTCTTGATGCTGAATTGTATGATAATTTCAGTTTACAAAAACCAGGGAGAAGTATTACAGGGAAAATAAAGTATACTTTTTTATAAAAAAAGTGGAGTTATAACCGCATTAGCACATTTTAGTCATGTGCATTATAACAATTAAAAATAGAGTTAAGTATAAATTTTAGTTTAAAAATTATTTAAAATGATCAAAAAATCAACTTATTTTTTCAGTCTATTATTCGCTGGAGCCTCATTATTAATTGGGTGTAGTGATGACGATTCTTCAGATCCTGATGGAGGAACAGAAAACCCAGAAGCAACATCGAAGTATATTGTAACAGCTACACCAATAGCTTCAGAAGGAGTAGCGGATTATATTTTAACAACAGACGATTTATCTCAAGGTAGTATTACTACTGAAGGAAATGGAATTGAGCAAGATGGAACTTACCGTTATTATCTAACCACAAACAATAAATTTTTTAGTTTATTATACGGGCAAGGAAATCCTGGAGCTGTTACTACATATCAATTAAATTCTGAAAGCGAGTTAAGCAAAATATCAGATTTTCAATCAGAAACAGTTCAGGCTTTCGGAGCAGTAAATGATGATGTATTAATGATTAAAATTTCTAGAAGCGCTGAGTCTCCAATTGCATATTGGTATCAATTAGACACAGAAACTTCTCAATTTACTGCTGAAGGGCAAATAAATACTCAGGAATTAGCAGATACAGAGAATGGAGAGTTGGCTTTTTTTACATGGATAACTCAAGTTGGAGATAAGGTTTACCTTCCATATTTTACAATTAAAGGATGTTGTAGTGATACTTTTGGAACTGAATACCCAGATGAAGCTAATATTGCCGTTTATTCTTACCCAGAAATGGAATTAGAAACAGTTATTCATGATGATCGTACAAGTTATATTGGAAGATATTTTGATAACGGACTTTCTGTTGATGAAAATGGAGATGCATATGCTTTTTCTGCTTCAGTAGCTACAACTAATGGAGAGTTGTCTTCTACAAAACCATCTGCAATAACAAGAATTAAAAGTGGAACTACAGAATTTGACGATTATTACTTCGATATAGAAGCAGCTGCCGGAGGTGCTTATATTACAGACCATGTGTATGTAGGTAATGGAAAGGCTGTTGGGATTTTAAGAGATGAAAAAACTTCTGCTTATCAGACAGGTAACAGATTAGCTGTAATCGATTTGTATAATAAAACCCTGGATTGGGTAACTGGAATGCCAGCTGCAGAAACGGTATTAAATGTTACAGAAGGTATGGATGTTTTAGTTTCTGAAGATAAAAGTACAGTTCACGTTGGAGTAACTACAGAAACAGGAAGTTTTATCTATAATGTAGATGTTGCGGGTGCTAGTGCAACTCAAGGATTAGAGGTTAATGGTGGAGTGATTACTGCAATAAGTAAACTTGATCCAGTTGAATAAATTAATTTTTGAATAGGGAGCTTTTTATCTCCATATTTAAGTAAAGCAAAGAGTCGTCTTGAAAATGTTTTCAAGACGACTCTTTTTGTGTATTACAATTTTGAATTAATAAGGCGGTTCCATTTTTCTGCAACCATTACTTCTGGAATAAGTTGCTTAGATTCCTCGATATCAAAAACAACCAAAGTATTAACAACGTTAGCGTTGTTATATAACTCTATATTTACATTTGTATAGGCTGTACTAGTTGTTCTATTTTCATTTTTTCGTTTGATAAATGTTTTACTATTATCAATTTCACCTAAGGGGATTGTTTTTAGTTCCTCTTGTGTATTTGATTTACGGTAATAATATAAAATTTTTTGTTCCTCATCCATTGCAAAGCAAACATCAGAAGTCATTTCATGAACCGAAATGTTACTATTATTTTTCTTAGCTTCCTCTAGAATAGGAATTAATAATTTACGTGATGCTTTTTTTATTTGAATACCTAAAAGCACTAAAGGTACTAAGCAAGCAATAAAAATAATTGCTCCTAGTAGAATTGAAGATGTATCCATCTTTATGTATTTAAATTTATGAAAATGATTGATTCCCCTTAGTAAACACAAGGGGTTAATTAGAATTAGAATTTTTCATAAATGTTACAAGAAAGAATGGAATGGATAAATGATTGTCCGGACTGGAAAATTTGTAAGAATCCTATCAATTCCTTGATAGGATAAGTTTAATTTTATAACACTAATTCCTAGAGTTATATGATTTAAAAGTTTAAAATCAAGTTTGTTCAGTTTAACATCAAATTCTGCGTGGGTAACTATGTGGTTAATAGTGTTAAGTATTGCTACCCCTTGGTATTTGACGTTAATTACAATATTTTCAGAAGGACTCTGTTGGAGTGGAAGCTGATCAATCTCAGCTTTTTTGGTATCATTTTTGAGAGGACTTAATTGAATAATTCCTCCAATAATGATTAGTGATATGATCTTCCAAAACTTCATAACAGCAAATGTAAGATTTTAAATACAAAGAACTTAATGATTTACAGTTGTATTTGATTTTTGTTGGATTTGAAAGAACAAGAATTTTGAGCAGTTTGTTTTAACGTATTGTAAGGAATGTTAAATCCTTTTTTATTGTAATTTTGAAGGTTGTCATTTTTATAACTAAAGAGGGTGTTAGTTGTATGATAGTTAATTAGTTATATTTAATTTTGTTCAATATAAATTTTATTAAAATGAAAGTTTCATATTTTTTTTCCATGCTTTTACTGGTGATATTATCATCATGTGGCGGAGCAAAGAATAACGCTTCAACTCCAGAGCAAATTACTGCTATTAAAGAGTTGCTTGATAGTAAAGAATATCGAATTGAAAATCAATGGGCAATGCCTACTGTGAGTTCTAGTATGATGAGATTAGCAAATAGTGGTCTTGCAGGCCCGGGTTCTAATGTGCAACGAATAAATCTTATAGGAAATACTAATTACCTTGAAGTTAAAGGGGATTCTGTAAAAGCATACCTGCCTTTTTTTGGCGAAAGACAAATGGGAGGTGGTTATAACTCAGAAGGAGAAGGAATACAGTTTGAACAAGTGGTTACCGATATGAAAACAGAATATGTGGAAGCTAAAAAACGTTATCTAGTAACATTTTCAGCAAATAATGGTACCGAATCTTTTGATATAAACTTGTTGGTGTATCCTAATAATAAAACATCACTTTCTGTTAACAGCTCTCAGAGAGATTTTATTACTTACGACGGCACGATATCTCCGCTTCCAGAAAAGAAAGATTAATAAATAAAAATAGCACTTTATATATAAAATTGCCTCCTAAGGATATTATTAATATTTAATGGAGGTTATTTTTTGAAGTCTACATTTCAAAATTAAACCCTTTTTTTGTGAGTTTATTATAAATTTCAGGATCAAATTTATAGAGTTTAGCAGCTCTATGAGAAACATCTTGTTGTTTTTCTTTAAGATCAACCAATAATTTCATCTTAAGTATTTTCCTTCTGAAATTCGGTTTGTCAAGTTCTACATTTAGAATTTCTTGGTATAGTTGCATTAATTGAAGAAGAGTAAACTTTTCTGGTAGTAGATTGAATCCAATTGGGGCATTTCTAACTCTATTTCTAAGATGCTCAAGGCTAAATTCTAAAATTTCGTTATGGTCATATATTAATTCAGGAATCTCTTCCATTTTATACCACTTAGCGTCAGAAGCAGTAGAACCAGCTTTTACATCGTAGTCCTCTTTTTTTATCAACGCATAGTAACCAATTGTTATAACTCTTCCAAGGGGGAAACGTTTTGGGTCACCAAATGCTTTTAGTTGCTCTAAATAAAGATCCGATATTCCAGTTAATTCTTTAAGTAATCTATGAGCAGCGTTATCAATACCTTCATCTTCTTTAATCCAACCTCCAGGTAAACCCCATTTACCTTTGCTAATCCCTTCTGCGTGCTGAATTAGTAATACTTCTAATTTTCCTTCCTCAAAACTAAAAATAGCACAATCAATTGTAATAGCATTCATTACTTTTTCTTCTACTATTTTACCGGATTCGCTGTCTATAAATTTCTTAATCATTTATTAAAAGGTGATTAGTTCTTAATGCATAAATACAAAATTATTTCTATATGTCATCTTACGTCAAAAATTATTGCTAATTATTTATTTTTATGAGTAAAATTTTGATATAATAAAAATATTTAATTAGTATTGTAGTCAAATTAACTATAAGATATAGTTTAAACGACCATTAATGAGCAATCAAACTAACCAAAAAACTAGTAATGTTTACTTAATTACTGCAGTTGCTAGTCTCGGAGGATTACTTTTCGGGTATGATACGGCAGTAATCTCTGGCGCAGTAGGAGGGTTACGAAACTATTTTGTAGCACCATTATCAGACAACGCCAATTTAGCAACAGAAGCCATAATAGAATTTAAAAGTGTTATAACTATTTGTACGCTGGTAATTTTCGCACTGTTTAGTTCCTTTATTTTCAAATTCTTTAAGAAAACAACAGCATTAACTATTTTGATAGTTTCTTTTATATTAATTGGAAGTTTACTGTATTCTAATTTTTTATCAATGCCAAATGAATTATCTGAGAATTTAGGAAATTCAATTCTAGGGTTTATGGTAAGTAGTGCATTGGTAGGATGTATTATAGGGGCTGCAGTTGGAGATAGAATTGCAAATTCTATAGGTCGAAGAAATGGTTTAATTGTAGCCGCACTTTTATTTATTATATCTGCACTTGGTTCTGCATATCCAGAAAAGTTACCCTTTTTAATGGCAGGAAACCTTACAACTTTTATAATTTATAGAATTATTGGTGGAGTTGGAGTTGGTCTAGCTAGTATGTTAGCCCCATTATATATTGCAGAAATGGCCCCAGCAAATATGAGGGGAAAATTAGTTTCATGTAATCAACTAGCAATTGTTAGTGGAATGTTGGTGGTTTATTTTGTAAACTATTTTATCATCAAAGGAAAAGAGGATGTATGGGTAAACACAATAGGTTGGAGATATATGTTTTTATCTGAATGTATTCCTGCAACGTTATTTTTCTTCTTGTTAATGATCGTTCCAAAAACACCTCGCTTTCAAGTTTTAAAAGGGAATGAGGAATCCGCTATTTCTGTATTGACAAAATATAACGGTTCTTCAAGAGCTTCAGAGATTTTAGAAGACATAAAAAAATCATTCAACACAAAAAAAGCACCATGGCTCAGCTATGGATGGGGTATAATAATTATAGGACTTTTACTTTCAATTTTTCAGCAATTCGTAGGGATAAATGTGGTCCTTTATTATGCTCCTGAAATTTTTAAAGGGATGGGAATGGAAACAGATGCTTCAATGATGCAAACAATTATTGTTGGAGCTATAAACCTTTTGTTTACTGTGGTAGCCATGTTTACGGTTGATAATTTCGGAAGGAAAAAGTTAATGATTATCGGAAGTATTTTTATGGCAATAAGTATGCTAGGGTTAGGAACTGTTCTATACGCTGATAACAGTGGTATTGCAGCACTGTTACTTATGTTACTTTATATAGCAGCATTTGCAATTTCTTGGGGTCCTGTTACATGGGTTTTACTTTCTGAGATTTTTCCAAATAAAATTAAAGGTGTAATGGCAGTAGCTGTTGCTGTACAATGGTTAGCAAACCTTGTAGTTTCTTGGACATTCCCAATGATGAATAACAATTCACATTTAAATGAGCTATTTAATCATGGTTTCGCGTATTGGATTTATGGAATTATGGCAGTTTTATCGGCCTTATTTATATGGAAATTTGTTCCTGAGACAAAGGGAAAGACATTAGAAGAAATGGAAAGTATTTGGGAAGCAGATGGCCCTATAGAGTCAAAAATTAATTAAAGTATAGCTATGTTTTTTTTAGGAATAGATTTAGGAAGTTCATCGATAAAGTTATCTGTATTAGATACGGAAACAGAAAAGTGTATTGCATCGATTTCTGTGCCCGATTTTGAGTTAGAAATGAATGCGCCAAAGCATGGTTGGGCAGAACAAGATCCAGAGATGTGGTGGCAATATGTAAAAGAGGGAATCTCGAAGTTAAAAACGGAACATAAGATAGCTATATCTAATATTAAGGGAATAGGAATTGCTTATCAAATGCATGGATTGGTTTTAACGGATGAAAATTTAAAACCAGTACGATCTTCAATTATTTGGTGTGATAGTAGGGCAGCACCTATTGGAGATGCTATATACAATAAAATAGGGGAGGAAGCTTGCCAAGAGAAAATTCTTGGAAGTCCAGGTAATTTTACGGCTTCAAAATTGAAATGGGTAAAAGATAATCAGCCAGAGGTATATGCAAAAGCCAAGTTTATGATGCTTCCTGGAGACTATATAGCGGCTAAACTATCAAAGGTGGCACAAATTAGTACCTCAGGATTATCAGAAGCAGCTTTATGGAATTTTAAGGAGAATAGATTGGCAACTGAGGTATTGGATGCCATGGAGATTTCAGAAGAAATTATTCCAGAGATCGTTTCAAATTTTGGTAAGCAATCGGTGATAGATAAAGACGTTGCTTCAGAATTGGGGTTGTCTCACGATGTACAAATAAATTATAGAGCGGGAGATCAGCCAAATAATGCTTTGTCTTTAAACGTTTTAAATCCTGGAGAAATTGCTGCAACGGCAGGTACTTCCGCAGTAGTATATGGAGTTAGTGATACTGATGATTACGATGAAAATAATAGAATTAATACATTTTTACATGTAAATAATACTTCAGAAGAAAAAAGAAATGGAGTAATGGTTTGTATTAATGGTTCAGGAATTCTTTACCAATGGTTACGAAAAACACTGTCTGAAGATTCGAAAAATCTAATTGATTACGATAGGTTAAACGAATTGGCATCCAAAAGTGAAATTGGCAGTAAAGGACTCAGGTTTTATCCATTTGGAAATGGAGTAGAGAGAATTTTTAATAATAAACCTGCTATGTCTGGGATAGAAGGATTAAATTTTAATATCCACAAAACACCAGATTTAGTTAGAGCTGCCTGTGAAGGAATTGTTTTTGCATTGAATTATGGATTCGAAATAATGAGGAATGTTGGAGTAGAAGGAAAGGTAGTTAAGGCAGGAAAAGCAAATTTATTTTTGAACCCAGTATTTAGAGAAATCTTTGCAAATACAACAAATACTACTTTAGAATTATACAATACTTCTGGAGCGGAAGGTGCTGCAAGAGGAGCAGCCTATGGTTATGGATATTTTTCTACTCTAGAAGCTGCTTTTAAAGGGCTGAAATGTTTAGAGCGAATCGAACCAAAACCAGATTTGGTAGCTCAACATCAAGAAGTCTATCAAGATTGGAAAAATCACATAAAATAGAATAACAACATTAATAATAAGCAAAAATGAAGTCAACATTTTTTAAGAATATCGAGAAAATTAAGTTTGAAGGAAGAGAAAGTGATAATCCTTTAGCGTTTAAGTGGTACGATGAAAATCGTGTTGTAGGAGGAAAAACACTAAAAGAACATTTAAGGTTTGCTACCGCTTATTGGCATACGTTCAATAACAAAGGAGGAGATCCATTTGGAGCTCCAACCGAAACTTTTGCATGGGATAAAAAAGAAGATGCCATTGGAAGAGCAAAAGATAAAATGGATGCTGCTTTTGAGTTTATGGCTAAACTTGGAACACCTTACTATTGTTTTCATGATGTAGATGTAGTAGATGAAGCTCCGACATTAGCTGAATTTGAAGATCGAATTCAAGAAATGGTAGCTTATGCAAAACAAAAGCAAGAAGATACTGGTATAAAACTACTGTGGGGGACTTCTAATTTATTTAGTAATCCTCGATATATGAATGGGGCAGCGACAAACCCAAATTTTGATGTATTGGCATATGCTGGAGCACAAGCAAAAATAGCTATTGATGCTACTGTAGCTCTTGGTGGTGAAAATTATGTTTTTTGGGGAGGAAGAGAAGGATACATGAGTTTGCTTAATACAGATATGCGTAGAGAGCAAGATCACTTAGCGAATTTCTTGACAATTTGTAAAGATTATGCTAGAAAACAAGACTTTAAGGGAACTTTTCTAATTGAGCCTAAACCAATGGAGCCTACTAAGCACCAATATGATTTTGATGCTGCAACTTCTATCGGATTCATAAATAAATATGGACTTCAAGACGATTTTAAATTAAATATTGAGGTGAATCATGCCACGCTTGCCGGGCATACTTTTGAGCATGAACTTCAGGTAGCGGTAGATAATGGACTCTTAGGAAGTATAGACGCGAATAGGGGAGATTATCAAAATGGATGGGATACAGATCAGTTTCCATTAAACCTTTACGAAATAACAGAAGCGATGTTGGTAATTCTCCAAGGAGGAGGAATCCAAGGAGGAGGAATAAATTTCGATGCAAAAGTTAGAAGAAATTCAACCGATTTAGAAGATAAATTCATCGCTCATATCTCTGGAATGGATGCTTTTGCTCGTGGACTCATTTGTGCTGATCACGTTTTAGAAAATACAGACTATAAAAAATTACGCAAAGAACGTTACCAAAGTTATGATACTGGAAACGGGGCGAAATTTGAAAATAAAGAGCTTTCATTAGAGCAGCTTAGTGAGATAGCGAAGGCTAATGGGGAGCCTAAACAAATAAGTGGAAAGCAAGAATTATTCGAACAAATTATTTCGAACTCATTTTAAATGGTAAAAGAATTAGATTAGTAGATTTTTATTGATTAGAACGAAAACAGCCAATACTTTTGCATTGGCTGTTTTTTATATAAAAAAGATATAATTTTATAAACTAAGCTTACTGGCGGCAGCTTTATCTACCATCCATGTTACATTTTTACTACCTTCATTTATAAGTTGAGAAGGATATAAATTGCTATTACTTTTTCCTTCTATTACTTCATAAAGTGCATTTGACTTTTTCTCTCCAAAAACTATAAATACAATTTGCTTTGCTTTATTAATTAGCGGAGCTGTAAGTGTAATTCTATACATATCTTGAGGTGCTAGAAAATAGGCAGCTACTTTCTTTTCTTTTTCCTTAAGAATAACTTCTTGATTTGGGAACAATGAGGCTGTATGGCCATCATCTCCCATTCCTAAAATAATAAGGTCAAATTTATCACCATCTTCTAAATGGTTGTCCAAAATCGTTTCATATTCTTTAGCGTATGCTTCAGGCTCAAAACCTTTTTTCCACATAGGAAACACATTTCCTTCAGGAATAGGAATATTATTTAAGAAGTCTTTAAAAGCAGCTCCAGCATTACTCTTTTCATCATCTAAAGGAACCCAGCGTTCGTCTCCCCAGAAAATATATGTTTTATTCCAATCTACTTTATTTTTATAGGTATCTGAAGCTAATAAACGATGCAGTCCCGCTGGAGAGGAACCTCCAGTTAACGCAACTGTAAATTTACCGTTAGCCTCAATTGCTTCTTGAGCTTTTTCAACAAAAAGTGTCGCTAATTTCTGATTTAAATTATCTGTATTTTCAAATACTTTAACCATTGTTATTTTTTATCTTTTGTATGTTTATTTACAGCCCAAACATGTCCGTTTCGAGCAATTAATGCTTCGGCTGTTTCTGGTCCCCAGCTACCTGCAGGATAATCTGGGAAGTCTAAAGAATCTCTATTTTCCCATGCCTCTTGAATGGTTGAGATTACATCCCAAGCTTCTTCAATCTGATCAGATCTCATAAAGAGCGTAGTGTCTCCAACCATAGCATCCAATAATAAAGTTTCGTATGCTTCTGGAGTTTGTTTAGACCCTGTATCATAATCAAAAATCATTTCTGAAGGATTGAGATTCATTTCTAACCCTGTACGTTTTGTCATGAATCTAAGTCTAATATCCATTTGTGGTTGGATATTAATAGTTAGTCTATTTGGTTTGATGCTATCTACTTGTGTAGCAGGAAAAGATGCATGTGGAACAGGTTTAAATTGAATAGTAATAGAAGACGTTTTTTCTTGCATACGCTTACCTGTTCTTAAGTAGAAAGGAACGTTTTGCCATCTCCAATTATCTAAATAGAATTTTATAGCTGCATACGTTTCAGTATTCGATTTTTTATCAACTCCATTTTCATCTCTATATCCAGGAACTTTTTCACCTTTTATCCAGCCTTCTCCATATTGCCCACGAACAGCATAATGATGTACTTCTTCAGGTTTTATTCTTCGGATGGCTTTTAGAGCGTCGTATTTTCTACTACGAATCTCTTCAGCATCAAAAGATGCAGGTGGCTCCATTGCAACCATACAAAGAATCTGAAGTAAGTGGTTTTGAATCATATCTCTCAATGCACCAGCTCCTTCATAATACCCGCCACGATCTTCAACACCAACTTCTTCGGCTACCGTTATTTGTACAGAATCGATATAGTTTCTATTCCAAAGTGGTTCGAATAAAGTGTTAGCAAAACGGAAAGCGAGGATATTTTGTACGGTTTCTTTTCCTAAATAATGATCAATTCTAAAAATCTGTTCTTCATCAAATGTTTTAGTAAGCATTTGATTGAGTTCCACAGCGGAAGCTTTATCATATCCAAAAGGCTTTTCAATAATAATTCTATCTTTAGTTTTATCACATGCCAAGCCAGATCCACTAATATTCTGTGTAGAACTCTCAATAAATCTAGGAGATACAGATAAATAGAACAATCTATTTGCTCTTACACCCCAATCGTCATCACATGCTTCTACTTTTTTTAGAAGCTCCGTATATGATTTTTCGTCATTTATATTTGATGTAAAATAATGAAGAGATTGTTTGAATTTATTCCACTGCCCATCATCTGGAGCACCACTTCTAGAGAAATCAACTAATCCTTCATGTAGGTTTTCTCGATACTCATCGTCACTTAGTTCAGTTCTTCCTAACCCGTAAATGGCGAAATTTTCAGGCATCCAATTTTCAATAAATAAATTGTAAAATGCAGGAATCAGTTTTCTTTTGGCAAGATCTCCAGTACCTCCAAATATAACAATTACTGTAGGGGTTACCTTTTTATTCGTTTTCATATTTTTTTTAATTTACAGAATGTTATTTTTCATCCCATTCTGTGTGGAAAATACCTTCTTTATCTATTCTTTCGTATTTGTGAGCTCCAAAATAATCTCTTTGTGCTTGTATAAGGTTGGTTGGTAGCACCTCACTTTTATAGGCATCAAAATAAGATAAGGTAGCACTGAATACAGACATAGGAATTCCTTTATCTATTCCTCTTTTTACTGTTTCTCTCATTGCTTTTTGATGCGGATTCACTTTATCAGAAATTCCTTTATCTAATAATAAATTAGGTAAGGATGCATCTGCTTTATACGCTTTTCTGAAATCTTCAAGAACAGCAGCTCTAATAATACAACCACCGCGCCATATCTTAGCTACTTCATCTAAGTTTAATCCGTAATCAAACTCATTTGAAGCAATAGTTAACTGTGCCATACCTTGAGCATATATCGTAACCATTGCAAAGTAGAAAGCATCTTTAAACTGAGCTACTAAATTTTCTTTGCTAATGTCTTCAGGGTTTCCATTCCAAGAATAAATTTCTGAAGCTTTTATACGTTCTTCTTTATATTTAGAAATATCTCTCATTGTTACTGCAAGGTCTATAGATGGTACAGGAGCCTGTATATCCATTGCACTTTGAGATGTCCATTTCCCTGTTCCTTTTGCTTTTGCAGTATCAGAAATAAGACTTACCAATCGCTCTCCAGTAATATCATCTTCCTTTTTAAGAATAGCAGCTGTAATTTCTACTAAATAAGATTGTAATTCAGTTTTATTCCAAGCTTCAAAAACTTTCTGTACTTCATCATCTGTAAAGTTATATCCACGTTTTAAAAGGTCGTACGTTTCTGCTAGCAATTGCATAATTGCATATTCAATTCCGTTATGAACCATTTTCACATAGTTTCCAGCAGAACCACGACCAAGGTATGTAACACATGGCTCTCCGTCTACTTTTGCAGCAACAGCTTCAAAAATTGGACGTAGTCTTTCGTAAGCACTTTCATTTCCTCCAGGCATCATACTAGGACCAAAACGAGCTCCCTTTTCTCCACCTGAAATTCCCATTCCGAAGAAATGAATTCCTTTATCTGCAAGCTCTTTTACTCTTCTATTGGTATCTTCAAAATAAGAATTACCACCATCTACAACAATATCTCCATCTTCCAAATGTGGTAAAAGACTATCTATTACACTATCTACAGGCTTACCTGCAGGAACTAGAAGCATGATAGCTCTAGGTTTTTCAATAAGCTGAACAAATTCTTTCGCATCTGTTGTTCCTTTCACGATATGTTTCTCATCAGCTTCATTTTCTAAAGAAGCAGCCTTTTCTGGGTCTAAATCCAAACCAGCTACAGAGAAGCTATGATCTGCCATATTTAACAGCAAATTCCTTCCCATTACTCCTAGACCAACGATACCAAAGTCAAAATTTTTCATATTCAATTTCTATTGTTTATTCTTTTTAAAATTTTCTTTTTCAATAGCTAAAACTTTATTTAGCCTTCTTTTAAAACGCTCTTCATCTTGGAATTCGGCTTTGATAAAAGTTTCGGTAAGTTCCCAGATTAGAGATACACCAATAACTCTACCACCTAAACACATTAAATTCATATCATCATGTTCTACACCTTGATGGGCAGAATAGTTTTCTGTAATTAATGTTGCGCGAACACCCGCAAACTTGTTGGCAGCTATAGAAACGCCAACTCCGCTTCCGCAGATAGCAATCCCTTTTTTTATTCTTCCTTCTGAAATAGCTAAGGCTAATGGAATGATTATATCTGAATAATCATCTGTAGCATTATAAGTATGCGCTCCGTAATCTTCAAATTCGTAATTATATTTAGTAAGAAGTTTTTTTAATTCTTCTTTTACTTCAAATCCTGCATGATCTGCTGCGATACCTATTTTCACCTAAGTTTTATTTTTCTGCTATGAAAATATAAAATTAAGTATTTCTGAATGATTAAGGCAATTTTATTTACTTATATAACGATAGTTTAATTAAATAGTAATATGCACACAAATATTAAGGGTTTATTAGAATGATTACATCAATTTTACTTGATGGTGCTTATTTAATATAATTGTATTTTTGGTTATCATATATAATTTTAGATGTCGAAAAAGCATAATTATACAGCTGTAATTAAATGGACCGGAAATAAAGGAAACGGGACTACTGATTATAAATCTTACGAGCGAAGCCATTCCATTTCAGTAAAAAATAAAGCAACAATTATGGCTTCATCAGATCCTGCATTTCGAGGAGATAAGGAAAAACATAATCCTGAAGATTTATTTTTATCGTCTTTAGCAAGTTGCCATATGTTATGGTATTTACATTTTTGCGCAACCGCTGGAGTTGTGGTGTTAGATTATGTAGATGAAGCTACTGGAATAATGGAGGAGGAAGTAGGCGGGAAGGGGAAGTTTACACTAGTTACATTAAACCCTAAAGTAGTGGTAGCTGATCTTTCTATGAAAGAAAAAGCTATAAAACTGCATCATAAAGCTAATGAATACTGTTTTATAGCTAATTCCTGTAATTTTTCGATTCTCCATAAACCTGTAATAACGGTTTTAGGAGAATAATTTATTTAGATAGCATCTCTGGAGTTGCTACGGTTCTAAAACCTAAGTGTTCTTGACCAGAATCTATTGCAGTAGCCATTCTTGCTGATATTCTGTAACTCGCACAGTAGGTGTCGCTACATAAAAAAGAACCCCCTTTTATAACTTTTTCTCTTGCATAAGGGTTGTTTGGATTGTAAGGCTCGGTCGCACCTTTAGGATTGTTTACTTCGCCTTTATCTAAAACCTGACTGTAATAATTAACATTATACCAATCTTGTGTCCATTCCCATACATTTCCACTTATTTCATATAAACCATAAGAGTTAGGAGGGAAAGATTTTACAGGAGCTTTATTTTCAAATCCATCTACTTCTGTGTTTTCAGTAGGAAATTCTCCTGTCCAAGTATTTGCATTTTTTGTTAGTTTGCTATCGTCGTCTCCCCAAGTGTACATTTTATCATGGAGGCCTCCATTTGCTGCAAACTCCCATTCTGCTTCTGTAGGAAGTCTTCTTCCTGCCCATTCACAGTAAGCCACTGCGTCTTCATATGCAATATGTACTACTGGGTAATCATCTTTACCTTCAATAGAGCTGTCTGGTCCTTTTGGATGTTTCCAATCGGCTCCAATTTTCCATTCCCACCATTGAGAAAAGTCATATAAATTAGGAACGCTGTTCTTAGTTTTCTTAAAAAGTAGAGACCCAGGGCGTAATACAGAATCATGCGGTCTAGGTGTTCCTGGAGGGACTTGCTTTTTTATTTCTTCCCATTCTATAGGTCTTTCAGCAACAGTAACATATCCTGTTTCTTTAATAAACTTAGCGAACTCTTTGTTAGTTACTTCTGTTTCGTCCATAAAAAAACCATTTACAGAAACAGGGTGTGCAGGGTTTTCATGTTTCAGTGCAAATTTATCATTCGCTCTTGCTCCTTGAGTGTAACTTCCTCCTGGAATCCAAACCATTCCTTTTGGGGCTTTTATGTCTGAGGGTTTTTCTGAAGTTTTAGTATTAGCTGCGTTATCTTTATCAGCTTCAGAGGAGGTGTTTTTATTTTCTTTGCATTGTATTAAAAGAATTCCAATAGAAATAATGGAGAGGAAACGAAATAACTTCATTCTATATTTTTTAAGTTGAATAGCTTCAAATTTACAAAAGTCTTTTTAAAAAATAGAAGTTTATTTTTATGATAATGTTGCGTGAAAAATTAATGAGAAGATGATTGCAAAAAATAAAAAAACCAGAACATATGTTCTGGTTTTTGTTGTAGCGAGATCGGGAATTGAACCCGAGACCTCCGGGTTATGAATCCGACGCTCTAACCGACTGAGCTACCTCGCCATTGTTTTGTGTGCCTCACTTTTCGTGTTAGCGGGTGCAAATATATGAACAAATTGATAGTAATCAAACCAAACACAAAAAATATTTTATTAAAAAAAAATGAAGCAAGTTAATTTTAAATAATTATATTGTCGCTTTATAAATTATGAATTACGTATGGAAGAGAAAGTAAAATATGAATTGGAGTTCCCTATACAGTCATCGCCTCAGTTATTGTATCAATACATAGCAACACCTTCAGGATTGGGGGAGTGGTTTGCAGACAATGTAAATTCTCGAGGAGAGTTATTTACTTTTATTTGGGATGGTGCAGAAGAGCAAGCTAAGTTGATTAGAAAGAAAAGTGGAGAGCTAGTTAAGTTTAAATGGTTGGAGTCAGACGAAAATACTTTTTTCGAAATAAAAATTGTTGTTGATGAAATAACAAAGGATGTATCTCTTATGATTACTGACTTTGCAGATGATGATGAAGTAGATGAAGGTAAGATGCTTTGGGAAAACCAAATATCTAGTTTAAAACAAGTAATAGGTTCTGCTTAGGAATCTTTAATCTTTAAAAGTATATTTGTGCCTTGAAATTCTCAAGGCACTTTTTTTATGGTAAATTTTAATGGAACTTTATTAGAGGAAAACACGAATTTTTTAAATGAAGAGAATAGAGGACTTCGTTATGGAGACGCTTTATTTGAAACTATTCGTGTAGTTAACAATAAAATATTTTTCTGGGAATCTCATTACCTACGCTTAATGGCTTCTATGCGTATTTTACGTATGGAAATTCCTATGGATTTTACAATGGAATTCTTGCAGGAAGAAATCGAAAAGACGGTTTTAAGCAACGAACTTCAGAATTCTCCGGCTAGGATTCGTATAACAGTATTTAGAGAAGCAGGAGGCTTATATACTCCTACAAATAAGGAGGTTTCTTTTGCAATAGAAGCAAAGACTTTAGAAAACCCTTTCTATATTCTAAACGATTCTTTTTATGAGGTAGAGCTTTTTAAAGATCATTATGTGAATTCTGGACTTTTATCGACCTTAAAATCTAATAACAAAGTGTTGCATGTTTTAG
The DNA here is from genome assembly GCF_048266025.1 of Joostella sp. Taxonomy (NCBI): domain Bacteria; kingdom Pseudomonadati; phylum Bacteroidota; class Flavobacteriia; order Flavobacteriales; family Flavobacteriaceae; genus Joostella; species Joostella sp. The sequence continues at coordinate 142,919 of NZ_JBLXAF010000009.1, read as the reverse complement.
CGGGGATATACGCTAAAGAGAATGATTATGATAATTGTTTACTGATTAACGAAAAGAAAAATGTTATCGAGGCAACAAATGGTAATATCTTTTTGGTTAAAGGAAATGTAATTAAAACACCGCCAATTACTGAAGGTTGCTTAAATGGAGTGTTAAGAAAGCAACTGATTGAAATTATAGGTAAAACTGATGATTTAGAACTTCAAGAAGCAGAGATTTCACCTTTTGAAATTCAGAAAGCTGATGAGATGTTTATAACGAATGTAATTTCTGGAATAACTTCTGTATCAAAATATCGTAAGAAAACATATAGCAATGAGATCGCTAAAAAGCTATTAGGGAGATTAAATGCTAAGGCTAGATTAATAGCTTAGTTTAATACTGGGTTCTCTGGTGCGTTTGACCAAATAAGATAATCACCGCCTAGTTCCAGCATCTTTTCTTTCCAGAAGTATCTCGGTGCTTTTTTTATGATATTACTTTTGTGTTTGTTTTCTGAAACTACCCAAGAGTTACTGGTTAGTTCTTTATCTAATTGCATGATATCCCATCCAGAATATCCTAAGAAGAATTTTATATCAGAATCTTTTATATCACCTTGATTGATAAGGTCTATAATAGTTTCAAAATCGCCACCCCAATATATTCCATTCGATATTTCGATGCTATTGGAAATAAGATGTGGAATCTTATGAATAAAATATAAATTATCTTGCTCAACAGGACCTCCGTTGTATACTTTTAGAGATTCTGTTATTTCAGGAACAAGTTCGTTGAGTCTAAATTCTAGTGGCTTATTAAGGATAAAACCAATGGAACCTTCATCATTATGCTCAGCGAGCAGGACTACTGACCTATTAAAAGCTACATCGCCAATTATTGAGGGCTCGGCAATTAACAAATGGCCTTTCTTTGGAGTTAAAGCAACCATAAGCTCTTTGTTTTTATTTTAAATCTATAAAAAAAACGTTAATCATCAAATAAAACTTATGTTTTTTTGCTTATAGGACAAAAAAAAAGCGTCGAAACGACGCTTTTAGATCATTATTTTGAGCTATGTCAATTAGTTCACTGCACCTGCTAATTCAGCACCCGCTTTAAACTTAACTACATTTTTAGCAGCAATTTTTATAGTTTTTCCAGTTTGAGGATTTCTTCCTTCTCTTGCAGCTCTTTTAGAAACTGACCAAGATCCGAATCCTACTAGAGAAACTCTACCACCTTTTTTAAGTGTTCCTTCTACGCTACCTAAAAAAGATTCTAATGCTTTTTTTGCTGCCGCTTTAGTAATACCTGCATCAGCAGCCATTGCATCAATTAATTCTGTTTTGTTCATAATTTTAAAGATTTAAATGAATATAAGGTTAAACATTTATTTAATTTGCTTCACAAAATTATACGGATTTACTTCCCACGCAAGTAATATCAAAGGAAATCCGAGTTTTTGTTAATAACTTGCGCATATTGTTAATAAAGTTGGTGCTTTTTTACTACAAATCTCCAATGTCAATCATAGTGCGGTTTTACAGCATTTTAGCATCTGGAGTGAATTCATACCCATTAAGAATGTCTTTTATAGCCATTTTTCGTTTTCCGGGTAACTGTATCTCTTTCAGTAATATATAACCATCTTTTGTGGCTACTTTCACCTCTTTTTTATCAGCTGTAATAGCACCAGGTTGCTCGTTGTGGAGTATAATTTCCATCTCTGCGCCATATATTTTTATATTTATAGGATTTTCTTCTCTATTTTCTAAGAAACTCCAAGCAGAAGGATAAGGACTTAGGCCTCTAATTAGGTTATAAATGTCTTCTGTTTTTGCGTTCCAATTTATTTTTGTGTTTTCTTTATCTAGTTTATAAGCGGTTTTTAGGTCAGTAGAATCTGGTTGTATTTTTGTTGTAGTTGTACCATCTGCTATCTTTTTTAATGTTTCGACTACAAGATGAGCGCCAGTATTCATTAATTTATCATGTAGAACTCCAGCAGTATCATCTGGAGCAATTGTAGTTTCTTCTTGTAAGATTACTGCTCCTGTGTCAATTTTTTCATCAATAAAAAAAGTAGTCGCTCCAGTTTTAGTTTCTCCATTAATAATAGCCCAATTTATTGGTGCTGCCCCACGATAATCGGGAAGTAGTGAAGCATGTAAATTAAATGTGCCGTGTTTTGGCATACTCCAAACCGCTTTAGGAAGCATTCTAAAAGCAACAACTACATTCAGGTTAGCGTTGAGTGCTTTTAATTCCTCTAAAAAAGATGGATCCTTAAGATTTGTTGGCTGAAGAACATTTAGATTGTTTGCAATAGCGTATTTTTTTACTGCAGACTCCTGTAGTTTTCTACCTCTTCCTGCTGGTTTATCTGGAGCTGTAATTACACCTACAACTTCGTAATCGTTTTCTATGATATTTTTTAGGGTAGCTACAGCAAAATCTGGAGTTCCCATAAATATAATTCTTAACTTCTCGCTCATAATAACTGTATCAATAAATTATAGTCAAAGATAATCAGTTTATTAAGAATAGTTGCTTAGAGAATGGTATTACTCACTTTGGGAGGTTTAAAAAATGAATTCAAAATGTTTTAGCTATTGAATTTCATATTTATTGACATCATTTATTTTGATTTCTTCTTCTTCAACTAATTCTTTTAGAGCTTCTAAAATATATACCTCTTTAAAAGTGATGTTTTCAAGGAGTTCTTTTGAGCTTAGTGGAGATTTACGAAGACATTTTAATACTTCATCTTTAGCTATAGAGAGAACATCAGAAGATATTTTACTTTTCTTTTTCAAACAAACAGAACAGATTCCACATGGTTCTTTAGTTTTTTCATCAAAATAAGATAGAATTTGTATGCTTTTACAAACCTTATCATTATCTATATAATTGAGAACATCTGTAATTTGCTTCGTTTTAAGTTCATTTTGTTGGACTATAAGTTTACTAATTACATTAATAGTCTGGTCATCTTCTCGAGGAACAAGAAATGTTATGGTCGCGTCTGTATCCATAGCATCCAGCGTAATCATATTGTCTTTTTCTAATTGCTCTAAAACATGAATTACTTTTTGCTCAAAGGTTCCAGCTTTTTTTGCAATAGTAACAGTATTAATATTGGTAGGAAGATCAAAAACGCCACCGTAGCTTCTAATAATATGTTGAACAATATTTTCTGCTGAAGGGTTTTGATCTAAATAGGAAAACAACTGCTGATTGGTAATTATAAACTGGATCGATGTTTTCTTTAAATGTGTTTCTACCAATGTGATAACAGAATGCCTATCCAACATCTTGAGTCCGTTATAGGCAAGCCTTGGATTTAGATTATAGGTGTGGCAAAATAAGTTGAAATTTATTGAAAAGGTAAGGTTAAATCCTTCTCCGTAAGGAATCTGAAAGTAATTACTTAGCTTTTTATAGAGTAGTTTTACAAAATCAACACTAGGAAGCGTCTTTATGTATAAATTTTTAAGCCAACTTTCGTCACTCTTGTTTTTTATGATTACAGCATAGGCTTTGTCTCCATTTCTTCCTGCACGGCCTGCTTCTTGGTAATAACTTTCTAGAGAATCGGGGAAGTTTAAATGTGCAATTGTTTCTACATTAGCTTTATCGATTCCCATTCCAAAAGCATTTGTAGCAACCATTACTCGGACTTCATCATTTAACCAAGCGTCTAGTTTTTTATTTTTTTCAGCATTAGGAATTCCGCCATGAAAAAAAGCAGCACTTATTCCTACTTTGTTTAATATTTCACTGGTATCTACAGTCGCTCTTCTTGTCCCTGCGTATACAATTGCAGGGCCTTTATTCTCTTTAAGAAGCTGTTCTAGTTTGTATATTTTATCTTCAGAGTGGTATACTCTATACGATATATTATCTCTTTTGAAAGATTTTTTTATCGTAATAGGGCTTTGCAGGTGAAGGTTTTCAATAATATCTTGAGCTACCAATTTAGTTGCAGAGGCAGTAAGAGCCATCATTGGGACTTCTGGTAGGAGTTCTTTTATAACGGCTGTATTTCTGTATGCAGGTCTAAAATCGTTTCCCCATTGAGAAATACAATGTGCTTCATCAATAGCAATCAGGTTAACATTCATCCCTTTTATTCGCTCTTGTACTAAGTCTTGCTGTAAGCGTTCAGGAGAGAGGTAGAGAAATTTATAATTTCCATAAATGCAATTGTCTAAAAGCGCATCAACTTCAGAAAACTTAAGTCCACTTGTTAGAGCAATAGCTTTAATTCCTTTGCTTTTTAGAGTATTTACTTGGTCTTTTATAAGAGCAATTAGCGGTGAAATAACGATGCAGATTCCGTCGTTTACAAGCGCAGGAACTTGAAAGCAAATGGATTTACCGCCTCCAGTTGGGAGTAAAACTAAAGTATCTTTTTTTGCAATAGCGTGTTTAATAATTTCTTCTTGTGGATGTCTAAATGAAGAATATCCCCAATATTCTTTTAATATTTCGTGAGGACTTTTTGTAGACGCCATTTATAAATTGTTAAGGATTATATTAGTTCTGATAAATATTTTAATACTTCAGTTTATTTACATATCAACTAAATGCTACGTATTGCGAAGCTTAATTATGTTTTTATGGTTGAAAGTGAAACGTATTAACTTCAATTACAAACTTAGCTTATTTAGTATAAAGTTAGCCCTTTCGTCAATATTTCCTGTAGGAACCTCAATAAGTTGATAACCACATTTTTTATATGCTTCTTTTAAGTGCTTATGAATCTCTTTAGCTTGTTCGAAATTCTCATAACGCTCACTGTCAGAAATATAAATTTCTTCCCAAGGCGGAAGTAAAAATACCTGGTCGTATTTATATTTTAGACATGATTCCTTGAAAACTGAAGGGTAGTTGTCTCCACTGTAATCCATGTACGCAATCACATCTGGAATTCCTCGATCAAAAAAAACAGTCCCAGAAAGTTTTTCAGATTCTTTATGCTGATTAATACGTCCTTCTAAAAGCTTTTTACTGAATAATAATGGATCTGTTAAGAACAATTGTTCTATACCTGCCTCGCGAGCCTCCAGGGTTACTTGTCGTGATATTTCTAGTAGACATTGATGATTATTGTCTTTAAGAAAGTCTATAATAGAAGTTTTTCCAGTACCAGGACCTCCAGTAATCACTATTTTTTTATTCAAATTCATGCTATTCATCTAAAGTGCAAAAATAGCTAAATGATTCGCTAATTAAAAATACGTTTCAATCTAGCATAATAACGAAAAGTAAACTCATTTTAATGAGGATAAATTAAATAATTATTAAACTTAAAATTAGTTTTTAGACTGTAAATCATTCCTTTAAATGAAATATAAACCATAAAGAAGCATATTTTAATTTAGTTTATATTAAAACATAAATAGTATAAATCCTATCTTTGTACAAAATATGAAGATTCATTATGAAAGATAAAAAGGAAATAGAAGAATTTTATGTTAGATTGAAGGGAGAATTAGATAGAACAACAGCTGCATGGCCTTCTTTATATCTCTATAAATTTATTGTTCCGACGAGTGAAAGCAAAATAAATGAAATAGCAACTATTTTTGATAATACTGGAGCAGTAATTAAAACAAAAGAATCCTCGAACGGTAAATACACAAGCCTTTCTATTGAAGTAAATATGGAAAGTTCTGATGCAATAATCGATAAATATAAAGAGGTTAGCGTTGTAGAAGGAGTAATTTCTTTATAAATCTCTTTGATACACCGTAAAATTTGTTATTTTGCAAAGATTAAAGGTGTAGCGATACATCTTATCACTTCATTTTAAATAATATCATTTAATTTTGGTTGAAAATATAGAATACAATAGCGAGCGTCCAAAGCTAATAATTCCTGAGTACGGACGTCATATACAGAAAATGGTAGATTATGCCGTTTCTATAGAAGATAAACAAGAAAGAAACAAAGTAGCGCAAGCTATTATTGGAGTTATGGGAAATCTAAACCCTCATTTAAGAGATGTTTCAGATTTTCAGCATAAACTTTGGGATCAGTTATTTATAATTTCTGATTTTGAATTGGATGTAGATTCTCCATATCCAAAACCAACAAGAGAATTATTAGAAGAAAGGCCAGAGCCTTTGAAATATCCTCAAAACCATCCAAAATATAGATTCTACGGAAATAATATTAAGAGGATGATTGATGTTTGTGTTAGCTGGGAAGAAGGAGACTTAAAAGACGCTTTGAAGTTTACTATTGCCAATCATATGAAAAAAAGCTACCTTAACTGGAATAAAGATATGGTAGACGATCAGGCTATTTTTAATCATTTATTTGAGTTAAGTGATGGAAAGATAAATCTTGCTAAATGGGATGAAGATCTAGCGGATAGTAAGAATTTGGTTCGTAGCAGACCTTCAAATTCTAAAGCAAGAACTACAAATACAAGAAAACATTACCCTAGTAAAGGGAGAAGCAAGAAACGTTACTAAAGTTTACTAGATTCTTTATGGGAACATTTAAAATAGAGGGGGGAGCTCCTTTAAAAGGAGAGATAACTCCACAAGGTGCAAAAAACGAAGCTTTGCAAATTCTTTGTGCCGTTTTACTTACCGACGAAAAAGTTACAATACATAATATTCCGAATATAATAGATGTCAATAAACTTATTGAGCTTCTAGAGAATTTAGGGGTGAAGATTCAAAAAATAGGAACTTCATCTTATACATTCGTTTCAGACGATCTTCATTTAGAGTATTTACAATCAGAGCAATTTAAAAAGGATGGACGCGGTTTACGAGGTTCTATTATGATTGTTGGTCCGTTATTGGCTCGTTTCGGAAAAGGATATATTCCAAAGCCAGGAGGAGATAAAATTGGACGTAGAAGGTTAGACACTCACTTTGAAGGGTTTATAAAATTAGGAGCAAAATTTAGATATAACCGTGAAGAGTATTTTTATGGAGTAGAGGCAAAAAAACTAAAAGGATCTTATATGCTTTTAGATGAAGCTTCTGTTACAGGAACTGCAAACATCGTTATGGCAGCAGTGCTTGCCGAAGGTAAAACAACGATTTATAATGCTGCTTGCGAACCATATTTACAACAGTTATGTAATATGCTAAATAGAATGGGCGCTAAGATATCTGGCGTTGGTTCTAATTTACTAACTATTGAAGGAGTAGATAAGTTAGGAGGTACAGTGCATACTATCTTGCCAGATATGATTGAGATTGGTAGTTGGATAGGAATGGCTGCTATGACAAAAAGTGAGCTAACGATTAAGAATGTACAATGGGATTATTTAGGACAAATTCCAACAGTATTCAGAAAGTTAGGGATTACTTTAGAGCGTAAAGGAGATGATATATATATACCTGCGCATACAGAAGGATATGAAGTGCAGAATTTTATAGATGGTTCTATTCTAACTATATCAGATGCACCATGGCCTGGATTCACTCCAGATCTTTTAAGTATTATTCTAACTGTAGCAACACAAGCTAGAGGTAGTGTTTTAGTACATCAAAAAATGTTTGAAAGTAGACTTTTCTTTGTTGATAAACTTATAGACATGGGAGCTAAGATTATTCTTTGTGACCCGCATAGAGCTACTGTTATTGGGCATGATTTCAAATCGACATTAAAAGCAACCACAATGACTTCTCCTGATATTAGAGCAGGAATCTCATTATTAATAGCAGCACTTTCTGCGAAAGGGACATCTACAATACATAATATAGAACAAATAGATAGAGGTTACGAAAATATAGACGAACGATTAAAAGCAATAGGAGCAAAAATTGTAAGACTCGATTAGTAACCCTTTTTTAATAAAGACATGAAGCCGTTAAGATTAAAATTAATCTTAACGGCTTTTTTATTGTGCTTAAATTATCTGTTTGTGTGATGCGACTTTAAAATGTATTATTATAAGTTAATAGTGCAATATTTTATTGTTTTCGTAAAATACTATTGTATTACATGTTGTATTAGCATATGAGGGTGTATAAAAAGTATCATATTTTGAAGCTTCAGTATTAGTTTAACGTTTTAGTATGAGCTAAGTTTATAACGTTAATTTAACATAAATAATGTTAAATAATCAACTAAACACTTAAATATGAAATTTTTATTAACTTTTATGATGTTGTTAATTGTAACATTAACATCAGCACAAACCGTTTCAGGTACGGTGACAGACTCCGGGTTTAACGATCCTTTGCCAGGAGTAACGGTATTAGAAAAAGGAACAAAGAATGGTGTCTCAACAGATTTCGATGGGAATTATCAAATAACCTTGGAAACAGATAATCCTGTGCTAGTGTTTTCAAGTTTAGGGTTTGATACAATGGAAGTAACCGTAGGAAGTAAAGCTTCTGTAAACGTTACTTTAAAAGAAAGTTCAGAGCAATTGGACGAAGTAGTTGTTACTGCTTTAGGAATTAAAAGAGATAAGAAATCTCTTGGATACTCGGTTTCTTCCATTAAGTCAGAAAAATTGGTGGAGACTGGAAACCCTGTCAATCCTTTAGAGTCTCTTTATGGTAATGCTTCTGGGGTTCAGATTCAATCTACATCGTCAGGTCCTACAGGAGGAATGATTATAAAAATAAGAAATGCTGTAGCACTTACTGAGCAGTCTTCAACAAGACCTTTATTTGTAGTAGATGGAGTTCCTATTTATGATGAAAACTCTGGGGTTGGCTTCAATAGCAATACAAATAGGGATACTGGTACTGGAATTAATGATATTAATGCTTCCGATGTAGAGTCAATCGAAATTTTAAAGGGAGCCAAAGCTGCTGTTTTGTATGGATCTTTAGGGGCCAATGGAGTTGTTTTAATTACAACAAAATCAGGTAAAAAGAAGAAAGGATTAGGGGTTGAGATAAGTACAAATTATTCTGTAGATAGAGCGGCTTTTTTTCCTGAATATCAGAATAAATATGGTACTGGTGAAAATCCTTATGTTGCTGGTTTCAGTAATGATCAGGTAAGTGAAGAGGGCTTTTTTTTAAGAGATGGAAAAGAAGCTTATTGGAATGGTGCAGATTTTAATTTTGGACCAGAAATGGATGGAAGGCAGTTATTATGGTGGGATGATGAATTAAGAGATTATACAAGTCAGCCTAATAATTTTAAAGAAATATTTTCAACAGGTAGTCAAAGTAGTAATACAATAGCATTTTCTAATGCAGGAGATATAGGGAGCTTTAGAGCGTCTTATACCTTTAAGGATTTTAATGGAGTTTTTTTAAATTCAGAACAACAGAATCATAACTTTAGTTTTAATGGAACGCTTAATGCTTCGGATAAGTTAAAAATAAAGTATGTAGGTAATTATTATTATACAGAGAACAATAATGCAGCATATAATATTAGAGATTTCTTTACTTATGGAATTAGAAGAGATTCAAAGCCAGAGTTGTTGTTGAATAGTGATTTCTTAAAGGATGATAATGGATATTACACGTTATCAACAAATCCAGAGTATACAAGAAGAATTGGTTTTTTGAAAGCGATTCCTGGATATTATTGGAATCAAACAGAAAATACTAATGAAGAAATTAGACACCACATTATCCAGTCTTTAAACGTAAGTTTAGATATAAACAAATGGTTGAACTGGACTACACTTGCAGGTATAGATTTAACTTTAAGAGATAATGAGGTTAAAACAAAAGTAACTCAACCTCTATTTGAAAATTCTAGTCAAGGATTTTATTCTTATACACAAGAAAAAATTGTGAACTTTTATGGACAGTCTTTTTTGAATTATGACTTCAAAGTTTCCGATGATATTAGAATAAACGGACTTATAGGAGGAGCGTTACGTAAAAATTCTGCCAATAGATCTGGAGCTCAAGTGAATAAAACATTTTTTGTTGAAAACTGGTTTTCATTATTAAATACAACAAATCCAGAAGGTCCATCATTTGATACTACAGATGGAATTAGAGGTTCAGATGATTTGTACAGCGTTTTAGCTTCTGCTCAATTTGCATATAAAGAACAGTTATATTTAGAGGTACAAGGAAGAAACGATTGGTCTTCAATCTTACCTCCAGAGAATAATAGTTTTTTCTACCCTGGTATTAGTGGATCATGGGTTGCGTCAGAAACATTTAATATGCCAAGCGCAATAAAACTTTTAAAGCTTAGAAGTTCATGGGCAGATGTTGGTAGGCCAGGGCCTAGATATTTTGGGAACTTGAACTTTGATGTTAGTACATACGGAGGAGTTCCTTATTACACGGTGCCAGATTTTCTTCCTCCTGCTGATTTTGCTGAAAATGGAAGTGGATTTCCTGAACCTAGTTTGAAACCTGAAAGAAAAAGAGAGTTCGAAATTGGATTTGAATCTAGCTTCTTTGAAGGGAGTAGACTTGGAATAGAGTTTTCTTATTACAAAAGTAATACCTATAATCAAATCATGGGAATTGCTGTACCGAGATCTTCAGGAGTAACAAATATTAGAGTGAATGCTGGAGATATTGAAAATAAAGGATGGGAGACGTTAATAAGAGGAACGGTGATTAAAACTCAAGACTTTTCTTGGGATATGTCTCTAACGTTATCTGGAAACAAGACAAAAATAATAGAATTAGCCAAAGGAGTAGAGCAACATAATTTATGGGGTGGTACTGGAATTCAAATTTTAGCAGAAACAGGAGAAGAATATGGAGAAGTTTATGTGAGGCCGTTTGTAAGAGATGAAGAGGGTAATTTGTTACTTACGGAGTCTGGTACTTATAAAATTGACTCGCAAAACTGGAAAAAAGTTGGAAAAGTTACTCCAGATGTTATTGGAGGATTCAATACTGGTTTCAAGTATAAAGATTTTGATTTGAACGTAGGTTTTGATTTTCAATATGGAGCAATATTACCATCTCAAACAAATATGTATTTATTAGGAAATGGATCTGGAAAAGAGACATTAAAATATAGAGATGAAGAAAACGGAGGATTGCCATATTATATAAATAATGACAAAGAGATAGTAGCTTTAGACTCTCATGATAATGCTTTACCATCTGATTCTTATTATGATAATATTTTTCATGATGGTGTTATTATAGACGGAACCAACGAAGCTACAGGTCAAGCAAATCAGGCTATAATCCCAGCATCTGAATTTTATCAACAATACTGGAATGGTGACCAAAAAATCTTTGAAGATAGAATATATAAAAAAGATTATATCTCTTTAAGAAGGTTAGCTGTAGGTTGGAATGCGCCTAAAGATGTAACTAGTAGAATAGGCTTTAATTCATTAAGAGTATATGTATACGGAAATAATATAGCGTATTTATATAAAGCGATTCCAAATATATCCCCTGAATCATTAGATGGTACCAACGCTTTTATTGAAAATAATGGTTTGCCATTATCGAGAAGTATAGGAATGGGAGTTAATCTAAGTTTCTAAATAATTTAAAAAGTATAAAATGAGTAAAATTATAAAATATTTAGTCTTATCAGCAGTGATTTTTTTAAGTTCTTGTGAAAAGGATCTTGAAGAAAAGTTTGGTAATCCAGATAAACAAACGGATCCAGACATTGAATTGTTTTTTACAGGAGCTTTACAAGAGAGGCACTTGTTTAGAACAAATTATGGTTCTTATTATCATCAATTTAGACAATTAAATAAGGTTACGGGGATTGGTTTATACCCTTACCATTGGTCTTCCAGTAGAGAATGGATTGTTTTAGACGATTGGTCAGGTCCCTCTTTTTATTATGATATTTTTAATAAAGCTTCTGTTAATTGGGTTAAGAATCTAAATGCCATGCAATTGGTGTTTAATGGTCTTCCTGAGGAGGAAAAAGCAGCTTCCGAAGTGTATTTTTATATGGCAGATATAGTAAAGGCTTTTGTTTATCAAAGATCTACAGATGCGTATGATGATATTCCATATGAAGAAGCTAGTGGAGCTTTTCAAGAAATTTTCTATCCTAGGTATGATTCGCAAGAAGTCATATATAAAGATATTATAGAAAAGCTAGGTATTGCAGTTGGAGCACTTAAAAATGTAAGCTTAGATGCTAGTCAGCAAGCTAGATTGTCTTCAGCAGATATTTTAAATGGGGGGGACGTTTCAAAGTGGATCAAGTTTGCAAACTCATTACGTCTTAGAATGGCTATTAGATTATCTGTAGTCGATCCAACTTATAGTAGAGAAGTCATACAAGATTTAACAAATAATAATGCTGAATATGTTGTTAATAATGAAGATGTGATAGGTATGGAAGAATTAGTTAAAACTAGACTGACAGCTGGTGGAAGTGGAATATTTTTTCCTAGAGCATTTCAAGAAAATGGAACGGATTTCTGGGCACCAAGATTTATAATGGAAGATATTTTTAATTATAAGCAGGTAGTTGATGAGACAGTAGACCCGAGAACATTTGTAATTTTTCAACCAGCTAGTGACGGGCGTTATATACCACTTCCAGAGATGGAAAGATCTGCTTCATTAAATTATTTAAATCAATATTTAGATTCTCAGGATGCTGAAGACATCATTAACGGGAATCATGAACCGACTAACAATACATGGGCTGCAGATGAGCAGCTACTATCGAAATACAATCGAGTAACATATTTAAATTTTGATGCTAAATTCCCAGTGTTTACAGCAAGTGAAACTTATTTGTTATTAGCAGAAGCGGCTGTTAGATTTCCTGGTTCTGTAGATGTTAGTGCTGTAGATGCATATAATAAAGCGATAGATTTATCAATAGAATATTACTATAGTTTAAATAATACAAATAAATCGAACTCAGGTACTATTCCGCCTTTAGAAGAAGTAAATCCAGATTATTATGTAACATTAGATCAAGCGCAAGCAAATTCTTTTACGCAACAAAGAACAACTTATTTTTCTAGTTTAGGTCAAGATGATCAAATTGAAGAGATATTCTATCAGAAAGTTGCGCATTTAAATATATTTAATACTTATGAGGTTTGGAGTGAAGCAAGAAGATTAATGAAAAATCATGGAATGCTATTAAAGCCTGTAGAAGATAAAGTAGAATGGTTAGAACGATTATATTATCCGCCAACAGAAGAAAGAGATAATCCAGATAATTTTAGTCAAGTTGCTGGTCAAAATGACAACTCAACACCAGTGTGGTGGACAGGTAGGAAATAATTGATTTTATTTATATTAGCTTTTAGGCTGTCCATTTTGGGCAGCCTTTTTTATTGAAAAAATAGATGTAAATTTTTAATTATATAACGAATCTTTAAAATAAGAGGTCGTTTTCTCCTTAAAAATATGTAATTTTACATCACATATATTTCCATTATTAATATGAGTCAAAAAGTCTTGCTTTCCGCGAAAGAAATCAATATCATACTCCATCGATTGGCTTGTCAACTCATTGAAAATCATATAGATTTTAAAGATACCGTATTAATCGGAATTCAGCCAAGAGGTGTTTTTCTTGCTGAACGTTTAAAAAAAATTCTAGAAGAAGAGTATAGTATCCCAGACATTAAACTAGGGTATTTAGACATTACTTTTTATAGAGATGATTTTAGAAGGAGTGATAAACCCTTGGAAGCCAATAAAACCAAAATCGATTTTCTAGTTGAAAATAAAAATATAGTTTTTATTGATGATGTTTTATATACTGGAAGAAGTATTAGAGCAGCATTAACAGCTATTCAATCTTTTGGCCGTCCTAATGAAATAGAATTACTAACGTTAATCGATAGACGATTTAGTAGACACCTCCCGATACAACCAGATTACAGAGGAAGACAGGTAGATGCAATTAACCAAGAAAAGGTGAAGGTAATGTGGAAAGAACAAGAAGGAGAAGATAAAGTATACATGATCAATAAATAGCTGCACACATGAGCGAATTAAGTGTAAACCACTTACTGGGAATTAAATATCTAAAGGAGGCAGATATTCAATTAATTTTTGAAACTGCAGATCATTTTAAGGAGGTTATCAATCGTCCGATAAAAAAAGTACCTTCTTTAAGAGATATAACCATAGCTAATTTATTCTTTGAAAATAGTACACGAACAAAACTATCATTTGAATTAGCTGAAAAGAGACTATCTGCAGATGTAATTAATTTTTCTGCTGGACAATCTTCTGTTAAAAAAGGAGAAACACTTATAGATACTGTTAATAATATACTTTCGATGAAAGTAGATATGGTAGTTATGAGGCATCCAAACCCTGGAGCAGGGGTGTTTTTGTCCAGACATGTAAACGCAAGTATTGTAAATGCAGGAGACGGTGCTCATGAGCATCCTACGCAAGCTTTATTAGATTCTTACTCTATTAGAGAAAAGCTAGGAGATGTAGCTGGAAAAAATGTAGTTATTGTTGGAGATATTTTGCATTCTAGAGTAGCGTTGTCTAATATTTTTGCTTTAAAATTACAAGGAGCAAATGTAAAAGTTTGTGGTCCGAAGACGTTAATTCCAAAATATATCACTTCTTTAGGAGTAGAGGTGGAAACAGATTTAAGAAAGGCTTTAGCCTGGTGTGATGTTGCAAATATGCTTCGTGTTCAAAATGAGCGAATGGATATTAGTTACTTCCCATCAACTAGAGAATATACACAGCAATTTGGGGTGAATAAAGCTTTGCTAGATTCCTTAGACAAAGAAATAGTTATTATGCACCCAGGACCTATTAATCGTGGAGTAGAAATTACCAGCGATGTGGCAGATTCTAAGCAAGCTATTATTCTTAATCAAGTAGAAAATGGTGTAGCAATTAGAATGGCTGCAATTTATTTATTAGCTTCTAAAATAAAACAATAAGATTATGATTATAGATAAACGAGATAATATTACCGTAATTACTCAGGAAAGTGTTTCTTTAGATAAATTTGTTCAGCGTCTTAAAGATTCATATAAAGAAGTACAACATACACATGTTATATTAAATCTTTTATCCTTGAGTAATCTTAAGCCTGAAGATATGATGGAATTTTTAGAGATTTCTCGTGATCATCGTGCTGCAAAAAAATCTTTCGTTATTGTAACTAATTCGGTTAACCTAAATGAAGTAGATGAGCACCTTATTGTAGCTCCTACTTTAGAGGAGGCATATGATGTTATTGAAATGGAAGATATCGAGCGAGATTTAGATTTTTAATATGCGTTTCGCTATAGAATATCTTTGTTTATTATGAGTGAATTAAAACTTCATATATTAGGTTGTTATAGCGCGACTCCAAGAGCTTTTACTAACCCTACCGCGCAAGCTCTAGAAATTAAGAATCATATATTTCTGATTGATTGTGGAGAGGGAACACAGGTGCAATTACGTAAACAGAAGATTAAATTTTCACGTATAAAGCATATTTTTATATCTCATCTCCATGGAGATCATTTTTTTGGTTTACCGGGCTTACTTTCTACATTTCGTTTACTAGGCAGAGATACGCCTTTGCATGTTTATGGTCCAAAAGGGATAAAAGAAGCAGTAACAATGATGCTTAAAGTAGGGAGTGCATGGACAAATTATCCTTTACTTTTTCATGAGCTATCTTCATCAAATTCAGAATTGATTTTTGAAGATGAAAAGGTAGAAGTTCATACAATTCCTTTATTTCATCGTGTATATACAAATGGATTCTTATTCAAAGAAAAGCTAGGAGACCGAAAATTAGATATAAATGCTGTTTTAAACTATAATATAGATACTTGTTATTATCAGAATATAAAAAAAGGGAAAGACATTACTTTAGATAATGGAGAGGTAATTCCAAATGAAAAGCTTACAAGCGATCCTGTAAAGCCTAAAAGTTATGCCTTTTGTAGCGATACTTCTTATAACGAATCTATTGTGCCAATTATAGAAAATACAACATTGCTTTATCATGAGTCTACATTTTTAGAGGAACATGCTAATTTAGCAACTCAAACAGGACATTCTACGGCAAAACAAGCTGCTACTATCGCTTTGGATGCTAATGTAGAACGATTGATATTAGGGCATTATTCTACCAGGTATGGTAATATAAATGAATTTAAACAGGAAGCTAAACTTGTTTTTGACAATGTTGAGCTAGCAGAAGATGGAAAAGAGTTTTTATTCTGAAAATATTAAGTAAAAAAACTCACAGTTTAATAGTTAAATGTATTGGTGATGAAAAGTGAAAAAGACCTTAGCGATTATAGAAAAGTTTATGAAAAGAGTGAGCTTTTAGAGACGAATGTTCCAGATAATCCTATTCAGTTATTTCAAACATGGTTTTATGAGGTAGAGAAAAGTGGAGGAGTGGATGAAGCTAATGCCATGACTATTACTACGATTGGACTTGATGGTTTTCCGAAAAATCGTGTAGTGCTTTTAAAGAAATATACAGAAGAAGGTTTTATATTCTATACTAATTATAATAGTGAGAAAGGGAAGGCTATAACAGCAAATCCGAATGTTTGTATTTCATTTTTTTGGCCGAATATAGAGCGACAAGTGATTGTTAAGGGAAAGGCAGAGAAAATATCAAAAAATCTTTCTGATGGTTATTTTGAATCGCGCCCAAGAGGAAGTCAGTTAGGGGCAATTGCTTCTGACCAAAGTGCAGTTGTAAGTTCCCGCGAGGAATTAGAGTCAGCATTAAAAGCATTGGAGGCTGAATATGAAAATAAGGAGATAGTACGTCCAGATTATTGGGGAGGATATATTATAAAACCTATCTCGATTGAATTCTGGCAAGGAAGACCAAATAGGCTTCATGATAGAATACGCTACACTTTACAAAAAGATTATAATTGGAAGATAGAACGCCTTAATCCATAAGTTAAATACATTATTTTATAGAATATTTTATTAAGATGATATAGTTGTTTAGTTTAAAATAACTATATTGTTAGTCCAAATCTTAATATTATACCTATGAATGCTGTAGAAAAAACTATAGCAGCTGCCCTGCTGTTATGTCTTTTTTCATCGCTGTACTCCTGTTCTTCAGAGAGTATCGATGAAGATGAAATTACCCCAAGAGCTTTAGTTGAATATGTAAGTATCGAACAAGAGATTCTCTCTAGAATTAATGCGTATCGGAGCAATAAGGCTCTTCCGCCATTAGAAATACTTGATAATGTTTCTCAATTAGCACAATCCCATAATGATCATATGATTTCTGAAAAGGAAATTTGTCATCATTTTTTTAATGAAAGGCAGGAAGAAATAAAGCTAAAAAACAAGGCTATTATCGTTGGGGAGAATGTAGGCTTTGGTCATGAAACTGCACAAGAAATTGTAGATGGATGGATTGCTAGCGAAGCTCACAGGAAGAATATAGAGGGAGATTTTAATCATATGGGTATTTCTGCTAAAAAGAATGCCGAAGGAGATTATTACTTCACAAATATTTTAGTAAAATTATAAAGATGTTCAATTGAGTGTTTTAAGAATCTGATTTTTGAGGGTCAGAGAATTTAAAAATAGTTTAGTTCTTATATTCCATCAGAGGAGATAAAAACTAAGCTATTTTTTTATGATCAATTTTAAGAGTTTTTTAATGTAAAAAGCAGACTTAAAATACTGAAATTTATAAAAGATTCACTATTTTTCAGATTAAGACTCGGTTATTTAGAAAAGTGATTTATTTTTCAAAAGTTTACCGTATTATTTTTTAAAGTGGACTTCAATGAAAGAGATTACTATAATAAGACATGGCAAATCCTCGTGGGATTTTGATGTAGATGATAAAGATCGTCCGTTGAAGGAGCGAGGAATTAATGATGCTATATTAGTTTCTAATCATTTTAATAAAGAATTGACTCCTCCCGATATTGTTTTTTCTAGTCCCGCAAATAGAGCGCTTCATACGTGTGTGATATTTATGAGGCAGTTGGAGATTAGTATGTCTAAAGTTATAATTACAGATCAGTTGTACGATTTTGGAGGCTCATCAGTCACTAATTTCATAAAACAGTTGGACGATCGTTATAATAATGTTATGATTTTTGGTCATAATCATGCATTCACATCAATTTCTAATATCTTTGGGGATAAATTTATAGAAAATCTTCCAACAGCTGGAGTAGTTAAAATAAAATTTGATGTAGCCCATTGGAGTGACATCAAAAAAGGAGTAACAGAACTGATTATTTTTCCGAAGAAATTTAAATAAATGAACGAAGTAAAGAACCAATACATAAATAGAGAGATTAGTTGGCTACAATTTAATGCCAGAGTTTTACAAGAAGCAGAAGATGTTTCTGTGCCGCTTATTGAAAGGCTACGTTTCTTGGGGATTTTTTCTAATAATTTAGATGAATTTTTTAAAGTTAGATATGCTACAGTAAAGCGTATTGCATTATCGGGAAAAACAGGAAAGAGTGTTTTAGGAGGAGCGAAAGCTAAAGACTTGATGGATGATATTACTCAGATTGTAATTAATCAGCAAACTGAAAGTCTTCGTATTTTAAGTCATATTGAGCGAGAGCTAGAGGAGGAGAATATCTTTATGATCAAAGAAGATGAGGTAACTCCTGAGCAGAATGACTTCGTGAGAAATTATTTTTATGATAAGGTGAGTCCGGCTTTGGTGACTATCATGTTAAACGATTTGGACGAGATTCCTAACCTGAAAGATAGTGCAGGGTATTTGGCTGTAAAAATGACCATGAAGCTTGATGGGAAACAAGATGGAGTAAAAGGACTTTTTAAAGCTAAATCTAAAGAAGTGCGTTATGCTTTAGTTGAAATTCCTAAAACTATTGAACGTTTCGTAGTGCTTCCTAGTAAGGGGGATAAACAATACATCATCATTTTGGATGACCTTATTCGTTACTGTATGGGAAGTATTTTTAATATTTTCAATTACGATTCCCTTTCTGCACATATGATAAAAATTACTAGGGATGCAGAATTAGATATTGATAGTGACCTGAGTAAAAGTTTTATTGAAAAAATATCTTCTAGTGTTCGAGGAAGAAGGATCAGTGAGCCTGTTAGATTTGTTTACGATAAGGAAATAGAGAAAGATACCCTGAAATTCTTAAAGGATAAGATGGGAATAGATGATACCGATAGTGTAATTCCTGGTGGTAGATATCATAATAGGAGAGATTATATGGGATTCCCTAGTTTGGGAAGAGCAGATCTTTTATATAAAAAGTTTCCACCATTACCTGTAAAAGGATTAACTCATGATGGGAGTTTATTTGAAGCTATTGCAAAGAAAGATTATTTGCAATATGCTCCATACCACACATTCTCTAATGTGGTTAAATTTTTAAGAGAAGCTGCTATCGATCCTAAAGTAAAAACTATAAAAGTTACTGTCTATAGGTTAGCAAGAAATTCTCAGGTTGCAAGTTCTTTAATTAATGCAGTTAAGAACGGAAAAGATGTAACGGTGCAAATAGAGCTGCAGGCAAGGTTCGATGAAGAGGCTAATATCGAATATGCTGAGCAATTACAATCTGAAGGGGTAAAGCTTATTTTTGGAGTACAAGGTTTAAAAGTTCATAGTAAAATATGCTTAATAGAACGTGTAGAAGATGATAAAACAGTTCGATATGGTTTTATAAGCACTGGAAACTTCAATGAATCGACTGCAAAAATATATACTGATTATACACTTTTTACTGCTGATCAGAGAATATTAAAAGAGTTGGATAAGGTGTTTGACTTCTTTGAAACTAATTATAAGATTAATAAATACAAGCATTTAATAGTTTCTCCTCATTATACAAAAAGAACATTCTTTAAGCTTATAGATAATGAGATAAAAAATGCTAAAGAGGGAAAAGAAGCTTTTATAAAAATCAAGATGAATAGTTTTACCAGTTATAAAATGGTAGATAAACTATATGAAGCAAGTAGGAGTGGTGTTAAAATACAACTTATCGTTCGAGGAACCTGTTGTTTAATACCAGGAGTTCCTGGAATGAGTGAGAATATTGAAGCTATTAGTGTGGTAGATAGATTTTTGGAGCATACTAGGTTATTTGTATTTGGAAATGCAGGAGATCCATTGTTCTATATTTCTTCTGCTGATTGGATGACAAGAAATTTAGATTTTAGAGTAGAAGTTGGTTGTCCGATTTACGATGAAGAGATAAAACAAGAATTGCTGGACACTTTCGAGATTTGCTGGAAGGATAATGTGAAAGCCAGAATTTTTTCTGAAAGACATGACAATGCATATAGAAAAGAAAAAGGAGTAAAACATAGATCTCAATTTGAGACATATGAGTATTACCTAAGAAAACAAAGTATAAAAGGATAAAACAGTTAGATGTTGAAGATTAGGAAGTTTGCAGCTATTGATATTGGTTCAAATGCAGTTAGGTTACTGATTAATAATGTTATTGAATATGAGGATAAGGAAACTCAATTTAAAAAGAGTTCTTTAGTAAGGGTTCCTGTTCGTTTGGGTCAAGATTCATTTACCGTAGGAGAAATTTCTAAGCAAAACTCCGAACGAATGATTGATACCATGAAGGCTTTTAAGCTTATAATGAAAGTTAATGGTGTCGAAAAGTATATGGCTTGTGCAACATCTGCAATGAGGGAAGCAAATAACGGAAATGAACTTGTTGAGATTATATCAAAAAAGGCTGGTATCGACATAGAAATAATAGATGGTAAAAAGGAAGCCGCTATTATCGCATCTACAGATTTACATAGTTTAATAGATAAAGATAAGACCTATTTATATATTGATGTAGGAGGAGGGAGTACTGAGTTTACTATTTTTAGTGATGGTAAAATTGTGGCTTCAAAATCCTATAAAATAGGAACTGTACGTCTTTTAAATGAAATGATATCTGCCGAAACCTGGAAAGATATCGAAAAGTGGATAAAGCATAATTCAAAAAAATATAAGGGAATCGAAATAATAGGTTCAGGAGGAAATATTAATAAGCTGTTTAAGATGTCAGGTAGAAAGGCAGGAGAACCTTTATCGTACATTTATTTAAATGCACAATATCAGTTTCTTCAAGAGCTTAGTTATGATGAAAGAATCTCCGAATTAGGCTTAAATCCAGATCGAGCAGACGTAATTATACCAGCCTCTAGAATTTACTTAAATGCCTCTAAATGGAGTGGAGCAAAAAAAATACACGTTCCTAAAATAGGACTTTCGGATGGTATTATTAAGCTTTTGTATAATACAGAGAAGGAAAAAAGTATGCTTTTTGTTTAATATCATTTGATATTTCAAACGATACTTTTTGCATTGTAATTCATATATAAAATAGCCTCATAGAATATCTCTACGAGGCTATTTTGTGAAGATATTGTATTATTAACCGTGTACGGTTTCTTTTTTTCCAAGGTCTTTCATTATTTCAGCCTCAAAATCTAAAAGTGCTTGCCATTTTTTATTTACTTCTTCTGTGTCGCCATATTTACGAGCAAACTGTAAGAACATTGTATAATGATTAGCTTCACTTACCATTAAATTCTTATAAAAAACACGTAATTCTTCATCTTCTAGGTTTTCAGATAATAGTCGGAAACGCTCACAACTTCTAGCTTCAATTAAAGCAGCATAAAGTAATTTATGCACCATAAATGTGGTTCTACTTCCTCCTTTAGGAAAAAATGTCATTAGTTTGTTTACATATTCGTCTTTTCGATCACGACCAAGTGTCCAACCTCGTTCGATTATTTTATCATGAACCATTTTAAAATGACTAATCTCTTCTTTTACCAAAGCAGTCATTTCTTGTACTATGTCTGTATATTCAGGAAATAAAACTATAAATGAAATAGCGGTACTTGTAGCCTTTTGTTCGCAAAAAGCATGATCTGTAAGTATTTCTTCTAAATTCTTTTCAACGATATTAACCCATCGCGGGTCTGTGGGAAGTTTCAAGCCGAGCATAATCTAATTTCATTTAAGTGAATTACAAATATACCAACTTTAATACAATATCCTGAATCTCATTCTATTCGCTATGTGCTTTATTTATAAGTGTATTTAATATTTCATTTTTACTATTTATCATAACAGCGCCTTTATTTCCATGTGAACCAAATAGGGCGCTAGCCATTTTTGGTTCTATAAAAGTGATACTTTCTATTTGGTTAGTAGATAATTCGTTAATTGCTTTAATATAACTTGGACGCTCGTTTAAGTCAATTTTGTGGGAATCGATTGTAAAAAGAATCTTAGTGCCGCATAAATTGTTGTTTTTGTCAACATAGTTATGGATTCGAGAGCTATGTGGTTTGTTGATTACAGATTTTAGTCTAGTGTAGACAGTGTCAGATTTTATCTTTTGTATAATCAAAGAGAGCTGATCAGGGATGTTATCAGTTTTTCTAAATTCTGCTAACCACGCTTTATTTTCCTTCTGGAGATTGCATTCTGTTGTTTGTGAGAAAGAATTAGTGGCTATTAAAATAATACACAGCGTAAAAATATTTTTAAAAATCATCATAAAGATTTAGATATTACACATCGAGATCAAACTCTATACGAAGCTTATCTATGAGTGGATTTTTTTCACGTAGCTTTTCATATTTATCTTGAGGTGTAAAAGCATATTGCTTTTCTGCATTTTCGTTGATGGTTATATAAAGCTCAATATGGAAGTTATTAAGGTTTTTCTTTAGATACTCCATCAATGGGTATTGATCACGCTCAACTTCCTTTTTTAATGTGTCGTTTGCGAGCTCAATCCATATTTTATCAGGTCCTTTTAGTCGAGGTGTATCTGATCCTAATGCAGAAGCAAGAATCTTCTTTCCATCTTTTTCAATCTGATCAACATAATCTTCCCAATGTTTTTGCATTGTTTGCTCATCAAAAGGATCTTTGGGTAGATTCTTTTCATCTACAGCATGATTCTTTTTTGCCTGAAGTTCATGCTCTCTTTTTCTTTTTATACTGGAAAGTGAAAGACCTGAAACTCTATTTTTAACCGCTGCACTTGTATTAATCACTGGAGTTTCTACTTTTTTCTCTTTTGGAGGTGGAGTAGTAGCTTCTTGTGTATTAACTGCAGACGGAGTAGAAGTTGTTGTTTTCTCAGGTTGAGGTTTTGTTACTTCTGTGCCTATCTTAAAAAAAGAAGGAGGGATTATGTAGTTGCTACCTTTTTTTTTTTTCTCCATCGTGATTGATGGAGGCAAGTTTCATTAGGCAAAGTTCGACTAGAAGTCGCTGATTCCGACTGCTTCGGTAATTAAGGTCGCAGTTGTTGGCGGTTTCTATTCCTTGCAATAAAAAGGCTCTCGATGCTTTCTTGCTTTGAGAAAGGTACTTTTGTTTGGTGTCGTCTCCTACTTCTAAAAGAGGAATGGTTGCTTCATTTTGGCAAACTAAAAGATCTCTAAAGTGAGATGCTAATCCTGCTATAAAATGGTGACCATCAAAACCTAATGATAAGATTCTATTAAAATCTACTAATAGTTTTGGAATTTCACCCTCTAAAATTAAATCTGTAGCTTCGAAATAAGTTTCGTAGTCTAATACGTTTAGGTTTTCTGTAACTGCTTGTCGCGTTAAGTTTTTACCTGTAAAACTTACAACTCTATCGAAAATAGAAAGAGCATCTCTCATGGCGCCATCTGCTTTTTGAGCAATGATATGAAGCGCATCATCTTCAGCTTCTATCCCTTGACTTTCGGCGATATATTTAAGATATTCTTTAGCATCTCTAACGGTGATCCTTTTGAAATCGAAAATCTGACAACGAGATAATATTGTTGGGATTATCTTGTGTTTCTCTGTAGTTGCAAGAATAAAAATGGCATGCTTTGGTGGTTCCTCTAATGTTTTAAGGAAAGCATTAAAAGCTGCTTGTGAAAGCATGTGCACCTCATCAATAATATAGACTTTATATTGTCCTACTTGTGGTGGGATTCTAACTTGGTCTATTAAACTTCTAATATCGTCTACGGAGTTATTGGAAGCTGCATCTAATTCGAAAATATTAAAGGCGAAGTCTTCATCTTCACTATGAGTGCCGTCGTCATTAATTTTTTTCGCTAAGATTCTGGCGCAGGTTGTTTTACCAACACCACGAGGTCCACAAAAAAGCAATGCTTGTGCTAAATGATTGTTATCAATAGCATTGAGCAACGTATTGGTAATAGCCTGTTGGCCTACCACGTCTTTAAATGTCTTAGGTCTATATTTGCGAGCAGATACTACAAAGTGTTCCATTGCTACAAATATAAAGATTGAAAGTTTATATTCTCGCTTTTAGATATGATTTTGTATTTAATTATTAACAATGAAATGTATAAAGTGAGTTTAAAAGTATAGTCGAAAAGTGTGATGACAGAAATTTATGGGATGTCTGTATAATTGTATTAATAATGAATTGGTATTATTATATGTTGTAGCTTTTCGGGTAAGGATTGCAGTGATTAGCTTTTGGCAAGCTTTTGTTTATGGCTTGCTAAAACTAAAAGCGTAAAGCCTGGTTTTGGAATGTAATGGAGAAAACCCGCACAGAAATTACTTAGAAATGGAGTGATCGTATTTTAAATGAATTATATAGGGTGATTTTGGTTTAAAAGATTAATTTTGCGCCGCAGGTCACCTTATCGCTTTGTTTTATACAGAGAGGAAAGTCCGGACACCACAGCGCAGCATAGCGGCTAACAGCCGTCGGTCGTAAGATTAGGACAAGTGCAAAAGAAAGGATGTACAGGTAATGCTGTAGTGAAATCAGGTAAACTCTATGCGGTGCAACGTCATGTAAACCAATGCTTGAGGGTTGCGCGCCCGATGTTGGAGGGTAGGCGGCTAGAACGTTGCAGTAATGTAACGGCGAGATAAATGATAAGGATCTTTTATAGATACAGAATCCGGCTTATGACCTGCTTTTTTATTAGTTTCCATATTTCTATGGTTGTTTCTCTTACTTTTTATGGCAGATTTATAAACGGAATATTTTAATATTACAGTTGTTGGTGCTTGTAATTACGAATCGAATTCAAAAAAGCTAAATACACTTCCTCCATATTTTCGAGCATCAGTAAAACCTTCGTATCCACTTAACTCGGTGTCTTTTGAGTGCTCGATGATAAGAGTCCCGTCCTCATTTAGTAAGTTTCTCTCTTTTACGATTGTAGCTATTCTTCCAAATTGCTCTTTTGAAAGGTCGTAAGGTGGATCTGCAAAAATAATATCTGCAGTGATGATAGATTTTTCAAGGAAAGTAAAAACATCACTTTTTATAGTTTTTATAGGAAACTCTAATTCGTCTTTAATCTTACCAATATATTGAACACAACCAGCGTGCGCATCTACAGAAGTAATGTTAGGAACCCCTCTGCTAGCAAATTCGAAACTTATATTTCCGGTTCCAGAAAATAGGTCTAAAACAGAAATTTCATCAAAATAATATACGTTGTTTAGGATATTAAATAGCGCTTCCTTAGCAAAATCTGTTGTAGGACGTACAGGGAGCTTTTGCGGAGCCATTAATCTTTTTCCTTTATATTTTCCTGATATTATTCGCATTATAGACTATTTAGAAGGATAAATGTATTTGGATTTTGAGTGCTGAGTTCTTTGATTTCCTTTATGTGAGAAGGAGCGTAATCGTTTTTAATTTCTAGATGTTTTATGTAGGTATATGCAATTTTATAAAGCTCATTATCTTCAGTGATGATTCCAGTTAAAAAAACAGGTGTTTCTTCGGGGGTCAAGTTTAACTGTTCAATCGTGAAAAGAAGGTAATAAATAAAGTCTTCTTTCTGTTGGTATTGAAAAGAGTTATAAAAAAGCAATTTCTTTTGATCGAGAACAACAATTTCAAAATGAGTTTTTGAAATAAAAACATGTACATTTTGTGTGTCGCTCTTTTTGGATGAGTTTATTAATGTCTCTACTAAAACAGTGGAGAAATGTTTGTATTCGAAATCTCCAAACTTATCAAAAATATAGTTGTTTACGTTAGCAAAAGGGACATATACATTATAAATATCATGCTCTTTTAGTTCATCATAAGTTATAAAATCATTTTCGAGAATCTTTACATTATATTTTAGATAATTAGAAAGATTTCGCTCGTTAAATAATGATTTTGGAACCAGAGCTGCTAATTCATTTTCGTGAATTACAGTTACTTTATTGAAAGTGGTTTGTGATACGATGTCCTTTTTAAACCAATCTTCAAGATGTTCGATTAGTTTTTCTGGAGTGGCTCTTTTTTCAAAGCTGATAGTGCTTAATTGTTCTATTTTGCTATCGGTGCCATCTAGAATACAAAAAGAAAGTCCACCCAAGCTAACTTGAATGGACAGTTCTTTAAAAGTATTATTAAGTATATTACTTGTTGTCTTTTGTGTCATAATATGGAGGCCAGTTTGCACTTGTGCTTACTTCATCAAGGCTACCAACTTTAATTATAGGACCGTTAACTTCTTCTACAGAAATTGCAGATTTTTCTTTTGCTACAAGATCTTCAGGTTGGTCGTATAATAAAACTGACTTGTCTACTTTAACTTCAAATACTGGAGCTACAAAGCCATTAGTATTTATAGTTTTTGCATCCATAGTAAATTTCTCATTATTTTGAGCGTAAGGTACTGATGCAATGTTTTTGTAAGCGTCTGTTCCTTTGAATAGAGAATCTTTTACCGCTACAAAACCTAAAGTATCAATAATTTTAACCTCTCTTTCCATGTCGATACGATATGTTTTATCGTATTCCATGTAAGAAGAGTCTCTTTGTTGCGTCAGCGTAAACTGAGCAGTATCGATAAACTTGATAAGGCTAGGGAAGTCTTTTGCGAATTTCCCAGTTACAGTTCTGTGAGCTTCTTGTGCGTCTCTAATATCTTTTAATTTATTAATAACGGCTGTATATCTTTCTTTCTTTACTTTGTCGAATTTAATAGGCTCCATTACGGAAACATAAATTTGGTAACCAAAAAAGATACTTACAAGCCAAAGAGCAATTTGTATTACTGTCTTCATTTTATATTTTTTGAATTAAAGAGGTTTAAGCAAATCTACAATTTTTTTTCATTTATGAAAGGGATACCCAAAAAAAACATCACTAATTTTGGGTCAGAATTAGATTTTATGGACGCATCATCATTTTATAAATTATTAAAAGATCAATTTCCTCACAATCCTACATTAAAGCAAGATATTGTGCTTCAGCAACTTTCTGATTTTATTTATTCAGAAGAGAAGAATGAATTATTCCTCTTGAAGGGGTTTGCGGGGACAGGAAAAACTACAATAATTGGAGCTCTTGTTACAAATTTATGGCAAACATTAAGAAAATCTGTCTTATTGGCGCCTACAGGAAGAGCAGCAAAAGTGATAACAAACTATTCTGAAACTACTGCACATACAATTCATAGACATATTTATTTCCCTAGAAAACAAAAAGGGGGAGGCGTTAAGTTTGTACTTTCTCCAAATAAACATAAGAACACAATTTTTATAGTAGATGAAGCTTCTATGATTCCAGATTCTCCAGCCGATTCTAAGATTTTTGAAAATGGTTCTTTGTTAGATGATCTTATTTCATATGTATATTCTGGTCATAAATGTAAATTGTTGCTTATTGGAGATACTGCACAGTTGCCTCCAGTGAATCTTTCTTTAAGTCCTGCATTAAGTGAAGGCACTCTTTCTCTTAATTATAATAAGGAGGTACGTAAAATGGAGTTGGATGAAGTTGTAAGACAACAGTTGAATTCTGGGATTTTATTAAATGCAACGAATTTGCGTGAACAATTACAAGATGACTATGCTGATGATTTTAAATTTCAGGTTAATAATTTTACCGATATAATAAGGTTAGTAGATGGTTATGAGATCCAAGATGCTATAGATGGTTCTTATAGTCAGAACGGAAAAGAGGAAACAGCGATTATAGTGAGGTCTAATAAAAGAGCTAACATGTATAATCAGCAGATTAGAAGTAGAATTCTATTTTTGGATAACGAACTTGCTACTGGAGATTATTTAATGGTGGTGAAGAATAATTATTTTTGGCTAAAGACGTCTTCTGAAGCTGGGTTTATAGCAAATGGGGATATTATAGAGGTCTTGGAGATTTTCGCCATTAAAGAGCTCTATGGTTTTAAATTTGCAGAAGTTAAAGTGCAAATGGTGGATTATCCAAAAATGAGTCCTTTTGAGACAGTACTTCTATTAGACACATTGGATATTAACTCTCCTTCTTTGCCTTATGAAGAGTCTAATAGATTATACCAAGAGGTGATGAAGGATTATGAGGAAGAAACCTCTAATTATAAAAAGTTCCTTAAGGTAAAAAACAATAAATATTTTAATGCCTTGCAAGTAAAGTTTTCATATGCTATAACATGTCATAAGAGTCAGGGTGGGCAATGGGATACTGTTTTTGTAGAACAGCCATATTTGCCAAATGGAGTAGATACCGAATATTTGCGTTGGTTATATACAGCTGTTACAAGAGCTAAAAATAAGTTGTATTTAATAGGTTTTAAAGATGACTTTTTTGTTGATATGTAATAGTGTTGGTTGTAGAATTTCTTTCTGAGAATTAATCCTTAAAGATAAGGATACCTCAAAAAGGGAGTATATAAGTTGATTTGTATCATGCTAAAATTACTTACTTTTATATAAATTAACTATCAGAATGACTTCAGAAACAATAATCAGTATATTTTTAGGAATAGGATTAGCGGCCTCCGCAGGATTTCGAGTATTCTTACCACTTTTCGTGTTGAGTTTAGCGGCTTACTTTAATGTATTAGATTTAAGTGAAAGTTGGCAGTGGGTTGGTTCTCTAACTGCGCTCCTAACTCTTGGGGTTGCAATGTTATTAGAGATCTTTGCTTACTATATTCCATTTGTAGATAATATACTTGATACCATTGCAGTTCCGTTAGCAGCTATTGCAGGAACAGCGGTAATGCTCTCAACTGTTGCAGATCTTTCTCCAATTGTAACTTGGTCTATGGCTATAATTGCTGGGGGTGGTACTGCAAGCTTAGTAAAAGGAGCTTCTGCAGGAACAAGATTAACTTCCTCTACAACTACTGCTGGACTAGGAAATCCTATAGTTTCCACTGTAGAGACTGGGAGCGCTATGTTTCTTTCTTTTGTGTCTGTATTTTTCCCTATATTAGCTATAGTGCTAGTAATCATTATTTTATTAGTAATATATTGGTTTTATAAAAAACTCAGAGGAACTAGCAACTAAATTCTCAATAATATCTCTTATTTTTGTGAAATAAGAAAGGTTTAAGAACGCTTATGAAAATTATATCAATGATCCCGGCTAGATATGCCGCTTCCCGTTTTCCTGGTAAATTAATGCAAGATCTAGGAGGCGAAACTGTAATACTTCGCACTTATAAAGCTGCTGTAAATACAGGTCTTTTTGACGATGTTTATGTTGTTACAGATAGTGATATCATCTTTAATGAGATAGAAAAAAATGGTGGTAAAGCCATTATGAGTAAAAAAGAACATGACTGTGGAAGTGATCGTATCGCTGAAGCTGTAGAGAACATGGATGTTGATATTGTTGTAAATGTACAAGGAGATGAACCTTTTACCGATAAAGAAAGCTTAGAGAAAGTAATTGATGTTTTTAGAGAAGATGTAGATAAAGAGATAGATTTAGCATCTTTAATGACAAAAATTGAAGACTGGGAAGAAATTAATAATTCTAATACCGTAAAGGTAATTACCGATAATAGAGATTTTGCGCTTTATTTTTCTCGTTCTCCAATTCCCTTTCCAAGAGATAAAACCGTAGCAGTTAATTACTATAAGCATAAAGGAGTCTACGCTTTTAGAAAACAAGCAATTGTAGATTTTCAAAAGATGCCTATGCTTAGCTTAGAAGCTACAGAAAAAATTGAGGCAATACGGTATTTGGAGTATGGGAAGAAGATAAAAATGGTAGAAACAGATAGCGAGGGGATTGAAATAGACACTCCTGAGGATCTTGAGCGCGCAAAAAAAATATGGAAGTAAGTTATAGCAATATAAAAGTTATTGGTTTTGATGCTGATGACACACTTTGGGTAAATGAAACCTATTTTAGAGAAGCAGAGCATGAATTCGCAAAATTATTAGCTGGTTATGAAACAGAAAATAAGATTGATCAAGAGCTCTTTAAAATGGAAATCAAAAATCTAGATATTTATGGCTATGGAATAAAAGGTTTTGTGCTTTCTATGATTGAAAGTGCCATGGAATTGTCAAATAATAAGATAGATAATGCAACTATTTCGAAAATTTTGCATCTAGGGAAAGAGATGCTTTTGAAACCAGTTGAAGTTTTAGATGGGGTAGAAGAGGTTTTACAGTCTTTAGTAGCTGATTACAGAATAATATTATTGACAAAGGGTGATTTATTAGACCAAGAAAGGAAATTAGAAAAATCAGGTCTTTCAAAATATTTTCACCATATTGAAGTTTTAAGTGATAAGAAAGAAGAGAATTATAAAAATCTTTTAGATCACCTAGAAATAGATGTTAATGAGTTTCTGATGATTGGAAACTCATTGAAATCGGACGTTTTGCCATTAGTTAATATTGGCGCTAAAGCTATTCATGTTCCATTTCATACTACGTGGGCTCACGAGATGGTAAATGTAGAGAAGGAAGATGATAGTTTTAAAACGGTAGGGAGTTTAAAAGATATATTAAAGTTAATTGATCGTAAAGATTAATTAGAAGAATTAGAACAAGAGTAAAGGATATAAATTCAAAAAGCATAGATGAAGTATAAAAATTTTCCAATGGTTCCTAGAGTGGTTTTTGGGCGAGGAAGCTTTAGTCAACTCAATGAGATATTAATGCCGAAGCGTAGAAACGCTGATGCTCCTTTTATTTTCTTGGTTGATGATGTTTTTGAAAGTAATGATTGGATACTTTCGAGAATTCCAGTTATGTTCAATGATCAAATTATTTTCATACCTACAGAAGAGGAACCTAAAACGGATCAAGTTGATGTTTTAGTTGAAAAAGTAAGAGCTGAAAGTTCTGAAATACCTTCAGGTATTATCGGAATAGGTGGTGGTAGTGTTATGGATTTAGCTAAAGCAGTAGCAATAATGCTAACAAGCACTGGGAAAACAGAAGATTACCAAGGTTGGGATCTTGTAAAGAATGAGGCGATATATCATGTTGGAATCCCAACAATAAGCGGTACTGGAGCTGAAGTTTCTAGAACAACTGTTCTTACAGGTCCAGACAAGAAATTAGGTATAAACTCAGACTTTACACCTTTCGATCAAGTAGTTCTGGATCCAGAGTTAACACGTGGAGTTCCTAAAGATCAATGGTTTTACACAGGGATGGATTGTTATATTCATTGTGTTGAGTCGCTTAATGGTACATATTTAAATGCTTTTAGTCAGAGTTATGGTGAGAAAGCAGAAGAATTATGCCATGAAGTTTTTTATACAGGAGATCTTTCAGAGGAAGAGTCACAAGATAAATTAATGATGGCTTCTTGGCATGGAGGAATGAGTATAGCTTATTCTCAAGTGGGTGTAGCTCATGCTATGAGCTATGGTCTATCATATCTTTTAGGAACAAAACATGGTATAGGAAACTGTATTGTTTTTGATTATTTAGAGGAGTTTTACCCTGAAGGAGTAGCTATGTTTAAAAAGATGAAAGCGAAGTTTGGTATTGAATTACCAAAAGGAATTTGTGCTAATCTTACAGATGAAGAGTTTGATACGATGATCGATGTTTCTATGGGGATGGCGCCTCTATGGGAAAATGCATGTGGAGAAAATTGGAAAGATATAATTACCCGTGAGAAATTAAGGAGCCTTTACGAAAAAATGTAATGGCTAGACTATCTCATTGGTTATTTAATACCGTATTAGGGTGGAAGCAGATAGGTGCTTTTCCACCCTTAAAAAAATATATAATTATTGTTGTGCCACATACCAGTTGGCACGATTTCTATGTTGGAGTATTGGTTCGTAGTATGGCAAAAGATTCTATGAACTTTGTAGGAAAAAAAGAGCTATTTGATTCTCCAATGGGTTGGTATTTTAAATGGATGGGAGGAGCTCCTATAGATCGGAGTAAGAATAGTAATACTGTAGACGCTGTAGTTTCTTTGTTTGAAGAAAAAGACGAGTTTAGGTTGCAAATAGCTCCAGAAGGAACTCGGAAGCGTGTAAAGGAGTGGAAAACGGGCTTCTATCATATTGCTAAGGGAGCAGGCGTCCCTATTGTAATGATAGCGTTTGATTATAAAAATAAAGAGGTTCGTATAGAACCTCCTTTTTATCCTTCTGATGATATAAAATCTGACTTTGATTTTATGTATCGCCATTTTTCTGGAGTGATTGGAAAAATTCCAGTATATTCATTTATATATGAAAAATCAGCTTCTAAAGAATCAGAATAAATTATAGAATAATTTAATTTTCCGATTCTGAATCAGATTCTTCCATGGTATGATAAACGTTCTGAACGTCATCATCTTCCTCTATTTTTTCAAGTAATTTTTCAACATCAGCAGCTTCATCTGGAGTAAGCTTTTTTGTGACTTGAGGGATACGCTCAAAACCTGAAGATAATATTTCTAGATTTCGCTCTTCTAGTTCTTTTTGAATCGCTCCAAAGCTTTCAAAAGGTGCATATATAAGTATTCCATCTTCATCAGCAAAAACTTCTTCCGCACCA
Organism: Joostella sp.; assembly: GCF_048266025.1. Classification (NCBI taxonomy): domain Bacteria; kingdom Pseudomonadati; phylum Bacteroidota; class Flavobacteriia; order Flavobacteriales; family Flavobacteriaceae; genus Joostella; species Joostella sp. The sequence goes on along the minus strand of NZ_JBLXAF010000009.1, from coordinate 110,357 downwards.
AAGTCGATCATCTCCAATTCTAATTCCTCAGGATCTATTCCTTCAGCAGGAATTCTAAAATTACAAGTATGATCAAACATAAACTCTACAGAACCACTAGTTCCTAAGCTTCCATTACATTTGTTAAAGTAACTACGAATATTAGCAACTGTACGGTTATTATTATCTGTAGCAGTTTCTACTAATATAGCAATACCATGTGGTGCATATCCTTCAAATAATACCTCTTTATAATCTTCTGTGTTTTTATCCGTAGCTCGTTTTATGGCCCTTTCGATGTTGTCTTTAGGCATGTTTATAGACTTCGCATTCTGGATAATTGCACGCAGACGAGAGTTAGTGTCCGGATCAGGACCACCTTCTTTAACAGCCATTACGATATCTTTTCCAGTACGAGTAAACGCTTTTGCCATAGCAGACCAACGCTTCATCTTTCTTGCTTTTCTAAATTCGAAAGCTCTTCCCATAAAGTTTTATTATTATAATTTGATAACAAAAATAATTAAAAAAAGAAAATAGATAAACTTAATTATCCTTTTATAATATCTTCAATTTTTTGTGCTAGAGTAAAATCTTTTTCTGTAATTCCGCCCGCATCATGTGTATGTAATCTAATTGTTAGATTATTATATACATTGCTCCATTCAGGGTGATGTTGCTGTGCTTCAGCTTCAAAAGCAATACGCGTCATCATTGCAAAAGCATCTGCAAAATCTTTAAAATCTAGAGAAGTAACCAATAAACCATCTTCAAAGTCCCAGTATTCTAGATTTTCAATGCGTTTCTTTATTTCTTGATCATTCAATGTTTTCATCTGTTTCTTTTTTAGAGTTTTGTAAAGGTAATAAGTTCATTCGCAAAAAGAGAATTTACATTATATAAAAACATAAGTTGGAGCGTGAGTATGAGTAGAAAAAAATAGTTGTCAGTATGTAAAAAAGTGATTTTTACTATTATCTTTAACGTTAAACTAATGATGTGTCATTATATAAGAAAATTAAGCTATATTTTCTGTAATGAAGAGTTAATCCTTGTTGCATGATTAATATTTAAATTTTATCAATCATTAACCCTTTTAAGTAAAAACAATGTTTTCAAATTTCTTTTCATTTTTTATTCTAGTTTGTTGCTTGTTATTTTTTAAACCTTCATTTTCTCAAAATGGTTTAGCGGTTTCTGAAGTTCTTAAAAACGATACATTAACATTGAAGAATGAACATGTTTCTGGGAAATGGCTTTGGAATGATGGTAATATTATTCCTTTGAGTATAGATAATCTTGATACATCAAAAAGTATAAAATGGAAAGGAAACAAGCCTTCCTTTGTATTGGCAAATCATCCGTTTGTAAAGCATGTTTTATTATCGGTTAAAGAAATTCAAAAGAATTATTTTGAGCCTGCACATATAGAGTGTGTTCTTATTAATCAGCATGATGAATTGCAAGTAAAGCGTGTTTTTAAATTATACACCAATACAGCTACAATTTCTACGGTTACTTATATTAAATATTCTGAATTAAGTTTATTTAAAAAAGATAAAGAGGAAGAGCTTACTGGGAAAGAGAGTTTTTATAAAGAATATGAAGCTGGGAATAATCATTTAGAGCGATATGGGTTTAATTCACCGCACTGGAGTATAGAAACGGTTTCCTTTAAGGATGTAACTGATAAGAATAATAACCTTGTTTTTAATTCATCTTTTATCCCTTATAATTATGATATTACTTCCAATGGAAACTTACTTCTAGGAACACATTCCCTTGATAAAGTGGGATTCTTTATTTTAAAAGAAGCTCCAAATGAAAGCAGTCAGCTAAATTATCCAGGTTTTGATTTTGTTACTTCTAATAAAGGCTTAAGTATTCCTTTTTCAGGATATCCTTTTCAGGGTTTTTCTAAGGAATGGATAGAAGGTTATACGACTACAATTAGTATCGGAGAGGATGAAAATTCTTTGTTGCACAATCTCCGTCTTTATTTAAAGGAAACATCAATGTATAGTGAAGACTCTCACGAAATGGTAATGATGAATACCTGGGGTGATCGTGGGAGAGATGGTCGTATAAATGAAAGTTTTATTGTTAATGAATTAAAAACTGCTGCTAATTTAGGGATCACACATTACCAAATAGATGATGGTTGGGAGCAGGGTTTGTCTTCTAATTCTGCGGATAGTTCTGGGGAGTTATGGGATGAGTGGAAACTTGAAGATTGGCAAGTGCATAAAACTCGATTTCCTAACGGATTAAAGCCTGTTTTAGAAGAGGCTAAAAAGTATAATATAAAGTTGGGTTTATGGTTTCATCCTAGTAATGGTAATAGTTATGCTAATTGGAAGCAAGATGCGGAGATAATTACCAATTTATATAATACTACAGGAATAAAATACATAAAAATAGATGGGATAAAAATTAATGACAAGAGGTCTGAAATTAATTTGCAGAAGTTTTTTGAAACTGTAAAAGAGCAAACTGATGGAGCTGTATTTTTCAATTTGGATTTAACTGCTGGAGTTCGAGGAGGGTATTTTAAATATAGGAACCATGGAAATTTATTTTTAGAGAATCGTTATACAGATTGGGGGAGATATTATCCTTATCAAACACTTAGAAATTTATGGATGCTTTCTAAATATTTTCCTCCTGAATTATTACAAATTGAGTTTTTGAATAACTCTAGAAATGCCAACAAATATGGAGAAAACGATTTGTTAGCTCCACAGAATTATGATTTCGATTATGTATTTGCCACAACAATGGCTGCGCAGCCATTAGCTTGGTTTGAAGCAACGGGGCTTCCAAAAGATTTTCTAAAAACTAAAGAGCTTATAGGAAAATACAAAGAAGTAAAAAAGGATTTTCATGAGGGTGTTATTTTACCCATAGGAGAAGAGCCTTCAGGGGCATCTGTAACAGGATTTCAGTCTATTAAAGAGAATAAAGGATATTTATTAATTTATAGAGAACTAAATCCAAATGATCTACAGTTTGTTCAAACACATTTATTAAATGATAAAAACGTTAAATTCAAGACTATATTGAGTAGTAAAGATGCAAAAAACGTAAAACTAGAATTACTAGATAATGGAGTCGTAAAACTTAATCTTCCTAAAGAGAATAGTTTTATTATGGTTTCTTATGGTTATAATTAGTAAGTTGGGGGCTTAATTGATTGTTATGAAAAATGTACCCTTAAATTTAATTCTTGGAATTTTAGCAATAGCGAATGTAATCTATAGTTTTTTTAGAGATACATCAACAGCTACTATTTTAACTTTTGAAGTGGATATATGGTATTATAGAATTGTTTGGGCTTTCCTAGCTATGATTCTAATATTTAATCACTTTAAAGAACAGAAAAGAAAGAAGAAAGAATAATTTCTGGACTATAAATTTAAAAAGCTTTAGTTTAAATTTATAAGACATCTACTTATATTGTATTATAAAAATACCCATCATTAAACTATATTTGTGAAAATAAGAATACACAATACTCTTACATTATTTTCATGGATATAGCAGCAAAGATAAAATCGTTACGTCAGGAACTTTCCCAACATAATTACAATTATTATGTATTAGATACGCCTCAGATTTCTGATTATGATTTTGATATCAAACTAAAAGAATTACAGGCTTTAGAGGCTAAATATCCTGAATTTTATGATGCTAATTCCCCTACCGTTCGTGTAGGAGGAATGGTTACTAAAAGTTTTGATACTATTGTACATGAAAATCGTATGTATTCTTTGGATAATTCATATTCTAAAGAAGATTTAGAAGATTGGGAAAAACGTATTCAGCGTATTCTTGGAGATGTTGAGGTCGCTTTTACATGTGAATTGAAATATGATGGAGCTTCTATAAGTTTAACCTATGAAGATGGAGTTTTATTAAAAGCTGTAACTAGGGGAGATGGATTTCAAGGAGATGATGTAACAAATAATATAAAAACTATCCGTTCCGTTCCTTTAGAGCTAAAGGGGGAATATCCCAAGAAATTTGATATTAGAGGAGAAATAGTGTTGCCTTTTGAAGGTTTTGCTAAAATGAATCAAGATAGAATTGAGGCAGGAGAAGAGCCTTATATGAATCCTCGTAATACTGCTAGTGGGAGTCTTAAATTGCAAGATAGTGCAGAAGTGGCAAAGCGTCCGTTGGAGTGTTTGTTATATAATATTACAGGAGAGAATTTAGGAATTTCCAGTCAGTTTGAAAGTTTAAAAAAGGCTCATGAATGGGGTTTTAAAGTTCCTGAGGTTGCAAAACTATGTAAATCAACAGCTGAGGTTTTAGAGTTTGTAAATTATTGGGATATTCATCGTCATGAGTTACCATATGAAACTGATGGAGTGGTGGTGAAAGTTAATAGTTTTCAGCACCAAGAGGAATTAGGATATACTTCGAAAGCTCCACGTTGGGCAATGGCGTATAAATATAAGGCAGAACAGGTTTCTACGACTTTAGAAAGTATAACATACCAAGTTGGGCGTACGGGAGCTATAACTCCAGTGGCAAATTTAAAGCCTATATTATTGGCTGGAACAACTGTAAAACGTGCTTCTTTACATAATGCAGACCAAATAGAAAAGTCAGATGTTCGCGTTGGTGATATTGTATTTGTAGAAAAAGGAGGAGAAATTATACCGAAGATTATTGGTGTAGATTTTACAAAAAGAACGCTCGATGCTGCACCTGTTCATTATATTGAAAATTGTCCCGAATGTGATACAGAACTTGTTAGGAAAGATGGAGAGGCGCAGCATTATTGTCCAAATACCTATGGCTGCCCACCGCAGATAACAGGTCGTATTCAACATTATATTTCTAGAAAAGCAATGGATATTGAGGGCTTAGGCGGAGAAACGGTAGAGCTGCTTTTTAAAGAAGGGCTTATAGATAATTACGCTGATTTATATACATTAAAAAAGGAAGATATTGTTCCTTTAGAACGAATGGCAGAAAAATCTGCTGAGAATTTAATTCAGGGGGTTGAGAAATCAAAAGAGATTCCCTTTGAGCGCGTTCTTTTTGCATTGGGAATTCGTTTCGTTGGAGAAACAGTTGCCAAAAAATTAGCCAAGGAATATAAGTCTATCGATGCTATTATGGCAGCAAGTGTTGAAGAACTTGTTCAGGTAGATGAAATAGGGATTAAGATTGCAGAGAGTGTAGTTGAATTCTTTCAGAACGAAAAGAACATTTTAATTTTAAATCGATTAAAAGAATATGGAGTTCAACTAGAAATATCTGCTGATAAACTTGAAAATATTTCGGAGAAGTTCAAAGGGATTACATTTGTAGTATCAGGAGTCTTCGAAAAAGTTTCAAGAAACGAGCTTAAAAAACTCATAGAAGACAATAGTGGTAAAGTTGCTTCGTCTATATCTTCAAAAACTAGTTATGTGGTTGCAGGAGATAATATGGGACCTAGTAAAAAAGATAAAGCTGATAAGCTTGGAATAGCCATTATTACCGAAGATGAGTTTCTAAAGATGCTATGAAAACTAATGAACTTCTAAAACTGTATTTTGTCTTTAGTGCTATTTATTTATTAGCATTACTGTTTGATTTTCACCTAGTGGCAAGTATTGCTAAAGTATCATTAATTCCGATAATTTTTTTCAATTACTATTTTGAAAAGGGGAAGTTAGCGTTAATACCGACTTTAATATTGGCCTGTTGTTTTTTAGGAGATGTTTTTATGCTGAATTTTAATCCGGTTACAGTACGGTTGTTCCTAATATTCTTCGGTATAAATCACTTAATATTTTCATTAATTTGCTTTCGATCTATTCATGATTTAGATGTCAAGAAACTTATATTTTCTGCCGTTCCAGTTATAATATTATGGTTTATTTATTTTAATTATTCTATCAAAGATATCTTTGGTGAACAAATGGGAGATTTGTATCCATTTATTATAATTTACTCCATTGTTTTAAGTGCTTTTACAATCATATCATTAGTGAATTTTTTTAATGACGAATCTAAGATTAATCTTTATCCAGTCATTATATCTGTATGTTTCCTAATAGGTGATATTATGATGGCAATAGATAATTACATCGTAAAACTCTTCTTCTTTGATATTACGATTGTTGTAGTAAAGGTTATTTCTTATTATTTCTTACTGAAGTTTATTACTAGTTATAATTTTAAACGTTTATACTAACACCTTCAGAAGTTGATTTATTTGTGTCGAAATAGAAGTCGATTCTTCCAAGATATATACCGTAACACCCTACTTGATTAATTAAAACATTTTTCCCTTTTCTGTTAACCTCCACTACAGGTTTGTCCATAAAAGTATGTGTGTGTCCGCCAATAATTAAATCTATATTCTCGGTATTTTGTGCTAAAACAATATCTGATACTTTATCATTATTGTATTTGTATCCTAAATGAGATAGGCATATAACGAGATCACAATTCTTATCCTCTTTAAGTTCTCTAGTAATATCTTGAGCCTTTTCAATTGGATCTAAATATTTAGTTTCCTTGTAAAGACCTTTTGTAACGAGTCCGTCTAGCTCTACTCCAAGTCCAAAAACACCTATTTTAATTCCGTCCTTAATAAATATTTTATAAGGATTTATTCTACCATCCAGAACAGTATTCGAAAAATCATAATTTCCATTAATGATTTCAAACTTAGCATTTGGTAATTGTGCTAGTAATCCTTCAACACCATTATCAAAATCATGATTTCCGAGAGTTGCAGCGTCATATTTAAGCATACTCATCAACTTGAACTCTATTTCACCTCCGTAGAAATTGAAGTATGGAGTTCCTTGAAAAATATCACCTGCATCAAGTAATAATGTGTTTGGATTTTCATTTCTAATTCCTTCAATCAGGCTAGCTCTTCTCGCCACTCCACCTTGATTAGGATTTCGGGCATGGGAGGCGGGAAATGGATCTATATGACTGTGTACATCGTTTGTATGTAAAATAGTAAGATGCTTTTTCTTTTCAGTAGAACAAGAAGTTAAGGAAAGTCCTCCAGCTCCTATAAAAGCGGTGCTGGCTATCGTATTATTTATAAAGTGTCTTCTTTTCATTTTTTTATAAATCTAGTGTCAACATTCGCTTTAATAGTATCTATTTTTTGGAAGTAATCAATTAGTTCATTTCGTAATAAATAATTGATGTCCGTAGTATTAATAGGATTTTTAAAGAAATCCATATGATCCCCTCCAGTAGCTAAAAAGTCTGAAGTTCCTACAAAGTAAGTTTTATCTGCTTCAATAGGTTTCCCATTAATAGTCATGCTCTTTATAGAGTTGTCGTTTCGTAATGTAAGTTGTAACTGTTTACTAATGGGGTGAGCAGTATTATTTTTTGCAAGATAAAGTCCTAGTTCTTTAACTTTATCAGCAGTGAGTTCTAATACTAAAGTTTTGTTTTCAAAAGGCATAATTTCATAAGCAGTTCGGCGACTTACTTTTCCTTTGCTCATACTAGCACGAATACCTCCGTGGTTAAGAAGTACAAAGTCGATGTTGTTGCCTGTGCGTTTATAAAAAATAGGATTACTTTGCTCGTATGTTATATCTGCCATTAAATTTCCGATAGAAGAATTCAAATTCCCGTCTTTCTTAGAAAGATTTTTAGGATTATAAGCGAGCTGTTCATCAAGTACTTCTTCAATATGTTCTCTGTATGGAGTAACAAAATCATTGATACTATCTACGCTTTTTATAGAATCAGTAATATTTATTTCCTTTCCTGAGATGCTTTTTAGCTTTGTGGAAGCCTTGTTGCAAGAGAGGAAACAGAAGATTGTTATAAATATAACAAAATGTGTCGTTTTATTACGCATAAGATTCTTAATTTTAATAACAGGAACTATCGAAAGTTTTACATTTGCAAAAATAACGGAATGTAAATGATTTTTAAGGGCCTTAAAGAAAAATCAATTAAAAAAGCAATTAGGAAATCGCTTTTATCAGCAAACCCCTCTGTAAATGAGAGAGATGGTGTAGTACGTTCTTTAGCTATTGTAATTAATTATGAGAAGTTAGTAGACTACAAGCCTCTTTTAGACGTAGCAAAAGCAATTAATGTTAGTGCTGAGGACGTTTATGTGATAGGATATGTTGATAAAATTTATAAAAATGGAAGTTATCTAATTCCAGTTTTTACTGATACTTCTTTTGGAATGAAGGGAAAAGTGAAGACAGATGAGGTGGCAGAATTTTTAAAGCGCTCTTACGATATTGTGATTAATTATTATACAGAGCCGAATGTTTATTTAGAATTGGTTTCAGCATTAAGTAAAAGTCCTTTAAAGGTTGGAATCATAAGTGAAGGAGAAGCGATTAACAATTTAGTATTGAAGACAGATGAAAAGGATTTCTCTCAGTTTAGTAAAGAGCTGGTTAAATACCTTAGCATTTTAAAAAAGATTTGAGTATGTCAAAGTTTTTAGGCACAGGGGTTGCTTTGGTAACGCCTTTTAGAGAAGATTTAAGTGTAGATGTTGCTGCGCTTATTAATATTGTAGATCATACAATAAAAGGAGGAGTAGAGTATTTAGTAGTTTTAGGAACTACTGCAGAATCTGCTACGCTTTCTAAGGAGGAAAAAGAACTTGTAAAACAAACAATAATAAAGGCAAATAATGGGCGTGTTCCGTTAGTAGTAGGTGTTGGAGGTAATAATACTGCAGAAGTAGTAAACGAGCTTAAAAATAGTGATCTAACTGCTTTTGATGCTATTTTATCTGTTTCTCCATATTACAATAAACCTACGCAAGAAGGGATATTTCAGCATTTCAAAGCTATAGCTGAAGCGTCTCCACTACCGATAATTTTATATAACGTTCCTGGAAGAACAGGGTCTAATGTATTGCCAGAGACTGTTATTCGTTTAGCAAATAGTTTTAAAAATATCATTGGAGTAAAAGAGGCAGCTGGGGATATAGTTCAGGCAATGAGACTTATAAAAGACAAGCCTAAAGATTTCCTAGTGATTTCTGGAGATGATATGATTACTTTACCTATGGTTCTTGCTGGAGGAGCAGGTGTTATATCTGTAATAGGGCAAGGTTTCCCAAAAGAATTCTCTTCGATGGTTCGTTATGCTTTAAGAGGTAATTTAGACGATGCAAACAATATTCATTTTCAATTAATGGATATTATCGATTATATTTTTGAAGAAGGAAACCCTGCAGGAATAAAAGTAGTGTTTGAAAATTTAGGACTTAGTACAAGTGCTGTGAGATTACCATTAGTGAAAGCTACTGATAGCTTGCGACAAAAAATAAATAATTTTCCTATTTTAGCCACAAACAAAATTAATGGTTAAAACATTAAAGGATATAGGGTTTGGATTAAACGCTACCAAAAATGTAAAGAGATTTATTACAGAAGACGGTAGGTTTAATATAAACCATGTTAATAAAAAATCAATGTTCGAATCCACGTACTCCTATTTAATTAGGATTTCGTGGATTTCTTTTTTTTTCTATGTGCTTTTAGCATACATTGTAATTAATTCCATATTTGCTATCGGGTATGTCGCTATTGGAGTAGATGATATCTCAATTTATAAGAGTCCCAATGTTTTTGCCAATTTCCTGAATGCTTTTTTATTTTCAGCACAAACAATTACCACAGTAGGTTATGGAGTTATGTCCCCTTCAGGAACACTTGCTGGAATTTTAGCTGCATTAGAAGCTTTAATTGGTTTATTGAGCTTTTCTTTTACTACAGGGTTACTTTATGGAAGGTTTTCTAAGCCTAAAACTTTAATCTCTTTTAGTAAGAACTTCGTTGTGCGTCCTTTTAAAAATAAGAGAGCCTTAATGATTAAGGTGATGAATACAAGTAGAAATGTTCTTATAAAACCTAAAGCAGATGTTATTTTAATTCTTCATAAAGAAGTGAATGGGTATTTTGAGCCTGAATATTATAATCTAAAATTAGAACGCAGGTCGATTACTTTTCTTCCAACTACATGGACAATAGTTCATGAAATAGATGAAGAAAGTCCGTTTTTTAAGTTGACAGAAAATAATATTGCAGAGGCAAAAGCAGAAATAGTAGTTTTATTTTCCTATTATGATGATGCTTTTAATAATGAGATTTACGATGTTAAGTCATATTTATATAGCGATCTTATAATAGATAAAAAGTTTACTAAGTCATACGGATATGGAGAAGAGGGGGCTATAGTTTTAGATCATTCTATGTTAGATGATGTTGAAAAACTATGAGTTGACATCTCAACAAGTTAAACTTTTAATAAAAAAACTAAACAGGGTTGCTTGTTAATTATGAAGTGCTTTTCTTCACACTTTAAAATAGTTTTTTAATTTACATATATTTAACTAATTTTGCAGGATGAATTGACTGCATTAGAAAAGAAGATGTAGGTAAGTTAATGCAGTATGAATTTAATTCGATAAACCATCGAAAAACTTAAACCTAGTGATAGGATTACATTAATATGAAGTATACATATATAGCAATTCTTTTTGTTTTGATTTTTACTAGTAGTTGTAGTGAGTATCAAAAAGTATTAAAAGATAGTGATATTAAGAACAAGTATGAAATGGCAGAAAAGCTTTATAACGAAGGTGATTATAAGCGCGCTATTAGACTTTTCGAACAAATAGTACCTCAATATGTTGGGAAGCCACAAGGAGAGCGACTTATATATTTTTATGCAGATTCTTATTATCAAACAGGCGATTATTATTTAGCTGCATATCAATTTGAAAGATTTTCAAAATCATATCCACGAAGTGATAAAGCTGAAGAAGCTGCCTTTTTAGGAGCTAAAAGTCAGTATTTAACTTCACCAAGATATAGTTTAGACCAAACAGAAACAGATAAAGCTATTAGTAAGCTTCAAGTATTTATAAATACACATCCAGAATCAGAATATATGGATGAAGCGAATGAAATGGCGGCAGATTTAAGAGCTAAGAAAGAGAAGAAAGCTTTTGAAGTAGCGAAGCAATATAATAGAATATCAGATTACCATGCATCTATAAAATCTTTTGAGTTATTCTTTAAAGAATTTCCAGGATCAGTATATAAAGAAGATGCCTTGTTTTATGATTACCTTGCCAAATATAACTTGGCAGTAAATAGTATCTACTCCAAAAGAGAAGAGCGTATAGGGGAAGCAAAAGTGGCTTACCAAAAATTGATTAGTGAGTTTAGCGAAACTGAGTATAAAAACAGAGCTGATAAAATGAGTGATGATTTAGATCAGGAATTGCAAGAATTCAAACAGTTATTAGACAAATACAGTAAATAAAAGAAGTTATGAGCGAATTAAGAAATTCTGAAGCACCAGTTTCTACAGTAACTTACGATAGAAATGAAATAGATGCGCCTACAAACAATGTTTACGAGGCTATATCTGTTATTTCTAAGCGTGCCAACCAAATTAATGGAGATATTAAGAAGGAGTTGATTGAAAAGTTGGAAGAGTTTGCTACTTACACAGACAGTCTTGAAGAGATTTTCGAAAATAAAGAGCAGATTGAAGTTTCTAAGTTTTATGAAAAACTTCCTAAGCCGCATGCTATTGCAGTAGAAGAGTGGCTTAACGATAAGATCTATTACAGAAACACAGATAAAGAGTAAGGCATATGTCCATACTTAGCGGCAAAAAAGTATTACTAGGTATTACAGGAGGTATTGCCGCATATAAGTCAGCTTTTTTAGTAAGATTACTAATTAAGGCAGGAGCAAGCGTTAAAGTGGTATTGACAGAATCTGCAAAAGATTTCGTTACCCCTTTAACGCTTTCTACGTTGTCTAAAAATAAAGTGTATTCTTCTTTTACTGATGAAGAGCAAGAAGGAGAGGTGTGGAACAATCACGTAGATTTAGGTCTATGGGCAGACCTTATGATTGTGGCTCCGGCTACGGCAAATACACTTTCAAAAATGACGACTGGAACTGCGGATAATTTTTTATTGGCAACTTATCTTTCAGCAAAATGTCCTATTTATTTTGCGCCAGCAATGGATTTAGATATGTATGTTCATCCTTCTACAAAGAATACTTTCGATACATTAAAGTCCTTTGGAAACATTATGATTTCTGCTGGATTTGGTGAATTGGCAAGTGGATTAGTAGGGCAAGGAAGAATGGCAGAACCAGAAGAAATAGTGTCATTTGTAGAAAAAGATATCCTTTCGAAGCTTCCATTAAAAGGGAAGCGAGTTTTAATTACTGCCGGCCCAACTTATGAAGCTATAGACCCTGTGCGTTTTATTGGAAATCATTCCAGTGGAAGAATGGGATACGCTTTAGCAGAAAAGGCAGCAAATTTAGGTGCTGAGGTTTTCTTGATTTCAGGACCTACGCATTTAGATATATCACATTCTCTTATTAAATTAGTAAGAGTTACCACTGCGGAAGAAATGTATAATGCCACCCACCAAGTGTTTAATCAAGTGGATATTGCTATTCTCTCTGCAGCTGTTGCAGATTATAAGCCTGCCGAAGTAGCAGACCAGAAAATTAAGAAGAAGACAGCAACCATGCATATAGACTTGGTGCCTACACAAGATATTTTAGCTTCTTTAGGGAAGAATAAGAAGAATCAGTTTTTGGTCGGTTTTGCTTTAGAAACCAATAATGAAATCGATAATGCAAAAAAGAAGCTTGCTTCAAAGAATTTAGATGCGATTGTCTTAAATTCGTTAAAAGATAAAGGTGCAGGTTTTGGAAACACCACAAATAAAGTTACTTTTATAGATAAGAATTTAAACAATATTCCGTTTCCATTAAAACCAAAAACGGAAGTTGCAACCGATATCTTTAACGAAATATTGAATCGTCTGAATGATTAAAAAGCTTTTATCTCTCGTAATTTTATGTGCTGTTCAGTTTGCATTTGCTCAAGAATTGAGCTGTACTGTTATAGTTAATTCTGATCAAGTAGATCAAACAAATAAGCAGATATTTAGAACATTAGAGAAGTCGCTTAACGATTATGTAAATAAAACGAAGTGGACCAATAAAACTTTTTCTCAGAAGGAACGAATTGAATCCAGTATGATGATCACCATTAATAGCTATGAGAATAGTACTTTTAGTGGAACCATACAGGTACAATCTAATCGTCCGGTTTATAATTCAACCTATCAATCGCCTGTATTTAATTATCAAGACAAGCGTTTTACATTTAATTATTTAGAGTTTGCACCTATATTTTATAACCCAAATGTATTTGAGTCTAACTTAACTTCGGTAATTACTTATTACGTTTACATTATGTTGGGAATCGATGCAGATACTTTTTCTAAAGAAGGGGGGACTGCTTATTACAAAAAGGCACAAAGCATTGTAAATTTATCTCAAGGAAGTGGTTATAGTGGTTGGCAGCAAACTGATGGAAATAGAACCCGTTGGGAATTGGTAGATAACTTGCTATCTAATACTTTTAAGGAATATCGTTTGGCGCTTTATAACTACCACCGTTTAGGACTAGATAATCTGGTAGAAAACCCAGCATTGGCAAAGCAAACTATTGCAAGTTCAATGCAGCTTTTTGATAAGCTAAATAATGTACGTCCAAATTCTTTTGTTTTACAAGCTTTTTTTGACGCCAAGTCTGAAGAGATTGCAAATGTTTTTTCTGATGGACCAAAAATTGATGTTGTAAAATTAAAGGGAACTTTAAACGATATCGCTCCATTATACTCAGAAACCTGGTCTCGTATAAAATACTAACAATATTTTATTCCGCTAAAAATAACATTTATCTTTGGAGTATAAAACTAGATAACTTTGTTAGTAACTCTCATTATTAAAAATTACGCGTTAATAGATAACCTACAGGTTACTTTTACTAACGGACTTACAGCTATCACTGGAGAAACTGGAGCTGGGAAGTCTATTCTTTTAGGCGGATTATCATTGGTATTAGGAAAGCGTGCAGATTTAAGCAGTATTAAAAACAGCGAAGATAAATGTGTTATAGAAGCTACCTTTGCTATTAGTAATTACAATCTAGAACCTTTTTTTAAGGCTAATGATCTCGATTTTGAAAAGCAGACAATAATAAGAAGGGAAATTCTTCCTAGTGGGAAATCTCGTGCTTTTATAAATGATACACCTGTTACTTTAGATGTTTTATCTCGTTTAGGAGAGCAACTTATAGATATTCATTCGCAGCATCAGACATTAAAACTTACTGATAATAATTTTCAATTTCAGGTAGTTGATGCTGTGGCTAGTAATGATCTTGTTTTAAGTGAATATTCTGAAAAACTTTCGCAATATCATCAGGTTAAAAAGGAATTAAAGAAACTTATCGATTTTCAGCAAGAAGCAGATAAGGAATATGATTATAATTCTTTTTTATTGAAGGAATTAGTTTCTGCGAACCTCAAGCCAGGGATGTTGGCAGAGTTGGAGGCTTCTTATGAAGCGTTGAATAATGTAGAAGAAATAGCTGAAAATGTTTCGCATGCTACTCAGATTTTAGGTGAAGAGCAAGTTGGGGTTATTAGTGGAATGAATGAGCTTAAAGCGGTTTTTAATAAGCTGCTTCATTTTGGAGATTCTTATAAAGAATTAGCTTCTAGGGTTCAGTCTAGTCTTATTGAATTAGATGATATTTTTGTGGAAATTCAGCAAATAGAAGAAAATCTTGAAGCTGATCCTCAACAATTGGAAGAGGTAAATGCTAAGCTACAGCTGATATATAACCTTCAGAAAAAACACAATGTTATAGAAATTTCAGAATTGTTGGCTGCTCAAGAGGAGCTTGCAGAAAAAGTTTCTAAGACAGAAAACCTTGAGGCTGATATAAAGAGATTACAATTAGATGTGTTGAAGCAAGAAGAAGCTTTAGACGTAATTGCAAATAAAATACATAAGAATAGAGCGAAGTCTATTCCTTCTTTAAAATCTCATTTGGAAGGGGTACTTGCTGAATTAGGAATGCCAAATGCTAAATTTAAAATAGATTTAGTACCAACCAATAAGTATTTTGCAAAAGGAAAAGATGAACTTCACTTTTTATTCGCAGCAAATAAAGGCGGTAGTTTTAATGAGTTGAAGAAGGTAGCTTCTGGAGGAGAGCTTTCTAGAATAATGTTAGCTATAAAATCTCTTTTAGCGCAATATATGCATTTGCCAACTATAATGTTTGATGAAATCGATACGGGTGTTTCTGGAGAGGTTTCCAATAAAATGGGAGATATAATGCATCAGATGAGTAAAACGATGCAAGTTTTTACGATTACCCATTTACCACAAGTAGCAGCAAAAGGAGATGTTCAATTTAAAGTATTTAAAGAGGATAAAGGTGGTGTAACTTCTTCACAAATGAAACAAATTACTGGAGAAGAACGAATTAAAGAAATAGCAGAAATGCTAGGAGGGAAAGATATTTCTAGCTCTGCAATGGCGCATGCTAAAGAACTGTTAATGAATAAAGCTTAGTTTTTTTGGATGGAAGAGGTGATTCCTATAAAGAATAAAATTAGTTATTATACAGATATAAAAATAGCTCCTTTTGATCCTAATAAGCGATTTACAAAGCCTCATCGTCATAACAAATATTTTGAAATTGTATATCTAAGCAAGGCGGAAGGATATCATTATATAGACAATATTGCATATAAAATTGAAGGCCCAACTTTCTTTTTTATTAGAAAAGAGGCAGTACACCATTGGGATATAACTACAATTCCGGAGGGGTATGTTGTAATATTTAAGGAAAGTTTTTTGCAAAATACTTTAGATGATACATTGAATACACTTTTAATGAAGCTTAATAATCATCATGAAAAAAAGTGTACAGAACCTGAGTTTGTAGAAGAGTTATTTAAATTATTATGCTTTGAGTCAAATCGAGAAATTGGGCATAATAAGTTAGTCTTTGAAGGATTGTTAAAGGCTTTACTTGCTCACTTAAATACGAATTTAGAAATTCAAGATTTAGGGAAGGCTGATGAATTTTTAAAAATGCTTGCAGATAATCCTGTAAACAACGTAAGTTTTTATGCAGATAAATTGCAATTAAGTAACCAGCAACTCAATCAATTGTGTAAAAAGGAATACGGTAAAACAACTTCAGAAGTTATTGCTTCACATATTAATACAGAGGCCAAGCGTTTACTTAAATATAGTAAGATAACTATTTCGGAAATCGCTTTTCATTTAAACTTTAAGAATGCTTCTCATTTCGTAAAATATTTTAAAAAGCACAACGCTGTAACTCCATTAAACTTCAGAAAAGAAGAGAATAGACCATAGTTTTATTCGAATAGATCATTTTAAGGTAACTATTACTTTTATTTTTGTTTTTCAATTTAAAAGTAACCAACCAAATGCGATTTTTTTTATTTTTCTTATGTACGTTAAGTTTTGTGCAAATAAGTAATGCTCAAGTTAAGGGTAAAGTTGTAGATGCAACTAATAGTGATCCCTTAGAATATGCAACCGTAGCTATTTTTAATGCTGATGATAATGAACTTATTACGGGAGTTGTTACCAATCAAGATGGAAGCTTTGTGTTGGAAAATATTAAAAAAGGAAATTACTATTTAGAAATTTCTTTTATAGGTTATGAAACAAAAAAGGGTACTCCGTTCGAAGTATCTAAAAGCAATCAGAATTTAGATTTAGGAAAGGTTGAAATTAATCCAAGTCAGCTATTTTTGGATGAAGTAGTGCTTTCAGGAAAAAAATCTACTGTAATTAATAAAGTAGATAGACAGGTTTATGAGGCAGATCAATTTCAAAGTAGTATAGGTGGGAATGGGACCGATGTAATTAGAAACTTGCCTTCTGTATCTGTAGATGGATTGGGAGAGATTTCTGTGAGAGGAAGTAATAGTTTTGTTATTCTATTAAACGGGAAACCAGTACAAACAAATGCTTCTTTGATTTTAAACCAGTTGCCTGCAAATGCTATTGAGCGTTTGGAATTGATTACAGCACCTTCAGCAAAATATGATCCAGAGGGGAAAGCGGGAATTCTAAATATAATCACCAAAAAAGGAGCTACAAATGGAACTTTTACTCAGATAAATATTAAAGGAGGTTTTCCTAGTATTGAGGATTATGACAACAAAGAGCCAGCACAGCGTTATGGAGCGGATATTACATACAATATTCGAAAAGATAAATGGAATATTTCTATGGGAGCAAGTTACCAAAGAAATGATATTTCTGGGAGAAGAGAAGGAGATGCATATACTATTATAAACGATACATTAACACAGTTTCCTTCAGATGGTGAGCGTAGTTTTGTAGAAAAGAATTTTTCTGGTCGATTCTCGGTAGATTTCACTCCAGATACTTTAAACACATATTCTATTGGTTTTTATGGAGGTAAACGTTCTAAAGATAGAACTGCAGATATTATTTATTACGACAATCATGCAATTACTCCAGCAGAAGGGGGAGATCGTATTTATACGTTCCAATATTATAACGAAAATCTTAGAATCCGTAAGGGAGATTTTGTGCTAGGAAGTTTTGACTACAATCACATTTTTAAGAACAATTCGAATATTTCTACTTCTTTTTTATATGAATATACATTGCTTGGAGGGCCTACAACAAACGATAATTTGGGATATCCAGATACGAGTGTAGTTTTACAGGAAGAATACAACACGAATGATAATCCGTTAAATGGAATTCGTTTTCAAGTAGATTATCAGTTTAAACCTATTTCTATTGGTCAGTTAGAAATGGGGTATCAATTTAGAAACTTAGATCATAAAGGAGATTTTGTTTATGAGCGAAAGAATAATATGACTGGAGAATTTGAGTTGGTACCTGAATTTTCTAGTGAAGTAGATCTTACACGTCAGATAAATTCTGGATATGTACAGCTTTCAAAATCTTTAGACCAATGGGAGTATAGTGCTGGACTTCGTCTGGAGGGAATGGATAGAAATTTAGATCTTAGGGATAAAGCACAAACGGTAGATACAACTTATAAATATGATTATTTAAAGCTTTTTCCTTCCGCAGCTATTCAATATTCAGTCAATGAGGATTTAAAATTTAAGGCTGCATATAGCAAACGTGTTGAACGTACAACATCTTTTAAAATGAATCCCTTTCCTGAGCGAGAGCATTCAGAAACATTGGAGCAGGGAGATCCTACATTAAAGCCAGAGTTTATAGATTTAGTAGAGCTTGGAATGGTAAAATCTTTTGAAGGTAATAATTCTTTATATGTTACCGCTTATTACAGGAATGTAAATAACTTGGTAAACCGTGTGAATACAGTATATAACGATACTATTTTAAACCGAATATATACCAATGTAGGTAAAGGAAGGTCTTTAGGTTTGGAGTTAGGATCACAAATAGATCCTACTGAAAATTGGTCGAATTTTATAGGTTTTAATGTTTATAACTACGGAATTGATGGTAGTTTTAATGGGGAAACTGTAGATGAAAATGGTTGGCAGTATTCTATAAATGTGAATTCTTCATTTGATTTTTCTGACACAGCTTCTTTACAATTTACATTTAATTATTTATCAGAAAGAAAAACAGCACAAGGAGAAGATTCTAGATTTTATTCACCAAATCTAACATTTCAAAAAACCTTTTTTGATAATAGGCTTAAAGCATCTCTACAATGGTTAAATATGGATATGGGATTATTAGATACCAACGAACAACGTATTACTACCGCTAGTCCGGGATCGTTTTATACCACTACAAATTATGTTTATGAGGTAGATGTTGTACTATTAAATTTATCGTACACTTTCAATAATAATAAAAATAAATCTAAGTTTATAGAAAGTGAATTTGGAAAGCGAGAGTTTTAATTTGTGTTTCTAGTGTAGTAAGAACACTTTAATTATGTCATAATATAATAATAAGTAAACATAAGGTGCATTTATTTGATGCATGATTGGTCTTGTTACAAATAATTTGAATATTTTTGACGCTGTAAATAGTTAAATACAGAATTAACCAAAATCATATGTCATATAATTTATTAAAAGGTAAGAGAGGGATAATCTTCGGAGCATTAGATGAGAATTCAATAGCATGGAAAACTGCTATAAAAGCGCACGAAGAAGGAGCTACATTTGTTTTAACCAATGCACCTATCGCAATGCGAATGGGACAAATTAAAGAATTGGCAGGAAAAACAGGTTCTGAAATTATTCCAGCTGATGCTACCAATGTTGAAGAATTGGAAAACCTTGTTGAAAAGTCAATGGAAATTCTGGGAGGTAAAATAGATTTTGTTTTACATTCAATTGGAATGTCTATTAATGTAAGAAAAGGAAAGCACTATACAGATCAGAAGTATGACTTTACTGAAAAAGGTTGGGATGTTTCGGCATTATCTTTTCATAAAGTTTGTCAGACTTTATATCAAAAAGACGCTATGAATGAGTGGGGAAGTATCGTTGCTTTAACATATATGGCTGCACAGAGAGTATTTCCAGACTATAATGATATGGCCGACAATAAAGCTTATTTAGAGTCGATTGCAAGAAGTTTTGGGTATTTCTACGGAAAACACAGAAATGTACGTGTAAACACTATTTCTCAGTCTCCAACACCAACAACAGCAGGGCAAGGAGTAAAAGGGTTTGATGGATTTATTGCATATGCAGATAAGATGTCTCCATTAGGAAATGCTACTGCTCAAGAGTGTGCGGATTATACAATTAGTTTGTTCTCTGACCTTACTAAAAAGGTAACTATGCAAAACCTTTTCCACGACGGAGGTTTCTCTAACACTGGAGTAAGCAACGAAGTGATGGAAAAGTTCATGAAAGAAGATTAATTAGTTTCTAAAATATAAAATGCTGTTTGAGGAGTGATTGCTATAAAATAAATGTCACTTTTTAAACAGTTTTTTTGTATCTAATAGTATTATCATAAATGGCATTGAGCTTTTCATTTATCATTCCTGTTTATAATAGGCCAGAAGAAGTAAAAGAATTACTTGAAAGTATGAATTTGCTTACAGGTAATATTCCTTTTGAAGTAGTTATTGTAGAAGATGGTTCTTCTATTTCTTCGGAAAGTGTCGTAGAAGATTTTAAAGATCATCTTAATATTTCTTATTACTTCAAGTCAAATTCTGGACCTGGAGATTCTCGTAATTATGGAATGCGAAAAGCTAAAGGAAACTATTTTATTATTTTAGATTCCGACTGTATTTTGCCACCACAATATTTAGAAGAAGCTAATAAATCTTTACAGAGCAAGTATGTTGATTGCTACGGTGGTCCAGATGCCGCTCATGAGTCTTTCTCAGATATTCAGAAAGCAATTAATTATAGTATGACTTCTCTGCTAACCACAGGAGGGATACGAGGAGGGAAGAAAGCTGTGAATAAGTTTCAACCCAGAAGTTTTAATATGGGACTCTCAAAAAAGGCTTTTGAAGCAACTGGCGGTTTCGGGAAAATTCATCCAGGAGAAGACCCAGATTTAACGATCCGGTTATGGAAAGCAGGTTTTGAAACTGTTTTAATTCCACAGGCTTTTGTGTACCATAAGCGTAGAATTTCTTGGGAAAAGTTTTATCAGCAAGTTCAAAAGTTTGGACTTACACGGCCTATATTAAATAAATGGCATCCAGAAACTAAGAAGATAACATATTGGTTTCCTACATTATTTGTTTTGGGGCTAGCATTTTCATTATTAATGTGGTTCGCAGGAATTTCTATATTTTTTAAAATATATGGTTTATATTTTTTAGCTATATTTTTTGATGCATTATTGAAAAATAAAAGTTTAAAAATTGCGTTTCTAGCTGTTTATGCAGTAGTGATACAATTTTTTGGTTATGGATTGGCCTTTGTAAAATCGACTTTTTTGATTACCTTTTCTAATAAAAAACCAGAACAAATTTTTCCAAAACTATTTTTTAACTGATGGCAGGAAGGTTTCTAGAATATATAAAAAGTACGCTGAAGAAGCCAAAGGCAACAATATTTCTAATGTTTCTTGTTGTTTCCTTCTTTATATGGTTTCTAATATCGCTTTCCGATATTTATACCTCTCATATAAGCTTTAATTTAAAATACAATGGTATTCCTGAGGACAAGTTAGTGTTAGGGAACCCAAAAACCAGTTTTGAAACAAATGTGGAAACATCTGGATTTAAAATATTGGGATATAGACTTTTTAAAAGAGATCTAATTGTTGATTTAGTTGATTTTCATGAAAATAACGACGCCTATTATATGCTTCCTAATGATTTAGAGGATGCTATAAGAACTCAATATAAATCTTTAAATGTAAGGAGGATAAATACCGATTCTGTTGTTTTAAAGCTTGGAGTTAATCAGAAGAAATATATAAAGGTAATTCCTAAAACACGTTTGGAATTTGAAAATGATTATCAGCTTAGGGATTCTATAAAAGTGGAACCAGATAGTATTTGGGTGCGTGGACCAGAGGATATTGTTGGTAAAATTATCAATATAGAAACAGAGGTTCAAAACTATAAGAATGTAAGGAATAATTTTGATTATAAATCACCTTTAAATATTCCAGACTCTTTAGAAGAGTTGGAGTTTGAAACCAAAGAAGTATCTATTTCGGGAGTTGTTGAGCGTTATTCAGAAAAAATAATTTTAGTGCCTGTACAAATAGCTAATCTTCCTGATGATATGAGCTTAAAGGTCTATCCCGAGAAAGTAAAATTGCTTTGTAAAGCTCCAATATCAGAATTGAAACGGGTAAATGAGGGGGCTTTTAAAGTTATTTGCGATTACAATGAAATTTCTTCGGAATCGACTTTTCTGATTCCTAAATTAGTGGAAGAGCCAAAATTTGTGTCTTCCGTTAAGATTTTGGACAAAAAAGTGGAATATTTAGTGAAAAAGCAATAACTATGATAGTAGGATTAACAGGAGGTATAGGAAGTGGTAAGTCTACAGTAGCTTCTCTATTTAAAAAACTTGATGTTCCTGTTTTTATTGCTGATGTAGAGGCGAAAAGCCTAATGGAAACTAATGACAATGTACGTAAGCGTATTATCGATTTGTTTGGTGAAAAAGCCTACGATAATAACTTACCTAATAGAAAATATATCGCAGATATTGTTTTTGCAGATCCTGAAAAATTAAAAAAACTTAATGCTATAATCCATCCTGCAGTTGGTGCCCATTTTAAAGACTGGTATGAAAATCAGGAAGCAGCTTATGTAATAAAAGAGGTTGCCATATTATTTGAAACAGGAGGAGATAAGCAATGTGACCTTGTTATTACGGTGACCGCTCCAAAGGAAGTGCGTTTACAGCGAGTTTTAAAGCGTGATAACACAACTAGAGAAGAGGTAGAAGCAAGAATGAATAATCAATGGAAGGAAGAAGATAAAGTTAAGAAATCTGACTTTGTTATAGAAAATATTGATTTAGAAGAGACCTCACAAATTGTTGAGAAGATACACGAAATGATACTTAAAAAAAGTATTTGAACCAAAAATTTTAACATTTTTGTTAACGTTAGGTTAAATGCTTAACATACCTTATTACAAAGCCTTAATTTTGACTAAATGAGTAGACGCTTATTTATACTTCTAGTAATTTTGATGAGTTTATCCTTAATGGGGATTATATTCGTCCAAGGTTATTGGATAAAGACAGCAGTAGAAGATAAGGAAGAACAGTTTTCTACTAGTATTTCTCAAGTATTAAACTCCGTTTCGGATAAATTGGAGGGAAGAGAAATTAGAGACTATTTTAATAGGTTTCTTATGTTACGAGATAGCGTAGGAGAATTGAAAGAGTCTAATTTAAGAGAGTTCTTTTTTGTTGAAAAAGATAGGAATAGCAATGAAACATTTATCTATTCCCACGGAATTTTAGAAGAAGATTATGGCATATCTTCTACGTTCTTTGATAATAATAATACAGACACTACAACGATTAAAAATTACACGAGTAAGAGAACTACTCAGATTTTTAAAGAAGAGTATGGTATTGATGGGAAGGTATATTCTCCAGTGGAAAGGATTGAGAAGATTGGTGGTTTTTCTGCTTTAGAGAAAGCTCAGTTTGAAGATGTTTTTAAAGAAGCAGCGCAAAGAGTTCCAATTCATAAAAGAGTTACTTCTCAAGAAATAGAGCTTTTAATCCAACAAGAATTAAATGACAGAGGGATAAACCTTAATTTTGAATATGGTATCTATAGTAAAGGGTTAGCTACAAGAGTACGTTCTAGTAACTTTAAAGAGTTAGATATATCACGCTATAAAACACCGCTTTTTACTGATAATGATGGTAATAGTAATTACGATTTATTAGTTAGTTTTCCTGAAAAGAAGAAATTTTTAATATCTTCTATCATAGAAATGGCTATTTTATCTGTGGTTTTTACGCTCATAATTTTAGTAGCATATTCTAGTGCATTGTATCAATTAATAAAGCAAAAGCAAATTTCGGAGATAAAAACTGACTTTATTAATAATATGACGCATGAGTTTAAAACTCCAATTGCCACTATAAATTTAGCATTAGATTCTTTGAAGAACCCCAAAGCTTTTCAGGATTCAGACTTAGTAAAACGATATCTACAAATGATTCGTGATGAAAATAAGAGAATGCATGCTCAAGTAGAGAATGTACTAAGAATCTCTAAGTTAGAAAAGAATCAGTTGGATATTAGTAAGGATAAGGTAGATATTCACGACATAATAGAAGAAGCTATAGCGCATGTAGAGCTTATGGTAGAAAACAGAGGCGGATATATAAAAACACATTTAGACGCCAGTAGAAGTGAGATATTAGGAAATGACTTTCACCTAACTAATATATTAGTGAATATTATGGATAATGCTAATAAGTATTCTCCAGAAACCCCAGAAATAAATGTCTACACTGAAATAGTAAAGAATAGTATTATTATTAAGATCACCGACAATGGTGCGGGAATGAGTAAAGCAGTATTAAAAAGAATATTTGAAAAATTTTATAGAGAATCTACAGGAAACATACATAATATAAAAGGTCATGGATTAGGATTGGCTTATGTAAAAAGTATTGTAGAGGATCATCAAGGCGAAGTTTATGCCGAAAGTGAAAAAGATAAAGGAAGTACCTTTTTCGTAAAGTTACCTTTAATATAAAAAAGCATGGAAACAGTAAATAAAAAGATTTTATTAGTAGAAGATGATCCCAATTTTGGAATCGTACTGAAAGATTATTTATCAAT
Organism: Joostella sp.; assembly: GCF_048266025.1. NCBI lineage: Bacteria > Pseudomonadati > Bacteroidota > Flavobacteriia > Flavobacteriales > Flavobacteriaceae > Joostella > Joostella sp. Next base: position 86,208 of record NZ_JBLXAF010000009.1, on the reverse strand, counting down.
GAATGATTTTGATGTAACACTAGCTAAAAATGGGATGGAAGGTTATGAGAAATTCAGAAAAGATCATTACGATTTATGTATTTTAGATGTAATGATGCCTTATAAAGATGGATTTACTTTGGCAAAAGAGATTAGAGAAAAGGATGAGAATATTCCAATTATCTTCTTGACAGCCAAAACAATGAAAGAAGATGTATTGAAAGGATATAAGGTCGGAGCAGATGATTATTTAAACAAACCATTTGATTCTGAAGTTTTATTATTCAAAATAAAAGCTATTATCCAGCGTAAATCTACAGAGTCTTTAGCAGATAGTAAGCAATTTGAATTTGTTATAGGGAACTTCCATTTAAACTCTAAATTACGTTTCCTAACTTACAAAGAAGAAGAGCCTATAAAATTATCTCCAAAAGAAAACGAATTATTACGTTTACTAGCGCTTCATGAAAATGATTTAATGCCAAGAGAATTGGCTTTAACGAAAATATGGAGAGATGATAATTATTTCACTTCTCGAAGTATGGATGTTTACATAGCAAAACTTCGTAAATATCTTAAGAAAGATGACGAAGTAGAAATATTGAATATTCATGGTGAAGGATTTAGATTAGTTGTAAAAACTGAAGCTGAGAAGTAAAAAAATATCTAATAATAATTTAAAAAACCTCTAAATGTGATCATTTAGAGGTTTTTTTTTCGCATAATAGACAGGTCTAAATTAAGTATTTATTAATCGATAGCTGTAAATCACTGATTAACAATAATTAACAAAAGGTGTTAAAAAAGTTAAATTTTTAAGTTTTATTCGATACTTTAACTCTTTACTAAAACTTAAAAAATATTATGAAACAACTTTTATTAACAATTTCATTGTTACTTACTAGTTTTGCTTATTCGCAAAATATTAGTGGAACAGTAACTGATGCTGGAGGAACGCCCTTACCAGGGGTGTCAATAATAGTTGATGGAACAAGGAATGGTACATCAACTGATTTTGACGGAAATTATACAATTAATGCGACACCAGATGATGTCTTAGTGTTTACATACGTAGGTATGGTGTCTGTAAAGGAGCAAGTAGGTACTAATTCTACTATAAATGTTTCTATGAAAGAAGATGCTACTAGTTTAGATGAAGTAGTTGTATCTGTAGCCCTTGGAGAAACAGCTAAGAAAAAATCTTTAAGTAACTCTGTTCAAGCAGTATCTTCTGAGCAATTATTAGAAGGGAATCAAAATAATATGGTGAATGGATTGCAAGGAAAAGTTTCTGGAGTTACTATTTCTAACTCTGGTGGTGCCCCAGGGTCTTCTTCTGTGATCTTAATTAGAGGAGGGAACTCAATAACAGGTAATAATCAACCGTTATTTGTTGTAGATGGTATTCCTATTGATAATTCAACTAACTCTAGTTTAGAAGTGGCGAGTGTAAACAGAGCTTCGGATATTAATCCCGAGGATATAGAGAATATTTCAATTTTAAAAGGACCAGCAGCAGCTGCTTTATATGGTATTCAAGCGTCCAATGGAGCTGTGATTATTACGACTAAGAAAGGAAAAGCTGGTGTTAGTAAAATTAGTTATTCGGGTTCACTTTCTGTAGATGAAATATTAGGAACACCAGATGTTCAAACAATGTATGGACAAGGAGAGGAAGAGGCTGATGGAGATATTAATCCAGAGTCTTCTTTTTCATGGGGAGAACAGATAGCAGCAGGTACTCCTATTTATAAAAATATTGATGATTTTTATAAAACTGCAATTACACAAAATCATAATGTTAGTTATTCAACAGGTAGTGAGAAAAGTAATATTTATTTTTCAATTGGAGATATTTCTCAAGATGGAATTATTCCTAGCACTAGTTATGATAAGACTTCTTTTAAAATTAATGCGAATTCAAAATTCAATAAAAATTTTAGTATTGGAGTATCTGGAAATTATATAAACACAAAAATATCAAGTACGAGACAAGGAAATGCTAGTGGTGGAAGTTTTAATAGTTTATTAGCCTATCCCGTTACTGTTAATGCTCGTGATTATTTAAATCCAAATGGTTCTCAGAAAACTTTTTTTCAAGATCAACAATTTGACAATCCTTATTGGAGTATAAATAATAGTCCAAATACAGATGATGTAAGACGTTTGATAGGGGTAATTAATTTGAATTATAATTTCTTAAATGATTTTAACCTTACCTATAGAGTAGGGACAGATGATTATAATGAGTATAATAAAAAAATTACTGGAGATGGTTCTTTAGTAGAGAATAGAGAGGAAGGTTATATATCTCAATTTGAAAAAGACCATTCTAGACTTACTTCTACACTTTTGTTGAGGTATAACAAAGAAATATCAGAAGACTTTACATTAGATGCAATGGCGGGTAATTCTGTAGAAGAATTAGATATTCGAACAACTTATTCTTATGGAAACGGCTTTCAAGCGCCTGGAATATATAGTATTGCTAATGTAGCTCAAGAAGATCAACTCGTTAATGAGGTAATTCAAAGAAAGAGAATAGTAGGTTTATTTGGAGAGCTTAAATTAGGATGGAAAGACGCTTTGTTTTTAACCGCAACAGGGAGAAACGACTGGTCTTCTACACTTCCAGCAGATAAACGTTCTTTCTTTTATCCATCTGTTGGAGCATCAGCAGTTTTAAGTGATTTATTTAATATTTCATCTGATGGAGGTCTTAATTATTTAAAGTTAAGAGGAACTTGGGCTAAAGTAGGAAAAGACGCACCAATTGGAGCGTTAGAAAGTTCTTTAGGGAAAAATTTAAATGGAGCGGCTAGTTCTGCATATGCATGGAATGGAGTTAATGTTGGTAACCCTAATTTAGAGCCAGAGTTTACAGATAGTTACGAAGTAGGAGCAGACATGAGGTTTCTTAATAACAGATTGTCATTAGAGTTTTCTTACTATTATAGTTTATCAGATAATCAAATTTTAAAAGATATAAGGGTTCCGCCTACAGCAGGTACTTTTTATGCTACTTTAAATGGAGGGTCTATCAAGAATCAGGGGATAGAAGCGCTTCTTTCTGCCCAGATTTTAAAACCTAATGCAGGAGGTTTAGCATGGAATGCAGATTTTAATTTTGGAATGAATGAAAGCACAGTTGAAGATTTACCAGGTTTTTTAAATGAAGTTTATTTATCAGATTCCTGGACATTTAGAAATTCAGCTGCCGGAGCAGCAATCTTAGATGGATCTTTATTTGGACTTAGAGGTAAGCAGCCCTTAACAGATGATAATGGAAATATAATTATAGATTCAAGTGGACTGCCTGTTTTGACAGATCAAACTTATACTAATGTTAGTAGAATGCCAGATTGGACATTAGGAATTACAAATACTTTTAGCTATAAAGGGGTTTCGTTGTCATTTTTATTTGATATAGTTCAGGGGCAAGAGATTTATAACGCTACAGAATCAGCTATGATTTATTATGGTCAGAGTCCGCAAACACTTGATAGAGGTCAGCAAGTAACATTTACTGGAGTGGATGTTGATGGTAATCCAAGGGAGGTTACCTCTACAAAAGATCAAAATTATTATACAAATTACTATTCTTTAAATTCTAATAACTTTATTGAAGATGGATCATTTGCACGTTTAAGATATGTTACCCTTTCATATAAATTTCCAAAATCTTTGACTGATAAGCTTTCATTATCAGCATTGGAACTATATGGAACAGGAAGAAATTTATTGACAATTACTGATTATAGTGGTGTAGATCCAGAGGTAAATACTTTTGGTGCAGGAATATCTGGTGCAGGTTCTACATACATAGATAATTTGGGTACTCCAAACACTAAAGGTTTTGATTTAGGGTTAAAATTCACATTTTAAATACAAATAAAAATGAAAATATTAAATTATATATATACAGGTTTGTTGTTAGCTACGGTGTCGTGTTCAGATGATTATTTTGACGTGAACAGTTCTGAAACAGCTCCTACTACAACTTCTTTAGAACCACAATATAGAATACAAGGAGCAATAGAGAACACTACAGGAACTGCACAATATAGAGGAATGCGAGAAGTACTTGGAATAGTGCAATACGGTTCTCAAAATGTCGCTAATTATTACTCAGAAACATGGAGTTCATTTTTAACAACAGGAAGTTATTTTTTATGGCAGAATTCTTACGTTTATGCGCTACCAAATACAGCTGATTTAATAGTTTTAGGTAGAGAATATAACTCTCCAAACTACAGCGCAGTAGGTAAAATATTAAGAGCATATATATTTGGAATGACAACAGATCAATATGGAGATATTGTAACTGATAAAACATATGACGGTGAATCTTCAATGAATCTTACTCCAAAGTTTGTGACACAGAAGGAGGCATATCAAACAATATTCACTTTGTTGGATGAAGCAATTGACGAGTTAAATCAAACAAGCGAAATTGATCTAAATAAAGAAGGAGGAGATGTTTTGTATGAAGGTGATAACGATTTATGGATCAAATTTGCATATGCTTTGAAAGCAAGATATATGAATCACTTAAGTAAAAAATCATCTGGTGATTTAGCATACAATTCGCAGGAAATAGTAGATCTATGTCAAAAAGCATTCGCTTCAAATGCAGAGAATGCTTTGGTTCAATTTACAGGAGGAGAAGCAGAGAATACCAATCAACCATTTAGTGCAGATGGTTATGGATCTTCTAGAATTGATTTCTTTTCAGAATTTTTTGTAGACTTATTAAAAAATCCACTTCAACTTTCTACACCTATGGAAGACCCTCGTTTGAAGATAATTGTACCGGAAGCCGTTAATGGTGGTTATTATGGTGTGAGAACTGGAGCTGGAGTAGATACTGATAGTGATTCATATGATAATTATTCTATTGGTAATGGAGGTTTTTATACTAGTCCTGATTCTCCAACATATATGTTTACATTTAGTGAAGTTAAGTTTATAGAAGCTGAAGCTAAATTTAGAGCAGGAGATAGAGCGGGAGCCTATACTGCTTTAAAGCTTGGAGTCGAAGCAGATTTAAAAAAGCTTAATGTAAATGCACTTGATATGAATTCATATTTAACAGCATTGGACACCGAAGTAGGAACTACTAACATTAGTCTGTCGCATATAATGGTTCAAAAATATATTGCCAATATGTTGAACCCAGAGACATGGGTAGATATGAGGAGAATGGATTATAGTGATTCAGTGTATCCAGGACTCCAAAGACCAGAAAATGTAAATATTGATATTTTTCCTAATGAAAATGATTGGATACAAGCGATGATGTATGAATACAATGAGGAGGATAGAAATTATGAAAACATGCCGAATAATAATCCAGCATTGAGATTAACTACTCCTGTTTGGTGGAATACATCAGAATAAAAACTTAATTTATATTGATTTTAAAAAAGGGAGGCTGTCTAATTAGTTTTTAGACAGCCTCTTTTATTTATACAGTTTTATAACCTTAGCTAAAAAATCTAAGTCCTCTTTAGTATGATAAGCACTAACAACAATTCTACTCATTAATGGAGAGTTTTCTTCTGGATAATTAAAGCTAGTTACTATAATATTATTAACTAAAAGATGCTTTGTAAGCTTCTCGTCAAAAAAAGTATAAGTAGGATGTTTAGCTACTTTTGTAAAAAAAGTTGAATCTTCAAGCTTGTTACTTAAATATTCATCGTTTTCTATTAATTTTTTTCTTTGTGAAGTATAAATCTTCTCAGCTTCTAAAATAGTAGAAACAGGTGCTGGGCTAGCAGGAGAGGCGCCCCCAAAAAATGAAGTATTTATAAGGGATTCAATGCTGTTTTTAGTCCCAAAAATTGCTCCTGCCTGAACTCCAAAACCTTTCCCTAAAGAACCGCAAACAATCAGTTCTTTTGAATTCAGTTTTGAGGCTATTTTATATACACCTTCTCCTTTTTCACCGAGAACTCCCAAGCCATGGGAGTCGTCTATAACCAATATGGTATTCGATAGGTCTATTTCAGTTAAGAAGCTAAAGTCTGGATAATTATTCCCCAAAAAATCAATAGCATCAAGAAATATTACAGGAGTAGTGTCTTTTGAATTCTGCTTAAATTTTTCTTGTAAAAGTTTATAGCTTTCAAATGGTTCTTGTCCAATTTGTAATAAAGATGCGTGCGTAAGAGGGGCGTGGTAACAGGTATAATCTTCAGTAGTAAAAAAACGACTTACCAATTGCGAAGCCATATATCCAGAAGATAGGGTTACACAGCTTTCACTTCCTATTAAATTAGCTAGATAAGTTTCTACTTCACTATAAACAGAAAACCTAATGTTCGATTTTCTCGAAGCTCCGTAATTGGTGCCATATTTAGTGATATTCTTAATAAAAAGTTGCTGGAACTCTGGATGTGTTTGTAGACCTAAATAGGCTGTTCCACCAAAATAGTGAAACGAGCCTTCTTCAGTATTTATAATTCTTCCAGGAAATTCCTCTACAAAGTGTATCATTTTATAATAGAGTTACACCCGTTCCTCCAGTTGTTGGAAAAATCAGTTTACCACTTTCTAGGATTTCTACTCCCTTAGCGATATCGTGTTTTAGAAGCATTGCACCATCCATATCAACATAATCCAATTGTGGAGTAAGTTGAGCAATAGCAGAAATACCAACACTAGATTCTGTCATACAACCAACCATAACTTTTAGTCCAAGTTCTTTCCCTCTTTTTATCATACGTAACGCAGGAGTAAGTCCACCACATTTTGTAAGCTTAATATTTATGCCAGTAAAGTGGCCAGCACATTTATCTACATCTTCTTCTACAATACAGCTTTCATCAGCAATAATAGGAAGCACACATTTATCAATGATTTGTTTGTAGCCTTCTAAATTATCAGCAGGAAGAGGTTGTTCTAAAAACTCTACTCCAAGTTCTTTTAATTGTGGAGCAAATTCTAATGTTTGCTCTGGTGTCCATGCATTATTAGCATCAATTCTAAAAATAGCATCTGTATTTTCTCTAAGTTGCTTTACGATTTCGATATCATTATTGGTACCTAGCTTCACTTTGTATAGAGGCCATGGCTTCTCCAACATCTTTTCAACCATTTTTTCTACGGAATCAATCCCGATAGTATAATTGGTAATCGGATAACTATCTGTAGATGTTCCCCAGATTTCGTGTAATGGTTTTCCTAAAATTTTACCATATAAATCGTGGCAGGCAAGATCTAAGGCGCAAATAGCAAAGTTGCTAAGACCTTTCTCTTTTAAAAACGCATGAAATTCTTCAGGTTTCTCTAATTTATAGTCGTTAATATCAGATTCGATTGCTTTAATTTCCTCCATCATAGAAGCTACCGTAATCTTATAATATGGATTGGCTGTTGCTTCCCCATAACCAGTTTTTCCATCAAGAGATAATCCTACAACTAAACTGTCTTGAAAATCGTGAGATTCACGAGAAATACTGAATGTATGCTCTAATTCTAAGACATATTTTTTTAACGAAACTTCCATAATATTAATTTTCGACTAAGATATAAAACGCTTTAGTATTCTTACATTTTTTGAACTAAAAATGAAGTTAAAAATGATGTGTTAACGTTGGAAATCTACGTCTTTTAAAAGGCATATTATTAATAAAAAAGCCAGTCAATACAAGTGTATTAACTGACTTTTAGTAATATATAGCTGTAGTTATTTAATCAATACTCACTTTTTCCACACGTTTTGGACTCCCTATGTAATCTACATCGCCACCAGAACTCTTATGAATTGCAATTTCATCAGAAGCATTTACATCAATATCTGCGCCACTACTAGCATGTGCTTCTACTAAATGTGCTTTTAACTTTTCGGTTTTAATATCGCTACCGCTACTAGCATGGGCCTTCAAAATATTAGTTACCCCATAAAGCTCAATCTCTGCACCGCTACTTGTATTCACAGTAACTTCTTTAGATTGTAATTCTACATATATATCGCTACCGCTGCTTGCATCCAAAGAAATAGTAGCTGAATTGATAGTTCCAATACTAGTTATACTCCCTCCGCTAGTGCTTTTTAATTCACTTATTTCTGGTAGTGTAACATAAACTTTTTTAGCAGAAACTCTTCCGATTTGCTCTTTAGTATCTATAACTAACGCTCCATTATTAACCTCTGTACGGATTAGATCGATTATATTTTCATCAGCTTCAACTTTTATTGATATTTCTGCTCCTTGTGCTACAAATACATTGATTCCTTCAGTAGCTTTAATTGCATCAAAAGATTGATTTATTTCTCTTTGCTGGTTTATTACATTTCCATTTCCTGTGACTCCATTTTGAAAATTAAAGTTACATGACGTAAAGAAAATAGCAATAAGTAATGTTATAAATACTTTGATTAATGTGCTCATAATTGTTGTTTTTTGATTGATTGTTGTTTAGTTATGATTGATTTTAAATGCTATCGTTAACTATATCTTTTATAATAACATCCTCTTGTTCACTTATAATACTATCAATTGTTTCAGTTGGAATTGTAGTTTCCTCTTCCTCAATAGGACAATCTAGACAGTTTAAAACACCAAGGGTATCCATTTTCCAGCTATGATTTGCAAGGTCATTACTATAGTAGTTTTGATTGTTTTTAATCTTTCCATCGATATGATATCGTGTGGAGTTATGGAATTTTACCGTTGTGTTTTCTGGAATATATATTACGATTTCTACTTCTTGATCTCTAAATTTATTTTCATAATCTGTTGTTAGGTAATCGTTTAAAAACAGAGTGTTGTTTTCTATTTTAAAAGAATAATCAATAGCTTCCGCTCTATTGAAAGCATCTTTATAATTGCTTCCCTGTGATTTCTTTTCAATTTCAATTCGAGATTCATTATTTAGAGATTGCTTTATATAAAATGCCATATCTTCACGATAGATCATTTTTTCATTTCCATCAATAATGATATCGAAATTAGAGTCTCGATAATATCTATTCTTTAAATTTTCAGCTTCTAAAATTCTAATTTCAAGTGTATCACTTTCTGTAATATTTAATACTTCGGTATATGTTGCTGTTGCATCAAAGCTATAAGAAGATGCAGTTCTTATTCCTAAAATAGTAAGACCAATAATTGATAATAACCAAACTCCAAGCAATGTAAATTTTGCAAAGTTTCCTATTGAGTTTAAGTTATTCAATAATATTTTTAATCCTAAATAGAATAGAAAAAAGAAAGGAATTCCAACTGCAAAGAAAGAAAGTAATGAAATGAGCCAAACTGGCGCATCAATGGTAATATCTACAAATTCTCTCCAAGGTTGCGCTCCCCATAAATCTATTGTTCCAGCGGTAAAAAGACCAATTAGTAAACTTATTAATACTGTAGCTGCAAATACAAGAACAATAATTCCAATGAGTTTAGCGACTACTCTAAAAAGGAACATAATGACACTTAGAATCGAATCAAAAATATTTTTGGAATTTTTTTTTACTGACGCTCCCATTTTGTCATAATCTACACTCTTTACTTTTTCAGTAACTTCATCGAAGCCTTCTTTAATTTTTTTTTCGATGTTACTAATATTAACAGGTTCTCCAGTCATTGCTATTTTCTGCGCTGTTGTTGTAGCTTCCGGAACTAGAATCCAAAATAGGATATAAACTAAAATTCCAAAACCAGATAATATTGTAGTTAGAATAAATAGCAATCTTACCCAAAGGGCATCGATTCCTAAATAGTAGCTCATACCAGCACATACACCGCCAATATATTTATTATCAACGTCTCTAAATAATTGCTTATGAGGTTTTCTTGTGTACGATTTACTTGACTTAGGTTCATCTTCAAAGATTTCTTCATCTACTAGATAGTCTTCAGGTTGCCCCATAATAGTTATAATCTCATCTACTTCTTTTGTAGTTATAACTTGTCTTTCGTGTTGTAATCTTTCCGTGAATAGTTCCGAAATTCGAGCTTCTATATCAGCAATAATTTCAGATTTTCCTTGAGAATCAGTGAACGAGCGTTTAATAGCATCTAAATAGCGCTGTAATTTTAGATAGGCATCCTCATCTATATAAAAGAAGGTATTTGCCAGATTTATGTTGATTGTCTTATTCATTGTTAGTGTTTTTATTTTGTTACCAGGTTAACTGCGTTTCTTAGCTCATCCCAAGTGGTGTTAAGCTCTTTTAAAAATAGTTTGCCATTCTCGGTTAGGGTGTAATATTTACGCGGAGGCCCAGAAGTGGACTCCTCCCAACGGTAACTTAATAACCCTGCGTTTTTAAGCCTTGTTAATAGTGGATATATTGTTCCTTCTACTACAAGCATTTTTGCGTCTTTTAGAGTTTCAAGAATTTCTGATGCATATTTATCTTCATTCTCAATGATGGATAAAATACAGTATTCTAAAACCCCTTTTCGCATTTGTGCTTTTGTGTTCTCTATATTCATGGTTTCATGATACTTTTTGTTAAACGGTTCGTTTTTTGATTGTCCACCAAAGTGGAATTAATTGATTTGATTGATGACTCACTAAGTGAGATTTTATGCTTGATGTTTTGTGTTTCTCCTTGTTTGGATACTTATTTAATAAATTTAATAGTTAAGGGATATTTATACAGCAAGCCATCGTTGGCTCTTATTGTTGCGATAATAGTGCAAAAAATATCCATGATTAATAGTCCGATTCCTAACAGTGCTATTATTCCAATTAGCCCTGCGTTTATTCCGAACCCTGAAATATGGTCAAAGTTAAAATCAATATTATGACTGTTGTGTTCTAAGATGTTTGTAAATCCTACAAACTCCCATGCGGTAAATAGCACTATCGGAATCATTATAATACCCAATATAATACTGTAAAGTAAAATGCTAATCTGGAAATTAATTACCTGTTTTCCATTTTCATCTATAAATTCCCATTTGTCTTTATTAGATGTCCAGATGAGTAGGGGAATGATAAAATTCCCGAATGGGATAAAATACTTTGAGAAAGTAGACAGATGTATTACTGCAGATACGTTCTTTTGATGTTTGTTAATGGATGCGTCCATGTTCGTTTTTTTGATTTGATTGATGATTGTTTTTAGTAAGAAAATATATAACCTACTAATTGTTAATGCAAATATATGTTTAAAAAAAGGTATTATGCAAAACATAGTACTAATATTTAACAAAAAATTAAGAATGTTAAATAGTATGTAATTTGATTATTAATGAATAAATTACACCTCTAAATTCGATTAAAATGAAGTTGACGGCGTCACAATTAAATAAGTTTTCAATGTTAAAGTTACCATCTGCATGGTTATGTGGGGTAAGAGTGTTATCTATAAGTGATACAAGTTGCACAACCACAGTAAAACATCGTTGGATTAATCAAAATCCATTTAATTCTATGTTTTGGGCGATACAGGGTATGGCTGCAGAATTATCTACAGGGGCAATTGTTATCGGTAAGATAAAAGAAGAGAAAGCTAAAATATCTATGTTAGTAGCAAATAATAAAGCTAATTTTTCGAAGAAAGCAACAGGAAGAATTACTTTTGAGTGTAATGATGGTCATTTAATAGATGAAGCAATTAAGAATACAATAGCCACTGGAAAAGGACAGACTTTTTGGATGCAATCTGTAGGGAAAGATGAAGCTGGAGATGTAGTATCTACTTTTGATTTTGAATGGACTGTAAGAGTGAAGAGTCCAAAAAAGTAATGTTTGAAAGCATTTTGGTGGGTTTATAGAATTGGTTATTAAAATGATTAAGAAACTTTGTACATGTAACAATTTTATATTTTTAGCTACATATAAATAAACCAAAAAACTAAAAACTATGACAGCACACGAAATTGATTATCAGATATACGGAGAGGAAATGCAATATGTGGAGATAGAGTTAGATCCACAAGAAGCAGTAGTTGCAGAAGCAGGAAGCTTTATGATGATGGATACTGGACTAAAAATGGATACCATTTTTGGAGATGGTTCTAATCAAGATCGAGGAGTTTTAGGAAAGCTTTTTTCAGCAGGGAAAAGATTGCTTACAGGGGAGAGTTTATTTATGACGGCTTTTCTAAATATTGATTCACAAAAAAAGAAAGTGAGTTTTGCATCTCCTTATCCTGGGAAAATTATTCCAATAGATTTAACTAAATATCAAGGTAAATTTATTTGTCAGAAAGATGCTTTCTTATGCGCTGCTAAAGGAGTTTCTGTAGGAGTAGAGTTTTCTAAAAAGCTAGGACGTGGATTCTTTGGGGGAGAAGGATTTATAATGCAAAAATTAGAAGGAGATGGAATGGCTTTCGTTCATGCTGGAGGAACATTAGCAAGAAGAGAGTTGGCTGCTGGGGAGGTTCTAAAAGTGGATACAGGCTGTATTGTTGGCTTCACTAAAGATATAGATTACGATATAGAATTTATTGGAGGGATAAAAAATACCGTTTTTGGTGGTGAAGGTCTCTTTTTTGCCAGTCTTCGCGGTCCAGGGGTAGTGTATATCCAATCTTTACCATTTAGCAGATTAGCAAGTCGCGTTTTTGCTGCTGCTCCAAGACAAGGAGGGAAAGATAGAGGAGAAGGTAGTATTCTTGGTGGCTTAGGAGATATGCTAGATGGAGACAATAGATTTTAAGGATTTCTATAGAAGTTAATTTCCAAATATTTTTTTCGTTGAAACTAAATAGAAATTCTCTTTTTGAGTATCGTCAAAATATTTCGTAATTTGCAAGCACTGCATGGATGATTTCTCTCCGTAAGAAGGAATTGTAAAGTTTCAATTTTTAAATTTCGATTTCAGAATGGCAGTTTTGGAAAAATTAACTTCAGAAGAAGCAATTGCTTTAGAAAACAAGCATGGTGCGCACAATTATCATCCACTTCCTGTGGTATTAAGCAAGGGAGAAGGTATATATATGTGGGACGCCGAAGGAAAAAAATACTACGATTTTTTATCAGCATATTCAGCTGTAAATCAAGGACATTGTCACCCGAGAATTATAAATGCTATGATGGAGCAAGCAAAAACGCTTACGCTAACATCACGTGCTTTTTATAATGATGTGTTGGGTGTATTTGAAAAATATGCAACATCATATTTTGGTTTTGATAAACTCCTTCCAATGAATACGGGAGCAGAAGCTGTAGAGACAGCAATCAAAATATGTAGAAAATGGGCATACGAAAAGAAAGGTATAGCAGAAGAAGCAGCCCAGATTATTGTTTGTGAGAATAATTTTCATGGTCGTACCACAACAATTATTTCTTTTTCTAATGATGAAGGAGCAAGAAATAATTTTGGACCTTATACACCAGGATTCTTAAAAATACCTTACGATAATACAGAAGCTCTTGAAAAAACATTGAAAGAGAATAGTAACGTAGCTGGGTTTTTAGTAGAACCAATTCAAGGAGAAGCAGGAGTTTATGTTCCTTCAGAAGGGTATCTTACAAAAGCAAGAGAGTTATGTAAAGAATATGGTGTTTTATTTATTGCTGATGAAATACAAACAGGAATAGCAAGAACTGGAAGGTTACTAGCCGTAGATCATGAAAATGTAAAGCCAGATATGCTAATCTTAGGAAAGGCTATCAGTGGAGGTGTATATCCCGTTAGTGCCGTTTTAGCAAACGATGAAATAATGGAGGTTATAAAGCCTGGACAACACGGAAGTACTTTTGGAGGAAATCCTGTAGCAGCTGTTGTGGCAATGGAAGCATTGGAGGTTGTTAAGGATGAAAAGTTAGCAAAAAATGCCGATAAACTCGGGCAGTTATTTCGTAGCGAACTTCAGAAATATATTGATACAAGTAATATTGTTAAATTAATTCGAGGTAAAGGATTGCTTAATGCAATAGTTATCAATGATACAGAAGATAGTTCTACGGCTTGGGATATATGTATGGCTTTAAAAGAAAATGGTTTGTTAGCAAAACCAACACATGGTAATATTATCCGTTTTGCACCACCGTTAGTAATGACAGAAGATCAATTAAACGATTGTATTTCTATCATAATTAAAACGCTTAAGAACTTCGAAAAGTAACAGAAAAATTCTTTTTCAAAAGAAAAGGCTACTCACAAAATTATCATTTTTGCGAGTAGCCTTTTTAATTTATAGTGATTAGAGGTCTATTGCTCTATTCCCCATTGTTCTATTATTTCTTGCTGCTGTAGTTGTATTTCTTCCCAACCAACAGTAGAAATTTGATAAATAGAATAAGCAAGGTATAATAAGTTTATTATTAAAACGACCAATGCTACTGTCTTAGCAGTACGCATTCCAGCTACATTATCATATTCTTCAGGATTTAGTTCAGCTTCTTTGATTTTTTTGTTCGCTATAAAATAGGCAATTCCAGCAGGAATAAATCCAATTCCAACAAAACAGCAACATAAGAAACCTAGTATAGATAATACATAAGTGATAGTTGGATTCAGTTTTTGTCTTTCCATAATGTTTAATTAAAGTTAATTGATAATTTTTATAAGATAGTTAATTATTATTGTAGAAATAGTGAGTATAGCCAAGCCTGCTTTTATCTTTCCGATATACTTTATGTTTATAAAAGCTGAAAGTGCAAGGAAAGTAATAAAAGCAATTAATGGATAAATGGCTGGATACATTTTAAAAGCTGCTAAAAATTCACCTTTAAAGATTAATAGGACAGAACGTTGCATGCCACAGCCTAAACATTCTATCCCTAATAATTTTTTATTAAGGCATGGGAGCATATAATCTTCAATGTTTGTAAGTAATAAAAACGGCATAAATTTTTTAGTAGCTATGAAACAAATGTAAACTTATTAAAAAGTTCTTAAACCTAACTTGTTTCAATGTATTATTTTTGTCATCTTAATAGATAAAATATTTATAATGAAGTTAATTTCTTTTTTGTGTATTATCATTGGAGCGGTGCTGGTTTTTATGTTTAATGATCAGTCGGATTACGATAAATACTTTAAAATATTAGGTTTTGTATTAATGATGTTTGGTCTTTATCGTTCTACACAATTATGGGTTAAAGACAATCCTAAAGAGGATAAAGATGATGTAAAGAAGAATGATACGAAAAGTCTAGAAGATCATTTAAAAGATGAATAAAGTAAAGTTTAAAATAGGAGATGCTGTTGAGGTTCTTGATGATGCTATAAAGGGAGAAGTTGTTAAATTGGAAGGGAAGTCTGTTTTTATACGAACAACAGATGGATTTCCTATGGAATTTGAGGAAAGGGAGTTGGTTAGGATAAGCAATGAGAACGAGTTGAAAGTGACTAACATGGATGTTTTTCATGCCGTTTCTGAAAAGCAAAAAGGTGAGAAGCGTAAGAAAAAATCTGTAAAAATGGAAAAAGTAGTACCACCTATGGAAGTGGATTTACATATCCATAAGCTTACAGAATCCACAAAAGGGATGACAAATTTTGATATGCTAAATCTACAGGTAGATACTGCAAAGCATAAGTTAGAGTTTGCTATTAAAAATAGAATTCAAAAAGTAGTTTTTATTCACGGAGTAGGGCAAGGAGTGCTCAGAACCGAATTAGAATATCTATTTGGCCGTTATGATAACATTAAATATTATGATGCCGATTATAGAACCTATGGATTAGGAGCTACAGAAATCTATATCTTCCAAAACGGTTAAGATTCTATTTTTCTGTATTTTTTATGGTATTTTCTACAGTTCCAAAAAGATACTCGTCGATATCAAACTTTATTTCTTCATCTCCATTTTGTAGTTGAAAACCATCTATAATTTTTATTTCACTAGTGTAAATAGATTGGTATTCATTCTTCTTTCTACCAAATACATCTGTAGTGGCAGTTGAAGCCGCTGGAGTTAAATAATTCTTAACTGATACTCCATCAATTGTAGTTTCATCATTTGCTGGGTTTCCATCACCATTAAGATCTTCATCAATAGTTAACACCATATCGTCATCATCATCATTATCTAGGTAATTAACAACCCCGTCACCATCTGTATCGGTGTAGGTTACCACATTAGTACTAGAGTCTATTTCAATTTCATCTTCGGTAAAAACATTATCACCATCGTCATCTCTATCTATATAATCAGGAAATCCATCACCATCAGTATCTCTAGATTCAGCATCGTTTACGGTACCATCTTCATTATAAACAACTCCTTCATTTGCAGTAGGAACTCCATCTAAATCATCATCTTCTAAAGTAGTAACAATTATAATAGTTCCGCTAGGAGCATACCATTCTTCAGTTACTAGAGGAGAAGTAGGAGGTACGTTCTGACAGAAATAGGAATCTGTAACTTCATCATCAAAAATTCTATAAAGGACTTTATTCGTAGAGTTATTTATAGTGTAAGTTAAAGTATCTAATGAAAATAAATCGATGCTACTTGAAGTGATTTCCATGATAAGGGCTTCTGTAGCATTATCAGAAATTTTATATAGAGTGGTGTCATCACAAGAAGCTTCAACATCTGTATCATCAAATTCAAGACTTTCAATAACAAAATCTCCATCATCACATGAAACCATTGCAACCAATAAAATAAAAAAGAATATTCTTCTCATCTCTATATTTTTAAAACTTAAACAAATGTAAAACATACTAAGTTATAACGAAATTTATTGCGCATAATTTTAAATAAAAGTACTTTTGCGACCATGCAAAAAGTGTATTTAGATAGTGCTGCGACTACGCAGGTAAGAGAGCAAGTTATTGCAAAGATGCAAGAAGCTTTGGCAATGTATTATGGAAACCCATCTTCAACACACAGTTTTGGAAGATCGGCAAAAACACAAATAGAGAAAGCTCGTAAGACAATTGCAAAGCGACTAAATGCGAGTCCTTCTGAAATTATTTTTACTTCTGGAGGTACAGAGGCTGATAATATGATTTTGCGTTGTGCAGTAAGGGATTTAGAGATTAAACATATTATAACTTCTAAGATTGAACATCATGCTGTATTACATACTGTAGAGCAATTGGAAGAAGAGTACGGAATAAAAGTTTCTTATGTAGCTTTAAATGAGTGCGGGACACCAAGTATTGAAAGTTTAGAGACCTTACTAAAAGAAGATGATTCAAAAACTTTAGTAAGTCTTATGCATGTTAATAACGAAATTGGAAACATGATCGATATTAATGCTTTTGCTGATTTATGCAAGGAGTATGATGCCTTTTTTCATTCAGATACTGTGCAATCGGTTGGACATTGGGATTGGGATCTTAAAGAGACCAATGTAGACTTTATAACAGCAGCTGCACATAAGTTCCATGGGCCTAAAGGAATTGGATTCGCGTTTATCAGAAAGAATATTCCTATAAAACAGCTCATACATGGAGGAGAGCAGGAGCGTGGTTTTAGAGCTGGGACAGAACCTTTTCATAATATTGTAGGTTTAGAAGAGGCTTTTATCCAGGCATATGATAATTTAGAAGAAGAGCAAAAGTATGTAACAGGACTTAAAGAATACTTTATGGAGTCGCTTGAAAAAGCATTGCCAGGAGTTAAATTTAATGGAAACTGTGCTTTTAAAGAAAAGAGTACATATACTTTAGTAAATGCTTGCTTGCCACTAAGTGAAGAAAAGGGAGCATTGTTGTTGTTTCAATTAGATATCAAGGGAATTGCTTGTTCTAAAGGGAGTGCTTGCCAAAGTGGAAGTGCTTCAGGATCTCATGTTCTTAATGAGATTTTAAATGATGACGATGCTAAAAGACCTTCTGTTAGGTTTTCATTCTCAAAATATAATACGAAAGAAGAGTTGGACTATGTTGTAGCTTGCTTAAAGGAGTTTGCTAATAGTTAATTTCTTACTTTTAAGTCATAAAAAAAGGTTCCTAAATTTTAAATCTAGGAACCTTTTTTATTTTGAAAAGCTTCTTCTTTTAGCTCTTTTGTTCTTTGTTGAAATATACTAAGTAGTAGTACATTTGTTTCTCTTCATCCCAACCTTTTTCAACAAATTTCTCTGCTGATTCAGGGTTTATAAAATCCATTTTTATCTGAATATTAGTATCTAGATTGATGACGTTTTTAATTTTCTTACGAGCATCAGAAACGGCTTTGTTTGCAATAGGAAAAGAAGAAACATCTTCGATGCTATATTTAGGACCTTTTTCTGTTTTGTAATTTTTAAATTCAGGAATCAAATTAGGGTTATCCATCACTTCATTTAAAAAGCTTGTCTCTTCAAAATCGTCATTTTTAGCAAAATGATTTACTGCACGATTCATAAACATAACCTCTTCTTTTTTGTCTTCAGCAGGTAATACTACGTCTTTAGCAAAATCTTGACAGAATTTTAAATACTTTTTAGTGAAAAAAGTTTCATCTGTTAAAGCATCAACACTTAAAAAGTTTTCTAACCAATACTTAGTATCGTAACGGTTGCTGTCAATAGAAAGAATTTTAAAACCTTCTTCTTTATTTGAGTTGATAATAAGGCAACCTTTATCTAGTTTATTGATATTAATTCCTTGACGGATTAAAATTTCTAAATTCATGCCTTTTTCTTCAAACTCTAAGAAATCGTGCTTTAATTCAGACTTGAAGATTCCAATAGCATCTACCTTTTCATTGTCTAAAACAACTTCGGATAGATAAGCAGTATAAATTTCTCCACTTTTAATGTGCGGATGATTTGATTGATCGTATAAATGTGTAGCTATGCTTTTAGATATTTTATGAATGCTAGCTGGATCTTCAAATATCTCAGAAGCCATGCTATACAATTCGTTATATTCTAAGTCTACTTCATGATCAAAACGGTAATAATTTTCTTCTTTCTCACGGAAAGGTTTGAAAAAATATTCTTTTAAAAGTCCCGTAATTTCATCATTTAAACGGTATGGTTCTTCAGAGAAAAAAGTACCTTCTTCCTTACTTTTATTACCAATTCTATGAATAGAAAGACTTTCAATTTGTGTTGGATATAAATTGATCATTTTTTAAGTTGAAATTTAAAATTAGAAATATGAAGTTTACGGTAAACTTCAAAATAGGGGTTAAATACTATCAGAATTAATTCCAGTTCTGATCAAAATCATAATTATCGAAATCATCGATATCAAGATCGTCCATATCATCATCTTCACCATCAGATAGATCTTCTGCTTCAAACTTTTTCACAGGAGGAGCGTCTGGTAACTGTCCGTGCACATAAAGTAAATTAGGATATGTATTTCCGTCTTCTTTTTCTGCGATATCAGCAAGTTCAACGAAGAAGGTCCACATGCTAAAAAAGTCATATACATAAATTAAGTTTCTATTGTTTTCATCCAATAGATCCTCAATATGAGTTTCAGCCATCAGCTTTACTTCGCTTCCGCTTTCACTCATATCAAAAAGGGCTATTTCTTCCCCTTGATTCCACTCTTCATCACTTACATAAAATGAAGCCATTTCAGTTCCGTCGAAGCCAAAAGCTTGAGAAACGGCATTATGAAAATCTTCAAGTGTGTTATTTCCTTCTACTTCAATATCTCGAAATACATCTTCTTCTAAATCGAGTATAATTCTAAATTTATAGATCATTAATTCTAATTTTTCAGCGTGCTGCAAGGTACAAAGATTTCAATTGAATTCCACTAAGAAGCGGTTAATTCCGTAGTTGATTTTCTAACGTAATTTACTGCGATTTCTTATGTATTTATCTTACAACCTTGTCTTGAGTAAGTTGGTTTTTGTTTGCACGTGCTTCAATTAGTAAATAAAATTGTATTCCAAATAGTATAGAAGCGATGACCAAATGTAAAGCCTGACTACCAAATGGGAAGTCTAAATAATACATGGCTATCCCTGTAATAATTTCTAAAATAATAAAGATAAGAACCCAGTTTACTTTTGTGTAACCAAGATTTAATTTTTTGTTTCTGATGTATAAATATAGATTTACCAGTAAAACAAGGATTGATAAAGTTCTATGGATATAAAAGTCGATTTCCGGATTTGAAAGCCATAAATTTTTTGACATATCTCCAAAAACATCAGATTGTTCATCTATAAATTGGCGGACTTGTGTTCCTAACACAATTTGAACAAGTGTAAGAATAAGTGCAGCTAAGAGCATTGCTGAGAATGACTTATTGAACTTAAGACGTTCTTTTCTTTCTTTTGTTTGGTAGATTATAATTAAAATAAAAGCAACAATTACGAGCGCCATTACCATATGAAGCGTTATTCTAACGGGAGCGAGTAAAGAGTAAACTACGGTAGCTCCCAGCCATGCTTGGAATCCCATTCCAAAAATAGTGAGCCATGCTAAAATAGGGATCCATTTATTTTTTTTCCAGTAGCTAATTGAAGCGAATGCCAAAATAAGTGTTCCGAAACCTGCTAAAGCTCCAAATAATCTATTTATATATTCTACCCAAGTATGTGATGGATTAAAAATAGCATAATCGTGTTTTGTATATGTTTCCCAATGAGATTCTGAATATTTATCTCCTGTGGTGAAATCTTCTTTGGCTATCTTTAAAGACTCATCAACAATAATTACTTGTCCTTTTTTAAAGTCTCTTTCAGGTTGCCATTCTAATTGTGAAATTTCTGTTGGTGGGATATAGTACCCAAAACATTTTGGCCAATCTGGACATCCCATTCCGCTTCCTGTCATCCTAACCACAGCACCAGCAATGATTACTAAATACACTAAAACAAGTGTTACTTTTGCTATTTTTCTAAAGTTTTTTTTCACTTTTTAAAAGGTTCAGAATTAAAAATGTTCCTATATAAATATACTTCTTTTATATTTTGACTTTTTTCTAGTCATATTGATCTTATCGAAGCATTTCTTATTCAGATTTTTATTAGTATTTATTCTTTTCCGCCAGCTGTTAATCCCAATTTTTTTCCTTTCTTCAGCATAAATTCAAAGGCAGCATCATGTTCATTAGGAATTTCACCTTCTAAAATAGCTTCTTTAATAGCCTCCTTTATAATTCCGATTTCTCTTGAAGGTTTTATATTGAAAGTTTCCATAATTTCTGCACCATCAACAGGAGGTTGAAAATTACGAACATGGTCACGCTCTTCAACTTCAGCAATTTTTTCTCGTACTACTTTAAAGTTATTATTATACTTTTTAAAGCGTTTAGGGTTTTTGGTGGTTATATCTGCTTCACATAATGTCATTAGGTCTTCGATGTGTTCTCCTGCGTCGAAAATAAGACGTCTTACGGCAGAATCGGTGACAATATCTTGTGCTAAAACAATAGGTCGGGAACTCATTAAAACAAGCTTCTGTACCATTTTCATTTTATCATTTAATGGCATATGCAAGCGCTTAAAGAGCTTATAAACCATTTTGGAGCCCACAAATTCATGGCCATGGAAAGTCCATCCAATCTTTTCGTCAAAGCGTTTGGTAGGAGCTTTTCCTATGTCGTGTAATAAGGCAGCCCAGCGTAGCCAGAGGTCATCCGTATTTTTAGAGATGTTATCTACAACTTCTAACGTATGCCAAAAATTATCTTTATGGCGTTGCCCTTCCTTTTCTTCTATCCCCTGAAGATTTGTAAGTTCAGGCATGATAATAGGAAGTAGTCCCGTTTTATAAAGTAAAGTGAATCCTATTGAAGGTTTTTTGCTGAGTAATATTTTATTGAGTTCGTCTACAATCCGCTCGTTGGATATTATTTTTAAACGTTCTCTGTTCTTTTTAATGGCCTCAAGAGACTTTTCTTCTATAATGAAGTTAAGTTGTGAAGCAAAACGTATGGCTCTCATCATTCTCAGCGGATCATCTGAATATGTAATGTCTGGATCTAACGGAGTTCTGATTATCTTATTATTAAGATCTGAAATACCATCAAAGGGGTCTAGAAGTTCGCCATAATTCTTTTCATTTAAAGAAATAGCAAGTGCATTAATTGTAAAATCACGACGATTTTGGTCATCTTCTAAGGTTCCATTTTCAACTACAGGTTTTCTACTATCAAAATGATAACTTTCTTTTCTAGCTCCTACAAATTCTATTTCTAAATCATCGAATCGCAGCATAGCTGTACCGAAATTTTTAAAAATAGATACTTTAGGTTTCTTTTCAATATTAGAAGCTACTTCTTTAGCTAAATCGATTCCACTACCTAAGGCAACAATATCGATGTCTTTGGGAGTGCCTCTTTTTAATAAAAAATCACGAACAAAACCACCAATTACATAGCTTTCTGTTTGCAAGGAAGCAGTAGCCTTTTCAATAATTTTGAAAATTGGATTTTGTATCGCTTTGGTGTAATTACTATTTTTCACTTAATGTTCAGTGTTTAGTGTTCAGTAGTTTTTAATTCTAAATTTGTTAAGATTCAGAAGTATATAATTTAATAATCTCCCTGTTTCTTCACTGTCACTAATTAATTTTATATAATGTTCGTTTTATTAATATAATTACATTCAAAAGTAAAAGACAGCCATACTTGGGTTTAAGAGTATTCAGTATCACAATCTGTTAACTTGCTGTAAAAATGTTTAGGATAGTTTCTTTTTTCTGGATGTTCCTGTTGCAATGAACACTGGATTTCTAGAGCCTCTCCTTATTTTATCCGTTATTAATAAACCTAATTTTATCGTTTATTCAGGCGGATTATTTACGAATAATCTTAACAATAGCATCATTTCCAACTTTAATAATTGAAGAAGGAGCTCCATTTGACTTTTCGCGATGCAAATTTACCACATAGTCTACACCTTTTAAAATTTCCTTTGATATTTCTGAAAAGCTTTTTGGTGTTGGTTTCCCACTAATATTGGCAGATGTAGAAATAAGAGGGCGCTTAAATTGTCTGATTAATTTTTGGCAAAATTCATCAGAAGCAACACGAATAGCTAAAGTATTATCTTCAGCAACAAGATTTTTTGCTACATTGATTGGTTGGTCATATATAATAGTGGTAGGTCTATCAGCAAGTTCTACAATATCATAAGCCGCATCAGGGATTTCGTAGACGTATTTTTGTAGCATTCTAGTGTCGGAAACTAAACAGATAAGCGCTTTGCTATCGTCTCTTTGTTTGAGTTTATAAACCTTTTTAATAGCCTCTTCATTGGTAGCATCGCAGCCTATTCCCCAAACAGTATCTGTAGGGTAGAGTATTAGTCCACCATTATTAAGGACTTCAAGAGTTTTTTTTATTTCTTCTTGCATTTTTAATATTTTAAGCTAAAAATGAATAATTCCTTTGTTACACTTTGTTGTCTTTTTTGATATTGTATCTTCAAGTATGCTAATATTATACTCTAACATATTTTTTGATAAAATTTCATGGTATAAATGATATATAATAGCTGCATGTTTAATTTGTAACATATTTATATTAGCGTTTGAAAGCCTTTGAGTGAACTCGGAGTCTTCAGGCCCCCACCCAGAGAATAATTCATTGTAGCCATTAATCTTTATTGCATCACTTTTCCAGTATGACATATTGCATCCAAAAGGCACACTCTCTCTATTTTTTTTTGAAGTAATTGATTTTTTCTTAGCTAGTTTGTAGTTTCGATATTGATATTTAAAATTAAATTTACCACCAAAATTTAAAGCCAATAGTGAAGGAGGAATTTTTTTCTGAATAAGTTGATTAGTGATGACTTTTGACAGCATAACTCTATTTCCACAAATAAATTGCCTTTTTTTCGCAAAATAAGAATGGTCTTCTATGAAGTTTTTATGCAATATGCAATCACCATCAGTTTGAACTACATAATCAGATTTAATTTTTTTGAGACACATGTTTAATGAAATACATTTTCGGTGACCTAAGTCTTCATGCCATATGTGATGTATATTTAGATGTTTGTTTTTTTTTATAAAATTTAATATTACTTCCTTTGTTAATGGTTTCGATCCATCGTCTGCAATGTAAATTTCATCAGGTACAAAGGTCTGCTTAGCAACACTTTCAAGCACAAGAGTTAACGCTTGAGACCAATTATAAGTTGCTATGATGAGTGCTATCGTCATTATTTATTATACACATTTTTATACATTTTATAATAGTTCTTCTTCATTACTTCTAAAGTGAAATTTTGATTAACCAATATATTACTCGACTCAACTATATAGTCAATTAATTTAGGGTCTTCCAATAGACACAATACATTTTGAGCTAAAGCATTTGAATCTTTGATGGGTGAGATCATTCCTGTTTCTTTTTGCTTAATGGCTTCTTTTATACCTCCTGCACTTGTAGAGACTACAGGAACTTTTGCAGCAAAAGCTTCGAAAATACTAAGAGGTAATCCTTCAACAATTGAGGACATCATAAGAATGTCTATTTCCGGTAATATTTTTGGGATATCGTTTCTAAAGCCTGTGAAAATAATTTTCTCATTAAGTCCTTTTTTTTGTTTATACTTTGTCAATTCTTCATTTAACTCCCCATCTCCAATTACAAAAAATTGAATTTTTCTTTGAGTAGAATTAACTATAATCTCTACTGCATCAATAAAAGTTGTAATATCTTTTTGTTCTGTTAAGCTTGCAATATTTGCAATGATAGTGGTTTCTTCAGCTAATCCGTATTCCTTTATTAAAACATCCTCTTTTTTATTTAATTCAAATTTTTTCACATCTATTCCATCGTATATGGTAACTACATGATCCATCTTTTTTAGTATAGGACGAAAAACATCTTTTACTGCATTGGAAACGCATACAATTTGATTTATTCTTTTATGATTATACTTGATTTTTTTAAAATAATTATTACTTATGGGATTATTTCTTTTTCTTGAATATACAAGTTTAGTGTTTGGTAAAAATCTAATGATTAGCAGTGTTAATGAAAATGCGTTAGAATCATGGACATGAATGATATCTATTTTTTCTTGTTTTACTATTCGCCAAATCTCACGTGCAAATTTGAATGATTGTTTTGATTTTCGACTAGCAGTATAATATTTAACTTCATCTTTTTTTAGTTTATCTGATAAAACAGAGCCTACAGGACAAAGAATAAACTGTTCTACGTCAGAATAATTTTTCATTAGGTTGTAAGTGGTTAGCATTTGAGCATCACCACCTCTCCATTCTACAATAGTAGTTATATGTAGTATTCTCATTTTAATTAGTTATAAATTTTTTTAACTCATTTAAAAAAAAGGTAGGCTTAAACTCTTTATAAAAATATGAATGATCATTTTTTACTTTTTTTAAATCATCATTTAAGAATAGTTTAGGGAGGTAGTCTGCTAAATGCACACTTTGGTGTATTTGAGAGTTTTCTGTAGCCCATTCTTTTTTATCAATCCAGGGCGAAAAAATAGCAAATGAAGGGATATCTAAAGCTTTAGCCATATTAATCGCGCCGCCTTCATTCCCTATAATTGCAGTGCAATAATTTAAGATGCTTAAAAAGTTTCTTAATGAAGGAGCATAAACTTCTTTTTTTATTTGCTGTTGAGTGCTTTTGTTACACAGTTCATATATTTTATTTACTTCAGATAGTTGTTTAGGAATATAATTAAATAAAATAACTGCATTCCTATTTTGTGAAGCAATTTGGTCAATAACTTCTGCCATGTAGTCTAAAGGATAACTTTTGTTAGGACTGCTACCTAATATAGAAATCATGTAGATAGGTACCTTTAAATTAATGTTATTTTTGAGAAGGAAGAGTTTACCTTCTTCTTTCTCACTATCTGTTAAATATATTTTTGGTGTTGTTATGTAATCTTCAATATTATTTTCTGGATAAATTGGTGCAAGTAGTTGTAATCTATTAATAATGGTATTGCTTATTTCTTTATTAAATTCTGTATTTCGCTTTATAGGATGTGTGTATATGTTTTTAGTATACCATTTATAATATGCAATTTTTTTATCGGCATTCAAAAGAAAAGAAATTATGTTAGTTTCTATTTTTCCATAGACATCAATTATAACGTCATAGTGTTCATTATTTAGTTTTTTTATTAACTTAAAGAGTTCTTTTTTATTTTCTCTATAAATAGGTTTGAAATTGATGATAGCATCAATTTTGTTGTTGTTTAAAATAACAGGAATTGTATGAGAATGTACCATATAGTGAATAGTAGAATTAGGGTTTTCTCTTTTTATGTTCTCACAAAGAATAGAACTTGTGAGTACATCTCCAATCATCTTTTGTTGAATTATTAATACCTTCAAATCAGTTTCATATTTAATACAAAAAAACGACAAAATACTATACCAACAATCAAAAAGTATAAAGATGTTTATTTTTCATGTCTTATATGAATTATAATAATTTTATCTTTGTTACCAAATTTGAAAATTATGTTTAGTGACCTTGCTTATGAAATATTTGAAAAAAGTATTTCTAATTACCATATTAAAGATGATGTAAATCAACATTGTGAAAATCCATTTTCTAAAGGTTCTATAGAGTATCTTTTGTATTTAAAGAATTGGATTGACACTGTGCAGTGGCATTATGAGGACATTATTAGAGATCCTAATATAGACCCTGTTGATGCGTTAACATTGAAAAGAAAAATAGATGCTTCTAATCAAAAGCGAACAGATGTGGTTGAGTTTATTGATAGCTATTTTTTAGATAAATATAAAAATGTTAAAGCAAAAGAGAATGCTCAAATAAACTCAGAAAGTCCAGCTTGGGCAATAGACAGGTTTTCCATTTTGGCTCTTAAAATTTATCATATGCGAGAAGAAGTGGATAGGTTGGGTGTAAGTCCTAAACATACACAGGAATGCAGAGATAAACTAACTGTTTTATTAGAGCAAAAACAAGATTTATCAGGTTCAATAGATCAACTACTTACCGATATAGAAAATGGGGATAAGTATATGAAAGTTTACAAGCAAATGAAGATGTATAATGATGAAAATTTGAACCCCATTTTATATAAATCAAGTAAATAATTTTTCGGATAGATAATGAAAATATTAGTAACAGGTGCAGTTGGTTTTATAGGTTCTCATACCGCAGAATATTTTGCAAATGAAGGTCACCAAGTGTATGGGGTCGATAATTTTTCTTCGTATTATGATCCTGCCTTAAAGAAACTTAATTCAATAGATATTGAAAAAGCCGGTGTTACTTTTATAGAGGTAGATTTAAATGATGGCTTAAAAGAAAAGCTTCCAACAGATTTCGATTATATATTTCATTTTGCTGCACAGCCTGGTATTTCTGCAACTACAAGTTTAAATGAGTATGTTCAGAATAATATTTTTGCTACTCAGAATTTATTAAATTGGGTAAAAGAAACATCTCCTAATCTTAAATTGTTTGTTAACATTGCAACGTCTTCTATTTATGGGAAAGAAGCAACTTTACCGGAAACAGCTGTTCCGATGCCGGTTTCCTATTATGGAACTACAAAATTGGCTGCAGAGCAACTGGCTTTAGGAGAACAGCGTGCGGGTAAATTAAATGCTTGTTCTTTAAGGTTATATTCAGTTTATGGACCGAGAGAACGTCCAGAGAAGTTATATACAAAGTTGATCAAATCTATTTACGATCAGACAGAATTTCCTCTTTTTAAAGGAAGCGAAAAGCATTCTCGGAGTTTTACATATGTTGGAGATATTGTAAAGGGAATGGCTGCTGTGATAGGGAAGGAGAAAAAAATAAACGGAGAGATTATTAATATAGGATCTGATATTGAATATACTACCCAGCAAGGAATTGAACTTATTGAAAAAATAATAGGTCTTAAGGCAAGAATAGAAGTTACTCCACCGCGTCCAGGAGATCAATTACGTACTACTGCATTGATAGATAAGGCTAGAAAGTTATTGGCTTATGAGCCAGAAACTAGTTTTGAAGCTGGATTAGAAGCGCAAGTGGAATGGTACCGAGAAAAGTTTTTATAGGATGGAGACTAATGTTTCTGTGATAATTAGTACTTATAATCAGCCAAGATGGCTAGAAAAGGTACTTTGGAGTTATGAGGTTCAAACGATGCAAAATTTTGAGATTATCATCGCAGATGATGGATCAGAAGAAGAAACACTCAATTTAATTAATTCCTTTAAAAAAAATAGTCATCTTAAGATTAAACATATATGGCATGAGGATGATGGATTTCAGAAAACTAAAATTTTAAATAAGGCTATTTTACAATGTGATTCTGATTATATATTTATGACAGATGGTGATTGTGTTGTGAGAAATGATATGTTAGCTTTACATTTAAATACTCGAAAAAAAGGTTTTTTTCTTTCGGGGGGAAGTTTTAAAATCCCTTTGCAAACTTCGAACGAGTTAACTAAAGCAAATATTATCCAGCAAGAGTGTTTTACAAAAGATTGGTTATTGACTAATGGAGTTTCTAAAACAGATAAATTATATAAAATAACTGCTAAAGGTATAAAAGAGACATTGTTAAATAAGCTGTCCCCAACAAAGGCCACATGGGATGGAAATAATGCTTCGGCATGGAAAGATGATATATTAGCTATAAATGGTTTCGATGAACGAATGCAATATGGAGGGGAGGATAGAGAGTTTGGAGAAAGGTTAATGAATTTAGGTGTTAAACCCATTCAGCTAAGATATAGTACAAAAGCATTGCATTTATTTCATGAGCGTGGTTATGTTAAGTCAGAAATGCTAATTACTAATAAAAAAATAAGAAAAGAAACTAAGCGTGATAAAACTGTATTTACACCATATGGAATTAAAAAAATTAGGAATTGAGTTTCTTTAATCTTTTTATTTCAAGATACCTTTCTTTAACGCTAAGGGCATTTAATTTTGAAATTATAAATCCATTCTTTCCATCCAAAAAACCTAATCGGATGATGTAATGTGTTAAGAATTTATAAGCAGGTTTTATGTTTAAATGATAAAAATTAGGATTTAATTTGGCTTTATATAATTCTTTTCCTTTGTAGGTGCCATATAATAACATCCTCCTTTTGTAATCTTTATAGGATTTAAAAAAATGATGTTCTAATTTTTCATTTAAACCTCCAGAGGAACCCTTAACAATTAAATCTTCATGGACTGTTTTTTCTGGATTAAATTTCACATACATTTTATTAAATAAGCGATAAACTTTGTCTGTTTGGAAACCACTAAAGCGTAGGGGTGTACCTAGCATTATAAAAGAACGATATATGTAGTAAGCTTCTTTTGAAGGGTTTTTAAGTACCGTTTGTATTTCTGACTGTAATTCTTTAGTTATGATCTCATCTGCATCAATGAATAACACCCAATCATTTTTAGCTAAGCTTAAAGCGTATGATTTTTGTTTTGTAAAATCTTCAAATGGATGTTGAATAGCAGTAACTTTGGGGTGACTTTCAAGATATTCCCAAGTTCCATCAGTACTAAAAGAATCTACAACGATAATTTCATCAGCAAAAAGAACACTTTCAATACAATCTTTAATATAATTGACCTCGTTGTAGGTTATAATAACCGCAGATAATTTTTTTACTGTGCTCAAACTTTAAATTTTTGTAAAGATATTGTCTTCAAAGAACATAAAAAAATCCAAACCTCTTATAAAAAAAGGTTTGGATTTTTAAGGTTGTATATTATTGAAAAACTAATTAAACAGCAACATCGTATTCACGTAGTGCATCGTTTAATGATGTTTTCTTATTTGTACTTTCTTTACGTTTACCGATAATTAATGCACAAGGAACATTAAACTCTCCAGCTGGAAATTTTTTAGTATAACTTCCAGGGATAACAACCGATCTAGCAGGAACATATCCTTTGATTTCTACAGGTTCATCTCCAGTAACATCAATAATTTTTGTAGAACCGGTTAATACAACATTAGCTCCTAAAACAGCTTCTTTCTCTACACGGATTCCTTCAACAACAATACATCTAGAACCAATAAAAGCATTGTCTTCAATGATAACAGGCGCAGCTTGTAACGGTTCTAAAACCCCGCCGATACCAACACCGCCACTTAAGTGAACGTTTTTACCAATTTGTGCACAACTTCCTACTGTTGCCCATGTATCTACCATAGTACCTTCATCTACATAAGCACCAATATTTACATAGCTAGGCATTAATATCGTACCAGCAGAAATATAAGCTCCATGTCTTGCAACAGCAGCTGGAACTACACGAATCCCTTTCTCCGCATAGTTTCTCTTTAATGGAATTTTATCATGAAACTCTAAAGGTCCAACTTCTAAAGTCTCCATTTTTTGAATTGGGAAATATAATACAACAGCTTTTTTCACCCATTCGTTTACTTGCCATCCATCTTCTGTAGGTTCTGCAACACGAAGTTTTCCTTCGTCTAATAAAGAAACAACTTCTCGAATAGTTTTTACTGTATTTTCGTCTTTTAATAAGTCCCTGTTTTCCCAGGCATTTTCTATGATTGTACGTATCTCGTTCATGTAAACTAAAATTTTGTTGCAAATATAAAACTGTTCCTTCTATTTCCCTTACTATTTTACAACTATAACATTTTATAACATTTTGTTTTAAAAACCACATTGTGATTTTGATCGTATTAATAACTACTATTTAAGTATTAACTCTATTTAAAAGGTTATTTTTGTACAAAACATCTATAATGGGTAGAATTTTAGCAATAGATTTTGGTGAAAAGCGAACGGGAATAGCAGTCACAGATGAGCTTCAGATTATTGCTTCTGGTTTAACAACAGTAAAGACTCCAGAGCTATTATCATTTTTGAAAGAATATACAGAAAAAGAAAATGTTGAATTAATAGTTGTTGGGCAACCTAAACGTTTAAACAATGAATTTTCTGATGTAGAGCAAGTAATTATTACTTATATAGAGAAAATAAAAGCAAGTTTACCTAATCTTCCCATAGAGCGCGTTGATGAACGTTTTACTTCTAAAATTGCTTTTCAAAGTATGATAGATGGTGGTGTAAAGAAAAAACAACGCCGTAATAAAGAGTTACTGGATGAGGTAAGTGCTAC
This sequence comes from Joostella sp., assembly GCF_048266025.1. Classification (NCBI taxonomy): domain Bacteria; kingdom Pseudomonadati; phylum Bacteroidota; class Flavobacteriia; order Flavobacteriales; family Flavobacteriaceae; genus Joostella; species Joostella sp. The sequence goes on along the minus strand of NZ_JBLXAF010000009.1, from coordinate 55,372 downwards.
AGTAATTTTACAATCTTACCTTTATAGTAAATAAACTATTTACATGTAATTGATATTTATTTTAGGTAGAATTTAAATTAGTACTCATTTTTTATTAACTTTGTGTTTGATAATTAGATTATTATACGCCTAAACAGGCTTTTTTAAATCAAAAAATTAAAGTGAATGAAATGAGAATTACCCTAATCTTATGCTTTTTTATGCAACTTGTTTTTCCTCTTATGGCGAATAAAGTTGAAATGATTGTGCCCCACACAAAGTCATTAACCGCGAACCCTCTCACTAATCCAAACGACTCACAATGGTCTTTGGAAAGTATGTTAGCATTTTACAACGATGAAAAATCTGTTCAAGACGATTCATTAAAAGTTTACCCGAATCCAGTTAATAAGAAAGATATGTTAAATATTAACATGGCTGGAAATGGAGTAAAACGATTAACGTTTTACGATATTACAGGTACAATGGTAAAAACGCTAGAAACAGAACGTACTACATTTACTTTTAGTATCTCTGATATGGATACAGGAGTTTATTTTTTAAATGTTTCAGCTTCTAGTTTTCAAACCACAAAAAAGGTAATCGTTAAATAACTTTCGATATAATTAGTAATTAAATCGGCATCTTTTACGACTTTCCATAGCATTATTAGAATTACTTTGTATTTTTGCAATCTTAATTTTAATAGTTATTATGATATTACCAATTGTAGCATATGGTGATCCTGTTCTAAGAAAGGTAGCTAAAGACATTCCACAAGAATACCCTAAATTGGCCGAACTTATTGATAGTATGTTCGAGACCATGTATAATGCTTATGGAGTTGGTTTAGCTGCACCACAGGTAGGATTACCAATACGTTTGTTTGTAATAGATGCTTCTGCTTTTGCTGATGATGATGATCTTTCAGAAGAAGAAAAAGAATCACTTAGGTCTCTCAAAAAGGCGTTTATAAACCCTACTATTGTTGAAGAAACTGGAGAGGAGTGGGCTTTTAATGAAGGGTGTTTAAGTATTCCAGATATCCGTGAAGATATTTCTAGAAAAGCAAATATTAAAATTGAGTACTACGATGCAGATTTTAATAAGCATGTCGAGGAGTATAATGGACTGGCTGCACGAGTAATTCAACATGAATACGATCATATTGAAGGAATTTTATTTACAGATAAGATATCTTCTCTTAAAAAAAGACTTCTAAAAGGAAAGCTTACTAATATTTCAAAAGGAAAAATAAGAATAGATTACAAAATGCGTTTTCCAGATGCTAAAAAAGCACGTTAAACGTTTTGATAATATAACCAAAGCATTGATATTTGCGATCTCAAAAAATTATAATTTATGGGCTTAGATAAGATATTAGCCATTTCAGGGAAACCAGGACTTTATGAATTAAAGGCACAAACTAGATCAGGTTTTGTTGCTGAATCATTGTTGGATGGAAAGAAGATAAGTGTAGGTTTAAGAAATAACGTTAGCTTACTTTCAGAAATAGCCATCTATACATTAACGGAAGAAGTTCCTCTTCGTGATGTTCTCAATAAGATCAAGGAGAAAGAAAATGGAGAGAAAACAAGCATTAGTCACAAAGATTCTAAAATAAAATTGGAAGAGTACTTTTTTGAAGTACTTCCTGACTATGATGAAGATAAAGTATATCCTAGTGATATTAAAAAAGTAATACAATGGTATAACTTACTTCATGATAAAGGATTAAACAACTTCGAAGCAGAAACAACTGAAGAAGAGAAAGCAGCGGAAGTTACTGCAGATAAAGCTTCAGAATAGAACGTTTTATAAGTATGTTGATAAAAAAGGGAGTTTGCAAATTTGCAAACTCCCTTTTTTAGTAAATTTATTATGTAAGGATTCTAATTTTAGAAACACTTATGTTAAAATATAACTGTCCGATGATTCATGACACTGTTAAAATAAATTTATTACATCTTAAAAATAGTATTCTAGAACTTTCTTCAGAACAATTTGTAAAACCTATAGCATTATTGAGCGATTCTTCAATAGGAATGCATGCTCGCCATATTATAGAGTTTTATCAATGTCTACTAATTGGCATTGAAAGTGGAATTGTTAATTACGATAATCGTGAGCGTGATTCGGAACTTGAAGTATCACCAGAATATTGTATTAAAATAATAGATGAGATTTTATTAGAAGTAAATAAACTCAGCCTGAATGTCGACTTGGTACTACAGACGAGTTATTGCACTTTAGATTCTTTAAATAAAATAGATGTGGCAACTTCTGTTAAAAGAGAGCTCATTTATAATATCGAACATACAATACATCATCTTGCAATTATTAAAATCGGTATAAAAGCGTTAGACCCTCTCATTACTTTAGATGAATCTGTTGGGGTTGCGGTTTCTACCATTAGAAATAAAAATATATGTGCACAGTAAGCTATATTCCTACCAAAGAGGGTTTTTACCTTACTTCTAATCGAGATGAAGATCCAAATAGAAAGACATTGCCTCCACAAACTATAAAGGTCGCTAAAAATGTAGTGTTAAAAGCGCCTATAGATGAAGAAAAGGGAGGTACATGGATTGCTACAAATGGTACTACAAAAGTTGCTTGCCTGTTAAATGGAGGTTTTATTAAGCATGAAAGGAAAACTCATTATACAAAAAGTAGGGGGCACTTTGTTTTAGAGTCTTTTAAGGATGCTTCGTTCTTAGAATTTATAGAATCAGTTTCGTTAGCTAACATAGAGCCATTCACCTTAATTCTCATTGATGATTTTTTGCAAGTGTTAGTTTGGGACGGAACTAAAAAACACATTCAATTTTTAAGTAAATCGATACCGCATCTTTGGTCTTCTTCAAGTCTTTATGATCAAAAAATGCATGATCTTAAATTAAATATGTTCGAAAGTTTTATTGCTGAACAAAATGTTACATCAAATACTATTTTAAACCTTCATGATAACGAACTTTTCTTATTAAAAAAGCCACAAGTAGAAACCGTAAGCACAACTCAACTATTTAAGAACGCTGAAGGACTTTCAATAGATTATTTTAATAGAATTGATGCTATTAAAAGTCTTGGTAATAGTTTGGTAAAGAAATAATTATGTAAATAATGTGTTCATATTTAGTGGGTTTCCCTTATAAAAAGGTATCTTGTTTGTATTATTTTCTACAATTAGCTTTGTGAGATTTTCTTAGGAAGTAACTTAATACAAGCGTAAGCTTTATGAAAAATAAGAAGTATTATATCGAACGTGTTGCTGCTATTATAGCAGCTATTTTATTAATTCAAAGTTTATATTTTAAATTTTCAGCACATCCTGACAGTATAAAACTCTTCACAGAATTAGGAGTTGAACCGTTTGGAAGAATCGCTTTAGGTTGTTTTGAATTGATAACTGCATTGCTATTAATATTTAGAAAAACATCCCATATTGGAGCTTTGCTAGGTATTGGTTTAATGGTAGGTGCAATTTTTTCTCATATTGCTATTATTGGAATTAATTATAATAATGATGGAGGAACTTTGTTTATCTTAGCATGTGTAGTGATGATTTGCTGTATTACAATATTAGTTGTAAAAGACACAAAACTTCCGTTTATAAGTAGGCGATGAAAATAAAGCAATGGTATATAAAGTTGAATTCATGGGAGTATTGGCCTATGTGGATTTTATATATTCCTGTTTTTTTTCAACATTTCTATCTTTCAATTAAAGCTAAGAGCTTATTCTTTTTCTTAAAGGTAAATCCAGCTATTAAAGAAGGGTTTATTTTAAGTGATAGAAAATATAAAACTTTAGGATTAGTACCCGAAGAACATCGTCCAAAGGCTTGTTACATAGCAAAAGGAACTAGCATGGATAAAATAAGACAGTTAATTGCTGCAAATCATTTATCATACCCTATAATTATAAAACCTAATATTGGTTTTCGAGGAGTACTCGTTCAGCGTTGTATGAATGAAGATGAATTGAGGAATGTTAACTTTAAAGAAGCATCTTATCTTGTTCAAGAATATATAGATTATTCGGTTGAAGTCGGTATTTTTTATTATCGATATCCTAATGAAGCTCACGGTAATATTCCTTCTATAACATTAAAAGAATTTTTGTCGATTACAGGAGATGGAAGAAGTACATTTTCTGAACTTATTATGGCAAATCCAAGAGCTTTTCTTCAATATGAAAGGCTAAAAGTTAAGTTTTTAGATAAATGGAATGAAGTATTGGATAATGGTGAGTGTTTTACCCTTGAAGTGATAGGAAATCACAATCGAGGAACAAAATTCATCAATGGAAATGCTATTTTAGATACTTCACTCCTAAAAACTTTTGATCAGTTATGCTCAAAAATGGAAGGCTTTTATTATGGAAGATTTGATATTCGGGCAAAATCTATAGAAGACTTAAAAAGGGGTGAAAATTTTAAAATTCTAGAAGTAAATGGAGTGGGAGCAGAGCCTACACACATATATGATCCTAACTATAAACTTTTTGACGCTTGGAAAGAAATGTTATTCTTATGGAGAGTAACTTACCAAATTGCAATTCTAAACAAGAAAAAAGGAGAAGAGTTTCCTGTTTTTTCTGAAGCAAAAAGGCGTTATTTACAGTATAAAAATTACAAGAAAGTAGCACTTAGTCAATAGATAATTTATGAATACCAGACAAGATCAATTACAAGCAATAGACCGACTCTTAACAATAATGGATGAGTTGCGAGAAAAATGTCCGTGGGATAAAAAGCAAACGTTACAAACCTTAAGGCATTTAACTATTGAAGAAACATATGAGCTTGGTGATGCTATTTTAGATAATAACCTTGAGGAAGTAAAAAAAGAGCTTGGAGATTTATTATTGCATATTGTTTTTTATTCCAAAATTGGAAGTGAAACAAGTGATTTTGATATTGCAGATGTAGCCAATGGAATTTCTGAAAAATTAATTCACCGTCATCCACATATTTATGGTGATGTTAAAGTAGAAAATGAAGAAGAGGTAAAACAAAATTGGGAGAAATTAAAGCTGAAAGAGGGAAAGAAAAGTGTGCTTGAAGGAGTTCCTAAAAGTTTACCAGCATTAGTAAAGGCAAGTAGAATACAAGATAAAGTAGCAGGAGTAGGTTTTGATTGGGAAGAGCCACAACAGGTTTTTGAAAAATTACAGGAAGAGCTTGGAGAGTTACAAGTAGAAGTAGATAAGCAAGATCATGATAAAATGGAAGCCGAATTTGGAGATGTTCTGTTTTCAATGATTAATTATGCTAGATTTTTAAAGATTAATCCTGAAGATGCTTTAGAGCGCACTAATAAAAAATTTATCAAGCGCTTTCAATATTTAGAAGCTAAATCTAAAGACCTTGGGAAACCACTTTCAGATATGACATTAGCGGAAATGGATGTCTTTTGGGAAGAAGCTAAAAAGGCATAAACTTCAGAAATATAAAACATGCTTTCTCTTTGTTTATGACTAATGTTGTAATATGGTTCCGAACGTTTTTTATAATTCAACTTTGAATTTTAGATACATTTTTAAAAGCTTTTATGCTTGTATTTATTCTTTTGGAATTCAGGTTTTTGTGAGTTTTTATTATTGTAATTAAACAAGAAAGCTAAAACCAATCTTTCATTAGGACAACATAACCGTAAAATGTATCTTTGCGCTTTCAAAAACGCTTCATGATTTTAGAACAATACACTAAAGAATTTGCATATAATTTAAAATTATCATTCCCAGTTATATTAGGAATGTTAGGGCATACATTTGTTGCTTTTGCAGATAATATAATGGTAGGGCAATTGGGAACAGCACAATTAGCGGCAGTTTCCTTAGGGAATAGTTTTATATTCATAGCGATGTCTTTAGGGATTGGTTTTTCTACAGCGATAACTCCTTTGGTAGCAGAAGCCGATGGAGCTGGAAATATAGAAATGGGAAGGTCTTCTTTAAAACACGGACTGTTTCTAAGTACGATTATTGGTTTAGCACTTTTTGTAGTCTTACTTTTTGCAAAGCCACTAATGTATCTTATGGATCAACCACGTGAAGTGGTAGAAATTGCATTACCATATTTAGATTTAGTAGCATTTTCTTTAGTTCCTCTTATTATGTTTCAAGCACTAAAGCAATTTTCGGATGGCTTGTCTGCTACAAAATACCCAATGTATGCAACCATTGTTGCTAATGTGGTAAATATAGTATTGAATTATTTATTCATTTTTGGAAAGTTTGGATTTCCAGAACTCGGAATCATTGGAGCAGCTATTGGAACGCTAGTTTCACGATTTATGATGGTAATTTTCTTATGGTGGCTTTTCAAAAATAATTCTAGAATTAGTCAATATATAACTAACTTTAAGTGGAAGGTTATAGAGAAATCTATGATGAATAAAATTGTGAACTTAGGACTTCCTTCCGCTTTACAAATGTTTTTTGAAGTTGCTATTTTTACATCTGCAGTATGGCTAAGTGGTGTATTAGGTAAAAATCCACAAGCAGCAAATCAGATCGCTTTAAACCTTTCTAGTATGACGTACATGGTTGGAGTAGGTCTAAGTGTAGCTGCAATGGTTAGAGTTGGAAATCAAAAAGGATTAAATAACTATAAAGAACTCCGTAGAATAGCAATATCTGTATTTTTTCTAACGTTCTTAATAGAAGTTGTATTTGCTCTTTTCTTTATTGTATTTAGACATTGGCTTCCTACTATTTATTTGGATCAAAACGATTTGGTAAACATCGCAGACAATACGGAAGTAATTACGGTAGCAGCACAATTACTATTGATAGCAGCTTTTTTTCAAATTTCTGACGGACTTCAAGTAACATTTTTAGGAGCATTAAGAGGTTTGCAAGATGTTAAGATCCCTACGATAATCACTTTTATAGCGTATTGGGTTATAGGTTTCCCGATTTCTTATTATTTAGGACTAAAAACGTCATTAGGAAATATGGGTATTTGGATTGGTTTATTATCAGGACTCACCATTGCCGCGATATTTTTGTACTTTAGATTTAATTATCTAACAAAAAAACTCATTGCTTCGCAGGAATAAGTTCCTTTAAAGGGGAGAAGTACATTATATAATAGAAGGACTAAATATTCAGAAATAACAAGAAATAATTACTTAAAAATGGAATTACCAAAATTTATATTAGGAGATAACACGGACTATCCAGATGCTATCTTTATAATTCATACAGAATATCCGCAGTTTATAATTAACCTTGAGAATGACGAAGTAGAATGGTTAGAAGATTTTTCTGCTGAAGATGAAAAAGAACTTACGACAGAAGCGGAGAGTCTTATTGAAGCAGCAAATCAGTTCTACGATCGTGAGGTGAGTAGATACGGAGATGCATAGAATATGGAGACGTTAATAGATAAAGATCAGCAGCTTTTTTTATACTTAAACGGACTAGGGAGTGAGCCGTATGATGCCTTTTGGATGTTTATGACTGATAAATGGTCTTCTATTCCTTTATATGTTTTTCTCCTCATTTTATGTCTTCGTACATTAAAATGGAAAAAAACGATTGTAGTTTTAGTATTAGTTGCTTTAATGATAGGTGTTACAGATCAATTAGCTAATGCCTTTAAATATGGTTTTGAACGACTAAGACCTTGCCATGAGGAGAATATTGTTCCTTTAATGAGGTTAGTAAAATCATATTGTGGCGGACAGTTTGGGTACTTTTCTGCACACGCATCTAATTCGTTTGCAGTAGTTACTTTCTTTTCTATTCTTTTGAATAAAAATTATAAATGGTTACCAATGGTTTTGGTAATATGGGGAATTACAGTGGCTTATAGTAGAATTTATATAGGAGTACATTATCCATTAGATGTAATAACAGGTATATCTATTGGAATGATTTTGGGATTACTTTTCTCAAAACTTTTTAAGTATATAATCAAACGTTTTGCTATATAGAAAAAGCAGTTACTTTTCTGTGTTTTAAATAGAAAAGTAACTGCTAATCATATAGTAATTATATACTGTAAATTTTATTTTTCGTCTGGAACAAAATTTAAAGCGACTCCATTTATACAGTGTCTTTTTCCAGTTGTATCTCTCGGTCCATCATCAAATACATGTCCTAAATGTCCACCGCATTTTGCACAATGTTCTTCGTCTCTAGGAACACCAATCTTATTATCAACCCCATAGGCTACATTTCCTTTTATAGCTCTATCGAAACTAGGCCATCCAGTACCAGATTTAAATTTATGTTCACTTCTAAATAGTGGAGTAGCGCAGGCAGCGCACACGTATGTTCCAGTTTGCTTGTTTTCCAGAAGGTCGCTCGTAAAAGGACGCTCTGTTGCAGCTTTTCGTAAAACAGCATACTCATTTGGAGTGAGTATTTCTTTCCACTCAGCATCAGTCTTAGAAATAGGAAATTTAGAGCCTTCTTTAGTATTAGCTTCGTGTTTATTATCTTGAGCTTTAGTATTACAGCTAAACAGTAAAATAAGAATAAAAGGGAGAAATATATTTTTCATATAAATAATGTGTATTTTAAGGTTACTTACGAAGTTTTAGTCGAATTAGTTTTAAATTCCTTTCAAATTTATACTTTATATAAGTTACTTTTAGAGATATTATAATTTATAGGCTAAAAAATTAATATATAAATGTCTACAACTAACACGATTGTTTTAAGACCAAGGTTTAAAAAGGAATTACCTTTAAGGAGTGAAACTGTTTTAAAGACCTTTGAAAATAGTAAAGTAACACAACAAGATTTTATAATTACTCGTATCGATGATCATGTATTTATAAAATATCCTAAGGCAAAGCAACATTTTTGGTCTCCACAATTGCATTTAGAGATTAATGCTATAGATGAAAATTCTAGTTTGTTGTACGGACTCTTTGGACCCAATCCTACCGTTTGGAGTTTATTTATGTTCTTTCATTTTATGGTTGCGGCATTATTTATAGGAATTGCTGTTTGGGCTTATACAAATTGGTCTTTAGATAAAACTTATAGCATGCAATTGAGTATTATGATGCTATTAGTTTTAATATGGATAGCATTGTATTTTATAGGAAGCGTAGGGAAAAATTCAAGTAAGAAAGAAATGCACGAATTATATGCCTTTATGAATGTTATAATTCAGAAAGAGCGTAAGGAATAACTATTGTATAAAAAAAGCCCGAAGATATCTTCGAGCTTTAAGAATATATTATTTATTTTTTTAATTCATTTTCTGTATAGTGCTAATATTAGCAGCTTCCATAACTTCATTGATATTAGAAGTATCAACCTCGTTAATTAAATCTGAAGGTACTATAACAACTCTAAAAGTCTGATTGCTTAATAAATCTTCCCCAAAAGCTGAAAAATTTGAAGTTTCAGCAATAATATTGATATCACTTAGGGTAAAGTTAAATCGGTGTCTTAAGTCGTCTCCAGTATCGGGATTAAAGAATACTGTTGGTAACGGCTCCCATACATCTTGACCATTAAAAACCGATTCTAATCTATATGCGAGCATTACATCTCCTTCAACTAAAGGCGGGTCAAATGTAGCTTCGAATACATTGCTAGTTTCAGAGAAGCTTACATTGTTGTATTCAAATGTTTCTCCAACGATGTTAACACCGTCCATTCCGTCCAATCCGTCTCGGCCGTCTTCTCCACTACAAGAAGTAAGTATAAGTGCTGATACAAATAAAAGTGTGATTATTTTTTTCATAATGATTTGTTTTGTTAATCAATTGCAAATGCTATGCCATTATTTTTAATGGTTTAAAAATACTATTTTTTTATGAATGTTCTTTTATAAACTCCACAAGCTTCTGTATTACTTTTTGGTCTCCAAGGATCTTACGGTGCCCAAGTCCTTCGCTAACATACAGTTGTGAATTTTTTAAAATCTGGTGGATATTTTCAGATGAGGAAAGAGGGGAGTCTAAATCATTTTTATCATGCATCAATAGCACGGGAATATCAACTTTTTCAGCAACAATACTCGCTGAATAATTATTTACATCTTCCATAGCGAGCTTATCTAAATCTGTTTTGATGATATCTCCAATTTTCTCTTTTAGTCCTAATTTAGAGGTAAAGTCGTAAATAATATCATCTATTTTATCTCCGCTACCAATTAGCACCATAGCATTTAATTGGAGTCCATTTTTTACAGTGTTTAAAAGTGTCATGCTTCCAAAAGAATGACCTACGGCTGCTTCAAAAGGGCCAAAATTCTTATCGATTTCCATTACAGCATCAATAAACTCTAGCATATTTGTAGTTTTTCCACCAGAGAGACCATGTGCAGGGCCATCAAAACTTATCGTACTGTAGCCTTCTTCTAATAGTCTATCTGCAATTTTAGAAAGCTGTGTCCCGCGGCCGCTCCATCCATGAACAAGTAAAATCTTTTTAGAACTTACTCCATACTTATAAATTACAATCTCCCTGTTTATAGATGGAACAAACATCGGCTCTTTAATGGCCTCAGTTTTCATTTTTTGCTCTCTCTTAGGAGTAGGATGTTTTATTGGAGTTGCAAATAGTTTTGATACATATTTACTAGCTATCTTCGGAGAAATAAACTGTAACGTTTTTGCAGAATAGGTAATTAGTCTTGGAATTTTTATGGTCTGCTGATAGTTTTCTTTCTTAGTTGACATTTTAAAAATCGATTTAAGCTGCAATGTATTAAATTTAATTCCTTTTTTTATACATTTAAGAAGCAGAAAAAATAAAACCAAAAGATGAAAAATAAGCTTTGCAATGATAGAAACACCATTTTAAATAGCTATTTTGTAGTATGATGAAAGTGATACCACATAGTTTATTTACGGAATTTGACATCGATTTATTTAAATCAGGAACCCATTACCGACTTTATGAAAAGTTGGGAGCTCATATTATAGAAAAAGATGGCGTTAAAGGCTGCTATTTTGCCGTTTGGGCACCAACTGCTAAAGCTGTTTCTGTGGTTGGAGATTTTAATTATTGGCAAAAGGGAGAGCATCCTCTTCATGTAAGGTGGGATGAGTCTGGAATTTGGGAAGGATTTATTCCTGGAATAACAAAAGGTACCATTTATAAATATAAAATAGTTTCTAACAATCAAGATATAGAAACTGAAAAGGCAGATCCATTTGCCTTTTATAGTGAGCAATCGCCAAATACAGCATCTGTAGTTTGGGATACTTCGCATAAGTGGAAGGATATCGATTGGATGGAGAACAGAAAAAATATTAATAATCTAGATAACCCTTTTTCTGTTTATGAAGTCCATATCGGTTCTTGGAAACGTAAAATTGAAGAGGCTGGGAGATCTTTAAACTATTTAGAGCTTGCAGAAGAGCTTGTTTCTTATGTTAAAGAAATGAACTTTACACATGTGGAGTTCATGCCTGTAATGGAGTTTCCTTATGATCCTTCTTGGGGATATCAAATAACAGGCTATTACGCACCTACTTCTCGCTTCGGAAAGCCTGAAGAGTTTATGGTTTTAGTGGAAAAACTGCATGAAGCAGGGATAGGAGTTATTTTAGATTGGGTGCCTTCTCATTTCCCTGATGATGCCCATGGATTAGGATTCTTTGATGGTTCTCATCTTTATGAGCATCCCGATAGAAAAAAAGGATACCACCCAGATTGGAAGAGCCTTATTTTTAATTATGGAAGAAATGAAGTGCGTGCTTTTTTAATTAGCAATGCCATTTTTTGGCTTGATAAGTTTCATATCGACGGATTAAGAGTGGATGCTGTAGCTTCGATGATTTACCTCGATTATTCTCGTGAAGATGGGGAGTGGGATCCAAATATTTACGGTGGAAGAGAAAATTTAGAAGCTATTTCTTTTCTGAAGGAAATGAATAAAGCTGTCTACGCTAATTTTGAAGGAGTACAAACTATTGCAGAAGAATCGACTTCTTTTTCTATGGTTTCTAAGCCTGTTTATTTAGGTGGTTTAGGATTTGGAATGAAATGGATGATGGGATGGATGCATGATACACTAGAATACTTTAAAAAAGGTCCCGTTCATAGAAAGTATCATCAGAATGATCTTACCTTTAGTATGACGTATGCTTTTTCAGAAAACTTTATGCTACCATTAAGTCATGATGAAGTGGTACATGGAAAGAGCTCTATTTTTGGTAGGATGCCTGGAGATGAATGGCAACGCTTTGCAAATTTAAGATTGCTTTTTGGGTATATGTATACACATCCAGGAACAAATCTTATGTTTATGGGAAGTGAGTTTGGGCAATCTGATGAATGGAATTTTCAAAGAAGCTTAGATTGGCATTTATTGCAGTATGACGGACATAAAGGAGTGAAATCTTTTATTGCTGATTTAAATAAGCTATACAAAGAGGAGCCTGCACTTTATGAGAAGCAATTTAGTAGTGAAGGCTTTCAGTGGATTAATTATGACGATGCTAATAATTCTGTTCTCTCTTATATTCGTAAAGGACATTATGTGGAGAACGATCTAATTGTAGTCTGTAATTTTACACCTATAGTTAGAGAGAATTATAGAATTGGATTACCAACTAAAGGTAGTTTAATAGAGCTTTTTAATAGCGATAATACTAAATATCATGGTAGTGGAATTGAAAATAGTAAAATGCTTCAAATAGAAGAATTTGTCTATAATGGAAGAGATTATTCAGTAGAAATTACATTACCACCATTATCAGTTGTGGTTTTTAAAATTAAATAAATATAGTATTCAGTCTTGATGTTTTCTTTTTTTCAAGGGACTTTAAAAAACAATTTTATGATTACTAATACTGAACTAGAGTATAAAGGAAACCTATTTCCTTCTCAGATTACATCTCATAAAAAAGAGGTAGATAAAATAACATTCTATACTAAAAATAATGTGGCGCTGCAGATTTCTTTTCTAAGAGATAGTGTACTGCGTTTTAGGTATGCTGCAGAACAAGATTTTGAAACAGACTTTTCTTATGCTATCTGTGATGATGCTACTTATGGATATAATTATCTTGGAATTGAAGAGAAAGAGGATCATTTTACCATGCATACTTCTAAACTGGAAGTTCGTGTATCTAAAAAAGACCTTCGTTTAGCAATTTTAGACCTTGATGGTAATATTTTAAATGAAGATGAATTAGGTTTCCATTGGGAAGAGAGTTATCAGTATGGAGGGAATATTGTAAAAATGAGCAAGTTTTCGCAAGAGTCGGAAAGTTTTTATGGGATGGGAGATAAGCCTTCTCAATTAAATCTCCGAGGAAAACGTATTGAGAATTGGGTAACCGATCAGTTTGCGTATAGTAAAGACCAAGATCCTTTATACAAAAGTGTTCCTTTTTATATAGGAATGCATCACGATACTGCCTACGGTATTTTTTTCGATAATACCTTTAAAACTCATTTTGACTTTTGCAACGAAAGAAGAAATATAACAAGTTTTTGGGCAGATGGAGGGGAAATGAATTATTATTTTATCTATGGACCATCTGTAGCGGAAGTTGTTGTTGGGTATACAGATTTAACTGGTAAGCCAGAATTACCTCCATTATGGACTTTAGGTTTTCATCAATGTAAATGGAGCTATTATCCAGAGAGTAAAGTAAAAGAAGTCACTAATAAATTTAGAGAATTGCAGATTCCATGTGATGCGATCTATTTGGATATCGATTATATGGATGGCTTTAGATGTTTTACATGGAATAAAGATTACTTTCCAGATCCTAAGAAAATGGTCGCCGAACTTGCTGAAGATGGATTTAAAACAATAGTAATTATAGATCCAGGTATAAAAATCGACAAAGATTACTGGGTTTATAAAGAGGCTGTAGAAAATGATTATTTCTGTAAACGTGCAGATGGTCCTTATATGAAAGGTAAAGTATGGCCTGGAGAATGTAATTTTCCTGACTTTACAAATCCTAAAGTTAGAGAGTGGTGGTCTGGATTGTATAAAGAATTGATTGCAGATATTGGAGTAAAAGGGGTTTGGAATGATATGAATGAACCTGCAGTAATGGAGGTTCCTGGGAAAACTTTTCCAGATGACGTTCGCCATAATTACGAAGGTAATTTTTGTAGTCATAGAAAAGCACATAATATTTACGGTATGCAAATGGCGCGCGCTACATATGAAGGACTTAAAAAATATTCTTTCCCAAAGCGACCGTTTGTAATAACAAGAGCGGCGTATTCTGGAACACAGCGTTACACTTCTTCGTGGACTGGAGATAACGTTGCTACATGGGAACATCTGTGGATTGCAAATGTGCAGGTGTTGCGTATGGCGATGAGTGGGATGTCTTTTACAGGCAGTGATATAGGAGGTTTTGCTGAACAACCTTCGGGAGAATTATTTGCTCGATGGATTCAGTTAGGGGTTTTTCATCCTTTTTGTAGAGTCCATTCTAGTGGAGATCATGGAAATCAAGAACCTTGGTCTTTCGATGATGAGGTGACAAATATTACAAGGAAATTTATAGAGTTACGTTATCAATTACTTCCGTATTTATATACCATGTTTTATGACTATACGGAAAATGGAATTCCAATGTTGAAGTCGCTTGTTTATTTTGATCAAGAGGATCCGCATACACATTACCGTAATGATGAATTTATTTTCGGAAATCAGATATTAGTATGTCCTATTTTAGAACCCAATTCAAAAGGACGAAGAATGTATATTCCTAGAGGAAATTGGTATAATTACTGGGGCGGAGAGGTTTCTAAAGGAGGAAAAGAATGCTGGGTAGAGGCAGATATTGATAAAATTCCAATTTTTATAAAAGAAGGAGCTATTATCCCTAAATATCCTGTTCAACAATATGTAGGGGAGAAAGAAATCGAAGAGTTAACATTAGATGTTTATTATAAATTAGGAAAAGAAGAATCTAATGTTTTTGAGGATGCTGGTGATGGGTATGATTATAAAAAGGGGCGTTATAGCTTAAGAACCTTTAAGTTAACAGGAAAAGAGAATCAGTTAATTATACAGCAATTTAAAGAAGGAAAATATGAAACTCCTTATGATTGTTTTAAAATAAATTTAATTGGTTTGCCGTTTAAAATTCATGCAGTAGAAATTGATAATGTAGAAATTCTTATGGAAGAAGTAATGGTTAATGGAGATGGTAACATGACAATTCAGAAAGAATTTACTCAACTTCATATAAAAGGATTCTAATATTTTATTATTTTCGTATTGTAAATAAATATCATTTTGTAAGTATAATAAATAAAAGATAATGAAAAAGTATATATCTATAGGGGTTTTTATCTTGTTAGTAATTGGTTGTTCAACGAATCCGTTTACAGGGAAGAGCACTTTAAACTTTAAGTCTAATGATCAGATTTTTCCAACTGCTTTTGCTGAATACGATAACTTTTTGCAAACCAATAAAGTTGTAAAAGGTACTGCTGATGCAGAAAGTATAAATAGAGTAGGGCAACGAATTGCTAAAGCAGCAGAACGTTGGTTCAATGCAAATGGTTATGAGGGGTATTTAAAAGATTACCGTTGGGAATATAACTTGGTAGATGATGAAACTGTAAATGCTTGGTGTATGCCTGGAGGAAAAATAGTTTTTTATACAGGAATATTGCCTATCACACAAACGGATACAGGAATAGCTGTAGTAATGGGACATGAGGTTGCACACGCATTAGCAAATCACGGAGCACAGCGTATGAGTGCTTCTACATTACAGCAATATGGAGCGTTAGCAGGAAATGTTGCATTAGGAATGAGCGGAAGTAGTGCTCAAACTTTAGACATTTTTAATCAAGCATATGGTATTGGTTCTCAAGTAGGAGTTATGTTGCCTTTTAGTAGAAGTCATGAAACAGAAGCTGATGCTATTGGGTTACGTTTAATGGCAATTGCTGGTTATAATCCAGATGAGGCTTCTAAGCTTTGGGAGCGTATGAGTGCTCAAAGTGGAGGAGAAGCGCCTTCAGAAATAATGAGTACACACCCTTCTAACGAAAGTAGAATTCAGAATTTAAAAGCATTAGCACCAGCAGCAAAAGAAGAAGCTGCAAAGTTTGGTGTAACTTCATTTAAGTAAATATTTTTTACTTCAGAAGTTTTATAAATAAGTATATTTGGAGAGAGTGTCTGAAAAGTTGAATATTTCTAATGTTGTTTTGATAACAGCTTAGAAAACTTTTCAGACCCTCTCTTTTTAATTATTATTATGGCAACATTACAAAAAGGAAGTAAAAAGTTACTTAATGCATGGGCATTTTATGATTGGGCTAACTCAGTTTATAGTTTAACAATAGCTTCCGCGATATTTCCTTTATTCTATGGGGCACTATTTAGAGATGCTGGAATAGAAAAGATAACCATCTTTGGAGGAGAAATTACAAGAGGTCCTTTAATTACATATGTAACTTCTTTTGCCTTTTTGGTAGTTTCTGTATTGACACCATTATTGTCTGGAATTGCCGACTATGCAGGGAATAAGAAGTTTTTCTTGAAAATGTTCTGTTATATAGGTTCGTTAGCTAGTATCGGACTTTATTGGTTTAATCTTGAAAATATCTATTTGAGTTTAACTATTTATTTCTTCGGATTGATTGGTTTCTGGGGGAGTTTAGTTTTTTATAATTCATATTTACCAGATGTGGCCTATCCTGAGCAGCAAGATAGATTGAGTGCAAAAGGGTATTCTTTAGGCTACATTGGAAGCGTATTTCTATTATTACTTAATTTAGTAATGATTATGAAATATGAATGGTTTGGATTTTCTGGACCAGGAGAACCAACAAAAATCTCTTTTGTATTAGTAGGAGTATGGTGGGCAGTTTTTAGTCAATATTCATTTTATTATTTACCTAAAGGGAATGGTAATAAAGGGAAAATAACAAAAGGAGTACTTTTTAATGGTTTTAAAGAGCTTAAAAAAGTATGGAATAAACTAGGGGAGAATATCAGGTTAAAAAAATACCTAGCAGCATTCTTTGTATATAGTATGGGTGTTCAAACCGTAATGTTAGTAGCTTCTTATTTTGCAGAAGAGGAGTTAGCTTGGGAAAGCGATAGCCAAAGAACTACAGGTTTAATAATTAGTATTCTATTAATACAGTTAGTTGCGGTAGCAGGAGCGATATTGACCTCTCGTGTTTCTGAGAAAATAGGGAATATTAAAACCTTAATTATTATAAATATTATTTGGGTGGCTCTTTGTTGTACTGCTTATTTTGTAGTCACTCCAGAGCAGTTTTATGTCACTGCTGCTTTTGTAGGGCTAGTGATGGGAGGAATACAAGCTTTATCTCGTTCTACATATTCTAAATTTTTACCAGAAACAAAAGACACAGCATCTTTTTTTAGCTTTTATGATGTTGCTGAAAAAATAGGGATTGTAATAGGAATGTTTCTTTATGGTTTTATGGCGCAGATAACAGGAAGTATGCGTGCATCAATTCTTATTTTAGGACTGATATTTTTAATAGGAGTATTTTTATTGCTGAAAATTCCAAAACAAAAAACTACTTGAACCGCTGATTGATGGTGTCTAAAATAACATTTAAGCAGTCGTTTATGTAAGATTTGTCATTTGTAGTCTGACTCATAAATATAGCTCCTTGGATTAAGCTGAAGAATCTTTTACCATAAACATCGCCATTTATTGTATTCCGGATTTCCCCTATCTTTTTTCCTTCATTTATTTCATGACTTATAAAACCTTCAATTTTATTAATGCTTTCTTGTACTTTTTCTAAAAGCTCAGGATGCATATTTTTAGCATCGGCACCTGTGTTTATAATTGGGCACCCTCCAAAATCACTTGTAAAATCATAATAATTTTTATAAAATTTCACAAAAAATATAAGACGCTCTAAAGGAGTTTCTCCTTTATTCATATATAATTCTAGCCTTGAGAGGATGGTGTTTGAGTTGAAATCGAAAGCATATAAAGAGAGCTTTTCTTTGTTCTCAAAATTACCATAAATGGCACCTTTTGTAAGTCCTGTAGCCTTAGTGATATCGTTTAAACTAGTAGCAGTATATCCCTTTTTATTGAAAATTGGAGCAACTGTTTTAATAATAAACTCTGTAGTTTTCTCTGCTTTAGATGTCATTGTAAAAGGTGTATAATCAATCAAATATAATAAATAATACTGAAAGGTATCTTTTTTGGAGACTTGAATTTAATTCTAAAGATACCGTATGGTTATTTCTGTTGTTATATGCTTATTACATTCATCTATAAAATAAAACACCCGTGATATAAATACCACGGGTGCCTTAACTAACCAACCAACTTAAAATTAAATAATTCTCGAGGAATTATCTAACCTAATCTTAAAAACATATCATTTTAACTAACAGTTTATCAGTCGGTTAATATGTTTTAAACTTACACGCTTTGAATGTTAATTTTCTATTAAATCAGATTGATTTCTAAAAACTAGTTCTCCATCAAATTCATCTAATAGAATTATGCTATCAGCGTTGACTTCCCCTTTCAAGATTTCCTTAGAAAGGTTGTTTAAAACCTCTTTTTGGATAACTCTTTTTACGGGTCTTGCGCCGTATTGTGGGTCGTAACCAAGTTTTGCTAAGTGAGCAATAGCTTCTTCTGTAGCATCTAGCGTTATATTTTGTTTAGCAACCATTTTTGTAATTCCTTTTATTTGTAAGCGTACAATAGATTTAATATTGTCTGCAGTAAGTGGTGTAAACATTACTATATCGTCAATACGATTTATAAATTCTGGTCTTACACTTTGTTTTAGTAATCCTAAAACTTCAACTTTTGCAGCTTCTGTTGCACTTTCTACGTCTTTGGTTGCTTCAAATTTCTCTTGGATAATATGACTACCAATATTACTTGTCATTATAATAATAGTATTTTTAAAATCAGCCAATCGTCCTTTATTGTCTGTTAATCTACCTTCATCTAATACCTGTAATAAGATATTAAATGTATCTGGATGCGCTTTTTCTATCTCATCTAAGAGCACAACAGAATAAGGTCTACGTCTTACCGCTTCTGTAAGTTGTCCGCCTTCATCATAACCCACATATCCTGGAGGAGCTCCAACAAGTCTACTTACCGAATGACGCTCTTGGTATTCACTCATATCAATACGAGTCATCGCACTTTCATCGTCAAATAAGTATTCTGCTAAAGCTTTTGCAAGCTCAGTTTTACCAACTCCTGTAGTTCCTAAGAAAAGGAAAGAACCAATTGGGCGGTTGGCGTCTTGTAATCCAGCACGACTTCTTCGAATTGCATCAGAAACAGACTCAATAGCTTCTTCTTGTCCAACAACTCTTTTGTGAAGCTCACTTTCAAGGCGTAATAACTTCTCACGATCACTTTGTAGCATTTTAGTAACAGGTATACCTGTCCATTTACCTACTACTTCAGCAATATCTTCATTGGTAACCTCTTCTTTAATAAGCGTACTTCCATTAGATTGCTGTACTTCTAATTGCTCTTTTAGTTTTTCTAACTTCTCTTGAGCTTCTTTTATTTTACCATATCTAATTTCAGCAACTTTCCCGTAGTCACCATCTCGTTCTGCACGTTCTGCTTCTGCTTTAAAATGTTCTATGCTTTCCTTTGTAGTTTGGATATCATCTACAATATCTTTTTCTCCTTTCCATTTCGCATAAATCTCATTTCGCTCTTCTTTTAAGTTAGCCAACTCCGCATTAAGCGATTTTAACTTACTTTCATCATTTTCTCTTTTTATAGCTTCAATCTCAATCTCCAATTGCATGATTTTTCGATCGAGAACGTCTAAATCTTCAGGTTTAGAGTTTATCTCCATTCTGATTTTAGAAGCGGCCTCATCCATTAAATCAATGGCTTTATCTGGAAGAAAACGATTCGTAATATAGCGTTGAGATAACTCTACAGCAGCAATAATAGCTTCATCTTTAATACGAACTTTATGATGTGTTTCGTACTTTTCTTTTATTCCACGCAATATGGAAATAGCACTTTCAGTATCAGGTTCATCTACAATTACCTTTTGGAATCTACGCTCCAAAGCTTTGTCTTTTTCAAAATATTTTTGATACTCATCTAATGTAGTCGCTCCAATAGCACGAAGTTCTCCTCTTGCTAATGCAGGTTTTAAGATGTTAGCAGCGTCCATAGCTCCTTGTCCACCTCCAGCACCTACTAAAGTGTGTATCTCATCAATAAAAAGAACAATATCTCCATCTGAAGTAGTAACTTCTTTAATAACTGCTTTTAGTCGCTCTTCAAATTCTCCTTTATATTTTGCTCCCGCAATAAGAGCTCCCATATCCAAAGAAAAAATCTGTTTATCTTTTAGGTTTTCAGGAACGTCTCCTTGTATAATTCTATGTGCTAACCCTTCTGCAATCGCAGTTTTACCAACTCCTGGCTCTCCAACTAACATTGGATTATTTTTTGTTCTACGAGATAGAATCTGTAAAACTCTACGAATCTCTTCGTCACGTCCAATTACAGGGTCTAGCTTTCCTTCGTCTGCAAGCTGGTTGAGATTTTTGGCAAATTTATTCAGAGAGTTATAGGTGTCTTCAGCACTGGCAGAAGTTACTCGATCTCCTTTTCTCAACTCATCAATTGCAGTTTTTAAAGCTTTCTCTGTCACACCTTGGTCTTTTAAAATCTGGGCGATTTTACTCTTAGATTTAAAAATTGCCAAGATTAAGTGTTCAACAGAAACAAATTCATCATTCATTTTTTTAGCAATGATACTAGCTTCGTTGAGTGTGCTTCCTGCGTCTCTAGACAACATAAGTTCTCCTCCTTCAACTTTAGAGAAACTGTTTAAGGTGCTATCTAATAATTGCTTTAATAGCGTAATATTTACATTTAGTTTCTTCAGAAGAAAAGGCAATACATTTTCGTCTACATCAAATAACGCTTTGAATATATGTTCGTTTTCTATTTGCTGGTGTCCATAGCCTTGCGCAATCTGTTGCGCTTGCTGTATGGCTTCTTGTGATTTTATGGTGAAATTATTTAAATTCATTATATCTATAGTTTATTTTTGTTTGGTAATAATCAATTAACGTACCTTTTTTAAAAACTGTCTTTTTGACGTATTTAAGAGTTGATGAGCTGACTTTTTGACTGTATGTAAGTTTTGTTATCTTTTGTCAACTAATGAAATAGCCTTATATTCTCAAATTAATTAGTTACTTTGAGTTTTAAATTTTGAATAAGAATTTTATACTATAAATTTATGAATTTTTTTAAATCGATCTTCGGAGGAACTGAAGAAAAAGATGATAAATCCCTTAATTGGAATCCTTTAATTGCTACTGATCAGTTTGCTGAAATTAAAGAGGAGTCGAAATCTATATGTGTGGTTATATTTAAGCATAGCACAAGATGTGGAATTAGTAGGTTTGCACTTAATAATTTTGAAAACTCTTATGCTATTTCAGAAGAAAAAGCAAAACTTTATTATTTAGACATCTTGAGTCACCGTGATGTATCTAATGCACTTGCTCAGGAGTTTAATGTAATACATGAAAGTCCACAGTTATTGATAGTTAAAAATGGGAAGTCTGTTTATAATGAATCCCATGGGCAAATAGATGCAGATAAAATTGCTGAGTTTATATAGCAAATGATTCATTTAATTAAAACCGACGCTTCTAATCTTGATTTCATTGATTTAGTGAAGCATTTAGATGTCTATTTGGCTAAAATGGACGGTGATGCACATGAGTTTTATGATCAATATAACAGAATAGAAAACCTAAAGGAGGTAATAGTAGTTTATAAAAATGGGGAAGCTGTTGCTTGCGGTGCAATAAAACCTTTTGATGCTGCAACAGTAGAAGTAAAGCGAATGTATGTGAATCCAGATTATAGAGGAGAAGGAATTGCTACGACTGTTTTATTGGCATTAGAAAAATGGGCACTAGAACTAGGTTTTTCAGAAGCAATATTAGAAACTGGAAATAGTTATCATGATGCAATTGCACTTTATATTAAAAATGGATATTTTCAGATTCCCAATTATGGACAATATGTAGAAAGCGATTTAAGCGCGTGTTATAAGAAGTATTTAAAAAGATAAAATAAAATAGGCTGTCAAATTTGACAGCCTATTTTTATAAAAAAAGATATTATTTCTTAACCTTTTTTGGATTGTTTGGATTGTAAGGAGGAAGTAGTTTATTAGAAACCTCTCCAAAACCAATTCGAACATTATCATTCTTACAATAACCTCTCATGGTGACAGTATCCCCATCATTTATAAACTTACGTTCAGTTCCATCTTTCATTTTAATAGGCTTTTCACCTCTCCAAGATAGCTCTAACATAGAACCGTAAGAGTCTGGTGTTGGACCAGAAATTGTTCCACTTCCCATCATATCACCGCTATTTACTTTACATCCATTTATTGTATGGTGTGTAAGTTGTTGAGCCATGTTCCAATACATATGTTTAAAATTACTATTGGTAACGGTAAGTGGCTCGCCGTTTTCAGGAGTTACATCCACTTGTAAATTGATGTCAAAGCTTTTCTTTCCTTCATGAATTAAATACGGTAAAGGCTGTGGATCTTGTTTTGGACCTTCTACTCTAAAAGGCTCCAAGGCATCTAATGTTACGATCCATGGCGAGACAGAAGAAGCAAAATTTTTAGCTAAAAATGGTCCAAGAGGAACATATTCCCACTTCTGAATATCACGAGCACTCCAGTCGTTAAATAAAACCATTCCAAAGATATAATCTTCCGCTTCTTCAATCGGAATAGGTTCTCCTAATTGATTTGCGTCTGTAGTAATAAAGGCCATCTCTAGTTCGAAATCTACAAGTTTTGATGGTCCAAATACTGGCTCCGTAGCTCCGGCAGGCATCGTTTGTCCTTTTGGTCTGTGAATCGGAATACCAGAAGGAACAATAGAAGAACTTCTTCCGTGGTATCCAACTGGAATATGTAGCCAGTTAGGAAGTAAAGCATTATCAGGATCACGAAACATAGTACCAACATTGGTAGCATGCTCTTTACTACTATAAAAATCAGTGTAATCTCCAATCTGCACAGGAAGTTGCATTTCTATTTCATCAAGTCCAAAAAGGACTATCTTTCGATGCTCTTCATTGTTTTTAAGAGTTTCATTTTTTATATCAAAAATCTCAGCGATTCTATTTCTTACCAGTCTCCATGTTTTTTTTCCATCAGAAATAAAATCATTTAAAGTATCCTGTAAAAAGATATCATCTGTTAATGGGATTTCATTAAAATATCCTAATTGATGCAGTGCTCCAAGGTCGATTGCAGTATCACCGATACGTGTACCGATAGTAATTACATCGTCTCTAGTTAAAAAAACACCGAAAGGAATATTTTGTATTGGGAAATCAGATTCTGGTTGAACTGTTAGCCAAGATTTTCTATTTGGATTGTTTGCTGTATCAGACATGACAATTTTGTTAATTATTGTTTGATAAATTAGAATTTAAAGGTAGCATTTTCTATTAATTAACCGAATCTATTTTATATTTTTGAGCATTCTTTAACGAAATATTCCGAAATGAAAAGAGACGAACAGATTTTTGATCTTATAAAGGCTGAAAAAAAGCGACAATTAGAAGGTATTGAGCTAATTGCATCAGAAAATTTTGTGAGCGAGCAGGTTATGGAAGCTGCCGGTTCTGTATTAACAAATAAATATGCTGAAGGATACCCTGGAAAACGTTATTACGGTGGGTGTGAAGTTGTAGATGAAATCGAAACTATAGCAATAGAGCGTGCTAAAGAGCTTTTTGGTGCAGCATATGCTAATGTACAACCACACAGTGGATCGCAAGCTAATACTGAAGTTTTTGCAGCTTGTTTAAAGCCAGGAGATAAAATTTTAGGTTTTGATCTTTCTCACGGAGGTCACCTTACGCATGGGTCTCCAGTAAATTTCTCTGGGAAATTATATAATCCTGTGTTTTATGGAGTAGATAAAGAAACAGGACGTTTAAATTATGATACTATTGCTGAGGTTGCAGAAAAAGAACAACCAAAATTAATTATTGCTGGAGCTTCTGCTTATTCTCGAGATATTGATTTCGAAAAATTCAGAAAGATAGCAGATAGTGTAGGAGCTATTTTAATGGCAGATATATCTCACCCTGCTGGATTAATTGCAAAAGGAATTTTAAATGACCCTATTCCTCACTGTCATATTGTAACAACTACAACTCATAAAACTTTAAGAGGACCTCGTGGTGGACTGATATTAATGGGGAAAGACTTTGAAAATCCTTTCGGATTAAAGCTAAAAAATGGTAATCTTAAAATGATGTCTTCTCTTTTAGATAGTGCTGTATTCCCAGGAAACCAAGGAGGACCTTTAGAGCATATTATTGCAGCTAAAGCAATTGCTTTTGGAGAGGCATTAAGTGAAAACTTCTTACATTATATAGTTCAAGTAAAGAAAAATGCAGCAGCAATGGCTCAGGCATTTGTAAAAAGAGGTTATAATATTATTTCTGATGGAACGGATAACCATATGATGTTAATCGATCTGAGAAATAAAAACTTATCAGGAAAAGAAGGAGAAGAAGCGTTAGGGAAGGCTAATATAACAGTAAACAAGAATATGGTTCCTTTTGATGATAAGAGTCCATTTGTTACCAGTGGTATTAGAATTGGAACTGCTGCAGTAACTTCTAGAGGTTTAGTTGAAGAAGATATGGAAGCTATTGTTAACTTAGTTGATGAGGTTTTAATGAATCGTGAAGATGATACTAAAATCGAAGCAGCTAAGAATCATGTATACCGATTAATGGCAGACAGACCTTTATTTAAGGCTTAAGCTATAATTTATATTATGAAAAAAAACTCCAGTATTTTTGCTGGAGTTTTTTGTTTAGTTGTTTGTAGAAAGTCAATTTTTTATACTAGAATTATTATATAATAAAATTGTTAATCAATCTCTTTTAATCAAAAAAGAAATCATGAATATCAATGATACTTCCTCTACTAATTTGAACTAGATTTTGAGTTTCTTTTAAAAATATGCCAAGAGACCTTTCATTGTATACAAACTTCATATTACTATCATAATCTATTGAAGTATACATATCTCCATTGAGTTTGTAAAAATCTATATTTTCATTTCCTTTAGTTCTCACTCCCTTATTAACAATTTTTCCATTTATAAGAGCTTCTTTTATTTTTGATTTATTAGTTATGCCAGAAGCAGCAGACACATAGCTAGTCATCATATTTATCCATTTATCTGAGTTGATAAGGAACCATTTAACTTTGCTAAAATCTATTCCATATTCATTAATCCATCCATGGCTTGTAAATCCTATTAAAACCTGCTTGTTGCCATCTAATTCAATATCTTCTTTAGGAGTGAACTCTTGTATTTTAAAAGTGATGACAGATGCAGAAGACATGTCTTTTACTTTCTTACCATCAAAGTCAATGGTTTTTAGAGAAAAATTTTGTAGCTCAGGATGGTTGCTTAAAACCCACTCTGTCGCGGTTAATTCAGCTCTTTCTTTCATTTGTTCTACAGCTGCAATTCCAGCTCCTATTGCTATTAAGGCTCCAGCAGTGGCTGCAACTGCAGCGCCATCACTTTGGGCATTTAGTTTTTTAGGAACAAAAATAATGCTTAATAATAGTAGAGTTAATGTAATTTTTTTCATTTATTAATTAGTTTGGTTTAAAATAAGCGGCAAAAATAATTTATTTTATACAACTAACTAATGAATAAGAATGTATTTTGAATTGTTTGTTTTGTTCTATTTTGTTCTTACTCCTTGTGTAGAAAAAGACAATCCTTGTTGTCCTGCAGTAGAAATCATTATTCCTTCAAAGTGTGGAATAGAACTGTCTTTTGGTGCTGCCCAATCAAAAATAAAATTAGCGCCAGAACCTCCGTGGTTATCGTCTTTAGCAATTACAATCTCTAAAGTTTCCAAAGGAGCCATATAAACAGGACTTTTCATATAAGATCGTATTAATTCCCCTTTATGATCGTAATAATCAGCTTTTTTAATATAAATGGTGTCCTTGTCGCTAGTATTGCGAATGCTAACCGTAGTTGTAAGATCGTGTTTACCATGTAGCGTATAGCTATATATTTGAGAATAGATAGATAAGTACGTCTGCCCGTTTATCAAAGAGTCTTTAGCGGGGATGGAAGCAGTTCTTTCGCTCCAATCTACCATTTGTATGGTTTCATCTGTTCCCTCTGTATTTGTTTCACAAGAAATCATAAGGAAGATGCTAAAAACTACTAATGTGTATTTTATAATGTATTTGTTACTCATTTTGTGCGTTTGATAAATAGAAAAATAAAGATAATAAAAAAGCACCGCCAATGGCGATGCTTTGATATAATTTATCTTGTTAGAACGAATCCTTAGTTAATTTTAGGATCTTTCATTCCTTCTTCAATCATACTGTAGAATTGATCTAACTTAGGTAGAATAACGATTCTTGTTCTACGGTTTTTAGCTTTTCCGTCTTTAGTATCGTTAGAAGCTACAGGAACGTATTGGCTTCTACCAGCTGCAGTCATTCTTGCAGGAGCAACACCAAATTCATCTTGTAAAATTCTAACAACAGAAGTAGCTCTTAAAACACTTAAGTCCCAGTTATCTTTAATTGCAGCTGTACGGATTGGCACTGTATCAGTGTGTCCTTCAACCATAAATTCGAAATCTGGCTTGTTTTTAACAACAGTAGCAACTTTTCCTAATACTTCTTTAGCTCTTGAAGATACTGTAGTACTTCCGCTAGAGAATAATAATTTATCAGAAATGTTTACATAAACAACTCCTTTTTCTACGCTAATATTGATATCCTCATCATCTAAGTTACCCAATACACCTTTTAAGCTTTGTACTAAAGCTAAGTTTACAGAGTCTCTACGAGTAACAGCATTTTGTAATTTTCTGATCGTAAGATCTTTTTCTCTTAAACTTTCTAAAGATTTTTCTAAGTTATCTGCTCCTTTAGAAGTTAAGGTTGTTAAATTACCCATGTTGTTAATCAACTCCATGTTATTACTCTTAAGCAATTCCATCTGCTCTTTGTAATTTTCTTTTTCAGCTAGACAAGAGTTTAACTTAACAGTAGCAGAATTTAAAAGATCTTGAGTCTCTTTATGCTTAGATTGTAACTCAGCATACTTTTTAGAAGATACACAAGATGTTAGAAAAATGGCACTCATGGCACCTAATAAAAGAATTTTTTTCATAATTATAATTTTACTTAATTAACGTTTTAACATTTTAGAACAAAATTAGATAAAAAGCAAATGTAAGTACAGCGTTTTTAGTTAATTTTCTCTTAAATGAATGCGGTTATGACGGGCTTTTCTTGTTTGTAATTTCATCATAGAACCTCTCCTGTTTTAAGAAGTAACTAATTACCACAGAAGTACATTCAAAATACTTAATATCTTTGTTTATACAATCTCTCTTTTTAAAGATTTTTATAAAGTTGTAGTAATAACTGAAATGTGCTTTTATTATTGCAAATAGATGTAAGAATTTTAATTGAAATAAAAAGCGAACACCAGCAATACCATCTAAAAACAATCTAGCAATTATTAGTGGAAAAACCTTACGTTTTGGAAGATTTTTTGTGATCGAGAATAATGAGTTCCTAAAGTTCAAAAAAGTTTTTTTAGGATTCATATTTCCTAGAGTAGCTCCTCCTACATGGTAAACTTTTGAAGTGCCTATGTAAAGTATTTTATAATTTCTATTATGTGCCCTCCAGCATAAATCTATCTCCTCTTGGTGTGCAAAATAATCTTCATCAAAGCCTCCTAGAGAATTAAAAACTTCTTTTTTTATAAACATACAAGCTCCCGTAGCCCAAAAAATTTCTTTTACGTCGTTATATTGACCTTTATCCTCTTCTAACGTTTGGAAGATTCTTCCTCTACAAAAAGGATAACCTAAGCGATCCAAATAACCTCCAGCAGCTCCAGCATATTCGAATAAGTTTTTATTTTTAAAGTCTAATATTTTTGGCTGAAGTATAGCAACATCTTTATATGTTTTAAAAGCTTCTTCGATTGGAACTAGCCAGTTTGGAGTTACTTCAATATCTGAGTTTAATAGGCAAAAAACATCTTCATCTACGTGTTTCAAGGCTTCATTATAACCTTTAGCATAACCTCCGTTGCTTTTATTCTGAATGATTTTAATAGCAGGGTAGTGCTCCTGTAAAAAAGAAATAGAATTATCTGTTGAAGCGTTGTCTGCAACATAAATTGTAGCATTTTGAGAATAACTGATTACTGATGGTAAAAACTTTTCTAAAAGTGAGCTACCATTCCAATTCAGTATAATAACAGCTATTTTCATTCGCAATATAAAATTCTATGTGAGAGATTTAAACGGTTGCAAATTAACGCATATATGATGGAATATCCTTTAGAAATATGTATTTTTCTTGTTCGTAATCCATTTTACAGTTATAGTGATCCAAACCATTGGTAACCATTAAATATTCTGCTTTTATGGTAAGATTATAACGTGCAATCTGATCAAATGTTTCTTGAGTGATTTTTATAGCAGGCGCTTTGCATTCTACAATCAATCGAATGCTTCCGTCTGAATTGTACACTAATACATCGTATCTTTTTTTTAATCTGTTGATTTGTAGTTCCTTTTCAACATTTATTAATGATTTAGGATAGCTTTTTTCAGCCATTAAAAAAGAAACTACGTGTTGGCGAACCCATTCTTCGGGTTGTAATTGGATAAATTTTTTACGGATAGGATCAAAAATATGGACTTTATTTTCGCTATTTTTGAATCGAAATGTATATGCTGGAAAATTCAGTTGTTGCATGATAACAAATATCAGAAATAACAATTTAAAGAGATAAAAAAAATATAGATTCTTTTTCTATGGATGAAATAAAAAAGATTGTGAATGATGTAAGGGCAGGGAATATAAAACCTATTTATTTTTTAATGGGGGAAGAGCCTTATTATGTAGATAAGATTTCACAATTCATGGAAAAATCTATTTTATCTGAAGAAGAAAAGGGCTTTAACCAAGTTGTTTTATACGGAAAGGATGTTACAATCGATGAGATTGTTTCAAGCGCAAAGCGTTACCCAATGATGGCAGAGCGTCAAGTTATTATTGTTAAAGAGGCGCAAAACCTCTCAAGAGTAATAGATCAATTGGAGTCATACGCTTTAAACCCGCAGCCAACTACAGTTTTGGTAATTTGCTATAAATATAAAAAGCTTGATAAGCGTAAAAAGGTCTACAAAGCAATTGCTAAATCTGGTTATATTTTTGAAAGTAAAAAGCTATATGAAAATCAAATTGGAGATTGGATCCGTCGTGTTTTAGCTGGTAAAAAATATAAAATAACTCCTAAAGCCACTCAGATGTTGGTGGAGTTTTTAGGAACAGACCTTGGGAAGATTAATAACGAGCTAGAGAAATTACAACTTGTAATTCCAAAGGAAGAAGAAATTACTCCCAAACATATCGAAGAGAATATTGGGATTAGTAAAGACTACAATAACTTTGAGCTCCGTAAAGCAATAGGGGAGCGAGATGTTGTAAAAGCGACTAGGATTGTGACTTATTTTTCTCAAAACCCAAAAGATAACCCACTGATAGTAACAGTTTCTTTACTTTATAACTTCTATTCTCAATTATTACAATATCACGGTTTAAAAGACCATTCTAAAGGCAGTGTTGCCAGTGCTTTAAAAGTAAACCCATATTTTGTTGGAGAATACCAAACAGCAGCCAGAAATTACAATATGAAACAATGTAGCCACATTGTAGCCCACTTGCGAGACATCGATGTAAAAAGCAAGGGAGTTGGTGCTGGGAGTATCTCTCAGGCAGATTTGTTAAAAGAATTGCTTGTAGCCATTTTTGGCTAACGCTTTCTATGAAAAAATCTCGTTGTGTTGCTCTTGCACTCTAATAAAAGTAGTGCGTTTAGTAAGTTCTTTTAATCTGCTAGCTCCAACATAAGTACAAGTAGATCGTAAACTTCCTAAAATATCTTGAACGGTGTGTATTACATCTCCACGATAAGGTATCTCTACGGTTTTTCCTTCGCTAGCTCTATAATTGGCAACGCCTCCAGCATGTTTATTCATGGCTGTTTCTGAGCTCATTCCGTAAAAAGCTTTATACTTCTCTCCATTTCTTGAAATTATTTCACCTCCACTTTCGGTATGTCCTGCTAACATTCCTCCAAGCATAACAAAGTCTGCACCACCGCCAAAAGCTTTTGCTATATCTCCAGGAATTTTACAACCTCCATCAGAAATAATATGTCCTCCAAGACCGTGCGCAGCATCTGCACATTCTATAATAGCAGAAAGTTGAGGATATCCAACACCTGTTTTTACACGTGTTGTACATACGCTTCCAGGTCCAATCCCAACTTTAATAACATCTGCACCTGCTAGAATAAGCTCCTCGACCATTTCTCCTGTAACTACATTTCCGGCCATTATTATTTTATCAGGATGGCTGTTACGTGCATACTTTACAAAATCTACAAAATGTTCGGAGTATCCATTGGCAACATCAATACAGATAAGTTTTATTCCTGTATGAACACTTAAAATCTCCTTTAGTTTTTTTGCATCTTCTTTACTCGTACCAGAACTTATAGCGATATAATTAAAAATATCTTCATTTTTATCAGCTAAAAAAGAGGTCCAATCTTCAAGAGAATAATGTTTGTGAATAGCAGTTATAAGTTCTTGTTTAGATAGAGCAGTGGCCATCTCAAAGGTTCCAACGGTATCCATATTTGCAGCGATTATCGGGACTCCATTCCAAATAGTATCACTGTGCTTAAATTTAAATGCTCTGTTGAGTGTAACCTCGCTTCTAGATTTTAAAGTAGATCTTTTAGGGCGAATCATTACATCTTTAAACCCTAACTTTAATTCGTTTTCAATTCTCATATCTACACGCTTTATTGGTAATTTAAATTTAGGAAATTATATTCTGATTGTCTTGTTTTTAATCAATTTTAAAATATTTTCTAACAGTAGTTTTTATTTATTAATTTTAAGAATACTATTCATTTAAAATCAATTTCATGTTCTACTTACTAATCGTTAATCAGGGGGCTTATGAAAAAATTTCTGACTCCACAGAGAATTACTTTCGTGAATTTATAAAAGCAGTTCCGCTATATGTTTTAGGGTTGTTAATTTTAATATTAGGAATTTTTATAGCAGGATGGATTGGGGAGTTTGCTAAAAGAAGAATTCAGAAAAGAACACACGATCCATTAATGAGTAAGTTTTTAGGAAGAGGAATCCGTTTTATTCTTATTTTAATTTTTATCATGCTTGCATTGGATGCAGCAGGATTGGGTAATATTTCAGCAGGAATATTGGCAGCAGCAGGAGCTAGTGCTGTAGTTTTAGGATTTGCTTTTAAAGATGTGGGTCAGAATTTTATTGCTGGAGTAATTTTAAGCTTTAATCGCCCTTTTGATGTAGATGACACGGTAGAAATTGGAGATATTTTCGGGAAAGTAAAGACCTTAGAATTTAGATATACAAAGCTGAAAACATTTGATGGTAAAGATGTTTATATTCCTAATAGTGATGTAATTACGCGTCCTGTTACTAATTATACGGAAGATGGATTTTTTAGGTATGACTTTATAATTGGGATTGCTTATGAGGATAATATTGATGGAGCTAAAAAGGTTGTATTGAAGGCTTTAAGCGAAGAGCCGAAGGTAATGAGTGATGAAATACATCAAAACTTTGTTACTGAAGACAAACTAGATACAAGCACAGTCAATTTAAAAGTTTTCTTTTGGGTAGATACGAAGGAATTTGGAATGCAAGCTCTAATAACAAAAGGGAATGTGGTTAGAAGAGTAAAAGAAGCCTTAGAAGATGCTGGTTATTACATGCCAGCAGATATCCAAGAAATTAAATTATATGGTAAGGAAGCCGAACTTCCAATTAGCTTTATAGATAAGCTTAAGGCAGATGAAAATAAGAAAAAAGAATAAAAAAAATAGCAGCTATTGACAATAATCAGTAGCTGCTATTTATTATATTTCAATAAAGAAATTATCTTATTTTCGGATATTTCTCTGGGTTTGTTTCGTGCATAATAGCATATACTTTTTCAAAGATATCTTCTGCATTAGGTTTTGAGAAATAATCTCCATCACTAGAATATGCTGGTCTATGTGCCTTTGCAGTCAATGTTTGTGGAGCGCTATCTAAATATTTATATGCATTTTGATTTTCTACAATCTCTTGTAAAATGTATGCAGAACATCCTCCAGGAACATCTTCATCTACAATTAGTAGTCTATTTGTTTTCTTAACACTCTTAATGGTGTCATGGTTTATATCAAAAGGAAGTAAGGTTTGTGCATCTATAATTTCAACATTTATGTCAACTTCTAGAAGCTCTTTTCCTACTTGTTCTACAATTCTAAGAGTGGAGCCATAAGAAACAATTGTGATATCTGTTCCTTCTTTTACAGTTTCTACAACACCAATTGGAGTTCTAAGCTCGCCTATGTTTGTAGGTAACTTCTCTTTTAGTCGGTATCCATTTAAGCTTTCAATAACAATTGCAGGTTCATCACTTTCCATCAAGGTATTATAAAAACCTGCTGCTTTTGTCATATTTCTTGGGGTAAGAATATACATTCCTCTTAAAAGATGTATTAATCCTCCCATTTGAGAACCAGCATGCCAAATTCCTTCCAGACGGTGGCCACGAGTTCGAACAATTAACGGCGCTTTTTGTTTTCCGAGTGTACGATATAAAAGACTAGCTAAATCATCACTTAAAACATATAAAGCATATAAGATATAGTCTAAATATTGGATTTCAGCAATAGGACGTAGACCTCTTAAAGCCATTCCTATTCCTTGCCCAATAATAGATGCTTCACGAATACCAACATCAGAAACTCTTAATTCTCCATATTTTTTCTGAAGACCTTCTAACCCTTGATTTACATCTCCAATGTTTCCGCTATCTTCTCCAAATACAAGTGCATTAGGATTGTTTTCAAATAGCTTATCAAAGTTATCTCTTAAGATAATACGCCCATCTACCATTTCGCTATCGTCTTGATAGGAAGCAGGTATTTCAGCAATATTTGTAACGTTATTTTTTGTTTCGCTATACAGATGAGAGCTATACTCTGGTTGTGTACGAGTGTAAAAAGATTCTATCCAATTTATTAATTCAGTCTTCGCCTCCGATTCTTCGTGTACAACGTATCGTAACGCTTTTCTTGCATTAGAAAGAATATTTCTTTTAGAAGGTTCGTCTAAAGAAATAAGATCATTTTTTAATCTATTGATGAAGCTTTTATTACTGCTACTATTGGCAAGATCAGAAAGTAGAGAAACAACATGTTTTTTCTCTGATTTTATAGGAGTTAAAAATTCACTCCAAGCTTCTTTTTTACCATCGCGAACTTCTTTCTTAATCTGTTTTTCTAACTGACTAAGTTCCTCTTCTGTGGCAAAATTATTTTTTATTACCCACTCACGGAATTGAACATTACAATCGTATTCTTTTTCCCACTTAAGTCTATCTTCAGATTTATATCTCTCATGAGAACCAGAAGTAGAGTGTCCTTGCGGTTGAGTAAGTTCTATAACGTGTAATAAAACAGGAACATGCTCTTCTCTAGCAATAGCTCCAGCTTTATTAAAAGCTTCAATTAAAGCGGGGTAATCCCATCCTTTAACAACGATAATTTCGTATCCGTCTTGGGTTTCTGTTCGTTGAAATCCTTTTAAAACTTCAGAAATATTTTCTTTTGTAGTTTGGTGTTTTGCATGTACAGAAATTCCGTATTCATCATCCCAAACACTAATTACCATAGGAACTTGTAATACTCCTGCGGCATTTACTGTTTCAAAAAAGATCCCTTCACTAGTACTTGCATTACCTATAGTTCCCCAAGCTACTTCATTTCCATTTACAGAAAAACCTTCATTATTCGTTTCTCCAACGTTTCTGTATATTTTAGAAGCTTGCGCTAACCCCAATAAGCGAGCCATTTGCCCTCCTGTAGGAGAAATATCGGAGCTACTATTTTTTTGTTGCGTTAGATCTTTCCATGTTCCGTCGGGATTATTACTTTGTGTAAGAAAATGACCTCCCATTTGCCTTCCAGCACTCATCGGTTCTTTTTCTATATCTGTATGGGCGTAGAGTCCGGCGAAGAAATTTTTAATACTTAATTCGCCAATAGCCATCATAAAAGTTTGATCGCGGTAGTATCCACTTCTAAAATCACCATTCTTAAATGCTTTGGCCATTGCTAGTTGCGGGAGCTCTTTACCATCACCAAAAATACCGAATTTAGCCTTTCCGGTTAAAACCTCCCTTCTTCCTAATAAACTACATTCGCGACTAGTAACCGCGATTTTGTAGTCGTTAAGTATTTGATCTTTAAAATCTTCAAAGGAAATATCTTGTTTTGTTTCGGGTTTTGTTTGCATAGGTTTTTTTATGTGACGCTAGCAAAAATAGCCAAAAAGAATGGGTTATGCAATTAAAAAAAAGGCTTATAAAATGATAATATTTCAATATAAAATGTTAAAATTGAAATATCTTCAATAAAAGTGTTTTCTAAGCGGTAAATAGTGCTTTTTTGTAATTTTTTTATGATTTTAAATGAAAGACTGTTTTTATAACAATAATTCTAATCTATTACATTTTACTCCTTATTTCTGATATAAGTTAGAATAGCCTTTGAATGAGACCTTTTTATTTAAGCTAAGCAATTAAAACCATTTTCTTGTAAAGAGACCGATTAGCGTTTTAGGACTTAACGTGACAATAAATCTAATTTTCTCGTCATATCTCGGTTGTGCAACTTCCCAACCATTGTTGGAATAAACAGGGAAATAGAGCTCAAAATAATCGGTTACAAGGTTGAGACGTATTCCAGAATCATATACAAAGCGAGCGTTTTCATTCTTATTACGGATCATTCCTATATCGCCATAAACCTCTATCCAACGCCAAAGGTTAAAACTCGCATTAGAAGTAACAATCCAATCATTAGCATAAGGATTTGGGAGTTTAGACTTAAAACCACCTTCAGCAATTATGAGCTGCTGACTAAAAATACCAGTTTCTTCGGAACGCCCTAAATAATCATAATCGAATAGGTAATCTGTAGGTCGGTCTAAAGCAAAGCTGAAATAATCGGAGTTTGTTTCGTTATAAATAAATTTTCCAGCAAAGAAGCGGATATTTAATTGACGGTTGCTTTCAAATAATTTTCTGTATTCCCAATTAAAGGAAACTTTTGAAAATTCGCTTGCAACTTGTAAATCTACAAACCAAGATTTATAGTTTATTATTCCGTTATTTCCGTAGGCATAACGAGCATTAAAAACACTATAGTCTGGATCTGTATTGATGTCTTGAGAAAAATCTCTAATAACATTTACATACCTCATATTAAATAGCTCTCGCTCGTTAGAACGATAATCGTCATTTCTAAAGCGAAAAGTAAGTGAAGGTGTGATTGTGCTGTAGCGCAAACCATCTGCATAATGAAAGGATGATCCTGCAACAAATGCATCAATAAGATACATATTATCATGATTTACATACTTTCGATATCTTAGAGATCCAGAACCTACAAAGGCATTCTCTCCAAAGGCATAAGATGGTTGTAAATCATATATAAAAGGTTTTGCTAAGAATGTTTTGTTGTAAAGTCTTATTCCAGGCGTTATCCCATCATAAATATTAAACCTTAAAACAGGTACGTAAAAAATCTGGTTGTAGTATGGATCTTCAGTATCCTTAAAGAACTGAACTTTTAACTTCCTATTGGTGGAAAAAAATCCGTTTACAGACTTCCAATTATCACGCTCATTAAACTCAGGAATTACTCGGTCGTAATTTAGAACTAGCCTTTTTACGTCTTTCCTAGGAACCAATACATTTTGTGTTTTCTCAATGTCGGAATACCAATTTTTAAATAGAATAGAATCATTTTTATCGATTCCATACATGGTAATTGGAACATTAGTATTTCGCTTATTTTTTAAAGTAACTAATAGGGAGTCGTCTGTTTTTTTAAAGCTCTTAATCTTAAAATCTATCTTCTTATCTGTAGAAACGTAGGTTTCAAAAAACCAATCTATATTTTTTGGAGCATCTTCCTTTAGAATAGCTTCAAAATCTTCTTCATGTGTTACTTCTGAATTATTCTCAGCATAGAATTGTTTTATTTTTCGATCTATATATCCATCTCCCAAATAGCTATTTAAATACGCTAAACCAACACCAGATTTGTAGCGGTTAGCAATCTTTTCATTGAATTTAATTAGCGAATCTCGGGGACTGTCTAAAGGCTGATCAGAATAAGTTCTAGCCATTAGCATATATAAATACGGATATTGATCGTTAAATGTCATTTGCGCCAAGTGGAAAGAGCGTAACCCCCATATATTAGAGAGCTTTCCAAGGAGTTTCATGTCTTTGTAGTAAGTATCTACATACTTCATTAAAAGATAAGTCTCAATACCGTCTTTTACCCAATTTTCTTTTCTATTGTCAAGATAGATAGTGTTATTTAAATATTCGTTTAGCGTTGTTTTAAGAAGCTTTAATTCGTACTGAAAGTCTTCAGGGAAAGGCCTTAGAAAAGCAGGTAATTGATTGAGGCCATAAAGAGGGTTTCTCTTATAATCTTCTTTAGAAACTAATATTCTTTTGTGAGGATAAGCTCCTAAATTACTATAGATAAAATCAACAACACGCTCGGCAGAAATTGTCTTAGTAACCTTATTAAGATCTTTACTTTCTATATTTGAAATGAGTTCTAGCTTATCATTCTTAAATATCGAGTAATCGTGTTCTTTTAAGAGATAAAGTTTTAAATCTCCTCTATTTTCTCCTTTTAAGTGTGCCGTTGTAGTAGAATCATTTTTTTTACTTTTATCAATCTCAAAATCACTAATCAGATTGTATTCAGTGGGATAAGAGAAGTCGACTTCAATCTCTTTTGTCAAGGTATTTAGGTCGTTTAAATTTTTGTTATGGTATTTTTTCCACCCATTATCATAAATAGCGGGTGTAATATGCCAATAACGAAGTTTGTAATTATTTTCATCTGTATATCCGTAACCAGTAAATTGTGTGCTCGGTAGATGTACTTTATAGGAGAGTTTTAAAGAATATGACTTTCCAGGGTAGATAGGAAATTTTAATTGAA
Source organism: Joostella sp. (assembly GCF_048266025.1). Taxonomy (NCBI): domain Bacteria; kingdom Pseudomonadati; phylum Bacteroidota; class Flavobacteriia; order Flavobacteriales; family Flavobacteriaceae; genus Joostella; species Joostella sp. The sequence continues at coordinate 18,213 of NZ_JBLXAF010000009.1, read as the reverse complement.
CCTTAATAAGGTCATCTTCATCGGTACGTTTCCAATCTAAATAATTAAAATTTTTATCAGTAAGAGTTAGTATTTCAGTAATTCCACGATCTTCTTTTTTTGCTAAATGAAGACTTTTATTAAACTCTTCTCCAAAGCGTTTTGCAAGCGCTGTATTTTTATTAGAATATGCATTATTCCAATCGTATAAATGCACAGAATTAAGGGTGTCATTGCTTGTATTAAAGAAAGTTATTTCTTGCTGAATTTTTATAAGATGCTCTTTTGCAATAAGAGAGGCATTTATTTTCTGATTGCTTTGAGAATACATCGTGGCAATACATAACAAAGCAAATAGGAGGGAGTATGTTTTAGTCTGGTTCAACATTAACGATTATTCGGTTAAGGGATATTGTTTTTAAAAGTTTGGTTAAGGTTGAAACTCTTTCTCATTCTTAGGTTTTCTTGTGATGGTTACAATATTATGCAAAAAAAATTAGAATATAACATAGGTATATGAATAAGCATTGTTAAATTAGTGTCAATCATAAAATAGTAGTTTAAATGCATATTTCAGAATTAAATAAGTCAACATATAATGAGTACTATCAAACCTATATAAGTACTTTAAAAGAAGTAGAATTAGTTTCTGAACTGCAAGCCCGTCTCGATTCTCTTGTGCCTATATTAGAAGCTATAAAAGAAGAAGATTATAATTATAGTTATGCAGCAGGTAAATGGAGTATTAGGGCCTTACTTCTTCATATAATCGACACAGAACGTGTTTTACAATACCGTGCGTTTACATTTGCTAGGAATAATGGAAGTACTCTTAATGGTTTTGAACAAGATGACTATGTTGTAAATTCTTATCCCAACTTAAGATCTAAGTCAAGTTTAATAGATGAATTTATAACTGTTAGAAAGAGTTCTATTTCTTTATTTTCTTCATTTGATAAAGAAATATTTAATAATGCAGGAAAGATAGAAGGGAGTCCAATGTCTGTTGGTGCAGCTGGATTTATAATTTGTGGACACCAAAAACACCACGAGAATGTTATTATTGAAAAATATTTACCTTCTTTGAAATAAGAATATAGAAGGCAACAAAAAAGAGGCTGTTAAAGCAGCCTCTTTTAATATTATATGAGTAGAGTTTATTACCTTAAAGTAGCTCCTAATTGATGCTCAAAACTACCTTGTAACTTTCTCATTACTTTGTCTATTTGTTTATCGGTAAGGGTTTTCTTTTCATCTTGTAAAGTAAAGCTAACCGCATACGATTTTTTACCTTCAGGAAGTTTATCACCTTCATAAACATCAAATAGGTTAACGTCTTTTAAAAGACTCTTCTCGCTATTTTTTGCAAGGTTATAAATTTCCTCAAAACTTGTACTCTTATCTACTAGCAAGGCTAAATCTCTTTTTACTTCTGGGAATTTAGAGATTTCAGAAAAAGAAACATGTTGTTCTTTCGCAAGCTCTATAATAGCATCCCATTCAAAATCAGCATATAAAACCTCTTGTTTGATATCAAAATGCTTTAAAATACGCTTGTTTACAATTCCAAAGGAAACAATCTTCTTCTTTTTAAGCTTGTAATTTAATCCTTCAGAAAAGACATCTGAAGTTACAGGCTCCGATTTAGGAATATCAAGACCTAAACGTTCTAAAGTTATATTTATAATTCCTTTAAGGAAGAAGAAATCACTCTTTTCATTTTTTAATCTCCAGCTTTCCGAGTGTTGATCCCCAGTGATTAAAATACTCAAGTGTTTGTTTTCTATTCTACCGCTTTCATAATTATGATAGGTTTTTCCAAATTCAAAGAATTTTAAAGAACCACTTCTACGGTTAATATTATAGCTAAGCGCTTCCAATCCACTAAAAAGCATCGATTGGCGCATCACCGATAAGTCGTTACTTAAAGGGTTTAGCATTGTTACATCAAAAGTAGATTTATTATCATTGCTTAGCTCCATATATTTTGGAGTGGTAAGCGAATTAGCAAGAATCTCGTAGAATCCTAATGCCGCTAATTGGTTCCCTACAACATTTTGTAGTTTATGATCTTCAAACTTAGAAGTGCTAGCAATAGAAGCGTTTAATTTTTGTGTAAAAGCTATATTGTTATAACCATAAACACGTAAAATCTCTTCTATAACATCAACCTCACGTTGAACATCTACACGATATGACGGAATTGTAAGTCCGATTCCTGTTTCTGTAACGTTATTAATTTTAATCTCAAGAGAACTTAAAATAGACTTAATAGTATCGGTAGGGATATTCTGACCGATAAGACTATTTACCTTTTCGAAAGTTAAGAACACTTGGAAATCTTCAAATTTCTTAGGATAGAAATCTTCAGCATCACTAGAAATTGTACCTCCAGCAACCTCTTTAATTAATAATGCGGCTCTTAATAAAGCGTATCTTGTATTGTTAATATCAATTCCTCTTTCAAATCTAAAAGAAGCATCGGTATTTAAATTATGTCTTTTTGCTGTTTTTCTTACGGAAACAGGATTAAAGTAAGCACTTTCTAAAAATATATTTGTTGTATTTTCTGTCACTCCAGAATTTTCACCTCCTAAAACTCCAGCAATACAAAGAGGCTTATCTGCATCACAGATCATAAGATCGTCTTCATGAAGCTCTCTTTCTACTTCATCTAGCGTAGTAAATTTAGTTCCTTTTTCTAGTGTTTTAACAACTACTTTATTTCCACTAATTTTATTAGCATCGAAGGCGTGTAATGGCTGTCCTAACTCATGTATAACATAATTTGTAATATCTACAATATTGTTTTTAGGAGTAATTCCGATAGCTTTTAATCTATTTTTAATCCAATCTGGAGATTCTTGAACCTTAACTCCAGAGATAGAAATCCCACAGTAACGCGGACAAAGCTCTTTGTCTTTTACATCGACTTCCATTCTTAAAGTACGGTTATCGACGTGGAAACTACTTACAGAAGGAGTAATAAGTTCTTGAGAAATTTCCTTTTGTAGCAATCCAGCTTTAAGATCTCTAGCAACACCATGATGACTCATTGCATCTGCACGGTTTGGAGTAAGACCAATTTCAAAAACAACATCGTTTTCTACTTTAAATAATTCGGCACATAATGTTCCTGGCTCCAAACTCTCATCAAGAACCATAATTCCATCATGACTTTTTCCTAATCCGAGTTCATCTTCAGCACAAATCATCCCGAAAGATTCTTCTCCACGGATTTTACCTTTCTTTATCTGCCATGCTTCTCCTTTATCATCGTATAGAGTAGTGCCAATAGTTGCTACAGGTACTTTTTGTCCTGCTGCAACATTAGGAGCACCACATACAATTTGTAAAGGTTCTGCGGCTCCAATATCAACCTTTGTTAACTTAAGACGGTCTGCATTTGGATGTTGTTCACATTCTAATACATGCCCAACTACAATCCCCTTTAATCCTCCTTTTACTGATTCAAAAGTTTCAACGCTTTCTACCTCTAATCCTAAATCGGTTAAAAGTTCTGCTGTTTTATCTGCTTCCCAATCAAGATGAATAAATTGCTTTAACCAGTTGTATGAAATTTTCACTTGCTACTTTTATTTATATATGTTGCAAAGATAATAATCCACTTCATAATAAGAACCCATCAGCAATTTTTCTTTTGATAGAAATATGGCTTATACGTCTTGTTATATTTTTCTATTTCTGAATAAGAAAAGTAAGTTATTATGAATATAAGACAGACTTAGAATATAATTCTGCAAACCTTTGTTTTATTCTAAGTTTTTTATTTTCAGCTAAATATGAAGTGTTTTAATGAAGGCTATTTGTAATAAAATCCCTCTTTTATCTGAAGTGTCTAGAAAGCATCAGCTTATATAATTCCAAATATTCTTATATTTTACGAGCTGCTGATACGTATATCTTAGTATTTTATTTTTTTCTAATGCCAAACTAGGATCTTCTTTAAGCACACGAAGAGCATAATAACGAGCAGATTTTAAAATCTCATTATCTTTAATAATATCAGCAATTTTTAAATTTAAAACACCACTTTGTTGTGTTCCCATAATATCACCGGGACCTCTTAATTTTAAATCTACTTCTGCGATTTCAAAACCATCATTTGTACTTACCATGGTTTCTAGTCTAGTTTTAGAATCGCTAGATAATTTATGACCTGTCATTAAAATACAAAAACTCTGTTCTGCACCACGCCCAACACGACCTCTTAATTGGTGTAATTGTGATAACCCGAAACGCTCAGCACTTTCAATAATCATTACGGAAGCATTCGGGACATTCACTCCAACTTCAATTACCGTTGTAGCAACCATAATTTGCGTATCGCCATTTACAAAACGTTCCATTTCATAATCTTTATCGGCAGTTTTCATTTGCCCATGAACAATAGAAACCTGATATTTTGGCTGCGGAAACTCTCTAGCAATGCTTTCGTAACCATCCATTAAGTCCTTATAATCGAGTTTTTCGGACTCCTGAATCAGTGGATATACCACATAAATCTGTCTTCCTTTTTCAATTTCATCTTTTATGAATCGGAATACCTTTAAACGATTGCTATCATAACGGTGCACAGTTTTTATAGCTTTCCTTCCTGGAGGAAGTTCATCGATTACAGAAATATCTAAATCTCCATACAAACTCATTGCCAATGTGCGCGGAATAGGGGTTGCAGTCATTACCAATACATGCGGTGGAATACTGTTTTTACGCCATAATTTAGCACGTTGTGCAACTCCAAATCGGTGTTGCTCATCGATAATTGCTAAGCCTAGATTTTTAAACTTTACTTTATCTTCTAATATGGCATGCGTACCTATTAATATATTTAGGGACCCATCTTCTAATTGCTCGTGGATTTCTCTCCTTTGTGCTGTTTTTGAAGAACCTGTAAGTAATTTTACTTCAATATTTAATGGCGCTACAAGCTCTAAGATTCCGTTATAATGTTGTTGTGCTAAAATCTCTGTTGGCGCAACCAAACAAGCTTGGAAACCATTATCTATGGCCAATAACATTGTCATTAATGCAACAATAGTTTTTCCAGACCCCACATCTCCTTGAAGCAATCTATTCATCTGTGCATTACTTCCTAAATCGTTTCTTATCTCTCTAACTACTCGCTTTTGTGCGTTTGTAAGCTCAAAAGGAAGATGGTCTGCATAAAAAGTATTAAAAAGTGTACCCACTTGATCAAAATTAAAACCTTTAATCTTGTTTTTATGGGTTAGATTTTTTGAAATAAGTTGCAGTTGAATGTAAAAAAGCTCTTCGAATTTAAGTCGGTATTGAGCTTTAGCAAGGAGCTCCTGACTCTGTGGAAAATGGATATTAAAGAGCGCTTTACTTTTAGAAATAAGTTTAAGTTCTGTTAACAATTCTTCAGAAAGAGTATCAAAAAAACGTGCTTTAGTTTCAATAAAAAGCTGTTGCATTATTTTATTGATCACACGATTGCTAATCCCTTTGTTGGAAAGCTTTTCCGTAGATGGATAAACAGGTTGCATGGCGGTACGGAGGTTATTTTCATGCTCCGAAAGTAGTTCCATTTCTGGGTGAGGCATTGTAAAACCATTGTACCAGTTTGTTTTTCCGAAGATAACATACGGTTGGTTTATTTTTATACTCTCACGAATCCATTTATGCCCACGAAACCAAACCAATTCCATTTGTCCAGTTTCATCTACAAAAGTAGCTACAAGTCGTTTTCCTCGCTTTTGTTCAACTGTTTTTAAGCTTGTTATTTTTCCAATTACCTGCACATCGGCATTGTTACGCTGTAATTCATTAATCTTATAATAGCGAGTTTTATCAATATACCGATTCGGGAAAAGGTTTACCAAGTCTTGGTATGTGTGAATGCCGAGTTCCGTACGCAGTAAATCAGCACGGTTTGGACCAACTCCCTTTAAATAATCTATAGGTGTTTGTAAGATACTCGGATTCATAATTACGAAGATAGGAGTTCCTTATAAAGTGTGAAAGTTTTATTCTTTCTGAAACATATAAAGTGTTTAAAAAAGCAGAAACTATTGATTGAATAATGAAAATTTGTGTCTCAATGTGATGTAAAATGTAGTTTTATTTTGTGTATTTTTACGATCGCATTATGGGAAAAGAAAAGAAGAAAATTTTATTAGTAGAAGACGATCCTAAGGTATGTTCCTTTATAAATAAGGGGCTTACCGAGAAAGGCTTTGAGGTTTCTATCGCTTTAAATGGGAGTGAAGGGTTTCGTTTAGCTACTTCTTCTGAGTTTGATTTACTGATACTCGATATCATGCTTCCAGAAATGAATGGAATGGATATCTGTAAAGAAATCAGAAAAAATAATGCTAATATTCCTATTATATTTTTAACTGCACTTGGAAGTCCAGAAAATATAGCCTTAGGTTTAAATACTGGAGCTGATGATTATTTGGTTAAGCCATTCAAATTCATTGAATTAACAGCGAGAATAAATAGTTTGTTAAGGAGATATACCAATAATAAAACTCTTGCCAATCAAGCATCTAATATATATACATTTGAAACTATTGTTGTAAATGACGCTGCTAAAACGGTTCATAGAGACGATATTAAAATAAATCTTACTTCCACAGAGTATAAGCTTTTATTAGCCTTTATAAAATCGCCAGGAATTTTACTTTCTAGAAATGAACTTTTGGATAATGTATGGGGCGTGAATTTTGATATAGGCACAAATGTGGTAGATGTTTATGTAAATTACCTTAGAAAGAAGCTAGAAAAAGAAAATCAAACACGTCTCATTCATACAGTTATTGGAATGGGATATATTTTAAGAACTAACGATGAAGACACAAAATAGGATAATAATATTTCTAACTTCTGTTTTCTTCGCTTATATCTTAATTTTTAGCGCAGTAATTTATTATTCTATAAGTAGTTACGCATATACCGATTTCTATAAAAGATTGGAGATTAGAGCTATTACAATGGCAAAAATCCAATTAGAGAATACTCAGGATATAGATGTTGTTAAAGAGATTCGCCAGGATTTTTTGGAAAAGCTTCCAGATGAAAAGATAACCCTTATTGACCTTGATAAAATTCACGATTCTGAAATATTACTTAAGAAAGCTAAAATTCCAGAATCCTTTATCCGACAGATAGAAGAGGAGGAGAGAGCTTTTTATAAGCAGAATAATACCTTTTATTCAGGGATAAAATACGAGAATTATATTGTGGTTGTTTCGGCGCAGAATTATTATTCTGAACACCACATGGTTCATTTAAGAAATCTACTATTCTTTTCTTTACTTATTTCGGTATTGATAATAATATTTATAGCATATTTCTTTTCTAGGACTGTAATGCAACCGATAAGTAAAATCATTAAAGAAGTTAAAAAAATAGGTACAGAAAGTCTTAATTACCGTTTAGATGAGTCGCAAAGCAATGAAGAGATGAAAAGTTTGGCGACTACTTTTAACGATATGCTTAACCGATTGGAAACTTCTTTTGAAACGCAAAAGAACTTTATTAGCAACGCCTCTCATGAGCTTAATACGCCTTTAACTTCTATTATTGGAGAAGCAGAAGTTACTTTGTCAAAAGATAGATCTTCCGAAGAGTATAAGCAATCGCTTATAACAATTTTAGAAGAAGCAGAGAAGCTGAATAAAAAGACCAAAGCCCTATTATTTTTAGCGCAAACGGGATATAATAAAGGGAAAATACAACAGGATAGTGTGATCCGTATGGACGAGCTTGTTATAGATGTAAAGACCACGGTTGAGAAGATATATCCGGAAGCCAATATTCATTTGGACTTTAATATGTTGCCCGAAAACCCTTATCATTTAAAGGTAAAAGGGAATGAACAGTTGCTACACTTAGCCATTTCTAATATCGTAATGAATGCCTGTAAATATTCTGATAACGCTCAGGTAGATATTATTTTGGCAGCCTCCGATGTTAATGTAATATTGATTATAAAAGATTTAGGAGTAGGAATCCCAGAGAATGAATTGGGTTATATTTACGATCCATTTTTTAGGGCTTCTAATACCGAAGAATTTTCTGGCTACGGAATTGGCCTGCCATTAAGTAGAAATGTTATTAAGCTTCACAGAGGAAATCTAGTTGTTAGCTCTAAAGAGAATGAAGGGACAACAGTAGAAATATCGATTCCTATAAACAGTGATTTCCTTCATAAGAGCTTTATAAAAACGATATAAAACATTAGAAAAGAGAAAATTCTAATGAGATTCTAATGTCGTCTTAATTCCTTTCTTAGACTGTAGATATAGTTTTGTTTTTATAAAATAACAAACTATGAAAAGAATATTAGTCCCTACAGATTTCACAATTCAGTCTTTATCCCTTTTAAAAAAAGTAATTAATAGTCAAACAGAAAAAGTAAACATACTTTTAATATATAATGCGCCTGTTTCTGGTTCTATAACCGAACTATTATTCTTTTCAAAGAAACAGCAAATAGAGAAACTTCAAGAGGAAAAATTTAATGAGGCTTTAGAGATCTTATCTAATAAGAATGCGAGTGTTATAAATTCTATTTCTATGGATTTATATCAAGGATTCACAAAAAATGCTTTTGATAGTTATATAAAAGCAAAGCGAATAGATGAAGCCTATATTCCTATGGCAGTAAAAAAAGAAAAGGAGAAGAACTTCCTTTTAATCAATACTATAAGAAGGTCTAATTTAACTATTACAGAAGTAGAAACTCCTTTAGAAGTAATATATCAAGCTCAAGGATCTTTTGCAAAATTACTGACTTCATAGAACACAAAATTAAAAGATATGAAAAATAAAATCGCTGTTATCTATCTGCTTTCATTTACACTTATTATAGTAACGATAGCGCTTGTGTTAAAGTCAAGTACTTCACCAAATAAGGAAATAGTAGGGGTTTGGGAAGAAACTTCTTGGCGTTATGAGAAACTTCCTGTAAAGAATAATAAGTATATAGATGAAGCCATAAAAAAGGATATAACAGCGGGTTTAATTATTCATGAGGCAGAGACATGGGAGTTTTTACCAAACGGAGAAGTGTTACTTTCTAGTGATGATATAAAGAAAAAATTAGAGTGGAGGTTAAAGGGGAGAGGGCACATCTTAAAATTAAAATATCCAGATTTTAAGAATGAACATTACAACCTCTATAAAATAAATGATAAAGAAATGGAGCTCCATTTCCAGTCTGATATTCAGGCAAGGGGAATAGTGAAGTTAACTTTTAAGAAAAAAGAAGCGATAGATTATGTTGAGAAAATTTAGTAATAGTAGAACCGTTAAAGATAATATTCAGTTAGGGTCGTTATCAGCTTTTTCGGCAGGAATGGTTAATGTTACTTCTGTAATTATATTCTTCGCATTTACATCGAATGTAACGGGTCATTATGCAATTTTTGCTGAAGAAGTAGCCAAAGGAAATTGGAATGGCGCTGTTATTGTTTTCGCTTGGATCTTTTTATTCTTTATTGGGAACTTTTGCTCCAATCAAGTTATTATAAACTTCAATCATAAAAACTCCTATCTAGCTCATTCATTACCATTATTTCTTGAAATTATATGTCTTTTTGCTGTGGGAACTTACGGGGAGTTTTATTATCAAGAGACTTTATTGGAAACAGAAATTATGGTTGGACTCATGTTATTTGCTATGGGACTCCAAAATGGACTAACAGCTAGTATTTCCAACTTTTCAGTAAAAACCACACATATGACGGGGCTTACCACCGATGTTGGTATCCTTGCTTCCATGTACACAAAAAAGAAGTATCGAAATAATAAACAGCTCAAAGAAAAAGGAAAAGTACTGCTTTCTATAGCGCTGGCATATATAACGGGGGGAATCTTTGCAGGAGTTATTTATCTTAAAATTCAGTTTATGGTATTTTATGTTGCTTGTTTTGCCATTTTTATCATCATTGGTTATGAGTATTATAAATTAAAAATAAACAAGCTTATTAGGCGTAGACGTAAGCAACCTATTTCAGCAAAATATAAAATAGCAGATTAAAAATTAACAATAGCAGCGTTCCATTAGTACTGTGTTGTTTGGTTAGTTAGGAGTGTTAACTCCGTGTGTAAAATCAATCCATTTCCGCCAGAATGGATTGATTTTTTTTATAAATAGAAAGCTAATTAAATAGCAATATTATGTTACTTCTCTACTCGTTAACCTCTGTATATCCAGGCAATCCGTGCAGACATTTTATAATCTGATTTCCACCAGGTTCTCCAGCGTGGTAATGATATCCTCTAGTCTCATCTGTATGTCCGCCACATTCATCCAAATCATCTGGTTTATGTCCGTGCTCATTTGCTAACGCATAAATTCCAAATCCGTCGATGGCATATCCTATCATTGGAGCATGTACATCTGTTTGAGAAATCTCTTTTGTAGAACCTGTTGCCGCATGGTAGTGGTAACCTCCGTGCGGGTTAACATGTCCGCCGTGGTCATCCAAAGGAGCAATTGTATGTGCCGCTAATATGGCATGCGTAGGCGCAGGCGGGTCGTAATTAACACCGTTAAATGCAATTCCTATTCCCCCTTGTCCAAAATCTTGAGTAGAATTAAGATATTTTGGAGTAACAGGAATAACAAACGTTGTTACCTGATCTTTAAAATATTCTGGCAAGCACTCTACGCAATAGTTATGGTATTCTTCATCTACATTAGGTTTTGCAGCAGATAAGCATCCTTCTTCCGTATCTGTTACTTTTACCGTCCCATCTTCTCTATATAATTTCCACTGCTCATCACTATAAAACTCATCTAGGTTAGCGATAAAATGCCCAGAAACATCATACACTTTATCATCTTGAAACCATATTCCTGCTTTTTCCATTCCATCTTCAATATGCCTAGGACACCAAGGTCCCATTTGATGCTCTGTAGCTTGAGAGTTGGTCTTAATAACGTAACAAAGCGTTTCAATTCCATTTAATTCTACCGTTTTCTTATTGATTCCTCCTATAATATTTTCAGCAATAAAGTAATCTGTATTTATAGGAATTACTTTAACAGTGGTATTTATTTCTGCTGATAAATCTTTTTCAGTATCATCTGGACGTGGAGGTCGATTTCCTTGATTTCGATCCATTTTTTTGAGTTCCTCTTCAGTTAAGAAACCATCTTTATCAGTATCAATAGCATTAAAATCGTTTGATAACGGACCTTTGACCTCACCTTCGGATAATTTTCCGTCTTTATTGGTGTCCATTTCAGAAATTATCTGCTCCAAAGAAGGTCTTTCTCCTTTAGGTTGTTGTTCTTCGTTTTTTTTCTCGTTTGATTTACACGAAACTAAGAATGTAAAAACTGCTATTAAGAGTAAAGTATTTTTCATTTTAAACTATTTATATTGATGTTTTTTTTTGTGGTACATCGTTTATTAACAACTAATTTAGTGAATCTTACCTAATCTTTATCATTCATAAAAGTAAGGAATTCAGTAAATAGGAGTGTGGAGTGAGTTCGATGTATAAGTTTATTTATTATTCAACTATAATTTATAAAACTCCTTGTCTGCAATAGGCTCCGGTAATTCCTTTTCATCTAGCAATTGTCTAATATTTATATCGATAGTTCTAGAGATCGTACTCATAGGAGTATCTGTTGCTTTATTTTCAAAGGGATCTTGTAACCGGTAGGCTGCTTTTTCAAGAGAGAAAAATAATCCAGAGATTAAAACAAGAATTATAAGTTCCAATATAAAGTCTAGCCTAAAGGGTTCTGAGGTTGCTAAAAAGATTACAAATAAATAGATAGCGATGTATAGCGCAAATGAATAGTTAGTAGGAAAAACAGTATTTTTTATCCGTTCGCATTTCCCCATCGATGAGGTCAGTCTAGTTATTGTTTCTTCTAATTGTGTTCTCGAAAAATCATTAATATCACCATTTGAAAATAATTCTTTGACTGTACTAATCTGAAAACCTAGAATTTTAAGAGGTATATTTTGCTGAGTTTCCAATGTTTTAATCTCTTTTGAAGATAGTAAACTCTTAATATCTTCTGATGCATCTTGCTTTCGTAAAGCCGCAGTTAATGCATAGCACCAAGCTATTTGGGTATGCGCCATCTTTTTTATTAAAGGATTTCTATGGTCTACATACACCTGTAATTGTAAAACGAGCGTACGAGAATCATTTACAATGGCACCCCAAACTTGCCTTGCTTCCCACCATCTACCGTATGACTGACTTATTTTAAATGAAAGTAATACAGATATTGCGATACCCAAGGTTGTAGCAATTGAAATTGGGATTTTTGGTAAACTGCCCGGCTCTATAATTAAAGGAGGAACTTCCGATAGCATTGCGATGAAAACAACAATTAATAGCGGAAATCTAATTTCTTTGAAAATGTATTTTATTGGAACTCTTTTTTTGGTAATCATAGATAATTTGATTGAACTGAAGCCTTTACTTTTTACATATAAAAGCCAATAGAAGATTTAATAAGCTTGTTTTTAAGCTTCTAAATATTTAAGTAAATACTCCCTACAAGAGTAGTTATAGCTGTTATTGTAAGGAGTATCGGTTTTTTTATTTCTGAATTATTTTTGGAAGTAACGCTATTATGTTAATCCCATTTATTAGATGTAGAAACCGCATATTTACCAGCACCAGTAAAGAAGAATGCCAATGCCCCAAAGGCGAATAGTAAAATAAGTTCAATTTCTAGACCTCCAGTTTTTGAAATAGCAAAGAGATTATCAGCATGTGCAAGCAGCATTGCAGCCATCATTCCGAAGAAAAATGCTAAGGAAGCTAATCTAGTTCTAAAGCCTATTAAGATCAAAGCGGGTGCAATTAATTCTGTAAAGTACACTCCGTATGCCATAACTTCTGGCAAACCAGCTGCTGCTAACATACCTTTAATACCTCCTAAACCGCTTAATTTTGCTACCCCATGGAATAACATTAAACCAGCAATTGTAACCCTTGATATTAGTAATCCTAAGTCGATATTCTTTTTCATGTTTTATTTTTTATAATTGTTAGTTTGTAACCAAGATTTCTATTTTAACAACGATCTCCAATACTAATTGTAAGAGCTTTCTCTATAGTGAGTTCGCTGTTTACAGCTAACTCACTCACTTATAAAATAGCTGAAATGGTACTTATTTTACATGCAAAGGCATATTTTTTAGAATATATACTACAACAGCTTTATTGTAAGTTTAAGATTTATAGTCTAAAATAACCAATTATAAAAGACGTAAATAGGTGAAATTGAGCGATCAATGTGTATTTATACGTGTTTTAATCATAATTATACGTTAGACAACATATCTGGATACGTCTTTAACGTCAAATTATACGTTAGGTAACGTATCTAGACACGTCTTTGACGCCAAATTATACGTTAGGTAACGTATCTGGATATGTCTTTTACGTCAAATTATACGTTGGGTAACGTATCTGGATACGTCTTTAACGCCAAATTATACGTTAGGTAACGTATCTGGATGTATATATTACGTCATCGAAGCACTGGAAGACGTCTCTATATGGGGTGATAACGTAGCGAGATAGTTAAAACACGCCACAGGAAGACAACAGAACCCCAGCGGATGGTTGTACAACGTAGCTTGATAAGTAAATTAATAAGGAATAGCAGTAATGTGTTACATAGCTGATAATTTGAAACAGCTTAGGAGTGAATTTTTGTTTACACAGTTTTTTGGACACTACCAGAATAGGGGGCTTATTCTTAATCAGTTCTTAACTTTATTTAAAAAATGGGTCCAACTTTAATAAACCTAAACCCGTTTATTTTTTGTTTACACAAAATTTTGGATACTGTGTTTTTGAAGAAAAAATTACTTTTTTAGCTTTTTGGCAACTTCATCGTAATACTTTTGCGTAACTACTTCCGTCCAAGTAGTTGGTTGCCCGCCACCATATAAAGCCAGATATGTTACATCACTATATTTGGTGGAAGAATGCCAATGTTCGATATCTTTCTCACATTTAATAATATCCCCTTCCTTTAGAATAACAGGATCATTTCCTTTCTCCTGATAATAAGCTTCCCCATCTACAATGATTAAAACTTGAGCAGAACTATGCTTATGCCAATCTAAAGTAGAGTTGGCTTTGAAGGTTGCTTTTGTAATATTATAACCCAATTCAGCATCGTCATGTATAATACCATTTAGCCAGGCTTCCCCTATATAATGAGTATTTGGTGCTTTTGTACCTTCCGTATGATATGAGGAAACTTTGTATGTAGCATCTTGAGAAAATGCCGACAATGAAGCTACTATAAACAGGACTAATATTGATTTTTTCATTTTATAATTTTTGTATTTATTATTTACTAATCTATGGAGTTTACTGGGGGTTTTCAGCTTCTAATTTAACAAATAAAAACCGAATAGAGAACCCCTGTCAGCCAACAGGCAAGCACAAGGATTTTCGTAAGTAGGCTATAACCAGTAATTAATTTTATGCGGTGTTGGCGGTAGTTTTTTTCTGTCGTTTTATTATTGTGTCAATTCGTCTTTTGTTTTCCTGTTGTAATAAAGTAGGATATAAATTCATAAATATATTCACAATCATTATGGTCAGACCGAATAAAAAGTCGTGAGTAATACTTTTATAAAGAGCAAAAAAAGTAACGAATATAAATCCAATTAAATGACTTATTTCCGCAATTGTCATTTCCATTCGTATTTCAGTCAATTCCGTTTTTTTATTTTTCAATTTTATTTTCTGATTAAAAAACTTGAAAAATGAATTTTTCACAATCCATTTAAAATAGTCAATTCCAATAGTTTTATTTAAAGATTTGCTTTCAATAAAATTCAGATTTGATATTTTTTTGTAGTATTCAGTTTTGACAAGAAAACTATTAATTATCATTCCGACTATCCACGATATAAATGATATTGACATTCCGAATGTTAAATACTTAAGCATAATTCTCTTGAATTTCGTGATTTTTGAAATTGTGGCTAACGTGTTTTAAGCACTTAATTTAGCAAATAATTACAGACCAAGAAAATCCGAGAGGATTTTCGTAAGTAGGCAATTAACCAGCAATAAATTATATATGGTGTTGTAAATAGTACTTTTAATTCAACCATTCTTTTGATATTCCGAAAATTTTATCAAAATCATTTCCATCTTTACTAATGATTTGATTTCCATTAATATAATTATGAATTAGATTAAGTTTTTCAAAATCAAATTTGTTTTCTGCAAGTGGATTTTCAAAAAGCCAGTAATTAGCATTTGGAATATTTGATGGAAATACTTTCGTGACCATAATTCCGCTAACATTAGTTAATTTTGCTTTTCCAGAATTATAAAATACTCCATCTCTTTCTCTAGTCATTTTTTCGTCTCTATTTTCAGGATTTGTAGAGAAAGTGTATTTTAAAGAACCCCAAATTACATTTTCAATGTCTATTTTTCCTGATGTTTTTTTTCCTAAAGCATTTATACAAATTAAATATGGAATTTCAAATTTTCCATAACGTTTAGCTTTTTTGAGAATAGATTGTCGAATAGAATTTTCTCCACCTCCCCAAAAAGTTTCGATAGGAAACATACCAATAGGATTTTTACTGATTTTATCTTTTTGAGATTCAATTAAAGGCATTGGTTGAACTCGAATTTTTAAATCCTTATTTTCAAAGTCAATATTAGGACATCCATCAAAACCAAGTTTTTCCATTCTTTCAGTAATTTCCTTTGGCTCAAGTTTACTAACTTCTAATTCAATTTTGGAAATTAATTCTTTTACTCTAGGTTGCTTTTGAGTTTTAAAATTTAACTCTTCAATTCTCAATAGAAATCCTTTTATTCTTACTTTACTTAATTTGTCATAGAATTCATTTTGACGTTTTTCAAAAGCCATTTCTGTTTCTGTTTTATCAAAACAAATTTTGGCTTCTACATACGCTTGAAAATCATCTTTAGAGATTAAAAAGTCTGGTCTTTTGTTAGTGTCTTTAAGTTTAGGGTGAATTTCAATGTTGAAGCCTAATTTATTAAATAGTTCAAACAGAAAAAGTTCGTAGAAGGCTGAATCTAAATCCTTTTTAAAACGATTTTTCAGTTCTAACTTCTCTAATTCAGGATATTCTGAAAACCATTTTTCTAAAGTTTCTCTAATAATTTGAATATCCTTGCGATTGCTTTTATGATAGTAATTAAATGAGTTTTCATTATTACTAGAAGGACCAACTATAATTTTTGTTGTTTTATCAAAAAGCTTAATCAATTTCGTGAGTTTTTGGGTATTGTTTACAACCATCAGATAAACGTATTCACGTTTATTTCTCTTTCAAATATATAGATTCCTTAGAGATATATTTTACGGAAAACCTTAAAAAGGCAATAAGCTTTAGGCTATATGCAGTGTGATAAATATTATATTTAGCTATAACTAACTTTCTATGCTCTATTTTTCAGTAGAAAATATAGAAGGGGTTATTAGTTTAGGATACATTGTTGTAAACAGTTTTTTTATTCAGTATTATTGATGTTAAAATCAAACTTAAAATTCCTGCCGAAATAGAGGAAACAATTACATTTCCATATTCTATGATTTCAAGTCCGCTTAAAAGTCTAATCAGGATAATTACAAAAGTTAATTCTACAAAAATGAGCCAATATTTTAAATTGATTTTTTTTGTTATATTTTTTTCTTTCGGTAATTGATAAATAGCAAAAGCAATTATTAATCCACCAATTAATGTACTTGAATGTTGTAGAATTTTTAAAATCGGTATTTGCTTTCCTAAAATGTCAATTGTGTTTGATAATCCTGGAATTTTTTGAACGAAATATCCATTATCGTGAGTAAAACTGTCCCATAAAATATGAGAAATTGCTCCAATTAAAACTGAAATTATGATTATCAGCCATTTTTTTTTAAAGTTCTTATTCCAGTTAAATTGTTTCAAGTGCAAAAATCTTGACTTTAGAAAAATAGGTAAATTGTCAAATAAACTGTTCCGAATAATATTGTGAAAAATAAAAGCAAGTAAAATTCCTAATGGTAAGTCAAACCAAAAAAGTCCATCAAATGTGTGGCTATAATTGCTTTTAATTCTCATTCTCAAAAAATATTCAAAATCTGGTGTTAAACTCCCAATTATTAATCCAGTTAAAGAAATCCATTTTTTTGGTAGATAATTCAGCGGTAAAACTATTGCTGGATGTGAAAAGGTAAATGGCATTTATTTCTGTTCGTTTTTTTCAAATTGCACATAACTATCTGATAAACGCACTCACGGTTATATCTCTTTCAAATATATAGATTCCTTAGAGATATATTTTATGGAAAACCTTAAAAAGGCAATAAGCTACTTTAACAATGCTTTGCTATTGCGAAATCAAGCAGACTCTATAATGAAATGTACGTTTCTGTATTGTTTTAATAGTTACAATAAAAAAGCTTACAAAATCAATTAATTGAATTTGTAAGCCTAATATAATAGTGTCTAATATTTTTGAAGAAGGGGTTGTTTTTATCTTAGTTCTTTGTTGTGTAATGTATTTTATTCACGTTTGTCAATTTCAATCGCTTTTTTGTAAAAGTTTTCAAATTCAGATTTATCATATTTCACTCGCATTGCTGATAAAACATCACTTAATCCCAAACTGCACCAATCCCAAAGCATTGTATCGAAGTTATATTTATACATCTGTTTTCCAACTTCTTTACGAATTTTGTCAGTTTCGGTTTTGTCAATTCCGACATCGGTTAGACATTTCTCAATTCTTTTTTCATTGTCAGCCGTAAATTCAGTATCGAGATATGGTTCTAAAATCCAATCCCAATTCCAGCTATGTTTTTTGAGTTTTATTCTATTGTTTTCCGCAAACTTTAGAATTTCTTCTTTTTGTTCTGCTGTAACGAAAACAATGTCATTTTCAACATATATTTTGCAAAGTCCAAAATCCGCACAGATAAAATCAATTTGATTAGCTTTTATTAGTTTGTTAGGATAAGCAACTGAAGGTTCAAATGGATATTCCGAAATATAAATTTCATTTTCTCGAATTTCTGATTTTCCAATTCCGCACAATAAGTTATTCATTTCGCAATCTGTTGAATTAAAAAATGCTCCGTTTTTCTTCTGTTTAAAAATGTTCTCAATGAAATTCACGGTTTTTATGTCACGTCCTAAAATACGGCTACAGATTAATATTAAATTTAAGCGGCATTTTGGTGCACGTAATTAGGTG
>NZ_JBLXAF010000008.1:0-186329 GCF_048266025.1 Joostella sp. | reverse complement strand
TGTTAATCCTAAATTACTCTCTTGTAATTTTGTGTCAGTAATAGTTAAACTTCTAACTGTAACATTTCCTGTATTAGTTACTGTAAATGTATACGCTATTGTATCTCCAGCATCATCCAATCCATTTCCATTAACATCTGTAATAGCAGCCGATGTTTTTATTAATTCTAATGACGGAGCTTTTAATAATGGAGTAGTAACTTCACTAGTTGCTCCAACAGAAGCATTCTGTGGATCTGTACCAGCTACCTCAGCTTCATTAATAACGCTTCCAGCATTAATATCTGCTTGTGTAAATACATAAGTAGCACTAACTGTTGCTATAGCTCCAGGAGCTAATTCTGTTGCAGATAAAGTAAGATCTGTTGAACTAGGTAAGAAATCGTCTGTTAACACAATATTGTCTATGGTAACATTTCCTGTATTTGTAACTGTAAAGATGTATTCTATAGTATCCCCAGCACTATCATCTCCACTGCTATCTACATCTACTATAGCACTTGCCGTTTTTAAAAATGTTAATTCTGCTTCTTTTGTAAGTGTTGTTTCCGTTGGGTTATCCGTACCATCTAATGAATCCCCATCATCAGAACGATCAGTAACAGGGTCTCCTGCTGGATCTTCTCCTGTAACAGTTGCTTGATTTATAAATGAACCACTATCTATATCTGCCTGTGTAATTGTATAAACAAAAGACGCATCAGTAAAAGTTATATTTTCACCTGGGTCTAAACTTGTAGGCGTCACATCAAAATCGACAATTCCTATATCAGGATCGCTTATTTGAAGAACATCAACGGTTACGAATCCAGTATTTGTCAAGCTAAACGTATAAGTAATTGTATCTCCAGCATCCACTCTACTATCTCCTCCATCATTAATAGTTGCAGTTTTAATCAATTCTAATTCTGCTTCAGATGGAATTAGAGTTATTGTAGGGTCATTTCCTGGATCTCCATCAAAATTGGAATCTGTATTAGCATCACCATTATCAGAAATATCAGAAACTTGAGTTCCATCAGGATCATTTCCAGTAACTGTAGCTGTATTTTCTACTTCCCCTAAATTAATATCATCTTGAACAAGCACATACGTATAGGTAACATTTGCAACTTCATTTGGAGCCAAAGTAGTTGGAGTAACTACTAAATCTCCCACATTTGTTCCTAAACCATTATCTACTAAAGTAAGTCCGTTTATGGTTACGTTACCTGTATTTCTAATACTAAAAGTATAATTTATATTATCACCAGCTTGGTAAGATCCATCAGCAGGAAGTCCAATAACCTCATTAGGATCTGCTGTTTTCACTAAAGTAAGTGCTGCACTCTTAGTAATATTTGTTGTTGTTGGATTATTAGTTCCGTTAACAGGATTATCATCATCTGAAGTATCGGATACTGCTGTTCCTTGTGCAGTTGTTCCATTTGCATCAGCACTATTAATTACACCTCCAGCATTAACATCACTTTGAGTTAATATATAAGAGGCTGTATACGTAGCTGTTTCATTAGGAAGTAAAGTTCCTTCATCACTACCTAAAGTAGCATCATCAAAAGTTGGAGTTGTAGTTAATGTTAAAGAATTTCCATCAGCATCAGTTAAAGTGTCCGTAATAGAAAGACCACTAACGGTAACATTCCCTGTATTTGTAACTGTAATTTCATAATTTACTGTATCTCCAGCATTATCCGTATTACTATTATCTGTATCTACTAAATCGGCAGTTTTTATAACCTCAATACTTTCATTTTCATCTATAATCCATACCGTAGGATTATCATCTCCATTAATATTAATTCCATCATCAGAAACATCAGAAACATCTACTCCTATTGGTGATGTAGCTGTAGCTGATACGCTATTACTCACTCCCCCTTCATCTACATTAGATTGGGTTATGGTATAAGTAGCTGTATAATTAGCCTGTTCATTAGGTTTTAAATTCCCTAGTGTACTATTTAATGTGCTACTCACAAATGTTGGTCCGCTATCTAAACTTAAAGCACCTCCGTTTATATCCGTTAAAGTATCTACTAAATTAAGACCTGTAAGGCTTACATTCCCTGTATTTATTACTCTTATAGAATATGTTATTACATCATCTACACCACCAATAACCCCATCGCTATTAGTATCTACTACATTTTGAATCTTTATTACTAGAATGTCTGGTGCTGGAGCTAAGGTTGTTACCGTTGGTTTCTCTCCTGGATCGTCTGGATCATCATCAGAATCATCGTTTACATCACCTCCATCAGGATCTTCTCCTGTTGCTGTTGCTGTATTTACAACTTGCCCGGCATCTATATCACTTTGTTTGATAGTATATTCCGCTGTAGCAACACCAATTTCTCCTGGTGCCAAAGTTGATGGTGACAATCCTAAGTTAGTTATTCCAAGAGTTGCATCAGAAATACTAATAATTGTTATTGTTACATTTCCAACATTGGTCACTGTAAAAGTATATTCAATTACATCGCCAACATCATCAACACCACTACCATTTTTATCTACTACAACAGAAGTTTTTATAAGTTGTATTTCTGCATCTTTAGTAATTTCTACTACCGTAGGACCTGTTCCGTTACTATTATTAGAAACAGCTGTAACATCATCTCCATTAGGATCTTGTCCTGTAGCTGTAGCCGTATTCGTTATTCTACCTGCATCTACATCCGCTTGTGTTATGGTATAAGAAACTGTTCTACTTCCCACAGCTCCTGGATTTAGTGTGCTTGGTAATAAACTCACTCCAGTCGTTCCGATTCCGATTCTTGCATCTACAAGATTAATACCAGTAATAGTTACATTACCTATATTCGTAACGGTTAAATCATAAACAATTCTATCTCCAGCATTTTCAATACCGTCACCATTAGTATCTTCATAGGTTGCCTCTTTTAACAATGTGATTTCTCCGTTCTGATCGAACGTTGTTACTGTTGGCTCGTCTGGACCAGAAGTAGGCTTATTGTCTCCTGAAATATCTGTAACCTCAGAAGCATCATCAACTCTATTTCCAGTAACTATTGCGGTATTGCTAACAGAACCTGAATTTATATCATCTTGAGTAATTGTATATTCAACATTTGCAGCAGTTCCAGATTGATTAGGTCCTAAAGTAGATGGCGTAACAACCATATCTGTCAATCCTAGTGGAGCATCATCAATAGTAATTGTTTCTATAGTGATATTCCCAGTATTTTTTACATCAAAACTATAAGTAATCGTTTCGTTTACATCTGCTAGATTATTTCCATTTTCATCATTAAATACCGCCGATTTTATAAGTTCCAAGGAAGCTTCTGTCATTAAGCTCACATATGTTGGATCATTATCACCGTCTGTATCGGGATCTAAATCTGAATCTGCAGGATTCCCATCATCAGAAACATCTGTTACCGATGCTACATCTGGATCTGTTCCGCTAGTTGTAGCAGAATTTATTACTTCCCCAGCATCTATATCACTTTGTGTTAATGTATATGAAGCATTCACTATAGCAACTCCTCCAGGCTGTAGCGTAGTTGGAGAAACTGTTAGGTCTGTAGAAGCAGGTAAAAAATCATCTGTTAGTACGATATTATCAATCGTTACATTCCCCGTATTCTCAATAGTAAAGCTATAAAGAATAATATCTCCAACATTATTATCTCCACTACTGTCTACATCGGTAATATCTGTTACTTTTTTAATAAGTGTTAACGCTGCATCTTTAGGAATGTCTGTAACAGTTGGATCATCTCCTGTGTCTCCATCTCCAGTATTTCCATCATCTGAAATATCATCTACACTTGTTCCTACTGAAGTTGTTCCTTCTGCAAGAACGGAATTTGTAACTCCTTCAGCATTAATATCACTTTGTGTTAAAATATAATTTGCAGTATAGGTTGCTATTTCTGAAGGAAGTAAAGTTCCTTGAGCACTTCCTGAATCTGCTCCAATAAAAGTTGGTCCGCTATTTAATGATAATGCATCTCCATTATTATCTGTAAGAGTATCGGTAAGGGTTATTGAATTTACGGTAACATTCCCTGTGTTTTCTACTGAAATAGTATAAATTATAACATCTCCAGCACTTACCATATTATCATTATCAGCATCATCAATTGTAGCTCCTTTTATAACCTCTATTGATGGATCTTCGGTGATATTAAGAATTGTAGGAGCATCTAATTGATCTGTAACTTCTGTACCATTTGGATCATCTCCAGATGCTAAAACTTCATTATTTAAACCTCCTCCATTTACAGCTTTTTGCTTGATGGTATATGTTGCAGTGTATGTTGCAACTTCTGCTGGCTCCAAAACACCTTCATTATTATCTGAAGAGGAAGCTACAAAAGTAGGTCCGCTATCTAAGTTTAGAGAATTTCCTGCTACATCTGTAAACGTATCTGTAATACTCACATTTTCTAAAGAAACGTTCCCAGTATTTGTTACTGTAATCGTATAAGTAACAAGATCATTAATTCCGCCAGTGAGTCCATCGCTATTAGTATCTGCAACAACCTGTGTTTTTGTTACCTGTATACTTGGCTCCCCTGTTATTGGTGTTACTGTAGGATCATCTCCTGTTCCATTCCCACTATCGGAAACATCAGTAACATCCATATCATCTGGATCCTTCCCTGTAACGGTAGCTGTATTTGTAATACTTCCTGCATTTACATCAGCCTGCGTAATAGTATAATTACTTGTAATAGCACCGATAGCATTTGGCGCTAACGTTGATGGAACTACACCTAGGTTGGATACTGGTAATCTTGGATCAGAAATTATTAAACCTGTAACTGTTACATTCCCTGTATTAGTGACAGTAAATGTATAGGTAATAATATCTCCAGCATCGTTATTTCCATTTCCATTAGTATCTGCAATAACTGCTTCTTTTATTAATTCTAATGATGCGTCTTTTGGTAAATCTGTAATTGTTGCTCCTGTACCAGCTCCATTATCTGAAGTTGCAGTTACAGGATCTCCTTCTGGATCCGCTCCTGTTGCTATGGCAGTATTCGTTACATTTCCTGCATCTATATCTGATTGGGTAATCGAATAAGTTACCACAGAATACCCTAGCTCGCCAGGTGATAAATCTGTTATTGCTGTTGCTTCAGTTATATCTGTATAGATGTTTTCTGCAGAAGCTCCAATTCTACTATCTTCTATCGTAGTAGCACTTACCGTTACATTTCCTGTGTTTTCAACAGTAAAAGTATACGTAATAATATCTCCAACATTAACAACAGAATCTCCATTATCATCGACATATACACCTTCTTTTAGTAAGCTTATTTCTGGAACTTGCGTAAAATTGGTAACTGTATTGTTATTTCCTCCATTTGTTGGATTCCCATCATCTGAAACATCAGAAACATCATTATTATCATCAGACCGTTGTCCTGTAGCTGTTGAGGTATTGCTAAAAGACCCATTGTCTATATCTTGTTGTAGAATTGTATAAGAAACATCGTTAATAACCCCTGATTGGCCTATCGCAAGAGTTGCCGGATTAAGAGTCGTTCCTGTAAAGCTTAGAATAGGATCATCTATTACAATATTTTCAATACTGATATTCCCAGTATTGGTAACAGTAAAACTATACGTAATTGTTTCTCCAGCTTGCGTAATCCCATCTCCATTTTCATCATTTAAAACTCCTAATTTCTGAAGGTCTAATTCTGCTAGAGTTGTAAGATCTACAACTGTTGAATCATTTTCAAAATCGCCATCGTCATCATCATCAACATTAGCATCTCCATTATCTGAAACATCTGTTACTGAATCTCCATCTGGATCATCTCCAGTAATTGTTGCTGAGTTTATAACCTCCCCAGTATTAACATCTGGATTTTGAACTATAAAATAATCAGCAGTAAAATTAATAACTTCTCCTGGAGCAATAGAAGTATCTGTTAATGTAAGGTCTGTAGAAGCTGGTAAATAATTATCCGTAAGGATTAAATTATCTATAGTTACATTCCCATTATTTTCAATTCTGAAAGTATATCTTATTCTATCCCCAGCATTATCATCTCCACTACCATCTACGTCTACAACAGTACTTGCCGTTTTTATTAAAGCCAACACAGGGTCTTTAGTTATTAAAGTCTCTGTAGGATTATCATCTCCATTACCTGTAACACCATCATCAGAAATATCTGAAACATCCGTTCCTTGTTTTGTAACTCCATCTGCTGTAGCGGTGTTACTCACACCACCAGCATCTACATCTGCTTGTGTAATATTATATGTAGCAGTATAAGTAGCTCTTTCTCCAGGAGCTAAACTTGTAGCTGTTCCATTCCCAGTAGCACTTACAAAACTAATTGGAGAAGTTAATGTTAATACTCCTCCTTCAGCATCTGTTAAATTATCTGTAATCGTTAAACTACTAACTGTAACATTTCCTATATTTTCTATAGTGAAAGTATACATGATAATATCTCCTGCATTATTTGTATTGCTATTATCTACATCACTAACAGAAGCTGTTTTTATAAGCTCAATAATTGGATTTTCAATAATCAATAAATCTGTAGAATCATCAACATTGTTTCCATCAGTATCATCTCCATCATCAGAAACATCTTGTAATTGAGGTACATCTACTCCTGTACCCACAGCTATTGCACTATTTACAAGTCCACCAGCATCCACATCACTCTGCTTTAAGGTATAAATTGCAGTGTACGTAGCAGATTCTCCCACTAATAAAGTTCCTTCTGTACTTCCTAAGCTAGCACTCCCTGAAACATAAGTAGGCCCACTAGTTAAAGTTAAAGTAGCTCCTAAGGCATCTTCAAAAATATCCGAAACACTCACATTTGTTAGTGTTTCTTGACCATTATTAGTAACTGCTATTGTATAAGTAACTACATCTCCAGCATTTGTAGATCCATCGCCATTTGTATCCGCAACAGCCTGTGTTTTTGTTGCCTCTATACAATAATTTACAATTGTAATTGATAATGGTGTTGGAAGTTCACATCCTTGATCATCTTCAACTGTAACTGTATAATTTCCTGCTGCAAGTCCTGTAAATTCTCCTGTTGTATTGGTCTCGCTAGTTTCAGCAATAGTGTAAATGAAGCCACTATTCGATCCTCCTTGAGCTACCACTGTAAATGCCCCAATTGATGGACTAACACAAGTAACATTTTGATGATCTGAAATTTTCTCTGAAATACTCACAACAGCTGTTTCAGTTAAAGTAACAGTTATTGGATTTTCATTTGTACAACCATTAGTATCAGTAATTACTACAGAATAGGTTCCTGCTGTAAGTCCACTTAAATCTTCGTTATTCTCTTGTCCTGTTGGAATGATTCCGCCATTAGTAGCGGTCCATAAATAAGTATATGACGGTGTTCCGCCAGAAACGGTTAAGTTTATAGTTCCTGTAGCATCTCCATTACAAAGGATATTTACAGCTGTAGTCGTTCCTGAAACTGCTGCAGCAGGTTCTGTAATTGTAACTTCTATAGTATTTGCATTGGTACAACCATTGGCATCGGTAATTACTACAGAATAGGTTCCTGCTGTAAGATTTGTTGGATCTTCAGTAACCTCCACCCCTGTTGGTATGGAACCATCTGTTGTTGTCCATAAATAAGTATATGGTGCTGTACCGCCAGTAGCTGTTAAATCTATAGCTCCTGAGTCATTACCTGTACATAATATATTCGTTTGAGTTGTAGTTCCAGAAACGATAGCTGCTGGTTCTGTTATTACTACATTTATTGGACTTGCGTTTGTACAACCGTTAGCATCAGTAACTACTAAGTTATAACTCCCCGCAACAAGTCCGCTTATATCTTCATTAGTACTTGTTCCTGTTGGAATTACCCCTCCATCAATCGCTGTCCATAAATAAGTATAAGAAGATGTTCCACCAGAAGCTGTTATATCTATTCCTCCTGTAGCCTCATTAGTACATAATACATCTGTTTTTGTAACACTCACAGTTAGTGCTTCTGCAGGTTCTGTAATTTGCACATTAATAGCTGTTGGGTTAGTACAACCATTAGCATCGGTAATTATTACTCTATAAATACCGTTTACTAAGTCTGTTAAATCTTGGTTATTCTCTTGCCCCGAAGGAACTGCTCCGCCAACTGTAGACCAAACGTATGTATAAGGTGCTGTTCCGCCAGTTGGTGTTAAATCTATAGAACCTGTATTATCTCCGTTACATAAAATATCAGTTTTTGTAATACTTCCTGAAACAACCTCAGCTGGCTCTGTAATTGTAACATCTATTGAAGCCGTTGAACATCCATTAAAATCTGTGATCACTACAGAATATGTTCCAGCTGGTAAATTTGTTAAATCTTGTGCAGTTTCTAATGAAGAAGGAATTGTTCCATCCGTAGTTGTCCATGCATATGTATATGGTGTTACTCCACCAGTAGGTGTTAAATCTATAGAGCCTGTATTTCCACCATTACATGATACATTTGTTTGTGTAGCTGTTCCTGAAACAACAGCTGTAGGCTCTCCTATTAAAACATTTATAGCTACTGGATTTGTACAGCCATTACTATCTGTAATTACTACGGAATATGTTCCTCCAGTAAGTCCTGTTAAATCTTCGTTCGTATTTGTTCCAGATGGAATTGTTCCATCGGAGGTACTCCATACATATGAATACGGTGGTGTACCTCCTGCTGGAGTAAGTGCAATTGCTCCTGTAGCGTCTCCAAAACAAGACACATCTGTTTGTACTGTAGTTCCGCTAACAACCAAGGGCTCTGAAACCGTAACATCTACTGTTGTTTCTGCCTCACAACTTGTATCGTTCGCATCTCTTACTTCAATAGTATAATCTCCTGCTGATAAACCAGTAAAAACACCATTTGCTACTGTTGTTGTAAAGCCATCGATACTATATTCATAAGTTCCACTACCTCCAGTAGCTGTAGCTGTAACACTTCCATCATCACCTCCATTACAACTAACATCAACTATTGTTGGAGTTGCCCCTATTACAAGTACATCTGGCTGGTTTACTGTTACCGTTATTGGAGTTGCTGCCTCACAACTCGTATCGTTTGCATCTCTTGCCTCTATTGTATAGCTTCCTGCCGATAATCCAGTAAAATTACCATCTGTCACTGTTGTTGTAAAGCCATCGATACTATACTCATAAGTTCCACTACCTCCAGTGGCTGTAGCTGTAATACTTCCATTACTACCTCCATTACAAGTAACATCAACTACTGTAGGAGTAGCTCCAATTACAAGTGCGTCTGGTTGACTTACTGTGGCTACTATTGATGATGGAGCCTCACAAGTGGTAAAGTTAGCATCTCTAACTTCTATGGTATAATTCCCAGCTGTTAAGCCCGTAAATACACCATTACTTACTGTTGTTGTAAAGCCATCGATACTATATTCGTAGGTTCCGCTACCTCCAGTGGCTGTAGCCGTAATCCTTCCGTTATCACCTCCGTTACAAGTAACATTTACTACCGTTGGAGTAGCTCCTATAACAATTGCTGTTGGCTCTGTAATTACTACATTTATTGAAGACGTTTCGCATCCATTAAGATCTTCTATTACTACGGAATATGTTCCTGCTGTAAGTCCTGTTAAATCTTGACTTGTTTCTGATCCAACAGGGACTGTACCTCCATTTGTTGCTGTCCATTGGTAAGTGTATGGAGGTGTTCCACCAGCAGTTGTTAAATCTATTTCACCTAAAGCTGCTCCATTACATGTATTATTTGTTTGTGTAGCTGTTCCTGATAATGTTGCTGTAGGTTCTCCAATTAGTATAAACTTTGGAGATGGAATTGTACATCCATTAACATCTGTTATTACTACAGAATATGTTCCTCCAGTAAGTCCTGTTAAATCTTTATTAGTATTTGTTCCAGATGGAATTGTTCCGTCTGATGTACTCCATAAATATGAATACGGTGGTGTACCTCCTGCTGGAGTTAGAACAACTGCTCCCGTAGCTTCCCCAAAACAATATACGTCTGTTTGCACTGTAGTTCCACTTATTGCCAAAGGTTCAGAAACTGCAACGTTTACTGGAGTTATTGCTTCACAACTTGTATCGTTAGCATCTCTAGCTTCAATGGTATAATTTCCTGCTGATAACCCTGTGAAAACGCCATTTGGAACTGTTGTTGTAAAACCGTCTATACTAAATTGATAAACCCCACTCCCTCCAGTAGCCGAAACTGTTATGCTTCCATTACTTCCTCCAGAACAAGTAACATCTACTACTGTTGGTGTATTTATTACAAGCGGTGATGGATCGTTTACTATAATATCTGTGATTGTAATAAAACACATCGTGATATTATCTGTTACTGTTACATCATAACTCCCAGCCTCTAAAGCTGATTGGTCTTGTGTATCTGCAACTACTCCATTAGTTCCTGTTGGACTCCACGCATAACTATAATCAAGACTTCCTCCAGAAACTGTAATATTTATAGCTCCATTATTACCTCCTGCACAACTAGGACTTGTTATCTGAGTAACATCTACTGTTAAATCAGAAACAAAAGGAGTTATAATAATAGGAGTATTTGGAACTACTCCCTCACATATACTAGGATAAGCTGTAGAGGTTATTGTAATATCTGTATAACTTCCAACTTCTAAACCGCTAATAATAATTGTTCCATTTGATTGTGTTGTAGCTGTAAAAGGAGTAATAGCAACCCCCTCATAAGTATAAGAAACGGTATAATCTGTTAAGGCTAAAAGACCTCCTCCCGATATAGTTATCATCCCATCATTTCCTGGATCACAAGAAGTAGGACTAACTGCTGTTGCTACTAAGGTAGCTTCATCAATCTCGCAACAAGCATCATTGATTGCGTCATCTAACCAATTTCCAAGACTAGGAGTAAAGCATCCTACAGCTGTTACTAAGCCATTAGTATCTACTGCGGTGGCATCAATAGTTGTATAATCTGAAGTATTAATTTCATCATCAGTAAACCCTGCTTCAATCCCATCAGGACATGTATCTCCATCACTATCTAAATCTAAATAATCTGGAATAGCGTCTGGATTATCAGGGTGCAAAGCATCTGTATTGATTGGCACAATAGAACCTACTGAAGACTCTCCCGTATTACACCCATTAGGGTCTAGAACATTACCCGGAGTGAATTTACAATCAACAAAATCAGGATTAGAACTTAAAGAAATATTCCCCGAAGCTTCCACTGCATCTGGAATTCCGTCATTATCACTATCTAAATCTAAATAATTAGGCACACCATCGCCATCAGTATCTACAGTACCATCTCCTTCAACAGAATCATAGATTCCATCATTATCGCTATCAACATCAGCATAATCTGGCACACCATCGCCATCAGTATCTAATAATGTATTATCATAACAGTCACAAGAATTCCCTATACCATCATTATCATCATCACTATCTAGCGTCTGACTATCTCCTACTCCTTGTCCTGTTCCTGCTATTAAAGGCACTCCATATGATGCGCTATTAGGATCTGCATCTACATCAACACCAAGATTATCAACATTTGGAGCTCCATAACCATTAAATGTAGGTTCTCCATTAGTATTACCTCCAGACATTGTTGATGCTACTAAATCTGATGCCGTAAAGCTAGCATCACCTTCAAAAGCATCACTACAACCATCACCATCACTATCTAAATCAAATTGATTAAAAATTCCATCTTCATCAGTATCACACATAGATGTATCAGACAAAATAATAATTTCTTGCATTCCTAAGCCTAAATTACTCGCATCTACTTTTTCTGCAATAAATTCTAACGAAGTAATATTATAAAACTGAAAAGTAAATCTTGAAAAAGAGTTTGGGCCGTTAGAGTCTTGATCATTTGCATTTCCTGTATAAATGTATATTCCCTTTTCATTATCAAAATCTATTGTGTAATTGTTATCAACAGGAGGTTCGATAATTTCAGCAGGTGGAGTAGAGAATGCACCAATTCTTTCTGTAACATCTAAATCATAAATATTAAAGCTATAACTTGATACATTAAAAGGTATTGTAGTCCCTGTTTCATAAAAATTAACTGTGATTATAGTCCGTTCGTTCGAATTTGGTAGGGAACTAGATATTTCACTTGTACTATTTCCTTCAATACCACTTCCTATCAAAAATTGATTATCGTCAGCTCCAAGAATATTATCAGTTCCTGATGAAGTAACAACCATATCAAAACCATATCCACTAAAATCATTTACAATAAATCCATTTGGAGATGTTGTAGCTACTACATCTTGTTGTGATTTTAAAATTGTAACTGGCTCACACTCATCTACATCTAAAATTCCATCATTATCATCATCTAAGTCATTTACATCAGTAATTCCATCACTATCTGTATCTAAACAAGCAGCTATAGATGAATACAGTACAAAGTTCTTATATGTAGACGAATAGTTTATTTCTCCTGAATCCGCACTACTCTCTACACTATCATCTAAACCATTTACTCCTACATTATTATTAGGGAACTGGAAATCTTCTGATAAATCTGTTGTAGCTCCACTCTCATATGCATCGCTACACATATCACCATCACTATCTAAGTCTAAACGATTTGGAATTCCGTCCCCATCTGTATCTATATCATTACAGACCTGTGTTATTTCATTACTATTCCCAAATAACACATCGGTGTATGTTCTTGAAGTAGGATCATTGGTGCTTAAAGCTAATTGATAATCGTCTACGGGAACTGTTTGTGAATACCTAAGTTCACCATTCTGATACATATTTAAGTTACCGCTTTCATCTATTGAAATAGCAAAAATGTCATTACTAGAATAGTTGAATACCGAGGATATGGTACCGTTTGCTCTTATATCAAATTGTGTACCTGACCTAAAATAAAACTTATAAGACTCACCACCTAAGCCAGCTCCATCTTTTACTCCATTCTCTGGAATAACTCCTAACATAGATGTAACATTCTGAGCTGCTACCTTATATTCCAAATACATTGGTAAGGATACACTTTGATCACTATATGTAGATCGCCATACATTGTTATTAACATTTCTATTAAAGGTTATAGAATTTTCTGTAGTAGTAGTATTTATTTGAACACTTCCTGTAAAGGTATAAGTAGATAAATCTTCATTAAAATAATATTGACAAAAACCTGAAGATTCATCAACATCTGGCACCCCATCATTATCATCATCAATATCACGAGAGTCACTTATTCCGTCGCCATCAGTATCTACACATAAATCCAATTGATCATTTAAAGCATAAATAGAGTAATTACCTTCATAATCTGGGACTCCATTACCATCTATATCTACCTCATCTACTAAACCATCCCCATTGGTATCTGCCCCTGTAAATTGATGATCTGTTTCTTCTGAGTCGATAGCTCCCCCCTCAAAACTATCACTACAACCATCTCCATCACTATCGAGATCTAATCGATTAGGTGTTCCATCTCCATCAGTATCAAGGTCTGCTGCACATAACTCTGATAAATGTAATGCTAGGCCATCTGTTGTGGTATCATTATTATTTGTAAAATTAAGAGAGATCTGTTGGTATGAGCCTTCAAGTAGTATCGACCCAGAGGCACTCAAATCATTATCATTACAATCTACAGTCTGTGTTGTACCTGAGTTTATATCAGAAATTAAATTTCCTACTATTTGAATCTGATTATTTCCTTCTAGTAAAGAAATTCCAGCCAAACCTACCCCACTTACTTCTAGATATCTTTTGTCTAAACTATTTATATTAAGCACTATATCACTAACAACTGCATCGAAACTTATTGTCATAATGCTTCCTGATGGTGAACTACTAACCTCTAACTCAAATGCATCTGTTGCATTTTTTGCATAATAATAAATATCCTCATCAGAAAAATAGCATGAACTTCCATCCGAGGTAAAACTTCTAATACGAATATTATTACTACTCTCAATAGCTTGATAACCGATACCACTAAACGCTAATTGTCCTGTAACAGAAGTTGTTGTATTATAATTTCCAGGGCTTGCTTCTCCACTAATTATATTTGAAAATATCCCGATACAATCTTCTTGTTCATCAATATCTAAAATACCATCATTATCATCATCTATGTCATTTAAATCTAAAATACCATCTCCATCAGAATCTAAACATAAGCTCTTACTTCCGTTAGCAGCATATGTGTCATAAGTACTTTGATAATTAACAACGCCATCTAGAGCTTCAACAATATCTGCTAGACCATTATTATTCGTGTCTTGAGCACCTCCAGCTGTAAATACAAATTGATTGTTTACAATTTCTGATGCAATTGCACCTGCTTCAAAACTATCGCTACAACCATCGCCATCACTGTCTAGATCTAAAAAATTTTCAATTCCATCATTATCATAATCACATATATCTGTGGCTTCTGGAATTTCATTTCCACGAACCCATAAATGAAAAGAAACATTGGCGGCTACCTCTCCAGAATTAAAAGTATATCCCTGTTGTGAGGTAGATGGAAGCCAATTAAAGCCATTTCCGTTTCCACATGTATGGTAAATACGCTCACTTAATACATTTGTATTTCCATTACACGTACCATTTGCATTAAACGAAGCTTGACCAACTCCTGTCCAAGAGTTATTAACCGTATTATCTGCAGACCCTCTGTTTAATGTAAAGTTAGAATTAATTCTATTCGCATGAGCTTCATTTGTAGAAACTACATCTACAACACCCATATTATCAGAAATTCTAACTTCTGCTATTCCATTTATTACCGCTAAGGTTGTAGGACTTAAAATTCCTCTTGTAGTTGTCCCCAAGCTACTACTTGCTGGTAATGTTCCTTCTCCGTTTCCAAAATCTATAGCTACCTCTACGTAACCATTTTCATCTACATAAGTAGAAAATGCTTCTCCTTGTAACTCAAAATAATAAATTCCTGCTCCCTTAACATTTCTTGCTTGCGCTATACTTGTAAATGGAGTGTCTTTTGTAATTCCATTCGAACAGTTTTCATCTCGATCTGGAACTCCGTCATTATCATCATCTATATCAACAAAATCTGTAAGTCCGTCTCCATCAGAATCCAAACAAACTCCAAGATTTGGATTTAAACCAAACTGAGAAAATGTGCTTTGATAGTTTAAGTTTCCAGAAACACCATCTTCCAATGAATCTTCTAAACCGTTTCCGTTAACATCTGTAATATTTGTAAAAATATATTCTGGAGCATTACTTGTTGTAGCACCAGCTTCTAATGCATCACTACATCCATCACCATCTGCATCTGGATCTAAGTGACTTGGTAAACCGTCATTATCAATATCACACAATCCATTTCCTGCAACAAAAGCTTCTGCCCCTCCTTTAACCCATAAACTTATATAACTATAATATTTTATCTCTTGAGAAGAGTTCTGTACTTTTTGGTCATTGGTAACTGGTTTCCAAACCATTCCATTAGTATTCCCACAAGTATGAATAACCGTTTGTTGTAATTCTCTTTGATTAGTGTTAGTATTACAACTTGCATTTGCAGTTAACACTTGAGCGTTTGTTCCTGTCCAAGAGCTGTTAATAGCATTTGTAGCTTGCCCAATGTGTAAAGTCTGGTTTGTAACTAAGCGGTCTGCTATTTCTGACTCAGTTGTAACGGCATCTAAAAAACCATCGCTGTCGTTTATACGTACTTCTTCAATACCTGTTAATGAAGCTAAAATTTCAGGAGATAAAATTCCACGCTCTAAATTATTTATCACATTACCCTGTGGCATATCTCCAACTCCAAAACCATAGTCTATAGCAACTTTAACATAACCATTACTATTTACATATGTTGAAAAAGGATAACCTCCAATATTAAAAAAATAAATTCCAGCAGCTGTAATATTACTAGCTTGAGAAATACTTGTAAAAGGAGTTCCCGAGGAAAGACCATCAGAACAACTCTCTTGGATATCTAAAACACCATCATTATCATCATCAATGTCATCGTTATCTAATACTCCATCATTATCAGAGTCTATACAAAACCCTGCATTACTATCCAATGCATATTGATTATAACTAGAAACATAATCTACTCTTCCATCGCCATTAACATCTACAGCATCTACTAAACCGTCATTATTACTATCAATATCAGGAAATTGATAATCTGCATCAGTAACTGTAGTCGCTTTAGCTTCTAGCGCATCACTACAACCATCATTATCACTATCGTTATCAAATTTATTTTCAATACCATCTCCATCGGTATCGCTATAACACATTTTTACAGCTAGATAAAATGGATTTACGGTAGATGGATCGGAAGCTGCACCAAAAGGTAAAGAATAATCTATTTGGACACTGGTTATTCCTGCAGATGCTTCAAACTCACTCCTAAACCCACAAGAGTTAAAAGCTCCATTACCAGGCCTAGGCATTATATAACTATGGTTATTCTCACTTACTTTAGTGAAGTTTGGTAGTCGAAAGTTTGAAACTCCACAAACATTATTAAATCTCTCCCCTTCACTAAACACTGTTCCAGAGCTTAAAACTTCTATATTAACTTGTTCGTTTATGGAGTTCCCACCAGATACATTTCTAGCAAACAAATTACTCTCTGAATTTACAACTAGACTTCCAGGCAAAACAGAACCTATAAATGAAATTTTATATGAATTACTCGCTCCGCTGAAAGTTGGAATGAAATTTAAAAACTGACCATCTGTTGTAAATGTTGGTGCGGAAAAAAAATTCCCTGAGGCTTCGACTCTAACATCAAAACCAACAATTCCTGATACATCAGTATATGTCTGCGCAACCCCATTAGTGAAAATAATATCATTTATTAAACCTAATAAAGCAGTATCGATTGATACATAATCGGTACACTCGGTAGTATCTGGCACTCCATCGTTATCATCATCTAAATCATCCAAATTAGAAATACCATCTCCATCGGCATCATCCCCTGGCAAATATTGCAAATTACCTATATAAGAAGGTATGTTGATCGCTGCTATAGATTTCCCTACTTCTAAATTCCAATTACCATCTTTTCCAGTAATATCTGTAGAAGCTGCAACTGAAATATTAAGCTCTTTCTCTATATAAGCTACAGCATCTTTTCCAAATGCTCCTTTGGCAAATTCACATCCGTATATATTAAGGTGTGAAATTCGGTCTGAATTTAATGAGAATTTTTCTTTTAGAAAGCCAACAATTCCTTCTTTACCTAACCACTTATTATTAATATATAATTTACCAGGCTTACCGTGGGAAAACAGTTGATAAACAGAATTTAATTGAGCATACCTATTCAGCTCTAAAGATTGTATGTTCTTTACAGCGCTATCAATATAAACATTAGAAGTATTATCTATTTTAGTTTTGTAATTATTAATTGTATTACCTTCTGAAATAGAAAAACAATTAATAAAAAAAAGTAAAATAACATTAAGTAATAGTTTCCCCATCCAACTACCTTTAATTTTAAATAAAATACCCTTCTATTGAAGCATATTTCATAACCACAAAATAGTAAATAAACGATATAAAGCTACCCAACTTAAGCTTCATAAATAATTAATAAGTTAATTATTTATTAAAATATACGTATTTATTCTCAAATAAATAAAGAATTTTCATCAAAAAACATAGTGAAAATCATCAACACGAGTACTACAAAGGTTTTCATAGATATGATGATAAGATACTTTTTTATAAAATTTACTTCTAATCAATAAATTACAGTTTCAAAATAAGAAATCTTAATATTAGCGGTTATTAGTTACATCATTTAGTTTCGCGAAAATAATCTAAAAAAAGGAAATGAATTGTATTTTTTAGAAAAAAATCTTCTTAAAAAGAAATAATCTATACTTACAAAAACAAAAAGCTTGGACTTACATAAGTCCAAGCTTTTCTATCAGAATCAAGTATTCTTTAAACTCTAAACTTAATGACTATGGCCAGTTTCCCCTTTATTTTTTTCAGCCATTAAATAATAAGCATTGTTATAACTGAAAAGCATATCATTCGTTACTTCTGAAAGTAACTTAATCTCTACCCATCCGTTATGTGTAATACCTGTTTTAATTTCTACAGGAGTGAACCTCCATATAAATTGACCGTTTTCTTGTTCTTTTGTTGCTGTAAAAACAAAACTTTTACCTTCCTCTTTTACAATTGCATCTTCAGGCAAAGCATAAACATATTCTTCTGAAGTACTAATTATACCGTTTGCATACATTCCAGGAATTAGGTTTTCATCTTCATAATCTATATCTGCATGAAC
Organism: Joostella sp.; assembly: GCF_048266025.1. NCBI lineage: Bacteria > Pseudomonadati > Bacteroidota > Flavobacteriia > Flavobacteriales > Flavobacteriaceae > Joostella > Joostella sp. Next base: position 168,057 of record NZ_JBLXAF010000008.1, on the reverse strand, counting down.
ATGAATAGCTTTTGGAGATGTTTCAAATTTCTTCCCTATAGAAATAATAGTTGCTTTTAAGACCTTATTAGGGATGGACTGCACTCTTAAGTCTATTTCTTGCCCAATTTTTAATTTATATACATCTCTTTCAAAAACCATCAAATCTGCATGCACATGGTCATTATCTACAATCATAAACATAGCATCTTGAGGGTTTACATACTGCCCAATTCCTACAGTTACTTTTTCTACATAACCATCAATAGGACTCACCACAGAAACCTCTTCTACAATATTCCCATCTGTAATTCCTTTTGGGTTTATGTTTAAATGCTTCAGTTGAGATTCATAACCTTTTACTAACCCAGACAACGTTTTATATTCCGATTGCGCCTGCTGAAAAGATTTCCCAGAACCAACTTCTGCTTCATATAATTTTTGTTGACGATCTAAGTTTTGCTTCGAAAAAACCATATCGCTATAAGCTTTGATATAATCGGTTTGCAATCTTGTTAAGTCCGGATGCGTAATTGCGGCTAACACTTGTCCCTTTTGCACCTTATCTCCTTCAATAACTTTAATTTTAGTTACGTTTGCTCCGATTATTGCTGTAACCGTTGCCTCATATTGCGGCGGAACTTCCAACTCCCCATTTGCTTCCACAATTCCTGATAAAGGTTTTTTAGATAATGAGTCTACTTCTATTCCTAAACTATTAAATTTTAATTCTGAAAGTTCTAAAACTTCACCATGTCCCTCTTCTGCATGGCCATGAGCATCTTCATTCGCAGAATTATTATGTCCTTCCCCATTTGATTCTTCTTTCTTTTCTGTTAAACAGGAAAGAAAGGATATTATTAATCCTAAAAAGAATATTGATTTTATAAGTATATTTCTCATTGTGCTATTTTTATTTTGAAGTCTTTAAATAATATTCTAATTGATATCTGCTTGTATAATAATCCCTAAATGCCAACCATGAATCTACTTCTATGGTAATAGCATCTCTTGTATTCTGAAGAAAAGTAACATAATCTACCGCTCCTTCTTTATAGGCTAAAACAGCTCCTGTAATTTGTTCCTCTGCTAATGGCAACGCCACCTCTTTATAATATAACCAAGCATTTTGCCATTTCTGATAATCTTGGATTATCTGCTGGTATTTTGCATTCATCGTTAACTGCTCTTGTAAATAATTTTCTTGAGCAATTTCTTTTTTAATCTGAGCCTGTTGTTTTTTTCCTAATTGCGGACCAAAAAATAAAGGAATCTCTAATCCTATTTGATATTTGTAGAAACCAGATTGTCCGGCTATCTCTTGTTCTGAATATTGTCCTTGTAATTTAGGGAGAAAAGCAGCTCGCTCTTTTCGATTCGATGCTTCTGCTACTGCAACTTGTTGTTTATACATCTGAAGCAAAGGATGAGCTGTTAAAGAGTCTAATTCATACGCCAAAGGTTTATCTATTGTTGAAACTTCCACTTCAGGAATTACAAATAAAGTATCACTTACCAACCACATATTTAGGTATTGAATTGAACTCAAGTAGTTTCTATATGCTTTTTCTCCTTGGATTTTCACTTGATTAGCCTGATTAGAAGTTGCTAAATATTCTAATTTAGAAGTTTCTTCTATTTCATATCTCAATTTTGCAGCTCTTTCAATATCAGTAAAAAGAGAATCAATTCTCTTATAAACATTATTAATCTTACTAGCCACATATGTATTTACCCAAGCAACACTTACATCTCGTTCTACTTCTATTACAGAAAGCTCTAATCCGCTTTCGGCTAATGCAATTCGCTCTTTTTGCAACTTTAATTTTGGTGCAATTCCAAATAGATCTATTCCTTGTTGCTGAAAACCAATTTTATTATAAATCCCCTCAGAATTATTACCAACCTCTTCTTTTCCAGTAAAAACTTGAGTAGAACCAAAATCCCAAGCTGATTTTTTTAGGACTTCTTGCTCTCGTATTTTTAAAGCTGCAGATTTTAACTTAGGAAAATTCTTAATAGCTAATTCTTGAGCTTCCTCGATAGTAATCTCTTGAGTTTGTATATTCTCATGAATATTTTGCTGAGAAAAACCTGAAAAACTTACTAACATCAACACTCCAATTGTAAGTGTAGATTTAGACAATTTTAAATTCATTTTATTATTTTTTCTTTCTTCTATTAACGCATATAATACCGGTAAAACAACTAAGGTTAATAAAGTTGCTGTGAGCATACCTCCTATTACAACTGTAGCTAATGGTTGTTGCACTTCTGCTCCCGCCGATGAAGAGAAAGCCATTGGTAAAAACCCAAAAATATCTGTTGTTGCTGTAAGCATAATTGGACGGATTCTTTCTTTTGTTCCTTGGAATATTTGATCTTTTACATTAATTAAACCTTCTTCTTTTAAAGAGTTAAAACGGTTAATTAAAACTAAACCATTTAATACAGCGACTCCAAAGAGAACAATAAAACCTACTCCTGCAGAAATACTAAAAGGCATATCTCGTAACCATAAAGCCATAATCCCCCCAATTGCAGATAACGGAATAGCCATATAAATCATTACTGCTTGCGAGAATGATTTTAAAGCAAAATACAGTAATACAAAAATTAAGAAAAGTGCTATCGGAACCACCACCATCAATCTAGATTTTGCACTTTGTAAATTTTCAAACTCTCCTCCGTATGAGATATAATAACCCGGAGGAAGGTCCAATTCTTCATCTAGCTTCTTTTGAATATCCTTTACTACAGACTCTACATCTCGTCCCCTAGCATTTATTCCAACATACGTTCTTCTAAAAGTATTATCCCTAGAAATTTGCATCGGTCCAGGACGAAAACTAATATCTGCAACCTCACTTATAGGGATCTGAGAACCGTTAGGAAGGTCAATTAATAAGTTCTTTAGATCATTGATGCTTTGTCTATTTTTAGCATCAAAACGAATCACTAATTCGTAACGCTTTTCTCCTTCAAAAATTTCTCCTGCAACTCCACCCGCAAAAGCTGTACTTACATATTGGTTAAGCTTTTCTATATTCAATCCATATTGAGCTACATTCTTTCTGTTGTAACGAACCGTCATCTGTGGCAATCCAGAAATACGCTCTGCATTTACATCCCCTACGCCTGGTATTGTTTGAATTAATGTTGCCATCTTTTGTGCTTTCTGTGCTAGCACATCTAAATCTTCTCCATAAAGTTTAACAGCTACATCTTCTCTAACTCCAGTAATCAACTCATTAAAACGTAATTCTACTGGCTGACTAAAAACTAAGTTGACTCCCGATAATACTGACAGTTTTTCTTTAATTTTTCCTATAAGCTCATCTTTATTAGTAGCCGAAACCCAATTATCTGGATTCTTATCTAATACGATAAACATATCAGCAATATCCATCGGCATTGGATCTGTAGGAATATCTGCGACTCCAATTCTGGCAACTACTGTTTTTATTTCTGGAAAATTATCTAATAATATGCGTTCTATTTTCTTTGAAACATCAATAGATTCGCTCAAGCTACTTCCTGAGCGTATTAATGCTTGCATTGCAATATCCCCTTCATCTAATTGAGGAATAAACTCTCCTCCCATTCTAGAAAATGTAAATCCACTAATTACTAGTAATGCAACTCCAATTGCAATTACTGCAATCTTAAAGCGAAGAGCCAATTTTAAAAACGGCAAATATGCATTATGGATAGCACCTATAATTTTATTACTTAAGTTCTCTAATTTTAATTCAAACCTCCGGAATCTGCTTTTCTTATCTTGGATAGGTTTCATAAAAATAGAAGCCATCATTGGAACATATGTTAAACACAAAACAATAGCTCCAATCATTGCAAAACCAAAAGTAAATGCCATTGGCTTAAACATTTTCCCTTCCACTCCAGTTAAGAATAAAATAGGAGTAAAAACAATTAAAATTATTATTTGTCCGAAGAAAGCAGAATTCATCATGGTAGATCCTGCTTGATAAGAAATAGTATCCATTTCCGCATTGGTTACCCTTTTAGAATTGGATTTTAAACGTTTCTGAATCTCATGCACAGTCCCCTCAATAATAATTACCGCCCCGTCAATTATAATTCCAAAATCTATCGCTCCTAAGCTCATTAAATTTGCCCAGACATTAAACTGCTTCATCAATATAAAAGCAAAGAGTAGTGATAACGGAATTGTTGTTGCAGTGATGATACCTCCACGTAAACTCCCTAAAAGAAGTACTAAAGCAAATATCACAATTAGCGCCCCTTCAATTAGGTTTTGTTTTACAGTGCTTGTAGTTCTCTCAATCAAAGAGCTTCTATCTAAAAAAGGTTTGATAACTAGACCTTCAGGAAGAGATTTTTGCACGACCTTCATTCGCTCTTGGACGTTCTTAATTACTTTACTAGGATTAGCTCCACGAAGCATTAAAACCATTCCCCCAACAGCTTCTTCTCCGTCTTGAGTGAAAGCACCGTATCGTGTCTGACTTCCATAATGAACAGATTCAGCCACGTCTTTTATTAATATTGGAATTCCATTTATATTCTTAACAGCGATGTTTTTTATATCATCCAAAGATTGTATCAATCCCTCCCCTCGAATAAAATTCGCCATATTATTTTTCTCGATATATGCTCCGCCAGTATTTACATTATTTTTCTCTAATGCTTCAAAAACTTCTGACAAAGACACTTTAGCTGCATTTAGCCTGTTGGGATTGATAGCTATTTCGTATTGCTTTATTTTTCCTCCAAAAGCATTTACATCGATAACTCCTTCTGTTAAGGCTAATTGCCTAGCAACAACCCAATCTTGAATAGATCGTAATCGAGTTGGAGAAAACTCATCTTCATACCCCTCTTCTGGGCTTAAAGTATATTGATAAATCTCCCCCAAACCAGTACTTATTGGGCCAATTGATGGTGAACCAAATTTCTTGGGTATTTCGGATTGTACTTCTATTAATTTTTCTTGTACTAATTGCCGTGGAAGATAAACTCCCATATCATCTTCAAAGACAATAGTTACCACAGAAAGCCCAAATCTAGAAATAGAGCGAATTTCTTCTACTCCGGGCAAATTGGCCATTGAAAGTTCAACGGGGTAGGTAACGAATTGCTCAATATCTTCAGTGGCTAAATTCTGAGACATTGTAATTACCTGTACTTGGTTATTAGTAATATCGGGAACTGACCCTAGATTTATGGTAGACATAGACCATATTCCGACTCCCACCAAAGACAAAATAAAGAGTCCGATAATAAGCTTATTCTTTATAGAAAAAGCTATAATATTATTAATCATGTAATTGAATATTAATTCAGTTAAACAAAAGAATAGTAAGTCTGACAATCATGTCAAACAAAAAAATTATGTATACTGAATTATACCCGAGGTGGTTGTAAAATGGAGTTTAAAAAATCATCTTTTATATTAAAATAAAAATGATCCTCTTTTGTAGAGATACTTAAATCGATGACAGCAAAATCATACTCTTCCAAAGTAATCATTGGGATATGACAACACTGACATTGACAAAATGGTGAACACAAGTCTAAATCTAAATCCCCAGGATGTTGATCTTGACTCATCACTACTTTTTCTGAAGTTACATCAACAGCAACCTCATCACTACAAACTAAAAAGCTGAGTGACAAGAAATAAATAGATAATATTGCCATTAATATTTTCACATTGTAAATATACTCTTTTTATTGTACTTCAAAAACATGTATGTTTCGATTTCCGTAGCAAGTAAAATTAATGAGTATTTTGACTAACAGTATGTTTCCATAACATATAGATTATAAACCACCTGCAAGCCTCTTAACTACCCTACGGCTACTTCCTTTAAAACAAAATATGTATTTTATTCTATAAATATTAAGATTAAGATTAATTTGTTTAGTAAAAATACTATATTTACTAGACTGTAGGTTTTTACTAAAGAAAACTTATAAAATATTAAACATTATGAGAAAATTAATTACCAAAGGTGCAATTGCATTAGGAGCTGCAGTAGTATTTGGTCTCTTCGCTTTTACAAGTGAAAATGATTCTGAGTACACAACTGCCGAGCCATTGTACAAAGAAAAAATGGAGTTTAACAGCAATGGTGAACTTATGAGACCTAGTCCTGATCTTTACACTTCATGGATTTTTGTAGGCTCAAACGTTGCTCCTGCTGAATTGAACACCGGTAATCCAACATTATTTCCTGGTTTTCACAACACTTACATGCCGCCTTCGGATTTTGAGCATTTTAAAAAGACTGGAAAGTTTAGAGAAGGTACGCAATTTATACAAGTAAATGTGCTTACAAAAAGAGAACTTAATAGTGGTGTAGGATATTCTGCTGGAGAAATCCATACTATAAAAGCTTCTGTAAAGAGTAAGAAAAGGTTTCCAGACAAACCAGGTAACTGGGGTTATTTTAAATGGAATGATAAACACACGAATCCTCCTGTAGCTTCTTCTAAAGTACAGCCTACAGCCAAATGTAACCAATGTCATGTTGCATTTGCTTCTGATACTGATTTTGTGTTTTTACAAAATTATCCAATGTTAAGATTGTATGATCCTAATAAAAAAGTTGACAGAACTAAGATCTAATTATTAGATTAAAACAATTTGATTGTCAAGGTTTTTATTAAAACAAAAAGGTCAACTGAAATTAATTTTAGTTGACCTTTTTTTAAAAGTTGACTTTAAGCAGTTCATACAATTAATTTAATTAAAACATAAAAGAAGTAATCCGTATTCTCAATATTTTCAAAGCATTAGAAATATGTGTTTCTACAGTTCTCCTAGAAATATTAAGTTGGTTCGCTATTTCTTGATTTGTCAAGTTGTCTTCTCTACTAAGTTTGAAAATCTCACGACAACGATCTGGTAATTCACGTATAATATTAGTTAGCGCATTATCAGTTTGAATAAAAATAAGTTGATCATCAGTAGCAACTTCTGCATCTACTCCTTCAAGATAGTCTTTATGTTTTACACTTAAAGGATTATTTCTAAGCTCTTTATAAACTTTATATTTTATAGCTTGTTTTAAGTAAGCTTCAATATTGGAGCTATCTATTTTTTTTCTTCGTTCCCAAAAATTCATCCAAACCTCTTGTACCAAGTCTTTGGCTATAGCTTCATCATTTAAAATAGATTTTGCCATAATAAAAAGAACCTCCCAATAACGATTAAACAGTAAATGAAATGCTTTTTCATCATCGCTTTTAATGCGATCCATTAGTTGATTGGCAGTAAGTGGAGTGGTGTTATTCATGGCTTTCAAAATAAAGAAAAACACTTCCCTTTTGAGTTAATTTAAAGTAAACTATAAGCTAAGTTCACGTTATTAATCTAATAATATCGGAGATTAAAAAACCCTGCAGAAATTCTACAGGGTTTATTAGAAAAAAAAATCAACTGCTTTCATGGATTAACTCCAAAAAGCACACAAATGAAACTCATTTATTAGAGCTTTAATCTTAATTAGCATTCACTGGTGATTGAGAAGGTGATTCTAATCGATAACTACTTGTTCCAGTGTATGTGTTTCCATACATATCAATTGCTTTTACTTCAATCTTATGGTTTCCTTTTTTTAGTTTAGTTGGTATTTTACCTTTCCATAAATGCTTAGAATCTATTGGATTGGAGGACCTTCTTCCAGGCATTAATTTATTAGTTAAATCCCACTCATAAACTAATACTTCATATGAAGGATCTTGCTCCTGCACATATTCCATCGGCTTCCACTCCCCTTCATCAACTCGATATAAAACCTCATCATTTTCACTTCCGATAAAAAAGTTTACATAAATTCCTGCTTTAGTATTTCTTCCTTCAGCAACGACTTTAGGAACAAATATATTCATCTGGTAATCTGCTGGCTTCCCAGCTACTTTATATTTGACTTCGTATTGGTTTCCTTTAAAATTGATAAAAGCATAACCTTTTGGTGTGCCATCTCTCATTACTGAAATTGGAATTCCATTTTCATCTAACTTCCCAGAATACCAATCGCCAGAAGTAGTTCCAACATTGTAATGATGATGTGGTTTATCTTGATACCATCCAGATTCTTTATCAAAAAAATCCTGACGTTGAATATGTGTGTGTGCCGATAATGAAAGGGTATTTGGATACTCTTTTAGTAAATCAAATAACTGTTGACGGTCTTCATCTCTAAAGGAATCCCCTTCTGGCTCGCTGATCGGGATATGAAAAGCCAAAACAATTAAATGATCTTTTGGCACATATTTCAAGTCATTTTTTACAAACTCCAATTGATCTTTTCTAAAACCACCCCAATAACTTTTCTGGTCGCGAGGATCGGGATACAAAACATCATCTAAAACAATAAAATGCACCTTTCCTTCATTAAAAGCATAATTAGCAGGACCAAAATGTGCCTCAAAAGTTTCATCTGCTAAGTGATCTTCTTGAGCATCGAAATTCAAATCGTGATTCCCTAATAAATTATACCAAGGAAGACCAAGCTCTTTAACCGCTTTTATATACGGATTAAAAAGGCTCAAATCGTTGCCCACCAAATCGCCCATACTTAATCCAAAAGCCACGCCATCAGTAGTAGCAACATCGCTTACAATCCCACGAGCAAAATAATTAACCTCTTCAAGGGTGTAAGGTTGCGGATCACCAAAAATAAGAGCTGTAAAATCATTTTTCTTTTCGGAAGGAGTTAATCCAAAATTCACTTCTTTTGGTAATTTTCCTGTAGAGGAAACTCCCTCAAACTTAGTCTTTAGAGAACCTTCTGGCTTATGATTATAGAAAAATTGAGAAAGGTTATCCTCATTCACATTAATTGAGTGATATGCAGGCTTTATAACCGAAATAATAGCATCGTTACTCACAGGAAGTGTGTAAGCTCCATTCTTATCGGTTTGCGCTACTTCTACTCCATTGGTTACAGAAACCCCTTCTATTCCGGCTTCTTTTCTGTCTTTCTTACCATTTTTATTTGTGTCGTTAAATACATATCCCTTTACGGTTGATTGGCTATATGCCATAGAAGCTAAAAGAAACACTCCCGTCGTTAAAATTATTTTTTTCATTATTTATAGTTTATTATTTATCCCACCAAACTTTTACATTTATATCATCCTTACCGCCCATTGATTCTACCGCTTTCTTATAATTAGCACTATTCATTGTACTTGCTGAAATTGGATAATAAAATCGTGAAGGCATTTCTCCATCGTTAAGCATGTCTGGAGATTTTGGTAATTCAGGAAATCCTGTTCTTCGATACTCAAACCAAGATTGGTAGTCTGTAAAATACAATGTGAAATATTTCTGAAGCATAATACGCTCCAAAGTACCATCATACATAGCTGCTTCTTGATCAAAATAACCATCTGGAACTTCTGCTCCCCACATTTCTATAGTTGCTTTTGTACCATTTTCATAATGCGTTTTTGCATCTGCAATGAAGCCACGCTGAGCGATCTCAGCTTTTATTAACTCTACTTCTCCATAAGTAAGAATAGGAATTATCATTGGAGCAACCACTTGTTTATTACTTACTCCAGATGGAGTAGCGATACTATCTGGTAAAGGATTATTTCTTTGATCTATTGGCTGGCCGATGTATCCATAGTTCTCATCATTTAATCCTCGTGAAACAGTGGCATACACCCCAAGCCTTGGGTCATTAAAATTATTCATATTATCTATAAAAAATTCACAATAATATCTAAATACATTAAAATCTGAAGGTCTATCCCATGGAGATAAATTTGGTGCAACTCCTGTTACTTGTAAAACCGCAGCATCTTCATTAGAAGTAAAAACAGGATATTCAGATGGATTATTTACAATCGTTGTCATCTTCTCAAAAACATTCATTTCTGTCCTTTTAGATAGTCTCAGGAGCAAACGTAAGTGTAAAGAATTCGTAAATTTCTGCCACTTAGATATATTGTTAAAGAATAAAATATCTTCTGTGTAAACCATTCCTTCTGAAACATCATAGAGACTATTCGCTTTCTCTAAATCTTCTAGTATAGTTTTATAAATATCCTGTTGACTGGTATACTCTGGAAAGAAAATATCATCTTCTCCCCTTGCTGCTTCGTCCATAGGAACCGCACCAAAAACATCTGTTAACATAGAAAAGGCATAAGCTTTAAGCGTAAGAGCTATAGCATGGTAATTAACTTTATCTTCTTTAATAGCTGCTTTTTCCATTTCTAGAATATTCGGAATCCATTTATAATACTCATTCCATAATCCTGCTCCAACGTCTTGCCGCAAGTCATATAAAAAAGGTTGATCGGTGGTTTGATCGGCTCCGTAAAATACTTGCATTAATCCAAAGGTTTTATCCCTTGCTTCTCTGGCGTTTTTATAAGCCAAACCATAGATAATTGGGTTTAATGTACTCCCAGCTGTAATTTCTTCCAATTGATTTGGATGCGTATTGATCTCTTCAAAATCTCCAGTACATGCTATTACAAGCATTAAGATCAAAAGAATTAATAGTGTTGAAATACTTTTCATATTCTTGCTTTTATTATTTTCTTAAAAATCGAATTTAACATTGAAACCAAACTCTGTAGGTACAGGCATTTGCCCCACCTCTACTCCTTGATACATATTAGTTCCTCCAGCTTGTCCTGCTACTTCTGGATCATAAATAGGAAAATCGGATATTACAGCTAAATTTCTTCCATAGATTGAAAACTTAGCTGCTTGTAAAAATGTCGATCCTAAATATTTTTTTGGTATTGAATATTCTAAACTAACTTCACGTAACTTTATAAATGAAGCATCAAAAGAATTTGCTTCTGTATTGGCTAGTTTATAATGCTCATCATAATAATTAGCAATTGGAAGTGGAGTGGCATTTGGAGAATATGTTCCATCGCCATTATCTACAACACCATCCCCTACTAGCTCTCCTTCTTCTCTTCCCTTAAGTGTGTGTTTTAACTTTCCTTGTTGTGTTAATTTATGGTACGTATGTGAGTAAATTACTCCTCCATATCTACCGTCAATTGTAACATTCATACGGAAGCTTTTATACTTAAAATTATTAATAAAACCTGCAGTCCATCTTGGAGCTGTCTCTCCAATATAAATATCACTATCAGTCATTTGTGGATGCCCATTTTTATCGTATAAAATTTGTCCGTCCGGAGCACGCTCAAATCCTCTACCATAAAGAGCACTTGCAGAGCTTCCTTCTACCCCTACTAATCTTGCACTCGAAGAGCTTAATAACTGAAGCTTCCCTTCTAACCTAGGGTCTAAACTAATAACCTCACTTTGATTTGTTGACCAATTAATAATACTCTCCCATTCAAAATTATCTGTCTTAATAGGCTTAACACTAAACATCACTTCTGCTCCTATATTCCTTACTTCTCCAGAATTTATCCAAGCAGTACTATACCCAGTAGAATTAGTTAATGGAACCCTTAATATTTGATTTACCGTTAAAGTTCTATATATAGCTGCATCTAAATTTATTCTATTCTTAAACATTCTGATATTAAAACCAGCTTCTAAACTTTTGGTTAATTCTGGTTTTAAATCTGTGTTATATAATGTTGTTGGAGCTACAGCGGAGCTTGGAAAAGGATAAGGCCCTTTACTATAGTATTTCTTGGTACTGTAACGAGAGGCATCATTACCAACCTCAGCATAAGAGAATCTGAACTTAGTGAAGTTGATTACTTTTGGAAAGTTCAATATATCACTTAAAACTATACTCGCATTGGCCGATGGATAAAAGAACGACCAATTATTCTTTGGTAGCGTACTCGACCAATCATTACGACCAGTAAAGTCTAAGAAAAGGAAGTTTTTGAATCCAAAAGAGGCCATTCCATATAAACTATTCACCTGTTCATTACCATCATACGCGCTTGTAAAAAGATTAGTACCATTAACAAGATTATAAATACCTGGAGTTTCCAATCCTTCTGTCCACGAATCTTGCCTTCTATATTTATATTTCATAACATTCCCTCCTAGAGAACCAGAAAGATCAAAATCATTATCAAATTCATTTTTATAAGTTAAAAGAAAATCTGTATTTATCTCTTCCTTAGAAATACTCGTTTTCTTATAGAACCCTGTATTATATCGATTAATATCATACGGACGTTGCTGCTCTGTGCCTTTAGAATAAGTATTTAAAGCCCCTCTCAACATTAAGTCTAACTTCGGAGTTATCTCTATATCTGCTTTTACATTTCCTGTTACCGAATTCTGATCTAACGAATTTGTTATTTCATATGCCATAGCATAAGGATTATCTATATACCCACTAAATGGACGGATCATATCCACCTGGTCTTTTCCTTCTTTCCAAATTGGACGATACCAATCTAAATCTACATTCGGATTTTGAAAAATCATGAAGTATCCTATCGAATGATTATTATATCCTTGCCCAGGAAGGTTATCACTTTGTCGGTTTCTATAATTTACTACCGAGCTTAATTCTATAGCTTTAGATACCCGATATTTTCCATTTAAAGAAACTGCCATTTGTTCATAGCCTGTGTTTGGCATGATCCATTCATTCTTTAAGTGTGTTATAGAAGCACGCATAGATCCTTTCTCTCCTCCACCTTGTATCGATACATTATTAGTATATGTTGTCCCTGTTTTCCAATAATCTTTTCTGTTGTTTTTGTAAGGTTGCCAAAGTTGACGCTCCTCAGACTGCCCTTCCAACGTCGGATCGTATTGGTAGTAGTATTGTCTTCCAAATTTAGGACCAAAAGCAGAACTACTTCCTCCTGTACTTTTACCATCTTCAGAGGCTCCATAAGAGTAATATAGGCTCCCGTCTGGTTTTACATAACTCCCTTTACCACTTCCCTGTCCATATTCATATTGCCAATCTGGCCAGCTTGTAATTACATCAAACTTAGTGTTTGAACTAAATGATACGCCTAGACCTTTTTGATTTTTACCAGATTTAGTAGTGATAATAATAACTCCATTTGCAGCTCTACTTCCATAAAGTGCTGCTGCTCCTGCTCCTTTTAAGACAGATAAATTATCTATATCTTCTGGGTTTATATCCGAGATTCCATTTCCAAAATCTACAGGAGTATCATTAGAGGCGCTTCCTCCCATATATGAATTTGAAGCTCCTGAGGAAGGTAACTCTCCCCCTACAGGAACACCATCCACAATAATAAGTGCTGCATTAGCTCCAGGATTTAATGAGTTATCTCCTCTCAATTTAATTTGTTGAGAGTTTAAAGGTCCTCCTAAAGACTGAATAGATAGCCCGGGAACCTTCCCTCTTAATGCTTCCGACCAGTTGTTGGTTCGAGCGTCCATTAATTGATCAGATTCCACTGTTTGTTGTGCATATCCTAACTTTTTCTCTTCTCTTTTAATTCCTAACGCTGTAACAACTACTTCATCTAACTCTGATACATCTTGCTCTAATTTAATTTCATAAAAAGTTTTATCTCCAATAGTAAATGAACTTGGAAAGAATCCTACATAAGTAATTTTTACTTCATCTCCTTTTTTTGCTGAAATACTAAAGTTTCCATTAAAATCTGTTACCACTCCTATGGCTTTGTTATTTACCTGTACCGTAGCACCAGGTAGCGGTACTCCTTCTTGATCTACTACCAGCCCTGTTACGGTTACTTGCTCTACGACTTGCACCTCACCTCTTACTGGATTATTACTTATTTTAGAAACACTTATTAATTCGTTAACTCTATAAAAACGTAATTGTTTTTCTTTAGAAATAGATTCCAACAAATACAATAAATTAACCTTTCCTGCAGCGGTATATACAATTGTATTAGTATTTAGATAATCTTCCGATATCACAAAATTATAGGCTGTTTCTGATTCTATAATTCCAAATAATTCTTCAAGTTTGTAAGTATTCTTTTCTAAAAGAATATTTGAATTTTTTAATGTCTGCCCATTTATTTCGGTAGCAAATAAACCATGCAATCCTAAGACTATCATTATATAAAAGGTGGAAATACGCATAATTAATTTATGACATTTACTTGCTTTTTTTTTCATATTTTTATTGCGGTTTAATCAATTACAATAAGTTTGATTTGTGTTGACTGATACATTTTAAATTTGATATGATTATTCTGTTGAAGGGAGTGTTGGCGCACTTCCTTTTTTTATTTCTTATGTTTTCATTTTTCTGTCTTTTTCTGTGGGTTATAGATTAGTATTTGGTTTTTAGTTATGTGTTTAAAAGTTAAATTTGTTGCTTTTGTGACAGCCATTAGAATAGAAGTAAGACTCTGATTGGCAAAGGTTCCGCTTACTTTTACATCATTTAAAATTGAATTTTCTAGATCGATAGAAACTTCAAATTTTTTCTCTAATAGCTTCACTATTTCCAATAAAGAAGTATTGTTAAACGTCATTGTTTTGGTCATCCACAAGAGCTCTTCTTTAGGATTAAATAATTCTGTATCAATCTTTTTATTTTTTAAATTGAAGTTTATCTTTTCATTTGGCTTTAAAACCTTTGAAGTTTGAAGCCCTTTTACGTCTACTGAGCCTTCTACTAATGCTACGGAAATTATATTGCCATCCATTTTAATATTAAACTGTGTTCCTAAAACCTTCGTAATAATATTATTTGCTGTAACTGTAAAGGGACGCTTTTTATCTTTGGAAATTTTAAAATAAGCCTCCCCATTTAAAATAACATGCCTGCTATTGGATGGAAATTTATTTGGTAATCTTAACTGACTATTTTCATTTAAAGTAACCACACTACTATCTTGCAAAACAATATTTTTTATTTCGTTCTCATTTGTAGCAATCAATATGTAAGAAATAGTTTCTTTAGGATTAAAAGCAAACCATGTAGAAAGTCCTACGCCTATTAGTACAATGATACTCGCTGCTATTTTATACCAATTAATAGGTGTTTTAGCTGTCGAGCGTTTTACAAAACGGTAAATTTCGCTTTGTACTCTATTTTTATGTAATTGTGACTGAAAAATTGTTGCTTCATTTGTTTCTATAAAATGAGCATCAAATTTTTCTAGAAGTGCGTTTTCCTCAGAAGTAGTTTTTCCTTTTTCGTATTTCTCTAAAAGGTATTTAAATGTTGATTCTTTCATGCTCTTGTTATCGGCTTTCAATAGTAGATACCAAAAACCGCAGAGCACACGTAGTGAAAAATATAAAAAGCACCGCCATTTAACCTTTTGTTTAAATAGCGATGCTTTTATTTACATTGAATTAATAATTTCGATATGTTAAAAGTTAAAATAAAGTGTCAAGCTTTCCAGCTTTATTTAAGGTCACAAGCATAATGCACAGTAATTTAAAAACATCCTCTCGATACTTAATATTAATCCCTCCTATTCCTTTTATTCTTTCTCCAAACAAAATAGAATATTATTAGTAGGATTGGGATCATAACGTAAATAATTACTTCTGACCACGATTGTAAATTTATAGGATCATTATTTCCTGGTTTTGGAATCCCATCTGGAGATTGTAAAGCAAATGTTGCTATTGTTAAAAAATTCATGATTTGTAGCTTTTTTGGTTATAGCTAGAAGATACAATTAATAGCATAAAAGAGCATGGCATTTTAGATGATTTTAACCTTTACAAGTAAAGGTTTACAAACAATAATAAGCCATTTTGAACGATTAAAATGAAAGTAGTTACCAAGAAGCTTATATATTTGCATAATAGAATTGCAAATAGTTTCGATTATAACCAATTTCTATATTTCATATTAATTTGCTTTCAAAAAAATACGTGTGAAAAAAATAAATAAAATCTGCTGTATCGGGGCTGGATATGTTGGTGGCCCAACCATGTCGGTTATTGCACATAAATGTCCAGAAATTCAAGTTACAGTTGTAGATATAAATGCGGATAGAATTAACGCATGGAACGATAAGAATCTAGATAATCTCCCCGTTTATGAACCTGGATTAAAAGAAATTATAGCTGAAACACGAAATAAAAATTTATTCTTTTCTACGGAAGTTGATAAGGCTATTGATGAAGCAGAAATGATTTTCATCTCTGTAAATACACCTACCAAGACATACGGTAAAGGAAAAGGACAGGCGGCCGATTTAAAATTTATCGAACTTTGCGCTCGTAATATCGCCAAAGTTGCTAAAGATGATAAAATTGTTGTAGAGAAATCTACCCTTCCTGTTAGGACTGCGCAAGCCATTAAAAATATCCTTGACAATACAGGTAATCATGTAAATTTTGAGATTCTTTCCAATCCCGAGTTTTTAGCGGAGGGAACTGCAATTAATGATCTCTTACATGCTGATAGAGTTCTTATTGGTGGAGACGAAACTGAAGAAGGTGAAGCTGCAAAGGAAGCGTTGAGCGCTATTTACGAACATTGGCTACCGAAAGAGAACATCTTGAAAACTAATATTTGGTCTTCCGAGTTGTCAAAATTGGTAGCA
The DNA here is from genome assembly GCF_048266025.1 of Joostella sp. Taxonomy (NCBI): domain Bacteria; kingdom Pseudomonadati; phylum Bacteroidota; class Flavobacteriia; order Flavobacteriales; family Flavobacteriaceae; genus Joostella; species Joostella sp. The sequence continues at coordinate 151,629 of NZ_JBLXAF010000008.1, read as the reverse complement.
AATGCCTTTCTAGCACAGCGAATTTCATCTATCAATTCTATTTCTGCATTATGTGAAAAAACAGATGCCAATGTACAAGAAGTTTCTAAAGCTATCGGTTTAGACAGTCGTATTGGTTCCAAATTTTTAAATGCATCTGTTGGATTTGGTGGTTCTTGCTTTCAGAAAGATATTTTAAACCTTGTTTACATAGCCAAAAGCTACGGTTTACATGAAGTGGCAGATTATTGGGAACAAGTCATTATTATGAATGATTATCAGAAATCGAGGTTTGCCAATAATATTATCAGTACACTTTACAATACCGTTTCTGGGAAAAAAATTGTTTTCTACGGATGGGCATTTAAAAAAGACACCAACGATACTCGTGAGTCTGCTGCCATATACGTAGCCGATGCTCTTTTAGAAGAGCAAGCAGAAATTGTAATCTACGATCCTAAAGTTTCTGCAGAACGAATTTATGCTGATTTAGATTATTTAAACACACGTTCTGAAGAAGAGAATAGAAAACCAGTAACTGTGGTAAAAGATCCTATAGAAGCTTCTAAAGACGCACATGCAATTGCTATTTTAACAGAATGGGATGAGTTTAAAGATTACAATTGGGAAACCATTTTTAAGCAAATGCTAAAGCCTGCTTTTGTTTTTGATGGGAGAAGAATTTTAGATAAAGACAAGCTTAATAGTTTAGGCTTTAATTATTATAGAATAGGAGAAAACGCTTAAAGCCAATTTTCTTCAAACAAAAAATCCTGATAAGGCTATTGTAATAGTTTTATCAGGATTTTTTTATTAAAACATCTCTACATAAACAGTTGATTATCAGTGAAAATTGTTTTTTATCGTATTTTTTTATACTCCAACTGTAACAAACTAGAAGTAATACTATCTTTAGTATAAACAAACCCATAATAAGGTTTTAAACTCACTAGTGAGAAACGAATAACTTTTTGAGCCAACAAGAATTACATATTAACCAATTATTAGATGCCTGTAAAGAAGGGAATCAATCTGCGCAACTAGCGCTTTACAATCGCTATTATAAAGCTATGTACAATACGGCGTTTCGTATTGTAAAAGATAGCTTTGAAGCCGAAGATATTATGCAAGAATCGTTTTTAAACGCATTTACGAAACTGCATACTTTTAAGGGAGAAGTAGCTTTTGGAGCTTGGTTAAAACGTATTGTTATTAACAACAGTATTCATCATTACAGAAAACAACAAAAATTAAATAATGTTGCCTTGGATGATGTTATTTACAGGGTTGAAGACAATAATGAAATTAATTCTGATCATGAGTTGACCAATATAAAGGCTCAAAAAGTGTTGCAGACCATGAATATGTTGAAGGATAATTACAGAATTGCTTTAACCCTTCATTTAATAGAAGGTTACGACTATGAAGAGATAGGAACTATCATGGAATTAAGCTATGCAAATTGTAGAACTACAATTTCTAGAGCGAAAGAAAGTTTAAGAAAAAAATTACAAGCTGAAGTTTATGAAGCATAATGATAACATAGATAACTTGTTCGAAAACCTTAAAGACGATTGGGATCTTGAGGCTCCAGAAACAGGACATGAGAATCGTTTTTTAGAGAAGTTACAAGCGCAAGAAAAAGTGGTTTCTATTCAGAAGAAAAAATCAAATGGTTTTCCATGGAAAGTTCTTTCTATTGCTGCTTCGATTGCTATTTTAGTTGCTATCGGCTTTCAAGTTTTTAAAGCTGAAAATAAAATTGAACAACAAGTAGTTGAAGAACCCTCACAAATTCAAAAAACGGAATTCTATTTTGCCTCTTTAATAAATGAAGAAATAGAAAAAATTCAAGCAGAGGCCACTCCTGAAACAAAGCAGATTATTGCAGATGCGATGCTTCAGATAAAAAAACTAGAAAAAGATCATGAAAAATTAGAAGATGATTTGGCAAATGAAGGTAATAGCAAGCAAATATTAAATGCTATGATAATTAATTACCAAACGCGAATTAATTTATTACAAGATGTACTCACTCAAATCGAAGAAATTAAAAAATTTAAAACCTCTCAAAATGAAAATCAAATTATATAAAACAGCTCTTTTATTTGTCTGCATTCCATTATTTGGAATCGCTGCTGGCCCTGGATGGAATGGAAAATATACCAAAGAAAAAAAGGTGAAAAAAGAATTTACAGTAAGTCCAAAAGCCCTTTTAAAACTAAATAACAGCTATGGGAATCTCCATATCACCTCTTGGAATGAAAATAGAACCGTAATAGAAGTTCATATAAAAACCAATAGTAATAACGAAGATAAGGCTCAGAAAAAGCTTGATGAAATTGATATAGAATTTCAAAATTCAAGTACCATGGTTTCTGCTAAAACTATATTTTCGAAAAGCGGTTGGGGATGGAGCAACAATAACGTGAGTATGGAAATAAACTATACTGTAAAAGTGCCTGTAGGAAATACGTTGGATTTAAATAATGATTACGGTGGTATTTATTTGAATGAAATTGATGGCGTTGCAAATATTAGTTGTGATTATGGCCGTTTAGAAATTGGAAAATTAAATGCAGATAATAATATTTTAAAGTTTGATTACACTTCTAAATCAACCATAGAATACATGAAAAGCGGGAAAATAAATGCAGACTACTCTTCTTTCGTTATAGAAAAAGTAGGTAATATTAGTATCAATGCAGATTATACCACTTCTGAAGTTAACAATGGAAAAAACGTTGAATATACTTGTGATTATGGAAGCATAAAAATTAATAATGCAAATAACATCCAAGGAACAGGAGATTACTTAACAACACGTTTTGGTGTTATTCATGGATATGTGGATATAACTTCCGATTATGGTTCCATCCGTATTGATGAAATGGCCGCTGATGCTGGTAACCTTCAAATAAGAAGCGACTATACTGGAATTAAAATTGGTTACAATAACGCTTACCATTTTGACTTTACAATGAATCTTGAATATGCAGGATTAAATGGGGATACGGACTTTGAGTTCTCTATTAAAAGAGAAAAATCAACAGAGAAGTATTACGAAGGTTACTACGGAAGTAAGGGCAAAAATAAGATAAACATCACTTCTGATTATGGAGGAGTGAGCTTTAGTAAAATGTAGCAGTCTTTCTAGGTAATCAATTGGAAGATTCAAGAGAAATCAATATAACTTTAAAATAAAGAAAATCAATCAACTAAAAATTAAAACAATGAAAAAATTACTCTTATTATGTTTAGCTGTAGCAAGTACTGCAACAGCAAATGCTCAATGGTTTGGAAATGAAAAAGTAAAAGGAAACGGAAACGTAACTACTGTTGAGAGAAGCACAGACAGTTATGACGCTGTTGGTGTAGCAGGCTTTTTTGATGTTGAACTTATTGCAGGTAAAGAAGGAAAAATTACTATCACTGCTGAAGAAAATTTAATTCCACATATCGAAACAGAAGTCAAAAATGGATCTCTTCAAATTAAAACAGAAAAAGGATATGATTTAAGCACGAGTCGTAATAACTCTATTTTAATTATTGTTCCTTTTGAAAGTATCGATGCTGTTTCCTTAGCTGGATCTGGAGATGTAACAACTAAAAACACCATCAAAGCTAAAGACTTTAAAGCTAGTTTAGCAGGTTCTGGCGATCTAACACTAGATATTGAATCTACAAGTGTAGAAAGTCACCTAGCAGGTTCTGGTGACGTTGTTTTGAGAGGAAATACAACCGACTTTGAATGTGCCTTATCTGGATCTGGAGATATTTCTGCAAAACAATTAAAAGCTAAAAATGTAGAAGTAAGCATTTCTGGATCTGGAGATGTCAATGTACACTGCGATGGAGAGTTAAAGGTTAGAGTTTCTGGTTCTGGTGATGTAGAATATTACGGAAATCCAACCAAAGAAGATAGTAAGGTATCTGGTTCTGGTGATGTTTCTAGGGGATAAAATCGAACTAACTTAGTTTTTAAAAAAAGAAAGCCGTCTAAGAATTAATTCTTAGACGGCTTTCTAATTATAATATTATAAATGGTTAAAATAAACCAATATAAGAAGCATCAGTTCCAGTTTTAAGTTTTGCTCCTACTTCATAACCAGTAGCATCTGTAGATGTAGGATCAAAAATATAAACATTTCCTTCTCCTCCAAGTGGTGCAAGAGCCATAAATAGCTTTCCTTCAATTACACTTGCCCATTGGTATTGTCTTAACCATAAATCTAATGGAATGTTCATTTTAACGGCTGTTTTATTATAAACGTCTACGCGTACAACATCCCAATAAGAACTAGCACTCTCTCCTAAATCCGTGTTTAATACAGGAACATAACCAATTCCATTTCCTACATAAAACCAACCCGTATTAGCCTCTGCATTATGTCCTAAAATCTCTTTTATGTTAAAACTACCATAAGCTTCATCATAACTTCCATTACTGATTTTAACTATAGACGCATCTCCTGAAGTTACCAACTGGTATGTATCATTTTTTTCATCCATATGAGCTACAGGTGTTCTATATCCATTTGTAGAACCTGCAACACCATCTACTGATGTTCTAATTGTAGTTTCATTATTTAATGAAGGGTAGTCTACTACTAATGTTTCTATATCTTCATATACTAATGATTCATTTTCTGCTGTTAGTGGGTTATAAACACGCTTAGCAGCTCCGTAGTATAATTTTCCATTCGATAATACTGGTGCGTCAATTCTAAATACAAAAACACCCTCTGAAGCCTCTTCTTCGTTCCATGGGAATTCAAAAGTATTATTCTCCACAACTGTCATTGTTCTTAAATCCATCAAAGCCAATGTTACCATTGCAGATGTTCTTTCATAAACAGTTCCTTCTTCATCACTATAAACGTGATCTGTAATTACATTTTGTAAAACTGCAAAATTTTCGTCGATTTTAGTCCAACGAGGGTAAGCTGTTCCCATTACTGCTTGTATATCTGTGTTGGATACTAAACCGTAATTTTGTCCACTTTCATAATCATATTTTGCAACTGCTCCTCCTCCATAATTTAAGTTGAATAACGTTTCCCCGTCATCAGAAGTATAAACTCTAGCTGTACGTGTAGATGGAACTTCAAAACCAAATCCTTCAAAAGAAAAAGTTACAGCAGGATCTATTAATTGTTCTACAGTTACCCCTTGCGTATAAGTAGCAGAATTTCCTGTTGAACTAGATCCTAAAACTAAATGATAAGGACGTAATGAGCTTGGGTCTGGGTCTACTATATCTGGATCTCCACTACTATCGTCGCTACTACAAGAAAATAACGATACTGCAAATACAGATAAAAAAGATACTTTTACTAAGTATTTAAAATTTAAATTCATAATGCTGATTTTTGATTTGTTTTTATAAAATTGAATAAGTTAATTTTCCGTAATATCCTCTCCCCGGCTTTTGAAGTGCGTAATTATCAAACAATTGACGATCAAAAAGGTTTTTTATATCAAAACTCAAAGTGAGTTTATTCGTAGGAAATGTATAAGCTAAGCCCAAGTCTGTAGAGACTTGAGTTGGAATCACAATTTTTCCATTTCCACCTAAAGAAGTGCTTTCTCTAAAGAATTCGTCTACATACAATACATTGGTATAAAAAGAGAAACTAGCTCCTTTTTGGATAATATCCTTTCTGTCAAATCGAAGGTTATAATTCATTGTAAAATAAGGAGTATTTGGTAATCTCTCGTAAGTAGGTGTTATTGGATTTCCATCTACATCGTAAGTAACACTATAATCCCTTGCATTAAAGAATGAGGTGTTTGCATTAAAAGAAACCATTTTATTGAAATTGTAGTTTAATTCAAAATCAAAACCTTCTGTATATACTTTTCCTACATTTGAATTCAAGAAAAATTCTTCGTCATTACCTGTTGGCAATTGTATTATTAAGTCTTCAGTATCTCTGATAAACCCATTAGCCGTAAATCCAAAAGTGTGCTTTTTATAATTTATGTTATTATAAGAAAATCCTAAATTGTAATTATTACTTCGTTCTGGATCTAAATTAAATGCCGCATTAACATTGTTAGCTACATTTCCAAAAACCTCCCCTGCTCCAGGTAGTCTAATTGCCTTTTCTGCAGTTCCAAAGACAGCTATTTTTTCTGTTAAAGCAAAAGAAATAGCAGCTCCAAAACCTATATCATTAGATTTGACGTTACTTTCTTCTATTTCGATGGTAGAATTTGCCGTATTTCCTGTTCTAGTCCTAATTTTTGCAGTTCTATCCATATTATAGGATTTCGCAAACAAAGTAGTACTCAATCGTTCATCGAAAGCTAAATTTTCATAAGAAAAAGAGAGAATATTCTTAATATACTTTCGTTCTTCTTGCATTGCATTTTCTATAGCAGGAAGCGCAGGATCATCAGAATCTCTAGTGAAAGTATTTAATAACTGGTTAAATTGAAGTTGATTTTTATCATTTATATGATAAACAACATTAACTCTAGTATTTATTGTTTGATCTATATCTTCTTGTAAAGTAGGTTCTCCTGCTTCCGCTCCAGAAGCCCATACGTCTGGATCGTTGTAATAACTTGTAGGGTGCCCTAACCAGCTATATTGTGTAGCAATAGTATCTACAGTTTTTCTATTTAATTCAGAAAAAGAAGCAAATGCACTAAGATCTAAATTCTTAACAATATCTTTTTTAGCATAATCAAGATTAAACATTTTGGTATTCTGCTCTGTAAATCGGTTTCCATAAACAATTTCCATAGTAGCTCCTGTTTGAATCTGATTATCCATATTGGAGAAAAGACCTCCAATCATAAACTTATCTGCCCAATTAACGTTTGTATAACCTACATCTACTTTTACACTTTGAGATCTATATCTATCATGAAAACGCTCTGCTACAATAGGAACCTCGGGAGTCCCAGGTGCTAAAGTTACTGCTACTTGATCTCCATAAACCTCATAATTATTCTCTGCATAATTTATAAAAGCGGACCCTCTAGCTGTAAATCCCGTTTTATCGTTTCTATAACTTCCATTAATATCTCCTAAGTAAGTTCCAAAAGAACCCGCGGAAACTGAAGCTGTTAATTTGTTTTTGAAAGATTTATTTAAAATTATGTTTATCGCTCCTCCCATAGCATCATCAGATAACTCTGGTGGAACAACTCCTTTATATACTTCTATTCTTTTTATCATAGAAGTAGGAATACTATTCAAAGAAAAAGAAGGCCCATAGTTTCTAACAGGGATTCCATCTATAAATACTCTTACTGAATTACCCGACATACCATTCAAGATATAGTTGGTTTGAGACCCTAATCCTCCAGATTTTCTAACTCTTACTCCTGCTGTTCTATCTAATAGTTCATTTACTTGAATAGACTGCATTACAACATCTTTTGTCTCAATTACATCTACAGCAAAACCCTTCTCTTCAATTTTCTCCTTTTTAGTTTTAGATTGAATAGTTACCTCATCTAACTCGTGCATATCCGAACTTTCTAAGTTTATATCAAGCTCCTTTACTTCTGAATTGACAAATACATCTAAGATTTTAGTCTTTGCATCTATAGAATGAATTTCTAACGTATAATCCCCGTATGAAATTTCTTTAAATATATAATTCCCTTTTGAATTTGTTGCTGCATCTTTTTGTATTCCATTCCCCTTTAATATTAGATAAACACCTGAAGCAACGGTATTGTCTTCATGTTTAATATTCCCTTTGAGCGCTCCGTTTTGAGCAAACACAAAGAATCCAGACATTAAAAACAATACTAATAAAAACCCTTTATTTACGAACATTTTCTACGTTTAGACTGCAAATATATACTTATTTAGATTTAATAAAAACAAAATGTTATTTATTTTTAGTCTAAATAAAGCAGTTATTGTTATAAATAAAACGCGATGATTATTCCTTACTTTCTAGTAAATCTTAATAAATAGAGAATGTAATAACAGAAACACAAAAGGGGTGGTGAAAAGATGAAATTATTAACAAATAGATGATGTATATACAAAAAAAAGGTGAAATCTATTTTATAGATTTCACCTTAACTACACTTATATTATTATAGCTTATTAAGCTTCTACTTCTTCACTACTTTCTACAGTTGCTAGATAACGCTCTGCATCTAAGGCAGCCATACATCCAGTTCCTGCAGCTGTAATTGCTTGACGATATTCTTTATCTTGAACATCTCCACAAGCAAATACTCCTGGTTTGTTTGTTTTAGTGGACTTACCTTCTGTGATTATATAGCCAGTATCGTCCATCTTAACTTGATTCTTAAAGATGTCTGTATTTGGTTTATGACCTATAGCTATAAATAACCCAGTAACATCTATTTGCTCTTTCGCCCCAGTTTGATTATTTACTACACGAATTCCTTCAACTACCTGTTCTCCTAATACTTCTTCTATTTCTGTGAAGTATTTTACAACTAAATTAGCAGTATTATTAACACGATGTTGCATTGCTTTAGACGCTCTCATCTCCCCTTTTCTAACCAATAGCGTAACCTTTTTACAGATATTCGCTAAATAAGTAGCTTCCTCAGCGGCAGTATCTCCACCTCCAACGATTGCTACTTCTTGATTTTTAAAGAAAAATCCATCACAAACTGCACATGCAGAAACTCCTCCACCTCTAAGACGTTGCTCACTAGGTAATCCTAAGTATTTTGCAGTGGCTCCAGTAGAAATAATAACAGTTTCAGCTTCTATATTTGTTGTACTATCTACAACAGCTTTGTGTATTCCTCCTACTTCATCACTCAACTCTATAGAAGTAATCATTCCAATTCTTACTTCCGTACCAAAACGTTCTGCTTGCTGTTGTAACTGCATCATCATAGAAGGTCCATCAATACCTTCTGGGTATCCAGGAAAATTATCTACTTCTGTAGTAGTTGTTAATTGTCCTCCAGGTTCTAAACCGGTATAAATTACTGGTTTCATATCTGCTCTAGCTGCATAAATTGCTGCTGTATAACCTGCAGGCCCTGAACCAATAATTAAACATTTTATTCTTTCTATTTTTTCAGACATCGTTTTATCCTTTCTAATATAATTACATAACAAAAGTAGCTTTTTTAGTAAAAAGCTTACAACTAATCTATGAAAAGTTATTATCAAACAATAAACAAAACTGATACTAGCTTCTAATATGAATAGATGTAATTATCAAATATATTGAAAATCTGTTTACACAACTTATAATACAATCCGAATTATTTCCATAATTAACTGATTATTCGTAAATTAACAGTAACATATTTACTAACTTCTAAATTCTAGCTGTCATGAAAACACTACTCTTTCCTTTCGTTTTTCTATTAGCAATGATATTTCTTTCTGGAAGTCCAGAAAAAATAATTATCAAAGATTCTCTACAAGGTACTTGGGAACTTGAAAGCAGGTATTCTTATGACGGAAATATAGTTATAGACACTATCAAAAATAGTGATGGCTATCGTCAAATAAAAATGTACCAAAATGATAAAGTGATGTGGACACGATTCGTGCCAAAAGATTCTATGGAATGGTTTGGATATGGATCTTATTATATTACCGATAATTCTTTAGTTGAACGCTTAGAATATGGGTCTGAATCTATGATGAACATTATAGACACCATGCGCGTATTTACTTTTAAATTGGAGGTTGCAAAAAACTCTTTTAGTCAGATCACTTTAGATGGTGAAGGGAATCCTTTGTTTTCTGAAAACTATAAACGTTTAAAATAAAAAAGTCCTCCGAAGAGGACCTATATTCATTATTGCTTACTATAATGTACTTCTGAAAGCTGTCGGAGATTATTTGCAGCAGATTCAGCAGTAATATCTCTTTGTGGGTTAGCAAACATCTCGTAACCTACCATAAATTTTTTTACTTCAGCAGAACGTAATAAAGGTGGGTAAAAAGACATATGAAAGTGCCATTCTGGATGCTCTTCACCATCTGTAGGACGTTGGTGGATTCCTGAAGAGTATGGAAACGAAGTTTCAAAAAGATTATCAAACATTATTGTCAGTCTTTTTATAATGGAAGCAAAAGCTATCTCTTCTTCTTCGTTTAACTGACTTATGTCTTGATAATGCTTTTTCGGAACTATCATTGCCTCATATGGCCATACTGCCCAATAAGGTATCAACGCTACAAAGTGATCATTTTCTACTAAAATACGTTCTTTAAGCTCTAATTCTTGTTTTAAATAATCTTGTAACAAACTCCTTTTATTAGTTTCCCAATAAGCCTTTTTATGCTTTTGCTTCTTTAAAACTTCCTGAGGGATTGAAGACTGGGACCATATCTGCCCATGTGGATGCGGATTACTACACCCCATAATCGCTCCTTTATTCTCAAAGATTTGCACATGATTGATTTCTGACTTCTCACCTAATTCTTTGTATTCCTTTTTCCAAAGTTTTATAACATTAGTAATCTCTTCAACCTTCATCAGCGGAAGTGTAAGTGAATGATTTGGCGAAAAACAAACCACTTTACAAATCCCCATCTCTGTTTCTGCCTTTAAAAGTCCGTTACTGTACTCCTCTGCTTCTACATTTGGTAATAATGCTGCAAAGTCATTCGTAAAAGCATAAGTTCCTTCATAATCTGGGTTAGTATCTCCACTAGCCCTTTCGTTTGTTGGACACAAATAACATTTAGGATCATAAGTTTCTTTTTGTAACTCACTCTTCTGATCTTTTTTTCCTTGCCAAGGTCTTTTTGTACGATGAGGAGAAACTAAAATCCATTCCCCAGTTAAAATATTATATCTTCTATGCGGTTTGTTATTTATTGTATTTTCCATGCTTATATTTTTGAAACCCCATTACTTATGTTTACCTCAATTGGGCTTAATTCAATATTAAATTTTTTCTTGTATGCTTCCGATATATTTTCAATGTAATCGCTAACATGATCTTCATGTACTAGATTTATTGTACAACCTCCAAAACCACCACCCATCATTCTAGAACCGAGAACAAAATCAAATTCTTTAGAAAAGTCTACCATAAAATCTAATTCATCACAGCTAACTTCATATAATTCACTCAATCCTTTATGAGATTGATATAACAAAGATCCAAACACTTCAAATAGATCATCTTCAAGCGCATTTGAAGCCATCAATGTCCTTTTATTTTCTTGAGTAACATATATAGCTCTGTTAAATGTTTTCTCTGGAAGTTCTTCTTTAAATTCCTTTACAATCTCTTCAGGCACATCAACCAAATACTCATATGATGGATACTTGTTATTAATCGCAGCTAAAGCATCCTCACATTCTTTCCTTCTTGTATTATACTCACTACTCGCTAGATTATGAGAAACATTAGAATTTAAAAGCACCAGTTTATAAGGGTCTAAATCTGATTTAATCAACTCATATTTAAGACTCTGACAATCAAGGAGAATTAAGTGGTTCTTTTTTCCACGAACTACAGAAAACTGATCCATGATACCACACTTTGTTCCTACAAAATTATGCTCTGCATCTCTAGAAAGCGTAATTATTTCATCAGAAGATAACCCTATTTTGAATAATTCATCTAAGCCTTTTGCCAATCCACATTCTAATGCTGCAGAAGAACTTAATCCAGATCCCATTGGTAATTCACTATGAATAATACAATCGAACCCTTTTACAAAGCCTCCTTTTATTGTTCCTATATAATGAACAACTCCTAAAATATAGTTTTGCCACTCTACAGCTCCAGGTTTCACATCATTAATATCAAAACTAAAACCAGTACTGTAATTTTCAGACCAAATTGTACAAGTATCAGTATTACTCTTCCTAAGATATATTCTTATCTTTTTATCTATAGCTGCCGGTAAAACATGACCTCCATTGTAATCGATATGCTCACCAATTAAATTAATTCTTCCTGGAGAATCAATAATTACCTCACTTTTAAATTCATTTAAATTCAAAAAGTTTTCTTGCCTATTAGCAGATTGCGTTGTATTTTTCAAACCTTAGCTGTTTCTTTAAAAAACAAATATAATAAAAGTGACTATCACTTTTATTAATTAAACATTAAATTTAAAAATGGAATTAAATTCAGGAGGTTACTATAAGGAAGAATCAAAAATGTTTGTTGCTACAGACTGTATTGTTTTTGGATTTGATGATGGAGAACTAAAGCTCTTAATTTTTAAAAGAAGAGTAGAACCAAAACGTGGTGAATGGTCTTTAATAGGTAGCTTTGTGAAGCCTGAAGAGGATGTAGATAATGCAGCCAGAAGGGTTCTCAAAGAAATTACAGGATTAGACAATGTATTCTTTGAGCAATCAATTGCATACGGAAAAGCTTCTAGAGATGATGGAGCCCGTTGTATTTCTATAGCCCAATTTGCACTTATTCGTATTGATGAATACGATAGAGAGCTCACAGAAAAGCATGGAGCTTATTGGTATAAATTAGAAGATTTACCTTCACTTGTGTTAGATCATGATCAAATGGTTATAGATGCTCTTTCCAAATTAAGAAGAAGAGCAAAACACCAACCAATTGGTTTCGAGCTACTTCCAGAAAAATTTACGATTCCACAATTGCAAAGTTTATACGAAGCTATTTTTCAACGAAAATTAGATCCTGGGAATTTCAGAAAAAAGGTATTATCTCTAAAGGTTTTGAAAAAATTAGATGTGAAAGATAAAAGTTCTTCTAAAAGAGGAGCTTTCTATTATATGTTTGATCATGAAAAATATGAGGACCTAATACAGTCTGGCTATAATTTCGAGATTTTTTAAGAATACAAATTTTCATTTATTGTTCTCTTAAATACTGTAAATTTGCCTCAACACAATCCAAATTAGATGGCTAAACAATTGTTATTTATTATTTTATGTATTGGTTTCTATGGTAACGCCCAAGAAATTGCATTATTAAAATATAATGGTGGTGGTGATTGGTATGCTAACCCTACGGCACTTGTTAATTTAATTTCATTTTGCAACAATAATATACACACAACAATAAGTCCAAAACCAGTTACTGTTGAGGCTGGTAGCACAGATATTTTTCAGTATCCATTTATCCACATGACGGGACATGGAAACGTTTTTTTTTCTGATAAAGATGCAGAAAACTTAAGAAATTACTTGCTCTCAGGAGGTTTCTTACACATTGATGACAACTACGGAATGGCTCCATATTTAAAAAAAGAGATTCCTAAAATATTCCCTGACAAAGAACTCAAAGAAATCCCTACAAGCCATCCTATTTTTAATGAAACGTATACCTTTTCAAACGGACTTCCAAAAATACATGAACACGACGGAAAGCGACCGCAAGCATTAGGCATTTTTAATGATAATAGACTGGTTTTACTTTTTACGTTTGAAAGTGACCTTGGAGATGGATGGGAAGATCCTGAAGTTCATAACGACCCTGATAATGTAAGACAAAAAGCACTACAAATGGGAGCAAACATTATACAATACGCCTTTGAAAATTAATATGGTAGAACAATTAAATCATGACAACAACACCTTTAAAGAAAGGAGTTTCCCAGTCACTATAATTTGTGACCATGTAACTAGTGCCTCTAATATTGGTTCTATTTTTAGACTAGCTGATGCTTTTGGAGTAGAAAAAATTATTTTTATTGGTGTAGAACCCGTTTTTTCTAGAAGAGTTGAAAAAACAGCTCGAGCTACGCATAAATTTATTCCCTATGAGTACATTGAAAATGAAGAGGGATTTATCGTACATTTAAAAGAAGAAAACTACACTATCATTGCTTTAGAAATAACAAACAATAGCAAAGCAATTGAAAATCTAAAAATTCCATTACAAAATAAAACTGCACTACTTATTGGAAATGAAAATTACGGCGTATCCCAAAAATTACTTTCCATAGCTAATCATGTGCATCACATAGAAATGTTTGGAAAAAATAGCAGCATGAATTTGGCGCAAGCCACTGCCATTTCTTTATATGAAATAACTAATCGCTATCGAATGGTGTTCATATGGGCTTTTTATTTAATTTTACTTAATTAATTTTAATAAAATGGATTCAAAAACAATCTCGGACGGTATATTAAGAGCTATCGCAACACTTGTTGGAATAGCTTTACTTCTTATCCTACTCTACAAAATACAAGCCGTTATAGCTTACATTATTATCGCACTTGTAATTTCCCTGATAGGGAGACCTATTGTTAGGTTTTTAAGAAAGAAATGCAAATTTAACGATAACGTAGCCGTTGTATTAACCATGGCTATAATGATTATTTTTATTGCTGGAGTATTAAGATTATTTGTCCCGCTAATTGTAGAACAAGGAAAAAATCTATCGTTATTAAACATAGATAATCTTAAAATGAGCCTACAAGATGTGTATCGTGAAATTTCAGATTACTTTTCTGTAAGTCGATATAAAGTAGAACAATCTATTGAAGAATCTATTAAGACCTCCGAGTTTATTTCAAATTTAGATTTATCTGCAATTCCTAATATGTTTAAATACATAATTGGAGGAATAGGCTCCCTTAGTGTAGCCTTATTTACTGTTATTTTTATTTCTTTTTTCTTTCTGAAAGATAGTCGTTTGTTTCAAAATGGACTCCTAACATTCATCCCTCCTCAGAACGAGCAAAGAGTAATTAACTCTCTAGAAACTATTAAAAATCTATTATCTAGGTATTTTATTGGGTTATTACTCCAAATAGGAATCCTTTTCGTTATTTATACAGCAGTATTAATAATCTTAGGAATAGACAATGCTGTTGTCATAGCATTTATGTGTGCGTTATTAAACTTAGTTCCGTATATAGGTCCACTGATAGGAGGAGTACTCATGGTATCTTTAACAATGTCTAGTAATTTAGGTGCAGATTTTAGTACCGTAGTTTTACCAAAAGCTATTTATGTGCTAATAGGATTTATGGTTGGCCAGCTAGTAGACAATTTCTTTAGTCAACCGCTAATTTTTTCTAATAGTGTAAAATCACATCCACTAGAAATATTTTTAGTCATAATTATAGCAGGAATCGTATTTGGACCTTTAGGTATGGTTGTAGCAGTACCTTTATACACCGCAATTAAGGTTGTTTTAAAAGAGTTCCTATCAGAAAATAAAATAGTTATAAAGCTTACTAGAAACCTATAACTTCATTTTGAACAAAAATATTTTAAATACTGAAGTACAAGAATTTATAAACCAAAATCTGGATAAAGATGTTTCTTCTTTATTACTAAAAGGAATAAGTCTTGATGGGGTATCTACAAAAGAAGTTGTAACACAGATTGAAGCAAAAAATAAAGCCAAAAAGAAGCTTCCCACATGGTATGAAACTGAGGGTATTTACTACCCTAATAAACTTAATATTGAGCAAACGTCATCTGAGATAACAGCAAAATATAAAGCTAGCTTAGTTAGTGGTAAAAAAATCATAGACGCTACTGGAGGTTTTGGTGTAGATAGCTATCACTTTTCTAATAGCTTTGAGGAAGTATATCATTGCGAAATAAATAGCGATTTATCAGAAATTGCAAATCATAACTTTAAAGCACTCAAAAAAGGTAACATCCATTCTAAAGCTGAAGATGGGATTGTATTTATCGAGAACTCCAAAGAGACTTTCGATTGTATTTTTGTAGATCCTTCAAGAAGAGATAGCACAAAAAATAAAGTTTTTCTATTACAAGACTGTGCTCCTAACATGCGTCTTGTACTGCCCACTCTATTTAAAAAAGCAAAAACCATTTTGGTTAAAACCTCCCCATTGTTAGATTTATCAAAAGGTATCGAAGAATTAAATAAAGTAGCTGAAATACATATTGTAGCCGTTAATAACGAAGTAAAAGAACTCCTTTGGCTTTTAAAAAGTAATACTCTTCAAAGAACAATCATAAAAACAATAAATATATCTAAAAGCAATAAAGAGGTATTCGAGTTCGAAATGAATGATGAAAGTTCATCTGTAGCTAATTTCTCTGCTCCACTAGATTTTTTATATGAACCTAATGCAGCTATTTTAAAAAGTGGAGGATTTAACATAATAGCGGACAAATTAAACCTTTCTAAGCTGCATCCCAACACTCACCTATACACCAGTAATGAACTTGTTGCAGATTTCCCTGGGCGTTTATTTATTATTAAAAACATTCTATCTTATAACAAAAAAGAGCTAAAGAAAGTCCTCACAAATAATAAGGCTAATATAACAACAAGAAACTTTCCTGAAACAGTAGCTCAAATCCGTAAAAAAACAAAAATCCAAGATGGAGGGAATACATATCTTTTCTTTTGTACTAATCATAGAAATGATAAAATAGTACTTCATTGCGAAAAAGCATAATAAACAATTTAGAAGAAATATATTGAGCGTTAACGTACCTTATTTTAAGTAGATTTACTATATTAGTATTTCTAAAACTTGAATTTTGACAATTAAAGAAATAGCAAAGTTGGCAAATGTCTCTCTAGGAACGGTAGACAGAGTTATCCATAAAAGAGGGAAGGTTTCTAAAAAAACGGAGAAAAAGATTCTTGATATCATAGAAAAGGTTAATTATCAACCTAACATCTATGCTAGAGGACTTGTTTTGAACAAATCCTACCAAGTTGCCGCACTAGTACCCTCTTACTCCAAGGGAGAGTATTGGGAGATTCCTTCAAAAGGTATAGAAATGGCAGCTAAAAACTTTAGTCAGTTTGGTATTAAATTAACCATTTTAGAATTCGACCAGAATTCTGCAATGTCTTTCAATAAGAAGGCAGAAGAACTCTTAAAAATGAATGTTGATGGAGCTATCATAGCTCCTGTAATAAATTTTGAGGCTGTAAAACTAACAAAGAAACTTAATGAAGCCTCTATTCCTTTTACATTAATAGATTCAAATATTAAGAATAGCGGATGTTTAAAGTTTATAGGGCAAGATGCCTTTCAAAGCGGAAAATTAGCTGCTAAACTCCTATGTGCAGAGATTAAACCTAAGGGCACGATCTCTATAATCTCAGTTAAGAACAATGAAAATCACAACAGGACACTTCAGCAAAGGATAGAAGGGTTTAAAGAATACTTATACAGTAGACCTTTTATTAATGATATCACCTTAGTAGAAAGTAACATTAATTTGGGGAGTAAAGATTTTGATGAGCAATTAAAGTCTGCTTGTAATCCTAATAATGATACTGTGGGAATCTATGTACCAAGCTCTTTAATTCACTATGTAGCGAAGCATATTGAAAGTTCAGCCTTATCTAATAAGGTAAAACTAATTGGAAACGATTTAATAAGTAAAAATGTAGAATATTTAGAAAAGGAAACTATCACTTATCTTTTAGGACAGAGACCTAAAACGCAGGGATATTTAGCTCTCGAAAGCTTTTACAACCATTTAGTACTAAATAAAAAAATAGATTCTGAAAAGTTTCTTCCCATAGACATTATCACTCAAGAAAACCTCATGTACTATGATACTAACCTAAACAACCTACCTCACAGTTAAATTTAAAATCTAACAAATTTAAACTACGAAAAACATCTAATAAACAAGTAATTAGATAAAAAAATCAGAATCTATCTTTATTTAACACTTTAAAATAAACATTCCTTATTTCCATGATTTATTTTTTTTTGTGATAAATACTTTTACTATAAGCTGAAAATTATATATTTTTAAAAAAATTTAATATAAAATGTGCACGTACACATTTCAATCAAAAGAAAAACAAATAAATTATAACATAACAAAAATCACCTTAAACTTATGAATTCAAAACTTCGAAATTACACACTACAAGCTTTCACAGTCTTTTCCCTAGTATTGGCTGCAAGTTGTCAAGAAACTACTCCTAAAGATGACACCCCATGGACTCCCCTATTCAATGGAGAAAACCTTAACGGATGGACGCAAAAAGGAGGAAAAGCAAATTATCGTGTTGAAGATAAAAAAGTTATTGGGAGCACCGTTCACGATACGCCTAATTCTTTTATGACAACAGATAAAATGTATGGTGATTTTATTTTAGAGCTTGATTATAAAGTAGATTCTACGATGAACTCTGGTATTCAAATTCGTAGTAATAGCATACCTCAATATCAGAATGGCCGTGTACATGGATATCAAATAGAAATTGACCCTTCGGACCGTGCTTGGAGCGCTGGTATTTATGACGAAGGAAGACGTGGATGGTTGGTTCCTTTAAAGGATAATCCTGATGCTCAAAAAGCTTTCAAGCAAGGAGAGTGGAATCACTACCGAATTGAAGCTATTGGAGATACTCTAAAAACATGGATCAATGGGGTTCCTGCCGCTCATCTTATCGACGGAAAAACTGCTTCAGGATTTATTGCTTTACAAGTACACAGCATTGGTAAAAAGAAAAAAGCAGGTACTGAAATCATGTGGAGAAACGTAAATATCCTTACCGAAGATCTTCAAAAGTACAGTAAGAAAACTCCACTTAAGCCAATAGTTACTAAAAACAACCTAACAGTTGGAGAAAAAGATAATGGTTGGAAAATGCTTTGGGATGGTAAATCGACTAATGGCTGGAGAGGTGCTAAACTAGAAGAATTCCCAGAAAAAGGTTGGGTTATTGAAGATGGTATTCTTACAGTTTTAGAATCTAATGGTGAAGAATCTGCTGCTGGTGGAGATATCGTTACAAAAGAACTATATAAAGACTTTATGCTTACAGTAGATTTCAAAATAACTGAAGGTGCAAATAGCGGAATAAAGTATTATGTAGATACAGAAATAAATAAAGGTCCTGGTTCTTCTATTGGATTAGAATATCAAATTTTAGATGATGAAAGACATCCTGATGCTAAACTAGGAAATCATGACGGTAGTAGAACAGCTGCTTCTTTATATGACCTTATACAAGCTGATCCAAAAAAACCAATGAATGCAATTGGAGAATGGAATACAGCAAAAATTATATCTAAAGATAATCATGTTGAGCATTGGTTAAACGGAATGAAAGTTCTTGAATATGAAAGAGGAAGTGATGAGTTCCTAAAACTTGTTTCCGAAAGTAAGTATGAAAAATGGCCAAACTTCGGAGAGCTTGAAAAAGGAAGTATTCTTTTACAAGATCATGGTAACCGCGTTTCATTCAAAAACATCAAAATCAAATCCCTTTAAACCAACAAAATTATGACAACTAGAAGAAACTTTATAAAAAATACCGTTTTAAGCAGTACAGCTATTGCTGTGGGAGGCTCCGTTATGGGGATGCCAGCAAGTAGTTACCGTAGAATTATAGGTTCTAACGAAAGATTAAACGTAGCAGTTGCTGGTTTAGGAAGAAGACTTGGCGCTTACTATGAGCCTATTTCTAGAAAATCTAGTAATGTAAACTTAATGTATCTGTGTGACGTAATGGAAAGTCAGCGTGCAAGAGCCATGAAAAACTTCGCTGAACGCATCGATTACAAACCGAAATTAGAAAATGACATCAGAAAAGTAATTGATGATAAAGATGTAGATGTTCTCGTTAACGCTACTCCAGACCATTGGCATACACCAGGATCAATTATGGCCATGAAAGCAGGACAACATGTTTATGTTGAGAAACCATGTAGTCATAATATGAACGAAAATGAGCTTTTAGTTGCTGCTTCAAAAAAATACAACAAAGTTGTTCAAATGGGAAATCAGCAACGTTCTGCTCCCCATACAATTCAAATTATAAACGAAATACATAATGGTATTATAGGAACTCCATACAAAGCTGTTGCTTTTTATAACAATCAAAGAGGTGAAGTTCCTGTACAAAAGAAAGCTGCTGTTCCAGAAGGATTAGATTGGAAATTATGGCAAGGACCAGCTGTACATCGTGAGTATACAGATAATACATGGGATTATAACTGGCACTGGTACGGATGGAATTACGGAACTGCTGAAGCTGGAAATAATGCTACTCACGAATTAGATATTGCTCGTTGGGCACTACAAGTAGATTTCCCTCAATATGCTGAAGTTGAAGCTGAAAAAAGACACTTCCTTAACGATGGTTGGGAAATGTACGATACTATGGAAGCTACTTTTAAATTCGCTGATAAGAAAATTATCCAATGGGACGGAAAAAGTAGAAACGGATACAGTACATATGGCGGTGGCCGTGGGACTGTAATTTATGGTTCTGAAGGTACCGTTTTTGTAAACAGAGGTAAATACATGTTGATGGATAGAGCTGGTAAACTTATCAAAGAAGTTACAGCCGACTCTCAAGAAGCTGGAACTGCTCTTGGTGGTGGTGGTGATATTTCTACGGACCACATGGTTAACTTTTTCGACGCTATTCGTGGAAAAGGCAACTTAAATGCTCCTATTGCTGATGCTAGTATTAGTATGGCAATGGTTCATTATGCTAATGTTGCTTACCGAACAGGAAAAGGCTTCAGAATAGATGACAATAATGGAAAAATGTTAGATCCTGAAGCAATGAAGTTATGGGGTAGAGAATATGAAAAAGGATGGGAACCAACCATATAAATATATAAACTTTCAAAGTAGTGATTCTA
The DNA here is from genome assembly GCF_048266025.1 of Joostella sp. Lineage (NCBI taxonomy): Bacteria > Pseudomonadati > Bacteroidota > Flavobacteriia > Flavobacteriales > Flavobacteriaceae > Joostella > Joostella sp. The sequence goes on along the minus strand of NZ_JBLXAF010000008.1, from coordinate 131,146 downwards.
CAATCACTACTTTGAAAGTCCTTTTATCATTCAATCTATAAACCTACACGCTCCTCTATTCTTTTTTTAAAAATTGAATACTTAAAAAACTATAGGATCAAGCATTTTAATCGATGCTATCAATCCAATTCGAGGAGATTTCAGCAACAACTGATAAACACATAATTGTTTAATAAAAAATTTTAGAATGAATAATTTGAAAGATAAAGTAGCTATAATTACTGGTGGAAATGGAATTTTAGGTGGCGCTATAGCTAAAGGTCTTGCTTTGCAGAAGGTTAAAATTGCGGTGCTTGGAAGAACAGAAGAAACTGTTAATCAAAGAGTACAAGAAATAAACAATAATGGCGGAGAGGCAATTGCTCTCGTTGCTGATGTTTTAGATAAAAAATCTTTAGAAACCGCAAAAACGAAAGTTATAGACACTTGGGGCAGTATTGATATTCTTGTAAATGCAGCTGGTGGAAATAGAAAAGGGGCAACTATAGCTCCAGATGAAACTTTCTTTGACCTTTCGTTAGAAGATTTCGGAAAAGTAAACGATCTTAATTTTAAGGGCACCGTTTTACCTAGTTTTATTTTTGGAAAGGTTATGGCTGATAATAAAAAAGGCAGCATTATTAATATTTCTTCTATGGCTGCTCAACAAGCTATTACAAGAGTTGTAGGCTACAGCGCTAGTAAAGCTGCTGTAGACAATTTTACAAAATGGTTATCCGTAGAAATGGCTTTAAAATATGGAGATGGTATTCGTGTAAACGCAATCGCTCCGGGCTTTTTTATAGGAGAACAAAATAGAGCATTATTGCTTAATCCTGACGGTACTCTTACCCAACGAGGGCAAACTATTGTTACACAAACACCAATGAAACGCTTTGGTGAAGCAGAAGAATTACAAGGAGTAGCAAATTGGCTTGCTGGAGATGACGCTTCCTTTGTAACTGGTATAGTGGTGCCTGTAGATGGTGGATTTAGTGCATTCAGTGGGGTTTAAAAAGAGAAAATGGAGTTACAATTAGAAAATACATGGCGCTGGTATGGCCCAAACGATACGGTTTCTTTAGCTGATATAAAACAAGCTGGAGCTACTGGTATTGTCACAGCGTTACATCATATCCCAAACGGAGAAATTTGGCCTATTGAAGAGATTAAAAAAAGAAAAGATACTATAGAAGCTAGCGGCCTAACTTGGTCTGTTGTAGAAAGTGTTCCTATTCATGAAAATATAAAAACTCAAAGCGGAGATTATAAAAAATATATTGAAAACTATAAGCAAACTATAACAAATTTAGGGAGCTGCGGAATTGATACTATTTGCTATAATTTTATGCCCGTTTTGGATTGGACACGTACCGATTTAAATTTTTCTATGGAAGACGGCTCTACTGCTTTACGGTTTGATAAAATAGCTTTTGCTGCATTCGAATTATTCCTTTTGAAAAGACCTGGAGCAAAAGATCAGTATTCAGATAGTGAGATTGCATCAGCAGAAGCTCTTATTGAAAAAATGACATCAGAAGATAAATCTCTTTTGACAAATAATATTATTGCTGGGCTTCCAGGTGCTGAAGAAGGATATACATTAGAAGAGTTTAATGAGATTCTAGCTACTTATAATAACATAGATGCTAAAAAGCTTCAACAGAATCTTTTTAGCTTTTTGGAACATATAATTCCTTCAGCAGAAAAAGCAGGTGTAAATATGTGTATCCATCCAGATGACCCTCCCTACCCTATTCTTGGTCTTCCAAGGGTTGTAAGTACAGAACAAGATATTCTAGATCTTTATAAAGCTGTAGATAGTCCAAATAATGGACTCACATTTTGTACGGGATCCTTTGGTGTAAGAAATGATAATGATTTAGTGAAAATGGTGGAAACACTCGGAAAGCGGATTCACTTTATCCACTTAAGAAGTACCAAAAGAGATGCTACAGGAAATTTCTATGAGGCAAATCACTTAGAAGGAGATGTAGATATGTTTGGAGTAATGAAGGCTTTAATTGCTGAACAGAAGAAAAGAAAATCTGAAGGACGCAAAGATATTAGAATGCCTTTCCGTCCTGATCATGGACATAAAATGCTTGATGATCTTAATAAAAAAACAAATCCAGGGTATTCTGCAATAGGAAGACTTAGAGGCCTAGCAGAGCTTAGAGGATTAGAACTAGGTATTAGAAAGTCCTTATACTAGCTGTTTTTTTCTTAAAAGAAGAGATTTAAGCTACTATCAAAAAGACTAATCAAAGAAGATAACGTAATGAAACATACCAACTTTATATACGATAATTTTTTACTTCATAATAAATATGCAGAGGAGCTGTATCATAACTATGCGAGTAAAATGCCCATTATAGATTATCACTGTCATTTATCTCCTAAAGATATTGCCGATAATAGAGTTTTTGAGAATATAACTAAAGCATGGCTAGATGGCGATCACTATAAATGGAGAGGCATGCGAGCTTTAGGGATTAACGAAAAGTTTATTACTGGAGACGCTTCTGATCAAGATAAATTTAAGCAATGGGCAAAAGCGGTCCCATATACAATGCGTAATCCATTATTCCATTGGACACAATTGGAGCTTGCCCGCTATTTTGATATTTATGAGCTTTTAAATGAAAAGAATGCTGAAAAAATTTATCACCAAACTACAGAGAAATTAAACAGTGGTTCTTTTAGCACTCAACAATTACTTTCTAAAATGAATGTAAAAGTGGTATGCACAACAGAAGATCCTACAGATTCTTTAGAACATCATCAAAAACTGGCAAAAAGCGATTTTAACACACATATAAGCACTTCTTTCAGACCAGACAAGGCAATTACTATAGGGAATGATGGTTTTTTACAATACATCGCTAAGCTTGAAAAAGCTGCTGAGATTTCTATTAACTCCTACCAAGATCTACAAGATGCATTGGTAAATAGAATTCAATATTTTAATGCTAATGGATGCAAAGTATCTGACCACGGATTAAGTTCCATCCCACATACAAATTATACAGAGGTAGAAGTAAATAATATTCTGAAAAGGAAATTAAAAAATGAAACACTTTCAAAAGATGAAATCTTAAAATTTGAAAGCGCTGTATTACAATTTTTATCAGAGCAATACCATTCTTTAGGTTGGGTGCAACAGTTTCATTTAGGAGCACTTAGAAATAATAACACTCGTATGTTAGACAAATTAGGTCCAGACACAGGGTGGGATTCTATTGGCGATTATTCTCAGGCTGAAAGTCTTTCTAAATTTCTAAATAGTCTAGACAGTAAAAATAAACTAACCAAAACCATTATATACAATCTAAATCCTGCCGATAATGAAGTTATTGCAACTATGATCGGTAATTTTAATGACGGCTCGGTTAAAGGAAAAGTACAATTTGGTTCCGGATGGTGGTTTTTAGACCAGAAAGATGGAATGACCAAGCAATTAAATACTCTTTCAAATATGGGACTAATTAGTTGCTTTATAGGAATGCTTACAGATTCTCGTAGTTTTCTTTCTTATCCTAGGCATGAATATTTTAGACGTATTTTATGTAATCTCCTTGGTGAAGAGATTGAAAATGGTGAACTTCCAAACGAAATGGAATGGATAGGGAAACTTGTGGAAGATATTTCATACAACAACGCAAACGAATATTTTAAATTTTAATCATACCATAACAAAACTTTAGATATTGAAAAAAGTAGTAGCATTAGGAGAAGTTTTATTAAGATTATCTACAAAAGATCACTTAAAATTCTCACAAGCCATAGAGATGAATGCCGATTATGGAGGGAGTGAGTTAAATGTACTCACTGGATTGTCTAATTTTGGGATGCAGTCTGAAATGGTTACGCGCTTACCCGCAAACGATATCGCTACAACGGCACTTATGCAAATGCGTAAGTACAATGTAGGAACTAGTCATATTGTAAAAGGTGGAGACCGACTAGGGCTTTATTTCTTAGAAAAAGGTGCCTCTGCAAGGGGAAGCAAAATTATCTACGATCGTGCACATTCTTCCTTTGCTAATATAGAAAAAGGAATGATCGATTGGAAGTCGGTTTTTAAAGATGCCACATGGTTTCATTGGTCGGGAATAACACCTGGCGTTTCTCAAGGAGCAGCCGATGTATGTATGGAAGCTATCGAAGTAGCTTCGCAAATGGGAATTACCATTTCCACAGACTTTAATTACCGTGCGAATTTATGGAACTACGGAAAAACTCCTGGAGAAGTCATGGAGAAAATGGTGGCCAAATGCCATATTATCTTAGCTGGAGATTATGCCTCCAAGCAATATTTTGATATTACTGCGGATGGAACTACCGAAGCTGAGCTTCAGGAATCACTTTGCAAAAAACTAAGAGCGCGTTTTCCAAGCAGTGATAAAATTATTATTACAAATAGAAAGAACATCAGTGCAATGCATAATATTTGGTCTGCTGTTTTATATGATGGCAACAAAATGCTTAGCTCTAAATCTTATGATATTACAGATATTGTGGATAGAATTGGTGCTGGAGATAGCTTTATGGGTGCATTAATTTACGGACTAAATAATTATGACGATCAAAAAGCCCTCGACTTCGCCGTTGCTGCCTCTTGTTTAAAACACACCATTTATGGAGATGCTAACTTAGTTTCTAAAGAAGATGTAGCACAACTCATGGCAGGAGATGCCACTGGAAGGGTAAGTAGATAATAAAGAATTAAATACCAACTGATACTAATAGTTTATAAAACATAGTAATGAAAACATTTACAAGAATTGAAGTCGCAAATACCATGAAAGATACTGGCTTAGTGCCACTATTTTATCATGAAGATGCCGAGATTGTGAGTCAGGTTGTAAAAGCCTGTTATGATGGCGGCGCAAGACTCTTTGAATTTACTGCAAGAGGAGCCTTTGCCCACGAAGTATTTTCAGAATTAAGAAAATTTTGTTCAGAGCATTGTCCAGAGATGATTCTCGGGGTAGGATCTGTTACCGATGCTGCCGCAGCTTCGCTATACATGCAAATGGGAGCACAATTTATTGTTACTCCTGTTTTTAGAGAAGATATTGCAATCGTTTGTAATCGCAGAAAAGTATTGTGGTCTCCCGGTTGTGGTACCCTTACAGAAATTTCTAAAGCTGAAGAATTAGGTTGTGAAATTGTAAAATTATTTCCTGGAGATATCTATGGCCCCAGTTTTGTTAAAGCGATAAAAGGGCCTTGTCCATGGACAAGTATTATGCCTACTGGAGGAGTGGAACCTACAGAAGAGAATATCACCGCTTGGTTTCATGCAGGGGTAACTTGTGTTGGAATGGGATCTAAACTAATTACAAAAGAGCTCATTAAAAACAAAGATTTTAAGCTGCTTACTGCCAATGTTCAAAATGCCATTAATATTATAAAATCTATAAAAGGATGAAGATTTATTTAAAATTAAGCTTCACTATTATAGCCCTATTATCTCTTATTTCTTGTAATCAAATAAGCGAACATAAAACACTCAAGCTAGCACACGGGCTAGATGTTAGTCATTCTGTACACAAGGCGATGCTACAAATGGGAAAGGATTTGGAGGAGATCTCTGGTGGAAAAATGGATGTTAAAATTTATCCGAATCAGCAATTAGGCTCTGAGCGCGAGTGTTTGGAATTACTTCAGATTGGAAGCTTAGATATGACAAAAGTATCTGTGGGAGTAATGGAAAATTTTGCCCCTAAAATGAAAGTATTAGGACTGCCATTTCTCTTTAAAAACAAGCAACATTCTTTTAATGTACTAGATGGACCAATTGGAAAATCACTTCTTAATGAAGGAACTCAGTTTTGGTTAAAAGGACTCTGCTATTATGATGCTGGAAGCAGAAGTTTTTACACAAAAGAACGTCCTGTAAATTCTCCTGAAGATTTAGAGGGGATGAAAATTAGAGTTATGGAAAGTGTTACAGCCATGAATATGGTACGTAGTCTAGGAGGCTCCCCAACGCCAATTTCTTGGGGAGAACTTTACACCTCTTTACAGCAAGGTGTGGTAGATGGTGCCGAGAACAACCCACCTAGTTTCTACTTATCAAAACACTACGAGGTTTGTAAATTCTATTCTTTAGACGAGCACACAGTATTGCCAGATGTTTTGGTTGTGGGAACTCATTTATGGAATAGCTTAAACAAGCAAGAGCAAAAGTGGCTTCAGGAAGCTGCAGATAGATCGGTGAAAAATCAGCGTAAGCTATGGGCTGCTTCAGAAAAAGAAGCTTTAGAAGCTGTACAAAAAGAAGGAGTTGAAATTATCTATCCAGACAAGGAACCTTTTGCTAAGCAAGTACAAAGTATTTATGACACCTATAAAAAGGATAAAGAAATGTACTCGATAATTCAAGAAATAAGAAATACTAAATAAGATGAATTTTAGAAAAAAAGTAGATCTGATACTAAGCAGGGTGCTAATTTTTATAATGGCAATAATGGTAATTAATGTATTGTGGCAAGTATTTACAAGATACATTACAGGTTCTCCAAGCTCATTTACAGACGAATTAGCTCGTTATCTTATGATTTGGGTTGGAATATTGGGCGCTGCGTATGTTTCTGGAAGAAATATGCATGTAGCCATCGATGTACTGCCGTCAAAATCTAGTCCGAAAGCTCAGAAAAGAATGGCCACTATTGTAAATATATTGATCATTACCTTTTCCTTTTTGGCTTTTGTAATCGGTGGACTTCGATTGGTTTATATAAGTTACATTTTAGGACAACATTCTCCAGCATTAAACATGCCATTATCTGCTGTCTATCTGGTAATTCCTATCAGTGGATTACTTATCATTTACTACAAAACCTCAGACCTCTTAAAAAAATAAATTATGGAATACATTCCCGTACTCATATTAATAATAAGCTTTTTATGCCTTTTGGCAATAGGAACTCCGGTAGCGTGGAGTATTACCATTTCATCACTACTAACCATGCTCGTTACGATTCCTGCGATGCCAGCTTTTACAACAGTCTCCCAACGGATGGCTACCGGTTTGGATAGTTTTGCACTGCTTGCCATTCCCTTTTTTGTTCTCTCTGGGGAACTCATGAATAAGGGAGGAATAGCACACCGACTCATTGCTTTTGCTAAAACACTGGTAGGCGCTCTTCCTGGAGGATTGGCCCTTATCAACGTTATTGCAGCCATGTTAATGGGAGCTATTGCAGGCTCTGCAATGGCTTCTGCATCTGCCATGGGAAGTATTTTAGGTCCAGAAATGGAAAAGGAAGGTTATTCTAAAGAGTTTGGAGTTGCTGTAAATATTACATCTTCTACAACCGGACTTATCATCCCTCCTAGTAATGTTCTTATTGTTTACTCCCTTGCTAGTGGAGGTGTTTCTATTGCTGCACTTTTTCTAGCAGGTTACATCCCTGGTATTTTAACTGGTTTATTTTTAATGATTGTAGCTTCTATTTGGGCTAAAAAGAAAAAATATAAAGTAGGAAAAAGAAGTACTTTAAAACAAGTTTTTAGAACATTTATAGATGCTGTTCCGAGTCTTCTTTTGTTAGTTATTGTAATTGGTGGTATTGTCGTTGGAATTTTTACAGCTACAGAAGCATCTGCCATTGCTGTACTTTACACTCTAATTCTAGGTTTTATATACAAAGAGATTTCATTTAAAAACTTACCCGAAGTATTACTTAATTCGGCTTCTACAACGGCTATTGTTATGCTATTAATTGGAGCTTCTATGAGTATGTCTTGGGTGATGTCTTATGAAAACATTCCTCAAAATATCAGTAGCTTATTATTAGGACTTAGCGATAATCCTATTATCATCCTTTTGATTATCAATCTAATATTGCTTTTTGTGGGGATTTTTATGGATATTACACCTGCAGTACTCATATTTACACCTATATTTTTACCAGTAGTGACAAAACTAGGTATGGATCCTGTTCAATTTGGAATCATAATGGTGCTTAACTTATGTATTGGTCTTTGTACCCCGCCGGTTGGCTCCGTCCTCTTTGTGGGTGTTGGTGTTGCTAAAACAAGTATTCAGAAGGTTGTAAAGCCGCTATTACCACTATTTTTAGCCATGATCTTTGCATTGTTCTTAGTAACGTATTTCCCACAACTTACGCTGTGGCTACCTAGTTTATTCGAATTGTAGATAGATATAAAATCATTCAGAAGAAAATATTTTTTATAAACTATAAAAGCTTCCAAGTAAATTCTAGGAAGCTTTTTGTTTATCTATAAAGCAGTAACTAAACGCCGCTGTATTATGTAGTTATTTAAATGTTGGCTCTACTTTTCTCTTGGAAACTGTAACCTAAAGAGAGTAACACATAGAACACAATTATTAATGGAATTGCTGCAAATTGAAGAGCAACTAATAAAATAGCGCTCAATATTAAAAACACATATCTAATACTATTTTCTTTAAATCCCCATGTTTTAAATTTTAATGCGAATAATGGCACTCTGGCATTTAACATATAGGTACTTAATATTGTAACAATTACTAAAAACCATTTATTTAAAATAATAGCATCTAAAAAACTACTATTTTGAAACTCTAATATTAAAGGCAAAGAAAGTATAAACAATGCGTTTGCGGGTGTTGGTAGCCCTATAAAAGAGGTTGTCTGCTCTTCATCAATATTAAACTTTGCTAAACGATAAGCAGACCCCAAGGTTATCAATATACCGAATAATGCTATCGGTGAGAAATTAAGTCCTTCTATTTGCATTACCGATGTGACCGTTTCATGATTTCCCCAAGTATAATTCCCTTCACTCATATTGAACAACTGGAACATTACTATTCCAGGAACTACTCCAGAAGTAACCATATCTGCCAAGGAGTCTAACTGTAAACCCAATTCACTTTGAGCATCCAATAACCTAGCTGCCAATCCATCGAAAAAGTCAAAAAAGATTCCTGCAAAAACAAAGTAAGCGGCAAATATTAAATTTCCTTGTACAGCTAAAATCACAGCAATCGTACCACATAAAAGGTTTAATAATGTTAATCCGTTGGGAATAAATTTCTTCATTAGTTTAAAATTTCAGTTGTGTAAAATTACTACTTTTAAAATTCATCAGAATCAGATATTTTTTAAAAATCCAATAATTACACTTATCTCTTTTAGCTTCTTGTGGTGCTATCAAATATTATTAAGATATTAGCAGTATTAAAATTATTACATGAGAAATTCATACTTGCTTGCCATACTTTCAGGTTTATTATTAGCGTTAGCATGGCCTACATATGGCATTCCGATACTTGCTTTTATAGGTTTTGTTCCACTACTTTTAGCAGAAAAGCATATTCGTGAATCTTCATATAAAAGAAAGGGAGGGAAAGTATTTTTAGTTTCTTACGTCACTTTTATCATATGGAATTCCATCACCACATGGTGGATTTGGTATTCCACCCCTTTTGGGATGTTTTTCGCTTTAGCTGTAAACTCACTTTTAATGGCTATTGTATTTTCGCTATACCATTTTGTTGCTAAAAGATTACCTGCCAAAATTCACCTTATTTTCCTTCCTGCGATTTGGATGGCTTTTGAAAAATTCCACCTCAATTGGGACTTCTCTTGGCCTTGGCTCAACCTCGGAAATGTTTTTTCTGAATATACTACATGGATCCAATGGTACGAATACACAGGAGTATTTGGGGGTGCGCTTTGGATATGGATTATTAATATTGGAATATATAAAACCGTTGTTAACTATAAAAATAACGGAAACAGAAGTATCTTGATTAAAGGAGTTGCGAGAAATGTATTATTAATTGCAATTCCTATTATCTTCTCTTTATTTCTACTGAATAGTTATGAGGAAGGAACAAAAAAAGCACAGATAACATTGCTACAACCAAACGTGGATCCCTACTCACAAAAATATGATATCTCAAACATTCAAATGGCAAAAAATCTTATTGCCCTTGCAAAACAAGATATCAATCAGAATACAAATTATATCATAGCTCCTGAAACGGCGCTAGCAAAAGGCTCTTCTATAGATCAATTTGATGATAGTACTGAAAAAGTAATGCTACAAGATTATGTGAATCAATTTCCTAATATGCAATTTATTACGGGAGTAGATTTTTACCGTCATTACCCACAAAAAGAGAAACCAACTATAACAGCAAATTTTTATGGCAGAAATGGATGGTTTGACTTCTATAATGCTGCTGTTCAGATAAATAAAAGTAATACTTCAGAAAAATACATAAAATCTAAGCTTGTTGTTGGAGTGGAAAATTTCCCATTCAAGACTGTTTTAGAGCCACTTTTAGGAGATGTAATGCTCGATTTAGGCGGAACAGTTGCCATGCGAGCAACTCAAGAAGAGCGTTCTGTTTTTAAATCTAATGATAATACATTTAGCGCTGCACCAATTATCTGTTATGAATCTATTTATGGTGAGTTTGTTACAGGTTACGTAAAAAAAGGAGCCAATTTCTTGTCCATAATTACAAATGATGCTTGGTGGGACGATACTCAAGGACACAAACAACATTTAAGCTACGCTAGATTACGCGCCATAGAAACAAGAAAAAGTGTTGCTAGAAGTGCCAATACTGGGATTTCTGCTTTTATAAATGAAAAAGGAGAAATTACTAAGACACTCGCTTTTAATTCTAAGGGATGTTTATCTGGTGAAATTACTGTTAATAATAAAGAAACGATTTACGTTAAATACGGAGATTATATAGCCCGTATAGCGGTACTTTTTACAGTTATGATATTATTATATGCTATCGCTAGAAAGAAAAAGGTATAATATTAGGAAGCATCATTAGTTGCTAATAATGGACTCTTAAAGTCTATTTCTAAAATGTTTTTGACTATTTGTGATTAAACTTTTTAACTCCAGCAGTAACAGCGATATCTAAAGTATTTTCTTCTGGAACAATAGGACAAGAAAATTTCTTGTTGTATGCGCAATATGGATTATATGCTTTATTAAAGTCTATAGTTATAGAATCTCCTTCTGGAATTCGAAGATCTAAATACCGCCCACCTCCATAGGTTTCTTTTCCATTAGTTTTATCAGAAAATGGTAAAAACAAATAATCTCTGTATTCTAAAGTTTCCTTTAACTCTTGATTCTGGTATACATTCAATGAAAATTTTTCTCCTTGCAATTCAAAGTATAAAACACCGTACAAAACCTCTTTAGACTTTCTTTCTGTTGTTGTTGGCATTAAGAAAGGTTGTTCGTTTGGAGTACACTCTAATTTTGCAACTACATTAAAACTAGTATCTATTGGAAAAAACTCTAAACTCTTAAAGCCTACAAAATCTTCTTTTGTAAGTGGTGTTTTCTCAGCATCAGAAAACTCTTTATTGATCTCTTCTTGAAAATTCAATATTGACTGCTGAGCCGTTAAAGTTGTATCTTTTCCTTTTTTTGCAACCTCAACAACATCTTTATCATCATGATACTTTTTATCATCCTTACAAGACATAAATAATATTACTAAGGCTAATGTAAAAATGTAAGATAATCTCATCTGTGTTTATTTTTATTGAATTTTTTCAAAAAACAAAAATACAACTTATAGCTATTTTAAGTAGCTTTGTTGATATAAATTAAAAATGATGCGACTTATTACAACATATACTAATATTTCGGTGTGCTCAAAGCTACGCTGTAGGTGCTTTTGTATGATGTAATATGTAATTTCATTACTATTTTATAAAAGCCCAACGCCAAAACGTTGGGCTTTTTTTTTAACCACTAAAACTATCAACCGATGAGAAAACTATACTCAGGGTACATTTCATCTTTTCAAGGACTTTCTAAGGAGGTATGGTGGCTTGCTCTAATTACGTTAATTAACAGAGCAGGAACTATGGTAATCCCCTTCCTTTCATTATATCTAACTCAAAAACTAAATTTCACTTTAGGTGACGTTGGCTGGATCATGACATTCTTTGGCTTGGGTTCTGTAGTTGGCTCTTGGATTGGAGGAAAACTTACCGACAAGATTGGGTATTATAAAATAATGACCTTTAGCTTGCTATGCTCAGCTGTATGCTTTATTGCGCTTCAATTTTTACAGACATTTTGGAGTATTTGTATAGGAATTTTTATAGTCATATTAGTTGCAGATATGTTTCGTCCTGCGGTATTTGTGGCACTAAGTGCCTATAGTAAGCCTGAAAATAAAACAAGATCTGTAACTCTTATTCGTTTAGCTATTAATTTAGGGTTTTCTGCTGGCCCAGCTATTGGCGGACTCATTATTACAAACATGAGCTATGGTGGACTTTTTTGGGTAGATGGGATTACTTGCTTCTTTGCAGGAATTCTTCTTTTAAATGTATTAAATCCTAAAAAAGCTAAGGTATTAGACGATTCTAAAAATGAGGCTCCAGAATCAGCATACAAGGATGTTCCATATTGGATTTTCTTTGTCGCAATGATATTATTCGGATTTATATTCTTGCAATATTTTTCTACAGTACCGTTGTTTTATAAAGAATTATTTTATTTAACTGAAAGTGATATTGGCTTGTTATTAGGCTTTAATGGGTTTTTAATCTTTCTTTTCGAAATGCCTTTAGTTCAGTATTTTGAGAAAAAATCTTGGGGTTCTATAACAAACGTAATCATTGGATGTGTATTAACACTTTTAAGTTTTTTAGTGCTTAATATTTCATCGTGGATTGGTGTTCTCGTGATCGGAATGATATTAATGAGTTTTGGTGAAATGCTAGTATTTCCTTTTTCAAATGCTTTTGCATTAAACCGTGCTAAACGTGGGAACCAAGGTGAATACCTAGCTCTTTATAGCATTGCTTTTTCTTTTTCGCACATCCTAGGTCATAACTCTGGATTTCATTTAATAGATTCTTTTGGGTATGAATTTACTTGGGGAATTATGACTTTCCTTGGAGTTATAGCATGTGTGCTATTGTATTATTTAAAACATAGAATTACCAAAAATATAAATGAATAATGTCCTAGTTAAAGCTAATATTCATTAATTCTTTACAAACTCATTCCATGTAAACCACAAATAGACTCTAAAAAGGAGTCTATTTGTGGTTTTTTATATTATGATAAATAGTTAGTACATAGCTTCTAAACCATATGCTTCTAGTAAGTCATTATATTCTGGCTGAATTCTTAAAAGTGTAATTCCTTGTTGGGTGTTCAATTTATCAGTATCTGTAAACCCATTATCTAACATCTTTTCAAGATAATATAATGCGACTCCATAATCCCCTCGTTTCACAGTATATTTTAGAACAGAGAGATAAGCATCATATGCTTTTGGATTAACAAGTGTTTCAAATATATTAATATACAAGAGGTTATCAAGTTCTTCGGTCTCGTTATATGAAGACGACAACTCATTTGGCAGCACACTCAAAAAATTAAGAACTCTCTTCCCCATTTTTCGCTTTGCTTCACTTGAGCTATTTATAAAATCTTTATTAATTGATTTCAACTCATCTTCCCAATAAATCAAAGAACCTAAGTCTCCAGCAGCAATATCTTTTGGTAAATATGTTAAGTAATCCACATAAAAATTAGACTCAATTTCATCTACTTCATATTCATTATTACGTTGAGTTCTATATATTCTATTTTTTCTGATTTCCTTTTGACGCTCTTTCATAGTATCATCATCAAAATAAAAACGATAATTCTCCATCATTTCATCCAAATCGTTATACGCACGGAGCAATTCCAATTTGCCAACCAACTTATCGTTAAATTCTAAATCTTCAGCATAGAATTCTTTAATCCTATTTTGGTCTTTAGGAATAATATTACGAGTCATAGATTTTAAAGTTAGTAACCTAACCCCTTTTGTAATATATTCTTTAGGAGGCCATACATGCTCCCCTGAAAATAAAAGAAGATCTGGATCGAATTTTAATCTAGTAAGGTAAGAATGTGAGTTTTTCATTTCTCTATAATTAAAATCCTCATCCCCAACTATTCCAACATATAAAAAACTATTCTTTTTAGGAGTATATGCATCTACACTTGCAAAAGAACCGCCACAGGCAATCACTCCTTTTATCTTTTTAGCAATAACAGCAACAGAAACTGCTAACCTAGCACCGCCGGAAAAGCCTCCTAGATAAATTTTACTCTCATCAATATTAAAACGTCTTAAAACTTCACTATAAAAAACTCTTGCATCACCAAGACTTTCTTGATATGTAGTATTTTCAACCCCATTAGATCCAGCTATTATATAACCGTACTTATCTGCAGCTTCTACAAAATTTTCAACTGCAACTTTTCCCCTTCCAGAGGGATCAAATAACATAATTACTGGCCACTCCTTTTCCTTATCATAATTAGAAGGAAGGTAGACTGCATATGTGTCTTTTGTGTTATTTATTTTAAGGGAATCTTGAACAACTCCTATGGTTATCTCTTTCTCTTGAGCAAATCCTATAGTGCTTAATAAAAGAAGTAATAATATTTTTCTCATAAATCTAAATCTATCAAAAATCTAGCCAAAATTTGTTTATAAATTTATTGAAATTAATAGAGTTTGAGTAATCTAATTAAAAAAATATTAAAACACTAAGAATAGCAGTAACTCTATTCTAATTCTCTAGTAAAAAATATATCTTTGACCCCAATATTAAGACTTCTTAAATGACTTCAGAATTAAAACTTTTTATGGTAATGTTAGGCTGTAAACCCGAAGGTAGATTTACAGAGCAACATGATATTTTTTTCGGAATAGGCACTTCTTTGAAAGACTTAATTCCTCACATGAAAGCATTTTGGCCAGAAGCAAAAGGACAAATTCATATTGACGCTTGGCGAGAAGTTACTACAGTAGGGAATTTTAATATTACTGTAGAAGAAAAAAAAGATTTAGTAAAGAATGATGTCCAATTATTCTTTATTAATCTTGGAGGCTATAAGGAAAATGAGTTTGAAGAATATCATTATAAAATAGTATCAGTAGCAAAAACAAAAGCTATTGCTATTAAGGAGTCTAAACAAACTACCTTTTATAAACACTGCGGATTTAAAGGCGCAGAATCTCATATTGATGATAAATATGGAATTGATGTAGACGACATTTACAATATAGAAGAAATGCTGCCTGCTATTTTCAAGGAAAAGTATCAATTAAAATATACCGAAGCGCCACAATTAGACGAAGATCAATTACATATTGGATACGTGAAAATTGCGAGTTTATAGTGCATAATTTTTCAGCTATCTATTTCTTCCTATAGGTTGATTTTCTACTACATTTGATAAAACTATAGAGGTTCTCACTTCTCCATAGGTAATGAGCTTATCTATAAATTCTTCTAAATGAAATTGGTCATACAACACTACTTCCATCACTAAATTTTCGTTTCCTGTAATTCTATAGCAATTTAAGACTTCCTTAAATTCTTTTACTTTCTCTAAAAACGGTTTTAACTTCCCCATAAAAGCTCTTAATGTTACAAAGGCTTTTAGCTGATATCCCGTTTCTATATGATTCACTTCTGCTCTGTATCCACCTATTACTCCAAGGTCTTCTAATTTTTTTATGCGTTCTGCAACGGCTGGAGAAGAGAGACCTACTTGTCTTCCAATCTCTGCATTTGTAAACCGTGCATTTTGCTGCAAAAGCCTTAAAATCGCCCAGTTAAGCTCGTCTATTTTCATTTTAAATGAAATTACTATTAATACCTTTGATTTTATTGCAAAATACGTATTTTACTTTAAATTCGAAATAACACTTTTTGATTTACGGAGTAATTTTGTAATAAAGTTGCAATGATGAAAAAGAATTATTCACGCTATAGCTATAGGAGGCGCAATGTAACCAAATTACCGGTATACAAAAAGGCGCTCTATATCTTTAAGTTAAGTAGGCAGGTTGTAGAATATATAAGAGGAGATAAGTCTATATTAGAACTTCATTCTTCTAAAATTATTGCGGATCAGTTTTCTGACAAATTGGTAATGGCATCTTTGGGATTAGCCCCAAAAATAGCAATGGCTGAAGCTTCTGCAGATCCATCCATCAAATTAGAGTCTGTATCTTCGCTAGAAAAAACAACTGTAGCTTTACTTCACTACTGTGAAAAGTTAGAGCTAAGCCACGGGCAAGGTAAAGAGTTTTTAAGCTTACTGCGTAAAGAGGTTAAAAAATTTGGTCATTTACAAAACAAATGGGCTGTAGGAATTTGTAATAAAAACTAAATCTCCTTAAATTTATAGTCCTTAAAAGGCTATTAATCTCACATTTCACTTTCTTGTAACAAATGAAAAATATACTTGTAACAGGAGCTACCGGAAACATTGGCAAGGAAGTAATTTACTACCTAAATACATTAGAAAACAATAGTCGTATAATTGCGGCTGTAAGAGATATATC
This sequence comes from Joostella sp., assembly GCF_048266025.1. Classification (NCBI taxonomy): domain Bacteria; kingdom Pseudomonadati; phylum Bacteroidota; class Flavobacteriia; order Flavobacteriales; family Flavobacteriaceae; genus Joostella; species Joostella sp. Next base: position 114,777 of record NZ_JBLXAF010000008.1, on the reverse strand, counting down.
TAAAGCAAAAACTACCTTTGCTACTTCTCAAGACATAAGCTACAGAACATTCGATTTTAAAGATAAAAGTACTTTTATCAAAGCGCTTCATGCTGTAGACATTCTATTTTTATTGCGCCCGCCAGAGATATCAGAAGTAAACAAATATTTTAAACCCCTATTAGAAGCCGCAAAAAAGGCTAACATCACTAAAATAGTATTTCTATCTGTTCAAGGCGTAGAAAGAAGTAAGGCAATACCACATCATAAAATTGAAATATTGATAAAGAATTTAGACTTTGAGTTTATCTTTATTCGTCCAAGTTATTTCATGCAAAACCTTACCACTACCCTTTTATCAGAAATAAAATCAAAACAAAAGATTACCCTTCCTTCGGGAAAAGCTAAATTTAATTGGGTAGATGTAAAAAATATTGGAGAAGCTGCTGCGGTTTTAATCAATGATTTTTCAGTTTATAAAAATCAAGCGCTAGAAATTACAGGTTCTGAAAATCTTAATTTCTATGAGGTAACAAAACTGATCGACGAAGAGGCTGGAATTCCGATATTATATAATAGCGTAAACCCTATTAAGTTCTATTTTGTAAAAAGGAAAGAAGGGATTCCTAGTGAGTTTATAATTGTTATGCTTCTGCTTCATTTCTTACCACGATTTCAAAAAGAACCAAAAATTAGTAATTGGTATAAAAAACTAACAAGTAAAACACCTACTAAACTGGCTACTTTTATAAAAAGAGAAAAAGAAAGTTTCCTTCCTTTAAGCATTACTAATTAAAGAAAGGCTACTCCATAATTATTATTCTTTAGTTCCTTCTATTTTTATCGCTTCACAAATCTAAATTGCGTTAATTTGCAAAAAATGTTTTAGTGAATTACTTATCAGTAGAAAATATAGCAAAATCGTTCGGAGAGAGAGTTTTATTTAAAGATGTTTCTTTCGGAATAAATAAGGACCAAAAAATAGCATTCATTGCTAAAAATGGTTCTGGAAAAACTTCTTTATTGAATATTATAACTGGAAACGATGCTCCCGATGACGGACAAGTAGTTTCTAGAAATGGTATTAAGATATCTTTCCTTTCTCAGGAGCCAGATTTAGATCCAAACCTAACAATCGAAGAAACTATTTTTGCTTCTGATAATGATGTTTTAAAAACAATTCACTATTACGAAAAAGCATTAGAAAACCTAGACGATACAGAAACGTATCAAAAGGCATTCGAGCAAATGGATATTAAAAATGCTTGGGATTTTGAAACGCAATACAAGCAGATTTTATTTCAACTAAAATTAGACGATCTCGATAAAAAAGTAAGTAATCTTTCTGGAGGACAAAAAAAGCGTTTAGCACTAGCTACGATATTATTAAATTCTCCTGATTTATTAATTCTCGATGAGCCTACTAACCATTTGGATTTAGAAATGATTGAATGGTTGGAGCAGTATTTTGCTAAAGAAAACATTACTCTTTTTATGGTTACTCACGACCGTTATTTTCTAGAGCGTGTTTGTAATGAAATTGTAGAATTAGACCACGGTAAAATATATCAATATAAAGGGAATTATTCTTACTATTTAGAGAAAAAGGAAGCGAGAATACAAGCAGAAAAGGCTTCTGTAGATAAAGCAAAGAATTTATTTACAAAAGAACTAGACTGGATGCGTAGACAACCAAAAGCACGTACTACAAAATCTAAGTCTAGAATTGATGATTTCTATAAAATCAAAGAAAAAGCTAGCCAACGTAGACAAGACCATAAAATCCAATTGGAGATTAATATGGAGCGCTTGGGGAGTAAGATTGTAGAGTTCCATAAAGTATCTAAAAGCTTTCAGAATAAAAGTATCCTCGATAAATTCGAATATAACTTCCAAAAAGGAGAACGTATTGGTATTATCGGTAAAAATGGTACTGGAAAGTCTACTTTTTTAAATATTCTTACTGGAAGAATAGAACCAGACGGAGGGAAAGTTATTGTAGGAGAAACTATAAAGTTTGGATATTATACCCAAAGTGGTATTAATCCGAAGCCTGAGCAAAAGGTTATAGATATTATAAAAGAGTACGGAGAGTACATTCCGCTTACAAAAGGGCGACAAATCTCAGCTGCACAACTATTAGAACGCTTTTTATTCGACAGAAAGAAGCAGTACGATTTTGTAGAAAAATTAAGTGGTGGAGAATTAAAGCGTTTGTATTTATGTACGGTTCTTATTCAGAATCCCAACTTCTTAATTCTCGATGAGCCTACCAACGACTTAGACATTGTAACCTTAAATGTACTAGAAGATTTTCTGTTAGATTTTCCTGGTTGCCTGTTGGTTGTTTCTCACGACCGTTATTTTATGGATAAGATTGTAGATCATTTATTCATTTTTAAAGGAGCTGGTATTGTTGAAGACTTTCCTGGTAATTATACCGATTATAGAGCTTATGACAGTAGTGAACCTCAAAAAGAGACTAAAGTTGTAACTGAAGATACTTCTAAAAAAGCATGGAAAAAAGATAGCAATGCTACTTTAAGCTATGAAGAACAGAAGGAGTTTAAAAAACTGGAGCGTGATATAAAGAAGCTTGAAGAGAAGAAAAAAGAAGCTGAAAATGTATTCGCTTTAGGAAAATTAGAAGGTGAAGAGATCGATAAGCAGTCGATTAAACTGCAGGAGATAATTCAAGAGCTCGAAGACAAAACAGAAGCTTGGTTTGAGCTTTCCATGAAAATGGAAGAATAATGGCTTGCATAAAAGCATAGAAGTTGTTCCTTTAGAAATAACAATTTAGATTAAACATAATAGCTATTTTCAACCTTAAAATTGTTGTACTTAAGATTATCATACATAAAATATTTATTTCAATCGACCAATCAACACGGGGTGCACTCCCCTTTTGTGTATTGCTTGGTTACAAAAGCACTTTATAAAAAGTCAGATTTAACGACAAATATGCTGTTTGAAAATTGGAAAAAGGAAGTTTCATTCGATCCTAGGAAAGAAAAAATCATCAATAGGGCGTTGACATATTTCAATAACAGCTCTTTTTCTTCTGAACACGAAAATGCCTTCAGCAGTAACAAAACAACCTATTTTTCATTAAAAAACAGTTCTCTTGAAGATATTCTAGATGCTAAGAACGAATTTTCATTTTATATAATAGATCATATAAACAACAGTTTCGAGGCTAAAAACCGTTGGCAACAATTAAAAGCAAAAGCTGCGTTTGATGTATCCATCGATTTTTATAATATTGGCTTTTTGTTCATTAAAAACGGACAAGCAAAAGAAGATTTTTGTATTCGGATATAATTTGTTATTTTATATATTAGTTGGAAAATCCAACGAGTAAATTAGAGTTAGTCTTTCGAATATAATATCGTTGAACTACCTTTTGAAGTTAAAAGTAATTTAATATGGAAACTCATATTATTTGGATTGTTATTTTAGCTATCCTCTGTATCTTCGTTTTATTGAACAACAAACGGAATATGAAAAAGAGGAAACAAAGAAAAGCATACCGACTTGGCGATCGGTTTTCCTCAGAAAAAAACATAAAATAACATAATTTGAAGATTTACACTAAGACCGGAGACAAAGGAACTACAGCATTGTATGGAGGAACGAGAGTTCCTAAGCACCATATTCGTATTGAAGGATATGGAACTGTAGATGAGCTGAACTCATGGATTGGACTTATTCGAGATCAAGAAATCGAAGAAAGTTATAAATCTGTTTTAATCGAAATTCAAGACCGCCTCTTTACAGTTGGCGCTATTCTAGCAACACCTCCTGAAAAAGAGTTCCTAAAGAATGGAAAAAAGCGTTTAGATATCCCCGTAATATCGGCTAACGATATCTCGCTATTAGAAAATGAAATCGATAAAATGGATGGTTCACTTCCGCCAATGACACATTTCGTTCTTCCAGGAGGACATACAACAGTGTCATATTGTCACATAGCGAGAACTATCTGTAGAAGGGCAGAACGAAAAGCCACTTATTTACATGAGAATGAACCTTTTGACGTATTAGTTCTTAACTACCTAAATCGTTTGTCAGACTATTTATTTGTATTGGCACGAAAGTTGACTTCTGATTTGAAGGCAGATGAGGTAAAATGGATTCCAAATAGGGAAACATCGAATCAATAGCATCAATTTATTGATTTATATTCAATATAACGCCCTAAAAACTACGTTCTTAGAAATAATATGTAAATAATATAAATTTTACTTGACTTTTTACTATAAAAATTTATTTTTGCACAAAATTAAAAATCAATAGCAGATGTATTGGACTTTAGAATTAGCATCATATTTAGACGATGCGCCTTGGCCAGCAACAAAAGATGAATTAATTGACTATGCTATTAGAACTGGCGCTCCATTAGAAGTTGTAGAAAACTTACAAGCAATGGAAGACGAAGGTGATATGTATGAATCCATTGAAGAGATTTGGCCGGACTATCCAACTGAAGAGGATTACCTCTGGAACGAGGATGAATATTAACAAACACATTAACATTATAAAGCAAAAAAGTCTCTGTCGAGGCTTTTTTTTTGCTTAATTTTGAAATATAAACACACATACAGACATGAGTTTACTCAATTCAGTTTTAAAAGTTTTCGTAGGAGATAAGGCGAAGAAAGATGTAAAGGCCTTACAACCTATTGTAGACCAAATAAAATCTTTCGAAGAAAAACTATCTCAACTCTCCAACGACGAACTACGCTCTAAAACACAGGAGTTTAAAGATAGAATAAAGGCATCTTGCGCGTCTTTAGAAGAAAAAATACAAGCGCTTAAAACAGAAGCAGAAGCATCTAACGATATCGACAGGAATGAAGATATTTATACTGAAATTGATGCGCTTAAAGAAAAGGTATACGAGAATACCGAAAAAACACTTAACGAAATCCTTCCTGAAGCATATGCAGTAGTCAAAGAAACTGCAAAACGCTTTGCCAATAACGAAACAATTACTGTTACAGCTTCAACTTTTGACAGAGAAATCTCTGGAAATAATGACTACGTTACGCTACAAGATGACAAAGCAATTTGGAAAAATTCTTGGGATGCGGCAGGAAAAGAAGTTACTTGGGACATGATACATTACGATGTACAGCTTATAGGTGGTATTGCTATGCACCAAGGTAAAATTGCTGAGATGCACACAGGAGAAGGAAAAACATTGGTAGCAACTTTACCAGTTTACCTAAATGCATTAACTGGAAATGGAGTACACCTTGTTACAGTAAATAACTACTTGGCACGTCGTGATAGTGCTTGGATGGGACCACTTTTTGAGTTTCACGGTCTTTCTATAGACTGTATCGATAATCACCAACCAGGATCTGTAGGACGTAGAAAAGCATATCTAGCAGACATTACTTACGGTACAAATAACGAGTTTGGTTTTGATTACCTACGTGATAATATGTCACACACTCCAGAAGACTTAGTACAACGCCCTCAAAACTATGCTATTGTAGATGAGGTCGATTCTGTACTTATTGATGATGCGAGAACTCCACTTATTATTTCTGGCCCGGTACCGCAGGGAGATATTCATGAATTTGATGCACTAAAACCTCAAGTTAGTGATATTGTTACTAAACAACGTCAGTACTTAACGGGTGTTTTAGCAGAAGCTAAAAAACTAATTGCAGAAGGAGACACTAAAGAGGGAGCTTTTCAATTATTAAGAGTTCACCGAGGTTTACCAAAAAATAAAGCATTAATTAAGTTTTTAAGTGAAGAAGGAATTAAGCAATTACTTCAAAAAACAGAAAACCATTATATGCAAGATAACAACCGTGAGATGCCTAAAATAGATGAGGCGCTATGGTTTGTTATTGATGAAAAAGGAAATCAGATTGAGTTAACAGATAAAGGAATTGAGTACTTATCTGGTGATACAGATCCAGATTTCTTCGTAATGCCAGATATAGGTACTGAAATTGCTCAAATTGAAAAACAAGGATTAGGAGCAGAAGAAGAAGCTGTACTTAAAGAGGATCTTTTTAAAGATTTCTCTGTAAAAAGTGAGCGTATCCACACTATGAATCAGCTTTTAAAAGCTTATACCCTATTCGAAAAAGATGTAGAGTATGTGGTGATGGATAATAAAGTTATGATTGTTGATGAGCAGACGGGTCGTATTATGGACGGTCGTAGATATTCAGATGGATTACACCAAGCAATTGAAGCTAAAGAAAGTGTAAAAATTGAAGCCGCTACACAAACATTCGCATCTGTAACGTTACAAAACTACTTTAGAATGTACAGAAAGCTTTCTGGTATGACAGGTACTGCCATTACAGAAGCTGGGGAATTCTTAGAAATCTATGAACTAGATGTTATGGAGATTCCTACTAATCGTCCAATCGCTAGAGATGACAGACAAGATCTTATTTATAAAACTAAGAGAGAGAAATACAACGCTGTAATTGAAGATATTGAAAAGTTAGTAAACGAAGGACGCCCTGTTCTTGTGGGTACTACTTCTGTTGAAATTTCTGAGTTACTCTCTAAAATGTTATCAATAAGAAAAATAAAACACAACGTATTAAACGCTAAGTTACACAAGAAAGAGGCGGATATCGTTGCAGAAGCTGGTAATCCAGGTATTGTAACTATTGCTACCAACATGGCAGGTCGTGGTACAGATATTAAGCTTAAAAAAGAAGTAAAAGAAGCTGGAGGTTTAGCAATTATAGGTACAGAGCGTCATGACTCCAGACGTGTTGACCGTCAGTTGAGAGGTCGTGCTGGACGTCAAGGAGATCCAGGTAGCTCACAATTCTATGTTTCTTTAGAAGATAACTTAATGCGTCTTTTTGGTTCTGAAAGAGTAGCCAAAATGATGGATAAGATGGGACTTGAAGATGGAGAGGTTATTCAGCATTCTATGATGACTAAATCTATAGAACGTGCTCAGAAAAAAGTAGAAGAAAATAACTTTGGAGTTCGTAAGCGTCTATTAGAATATGATGATGTAATGAATGCTCAGCGTGAAGTTGTTTATAAAAGAAGAAGACACGCATTAGAAGGAGAGCGTTTAAAACTAGATATCGCAAACATGGTATATGATACCTGTGAAGATATTGTAGAAAATAATAAAGCAGCAAATGATTACAAGAATTTAGAATTTGAATTAATAAAATTCTTTTCAATCGTTCCTCCTGTTTCTGAAGATGAGTTTAAAAGCAAGTCTTCGAAAGAGCTTACAGGGATCGTTTATAAGGAGGCGCTAAACTATTACCAAAATAAGATTGAGCGAAATGCAAAAACAGCTTTTCCTGTAATTAGAAATGTATATGAGAATGAAAACAATAAATTTGAGCGTATTGTAGTTCCATTTACTGATGGAATAAAAACACTTAAAGTTGTTACCAATCTTAAAGAAGCATACGACTCTGAAGGAAAGAAATTAATTGCAGATTTCGAGAAAAATATCACACTTGCTATTATAGATGATGCTTGGAAAACCCATTTAAGAAAAATGGATGAGTTAAAGCAGTCTGTGCAACTCGCTGTTCATGAGCAAAAAGATCCATTACTTATTTATAAGTTTGAAGCTTTCGAACTTTTTAAAGTAATGATCGATAAAGTTAACAGAGAGGTAATTTCTTTCTTATTTAAAGGAGAGCTTCCAACAGAAGAATCTGGAAATATCCAAGAAGCTAGAGAGGTTAAGAGAAAAGAAAACCTACAGACTTCAAAAGAAGAAATTCCAAATAGTGATGAGTTAGCCGCTCAAAATAGAGCTGCTGGACAAACACAACAAAGACCGCAGGTTACAGAAACTATCGTAAGAGATCGTCCAAAAATTGGAAGAAACGATAAAGTAACTATTAAAAATGTAATGTCTGGAGAGAATAAAACTGTTAAATTCAAACAAGCAGAACCATTACTTACAAAAGGAGAATGGGTTATTGTTGAAGAATAGGAAGAAATATATCTTCAAAAATAAAAAAAGGGTCAGAATTTAAATCTGACCCTTTTTTTATTCTCTACTATTTTATTTCAACTGAATAAAACAAAAACATACGTTATTTATAAATTCCACTGTTTCCTTTTTCCAATAACGGCATCAAATCCGCTACAATATCAGGATGTTCTGCTGCAACATTTACAGACTCTAATGGATCCTCTTTATGATCGTATAGCTCTATAGCTGGTTGCTGTTCTCTGTAATATTTTGTGAGGCGGTATCTTTGAGTTCGCATCGTAATTCCTTTTCTAAAGTAGCTGTACGCAACATTATCATCTTGGGCATTGCTTCCTTTTAAAACCTCAACAAAACTCTCTCCATCAACTTTATGCGGCATTTTAACGCCACATAATTCTAAAAGACTTGGATAAATATCTACTGTTTCTACAATTGGAGTAACTTCTTGATTTTGGAATGCTCCAGGAACTTTTATTATCAACGGACTCTTCAATGCATTCTCAAAAATTGTATGCTTTCCCCATATTTGTTGATCTCCAAGATGCCACCCATGATCACCCCAAATTACAATAATTGTATTTTTATCTAATCCCTGTGCTTTAATTTCGTCAACAATATTTCCTATCTGCTGATCTATGTAGCTTACACAAGCATAATATGCATGTCTAAGTTTTCTTGAATATTCTTGAGACATAGGATGATCTAATGTAGCTTTTTCATCTCCTAATTTATACCCATTAAATTCCCCACTCCTAAAGATACTTGTTAGGTTTACATTTTTAGGCACCAAAGGGTTTTCAGAAATTGGAATAGAATCACGATGATATAAATCCCAATACTTTTCAGGAGAATTAAAAGGCAAATGTGGCTTGAATAAACCTACCCCCATAAAGAAAGGCTTTGAACTCTCTTTTAAATCCTTCAACTTAGAAACAGCCAATTGAGCTGTAAGTCCGTCTACATAACCTGTATCACTTACAGCACCTTTTTCGTATGGTTTCACTTGTCGGTTTAAACTCTGTCGATTTTCTCCATTTTCATATCCAAAAAAAGCATTCCAACCAGTTCCCCATTTTCCAGAATTAAATAACAACTCGTCCCAACTATAGGGAAGCTCCTTCTTATCGGAAACTTCCTCTTCATAACCATACAAGTAACCATCAACAGAATGTGTTATTTTACCAATACCTACTGTATGATAACCATTTCGCCTTAACTGATGTATAAAAGATTCAGGCTCCTCCCCTTCTGGTTTATTAGAAATTACTTTTTCTGTAATACTATTTCTTAAATATTCATTAGATGAAGGACGTATTCCTGTAATCAAACATTGACGTGAAGCTCCACATGTAGGAACGTTTACAAAGTGATTTTTAAACACCACCCCTTCAGAAGCCAGTTTATCTATATTAGGAGATTTTACAATCTCATTACCATAACATCCTAAGTCTGGACGTAAATCATCTACGGCAATAAATACAACATTAGGTTTCTCTACTTTCACCACTTCCTTTTTTTCAGCACAGGAATATAAAAGAGAAGTTACAATACTAAATACAATCGATTGTAGTTGTATTTTAGATAGTGTCGGGTATACAATTTTCATTATTTATATAGATTGGTTTTAATTATAATAGTGGTAGGTGGAATAGATAATAGCTTGCATTTACTTTTAAAAAAATTGTTAGCCATATAAACGCCACTGCACAAATATAAAAATATATGGTTAAGGTACTTCTATATGGCTAAACAAAAAGAAGTTTGAGCTCCCTCCTGTAATTACTATGTTATACGTTAAAAATTAACTACCCTTTTATTTTTGAAGTATTAATCGTTCCATATTTATCAATAAGATATATCAAAGAAGTCATTGTTGCTGCTCCAAGTTCTAACTCACGTTTATTTACATGTTCAAAAGTATCATTTTCCGCATGATGATGATCAAAATAACGTTGAGAATCTGGTCGTAACCCAGCTAATACGGTTCCATCTCCTTTTAAAGGACCAACATCGGCACCACTACCTCCTTTTTCAAAAAAATGAATCAGATAAGGCTTGAATAAGGGTTTCCAAGAAGTAATCTGTGAAAAATTAGCATCATCACAGTCAAAAGAAAATCCTCTTGGAGTAAAACCACCAGCATCACTTTCTAAAGCAAAAATATGATTCTCTCCTTTTTCTTTGGCTACCTCTGCATATTTATTAGCTCCTCGTAAACCATTCTCTTCATTCATAAATAAAACTACACGTATCGTTCGTTTTGGCTTATAACCTGTTTGTTTTAATAATCTTAAAACTTCCATACTCTGTACACATCCAGCACCGTCATCATGAGAACCATCACCTAAATCCCAAGAATCTAAATGTCCACCAACAGTAATAATCTCATTTGGAAAAGTAGACCCTTTAACTTCCCCTATAACATTATACGATTTAACATCTGGAAACACTTTACAAGTTTGACGGAAATAAAACTTAAGGTCATTATTAAGAGCTAAAAGACTACTTAACAATTCTGCTCCTTTAGTACTTATGGCTGCAGCCGGTATTCTTTTATTTACTGGTAAATCTCCATAACTCATACTTCCGGTGTGTGGAAACTCGTCTAAACGTAAATTCATGGAACGTACTATTACACCAACCGCTCCATATTTTGCAGCTTCTTCAGCACCTGAATATCGTTGATCCACACAACCTCCATAAGCTTCAAAAGTCTGAATTACATCTACCTGCATTGGTCGGTTGTAAAAAACAATCTTTCCTTTTATCTTTTCTTCTCCTAATTCTTTTAATTCTTCCAATCCTTGAACCTCGATTACATTTGCTTTTAATCCTCCCTCTGGAGTAGCAATCGAACCTCCCAAAGCACATACATTTACGGCATTTGTATTTCCAGGAGCATTTTCAATGTAAGCGTATTCTTTTATTCCTCGTGTCCATTTAGGCACCATTACTGGTTGCAACCAAACACGATCTAAGTCAAGCGATTCTAACTCGTTTTTTGTATACTCAACGGCCTGTTCCGCATTAAAAGAACCAGACAAACGCCCTCCTATTTTATTCGATAAATAGTCTAACCAGCTATAACTTTTCCCTTCTGTTAATGAGGAAGTATATATTTCTTTTAATTGCTTTTCATCTTCTGTTTGAGAAATCCCTAACAGAGGAACTAATATTAGTAAGATTAGGTAACTTTTATTAATCATTAATTATAAGTTTATTCATTATTTAATTGTTCACGATATTTACTCAAGTGTTCCTTAATAGCAGGATCTAATTCAGGATAAGCAATATCTTTATACTCCTTCAATTCATCATATAAAATATTTGCAACTATAGCTCTAGCAGCCTTTTTATTATCAGCAGGAACCACATACCATGGAGCATAAGGAGTTGTAGTTTTATTTATTGCCTCTTCGTAATAAACCTGATATTCATCCCATAAAGCACGTTCTTTTAAATCTGAAGGTGAGAATTTCCAATTCTTTTCTTCGAGATTCAATCTCCTTAAAAGTCGGTTCTTTTGTTCTCCTTTCGACAAATGAAGGAAAAATTTAAAAATTATAGTTCCGTTATCCGATATATGCTTTTCAAAGTTTTTTATTTCTTCAAACCGCTTATCCCAAAAAGTATCTGTTATATCTTCTACTGAATCTATCCCTGGGATATTTTCTCCTAGAACATATTCTGGATGCACACGTGTAACCAATACATTTTCATAATGCGTACGATTAAAGACTCCAAACTTACCTCTTCCTGGAAGGGCTATATAATGCCTCCATAGATAATCATGCTTACGCTCTAATTCAGTTGGAACTTTAAAACTATGAACCAATACACCTCTTGAATTAAAATCTTTAAAAACTTCTCTAACCAAACTATCCTTACCTGCAGTATCTATTCCCTGTAAACAAATTAGCACACTATATTTTCCGTGTGCATAAATAACATCTTGCAGCTTCCCTAATTTCTTTCTTGTATGCTTTAATCGATCCTTTAATTTATCATCGGAAGCATTAAGATTATTAAGTGTAGGAATATTTGCTAGTGTAGCTTTTTCATCAATTCTATAATCTGATGTTTTTATTGAATCCATATATCTTTTATTAATAAAAAATGAAGGGTACACATATTCTATGAATAAGTTCACCACAAAGTTTTTTAAAAATACAATTTATATTGTAATATTGCTTCGCCCAAATAAATAAACCTAATTTCCATGAAGAATCCTACACTCATCTTGTTATGTTTCCTACTATCAAGTTATGCATTTTCACAATGTAATTCTGCGTATTCTCAAGCAAGTTATGCTTTAGCCCACACAAAGAAATCTTTAAGTTCCGATAATTTTGATCATCAAAAATATTATGCTGGTAGAGCTATAGACGCACTAAACAAGACAAAATCTTTAGTTGAAAGCTGTGGCTGTAAAGAAGCAATAAGTCCTATTCTTGATGCCCTCGATAATTTAACCCAAGCTGAAGACCCTGTAGATTGGGAGGCTGGTCGTTTTTACGCTAAGCATGGGTATGAATACCTACAAACATTAATGAACAAAATGGATGTTTGTACCAGTAGCGGTTCTAGCATTAACTATGCTGTTGAAACCCCTAACACCAATTCTACAAATACCAACACACCACCTACTAGTACGCCATCTGTATCTTCTACAGTAAAAACTGATAATAGTTTACAATCGCAGCAAGAGCAGCTAGAGTTAGAAAAACAAAAATTGATAGAACAACAGCGTCTTTTAGAAGAAAAAATACAAAGACAAAAACAATTGGCTGAGGAAGCTCGAATAAATAGACAATTAGAGCTAGAGGAGCAATTAAAATTAAAACATCTAGCTGAGCAAGCATTATTTGAAATGGAAAGTAATTTTAAAGAGCTTACATCATTACTAAGTTGTAAAAATACATCTGCTATCTTACAAGGAGGTTATGCTAGAGAAGATAATGTTCTAAATAACGAATCGTTAGCAGAAACTCGTTCTTATTACCTCAACTTAACCATAGAAACTCAACAAAAAATACAAGACGCATTAAAAAGTTGCTCTTCAAAATAGAATATAAAAAAGCTGTCTAATACATATTAATTAGACAGCTTTTTTATAATATATCATTCCTTGCTATTTACTAGCAAAAAGTTTTACATCTTCTTCACTTACTTCTGCATTCCCAAGAATAATCAATCTTTCAATTACATTTCGTAATTCCCTTACATTTCCTGTCCAATCATATTCTTGTAGCAGCTTAATAGCTTTATCAGAAAACTCCTTTTTTGTATCTCCGTGTTCTTTTGCTATTTTACTTGTAAAATGCTCAATAAGCAACGGTATATCATCACGACGATCGTTTAAAGCAGGTACATTTATTAAAATAACTGCCAAACGGTGGTATAAATCCTCTCGGAAATTTCCCTCTTCGATTTCTTTTTTAAGATCTTTATTTGTTGCTGCAACTACACGGACATCTACTTTTATGTCTTTATCACTACCTACACGTGAAATCTTGTTTTCTTGTAATGCACGTAATACTTTTGCTTGTGCAGAAAGGCTCATATCTCCTATTTCATCTAAAAAAATAGTTCCTCCATTAGCAGCTTCAAATTTTCCTGCTCTATCTTTTACTGCTGAAGTAAAAGCTCCTTTTACATGTCCGAAAAGTTCACTTTCTATAAGCTCAGAAGGAATCGCAGCACAATTAACTTCCACCATAGCAGCTTTCGAACGATCGCTCTTCTGATGAATCCAATGAGCAACCAACTCTTTCCCTGTTCCATTAGGACCAGTAATCATAACACGAGCGTCTGTAGGAGCTACTTTTTCTATCATTTCTTTAATAATAGAAATGTTTTCGCTCTCTCCAATCATTTCATAATTCTTTCCTACCTTTTTCTTTAGAAGTTTGTTTTCCACAACTAATTGCTGCTTATCTAGAGCATTTCTAACGGTATTTAACAAACGGTTTAAGTCTGGTGGTTTCGAAATATAATCATAAGCTCCCATTCGCATTGTATTCACCGCTGTTTCTAAATCTCCGTGCCCAGAAATCATCACAAAAGGAAGTTCTGGTTTTATTTTTTTCCCAGCCTGCAAAACCTCAACACCATCCATTTTTGGCATTTTTATATCGCATAAAACCAAATCGTAGTCGTTCTTTTTTATGGCTTCAATGCCTTCTAAACCATCATTTGCTTCTTCTAATTGGTAATCTTTATTTTCTTCAGAAAGGATTTTTACAAGCACTCGCCTAATAGCTGCTTCATCTTCTATTACAAGAATTTTTGCCATTATATCTTAAATTTTATTCCCCCTCTAATATAAAGGGTATTTGTATCATTTATTGTATACACGTCATCTAAATCTGCATCACGTAATCTGATGTTATTCATTAGCGTGTATCCGGAATAAAAATAAAACAATATATGCTCATTAAAAAAATGTTCGTAACCTATTCCTGATAAAATTGTGGTCATCGATATACTTTCTGCTATATTATTCTCTATTGCGACCTCTTTTTGAATATTGGAATAAAAACCATCTAGCGTAACAAATGTTTGTAAAACGTTGCTATTATTTATTTTATACTTAAGGTTTGTTTTAGGAACTCCCAATGTATATGCCCATGTATCACTAATCTCTTTATGATAATTAACATACGGGAGAGGTAAAGGAATACCAGAAACTGTATTGTATTGAATTCCCAATATAAGACGTCCTTCTCTACTATCTTTAGCTTTATTTCTTCTTTCTCGAATAAAATATATAGCGGCATTCAATAAAAAATCATCTCCTATAATTCCATCTTCAAAATTAGAAGCTAGTTGTGGATTAACAACAGCACCAAAACGCCAACGTTCACTAAAACGAAATGTATAACCAAGTGTAAACTTAAAACTTTGCAACCTCTCAAAATCACTCGCCACAAAAGGATACCCATCTTTAAGTTCCATATTAACATTAGAATACTCTACTCCCGTTACAATGTATTTATCCTTTCCAACTTTCCATGGAAAATTAAGCAACGTTTTAAAACGTTTAAAGGAGTTCTCTGAAGACGCCTGTGGAAAATAAGTGTATTCTATCCTAGCAAGATCTGTTAGTTGTGCTTTTGCTTCTAATGAACTAGCAAACACAACAAACAATATTAATGATATTCTTAAATAATTATTTAGATATCTCATTCCCTTTATTTTTCAAGATGTAATTATTTATTAAAAATATGAACATCTCTCTGAGGAAAAGGAATGCTAATTTTATGTTCTCTAAATAGTTTATCAATTCTAAAACGCACTTCGCTTTTAATTCTTGGGTCTGAAAAACTGTCGTTTATAAAAAAATTGACATCAAATATCAATGCAGAATCTCCAAAGTCTTTAAAAACCACTGTAGGCTTAGGACTTTTTAAAACTCCCGTTTGCTCGGCAACACTTTGCAGCAACAACTTTTCTACAAGTCTTGTGTCACTTCCATAAGCTACTCCAACGGTAACTGTTTCTCTGGTAGTTTTATGGTTTTGTGTGAAGTTATATACAACTTCAGCTAAAAATATATGATTTGGAATAATAATTACTTTATCATCTCTGGTTATTGCACGCGTAGTTCTTAATTTAATATCTAGAACTTTTCCTACTTTTCCATTTATCTCTATAACATCACCAACGTGAAGCGATTGATCCAAAATGATTAATATTCCTGAGATAATATCTTGAAATAAATTTTGTAATGCAAACCCTAAACCTACAAATAAAGCTGCTGAAGCTGTTAAAAGCACAGTTAAATCGACCCCCGAAGAATTTAACACCGTAATAACAACTAGAATGTAAACTATATAATTTGTAAACTTAAAAATGCTTACAAATTTTCTTTTATCATCCAAAGGGAGTTTATCTGTTACAAGCTTTCTTATAAGTTTTAACAAATAATATGCTAAGACACAACTAAAAACAATAGCTAAAATGGTTCCTATTGTTATAGTAGAGCTATCCCCTTTATACAAGGGATAAGAAAAGAATTCCTTTATATTGCTGATTATACTGCTTATAATTTCTTTCATCTCTATTAATGTTCCAAAACTAGATGCAATATAGAATATTATCTATTTATATTTTAACCATTTATAAATTTCTTTATAACTAGGTTTTTTTCCATACATTAAAATACCTACTCTATAAATCTTAGCAGCTAGCCATACTATTAATAAAAAGGTAATAATTAAAAATAAAATAGACGTAATAAGTTGCCACCATGGCACTCCAGCTCCACCAACCCCATTTGGTAAACGCATCATCATAACTATTGGAGATGTTAGAGGAAATAAAGAAAAGGCAACGGCTATAGGACCATTTGGATTCTCAAATACCGAGAAAAAACCTACATAAATACCTAACATCAAAGGTGTAATTACTGGAAACATAAATTGCTGTGTATCTGTTTCATTATCTACAGCAGCGCCAATTGCAGCATAAATAGAGCTATAAATTAAGTATCCTAAAGAGAAATATAGTAAAAAGCTTATAATCAATGTTCCCCAAGGGATTTTCACCAACTCATTTACATATAATTGAATAGTATCTTGAGAACCCGCAGCTTCATTAAGTGTCTGCATGGCTTCAGGAGAGATATTTGCTTTAGAATGCATCGCATCAATCTCTATTCCCATAAATGATAATACCACATATGTTAAGACACCCGCAGAAATAATCCAAATTACAAATTGAGTAATTCCCGCCAAAGAAGTACCCAAAATTTTACCTAGCATTAATTGAAAAGGACGTACCGAAGATATTATAACCTCTATAATTCTAGTAGTTTTTTCCTCAATTACACTTCTCATGACAAAGGCTCCGTAGATAATAATAAACATCATTATTAAGTATCCAAAACCGCCGCCAATAAAAACTTTAAGTTCGCTTATACCTTTTAGATTTTTCTCGCCACTAAAGTTCACGATACTCATCTCATAATTATTCTCCAAATCTTTTAATACTTCTGGAGAAATGTTCAATTCCGCTAACTTATGCTCACGAACTTTATGTTCTATTTTCCCTTCTATACTGCCAAGAATATCAAGGCTTGGCGACTCTTTTGTGTAAAACTGAATTTTTTGAGCTACTTTATCTATTTCTTCGCCTTCAGGAATATGTAATAATCCATAATAGCCTGCTGCATTTACAGAGTCTATAGCTTTATCCAAAGAAATATTAGCAAAATCGATATAAGAAGCCTCTACACCTTCCGTAAACTGGTGACTAAAATATGGGCTTTCATCTAAAACAGCAATTACTCTCTTTTCATCTGCGTTTACTTTAGCTAAATAAACCACTAAAGCAATCATTGCAACGATAATAATAGGACTTAAAATAGTAAGAACAATAAAAGACTTGTTTCTTACTTTCGCCATATATTCGCGCTTAATTATAAGTAATAATTTATCCATTTAATTACGTTTTACCGTTTCAATAAAAATTTCGTTTGCTGTTGGTATTACCTCTACAAAATGTGTTACTGTACCTTGAGTAGTGAGATATAAAAGAAGATCGTTGGCTGTATTTCCATCTGTAAGCTGAATTCTTAACTGCAACTCGTTTCCTAAAGATTTAAATTGAGCCTTGGTAATTATATGCTTCGCCTCTAACGTTTGTCTTAAAACTTCCGGTTGATTGGTTTCTATACCAACTTCATAAGTTCCATTTCTAAACTCGCGTTTTATATCTATTAGCTTCCCGTCGAGAATTTTATTCGACTTATTTATTAATGCTATATGATCACATAACTCTTCTACGGATTCCATTCGGTGTGTAGAAAAAATAACTGTAGATCCATTTTCCTTTAAACGTAGAATTTCATCTTTAATAAGGTTTGCATTTATAGGATCGAATCCACTAAAAGGCTCATCAAATATTAAGAGTTTAGGCTCATGAAGTACTGTAACAACGAATTGAATCTTTTGTGCCATCCCTTTTGATAGTTCTTGCACTTTTTTATTCCACCAATCACCAATTTCGAGACGCTCAAACCAATATTTAAGCTTCTTCTGCGCATCACTCTTACTCATTCCCTTAAGTTGAGCTAAATATAATGCTTGCTCTCCTACCTTCATACTCTTATAAAGCCCACGTTCTTCTGGCAAATACCCGATCATTTTAACATGTTCTGGTTTTAAGTCTTCGCCATTAAAAATAACTTTCCCTACATCTGGATATGTTATTTGATTGATGATTCTTATAAAAGTAGTTTTACCAGCCCCATTAGGGCCTAGGAGTCCGAAAATAGTTCCTTCAGGAATCTCTAAAGAAACATTATTTAGTGCTTTATAAGCTCCAAAACTCTTGGAAACATTCTGAGCAACTAATAGATTCGCCATATATAAATTGATTTTTCCAAATATATTGGATATTGATATACTATAAAAGCCAAACGCAATTATAGTTTATCATATCTCTTAAATAAAAACCCACCCTTAAAAAAATATCAAGGATGGGAAAAAATTGCTATGAAAAAGAAAAAATTGACACTAGGTTAGAACTAGTGTCTTCACAAAGATATATTTTTTTATATAACACAAAAGTTAAATTATGAAAACATATCTTTTACTTTTTCAAAAAACGATTTATCACTTTTCTCTGGATTAGGAGAAAAATTATCATCTCCTACCATTTTTTCAAAAAATTCTCTTTGCTCTTTATTCAGTGTTTTTGGTGTCCATACGTTAATATGCACTAAAAGATCACCTTGGCCATAACCATTTATACTAGAAATACCTTTTCCTTTAAGGCGTAAAATTTTCCCTGATTGAATTCCTTCCTCAAGTTTTATACGCACTTTACCAGATACGGTATCTATTTCTTTAGAAGTTCCTAACACAGCCTCTGCAATACTCACATACAGATCATAATGAAGGTTATCCCCTTCTCTTTTAAGTGTATCATGCACCAACTCTTCAATGGCAACTAATAAATCACCTGGCATTCCATTGTTTCCGGGAGCTTCATTCCCTTTACCAGTTACTTTAAGCTGCATACCTTCAACAACTCCTGGTGGTATTTTTATAGAAACCGTTTCCTCTTTTACCACAAGTCCTTGAGCATCTGCTTCAGAAGATCGTTTATCGATTACTTCTCCTGCTCCACCACAAGAATTACAAGTAGTAGCCGTTTGCATACGTCCTAAAATAGTATTCGTAACACGCATCATTTGCCCGCTACCGTTACATGTAGGACATGTTTTATAGGTTACATCCTTAGATTGGATCTTTCTCTTAACTTTTACTTTTTTCTCAACACCTTTGGCTATTTCTTCCAAAGTAAGCTTCACACGAATACGGAGGTTGCTACCTTTAACTCTAGCTCTTCCACCACCGCCACCGAATCCACCAAAACCGCTGAATCCGCCACCGCCGCCGCCAAAGGCACCGCCAAAAATATCTCCAAACTGACTAAAAATATCATCCATGTTCATATGGCCACTACCGCCACCAAAACCACCAGCACCATCAAAAGCAGCATGCCCATATTGGTCATAACGCTGTTTTTTATTAGGGTCACTTAAAACCTCATATGCTTCTGCAGCTTTTTTAAACATACCTTCCGCCTCAGTATCTCCTGGATTTTTATCAGGGTGATATTGTATGGCCTTCTTACGATATGCTTTCTTTATCTCTGCAGCCGATGCATTCTTATCAATTCCTAGTATTTCGTAATAATCTTCCTTCATGTAAATATCTTAGAAAGGTATTCCCTTCGATTTATTTATTTTTATTTAATTAAGACTTAAAAATTGGTCTCTAGAATATAAAAATTCTTTGATTTTCTTGTTATGACAAAACGTCTACAAGTTTATTGTCCGACAATAACTTTTGGATGACGAATTACTCTCTCTCCAAGTTTATATCCCTTTTCGATAACGTCTACTATTTTTCCTTTTAAATCGTCTGATGGCGCTGGTATTTGCGTAATAGCTTCATGCAAATCTGCATCAAAAACATCTCCTGCTTTAGCTTCAACCGCCTCTAATCCTTTGCCTTGCAATGTATTTCTTAACTTATTATTTATAAGTTCTACTCCTTTAAAAAGCTCTTTATCTTCCGTTTTAGAAATCTCATTCAATGCACGATCAAAATCATCTAATACTGGTAACATTGAAACCATAATATCCTGACCCGCAGTTTTAAATAACTCAACACGCTCTTTAGATGTACGTCTTTTGTAATTTTCAAACTCAGCAAATAGGCGTAAAAATTTATCTTTTTCTACTGCCAAATCGTTCTCTAACTTCTCTTCGTTGCTAACTTCTTCAACAGTTTCAGTAGTTTCTTCTGCTGTTTGCTCTGTTGCCATATTCTCTTCTGCAGCTACCTCTTTATTTTTTTCTTCTTCCTTAGACATACGTTTGTTGTTTTTATTGACAGCTATCTGCCTGTATATTTTATTGAAAACACTATCTGTCAAGACACTATTTTCCTAACTTTCTTTAAACTCAATAACAGGAGGCAAAAGTATTGCCATTTATTCTAAAATGTCAAAATGTCACCAAAAAAAATTATTAAATATTTAATATAGTTATCCGAGGTTATTTATATTTTTGAAGACTAATCAAAAAAAATAATTCAAATGAAAAAGAATATCTTATCAATCTCATTGATAGCATGTCTTACAATTTTTACAGCTTGTAAAGATGACAAGAAAAACGAAACAACTCCATCTGAAGCGGAAGCTGCTAAAGAAGTAAGCGCTACGGCTACTAAATTTAAAGCTATTCCTGCTGAAAGTACTATCGATTGGAAAGGAGCTAAACCTACAGGAGAACATACAGGAACAATAGCTATTGAGTCTGGTGTTATTGCTGTAAAAGATGGTGCTGTAGAAAGTGGGAACTTTTTAATAGACATGAATTCTATTACTGTTACTGATCTTGAAGGTGACAAAAAAGAAAACCTAGAAGCGCATTTAAAAGGAACTGTTGAAGGAAAGGAAGATCATTTCTTTAATGTAAAAGATCACCCTACTGCTTATTTCGAAATTACAGGAACTGAAGTTAATAATGGGAAAACTTTTATAAAAGGAAATTTAGCTGTTAAGGGGATTAAAAGAAATATTTCTATTCCTGTTACGCTAACAGAAAATGGAGATTCAATATTATTAGCTAGTGAAACTTTTACTATTGACAGAACACAATGGGAAGTAAACTATGGTTCAAAATCTGTTTTTGGAGATTTAGGAGATAAGTTTATCAATGATGATATAGAACTAAAAGTTTCTATAAAAGCTAATAAAGCATAATTTATTTCAGAAAAAATTAAAGCTTATGAGGCCAATTCTTCACGGAATTGGCTTTTTTCATTTATAATATCTTTAAGTGCCAAGCAAACATTAGAGAAGTTAAAATTATAACCTGATTCTTCAATTTTCTTAGAACTTACCCGCTGACTCGCGTATAAAATATAAGCCATTTCCCCTAGAGCCAATTTCAACAATGCTTTTGGAGCATTTGGCAACACTATTGGTTTATTATAAACACTAGCTATTTCGTGTGTTAGCTTTGTATTAGTTACTGGATTTGGAGCTACGCCATTATAAACGCCCTCTAATCTGTTTTCTATCACATGTAGATAAATCCTAGCAATATCAGAAACATGAATCCAACTCTGCCATTGCTCTCCACTTCCAAAAACGGTTCCCGCATAATAACGAATAGGCTTTGCCATTTTTGGTAAAGCTCCTCCATCGGAAGATAAAACTAACCCTGTTCGAATTTTTGCAACTGGAACTTCATGAACTTTTAGTTGATCGGCAGCAGCTTCCCATTTAGAAACTACTTCCCCTAAAAAAGAATCGTCTATTGTAGTAGTATCCTCTTCGTAGTAATTGGTATAAGAATCTGGGTAAATACCAATTGCAGAAGCAGAAACTATAGATTTAATATTATGATCTATTTTGGATAATGAATCGTTGAGTAATTGAAGTGAATCTACCCTGCTATTTAATATTTTCTTTTTATTCATAGGTGTCCAGCGCTTAGAAATACTAACGCCAGCTAAATTAATTATAGCATCAACACCTTCAAAACAAGTCAAATCAATTTTCCCTTTACTGGGATTCCAATAAAAGCCTTTATAATTTTCTCTATTCTCAATCTTAGATTTGCTAGTAGAAAGATAATTTACAGCATATTTCCTATTATGGCATACGCGCACAATTTCCTCTCCTATTAAACCTGTCGCCCCTGCAATTAAAATCCTCATACCTTGATTTTTGATAAAAATAGGGAAATTAATCTATCAGCTAGCAGTAATTAATTTACCTTTAACACTCTAGTTATAAGTTTTTAACGTATTTAAAGAATTTTCTTATCCTCTCTTAACAGCCCTTAACATTTCTCGCTTACCAGGAGGCCCCGGAAGTCTTTCTACTTCAAAACCAACTTCTTGCATCGCTCTACGAACGCTACCTTTTGCGGCATAAGTAACTAACATTCCATTACTTTTTAAAGCGTCATACATTTTTTTAAAAATAGATACTTCCCATAATTCTGGTTGTACGCGAGCTCCAAAAGCATCAAAATAAATGATATCAAAAATATTTTTATCTGAAATCTCATTAAAGAATATCTTTCTCTTTTTTAACTGAAAAGACTCTGATAACTCATGATAATCCCCCCAAGTTACCTGATGCATCTTATCAAAAACATCAGCCTTGTTTATAACTTTAAGCTCTGCTACATAATTAAGGTGCTTCACCTCTTCTAAAGACACAGGATAAGCTTCTACTCCGTCATAAGTAACTCTCACACCTGATTTCTCTGCTTCAATAAAAGTTATGAAGCTATTAAGTCCTGTTCCGAATCCAATCTCAAGTATAGAGAGTTCAGTACAGCTATTTTCTTTCAGAAATGGATAAAAACCACTTTTTATAAATACGTGGTAAGCCTCTTGGATTGCTCCGTGCTTGGAATGATAATGTTCATCTAACTCTTCAATATATATGGTTGACGAACCGTCGGAAGTTTGTATTATTTTTCTCTTCAAATCTATTTTTTTAGTAGCACCCCATCTGCTTCAAAGGCAAAGGTACGCTCTGGATCTGTTATCGCCGTAATTTCCTCTTCTGTCTTCCCAGCATCTTGAGCATAATGTTTTAGATCACTTACAGAAACTTCATCTACAAAAGCATTCCCTTTTAAAATTACTTCTTTTCCAGCGATATCTTTGGGAACAAAAAAACCATAATCTTTAAATTTCACCATTGCCAACTCTCCATCTGGTAAATCGAGTTTCATCCAACATCCTTTCTTCTGGCAGACCTCCACAACTTCCGCTTTAACTACAACTGTAGTAGAATCTCCTACTTCTATAGAATGATATTTACTAAGGAGTTGTTCCGTATCGATACTATTATTCAACATAATAGTATCTCCATAAACATTATAGTTTTCTGCAATCTCTTTATTGTTATCGCGTTTATTTCCTGTACAAGAAGCTAGTAAACCTGCTAGAAGTATGACGATTAATTTTATTTTCATATCAATTATTTTTTAATGTAAAGTGAACACAAAATAACTTATTTTTGCATTAAATAATACATATTTTGCTAGAATATTTTCTAATTTAGCAGAATTAAAGATGAGTTATGAGCAAGGAAACAGTTACAAAAATTGAAATTGAGAAAGCAACTACTTCAAAAATTAATGAAGTAGATTTTAACAACTTAGTGTTTGGAAATATTTTCACTGACCATATGTTTGTATGTGATTTTGAAGATGGAGCTTGGCAAACACCTAAAATCACTCCATACCAACCACTTACACTAGATCCTTCTGCGAGAGTTTTTCATTACGGACAAGCCGTTTTTGAAGGAATGAAAGCATATAAAGATGAGCACGATGATATTTGGCTTTTCAGACCAGAAGAGAATTTTAATCGTATCAATAAATCTTCTCATAGATTAGCAATGCCAGAATTCCCTAAAGAATATTTCTTTGAGGGACTAACAGAATTACTAAAACTAGAAAAGGATTGGATTAAAAAAGGATTTGGAAATAGTTTATACATCCGTCCTTTTGTAATTGCTACAGAACCAGGTGTATCTGCTTCACCAGCAAAAAAATATAAATTCATGATTATTTGCTCTCCTGCACAGTCTTATTATGGCGGTGAAGTTAGAGTAAAAATAGCTGATCACTACAGTAGAGCTGCTAGTGGCGGATTCGGATTTGCGAAAGCTGCAGGAAATTACGCTGGGCAATTCTTCCCTACAAGTATTGCAAACGAAGAAGGTTTTCAACAAATTATATGGACAGATTCTGAGCACCATGAGTATTTAGAGGAAGCTGGTACTATGAATATCTTCTTTAGAATTGGAGATAAACTCGTTACTTGTCCTATTAGTGATAGAATTTTGGATGGTATTACTAGAAGAAGTGTTATTACTATGGCGGAAGATATGGGTATCGATGTAGAAGTTCGTCCAATTAAAGTGTCCGAAATAATTGAGGCTGTAAACAAAGGAGAACTTAAAGAGATCTTTGGTAGTGGTACAGCTGCAGTTATAAATCCGATAGCTGGTTTTGGCTACAAAGGAGACAAATGGGAGCTTCCTAAGACAGAAAACACATATGCAGCAAAAATAAAACAAGCCATTATGGATATTCAATATAATACTGTTGAAGATAAATTTGGATGGAGAGTAAAAGTTTAAAATAAACGAAGTTTATTTTTCAAAAAAAGGCATTAAAAAAGTTGAACAACTTTTTTAATGCCTTTTTTTTTGCTACTGCTCTAATACTTTGGCTATAGCAGGCTTGAAATAATCTGGCCCTTTTAAAACTTTCCCATCTTCCCTATAAATAGGCTTACCGTCTGCTCCTAGCTTACTCATGTTACTTAATTGAATTTCATTAAATACATCTTCGATTACATGTTGCATTCCATGTTCTAAAATTGTTCCACAAAGAATATACAACATATCCCCCAATGCATCTGCAACTTCTACTAAATCATTATTTTTGGCGGCCTCTAAATATTCATCATTTTCTTCTGCCATTAAATTATGACGTAAAGCTATTTTCTCATCTTCTAATTGTGCCCTAAGAACATCAGAAACCCCTAAACCGAATGCATTATGGAATTTCTCTACTGCTGCTAATTTATTTTTCATCTATTGAATATGTTTAATTTTTATTTAAAAAGAAGTTTTTTATAAATGGTTTTTACTACAGCTAATTTGATTAATTTTGCCGAAAATTAAAAATATATGTTTAGCAGTGGTCAACTAATGTTTGCTGGATTATTTGTTGTTATTTTCGTCATTATAATGATAATTAGCTACAAAAGAGATAACAAAACACATAAAAAACAATATAAAGGCACTATATGGGTTCTTATATTTTTTATCATTTTCATATTTAGCATAGCTTTTATTAAGTATTTAACAAAAAACTAACATTTAAAACAGAGTAACCTCATATTTAGCGACTTAATGTTAATTTTAGTGCTCGATATGAGATTTTATGTTATAATTTTCTTATTTTTGTACAAAGCAATCAACTTAAGCAATGATGATTTTCTTTACAATCTTATTCAGCCTGTTAATAATTAATGTGGTATTATTATTATTCAGTGTTAATAAACTTCCAAAAGCAAAAACCAAAACTGCTGCTATTTACAATACGCAACATAGTAAAGGTTTAAAAGCTGAGAAAGAAGTTTCTAGCAACGAACATGAAGTGGTTTTAAAAGAAGCCATATAATACGCCAAAATTATTGACATTTAATGTATTTAAAAAATCTTTATAGAAACGTACATTTTTTGTACATTGGGTATAACATATACACTTTTTTATGAGAATTTTAAAATACCTTATCTTCTTACTCCTTATAACTGCTATAGGGGTAGCTATCTATGTAGCAATACAACCTGATAATTACAAGGTTTCAACAAACGCTACCATACAAGCACCTCAACCAGTTATATACAACTACATTAACGATTTAAAAGAATGGCCAAAATGGAGTCCATGGCATGAAAAGGATAAAAATGCTTCTGTTTCTTTTGGAGAAGTCTCTAAAGGACAAGACGCATCTTATTCTTGGAATGGAGAGACCATGGGAGAAGGTACTATTAAAACCAATTACAGCAAAAAAGATTCCATAAACCAAACTATTAATTTTATAACCCCTTACGAATCTACTTCAAAAATTTTCTGGACACTCTCTCCTGTTGAAAAACAAAAAGAAACAGTGGTAACTTGGGGAATGGAAGGAAAACTCAGCTTTACAGAGAAAGCTATGATACTACTAAAAGGCGACATGGAAGCTGATTTAACAAAAGACTTTAATAGAGGACTACAAAAGTTAGATAGCCTGATTATATCCGACATGAAAAAATACAGTATTTCTATTATTGGAGAAACTGCATACGGAGGAGGCTATTACTTATACCAAACAGCTAGCGCCAAACAAAACGAAATTGATATTGCCACTAAAAGAATTTTTCCTGAGATTAAATCTTTTATGGAAGATAGCTATGTAACTGCAGCTGGAAATGAGTTTATCTTATTTCAACAGATGAACGATAATAACGAAACTGCCATCTTTTCTGCTAGTATTCCTATTAAAGAAAGAATAGGTACACCACCTGGAAGCACTATACTATGTGATTTTATTGAACCAGGCAACTATTTTAAAACAGTATTAAAAGGGGATTATAGCAACATTAATGAAACATGGATCAAGGCTAGAGAAGCAATGAAACAGCAAAACCTAGAACCAGATCCTACTAAATACCCATTTGAAACACACATTAGAACTTCAAAGGAATATCCTAATCCAGCTGATCATTTAACTGAGGTTTATATTCCAATACTATCATATGTAAATACATCTTCAGTAATTAATACGGAACAATATTAGATATTAAATCAACTAAATAACAACATCTATATATAAGGAGTGATAATTACATCACTCCTTTATTATTTACAAGAATTTTGAGCATCTTCAATATGACTCATAAAATATTCATCCGAGTAAGCTGTTATTAGATTGTTGTCAAAAATATTTTGACAACCACCTTTCCCTTTGTTACGAGCACACCTTAGTAAGTTACCCTTTCTCTCAACTCCCCTCTTCTTCTGAATGCAGTAAAATCATCTACAACTATTGTATAAGAAGAAAGTCATAAACTATTATTTAGTAAGAATTACCTTCTGCCTTTGTGGTAATTATAATTCATTTTAAAAAATCTGAATTAACTACACTAAAACTTCATCATTTTTTAATTGCCCCTAAAAATTAAGCGTTTAAAAATTCAAAAATAACATCAATATTATATTTACCCCTAATTTTAATAGGGGTGTTATTAATAATTCAATAAAAATTAAACGAATACCCCCTATTTTTTTTCTCGTAACAATTTTTTAACATAGTTTTAAGCAAACAAATCATTTAAATATGAAGAAAATTGAAGCCATTATTCGTAAATCAAAATTTGATGACGTTAGAGATGCGTTACATCAAGTAGAAGTAAACTTTTTTAGTTACTGGGATGTTACGGGAGTAGGTAACGAGAAAAAAGGCCATGTATATCGTGGGGTAAGTTACAGTACAGCCGACATCCAAAGACGGTATTTATCAATCATTGTTTCAGATGAATTTGCTGAACGAACGATTGAAGCAATCCTTAAATCAGCATATTCAGGAAATGTTGGTGACGGTAAAGTTATAGTATCTCCTGTAGAAGAAGCCTATCGCATTAGAACGAGAGAAAAAGGCAAAGAATCATTAAAATAAACCAACTAAACTAATTAAAAAAACTCTTTATGGAAACAAACGTTATAGAAGTGAACGCAGTTCTAGATATAATGTGGATAATGATCGCGGGAATCCTCGTGTTTTTTATGCAATCCGGTTTTACACTTGTAGAATCTGGTTTCACAAGATCTAAAAACGTAATCAATATAGTAATGAAAAACTTTGTGGATCTCGCTGTAGGTTCATTAGCTTTTTGGTTTATTGGTTACACATTAATGTATGGAGAGTCTATCGGTAGCTTTATCGGTACTCCTTCATTATTCTACAATGTAAGAGAAGATATGCACAACTTATTCTTTCAAACTGTATTCTGTGCAACGGCAGCTACCATAGTTTCTGGAGCTGTTGCAGAAAGAACTAAGTTTACTACGTATGTAATCTTTTCTTTAATAATGACAACGCTAATCTATCCTATCTCAGGCCATTGGGTTTGGCAAGGAGACGGGTGGTTAACAAAACTAGGTTTTATAGATTTTGCTGGATCAACAGTTGTACACTCAGTTGGAGGATGGGCTGCTTTGGTGGGAGCAATTCTAGTAGGACCAAGAATAGGAAAATATACAGAAGGAAAATCAAATGCTATCCCAGGACACAATATGATGTTTGGAGCACTTGGAGTATTTATCCTTTGGCTAGGATGGTTTGGATTTAATGCTGGATCTGAGTTAGCCATTAGCGGAGAAAGCTCATTCAACGCAGCAGGGATTATCATCACTACAAACCTTGCAGCAGCAGCAGGTGCAGTTACTGCATTAGCGCTAACATGGATTCGCTACGGAAAACCAGAGGTGTCTATGACTCTTAACGGTGCTTTGGCTGGTCTTGTTGGAATCACGGCAGGATGTGCTGCAGTAAGCCCTGGAGGCGCTGCTATTATAGGTGTCCTTTCTGGCTTAACAGTTGTTTTCTCTATAGAATTTATTGATAAAACTCTAAAAATAGATGATCCAGTTGGAGCAATTTCTGTACACGGTGTGTGTGGAGCTCTTGGAACTTTACTAGTAGGTGTTTTCGCTACTGATGGAGGGCTTCTTTACGGAGGAGGATTCGGTCAACTTGGAGTTCAAGCTATTGGAGTTGTAGGAATTGGTGCATGGGCATTAATCACCTCATTTATTGTATTATTCATTCTGAAGAAAACATTAGGATTAAGAGTTACAAAAGAAGAAGAAATAGAAGGATTAGATATGCATGAGCACGATGGTGCTGCATATCCAGATTTCACTATAGATCGTTAGTTAGTTAGTTTTTAATTAAGGGAAATGAACGGAGCGGTATTTGGCGGTACGCTCCGTTCTGCACCCACTTTCACATAGCTAACAATTATTATTTGATTCATTAAACACACAAACCAAACAACTATTAACTATAGAATTATGAAAGCGATTACAAAAACAAATATCGTAAAAAATATATTTATCCTAGCAGTATCTTTCGCTAGCTTTAGCACATTTGCCCAAGAAGACAAAAAGTTCTCTTTTAGCGGTTCTGCAGATGTGTATTGGAAAACTAATTTTACTGGAACTAATGAAGCTGATGAAGACGGAATGTTCAACACTCCTCCTACTTCATTTGCCAATAGAAGCGGTTTCGCCCTTGGAATGGCAAATCTAATAGCATCATACGAAGGTGAAAAGGTAGGATTTGTAGCCGATTTAGTATTTGGGCCTCGTGGGGAAGACGCTGTATTTTTATCTACAGGATCTGCAAATATTGTTAATCAATTATACGTATACTGGAATGTAAGCGAGAAAGTAAGACTTACTATGGGTAACTTTAATACATTTTTAGGGTATGAAGTAATCTCGCCTGTAGGTAACTTCAACTACTCAACTTCTTATATGTTCTCGTACGGACCATTCTCACATACAGGAATTAAAGCAGACTTTACATTATCTGATGATTTCTCTTTAATGTTAGCTGTTATGAACAGTACAGACTTTACAGAAATTAATTTAGACGGAAGCTATACAGCTGGTGCTCAATTAGGATATAAAGGTCAATATTTAAACTTTATCTATGGAGCGCAGACAGGATTACCAGGAAAGACTTTCCAAGTAGATTATACAGGTGGATTTGATTTATCTGATGCTTTTTACTTAGGAATAAATACAACTTATAATACTACTGATGACTCTGGATTCTACGGTTTCGCACTATATCCGCAATATGACACTTCTGAAAAATTCTCTGTTGGACTACGTGGGGAATACTTTAAAGAATTTGATGGCGGTGTAGGTGTTTTCGGATTAGCTCCAGATAGCGATGCTGATGTTTTTGAATTTACACTGACAGGAAATTATAAAATAAGTGATTTAACTATAAAACCAGAATTAAGAATTGATAGTGCTTCTGAAGACATCTTTCTAAATAATGACGATGAAGCAACTGGAAGTCTAGCATCATTCTTAGTAGCGGCAGTTTATTCTTTCTAATCAACCAAAAATATTCTTAGGTTAAAATAAAATAATCCCTAAACGATTAATAAAATAAATAGCCAAAGAATAAAAGTCTTTTAAGACTAAAGAAATTTAAAATTAGCCGTTTACTCGTTCTAAGTGTAACCCTAGGGTTACGAAGCCTGGTGGTGGCTCCGCCAGGCTTTTTTATTCACTATATTTTGAGAACGTAACTACCTCAAACATAAGTCTAAAAATATCTCTATCCCCTACACTACTTATATCCTATATTGTTCTTCGATTAAACTATAATCGATTAAAATTTTCTTTACTTTTGATAGTCATCAGATTAATTGATTACCAAAAAACGGAAAGTGGCTGTACAAGATATTATAACATATAGTTTTAATGATATTTTCAATATAAGCATTGTTGACTTCGACAAAGCTTGCCTCATAAATGAATCTGGCCAACTAAATACATATACCATCTATTGGATCAAAGAAGGTAAGGCCGACTACAATATAGATTTCAAAACGTACGCTATAGATAAAAGTGTGATTTTCTTTCTTTCTCCTGGTCAAATATTCAGCGTTGATAATGAAAAAATAAAAACAGCTTATAAGCTCTCTTTTAAAAGAGATTTTTATTGCATCCAAACGCACGACAAAGAAGTCTCTTGTAATGGTGTTTTATTTAATAATCTATACGAAACACCTTTTGTAAGTCCGTCAGAAGACGAGAATAAAAAGCTTCAGTTTATAATCGACAGCTTATTAGATGAACTAAAAAGTGAAAATACAGGACAATACGACCTCTTACAAGCTTATTTAAAACAGTTTATTGTTAATTCCGTTAGAATAAAAAAAGAAATTACTCCTTTAAAAACAGATGAAGAAACTGTACTTTTTAAAGAATTTAGTCTTTTAGTGGAGCAATTTTATAAAGAAGAACACACCGTTACTTCATATGCTAATAGATTGGGTATTTCTCCAAAATCTTTAACCAAACATTTTCAAAGGTTAGGGTTTGAAACTCCAAGTGACATTATTAAAAATAGAATTATCCTCGAAGCCAAAAGGCAACTAAGCTATACAAACAACTCCGTTAAGGAGATTGCTTTTATGCTAGGCTTTAATGATCCTGCGTATTTTACTCGCTTTTTTAAAAAGGCATTAGCCGTTTCTCCTCTTCAATACAGAAATAAAGATGCCAATTAAAGCTGTTAATAATTCAGCTAAAAGAAAAATACTACTCAAACTCTGTTTTTTCCACTTCAATCTCATAAACACCACATGTGCATGTGCTAGGAACCTTTGTCCATTTTTTCAGCACTGTAATGGTCACATCTTTGTACCATCAAATTATAACAACTAAAATTATCAAGTTATGAAAACAGGAAATTATTTAATTCAATTAGGATTCGGTTTATTATTTATATGGGGAGGGATCGAAAAATTCATCGAAGGTTTTATGGGAGGAGTAGGTCTAGAAAATATGGCCGCTTTATTAATGAATAACGGATTATCATTTTTAGGAGAAAGCGGAGCTATTATGTTATCTGGAGTATTGGCTTTTCTAGAATTAATTGCTGGTATATTACTGGTTATCAATAAAAAAATATTTTACTCCTACACTTTCCTAGCATTTATAATGTTAATGGCCTTAATAATAGTTCATATCCCTTCTGGAAACTGGATGAATATAATGATACACATTGCATTACTATTAGCGCTATCTGGATTGGCAATTAATACACAAACCTCAACAATTACAAAAGTACAAGCGTAAGGAACTTTTGTCCATTTATCAGCCTCACTATATGCCTCATCTTTGTATCAAACAAAAAACAATAAAATAGAATATATATAAATCATTAAAACAAAATATTATGAGTACTAGAATCAAAACATTAAACCCAGAAACTACAACAGGAAAATCAAAAGAATTATTTGATGCTGTGCAGAAAAAATTAGGATTTGTTCCTAATCTATTAAAGGTATTAGGAAACTCTCCTGCAACATTAGAAACTTACTTAACACTAGGTAGTTTAACCGAAAAAGGAAATTTTAAGCACAAAGTAAGAGAGCAATTAGCGCTTACAATTGCAGAAACCAATAATTGTGATTACTGTTTATCAGCACATTCAAAAATCGGATCTGGACATGGTTTAACTGCTGAAGAAATAAATAAAAACAGAAAAGGAACTTCAGAAGATGCTAAGATTGAAGCGTTACTTCAGTTTACAAAAAAAGTTACTGAAAATAAAGGAGTTGTTTCTGATGCCGACTTAAAAGCCTTTAAAGACGCAGGATATACAGACGAAGACGTTCTTGAAGTAGTTTTAAATGTAGTTGCAAATACACTTACAAATTATGTAAACCATATTGCAGATACAGAAATAGACTTCCCTGTTGTTGAAGCAGGAAAATTCAACTAATTAATAAGTAACCAAAAAAAAAAAATTATGAGTACTACAAGCAACAATCACGAAACTGAAATTAAGAATGCTTTAAATGAACTAGAATCTTTACTTGGAAAAGGAGAATTCCTAACGGCAATGGATAAATACTTAGATGACGATGTTGTGCTTCAAGAAGCAAATAACGATCCTAAAATAGGTAAAGAAGTATGCATTATTGCTGAAAAAGAATTATTAGAAACAGTTTCTGAGTTTATCCGTTATGAAATTAAAAACATTGCAGTACAAGGGGATATTTCTTATTACGAGGCTATAATGGAGTTCAAAACAAAAGATGGTGAACATCATAAATTTGAACAAGTTAATAGAACACAATGGAAAAATGGTAAAATAATCAACGAGCGTTATTACCATTCATAGATAAAATGTCCCTTCATTAATGCTTGAGAGCTGCTTCCGAAAGGAAAGCAGCTCTTTTTATTTAAGAATCATGAAGCAATCGCTTCATACTTACATCTTCATAGTTTCTTCGCACAAATTCTAAAGCAACCCTTACAACTTGTCCCATTGAACGACATCTCTTAAACTTCATATCCAACGTATAATTATAAAGTTCATTTTTTAACTCTTCCAAATTTTCAGGGGTCGTAATATGGTCATTTATCATGCAACGCAACAATGCCTTTAATCGCTTCTTGGTAGTTAAAATTCGCTTTGCTAATAAAGAACGCTCTTCTTTTTTATATTGCTCAATAGATGCTGGCTTTAAACGCTCTTGCACCATTTCTACCATTTTAAAGTTTTCTTTAAAAAACTGTGGTTTATACACTTTAAAATTCCCCTCATAACACTGTTGGTCAAAATCAATAGCCCGGATTTTAAAAATCACATTATCAAAATCATGAACAGGAATAATCACATAATTATAAGAACGCATATCTCCCAACAAGCGTATCATACAGCGTTCATTGAACTTAACAAACTCTTTTGCTATTTGACTTTTTTGAATATCTGTACATTGAGGTAATGAGTTTTTTATAAATTCATCTCCAGGAATTCCAGAAATATGCTCCTCAATAAGAGTATCGTCATACACTGCAAAATTCATTCTATTTGGAGATAGTATATGCTCTAACTCTAAGCCATAAACCCGAGAGGCATCTGCCTTTTTCACATATATATATGTGTAATTATCATTTAAAACATTACGTACTTTTATACGAAAAGGTTGCGAATTTCCGAAGGTACAGAAATCAATAGCATCGATATTTAAATATTGAAAAGTATCTTCATTACCATCAGAAAAAATCAATGTATACACCTGCTTCAAATGGTAATCTATTTCCGGTCTTTCAAATTCAGAATAGTAAACACGAATCCATAACGTATCATTATCATCTTCGTCATAAACTACTACGGAACCTGAAAAGCGTAATAAATCATCATAAGAAATAGGAATCTTAGTGGTTCTGCTATAGCGCTCCAAATAGATTAGTAAACGCTCGCTCACCGGATAAGAAGGTTTTTTCTTCGACATTAATTTTTCACTCATATCCTTTTTCTTCTAATTTAATCAAATTTAATCTATATTATTGTAACAATTCTATTCAGAATTCGTCAAGTTAATAGAATCAACTCGAAAAAAGAAAAATTTGGAAACTATTCTTACTGTAAATAATCTTACCAAGAAATTTGATCTTTTGACTGCTGTGAACGATCTTTCTTTTACTATTGAAAAGGGAAACGTATACGGTATTCTAGGTCCTAATGGAAGTGGGAAGTCTACCACTCTAGGTATTGTGCTTAATGTAGTTAATAAAACTGCGGGAGAATTCTCTTGGTTTGAAGGAAATGTATCTACACACCAAGCACTAAAAAAAGTAGGCGCTATTATTGAGCGTCCTAATTTTTATCCTTACATGACGGCTATCCAAAACCTCAAATTGGTATGTAAGATAAAGGAAGTTCCTGAAGATAAGATTGAGGAAAAACTAGAACTCGTTGGACTTTTAGATCGTAAAGACAGTAATTTCAAGACATATTCTTTAGGGATGAAGCAACGCCTTGCAATTGCTTCTGCATTATTAAACGATCCTGAAATATTAATTCTAGATGAGCCTACAAACGGATTAGATCCACAAGGAATTCATCAAATAAGGGAGATTATAAAAAAAATAGCAGCCATGGGAACTACAATCCTTTTGGCCTCCCATTTATTAGACGAAGTAGAAAAAGTATGTTCACATGTAATCATTCTTAGAAAAGGAATAAAATTATATGCAGGCCGTGTAGATGAAATGATTGCTAGCCACGGATTCTTTGAATTGAAGGCTGAAAACGAAAAAGCTCTCATCGATTTATTAAATAATAATCCTGCTTTTGGTTCTATAAAAACTGAAAATGGACTTATTACAGCATTTCTAAAAGAGCCTATGGATGCTACTACATTTAATAAATTCATGTTCGAAAATGGAATTGTACTTTCCCATTTGGTAAAAAGAAAAGAAAGTTTAGAAGAGCAATTCCTAACCCTAACAAAAAATTAATCTCACTGATGAAAAGACTACTTCAAATAGAATTTATAAAACTCTGGAATAACCGCGCAAGCAAATTTTTAATTATTGCATATTTTGTTTTACTAACCTTTATTGCCCTTTTTGCTACTGTAAAATTTGATGTCGGTGAGGTTAATTTCCAATTAGCAGATCAAGGGATTTTTAATTTCCCATATATCTGGCATTTCAACACTTATATTGCCGCCTTCTTTAAGCTATTTCTAGCGATTGTTATTGTATCGATGATGTCGAACGAATACAGTAACAAAACAATAAAACAGAATCTTATTGACGGACTTAGTAAAAAAGAATTCATTCTTTCTAAATTCCTTACTGTAGTTGTTTTCTCAATCGTCTCTACGATATTTATTTTTATAATATCGCTAATATTGGGACTTTGTTACTCTGATTATAATGAGCTAAGTATTATTTTTTCTGACTTAGAATACCTATTTGCTTTCTTTGTAAAACTTCTTGGTTTTTTCTCCTTCTGTTTATTCTTAGGGATTTTAGTAAAAAGATCTGCATTTGCATTAGGTTTCCTAATTTTATGGCAAGTTATAGAAGGTCTTTTATTTGGACTTGTTCGTTGGCAAACTGATGGAGAAACTACGAGTTTGATAACACAATTTTTACCATTAAATGCAATGAGTAACCTTATCCCAGAGCCTTTTAGCAGACTTGGGGCTGTACAATCTGTAGCCAACCAAATGGGAGAACCTCTAAGTAAAGATTATGCTGTGCATTGGTACACGGTATTAATTGTTTTATTATGGACATTCATCTTTATTTACCTATCATTTAAACTTCTAAAAAAGAGAGACTTGTAAACAAATACTAAATGCCAGCCCTAAAATATTACCTACCTATACTTTTACTACTTTCTTTTGTAGAATTTAGTTCAGCACAAACACTACCGCCGCTCCCAAATGATTGCGTTAACGCAATAACTGTTTGCGGAGACGGCTCCATTTCTTCTAATGCTATAGGAAATGGCTCTGCTGACTTTAACCCAAATGATATTTGCAGCGGAAGAGAGACAAATAGCATTTGGATAAAAATTAATATTTCTAGTACAGGAACACTTGGCTTTAATCTTAAGCCTCAGAGCCCTGACCTATCTGTTGACTATGATTTTTTTGTATTTGGCGCAAATAAAGCATGTGGGAGCTTAGGCCAAGCAATTCGATGTTCAACCACAAATCCGCTCCAAGCAGGACTCACAACAAATATGACTGGGATGAATGGCAGTTCGATAGAAACTTCTGAAGGTCCTGGTAATGATGGAGACAGCTTTGTTAAATGGCTCGATGTTACCGCAGGAGAGTTTTATTATATTATGATTGAACGCCATCATGGTGATAGTAGTTTTAATATTGAATGGACAGGAAGCGCTACAACTGGAAAATCACCTTTCCCTCCAACTCCAACCGCAGCAAAAATTAAAGATGATACTATTTGTAATAATAGCGGAACAAATGTATTTAACCTCAACAATTATTCATCTTCTATTAACTCAAACATCAATAACACTATAACATTCTATTCTTCGGAAAGTGACGCTTACGATAACATTAATCCGATTGCTTCTAATCAGACCCTTTCAGAAGAAGAAAAAACAATTTATAGCAGGGTAACCAATGTTAATGGTTGCTTTGACGTTACAAGTTTTAAAATTTCAGCATATAAAAATCCTACAGCTACTAACACCACTTTAGTGCAATGTGATCTAGATAATAATTCAACCGATGGAATTACAAACTTTAATCTAACACAAGCTGAAAATGAAATAACCAACGGCAACTCAGATATTCTAGTTTACTATTACAAATCTATTGCCGACAGGAATTCAGATAACTATATTATAAATCCTAATGATTTTAGAACTGATAAAACAATTATCTATACGAAAATAGTAAACAAAAATGGCTGTAATAAATTTGGAGAAATAAAACTAGAAGTTACACCTACACTAGCTAGTCTTAATGAAATAGGTCCTTTTTATACTTGTGAAAATGATGAAAACAACATTAATCCTGAGGGAACCTTTAATTTAAAAGATGTTAAAGAAACCTACTTTAAGAATTTAGACATTGCTTTTTATAGTACACGAAATGATGCCTCTTTAGAACTCAACAAAATCAATAACGATTTAATTACGTCGACTAATAAAACAATTTTTGTTAGAATTGAAGACAACAATAAATGTCAAGAGGTAAAACAGTTTGATCTAATTGTAAATAAAAAACCTCTAGTAAATCTCCCCGATCCTCTTCCTAAGTTATGCCTTAACAATCCAACAGCTAGAATATCCGCAGAATCGGGTTTTGATAAATATGAGTGGATAAAAATTAACAACAATGGAACTGAAACTACTATTGGGAATAATCAAAATATAGTAATCACTTCAACAGGTAATTACAAACTTGTTTTAACAAGTATACACTATGACACTTCTGGAGGCATAAAAAATGAATGTTCAAATTCTGAAGTTTTTACAATCAACGCTTCTAACATAGCAACTTTTAGACCAGAACCTGAAATAAATGATATTCATAGCAACAATAGAGTCACTGTTTTTGTTGAAGGCGAGGGCGATTATTTATACGCAATAGACAATCCCTCTGGCCCCTTCCAAGTAAGTAATATTTTTGAAGATGTTCCTAAGGGGTTTTCTACTATTTATGTCCAAGATAAAAATGGCTGCGGAATTGTTTCTAAAACCATTTCTGTGATTGGTTACGATAAGTTTTTCACCCCAAATAATGATATGCGAAATGACTATTGGAAAATTTATGGCATCAATTCATCTACCCAATCGAAATCACTTGTATTTATTTATGATAGATATGGAAAGCTTGTTAAACAACTGAACCCATTGAGTAAAGGTTGGGACGGTACATTCAATGGAACTCCACTACCCGCTTCTGATTATTGGTTTCGAGTAAAATTAGAAGATGGTCGTGATTTTAAAGGGCACTTCACCTTAAAACGATAAGGTTTTTTTAATTAACAATCACTTAAATTCACTCCTACAGCCAAGCCACCTTCTGAAGTCTCTTTATATTTAGAATTCATATCTTTTGCAGTTTCCCACATAGTATTTACCACTTTATCCAAAGGCACTTTTACGTTCTTCGGATCAGTTTCTAAAGCTAACTCTGCCGCATTAATAGCTTTTATGGCCCCCATAGAATTACGCTCAATGCAAGGCACTTGAACAAGTCCTGCAATAGGGTCGCATGTTAGTCCTAAGTGATGCTCCATTGCTATTTCTGCTGCCACTAAAACTTGATCTGGACTTCCTCCAAGAAGCTCTGTTAGCGCTCCTGCAGCCATTGCTGATGAAACCCCAATTTCTGCCTGACATCCACCCATTGCCGCTGAAATTGTAGCTCCCTTTTTAAAGATACTTCCTATTTCTCCTGCAACTAATAAGAACTTTTTTATTTCATCAAATCCAGCTTCATGATTTTCAATCACCATATAATACATTAGAACTGAAGGAATTACTCCTGCACTACCATTTGTTGGTGCCGTTACTACTCTCCCTAAAGCTGCATTTACTTCATTTACAGCAATTGCAAAACAACTTACCCATTTTAGAATTTGGCGG
Organism: Joostella sp.; assembly: GCF_048266025.1. NCBI lineage: Bacteria > Pseudomonadati > Bacteroidota > Flavobacteriia > Flavobacteriales > Flavobacteriaceae > Joostella > Joostella sp. The sequence continues at coordinate 76,026 of NZ_JBLXAF010000008.1, read as the reverse complement.
AATTTAACCTCCGTATGACGAATAGATTCCAACCATTCTTGAGGGGTATTATACTTTATATCTCCTATTAATTTTTTATGCGTATCATAAGCTCTTCTACGAACATTAAGACCGCCAGGAAGATTCCCTTCAGTATGACAGCCTGTATACATACACTCAAGCATGGTATTCCAAATACGGTGCAATTCACGATCTATCTCCTCATCTGAACGTAAAGAACGTTCGTTCGCCAAAACAATTTCAGAAATACTTGAGTTTTCCTGAAGACAATATGCTAAAAGCTCTGTTCCCTTTTGTGTTGGAAAAGGGAATGATTTTAAAGTTTCTAAGTTCTCCTTTGCGTGAATCAACTCCTCTTTTACAACAAATCCTCCACCAATAGAATAATACGTTTCTTGTACCGACTCTCCCGTAATTAGTTCTGCTTCGAAAGTGAGTCCGTTTGCGTGAAAAGGAAGAAAATCTCTGTGAAAAATAATTCCCTCTTTGAAATTAAAATCAAGTTTCTTTTCACCATTTAAATCCAAACGATTTTCAGTCTTTATCGTATTAACAATACCATCAATATCTTCGATAGGAATATACTCTGGATCTGCTCCAGTAAGCCCTAATAAAATCGCAAGATCTGTAGCATGCCCTTTCCCTGTTAATGAAAGAGACCCATACACATGAACTTTTACGGCTACCACTTTATCAAATAAACCGTCTTCTTTCAATTCTGAAATCCATCGCTCTCCAGCTCTCCACGGTCCTAAGGTGTGAGAACTAGATGGTCCCACTCCAATCTTTAACATATCGAAAACACTAATACACTCCATTACGCAATCGTTTTAGGTGCCGCAAATATACATTTTGTTAGGGAAGTAAAAAGTATTCCAAATGAAAGTTATAAACGAAAATTGAAAATTCTCACTTCTATTACATTCTTTAAACCAACTTATAAAAAACACCCTATATTTTGAACGAAAAACATACATCATTCTTTTTCATCTATCGTTCTAAAGGTTAGATTCACTCTTGGTTTCATTTTTAGTTTTGTAGGAGGAAGCCGATGTAGCCAATATGTTTGTGTAGTTCCTTTCATTTCTAATAAACTCCCATTTTCTAAGAAAACATCGATTTTCTCCTTGCTGCTTTTATGTTTAAAAGAAAACTTACGCTCAGCACCAAAGCTTAATGATCCAATAGATCCATTTTTTTTAAGAGCTGTCTCTCCATCGCTATGCCAAGCCATACCCTCACTCCCATCATGATATAGGTTTAATAAACATGAGTTGAATGTTTCTCCAGTGGCAGCCTCAACTTTCTCCTTGAGTTCTAATAATGTTTCCGTCCAAGGAAGGGCAGATTTTGTAGTTTTTGAATAGGTATAATCAAAGGGTTTATCTCCATACCATGCCACTTTTCGCTTTGTAACAATAAGTTTACCAAAAATAATAGCCTCATCATTTCTCCATTGAATCTCCTCTAACAGCTGCTCATAATAAGCATTTGCTTCTTTCCTACTAAACAAAGTCCCGTAATAAAAAACTTTCCCATCATTAGGTAAAAGATTGCGTTCACTTTGGGGTGCTGAATTAAATAAGTCCATTGGGATAATATATACAAAAAGACGAATAGTTAAAAGCTATTCAAACTAAAAATATATTTTGTAAACTGTATTATTCTTGAGAAAGTAAACACAAACTATCTTCTAATGCAACTACAGAATGTGTAACTTCAACTGGAATATCAAACTCCTCATATTGATTTAGTATGATCGTTCTTCCCTCCTCGACATACTTTACAGCTCCTTCTAAAACTGTTAACTTTGAAATTCTATGCGCTTTATGTTCTTTTAAAACCATATCCTTCTTAAACCCCAAAACCAACACTTTAAAATGTGTATTTTGATGAAGCGATTGCGCAACTGGACTCTTACTACTTTCCAATTTTCGTTTTACATCTATAATAGTCATAACCCCTTGTGATTTACTGTTCTAATTCCTCTAATTTACGAAATAACAATAGTAAAAAGGGAGAATGTATATTAAAAAAACTTTCACATAACATAAACAACTTTCTATAGTAATGTTTGTTAAATTTGTAAGATGCGATTCAACATAAAATCAGACTATAAACCTACAGGTGATCAACCCAATGCTATTAAAGAATTGGTATCTGGAATAGACACTAACGAGAAGTACCAAACACTTCTGGGAGTTACAGGTTCGGGTAAAACTTTTACCGTTGCCAATGTAATTGAAACGGTTCAGAAGCCAACTTTAGTTTTAGCTCATAATAAAACTTTAGCTGCTCAATTATATTCGGAATTCAAACAATTTTTCCCTGATAATGCAGTAGAATACTTTGTTTCTTATTACGATTATTATCAGCCTGAAGCGTACATTCCTGTTACTGGAACCTACATTGAAAAAGACCTTTCAATTAATGATGAAATCGAGAAGCTCCGATTAAGTGCTACTTCTTCATTACTTTCTGGTCGAAGAGATGTGCTGGTGGTAGCTTCTGTTTCCTGTTTGTATGGTATTGGTAATCCTGTGGAGTTTCAGAAGAATGTTATTTCTATTGAAAAAGACCAAGTGATTTCTCGGACTAAGCTTTTACATAGATTGGTACAGAGCTTATACGCTCGTACTACTGCAGAATTTACACATGGTAGTTTTCGAGTAAAAGGAGATGTTGTTGATGTTTTTCCTAGCTATGCAGATGATGCGTTTAGAATTCACTTTTTTGGGGATGAAATTGAAGAAATTGAAGCTTTTGATCCTAACACAAATAAAGTATTAGAAAAATATGATCGTCTAAATATTTATCCTGCCAATATGTTTGTGACCTCCCCCGATGTGTTACAAAATGCCATTCATCAAATTCAAGATGACATGGTAAAGCAAGTAGATTATTTTAGAGAAGTTGGAAAACCTTTAGAGGCAAAACGTTTGGAAGAGCGTACTAATTTTGATTTAGAAATGATTCGCGAATTAGGATATTGTAGTGGTATTGAAAATTACTCTCGTTATCTTGATGGAAGGCAACCAGGAACTAGACCTTTCTGTTTACTAGATTATTTCCCAGATGATTATTTAATGGTTATAGATGAAAGTCATGTTACCATTCCACAAGTACATGCTATGTATGGAGGAGACAGAAGTAGAAAAGAGAATTTAGTAGAGTATGGATTTAGGCTGCCTGCTGCAATGGATAACAGACCATTAAAATTTGAAGAATTTGAAGCACTTCAAAATCAGGTTTTATATGTAAGTGCAACCCCTGCGGATTATGAATTACAACTGAGTAATGGTGTTTATGTAGAGCAAGTTATAAGACCAACCGGGCTTTTAGACCCTATTATTGAAGTACGCCCTAGTGAAAATCAAATTGATGATTTAATTGAAGAGATTCATCTCCGAGTAGAAAAAGACGAACGTGTTTTGGTTACAACACTTACCAAAAGAATGGCAGAAGAACTCACTAAATACTTAAGTCGTATTCAAGTTCGTTGTCGATACATACATAGTGATGTCGATACATTGGAACGAGTAGAAATTATGCAGGATTTGAGAAAAGGAATCTTTGATGTTCTAATTGGCGTCAACCTTTTAAGAGAAGGACTCGATTTACCTGAAGTATCTTTAGTAGCTATTTTAGATGCTGATAAAGAGGGTTTTTTAAGAAGTAATCGTGCTTTAACGCAAACCGTTGGACGTGCTGCTCGTAATCTTAACGGTCGTGCTATAATGTATGGTGATAAAATCACAGCTAGCATGCAAAAAACGATTGATGAGACCAATTATAGACGTGAAAAACAAATAAATTATAACACCAAACACAATCTTACGCCTACCGCACTGAATAAAAGCCTTGATAGTGCTTTGGGTAAAAATTCTGTTTCTACTTATCAATTAGAAAAGGAAGCTGCTAAACAAGCTGCAGAACCTGAGCTGGATTACTTACCGAAAGAGAAAATTGAAAAAATAATTCGCGAAAAGCGTAAATCCATGGAAAAGGCAGCCAAAGAGCTAGATTTCATGGAAGCTGCAAAGTTGCGTGATGAAATAAAAGGTTTACAAGAAAGGGTTTAAGAATAAAAATGTCAAAGCAATTTACGATACAAGGAGATAACATTCATGATATTAAATCTTTTTACAAAGAAATAAATCGGTTGTTTATGAGTTCCGAAGATTGGGAAATTTCGGAAAGCCTCGATGCTTTTAACGATTTACTATATGGTGGTTTTGGGTCTCTAAGCTCTGATGAAGATATTGATTTGATTTGGAAAAACATCAGTAAAAACAAATCTGATTTAGGTCTAGAAACTACGCTAGAATTTTATAAAAATAAACTAAAAGAGCCCACTATTTACAATACCGATTTCATTCAAGAAAAGATAACAGAATTAGAACAAGGTTTTGGTAAAACCTATTTTGAAATCATAATGGAAATTATTGTAAATCAATCAAGAATACATTTAATAGAAAAGTAATTTTTTATTTACTTCTCTATGTCTAAACAAAAAAGCGCCTCGATTTTATCGAGGCGCCTTTAACTAACTAACCAACTTAAACATTATGAAAAAACTATCAATATGTATTATGCGATATCAATAAGCCTTTTTGGTTTTGGTAAGGCTTCTTCTTTTTTAGGTAACGCTAAGGTCAACACTCCTGCTTCATAAGTAGCATTTATTTCGTCATTGTTTACAGTATCTGGTAATGTAAATACTCTTTTAAATGAAGAGAAGCTAAATTCTTTTCTACTATAAACTTCATTTTCCTTAGAAGCCTCTTTTTCATTTTTTACTTCAGCAGAAACAGTTAATACATTTTTATCTATCTCTACTTTAAAATCGTCTTTTTTCATCCCTGGAACTGCTAATTCTAAAGAAAATCCGTTATCATTTTCTTTAATATTTACAGGAGGCACAAATGACTTTTTATTTTCAGTTCCCCCGAACCAATCAGGATTAAATACTTCATCAAAAAATGATGGATAAACTACATTGTTTCTTTTTACTAAGCTCATAATTATATATTTTTTTAATTAAACTTTTAATTTTAATAATCGTTGCTAGCCTTAGAACAAAATCAATTCCAATTATATTTAAGTGACAAAAAGTCATTATTTAGCATCTAGACAATGACTTTTTGTCTTGTTTTACTTATTTTGCTTCAATATTTAAAAAAAGAACTGTCAATTAAAGCGAATACTTTATTTTTAAAATAGAAAAACAAGCTTTAATGAAGTTACTATTCAGAAAACTCAAAACTTTTCTAGATACCATAGAAAGTCAGATTGCCTTCTACCCTACGCTAATCGCAATTGTTGGATGCTTATTTGCTTTCACCATGATATATTTGGAGAGTTTAGGAGTTTCAAAATACTTAAGAGAAAACCTACCTATGCTAGTTTTAGACAACGAAGAAACAGCAAGGTCTCTATTAAGTGTATTTATAGGCGGACTTATTTCTTTGATGGTTTTTAGCTTCTCCATGGTAATGGTATTATTGAATCAGGCCTCCAATAATTTTTCGCCAAGAATTTTACCAGGTCTTATTTCTAATAGAAAACATCAATTAGTATTAGGAATTTACTTAGCAACTTTATTGTATTGCATATTTATATTGGTTTCTATAGAACCAACTGCAGACAAAGATAAAATACCTGGGTTCTCCGTTTTAATAAGCATTATTCTTACCGTTTTCTGCCTCGCTGCATTTGTTTACTTTATTCATTCAATCTCACAATCCATACAGATAAATAATATTTTGGAAGGAATTTTTAGAACTTCTAAAGATCGACTGACAGCTATTGTAAACGACCAAAAAACGTATAAGGATAAATTTCCAGACACTACAGAATGGCATTCTTACAACTCAAATAGATCCGGATATTTTCAAAATATAGCAATGGATGCTTTATTAGGCATTGCCGAAGAAAAAGATACTAAATTTAAAATATTGGTTGCTAAAGGAAATTTTGTACTACATGGAGTTCCATTATTTTCTACTGAAAAAGAACTAGACGAAGAAACCGTAAAAGATATCTTGAGCACTTTTATCTTCGCTAAGGGAGAACTAATAGAAAACAATTATGTATTAGCTTTCAAACAAATTACAGAAATTACAGTGAAAGCAATGTCTCCAGGTATAAACGACCCCGGAACTGCACTAAATGCAATTGATTATCTGACGGAGCTTTTTGCTATAAGAATGAAAAAAGAAGATACAAGCATCCATTCTAAAGATGAAAAACTTCTTATTTATCAAGCTTCGATAAGCTTTGAGGAGTTACTTTACAATGTAATGGCTTCTATAAGATTATATTGTAAACATGATATTATAATTATTCAGAAACTTATGGTTATGTTTAGGTTTCTACACTTCCAAGAATGTGCAGATGAAAACTATAAAAAATCTATCCTTAATGAAGTTAGAACTCTTGTTGACGAGGCAAATAATAACCTAACCAACAACAGAGACAAAGAAACATTAAGCAAGCATTTAGATTTCTTTAATATAGATATAAAGGAAGGTTAATTATAATATGTTTTAAAAATGGAGATTAATACATCTGGCGGAACTATTCCATTAGGATAATTATCTACTATTTGTAATACGCGATCTATCGCGAAGGGACTTAAACCCATTCGAACTCCAAATTCTTTTAAACGTTGAATTTCATTTGGATGCTTTTCCTTATCGATATTCATTAATAAAACCAAACGATGAAACTGAAGAATTCTTTCAGATTCTGGAGATGGCGGAATGTATTTTGCCTTATTACTAACAAACAAAGCATCTAACTCCTCTTTTTCTACATCCATATGTTTTGCTATAGTATAAATAAAATTATACTCTCTTTCGGTGACCAAATGATCTGCTTCAACTAAAGCTATCATTTCGGAAAGCAGGCTAAGTTTTTGTTCTTTCTCACTCATTTTGTTGGGACGATATTGAGTTGATATATAACCCTAAAATAGTAATTATTCTAATTGAATAATTAAAATAATCTTAATTTTCGATGAGAAACAACATAATATGAAGTGAAAAACGATTAAAATAAGTATATTGCGCCATTAAAAGCAATACTCTATCGAATAAATAGACTTTTATGATTTCAACAGAAAAAAGAGTGTATACTGAAAATGAGATTCAGTCTTTAAATAAAAAATATAAACCTCTTAATATACATGAGCGAGTAGCTGAATTGTATAACGATTTTTCCGAAGAGGAAGTAATGCTTACAAGCTCATTTGCTGCCACTTCAGCTTTTTTATTACATCTTTTTTCCGAAGTAAATAAAGATCAACGAGTATATTTTATTGATACTGGATATCATTTTCCAGAAACATTAGCTTATAAGGAAAAACTAACGAAGTTATATGATCTCAATGTTTCTTCTATAAGTGCATTGCAAGAAGAGTATGAATTTACAGTACGTGATGAAACCTATAAGAAAAACCCTGAGTTCTGTTGTAGTATTAATAAAGTTAAACCACTAGATCTTATTAAAAAGAAATACAATGTATGGGTTTCCGGATTGATGGAATGGCAAAGCGACCACAGGTCTACGCTGGATATTTTTGAAATGAGAGGTGAAATATTGAAATTCTACCCACTGTTAGATATTAGTAAACAAGAAAGAGATCTATACATTAAGGAACACACACTTCCATTCCATCCATTAGTATCAAAGGGATATAATTCGATTGGATGTAAACATTGTACAGTTCCTGGAGATGATAGAAGCGGACGCTGGAACAATAGTCCTAAAACTGAATGCGGTCTCCATCTATAATTTGGACATTCATTAGGCATAATGAATTAATCATCCATAAAAAATAACATTCTTTAAGACAAAATTACCATCTCTTTGTGATATTATTCCTGTTAATAATCAGAACTTTAGTATACTGATTATTAATTAAAAATATTAATATTATGAACAATCAAGAGTTAAAAGGAAAATGGAATCAAATAAAAGGTAAAGTTAAACAACAATACGGTGAACTCACAGATGATGATCTAACTTATGTTGAAGGTAAATTTGATGAAATGCTAGGTCGCATTCAAGAAAAAACCGGAAAAACAAGAGAGGATATCGAAAGAGAGTTTAAAAAGCTATAACATCCAAAGGCTTGACCTATCGATAAAAAGAAAAGCTTCCGAGAAATCGGAAGCTTTTTTACTTATGTAAAGAAGATAATGGACTATTTTGCAACAATCCTTACATTTATTAGATACTCTTTACCAGCTTCAAGAGAAGAATTGTTAATTTTTTCGTAGTTCATTCTACTTTTAATATAATCTTCTACCATTTCATTTTCTGCAGTTACAGTGAGTACAATTAGCTCACTTTTTTTGTTCACCATAAAATGAACTTTTGCCAACATATCATTATCAGAAACCCTAAAAGATGGAGTTCCTAATATTAGAGATAGTTGTTTAGAAACCTCGCTGTTTGTTGGTTTCGGATCGTTGTTGCTAGCCATAACAATATTCGATACTGCTAGTAATGCTAGAATTAATGTTAATTTGAAATTTTTCATAATGCTTTTTGTTTTTTGATTACATGTCAAAAGTACAACGAGAAAACGATATAAAACACTATAAAATAGATAGTTAACCAACTCTTAAATAAGGTAACATTGTGGTAATAATGAAGATTTACAAATAGATATATGCATTAAATACGTCAGTAGTAATAAAAACAAGGTCTAGAGAGATTTCTATAAAAAGATGAGAAAATATTATTAAAATGAAGCTTTCAATGCTTCAGCAAATTATATAAATAGGATGAAAAAAACTGGTGGAATGTTTACTATAAAAGCAAAAATAAGTCGTTTAAATTAACAGACTCCTATTTTGACATGAAATGACTTTCTGGATAACGTTCGCTTAACAGATGAAAAGAAAACGAAACTAGCTTTACAATTTAAAAACAAAAAGCCCCGACAATGTCGAGGCTTAGCGTTATATATATTTTAAAAACCTTACGATAAAACAGCTTGTACTTTATCTGCAGCTTCTTTAAACTCGATAGCTGATTCTACAGCAAGACCAGAATTATCAATTAATTCTTTAGCGATCTCTGCATTTGTTCCTTGTAAACGTACAATGATTGGCACTTGAATTGCGTCTCCCATGTTTTTATATGCATCAACAATACCTTGAGCAACACGATCACAACGTACAATACCTCCAAAGATATTTACTAAGATAGCTTTTACATTAGGATCTTTTAAAATGATTCTAAAAGCAGTTTCTACTCTTTTAGCATCTGCAGTACCACCAACATCTAAAAAGTTAGCAGGTTCTCCTCCAGCCATTTTAATTAAGTCCATAGTTGCCATTGCAAGACCTGCACCGTTAACCATACACCCAACATTTCCGTCTAGGTTTACAAAGTTAAGTCCAGCTTCTTTTGCTTCTACCTCAATTGGATCTTCTTCTCTAAGATCTCTCATTGCCTCATAGTCTTTATGACGGTACAATGCATTATCATCTATAGATACTTTAGCATCTACAGCCATAATTTTATCATCAGAAGTCTTCAACACTGGGTTGATTTCAAACAATGAAGAGTCAGAAGATTCGTAAGCCTTGTATAAAGCAGTAACAAATTTTGTCATCTCTTTAAAAGCTGTTCCGCTTAAACCTAAGTTAAAAGCAATTCTACGAGCTTGGAAAGGTAATAACCCTGTAGCAGGATCAATCTCTTCATGGAAAATTAAATGTGGCGTTTTATCTGCTACCTCTTCAATATCCATTCCTCCTTCAGTAGAATACATGATCATATTCTTCCCTTTACTTCTATCTAACAATACCGACATGTAAAACTCAGAAGTTTCACTCTCTCCAGGATAATAAACATCTTCAGCTACTAAAACTTGGTGTACTCTTTTCCCCTCTTTACTTGTTTGAGGAGTTACTAAGTCCATTCCAATAATATTTCCAGCTATTTCTTCAACTTCTTTAAGGTTTTTAGCAAGCTTAACTCCACCTCCTTTTCCACGTCCACCGGCATGAACCTGTGCTTTTATTACGTGCCATCCAGTTCCGGTTTCTTCAGTTAATTGTTTTGCAGCAGCTACAGCCTCTTCAGGATTCTGTGCTACGACTCCACGCTGTATGCGCACTCCAAAACTTGCTAATATTTCTTTTCCTTGATATTCGTGTAAATTCATAACGATACGTTGTATAATTTAAAGCTGAACAAAAGTAACAAATGGAGTTTAATAAACCCAATCTAGATTTATTTTTTTAAAAATGATAACATTTTATACTGATTAAGCTCCTATTTCATACCAATTAACCCTTATTTACAATGTATACATTCATATACTTATAAAGACAAGAGAAAGCAGAATAACATAATAGACTTAAAATAAGCACAGTATACATTTTACAATGTATTGGATTCTTTCATCTATAAATATGTGTTATAATTGCAGATTTATTAATTTTACAAAAAAATAAGTCTATTTATAATTTAACCAGCAAGAGGAAAGTTATAAATATAACAATGTGTTTTATTTTTATTTATTTAGTGAAAAATATTTTTAATCAGGGATCACTTTTATAATTTTGTCCTCTAATATATATTGTAGTATGAATAATAGCGACCTTTTAAATGTAGCCAAAGAATTTGGCAGTCCGGTATACGTGTATGACTCAGAAAAAATAACCTCCCAATACCAAAGGCTTACTTCTGCTTTTAAAAATGTAAAACATTTAAAGCTGAACTATGCAGTTAAGGCGTTATCTAATGTTGCCATCCTTAAGCTAATGAATTCTTTAGGAAGCGGTTTAGATACTGTTTCATTACAAGAAGTACAGCTAGGATTAATGGCAGATTTTAAACCTGAAGATATTATATTTACTCCTAATGGGGTTTCTCTTGAAGAAATTGAAGAAGTTGCCAAACTTGGAGTACAAATAAACATAGACAATCTTTCGATCTTAGAACAATTTGGAACTCGTAATCCTAATATTCCAGTTTGTATCAGAATCAATCCTCATGTTATGGCAGGAGGAAATTCTAATATTTCTGTGGGACATATCGATTCTAAATTCGGAATAAGCATACATCAGATACCACATATCTTGAGAATTGTAGAAAATACTGGGATGCGAGTAAACGGTATTCATATGCATACAGGAAGTGATATCTTAGATATTGAAGTTTTTCTTTACGCTTCTGAAATCTTATTTGAAACTGCCAAGAATTTCCATGACCTTGAGTTTATAGATTTTGGTAGCGGATTTAAAGTTCCTTACAAAGAAGGTGATATTGAAACGAATGTTGAAGAGTTAGGTAAAAAACTAACAACTCGTTTTAATAAATTCTGTAAGGAGTTTGGGCGTGACTTAACTTTAGCATTCGAGCCTGGGAAATTTCTAGTTAGTGAAGCTGGTTTTTTCTTAGCGAAAGTAAATGTTGTTAAACAAACTACGTCTACTGTTTTTGCAGGAATCGATTCTGGATTTAACCATTTAATTAGACCTATGCTTTATAATTCTTACCATAGAATTATAAACATATCTAAACCAAAAGGAAAAGAACGCTTCTACTCTATTGTTGGTTACATCTGTGAAACAGATACTTTTGGTAGCAACAGACGTATTAATGAAATTTCTGAAGGTGATATACTTTGCTTTAAAAATGCAGGAGCATACTGTTTCTCAATGGCAAGTAACTACAACTCCAGATTTAGACCACCAGAGGTTTTATGGCACAATGGCAAAGCTCATTTAATTCGTAAGGGAGAAAACTTTAACGACCTTATAAACAACCTTGTGGAGCCTAACATTCCAGAACTTAATAAAAAAGAGCTTGTAAAAGAAGCTTAACAGATAAATTCAAAAAAAGCTCGGCATTTCTGCCGAGCTTTTTTTGCCCATTTTTCAATAAGAACAACTTCTTTCATTAAAAGGTTATTTTAGTATCTTTACGAATGATGGCTCACTCATATTGTAAGCTTACTTATATAAAAACGTCTGAGCTACTGAAACACAACAAGCATAAAAATGAAAGAAACGATCCTCCTTTTTACGACCCTACTATTTACCTTTACTACACAAGCTCAAGAAATCGAATGGCTTTCTTGGAGTGAAGCAGTAGAAAAAGCCAATACCGATAAAAACCCTAAAAAGCTATTTGTAGATGTATATACTGACTGGTGTGGTTGGTGTAAAAAAATGGACAAAGACACCTTTAATAACCCTAAAGTTGCATCGTACATGATGGAGCATTTTTATATGATAAAAATGGATGCTGAAGGAAAAGATGATATTGTTTACAAAAACAAAACCTTTAAATACATCCCCCAAGGGAAACGTGGTTACCATGAATTGGCAGCAGCATTATTACAAGGAAAAATGAGTTTCCCTACTGTAATATTTTTAAACGCTAAACAAGAGATTTTATCACCAGTTCCTGGATACCAAAAGCCTGACGGTTTCTTAAAGATTGCTAAATATTTTGGTGATGATATCTATAAAGATAAAAAATGGCAAGAATACGACGCTGAAAAAAGCTAAGTTATAATTAAAACCTACCTACAACCTATGAAAACCTACTTAAACTCATTTATTTTATTACTTTTCGCCTCTCTAATAATATCTTGTGGAGATAAAAAAAACAAAACTGAAGATCCATTAAAAACTGTTCTTAAATCTGATAACCCGCTAATAAAAAAAGTAGTTGATAGCGCTGATGCATATGAAGTTCAGATATTATTTAGCACTATTAATCGGAAAGAAGACAATGTTGAATTTACAGATTATAAGTTTAGAGTAAACGATTCTAATTACTTCTACCCTGCCAGTTCTGTAAAATTCCCTATAGCCGTTTTAACCTTAGAAAAGCTAAATAGAGACAATCGATTAAATATTAAAACACCTTTTTCTGTTGAAGGCGATTCTGTAGAAACAACATTTGAAAAAGAAATAAATAAAATTTTTGCTGTAAGTGATAATGACGCCTACAATCGTCTTTTTGAGTTTCTTGGTAAAGACTACATTAACAAATCACTTCATGAAAAAGGCATTAGTTCGGTAAGAATAAGTCATCGTTTATCTACTGATAATGCTTATGAGCTCGATACAAAACCTCTTATTTTTAATACTGAAGATTCTATAATAAAAGTCCCTGGGACTAAAAATTCTGCTATAAAAAAACTAGCTCTAAATAATATTCAAAAAGGAATAGGATATACAGAAGGAGACTCTATTATTAATCAACCAATGGATTTTTCTTTAAAAAACTACCTTCCTATAAATAGTTTGCACGATATAATGAAACGTGTAATTTTCCCTGAATCTTTTTCAGCAGAAAAACAATTTTCATTAAGTAACACCGATAGAGAATTTCTATTAAAGTCGATGTCTACTTTACCTAAAGACCAAGGCTACGATCCTAAAGAATATTATGATAGCTATGTGAAATTATTCATGTATGGAGACAAAAAAACTACTATCCCAGAACATATTAAAATCTACAATAAGGTAGGTTTTGCATACGGTTACCTTACTGATTGTTCTTACATTCATGATACTAAAAATGATATTGAATTTATTGTTACTGCTACAATTCATGTAAATAAAAATAAAATTTACAATGATGGCATTTATGAATATGATGAAGTTGGAATTCCTTTTTTAGCCGAATTAGGAAGACAATTATACAACACACAAAAAACTAACAAAAAATAACCGCCAATTAAGATGAAAAAGTCATTTAAACCAATCGCATTTATAATTTTAGTTTTATTATTTATGACCACAGAAACAAACGCTCAAACTTTTAAATTAAGCTTTGACCATCATGCCATTTTAGTTAAAGACCTCACAGAAAGTTCTAATTTCTATTTGAATATTATGGGACTAGAGGAGATTGAAAATAAAACTGGAAAATCTCATATCCGTTGGTTTTCCATGGGAGGCAACACTTCATTACATGTTATAGAAGATTCTAAACATAATGTTCCAGATGTAAAAGGGGTTCACTTTGCACTCCATACCAAAGATTTAGATGGTTTTATAAAGCATTTAAAAAACAACAATATTTACTTCGAAAACTGGCCAGGAGAACCAAATACAACAAATAGTAGAGCCGATGGAGTTCGACAGATTTACCTTAAAGATCCCAATGGTTACTGGATAGAGGTAAACGAAAATTAAACACATATAGATAGCATATAAATATTCTTTAGTCAACTTAAATTATTTCTGATGTAAGAATATTATTCTTTACACTTTGTAATATATTCTCAAAATATAATACCTTAGATAAGAAATTATGAAACTATAATACAACTCCTTATTGCTAAATCTTAGCTCCAAGGAGCTTTTAAATATGAACCAATCTACTACTTTACCTACAGACAGATATAAGGAAAAGGCTAAGCTAATTCTAAATGCGAATTATTTTTCTTCTATTCTGATGATATGCTTGGCTCCGCTATGCTATTATCTTCTTGACATAAAAGAAATAATTCCACACACCTTTGTTATTTATGGCGTGTTAAATATTCTCAACACGCTTTTATTTTACAAACACAAAAAGCTTATTTACACCTTTCTTTTTACTTCATGCATCGGTATTTTATCTGCTGCAATTGTTACGCTATACAGCGGTGGAATTAATAGTCCTTTTACTTTTGTTTTGGCTTTAATTGTTTTTGCAGGCTATATTTCCACTCAAAATTATGGTAGGCTTCATCTTTTTGTAATTATCCTTTTTATTCTATTCATATATTTCCATGACGTGTTTCACTTCACTTTTAGAAACGTTGTCCCTGCAAAATCACAAGATTCTTATAGCTTGATTGGCATTTTATTTAGTGTTTATATTTTGGGAGGAATCTTTGGAAAAATATTACTCACCAACTATAACAACCTATACATTTCAAAAAGAGAAGTTGAAAAAAAGAATAATGAAAATGAAGTCTTATTAAAAGAGATTCATCACCGTGTTAAGAATAATTTACAAACCATTTCTAGCCTATTAAATATGCAAGCTAGAAACACAGATAATTTAGAAACAAAAGCTATGTTAACCAGTAGTCACAACAGAGTTTTATCTATGGCTATTGTGCACGAAATGCTTTATGCTAAAGAAGATCTTTCCAAAATAGAATATAAAGATTATGTAACACAGCTTGGAGGGTTTCTATTGAAGTCGATAAACAAAAACGATAAGGATATAAAATTTAATATTGATATTATAAATATTAAATTCAACATTGAAACTGCTATTCCATTGGGATTAATCATTAGTGAATTCGTTACTAATTCTCTAAAACATGCCTTTATTAATACTAATGAAGGATCTATTTCGATCCAAATAGAGAAAAATGACCCTACATTTTATGAACTTACTTTAAAAGATAATGGAATAGGTTATGATACAGAGCTACACTGTAATGCTAAAAACTCTATGGGACTTAAACTTATAAAAAACTTAACCAGACAATTAAGAGGAACTCTCGATAAAACAACGTCCCTAGGTGATGGCGTTACTTACATTATTACGTTTAAAGAAATACAAAGTCCTTAATTCTTATCCAAACGTTTTTTTAAGATAGGTATTTGAACTATTACTAAGCTCCCTACTGCTAAGATTCCGTAAATAAAAGTATTTGGCAATTTGATTGATAATAAATCTATATAAGATGATAACTCATTTACGGCTGGCTCTATTATATCATCACTAGGTAAAAAAGTAGACAACACAATAATTCCTACTAATAATACAAAAACAGCTACTTTAGCTTTATTAGAAATTAAGGATTTAAAGCGAATAACTTTTGATTGTGTATTTAAAGTCTGCATTATATTCAGCTTTAAGCTCGCTGAAGGTCGCTCTTTACCAACTTCACGAACAAGTCTTCGAGTAAGTTCGTCTAATTTATGCTCTTCGTTCGTACTCATAGATTTATATTTAATTCTGACTTATTTTTTAATATTTTAAAAAGCTTTTTTCTGGCTCTAAAAAGTTTAATTTTCACATTGTCAGCAGAAATATCAACAATCGCTACTATTTCTTTTATAGATAGGTCATCAAAGTAATACAACGTAATTATTGTTTGCTCTTCAGTATCTAACTTTTCTAAAGCATCTTTAATAACTTTTATGCGCTCTTTAGATTCTAACATATCCAAAGCATTATCAACCTCATCAAGTTGCTTATAAGACGCTTCCTCTATCACAATAGACGATACATTTCTATCATTTTTACGACACTTATCTAATGCGCTATGGTATACAATTCTATATAGCCAAGTGGAAAATTTAGAATCTCCTTTAAAAGATCTTAGAGAATGATAACACTTTATAAAAGCATCTTGTACAACATCTTCTGCTTCCTCCCTATTTTTTAAGATACGTATAGCCACTGTAAAAGCTAAATCTTGATACGTATCTACAAAATAAGAAAAAGCATTGGTGTTTCCTTCTAAAACACGCTTTATATATTCTTTATCTTTTTGGCTAGTCATTCACACATAAGACGTTGCTGTCTCTCTATTGGTTACAAGATAATTCATCTTTATTAAAAATATTTGTAACCGAATTATTTAAACATACGTCATAATAGCAAACAATAAACTAAAAAACATAAATTATGGAAGGAGTAATTATAGTTGCAATTATTTTTGGAGCAATATTCGGAGTTATTTATTTATTTATTACTGCAAGACACAAAGAGCGTTTATCTTTAATAGAGAAAGGAGCTGATGCTTCTATATTTTATAGTTCTAATAAAAGGAAAACTGCCCCTGTATGGAAAATATTAATCCTTAATACTTCTTTATTATTAATAGGAGTTGGTGTAGGAATATTTTTAGCAGGAGTATTACACAACAATTTTAATGTAGATGCAGAGGTAGCTTTCCCTGGAACAATCTTCACTCTGGCTGGAATTGGTTTATTTGTTGGATTTACTTTATCTAAAAATTTAGATTAGTAACATTTTACAAGCATAAAGTAAGGAATTTGGTTAATTTTAGACTAACTAGAAAAATAATTTTATGAAACTTTTAAAACTAAATTCCTTACTTTTTTTATGTCTATTTACCATAAGCTGTCAATCTTCTACAAAAAAAGAAGCTTCTAAAACAACAGATGAAACTGCCAAAGTAGAATTTGAAAAACCTATTCAAGATTTATCAGAATATGAGACCGCATATTTTGCTAGTGGGTGTTTTTGGTGTGTAGAAGCTGTTTTTGAAAGTGTAAAAGGAGTTAAAGAAGCTGTTTCTGGTTATTCTGGAGGTACAGAAAAGAATCCTACCTATCAAGAAGTTGGAGGAGGAAGAACAAGTCATGCTGAAGCAGTAATGGTATATTATGATCCCGCAGAAGTTTCTTATGAAACCTTAGTCCGTGTATTCTTTGGGTCTCAAGATCCTACGCAGTATAACAGACAAGGTCCAGATAGAGGTGCGCAATATAGATCGATTGCTTTTTATAAAAATGATAAAGAGAAGGAAATTATAGAGCGTTATATAAAACAACTAGAGGAGAAAGAGATTTACTCAAAGCCTATTGTTACTCAAGTAGTTCCTTTTGATAAATTCTGGAAAGCTGAAGATTATCACCAAGATTATGAAAAAAGAAATCCTAACAATCCATACGTCCGTAATGTATCGATTCCTAGGCTAAAAAGGTTTCAAGAAAAATATCCTGAATTATTAAAAGATAATATTCATTAATTATTTTAGGACAACATCACTAAAGGTAGCAACAAGATTAATCGTTTTGTTGCTATTTTTTTGTGAAAAATATCCATTTGCCACTTCATTATCATACCTCTTAGAAACATCTAAAATTAATGCTTTTGAGTATTTCACCATAGAATTAGAGGCGTTACTATAAAAATTGAAGGCCGATTTTGGTAGTGTTAGCTCTGCTTCCGAATTATCTAATATGATATTAAGTGTATTAAAATCATCTGCTATTTGGGCAATTTCCAATGCTCCAAAACTTCCATTAATTATAGCATCCCCTGAAAAATTCTGAATAGCTACGTTAGAAGACTTAGAAACTAATTTTATACTGTTTACATGGGCTATATCTACAGACTCCACAAAGTTTACATGAAGTTCTCCTTGGTTCCAATTTCCAACAGAAATGGGAGAATAAGAAGCATTAATAACCGATTTATCGCCATCTACCCTTGAAGCATGCAACCTTGTATAAGACAAGGTTGCATTTATATTAGTTGTATTTTCTGCTAAGGTTACCTCTCCATGACGAACATCCATATCAAGTTTAACTCCCTTAGGAATCTTAATCTTAATAGTCTTTTTTATTTTCAGATTATTGTTCGCTTCATTAGAGTTATAGTAAAAAACTCGATTTCCATTTCCTGAATTACTGCTACTTCTAATTTTAATAATTTCTTGTCGAGCTTCTTGCATAGCTTTTCTTGCTTCTACCGATGCTTTTCTAGCTTCTTTTTCAGCATCAATAATCTCTCTCTTATGAGATTGCCACTCCACCTGACGCTCTTTAACATTATTCTTCCATTCTTCTAAATTTGCTTTTACCTCATCATTAAAACTCTCATTAAATTGTTTTTTCCATTCTTTTAAATACACATCACCATCTTTTTTGTAAGCCTCATAATCAAAAGAAAAACTTTCAAAATCCATAGGTAACGGAGGCATTGGCGGTATAGGAGCCATAACCATCATTGAATCCATTGGAGGCATTGGTGGCATTGGAGGCATTGGAATTGAATCTGGGAAATCAAAATCCATATCGCTTAACCCAGACAATACAATTACATTATTTCCTTGCGTCCATCTAACTCCATTTGCAGTGGTAATCTTAACTTTACTTGAATTTCCCACAGCTTTAAAACCCCATTCCTCAAAATACTTGGCAGCTTCTTCCTTAGAGACGTCTTCTATTTCTATGGTCGCTTCTACTTCTACTCTATTTTTATTCCAAGTCTCAAAAGTCACATCGGCGTAGCTTGTATTAACTTCCACTACAGCATTTTTATTTACTTCAAAAGACTCTTTATAATTTTTAGTTTGCTTTTGGGCTTGCATACAAAACGATACAAGCATAAAAAATGCAAAGCATCTATACATTTTGGTCATTAAATTTTTCATTTTCAGTTTCTTTAAGTTCTTTGATCTTTTCTTTTAATCGGTATAGTAACTGTAAACGTAATTGTAAATTATTGATAAGCGCATCAATGGTTTGGCTATTCGGACCTACTTTATTCAACTCGACGGTTAACTCATTATATGCATCATTTAATTCTGAAAGCCGATTCATATAACCATCTAACAGCTTTTTATTAGCTGCTGTCAAATCGATATCAGCGAGTTCTAAATTAATATTGGCTACATAATATTGCTCTACCTTTTTTAAATCTGGAGAGATATCTCCTAACGTAATTTTAGAGTCTTCAGAATTCTCTTTCTTTTGCTGAACATCAACAACAGTATCCTCTGAAACATCTTTATTATTCATAAAAACACCCATCCCAACTCCAAAAATTACGATAATAGCAGCTGCAACTTTCCATAGCATAAAAGATTTTTTCTCTTTTTTCTTTGGAAGTTCTTTCTCTAAAAGATCTGCAAAACGTTCACGATGACCTTTAGGCAATCTTTGTATTTGCTCTTCTGAGTCGTTATTTAATAGCTCTTTAATATCCTTTGCCATAATCCTTTTCTTTTAAAAGCATTTTTAATTTCTGCTTCCCTCTTAACAAATGAGTTCTTGATGTGGTATTATTTATTCCTAATATCTGAGAAATCTCCTCATGGTCATACCCTTCAATTAAGTAAAGCATCAAAACATATTTATACTTTTCAGGAAGCTCCTCTATCGCATTTTTAACCTCAGAAACATCTACATCTTCATCAACCTTCCAACTATTATCAGCTACCAACTGTAAATCTGTTTCCTCGATAGAGATTTGAAATTGCTGCTTTGATTTTAAAAAGTCTAAACACTTATTAATTACAATTCGCTTTAACCAAGCTCCAAAAGTCACTTCTGCTTTAAACTGATCTAATTTCTGAAATGCCTTAATAAAAGCTTCTTGCATAACATCTTGTGCATCATTTGTATTCTTTACATAACGCATAGAAATACAATACATGCCATCGCAATACATATCGTAAAGTCTCATTTGCGACTTCCGATCGTTGTTCTTACACTTCTCAATTAAATCGATTTCAAGCATGCCGGCTTGCTTCTTTTAGTTGGTTATGGTTACTATTCATCTCTAAAGACGATTCAAAAAATAAAACGTTGCATTAATTTCTATAAAGTTACAATTAAACACTAATTACATTTTCGTAATTTAGCCTTTCAACAATAATAAAAGACCTTCACTTCTGATGAAAAAATATACAATAGAAAACAGCCTTATAAAATTAGTTACTATTGATTATGGAGCTACAATACACCAATTGATTAAAAAAGATAGAAATGGAAATGATGTAAATGTAGTTATCAGTTTTAAGGAATTGGAGAATTATAAACACAATTCAAATTACCTCGGTGCTTCCGTTGGACGTTTTGCTGGTAGAATTAGAAAAGAAGGATTTAAATTGAACGGAAAACAATACGACCTCTACACAAAAAACGATGCTCATTTACATGGAGGTAAAGAAGGGTTTTCTTTTAAAACCTGGGAAATGGAAAGTATCACCGAAGGAGAAAATCCTAGTATTAAGTATTCTTACTTCAGTAAAGACATGGAAGAAGGCTATCCTGGAAACCTAAAAGTATATGTTACTTATACACTGATAAAAAATGAACTCACTATTTTATTCGAAGGAGAATCAGATCAAGATACTGTTCTAAATCTTACCAATCACAACTATTATAACTTAAATGGCAAGGGCAGTATTTTAGATCATGAATTACAGATAAATGCCAAAAACATTCTCGATACAGATGAAAATGCAATCCCAACAGGGAAATATAAAGCTGTAGAAAACACCTATTATGATTTCCGTGAGAAAAGAAAAATTAATAGTGATTATGAGTTTAAAGGGATAGACGACACTTATGTTTTGGATGAGAAGGAACCGCTAGCTAAAATATACAGTGAAGAGAGTGGCATTGAAATGATTGTTGCTTCCAACCAGCCTGGAGTTGTAGTTTATACACCAGAAACTATGGATGAATCTAAGATATCCAACAAGCCTTTGGAAAGATACCCTAGTATTTGTTTTGAAACAGAGAAATTCTCTGATTCTCCTAATCATGATAATTTTCCATCTACAGAATTAAAAAAAGGAGAACACTATACAAATGAAACTACTTTGACTTTTAATTTAAAATAGTTTTTCCATAATAACATAATCAACACCTCCTTTTGTAAAGGTTTCTTGTGTTGCTACTAATCCAAATTTTTGATAAAACGTTATTTTATCAACCCGGGCATTGCACCATATTCTTTTTACATCTAAAGGTATTCTTTCTTTTAAAAGATTATTTAATAAAAAAGAGCCGTACCCTTTCCCCTGCTCATCGATGCAAGTTGCAAATTTTCTAAATTGCGCAACTTCTTCTTTTATAAATAGAGAAACTACGGAAACTAATTTATCCGCTACAAATAGTCCATAATGCAATCCCTCCAAATCATTAGAAATCTTTACATATGCTAACGGCTTATTAGGCCACATCACTTTATGTCTTATTTCCCAAGTCTGCTCGGCCTTTATCTTTTTAATTTTCATTATTAATGAATATAAAAAACCTCAGAATTAAGTAATTCTGAGGTCGTATTATCATACATTTTTTAATGATATAATTATACCATTAAATTTAATGTTACATCTATATTGTCTTCAGTTGCTCTAGAATAAGGACAAACTTCATGCGCTTCGTTAACAAGCTCTTCACCTACCTCTTCATCTATTCCTGGTATGGTTACGTCTAAGACTACTTCAAGTAGAAAACCTCCCAATTCAGGATGCTTTCCGATTCCTACAGTAGCTTTTACATCAAAATCAGTTCCTATATCTACCTTTTTTTCTTTAGCTACATGTTGTAATGCGCTTCCAAAACACGCAGAATAACCTGCTGCAAATAACTGCTCTGGATTTGTGAATTCACCACCATTACCTCCTAATTCTTTAGGTAATTCTAGCTTCATATCAATTACTCCATCGTCGCTTTTTACGTGTCCTGCTCTTCCGCCAGTGGTCGTTGCACTAGCCTTATATAATGCTTTCATTTCTATTTATTTTTTAATTTAACCCTAATATACCCTTATTAAGACAGAATATCACAATATTAGTTATTAAATTTGTTTTAAAATTTTGCCATTTTGCCTACCAAAAAACCACATAAATCCGCTTTAAAAGACAAAGAAGGTATTTCTATAAACGAAATAACAAATGCAGCTGCTATTGCTAAATTTAAAGCTAGGAGAAGTGAAAACATTTCAGCAGAAAAATTGGCTTCCTCTATTATTAATGGAGATACTATTGCTTTAAGTCGCGCCATAACACTTATAGAGAGTTCTAATCCTGAGCACACAGAAAAGGCTAATGCGGTTCTAAACTTATGCCTTCCGCATGCAAATAATTCCATTAGAATAGGAATTACAGGGGTCCCTGGAGTTGGAAAAAGTACTTTTATAGAGGCTTTGGGAAACACCATTGCTAATAAAGAAAATAAACTTGCTGTTTTAGCAGTAGACCCAAGCAGTTCGGTTACAAAAGGAAGTATTTTGGGAGATAAAACCCGCATGGAAGACCTCGTTAAAAATGAGCATGTTTATATCCGCCCTTCACCAGCAGGATCGTCTTTAGGGGGCGTTGCTCAAAAAACTAGAGAAAGTATTATTTTATGTGAAGCCTGTGGTTTTAAAACTATTTTTATTGAAACTGTAGGTGTCGGACAAAGTGAAACTGCTGTTCATAGTATGGTAGATTTTTTTTTATTACTGAAATTAGCCGGAGCTGGAGATGAACTTCAAGGAATTAAAAGGGGGATTATAGAACTTGCAGATGCCATTGTTATTAATAAAGCAGATGGAGATAACCTGAAAAAAGCAAAAATTGCAAAAACAGAATTCAATAGAGCACTCCATCTTTATCCACCTAAAAAAAATGGTTGGATTCCTAAAGTGCTTTTAACTTCAGCTACTGAAAACACAGGAATACAGAAGGTTTGGGAACTCCTTGAAGAATATATACAAAAGTCTAAAAGTGATGACGATTTTATAAACAAAAGAAAAGAGCAGAATAAATTTTGGCTCTATCAAACTATTAATGACCGTATAAAATCAAACTTCTATCAGAATAAAAAAATCAAAGAAGCCTTAGAGATACAGATAAAAGCAATCGAGCTTAATAAAACAACGCCATTTGCGGCAGCTCAATATTTACTTACTTTATTATAATTATTGCGCTAAATACCTACCTTTGCAAATCTTTTGTCTCAAAAAAGAGCTCAAAAAATAGTTTAGATATATGGATTACGAGTTTACGATAATTGTTCCGGTTTATAACGAAGAAGACAATCTTGATAGAGTCGAAAAAGAATTTATCAAATACTTCGAAATAGCAACAAAAACTACGAAAGTACTTTTTGTAAATGACGGTTCTAAAGATAAAAGTCAGGAACTTATAGAAAGTATCTGTGCTCGTTCTCCACATTTTGAATACATCTCTTTTTTAGAAAATAGAGGATTAAGTGCCGCTATTAAAGCGGGGTTTGATTATGTTGACACACCTCTTTTAGGATACATTGACTCCGACTTACAAACAGCTCCTGAAGATTTTAATCTTCTTTTAAATCATACAGAACATTATGATTTGGTAACGGGAGTACGTGCAAATAGAAAAGACTCATTCGTTAAAAATATGTCTTCTACCATTGCTAATGGAATTAGAAGAACATTTACGCATGATGGAATGGACGATACTGGTTGCCCGCTAAAAGTTATAAAAACAGACTTTGCAAAACGTATTCCTATGTTTAATGGATTACATCGTTTTTTACCTGCAATGATATTACTGCAAGAAGGTAAAATTATTCAGATTCCAGTACAACATTTTCCACGTATCGCAGGAACCGCAAAGTTTGGTTTTTGGAACCGATTAATTGGTCCACTTCAAGACTGCTTTGCTTATTTATGGATGAAGAAAAAATACATAAATTATACCATAGCTAAAAAAGGATAAATGGCAAATTGGATTATATATTCCATAGGTTTCCTAGCACAAATACTCTTTTCGGGAAGGCTCATTTATCAATGGCTAGCTTCAGAAAAAAGTAAAAAAGTACTAACTCCTTCTTTATTTTGGAAATTAAGCCTATTCGCTTCTTTTCTATTATTTGTTTATGGATGGCTAAGAGATGATTTTGCTATTATGCTAGGGCAAATGCTTACTTATTTTATTTATATAAGAAATTTACAGCTACAGGGAGAATGGCAAAAAGCTCCAAAGCTACTTAGAATATTTTTACTTATTTTTCCAATCCTTATCATCGTTTATGGTTATAACAACAATGCTTATGATGTTGATGATTTGTTTAAAAATGAAGATATCCCCTTTTGGTTACTAACTTTAGGAATTGTAGCGCAAGTGCTATTTACCTTTCGGTTTATTTACCAATGGATCTATTCAGAAAAAAGAAAAGAATCCTCACTACCAGCAGGTTTTTGGCTTTTGAGTCTGGTAGGCGCTTTACTTATATTGAGTTATGCCATCTTCAGAAAAGATCCTGTACTTTTAGTTGGGCATTCTTTAGGGACTATTATATATGCCAGAAATCTATTCATTCTAAAAAAACAAAATGATTGATTATATAGAAAAAAATACAGTTAAGATTATTCTTTTTGTTTGTATCGCCATCTTCTTAACCAATCTTAATGTGATTTACGTTAATATTATGGAAGCTCGTAACTTCGTTACTGCACGAGAAATGCTCCATAATGGAAATTGGATTCTTACAACTATGAACGATTTTCCTAGGTACGAAAAGCCTCCTTTTCCAACATGGCTCACCGCAATTAGCGCTAGTTTATTAGGCGTTCATAACTTGTTTGCTTTACGCCTTCCAGCAGCATTATCTGCAATTATATTAGTCTTCTTTGTATATAAAATATCAAACTTACTTTTCAACAATAAAAAGCTAAGCTTCTATGCTTCATTAATTCTCGCAACATCATTCTACATCATTTTTTCTGGAAGAAATGGACAATGGGATATTTTTACCCATAGCTTTATGTCTATTAGTATTTATTATTTAATAATGATGCTAAAACATAAAGAGCATTTGTGGCGAAACTCGCTGATTTCTGGGGTTTTCTTTGGAATTGCTTTTCTGTGTAAGGGACCCGTTTCTTTATATGCTTTATGGTTACCTTTCTTAATCGCTTACGGAATAACCTATAAAGAAGAAGTTAAGAAAAATAAAGTTTTACCATTTGTTATCAGCGTCATATTAGGACTACTTATTGGTATTTCATGGTTTGCATATGTACGTATTGCAGATCCACAATCGTTTCTTGATATAGCAAAAGAAGAGGCTGGAAATTGGACAAGTTATAATGTGCGCCCTTTTTATTATTACTGGAGCTTTTTTACCCAAAGTGGGATATGGACAATTCCTGCTTTTGTAGCCTTACTTTATCCATACCTTAAAAATAGAGTTAGCGATAAAAAAGGTTATACATTCACTTTTGCATGGACAATGGCTTCCGTTATTTTACTTTCTATTATCCCCGAGAAAAAGTCAAGATATCTATTGCCTGTTCTTATTCCGATGGCACTTAACACGGCTTTTTATATTGAATATTTAATCCTTCATTTTAAAGAGCTAAAAAAAGGAGAGCGTTTTCCAGTTTACTTTAACTTCGGATTAATTGGATTGATTGGAGTAGCATTTCCTATCGGGGGATTTATATTCTTAAAGGATAAACTCGAAGGTTTTTATTTTAGCTTTATAGTAACATCAATATTTCTTTTTTCTATTGGAATATGCATTTTTTATTTTCTGAGGAAGAAAAAAATGGCGCAAGTATTTTACCTTACTATTTCGTTTATTATGACCATTCTAGTTTTTGGTTTCCCACTAGCAAAAACATTTAATACCAACTATCATTATAACAACATTGAAAACCTAAAAACAAATTTAAAATTATACTCTTTAGGAGAGCCTTCTCCGGAGATGATTTGGCATTTAGGGGGAACTGCACCAGAAATAAAACACGGGTCACACCTAACTATACCTGAAGAAAGTGTCTTTGGGATTTTAGTTAACAAAGATAATGAAGAAGAATTTAAACGTATCTTTGATGATAAATATGTTGTAGAATTCATCGAAGAATATGATGTTAACTATACTGCAAGTCCAGGCGAACGCGCATATAAAAACCGATTAACAAGCAATTTTTACATTATTAAAAAAGTTAATTATGACAATTAATAAAACCGAAAAATTAGGATATGCTTTTCTAGCAATCATTTTTATTATTAGTTTATATTTAGGATTTAGTAATCCAGAATATTTTAATAATACATTTGCCGCTGAAGATAAAGCGGTAGAATCTGGAACTGCAATTATGCTATTATGCATTAGTTTACTTTGCTTATTCCGTTTATTCACTATCAGCAAAGGAAAACCTATTACTTGGAAAATTGGCGTGTTCCTTTTCGCTTTATTGTTCTTTTTTGGCGCTGGAGAAGAAATCTCATGGGGACAACGTATTTTCGGAATCGAATCTGGAGATTACTTTTTGCAAAATAATGCACAAAAAGAAACCAATTTACACAACTTAGTTGTAGAAGGAAAAAAAATAAACAAGATCATATTCAGTCAATTATTAATGGTAGCAATGGTTATTTACCTATTGGTTTTACCAGTATTATACCGCAAAATGGAATGGGTAAAAAACTTAGCTGATAAATTCGCCGTTCCTGTAGTAAAATGGCACCAAACAATTGCTTTTATAGCTTCAACTATTTTGGTGGCTATTATCCCTCCAGATAGAAAGTGGGAAGTTTATGAACTTGCTTTTGGAGTGATTTTCTTTTTGATATTCCTATATCCATTAAACGGATACATTTATAATAAAGAGTAAAACATTTTGAGTTAATTAAACTCAAAAATGAAAATAAAAATGACTAGTTCTGCTAAGAACTAGTCATTTTTATTTTAGAACAATTTGAAATCGTCAAACTTATATTTTATAAATTATCTGCGCCCTCCTCCATAAACTCCAACGCCAACGCTAGGCACTACTCTTGGACCATGTGAACCCCAAACAACATCTACTCCCGCATGACTAGAAATATGTGCATTAGCACAAGATGTTATACTTAGAACTGAGAAACATATAAAAACGAATGCTAAAAATGTTATTACTTTTTTCATCTGATTAGATTTTCTTAATTATTATAATTCTGTAAACAAACGGTTGCTCCATTAGGGTCTTCAAATACAACAATAGTTCCTTGCCTAACATTCATATCTGGCTTGATATAAATATGTGCATCGGTTTGTTGCAAAGTTTGATATACCCCGTTAATATCAGAAATTTTAATATATGGCACCCATTGTGTATTTGCTCCTTTAAGTGGATTATTCATCATTCCCGCTACTTTCTTATCATCGCTGTCATTAAAAATCCAATAATCCCTATCATCATCTCTTGTATAAGCAACATCAAGATTAAGCACTTTGGTATAAAAATTTATGCTTTTATCAATATCTGTACTCCATAATTCTTCCCAAATCCACTTTCCTTCTACATTTTCTAATAACGACATAGCTGGATTGTCAGTTTGAATAAATGACATTTTTTCTCCCAAAGGACCTTCTACTATTACTTGCTTTCCTATGTTTTCTCCTATTGTGAACTTATCGATTATAACACGACCTCCATTGGTTTTAACGCTGCTTATAGAAGCATCTATATTATTAGTTTTTACAGATGATATCCATGTCGAAGCATCCGCGTTTTTTATTTCTATCATACTTCCAATGGGTTTTCCATTATTAGAAATAATACTAATGTTTTGACCTTTCTTATTAATATCCTTGAAAGTCCACTTACAAATTTTAGCATAAAAGGCTTTAGATTCACTAATATTTGGAGTCACTAGATTATACCATACAATCCCCCCATTTGTTTGCAAATATGTTTCTGCAACAGGAATTGGCGCCTCATAACTTCTTGAAAAGCCAAACTGAACGGTTAGCAATAATGCTACAAAAGCAATAATTTTTTTTCTCATAACTTATTTTAATTTAATCTATAATAGTAAAGTTATACAAAAAAAGTAACTTAATCACTTGATTTACACAACGTATCACCTAATCATAAAACATTCATCAATCAATACTTTTAAACTCTTTAATAGCTTCGTTTGGTGCTATAATATTATATCCCTCCCAAAATGATGAGTCATAATCTGGCAAATATGTTGGAATTACTGTAGGTTCAGGAGTAAATTCTTCAAACTGTTGTTTATCGACTGGATTACATTCAAAAACTACTAATTCCACTTTAACTGAATTCTGAAGCGTAAAATCTACATCTGTTGCTATCTCATTTTGCTTTCTTCTACCTTTTACATTTTTATTCTTTTCAATAATAGTTACAGGCCTATCAAAACCTACTATCTCTCCACTATTTTCTTCTAGATATTTTAAACTATACTTTCCTCTGTCATTTTTAGTATATAGAAATGTCCCTTTTAAAAGGTAATCCTTATAAGAAACTCCAAAGAGATTTATATTTTTTAAAGGTTTT
This sequence comes from Joostella sp., assembly GCF_048266025.1. Taxonomy (NCBI): domain Bacteria; kingdom Pseudomonadati; phylum Bacteroidota; class Flavobacteriia; order Flavobacteriales; family Flavobacteriaceae; genus Joostella; species Joostella sp. Next base: position 47,268 of record NZ_JBLXAF010000008.1, on the reverse strand, counting down.
ATATTTTCATAATCTAGTCTTACAATAGCATAATCATCGGCATTCACATACATCATACCCTTAAAATCTGCTCCTCCATCTGGCACAAAACTTATTTTATACACCAAGTCGTCTTTTAAGTACAATAGCTCTTCCAAAACAAAATCATACTTCCTTGATTTATGAATAAAATTTAGGTCGCTATCTTCATATATAAAATTTCGCTTTAAAATTATATTCATATAAGAAGATCTATATTTTAAAAAGTTCTCTTTTCTCTCTTTCTCCTTCTTGAGTTTGGCTTCCATAAGTGTATCCAACTCTTTATCAGCAAAAACTGAAGAATCGATATCCGATTTCGCACCAATAAGGCCTGATTTTATTTTAAAGTAAGAATCGCGTTTTACATGCTTTCGCATTATATTTTGTAACTTCTCTTCTACTCCTTTAAATGAAAGCTGATTATTTTTATCATATAATTCTGAAGCTTTTAAAATCGCCAATTTAGAAGTTTGGTTATCTTCCTCCATTTTGACATAAAGGTCTCCTAAAATTTCAGTATGATACGACGATTTACTTGGTACCGCCATTATTAAACTGTCTGTAAACTGCTGATTAATTTCTGGAATTGAGCTTTCTTTTATCTTTACACTTTTATTTTGAACATTGGTATAGTCTGAAGTTCGAAAAAATACTTTTTGCTCAACATAGTCAGTATCATAATTCATTTCTAAACTATCTTTCACCCTGTCTAAAATTTCTTCTACTGAATAATTTTTATTCAACAAAACAATCTCATCAAGCTCTATTTCCTTTGTCTCTAACTGAATAATTTTATCAGAAAAATCATTAGCACCATAACGAACTTCATTATAACCTAAACAACTTATAAACAAGGAATCAGTCTCTGAAACCACCTCATCTATATACAAAGTAAAGTCTCCAGTATCTGAGCTTATTACTCCATTCTTGTCATTATAAGAAATGGTAACAAAAGGAATGGGTTCTTGAGTTTTGGCATCTACAACCTTGGCTGTAATCGCTTCTTGAGAGAACAAATTATGAAGCGCTATTAAACAAAAGAAAAATGATAAGTAAATGTGTTTCATATAATAGATTTTAATCGAAAATAGCATATATACTGAATAATATACTCTCTTTTATAGTTTTGTTAGGTCAGTTTTATAACTATTTAACATCTTCTATAAAAAGTACATATCGTTATAATAATCACCAATTTGTACTCGTTAATTAAGAACCTTCCAATTTCTCAAAAAAATTTACCCTTTAGAAAGTTATTCCGTAACTTCGTAACCGCAAAATTTCAGATAAATAAAAAATCTACGATATGAGTAAATACGATGTAATCGTTTTGGGTAGTGGTCCAGGAGGATATGTAACTGCCATTCGCGCTTCGCAACTCGGTTTTAAAACCGCTGTTATTGAGAAGGAAAGCCTTGGAGGTGTATGTTTGAACTGGGGATGTATCCCTACAAAAGCCCTTTTAAAATCGGCTCAGGTATTCGAATACTTAAAACATGCAGACGATTACGGTATCAAGGTAAGCGATGTAGACAAAGATTTCGACGCTATTGTAAAAAGAAGTCGAGGTGTCGCTGAAGGAATGAGCAAAGGAGTTCAATTCCTAATGAAAAAAAATAAGATTGATGTTATCCAAGGTTTTGGAAAACTAAAATCTGGAAAAAAAGTAGACGTTAAAGATAAAGATGGGAAAACTACTGAGTATAGTGCAGACCATATTATTATAGCTACTGGTGCTCGTTCTAGAGAATTACCAAGCCTTCCACAAGATGGAAAAAAAGTAATTGGATACCGTGAGGCTATGACACTTCCTAAGCAACCTAAGAAAATGATAGTTGTAGGTAGTGGAGCGATTGGTATTGAGTTTGCTGGTTTTTATAATTCTATGGGAACTGAGGTTACCGTTGTAGAATACCTACCAAATATTGTTCCTGTAGAAGATGAAGATATCTCTAAACAATTAGAGAGAAGCTTCAAAAAAGCAGGAGTGAAAATAAAAACTTCAGCAGAGGTTACTAAAGTAGATACTTCTGGAAATGGAGTAAAAGCAACCATTAAAACTAAAAAAGGAGAAGAAGTTTTAGAAGCTGATGTTGTTCTTTCTGCAGTTGGAATTAAAACCAATATCGAAAACATTGGTTTAGAAGATGTGGGAATTTCTACAGACCGTGATAAAATTTTAGTTAACGATTACTACCAAACTAATATCCCAGGATATTATGCTATTGGAGATGTTACTCCTGGACAAGCATTAGCACACGTTGCATCAGCAGAAGGAATTCTTTGTGTTGAAAAAATTGCTGGAATGCATGTAGAAGCTTTAGACTACGGTAATATTCCTGGATGTACTTATTGTACACCAGAAATCGCTTCTGTAGGGTTTACCGAAAAACAAGCTAAAGAAAAAGGATTTGACATTAAAGTTGGAAAATTCCCATTCTCTGCAAGTGGTAAAGCAAAAGCTGCTGGAACACCAGATGGTTTTGTAAAAGTTATTTTTGATGCGAAATACGGTGAATGGCTAGGTTGCCATATGATTGGTGCTGGCGTTACTGATATGATCGCTGAAGCTGTTATTGCAAGAAAGCTAGAAACAACAGGACATGAAGTACTTAAAACAGTTCACCCTCATCCAACAATGAGTGAAGCTGTTATGGAGGCTGTTGCAGATGCTTATGATGAAGTAATTCACCTATAGTATTATATAATATTAAAACACATATTTTCTAAATGCTGTTTGAGTATATACACTCAAACAGCATTTTTTTTATGCCCTAAAACGAACAAACTTCTTACATGTAAAGTCTCAAGAAAGATGTTTTAACATCCCTTTAATTCAATATTAACAGTATTTAACAGCGTAAAAGCTGGATATAGAGACTAAAAATATGTTAATTTTTTTCTATAAAACACTGACAGATAATACTCTATAATATTTTTTATAAAACGTGATTAAAATCACTATATAGAAGTATTTTTTCTACATACATTTGCTGTCGAATTTAAAAAATATCGAACATGAAGAAATTATTTTTTATTGCAGTAGCTGTATTTGGTTTTATAGCTACTACAAACGCACAAGGTTTTAATTACGGTATTAAAGGGGGAACAAACTTCTCTAATATTAGTGGAGACAATGGCGATGTAGACAATGCTAGAGTTGCATTATACGGAGGTTTATTTGCTGAATATGCATTTTCTGATAGAGTTTCTATTCAACCTGAGGTTTTGTACTCTTCACAAGGAGCTCATGAAACTTTTAAAACTTTTGATGCTTCTGGAGTTAACTCTTTAGAAACTACAGTAAGATTAGAGTATTTAAATGTACCTGTTATGCTTAAATATAGAGTATACAAAGGTTTAAATGTTCAAGTTGGTCCACAAGTTGGATTCCTTTTAAATGCAGAGCAAGAAGTAGAAAGTGGAAGTAACGGTTACGAATTAGCTGAAACAACAACAAACATCAATGAGTTTGTAACAGATGTAAACTTTGGTGTAAACTTTGGTTTAGGGTATGAGCTTAATAACGGACTTTTCTTTGACGGACGTTACAACCTTGGAGTTATTGACATTGCTCAAATGGACAATCAAGAGTTTAAAAACCACACGTTCCAAGTTGGATTTGGTTATAAATTCTAGAAATCTATAAACTAATATTGAATTTTACTTAATTAACGTTTTCATTTATAGATTTACATGCCCCGTAAAGATTTCTTTACGGGGCATATTTATTTTATTCGGGGAGTAAGTCACAATACCAAAAAGAAGTGTCCCATGTTACTTCTTTCTCATCTTTAAAACATTCATCGTCCTTAAAACAGTTATCATTATTACTCTTTGCAGGCGTATATGTTTTTAGAACCTTCTCGCCTATCTTAAAAGAAACTGGCGACTTAAATAACGGGCCATCAAAGACAAACGTATGGAATTCTCCATTTTCTCCACAAACATCTACCTCAGCTGGTAAATCGTCAATAAATTGCTGATCTATAATTCTCCCTACAAAAGATTTATCTAATAACTTAGCGTTAACGCTCACAGTGATTGCTTTAAACCCAAGCGCTATAAAATTTTCAATCAAAGCTTTGGTATCTATTTTCCATAAAGGGAATTCAGATTTAACACCAACTTCTTGTAATTTCTCTTCACGATACGTTTTTAAATCCTCTAAAAAAATATCTCCAAAAACAGCATGTGTATAACCTTCTGACTTTAATTCATTCATCGCTTGTTTCATCGTCCTGTCATATGATGACATAGAAACATTTCCTGATAAAGCAATTGTTTTTAAAGGAATCCCAATATTTTCTACTTGCTTAAATAATAATTCGTTCCGAAGCCCGTGCATAGAAACCCTATCTAAATCCGAATTTATAGTAGTAACCAATTTATCAATTGTAAAGTTAGGATTCTTAAGTATTTTATATAAAGCCAAAGCACTGTCTTTTCCTGTGCTCCAATTAAAATAAGTTTTATAAGGCATATATGAGTATTATATATTTGGGGAAAGCTATTTTAAGCTTTTGTTTATTAATTCTGAAAACTTTGAATAGCCAAATCATAACTCTGCATCCCGAAACCAAGAATAACTCCTTTTGCATTTGGAGATATGTACGATTGATGACGGAATTCCTCTCTACCGAAAGTATTAGATATATGAACCTCTACAACCGGCGTTGTAATACCTTTTATAGCATCTCCAATACCAATAGAAGTATGAGTATACGCTCCTGCATTAAGAATAATTCCATCATATTCAAAACCTACCTCATGTAACTTATTAATCAATTCTCCCTCCACATTCGATTGGTAATATGCTATAGAAACTCCTTTAAATTTTTGCTGAAGCACTCTCATATAATCTTCAAAAGTTTGCGAACCATAGATTTCAGGCTCTCGTTTCCCTAATAGATTCAAATTTGGTCCGTTGATAATGATAAGTTTCATGTGGTAGTCTTTTCCGTAAAAGTAAAAAAAATTAGCATAAAAAAACGGAAGCTAATGCCTCCGTTTTAAACTAATTTTATATTGTTTGCTATTCTAGAAGAAGAACCCTGCCCCTACTTGGAAAACACCATTATTCTGGTCATAATCATCAGATAAATCACCATCAAGAATATTTGATAAACCCCAATTATAACGACCATTCAAAAATAATCCGCTATCAAATTTATATCCGAGTCCAAAATTCAATCCAAAGTCAACACTACTGTAACTTCCATCTAAATCTAGGTCAGCATCAAATTCGTCTCCATCATAAGAAACCTCATCATTAACAAGGAACCCTATCTGTGGACCCGCTTCTAAACTTAATCCATCAGCAACATAATATTTTGCCATCAAAGGAACATTAATGTAATCTAGCTTTAGTTTTAAATCATCCTGTTTCCCTCCTTGAGAAGAGTACAACACTTCTGGTTGAAAAGAGAACTGTTCGCTTAACGGGATTTCTGCGACAGCACCTACATGGAAAGAGGTTCTTGTGTCTATATTATCTGTTTCATCTCCATTAATTTTTGCAAAGTTAAATCCTCCTTTTGCTCCAAATTGAACGTCTTGAGCTTGAGATATTGCAAACGTTCCTATAGCTAATACTGCTAAAAAATATTTTTTCATTCTATTATTTTTTATTGGTTTATAGTGCTAAGCTATTCAATCGGACTACAAATTCGTGTTATCAGATTGTTAATTACTTACTAATGTTTCTTAAAATGAAAGTCAATCGCCTTAACATCAACTAAGGATAATAATTACTCATCTCAACTTTGAATAAAAATTAATTCTAAATCAGAATCTTTAAATCAAATCGTAATAATTAGTACTTTCACATTATGAAATGGAGCCAAGCACTTATAGATTATCAGAACTTTTTAAAGATTGAAAGAGGCTTATCTAAAAACTCTGTAAGTAATTATTGCCTAGACATAAAAAAACTAATTAAGTTTTTAGAACTCCATGAAATGGAAGTTTCTCCAATTAAAATAAACACTGATACGCTTCAGGAATTTATTTATGAAACTGCAAAAAATATAAATGTACGCTCACAAGCGCGACTCATTTCAGGACTCAATAGCTTCTTTAACTATCTCATTTTTGAAGACTATAGAACAGATAATCCAATGGAACTTATCGAGTCTCCTAAAATAGGAAGAAAGCTTCCTGACACACTTGCCATTGAAGAAATAGATAAAATAATAGCTACGTTAGACCTAAGCACTCCAGAGGGAGAACGCAACCGTACGATGTTAGAGACTTTGTATAGCTGTGGGCTTCGCGTTTCTGAATTGGTTAATCTTAAAATATCTGATTTATTTTTTGAAGAAGGGTTTATAAAAGTTAGTGGTAAAGGTGATAAAGAACGCTTTGTACCTGTAGCCTCTTCTACTATAAAGTACATCGATATTTATATTAGCGATGTAAGGCCACATATTAATGTTCAGAAAAGTTATGAAGATTTTGTTTTTTTAAACAGAAGAGGGAAAAACTTAACACGTGCCATGATTTTTACAATAATTAAAAGGGCAACAGAGAAAGCTGGCATCAAAAAAAATATCAGCCCACATACATTCCGACATTCGTTTGCTACTCACTTATTACAAGGAGGAGCAGACCTAAGAGCCATCCAACAGATGTTGGGTCATGAAAGCATAACTACAACAGAAGTTTATATGCATTTAGATAGAAATGACCTTGCTAATACAATCGAAAAACACCACCCTAGAAAAGATTTTTAACTTTTTGTTATTGCAATATCTCCAATATTATAATGAACTTTATAGAGTTACATACAATAAATTAAAATAAAGACTATGAAATTCTATACATTAAAAAATGACCAAAAACTACCTGCAATAGGACTTGGAACATGGAAATCTGAACCAGGAAAAGTAGGAGAAGCGGTAATAGAAGCTATAAAATCTGGATATAGGCATATAGATTGTGCCGCCGTATATGGTAATGAAGCCGAAGTTGGTGAAGCACTTAAAACTGCATTTGCACAAGGTCTTGTTGCAAGAGAAGATTTATGGATTACTTCAAAACTATGGAATAATGCTCATGAAAGCGATAAAGTAATTCCCGCTTTACAAAAGACATTAAAAGATTTACAATTAGATTATCTCGACCTCTATTTAATACATTGGCCAGTAGCTTTTAAAGCAGATGTTGGATTTGCTAGTAAAGCAGATGAATTTTTAACTCCAGAAGAGGCTCCAATAATTGAAACTTGGAAAAAAATGGAAGAAGCATACAACAAAGGCTTTGTAAAAAGTATTGGCGTTTCTAATTTTAGTTTAAAAAAATTAAAAAGCCTATTGGTAGACGCTACACTTCCGCCAGAAGTAAACCAAGTGGAATTACATCCTTTACTCCATCAAGAGGAACTTTTGGAGTTCTGTAATAACAATTCTATAATTCTAACTGGCTATTCTCCTTTAGGCTCTGGAGATCGCTCTCAAGAAATGAAGAAAGACGATGAGCCAAATTTATTAGAAAATGAGGTGATTTCAAAAATTGCTATGGCTCACGATTGCTCTCCTGCACAAGTTTTAATTAGCTGGCATTTAAGTCGTGGAACATCTGTAATTCCTAAATCTACTAATCCAAAGAGAATTAAAGAAAATTTAGATAGTTATAAAATAGAACTTACTGAAAAGGATTTACAACAGATAAAAACATTAGATAAAGGTTACAGATATGTAGACGCTACTTTTTTTGAAGTTCCAGGAGGTCCCTATAAAAATATATATGATGAATAGATTATAAATAAAATGCGGTAAAACTATTCTGTTTTTACCGCATTCATTTTTACAACTTTTGTTTTTTCCTTTTTATAAGGCCTTATTATCAAACGTGCTTCTCTGTCAAAACGAATATAATTGTATACCCAATTTATAAATACTACTACTCGGTTTCTAAAACCGATTAGAAAAAATAAGTGAACAAACATCCAAACAAACCAAGCGAATACCCCTTGAAATTTAAATTTAGGCATGTCTACAACCGCTTTATTTCTTCCAACGGTAGCCATCGTTCCTTTATCTTTGTAAACAAATGGTTTCATTACCTTTTCATCTTCTAGAAAAGCCACCAAATTAACTCCCAAATGCGTTCCTTGTTGAATAGCTACTTGCGCTACCATAGGATGTCCCGCAGGAAAATCATCACTAACCATACAGGCAATATCACCTATTGCGAAAATATTTTTAAATCCTTCAACTTGATTATAATCGTTTACTTTTATACGATTACTAAAAGTGATGCTATCCTTACCATCAACTCCTTTTATAGTTTCTCCTTTTACTCCAGCTGCCCATATTAAAGTGGCTGTATGGAATGTTAGATCTGTATTAGTGGTTACTAAATCTCCATCATAGCTGGTAACACGTGTATTCTTCCATACATTCACTCCCAATTCTTCTAAGTAATCCTCAGCCTTTTCGGAAGCTTTTTCGCTCATCCCTTTTAATAACTTATCTCCAGACTGCACAATATTTATTTGCGCTCTCCGCGTATCAAGATCTGGATAATCTTTAGGTAGAATTCCTCTTTTTATTTCGGCCAAAGCACCGGCTAGCTCTACTCCTGTGGGACCAGCACCTACAATTACAAAATTCATTAAAGCATCTTGCCTGTCCATACTATCTGTTAGCAAGGCTTCTTCAAAATTTTCAAGAATAAGACTTCTTAAGTTTAATGCTTCAGGAACCGTTTTCATTATCATACTATTGGCTTCGATCTCTTTATTTCCGAAGAAATTAGTTGTAGAACCTGTAGCTAATACTAAATAATCGTATTTAAGAGGTCCAATATCTGTATCCAATGTATTTTTTTCTGAATCTACACCTTTTACCATTGCCAAACGAAAATAAAAATTCGGATATTTAGAAAGTATCTTTCGAATAGGATAAGCTATAGAATCTGGCTCTAAACCTCCCGTAGAAACTTGATATAACAAGGGTTGGAAAGTATGGTAATTATGTTTGTCTAGCAATACAACTTGCATTTCTTGTTTTGCTAGTTTTTTTGCCAAAGCAATGCCTCCAAATCCTCCACCAATAATAACAACTCGTGGGTAGCTAGTTTGAGGTATATTCATATATACAATAGTTATTTTCTCTATAAATTAATCTCAATAAAATGAGATTACATCTGTAATTACTTTACTTAAAAAGCTTAATAATGTTGTGTTTCTCAAATTTAAAGTTATTCTTCGAGAAAATTCAATATATCCATAAATATATCCCAAGAGCTTAATAGATTGAATAGGAGTCGAAATAAATTATATTAAACTTGTAACAAACTCCTATCTTTACCTACTAACTCATTAACACACATTATAAGTTTACATTAAAACAAAGTGTGCTTAATTGCCTAATTACCTTTTGTGACCAAAGAACTCGAACATAAATTTGTTTTAGAATTACAGGATAATCAGAATATCGTGCATAAAATATGCAAGATTTACACTGATGATACTGATGCTCATAACGATTTATTTCAGGAGATTACCATACAGTTATGGAAGGCATATCCAAAATTTAGAGGAGACGCTAAGTTTAGTACATGGATGTATAGAATTGCATTAAATACAGCAATTACATTATATCGAAAATCAAAACGTCAAATACACACACAGGATTTTGATTCGGTAATCCATAAAGTCAAAGCAATTGACTATGATGATACCGAAGAACAGCAACTAAAATTAATGTATGATGCTATAAAGCAACTTAATGACATTGAGAAAGCGCTTGTGTTTTTGTATTTAGAAGATAAAAATTACAAAGAAATATCTGAAACAATGGGTATTTCTGAGGTAAATGCCCGAGTGAAGATGAATAGAGTTAAAACAAAACTAAAAAATACACTTAACCCCTAATGGACGAATTAGAATTTTTAAAAAAGGATTGGCAGAAAAAGGAAAAAGATCTTCCTAAACTTTCCTATGAGGATATATATAGTATGATGTTGAAAAAATCTTCTTCATCTATAAAATGGATTTTTTACATCAGTATAATCGAATTAGGATTAGGAATCCTAATGAGTATCTTTTACCATCCTTCCCTTGAACAAGAAAAGATGTTACCTCCATTTCTAAACTATTTCACGTATGGTTCTATCATCGTAATTCTATTCTTTATTTATCAATTTTATAAAAACTATAAAAAAGTATCTACAACATCTTCAGTAAAAGGCTTATTAGAAAGTATTATTAAAGCAAGGAAAACCGTACGCCGGTATATAATATTCAATTTAACTTTTGCTGGTATTTTATTTATAGTTTCAATAATTTACCTATCCATACAACAACAAGGAGGTTGGACTAAATTTACCGAAACAGCAGACACTACAGATTACCTGATTATTTTTGGAATCTCTATAATTGCGACCATCCTTTTTATAGCCCTCTTTTTAGGGATTTATTACCTGCTTTATGGAATCTTAATGAGACGTTTAAAAAGAAATTATAAAGAACTTAAAAGAATGGATGTTTAATTCTAATAAAGTTTTTAGGTTGAAACTAATTGCTTTAAATAAAAAACCTTTGCAGATTAGCTAAGAAGTAAATCTGCAAAGGTTTTTATTTTATATCTAGAGCTCTCTTAAGTCTAACTCTAAATTAATATCCTTTATTATAATCCTTTTCTACTGCAGACCTCCCTTTTTCCATCCACTCTGGTGCTTGCTTTCCTTTTAAATAATGATCAAAAAATTGCATCATTCTAATAGATAAATCTTTACGATTTCCCCAGCTTTCCCCTTTCAAGTTGTGAGGTTCATCGTTATAAGAAAGCATCCATACAGGTTTATCAAGTCTTCTTAAGGCAACATAAAATTCTATTCCTTGATACCACGGCACTGCACCATCATCATCATTATGCATCATTAAAAGAGGAGTTGTAACTTTTGGCGCTTTAAAGAGAGGTGAATTCTCTACATAAAGATCAAACTCATCCCATAGCATACCCCCAATTCTACTCTGAGTATGTTCATATTGAAACATTCTACTCATTCCACTTCCCCAACGGATTCCTCCATAGGCACTTGTCATATTACTAACTGGTGCACCAGCCATTGCTGCAGCAAATTTATCTGTCTTAGTTACAATATATGCAGTTTGGTAACCTCCCCAACTCTGTCCTTGTAATGCCATATGCTCACCATCTATAAAGCTATACTTTGCTTCCATAGCTTCTACTCCACTTACTATACAGTTATATCCACTTTCTCCTGGATGCCCTTCTTTATATACAATATCTGGAACAAAAACGATGTAATTATTACTTGGATAAAACACCTTGTTTATTGTAGAACGACTTGGTGTAGGAGAATAAAAACGGTGATACGTATCTGATAATCGTTCATAGAAATATGAAACTAAAGGATACTTTTTATTTGGATCTAATCCTTCTGGGACATACAATAATCCTTGCAGTTCTACTCCGTCATAATTGGTCCATTTTTCTAAACTAACTTTCCCCCACTTATAATTATCAAGCTGCTTACCTCCATTTGTAACTTTCTCAGAATTTTTAAATGAAAGATCTGTTTTTAACACATCAGGATATAGAGTGTAAGCCTCTTTTGTGTATAGAACTGTATTTGAATTTTTAGCTTTTAGAGGATTTCCAAAACGATAATCGTCATAAATAAAAGCATCTGGAGTATTTTCTTTTAGCAAATTAGCATATGCATAACCTGCTTTCTTATTAGTTTCATTAAATACTGATAAAAGTGCTTTCTTCGGATTGATAAAATCTTCATCCCTATCCAATTGAATATATCTATATTCAGTAGTATTTACTCTCCCGCTTTTGGTTACATTTTTTGGTGCTTTTGCTCCAGAAGGATCAATTTTCCAAATATCATAACGGTCGTAAATAAAAACTGATTTGTCATCTTCTTCCCAACCAGCAATACCATAAGGTCTCGGATCGTTTGGAGTATCGTTCAATTCATCATAAAAAGCAACACTAATTTTATCTGTAATAGGCTGCTCCTTTTGAGAAGCAATATTTATAGAATAATAAATGCTATCATTTCTATTATAATAAACAGCGTACTTTTGCGATGGTCCTACCCAAACGTTATTCTGACCAGTAATTAGTTCCTTTTTCACTCCAGTTTCTGTATCTACAAGATAAAAATCATCTAAAAATAGTGCAGACCATGAAGTTGCTCTCTTATATTTCTCATCGGTACTTCCAATAGCATATTTAGCATCTCCGTCATCATACATTCTAATATCTGGAACAATAGTATCTCCTATTTGGACAGCTGCATTCTTTTCAAAATCATAAGCGGCCAAATATGTTTTATTCTTATCCTTCTTAACGTTTAGTTTTTGCATAGGCTGCAATTCGGTATCTGTCCATGACCAAATATCTAAACGCTCTCTTTCTGCATTTAACAACGTATCCTTTTCACGTTCAATTTGAGCTTCTGCAGTTCCAAAAAACATACGTTTACTATCTTCAGAAAAATAAATATTTTGATTCTCTGAAGGAAGCCATCCTTTTGGTAATTCTTTTATACTACTTGTATTTACAGTATTCACTTTATCCTGCTCACCAACATACAATTCGTAGTTTTTAACATCTGTAGTATCTTTAGAAAGTAGAAACGCTAAACGGTTCCCTTTCTCATCAAGAGTAGTTTGCTTTATAATTCCTTCAGAAGAAAAAATAGTATCAAATTTCTGAGTATCTCCATCAAATTTTATTAAAGTCGAACTTGTAAGAGTAGAATCCTTCTTTTCTAAACTAAGTAGTAATTTATTTGCTGATTTTGACCAAGTGTAGTCATTCACATCCTTAAAGGCAATACTATCTTTGGAAAGAGGGTTATATGCTACTAAAATAGTATCATTCTTAGCTTTGCTTTTCTTCTTATCGTCATTATCTATGCTATCTTTTACAACTGAAAGAGTATCTTTTTTGACCTTAACTATCGTTTTATATGCTAGCCAATCTCCACCTTCCTCAGGAAGTTTAAAACCACTATTATCTGCATATTTAAGAGTCTTTCCAGTTTCAAGAATAAAAACACCAAGAGAATCTTTTATTCGTTTACTCTTCTTTGTTTTTTCAGTTTCCTCTTTTCTACGGATCTCAATTGGAGCTTTAATTTTAAAAGCTACAAAACTACTTTTTCCACTTATTGTAGCACTGTATCCTCTGGAGATAGAATCTGTTTTACCACTCTTAAGATTTGTAATAACTAATGTACCGTCTCCCATTCCTGGGTTATATTCGTAGACTAGATATTCTCCATTTTCTGAAATCTTCTTGTTTTCGATTTGTTTCCAAGTATCAAAATCTTCTACAGAGATTGATTTTTTTTGTGCAGTTAGGGAAACAGTTAAAATTTGAAATAAAGCTAATAGCGCTATTTTTTTTACCATTGAAACCTTTTTATAGTATGTGTTGAGTTTATTGCCCCAAGATAGCTAAATGAAGAGTTTCAATACAAGCAAAAAAGAATATAATTATGAAGAATAGCATATTTCATGCTCCTATAAATACTAAGCATTGAAAATAGACACTATAAAATAGCTATAGTGAATTTAATAATCCCATTGTCTCGTTTTATTGAGGTCTTCCATTTCTGCAATAGCTTCCTCTGGGATCACCTTTAAAAATGAAGGATGCTGCTCGATAGCATATTCTATTTTTTCTACAATCTCATCTATAGATTCATTATCATAATCTATATCCAGTGGTTCCTTAATTATCATTGACTGTAGAATTCCTTTTTTCTTAACTCGAAGTCCTTTTCTATCAAAAGACCTTCTAAAACCATCTATAACTACAGGAATTACAATAGGTTTGTATTGTTTAATGATATGAGCTGTACCCTTTCGGATAGGCTTCCAAGGTCTTGTAGTCCCCTGAGGAAAAGTAATTACCCAACCGTCATCTAAAGCTGTTTTTATATTTGAAATATCGCTGAATTTAACCTGCCTATTTACATCTTCTCCTCCTGCTCTCCATGTACGTTCAATACTGATAGATCCGGCATAAGCAAATATTTTAGGTAATAGCCCAGATTTCATTGTCTCTTTAGCAGCTACGTAATAAATATTTAATTTTGGCTGCCATAAATAAGTAACATCTTTTATAGAATCTTCACGCCCGCTCAAACTAGCATTAAAAACATGAAACATAGCTACTACATCCGCAAAATAAGTTTGGTGATTGGAGATAAATAAAACTCCACTTTCTGGAAGGTTTTTTATAATGTCAGAACCTTCTATTTGCAGTTCATTGAAGCCTCTGTAGCGTCTATGAGTTAATAACCCCGCTATACGTATAAGCCACTTTTTTAAGAATAATATATGTCCGAAAGGATTTTTCTTAAACAATCCCATTACTAATAGTTATATGCTAGTGTTAATAAAGCTACAAAAATACAAAATCTTAACCTTAGATTAGCTTTTTAAACATTTCTTTAACCTCACTCAACATCATTGCTGTAGCTCCCCAAACGGTATAATCATTTAGCTTAAAGGCAGGTACATCTATATTTTTAGCGTAAGATGTTGTTAAGTTTTCTTCAAAAAGCATGTCGTCATTCATAAAATCTAAAAAAGGAACTTCTATAATGTCTTCTACCTCATCCTCTTGCAAAACAAATTGCAATTCATTTTCTGCTATTCCTATAAAAGGTTGCACGATAAAGTTACTAGGTGGAATATAAACTTCAGACATTTTTTTTACAAGCTGAATCTTCTTTGGAGAGACCCCAACCTCTTCCCATGTTTCTCTTAAAGCTGTTTCTTCAATATTTTTATCTGAAAGCTCTACCTTTCCCCCAGGAAAACCTACTTGATTGGAATGTACTCCGTTGTATGTTTTTCGAAGTATCAATAACAGTTTTGTATGAAGGTGCTCATCAGGATAAAAAAGACATACTACCCCAGCTTTTCTAGGATCTTTTTTCTTATAATTTTCTTCCTTTAATAATTGTGTCCTAATTAAAGGCGCCATTTTATTATGAGATTCTTGCCCTGGTAGTGGCATATTTTTTATTTTTGGAATCAAATCGTAAAAATCAGCAAATTTCATATGCATTATTATACAGTTAGAGTAATTACAATAATACTATTATTTATTTTATCAAGTTGTGGGGACTCTTCAAAAAAAGCTAAAGCCGCTACTGAAAAAAATGCTAAAGACACTGTAAAAGTCGATTCAGCAAAAATAAAAGAATTAGAACGTAAAAAGGAAGAAGAGAAACGTTTTGTGCTCACAGAAGAGAATGCAATTCCGTTTCTATTTGAATATCAAAAAGAACACTTAGAACATGTTGTAAAAATAAATACCTCCTTAGGAAGTTTTGTCGTTGATCTCTACAATCAAACCCCTTATCATAGAGCGAATTTTATTTATCTAACAAAGAAGAAGTATTTCAACAACACCTATTTTCATCGTGTAGTTAAAAACTTTATTATCCAAGGAGGAAATACAGACATGATGTCTACAGCAAAAAAGAGAGATAGCATAGGTTTTCACCTACTTCCACCTGATACTAAAAAAGGACTAAAACACGATCGTGGCGTTATTTCAATGCCAAGTAGTGATGATGTTGCTAACCCACACAAATTAGCTTCCCCTTTTGAATTTTTCATTGTGACTGCCAAACATGGAGCACATCATTTAGATGGAAAATATACAGCTTTTGGACGTGTAATTTCAGGAATGGATGTAGTAGATAAAATAAATAATGTACCTGCGGGAAGTGATGAATGGCCTCTAAAAAATGTTAATATAATTTCTGTTGAAATTGTAGAATAGCAATAAGTTTTTATCATACGTCGTCTACCTCATCTTTGTAAACTGAAGGAAGTTTTAATCCATATTTCACAGCCAAAAGTCGAACAACAATAACTACTATAATAGGAATAGCAAATGCTATATTACTTTCTATAGAGAAAAATTTTAATATAAAATAAGTTACTCCACCTAATATACACACAGTTGCATAAATTTCTTTTCTTCTAAATATTACAGGTATTTCATTGCATAAAATATCCCGTAAAACCCCTCCAAAACAAGCACTCACAGTTCCTAAAGCTATACACATAATGGGGTGTAATCCAGCAGCGACTCCTTTTTCTAATCCTACAACAGTATATAAACCTATTCCGATTGTATCAAAAAGAAATAAAGACTTATTAAAATACTTTAACTTATCTCGAAAAATAACAGCAAATAAAACAGTTCCCATTACCACATACATATAGGTGGAATTTATAAGCCATGTTACTGGTTTTATCCCCAATAACACATCTCTTATCGTTCCTCCTCCTAATGCGGTTACAAATCCAATAATAAAAATCCCGAATGGGTCGAGACGTTTATTCATAGCGACCATTACTCCCGAAATTGTGAAGGCAATAGTTCCTAATAAATCTATTATATAATAAAACATTACATGTGTTGTGTATAGTAATTATAATCCTTTAAAACAGTTTTCACAAACGCATGTGTATTATTGTGAACGGACTCTATTCCTGTTACTTTCTCTATTCTATCTTTTAGCTTTTGCATCGTTTTATGATCCGATGCCTTTCTAGCAGTTTCGTATGTGTCTTTTATAATTCTTGCATCATTGTCAGATAATTTAATCACCAAAGGATAGGTTGGCTTATAATCTTCAGCAAGATCCATTAGAATAGTTTGATTCATTGTTACTTTATCCTTCAAAGTAATCACAGAAGTACCTGCCGTAATATCTCCTAATCGCTGACTCTTATTACTTACAATTATACTAATTAATGCTACAATCCCAGACATCATATTAATATCTATAACTCTAAACAACCAACGTACTACATAATCAGAAAAAGAAGCTTGATAACCATCAATTTTAACCACTTTTATCTTCAGTATCCTTTTACCAATCGTTTGCCCTTCTAGAAGAGATTCGAACAATAAAGTATAAAAAATTACAGGAAGTAAAAATAGAATTATAAGTGCCATTTGCGACCAATCGTCTAGAGATCGCATATAATCCCAGAGTCCTGTTAAGTAAAAAATAAAATATCCTATTGTCGATACGTATGCTATTTTAATCAAGAAATCTGTTGCATATGCCAGAATACGCTCCCCTACCGAAGCCGCCGTAAACATTATGTTTACATTTTGTGTGGTGTTAATTTGTAACTCTGACATTTTCTTCCTTAATTTAAACTTTTATTCTACATGAGAGAAGTTGCATTTATTAAACAAAATAAAGAAAAATGGCTGAGCTTTGAAAAAGCTATTTTTCATAATCAATTTAAAGATCCTGACGATCTAGCTTCTCAATACATACATTTGATTAATGACCTTTCTTTTGCGCAAACTTATTACCCCAAAAGTAAAATAATTAAATATCTAAATCAGCTTGCTGCAAAAGCATTTCAAAAAATTTATAAAACAAAAAGGCAAGATACTAATAGAATACTTTCTTTTTGGAAAACAGAAGTTCCACTTGTTGTCTATGAATACCGAAGGTATATTGCCTATGCATTTATTATCTTTTTCTGCTTTGTTACTATTGGAGTAATCTCTGCTGCTAATGATGATACTTTTGTACGACTTATTCTCGGTGAAGATTATGTTAATCGAACCATTGAAAACATTCAAAAAGGAGATCCAGTAGCTATTTATAAAACTGGAAGTAATTGGGGTGGTTTTATTGCTATTACTTTTAATAATCTTTTTGTAGGTATAAAATCGTTTATATATGGCATTTTTGGTGGCTTAGGAACGGGTTGGGTACTTATGAGTAACGGAATCATGCTTGGAGCTTTTCAATATATGTTTCAACAAGAAGGAGTATTTTGGGAAAGTGTTCGTGGAATTTGGATCCATGGAGCTATGGAGATTTTTGCTATTGTAATTGAAGGCGCAGCAGGACTTTTATTGGGAGCTAGCATTCTATTTCCTAAAACTTTTTCTAGAATAGAATCCTTTAAAATTGGAGTCAAAAACGGAGTCAAAATATTAATCAGCACTTTTCCCTTTACAATATCAGCAGGATTTCTAGAAGGTTTTGTAACTAGATATTCTGATACCATGCCTCACTTTTTATCAATAGGAATTATTTTAATTACACTTAGTATCATTTCATTCTACTATTTAATTTACCCAAGAATTGTATATAAAAAACTAACTAAAGCATATGCAGCTATATAAATCTAGAACTTTTGGCGATTATTTTTCAGACACATTTACGTTTCTAAGAGAAAACGGAAAACATTTTTATAAAAACTACTTTATAATAAATGGAATCTTAATCATTATTCTTTTAGTAATGATGTTTTTCTTTTCTCGATTCTATACTAATGTAATTTTCTCAGATACTTTTGGAGACGGAGGTAACTCTCTAACCAACTACCTAGACCAAAATCTAGGAGTCTTAGTTATATTTGGTTTTCTATTTGTAATAATAGCGTTACTATTGGGAATTGTAAATTATGCCTACACACCTCTTTATTTTCTTTTATATGAAAAAAATAAAGGCAGTGATTTCTCTAAAAATGATATCGTTGACGCTTTAAAATCTAATTTAGGAAAAATATTTACCTTCCTGCTTGCAGGAATTTTAATCGCGATTCCTTTGTTTATGGCCTTAGGTCTTATTATCGTGATTTTAACTATTACAATCATTGGAATTCCACTTCTACTAATTGCTGTAGCTTGGTTATCACAATTTTATTATATCGCATTCATCACATATTTACAGACAAACAAAGGAGTTTTCGAGTGTTTTTCTTATGGTTTTAATCTTTCTTTTAAGAACTTCTGGGCTGCTAATGGCTGCGTGGCTTTATTTTATATCATGATTCAAGTGGTACAAGGTATTGTTACTTTAATTCCATATTCCTTTGCTATGGGCTCTTTAGTTTTAGGTGCAGAAGAAGCTTCTAATATGAATACTACAGACCAATCTATGACAATTATTACTATGTTAACTGCCGTCTATATGGTTGCATTTTTTGTGAACATAATTCTTACTACCATTTTACAGATGAATCAGAGTATCATATTTTTCAGCTTAAAAGAGGACACCGAAAATATTAATACCAAAAGCGAAATCGACGAAATAGGAAGTTATTAATATGCACCTCAAAAAGATATTTTTCTTTCTTATTTACCTTTCTATAACTTTTGGTTATGGGCAAAATTCCTTGCAAAAAATTAAAGCTGAAGATTCTTTAAGGGTCGATTATAATACCACGATAGAAAAGCGGAATTATGAAGCTAATTTTAAAGAAAAGTATACTTCTGACAGATACAATTACGAATCTGAAACCAATCCCAATGGTTGGTTTTCAAGATTAAAAAAATGGTTTACTGACCTTATTAATGATCTCTTTAAACTAAATGATGATATTGAAGCAGAACAACTGGTAACTATCATTTCTAGAGTTATTTATCTTCTGATATTTCTATTCGTAATCTATATCATCGTGAAAGCGATTTTAAATAAAGAAGGGAATTGGATTTTTGGAAGATATTCTGATAAAAAAGCATTAAACATCCACGATGTGGAAGCCAATCTTCATACTACAGATTTTGAAAAATTAATAGCGCAAGCTTATAATGACAAAAACTATCGCCTTGCGGTTCGTTATTATTATTTATGGCTTTTAAAAGAATTGTCTGATGGAGAGCACATACATTATGACGCTGAAAAAACAAATAGCGATTATATAAATGAAATTGACGACAAGACTCTAAAGTCTAAATTTTCATATTCCTCTTACCTTTACAATTATATCTGGTACGGAGAATTCCCTATTGAAGAAGCCGCCTATAAAAATGCAGCTGTTCGTTTTGAAACCCTCATAAAATCGGTTAAGAAATGAACAAAACACTAAAAATATATATCGCCATATTAACACTCCTTTTCATTGGAGCTATTGCTTTTGAGGCTTCTAGGCCTAAACCTATTGATTGGGCACCTAGTTTTAGTGAAAAAGATGCAATCCCCTTTGGAATAAAAGTTTTTCGTGATGAGTTGCCAACGCAATTCCCTAACGATTCAATTATAGATTTACATGAAACTGCCTATGAATTCTTAGAAGATCATTACAATTGGGATGAAGATATTTATAATGTCAAAGGGAGTTATATAAAGATAAAGCCAAGCTTTAATCTTGACCAAGTTTCTATAGAAAAGCTTTTAAATTTTGCTGCGGAAGGGAATACCCTTTTTATAGCTTCGGAAGGATTTCCTGAAATCTTGCAAGACTCACTTCAATTTGTAATTGATAATAAATATAGCTTTCAAGGAAGTGCTAAATTTAGATTGGCCAATAATGCTTTCAAGGGCGATTCTATTACTGATACTAAAGGAAGAAGTAATTATTATTTCAAAAAATTAAATAAAGAAACCACAACTGTTTTAGGGTATCAAGATTTTGAAGACACACATATTAATTTTGTCAAAATAAAATACAAAAAGGGAGCTATCCTTCTGCATACACAACCGTATGCCTTTACAAATTACTATCTTTTAAAAGGTGATAATTATAAATATGTAACGGATGTTTTATCATACTTACCAGACGGAACAGTTTTATTTGATTCTGATTTCAAACAAGGCAATTATATTTCTGACTCTCCCCTGCGGTATATATTTTCAAAACCCGCTTTAAAATGGGCATGGTTATTAGCCGTATTTTTTATTATTACATTTATGCTTTTCAACGCTAAAAGAAGGCAACGTGCAATTTCAATCATAACACCATTACAAAACACAACCGTCCAGTTTACAAAAACAGTTGCAAACCTTTATTATGAATCTAAGGATCACAATAATATAATAAATAAAAAAATCACTTATTTCTTTGAAAAAATACGTCGTGATTACCATCTAAATACTGCGATGTTGGATGAGAAATTCATACATCAGCTTTCATTAAAATCTGGCGTTAAGGAAGAAAAAGTAAAAAAACTAATCGATTACATACTTTCTATAAAAGACAAGTCTAATTGTACAGAAGAAAATTTAATCGATTTAAATAAACTCATTGAAAAATTCTATCAGAAAAAATAAGCCATGGATACACCATTAGAAAATCAAGCAGAGGATCAAAATAAAGAACAAGTTTCACAAAATGAAGATTTAGCTTTTAAAAATAGAGTTGATCTAACAGAGTTACAGGAAGCTATAAACAACATAAAAACGGAGCTAGGAAAAGTAATTGTTGGTCAGAAACACATTATTGATATGCTCCTTACTGCATTATTAGCAAACGGACATGTATTAATTGAAGGTGTGCCTGGCGTGGCAAAAACAATTACAGCAAAATTGCTAGCAAAAACACTAACAGTAGATTTTAGCAGGATACAATTTACTCCAGATCTAATGCCTTCTGATATCCTTGGGACATCTATTTTTGACCTTAAAAAATCTGAATTTGAGTTTAAAAAAGGACCTGTTTTTACGAATATGCTTTTAATCGATGAGATAAATAGGGCTCCTGCAAAAACACAAGCTGCTCTTTTTGAAGTAATGGAAGAAAAGCAAATAACTATGGATGGTACTCGTTATATATTAACCCCTCCTTTTATGGTTCTAGCCACGCAAAACCCTATAGAGCAAGAGGGAACTTATAGACTTCCAGAGGCGCAATTGGATCGCTTTTTATTCAAAATTGACATTACTTATCCCTCTTTAGAAGAAGAGGTAGATATTATTTTAAGAGAGCATCAGCTTAAAGAAAATAAAAAAATAGATAAGGTAAACTCTTTCCTTACTGAAGAACAAGTCATAAAATATCAGCAATTAGTAAATGAAATTATCATAGAACCTAATCTCATCAAATATATCGCAGAGATAATTCATCAAACAAGAAATAATGAGTTTCTATACATGGGAGCTTCTCCTAGAGCATCTATTGCTATATTAAAGGCTTCTAAAGCTTTTGCAGCAATAAACGGAAGAGATTTTGTAACTCCTGAAGACATTAAAAAAGTAGCGTTACCTGTAATTCAGCATCGAATTATAATAACTCCTGAAAGAGAGATGGAAGGAATTACTGCTAAGCAAATTGTAAATCAATTAATCCAAACTATAGAAATCCCTAGATAGCTAAATAAAGTTCAAAAGGATCAAAATAAATTTTAAAATACGTATTTGCTAAACATGAAACTTATAAAACAATTATATATTGAAAACAGGTTTTACTATTTCGCTTCAGGAATAGTAGTCCTATTTCTATTGAGTTTTATTTTAGAGTGGTTGTTTTTTATTTCGCAAATAGTATTATTTAGCTTTATAGTATTTTTTATTTTAGATATTCTTATTCTTTTCTTCGTAAAAAAAGGACTGATTGTCTCTAGGGAGGCTCCAGATAAATTTTCTAATGGAGACAAAAACACAGTACATATAACATTAGAAAATCAGTATAATTTCTCAGTAAATGCAATTGTAATAGATGAAATTCCGGTACAGTTTCAAATCAGAGATTTTAAAATTTCAAAAGCTTTAAAACCATCAGAAAAAGTAATCTTAAAATATGAATTAAGACCTACCGAACGTGGAGAATACTATTTTGGGAAATTAAATATTTATATCTCAAGTTTTATAGGCTTTACTAGTAAACGCTATCGGTTTTCTGAAAACACAATGGTGCCTACATATCCTGCATTCTTACAGCTTAAAAAGTACGATTTAATGGCTTTTTCAAATAGTTTGCATCAGTACGGAATAAAAAAAATCCGTAGAATTGGTCATACCATGGAGTTTGAACAGATTAAAGAATATGTTCAAGGTGATGATATTAGAACTCTAAATTGGAAGGCTACCGCTAAGAGAAATCAATTGATGGTAAATCAGTTTCAGGATGAAAAGTCACAACCTGTATATTCTGTTATTGACAAGGGGCGTGTTATGAAAATGCCTTTTAACGGACTAAGTTTATTAGATTATGCTATTAATTCTACTTTAATAATAAGTAATGTTGTTTTAAAAAAGCAAGATAAAGCAGGAATGTTTACTTTCTCAAAAAAGGTAGAGAACACGGTAATTGCAGAACGTAGAAATAGTCAGATGAATCTTATACTGGAAACTCTTTATAATATAGAAACTGATTATTTCGAAAGTGATTTTGGTAGACTTTATGGAGACATAAAAACTCATATTAACCAAAGAAGTCTCCTATTCTTATATACAAATTTTGAAACTTTAGATGCGCTCCATCGACAGCTTCCCTATTTAAAAGCTATTGCTAAGAATCATCTTTTAGTAATTATATTTTTTGATAATACGGAATTAGATTCACTAATAAAAGAAGAAGCAAATTCTATTCAAGAAGTATATGATAAGGTTATTGCCGAAAAATTTGCTTTCGAAAAGCGTCTTATTGTAAATGAGTTAAAAAAATATGGGATTTACTCTATTCTTACTTCTCCAGAAAATCTTACCATAGATACTATAAATAAATACCTAGAGATTAAAGCTAGAGGATTGATCTAAATAATTAATGTTTTGGGTGATACATGTTCTTATCTCAACACTTCACCCCATAAGCGGAACAAATGAAAAATACATCTCGCTATAAAGTTTTCTAATAGTTTTGTAACTTTGTAATAAATTATTTAGGATGACAATTACACAATTACAATATGTTTTATCGGTTGCTGAATATCAAAACTTCACACATGCAGCAGAGAAGAGTTTTGTTACACAACCTACTTTAAGTATGCAAATACAAAAATTAGAAGATGAACTAGATATTTTAATTTTTGACAGGAGTAAGAAGCCAATTCAACTCACTCAAGTTGGTAAAAAAATTGTAGAGCAAGCTAAAAATATTGTCAATGAATCTTATCGAATTAAAGATATTGTAGACCAAGAAAAAGGATTTATAGGAGGAGAATACCGATTAGGAATTATCCCTACAGTGATGCCAACTTTACTTCCTTTATTTTTAAAAAACTTTGTAAATAAATATCCAAAAGTCAACTTAAAAATTGAAGAATTAAGTACGCAAACAATAATTGAAAAACTTGAGGATGGATATTTAGATGCTGCAATTGCTGCAACTCCTCTTGAGAATGAAAATATAAAAGAAAGAGTTTTATTTTACGAGCCTTTTGTAGCTTATATTCCAGAGAATCACAGATTAAATAAATTAGATAAAATAAGTGTAAACGACTTAGATATTGATGATATTCTCCTTTTAGAAGATGGCCATTGTTTTAGAGATGGAGTTATAAATTTATGTAAATCTAAAAAAGGTTTTAAAGATGACCATTTCCAATTAGAAAGTGGTAGCTTCGAAACAATGATGAAGCTTGCTGATGAAGGTTTAGGTATGACTTTACTACCTTATTTACACACATTAGATGTTAGCGATAATCAGAAAAAGAATTTACGCTATTTTACGGAACCTAATCCAGCAAGAGAGGTAAGCTTAATATACCATAAAAGTGAGTTAAAAATGCATATCACCGATGCTCTAAAAGACATTATTGCAGGAGTACTTCGCGGAGCTATAGCATTCCAAAATGTAAAAATAATAAGTCCTATTAACAAGTAAGATACATCAATAAAAAGTGTATAAACCTGTTAGATTATATAAATAAAAAGCCACTTAATAGTGGCTTTTATATTATTGATTGAAATAAATTAAAGATTTTGATAATTCTGGCCTACCTTGAATATATAGATTAACCCAAATTCTAAGTTCATCTAATTCATAAGGTAGCAACCTTTTTGCTGCTTTCTCTAGTTCTCTTGAAAAGAGTCTAGGATCGAAGCTTACCTTTTGCAACACCGTTTTAGTGTACTCAAACATAGCTCTTGCCATCCTATATTTTGTTTATTAAATTGGTTGTTTAAAATTAACGTTAGTTTCAATATAAAATTGTTGGCTAATAGTTAAAATCAAAACTTAATTGTTAAAGTTATGACGCTCTAGTTGCCTCTTGCATGTTTTCATAAAGACAAATCTCTTTAGGGTTTCGTCCATAAGCATTAGTTCCTTCTTTACCTTCTATAAAAAGAAGCATAATAATATAAAATGGAATCATCTGAAACCATCCACTTTTACCAAGATCATGACATCTTTTTGTATTCTGAGTAATATTAAAATAGAATACTGGTAAAAAGAATACCCAAAACAACAAACCTACTCCAGTTGTGTCGATAGTTATCCAAGATGCTAATAATGTGGTTAATGAAAATGCTATGAGATAGCCAATGAAGGTAATAATTAAACTTAGTCCATATTCTGTTCTTCGAATTCTTCCATCGAAAGAAAAAGTATTTTTAAACATAATAATTAAGATTTAGGTGCTCCTAAAATAGTTAATTTTTATTAGATTAAAAAATTAACACGTAAAATTGTTAAATAGTTGAGATTAAAATGCGACTCATAACCTATAGATATTCATTTTTAATTAATTTCACATTTTTAAAAATATTATACTTAAATGAAAAAAATTCTATTATTAATAATCGTTGTTCTAAACAGTATTGCTTGTTCTTCCGTAAAGAATCTTCCTAAGGAAGTAAAAACTGACTTGGATGCTGATTTTTTTAAAAATCAATTTACAGGTCTTTTTGTTTACAATCCAAAGTCGGGTGATACGATTATAGATTATAACGGAGCTAAATACTTTACTCCTGCTAGTAATACTAAAATTTTCACTCTTTATACAGCACACAAATTACTTCCAGAGAACTTACCTACACTAAAGTATTTGGTTAAAAATGATGAAATTTACATTGAAGGAGTTGGTAATCCAGCCAGTTTACATCCTTATTTAAAAGACAGTACGGCAATCTCATTCTTAAAAAATCAACAACATATAAACTTATATTATAACAATCTAGAGGACTCTAAATATGGACCAGGCTGGTCTTGGGATGATTACGATACCTATTATGCTCCTGAGCGAAGTTCGTTTCCTTTATATGGAAATGTAGTTACTGTAAATAATGAAGGTTCGTTGTACGTTTCGCCTGATTATTTTAAAGAAAATATTAGTCTTATAAATGCACAACAAAGGCGTTCGATGCATGAAAATAAGTTTTATTTAAATCCTTCAAAAAAAGACACCGTCGAAATCCCATATATTACAGACAGTATAGTTGTAAAAGGTATTTTAGAAAACATCCTTCAGAAGAAAATAAAAATTACTTCTACATTTCCTGAAGGAGAAAAAAAGATTATTTATGGAATAAAAGCAGATTCCGTATATAAAAGAATGATGCATGTGAGTGATAATTTTATTGCAGAACAGCTTTTAATACTTTCCTCTTCTACTTTGGGAGATAAATTAAGTAGCCATAAAGCACAAGATTACATTCTTGAAAACGATTTATCAGGCATTAAGCAGAATCCAAGATGGGTAGATGGTTCTGGACTTTCAAGGTATAATCTTTTCACTCCACAATCTATGGTATTTGTTCTAGATAAATTATATGAAGAAATTCCTACAGAAACGCTCTTTGATATTTTCCCTACTGGAGGAGAAACAGGAACTTTAAAAAATTATTTTAAAGGAAATCCAAAACCATATATCCATGCTAAAACGGGTACTTTAAGCAACAATTATTGTTTAAGTGGTTATATAGAAACAAAATCTGGTGAGGTATTAATTTTTAGTTTTATGAATAACCATTATCGAGGTGGAAGTACAGAAGTAAAAAAACATATGACTCCACTTTTAGAATGGATAAGAGACAATTACTAATTATTTAAGATTACAGATTTTCTCTTGTATCATCTTAATTACTGAAAAATTATAGCTATCAACTTTATAATTTTATAAGTAACATTCAAACTAAAAATCCTATTTTTGCGGCATGGCAAGAAAGAACAAGAAACAGATTTTTGAAGAGGTAGAAGTAATAGATGCTGCCGCTAAAGGAAAAGGAGTTGCCAAAGCTCCTGACGGACGCGTAATCTTTCTACCATATGCAGTACCGGGAGATATTGTAGATGTACAAACTTTTAAAAAGCGCAAAGCCTTTTTTGAAGGTAAAATAGCCAAGTTCCATACAAAGTCTCCGAAGAGAACAAATCCTGAATGTGAGCATTTTGGAGTCTGTGGGGGTTGTAAATGGCAAAACATGGCTTATGAACATCAGCTTTTTTACAAGCAAAAAGAGGTTCTAAACAATCTAGCTAGAATAGGAAAAATAGAATTACCAGAATTCATTTCTATTTTAGGTTCTGAAAAGCAATACTTTTATCGCAATAAAATGGAGTTTTCTTTTTCTGATAGCCGCTGGCTTACGTTAGAAGAAATCCAAAGCGATAAAGATTTTGGAGATAAGAATGCCTTAGGATTTCATATTCCAGGTATGTGGGATAAGATCTTAGACATTAATAAATGTCATCTTCAAGAAGATCCATCTAATGCCATTAGAACAGCTGTTAAAGATTTTGCTTTAAAAAATAATTTTGAATTCTTTAATCCACGTAATCAAACTGGTTTATTAAGAACGATGATGATCCGTACTTCTTCTACGGGAGAGATTATGGTTTTAATTCAGCTTTACGACGATAAAAAAGAAGAAAGAGAACTATTATTAGATTTCCTTAAAGAGGAGTTTCCAGAGATTACGTCACTCCAATATGTAATCAACCAAAAGCCAAACGACACTATCTATGATCAAGAAATAGTATGTTATGCTGGTAGAGATCACATCTTTGAGGAGATGGAAGGTTTAAAGTTTAAAATAAATGCTAAATCTTTTTATCAAACAAATTCTGAACAAGCGTATGAGTTGTATAAAATAACTCGTGATTTTGCAGACCTTTCTGGAGATGAGCTTGTATACGATTTATATACAGGAACAGGAACCATCGCTCAATTTGTTGCTAAAAAAGCAAAAAAAGTCGTTGGTGTAGAATCTGTTCCAGAAGCTATTGAAGATGCAAAGGCAAATGCACAATTAAACGGGATAGATAACGTTACTTTCTACGCAGGGGATATGAAAGAAGTATTTAACGATACTTTTATCGAGCAAAATGGCAAGCCTGATGTAGTAATTACAGACCCTCCAAGAGATGGAATGCACAAAGATGTTGTGCAGCAGTTATTAAATATCGCTGCAGAAAAAATAGTTTATGTAAGCTGTAACAGTGCTACTCAAGCTAGAGACCTTGCACTTATGGATCATTTATATAAAGTAATTAAGGTGCAGCCTGTAGATATGTTCCCACAAACACATCATGTGGAAAACGTTGTACTTTTACAAAGAAGATAAAATAATCTTCCGCTAAAGAAGGAAACTAATTAAGATGAAGAAATTATTAGCAGTATTTTTTATATTAGCCATTGGTGGAGCTATTTTTTCCGCTTGTGAAAAAGATGATATCTGTCCAGAGGAAACGCAGACTACACCATATCTGAAAGTAGGTTTTTATGACTTTTCAGATCAAGAGGAAGAAAAAGCTGTTCCTAATTTAAGAATTATAGGACTAGATAATAATGATGAAGTCGTTGATACATTAAACACGTTTTCAGACAGATCTAGTCAAACTGAAGTAGATATCCCCTTAAGAACATCTGAAACTACAAGTAAGTTTTTATTTATTTATAATTCGCAAGATGATGACGATGGTCTAGAAACTGGAGATATCGACACTTTACAATTTAATTACGCTCGTCAAGAATATTTTATTTCAAGAGGTTGTGGCTATGGAGTTAATTTTTCAGAATTAGTTAGTATCTTAAATCCTGAGTATACAGGGCCCGATCCTAATCCTGACGAGTGGATTCTTGCTTTATTAGACCAAGACACAAATTTAGAACATCAAGACACCATACATGTTAAAATATATCTTTAGTAGTCTATTTTTACTTTTTACTTTTTTTGGGTTTTCTCAGGAGGAAACAAAAGCAATAGATAGTGTTGTTACTGATTCTATTGCCCCTATAGAGAAAATTGTAAATGACAGTATCTCATACAAACAACGTTACGGTTTACGTGTTGGAATAGACCTTAGTAAGCCAATTCGTTCTCTTATTGACGATGACTATAGAGGTTTAGAACTTGTAGCTGATTTTAGAGTTTCACACAACTTTTATGTTGCTGCAGAGCTTGGTAATGAAGAAAAAACAACTCAAGAAGACAACTTTAATTTCACTACTAACGGAAGCTACGTAAAAATTGGTTTTGATTGGAATACCTATGAGAATTGGTATGGAATGGAGAATATTATAAATATAGGAATTCGTTTCGGACTCAGTACTTTTGATCAAACATTAAATGAATACCAAGTATATAATCCTAATCAATTTTGGGGAGAAACTGCCGCTGGAATTACAGGAGAAGATATGTTGGGTACTTACAGTGGATTAAATGCACAATGGACAGAAGTAGTTTTTGGACTTAAAGTAGAGCTTTTCAGAAATTTATATTTAAGTGGAAGTGTCCGCCTTAATTTCTTAATTAACGAGACTGAAGCTAGTCAATTTCCAAACTTATTTATCCCTGGCTTTAACAAGGTTACAGACGGAAGTAGATTTGGGGTAGGTTACAACTACACTTTATCTTATTTAATTCCAATATTTAAAAGTGATAAGCCTAAAAAGAAAGAAAAGGATAAACCAGAAAATAACTAGTTTACATCTTTAAAACCTTTTAAGAAAATCCACTTCATTTTAATCTGCTCTTTATCTTCAATTTCTACTACGGCAAATTTTGGAGCTAATAAACTACTGCAAAAAGCTGCTATTAGAACTAGAACAATATGAGATACATCTTCAATCAGATACAATAAACTAAAACGAAGGATTAAAAATATCCCAATAAACCCTACTAAATTATATATTAATGCTTTTGTTTTAGGCTTCATTTTATAAACTATTTATCGATTTTATATTCCAAAATATATGCTCAGATGTTAGGCTCTGAGCATATATTTATATTTTATTATTAATTAAGTTTTAACTAACTACTAGTATTTATTGAATTTAGCTTTCTTACTACCTTCATAAATTTCATACTTCAATAACTTACTTTCTAGCTTCCCGTTAAAAAGTTTAATTCTTCTTGAAGGTCTCAAACCAACATTTTTAATTGCTTCCATATTTGAAGTTATAAACCAAGCATCTGTATTTGGATAGCTTTGCTTTAATGTATCTCCAATTTCAGCATAAAAAGCTTCCATATCTATCTGTAATCGTTCTCCATAAGGCGGATTGAAAACCATATGCAGTTTTCCTTCTGTTTGCTTAACTGAAGCAAAAAAATCTTGCCTCTCAATAGTAATATAATCAGATAGATTAGCATTTTTTACATTGTCAATTGCTTTTGTTACCGCTGAAGGCGCTTTATCGAAACCATAAATTTTATGGTGAAATTCCCTTGTCTTCTTGAGGCTACTCTCTACAATCTTATCAAATAAATCTTGATCATAATCTCTCCATTTTTCAAAAGAAAACTCTCTTCTATTGATATTTGCTGGAATATTACAAGCAATCATTGCAGCCTCTACTGGAATTGTTCCACTTCCACACATTGGATCAAGCAAATCCGACTGGCCATCCCAACCACTTAGCAACAGCATTCCTGCTGCCAAAACCTCATTTATAGGAGCTATATTGGTTGCTGTTTTATAACCTCTCTGATGCAAAGACTGACCAGAACTATCTAAAGAGACATTACATATATCTTTCTGGATATGTATGTTTATTCTAAGATCTGGATATTTCAAATCTACATCTGGACGTTTTCCTACAGTATTTCTAAACTTATCTGCAATAGCATCTTTTGTTTTTAATGCTATAAATAAAGAATGGTTAAATTTTTCTGAATTTACTGTAGCATCTATAGCAAACGTATTGTTATAAGACATATATGCTTCCCAATCCATTTTATATATTTTATCATAAAGGTCTTGCTCGTCCCTTACTTTAAAACTATGAATAGGCTTTAAAATTTTTATAGCTGTACGCAGGCAAAGGTTTGCTTTGTACATAAACCCTTGATCCCCTTCAAAAGAAACATTCCTAACTCCCTTTTCTATATTAAGAGCCCCCAACTTTCTGAGTTCATTTTCTAGCACCTCTTCAAAACCAAACATGGTTTTAGCTACCATTTTAAAATTATTAGGCATATTGTATTTACTTTAAAAGACAAAAATACATTAATTTAGCTCGCTGAAATAATAAATACAAGATATGCCCATTAAAATAGGGATTTTAATATGTTAAATTATCTACTTCCAATATTAGCTGTACTTATAGGATTCTTAATCGTTGTCCTTTTTAAATTCAATGAAAAGAGCAACCTTAAGCTATTCTTAGCTTTTAGTGGGGCATTTTTATTGTCTATTACTGTTTTTAATCTCTTTCCAGAAGTATATCATCATGGAGACACCAAACGAACTGGAGTCTTTATTATGCTTGGAATATTACTACAGATTTTCTTGGAGTTCTTTTCGAAAGGAGCTGAACATGGCCATGTTCATATCCATGATGATATGAATAAATTCCCTTGGTTACTATTTGTTAGTTTAAGTATCCATTCCATTTTAGAAGGTTTTCCGATGCATGAACACGATACTTTAGTTTACGGAATAATAATCCATAAAATTCCGATCGCGATTATTCTTAGCACTTTTTTTATAAACTCTAAGATGAGTAAAACTAAAATAGCTGCTTTCTTAATCTTCTTTTCTTTAATGACCCCTTTAGGAAGCTATATAGCCGATAATTTCCAAATAGCAAAGGATTACTATCATGAAATATCGGCTATTGTAATTGGTATCTTTTTACATATCTCAACTGTTATACTTTTTGAAAGCTCAGAAGGACATAAATTTAACCTTAGAAAATTAATCGTAATTCTCTTGGGGATTGTAATTGCTTATTACGTCTAAATTATAACAAAGACGATTCTTCCCAAGTTACAATTCTATTTTGATGCATTGCATCTATTCCCATTTGTACGGCAATTGCAGCATTTGCTCCAGTTACCACATTGGATATAGGTTGCTTATTTGTTAAGATACTATCTCTAAAATCCATTAAAGCTTGCTTACTTGGATCCTCATGATCTATATTTAATGGTATCCCTTTACCTTCATCCCATCCAGTAGTAATTGTAGCACCAGAAACGCCATCAACATCTCCTAACACTTTACTATTTTGTTTTCTCCCTTCAGGATAAAACCAAGCTTTTGTATAGTCTAATATTAAAGTTCCCTTGTCTCCAATAACTTTAATTTGGTAATCATCTTTTGCATTAGAAGTTAAGCATGTAAAAGTAGCTTTTACACCTTGAGGGTATTCATACATAAGATGCACATTATCGTATGTTTCTCTACCATCCTTCCAATAATCAATTCCTCCCATTCCCATAACACGTTTAGGAGTAGACTTGGTTACCCAATTAACAAAATCTATCTGATGTGAACATAATTCAGCTACTAATCCCCCTGAAAACTCTTCGTACATACGCCAATTAATGGCATGCTCAAGGGATGGATCTGGCACTGCTCTTCTCCAATCTCCATTTCTGTTCCATTGACACTCAAAAGCAGTAATATTACCTACTTTACCTTCATTAATCATTTTAACAATATCAACATACATTCTAGAACTATGATATTGATGTCCTGTTTGAACAATTTTACCAGAACTTTCAGCTAAATCTACTAAGTCTTTTATCTCTTTATAGCCTCTGGTCATTGTTTTTTCACAATACACATGCTTTCCAGCTTTCAAAGCATCCATTGCTATTTTTCCGTGAGTTGCAAAGGGAGTAGCTATAAGAACAGCATCAATATTTTTGTCTGCTAAAAGATCATTATAATCTGTATAAGATTTAGCTTGCTTTCCTGCTCGCTTTAATCCTTTTTCTAGACGGAAAGGTAAAACATCGCAACATGCACCTACTGTTATTCCCTCTATTTCATTTAAAAAAGGAATAAGACCTCCTCCTCTACTTCCAGTTCCGATAACTCCGATTTGAATGGGTTTATCAAATGAAAATGAATTCGCTGCAACAGTTCCAAAAACTGATGTAGCTGCTAATGCAGCGCTACTTTTCATTACAAAATCTCTACGTTTCATTAATTTATTCGGTATTTATAGGGGGTTAATAATTATTTAATTTAAAACTAAAAGGCTAAAATATAAGGGTACAAATAAAAAATGTGTACGTACCTTATTTAAAAGCAAAAAAGTTTAGCTGTGAAATTAAACATAAAATGAAGAATAAAAAACCTTATTAACATTCTCTTTTACTAGAAATGAAATATTTTTGCTTTCATATAACGTGAATAAATGTTTAGCAGAGAAGAATCTAAAGCAATGCGTAAGGAATTTTGGATATCATTTGGAAAGTCATTTCCAAGGAAATGGATTCTTTACAATACAAAAATTAAAGACTTTTCCTTTAAGTTTGATTTTGATACTAAAAAAGCCTTAGTAACCCTAGATATAGAGGACAGCAATCTTGAAAATAGGATTAAATATTACGAGAAGTTAGAATCCTTAAAGTCGGTATTGATTGAAAATTATTTACCAGATGTAATCTATAACGATTCGTTCTTTCTGGAAAATGGTAAAGAAATATCAAGAATTTATGTATTAAAAGAAGGTGTTAGCATCCATAATAAAAATACATGGCAAGAAACAATGGTTTTTCTAAATGACACTATGGATAAATTTGAAGAATTTTACTTAGACTTTGAAGATTTTATTAAATCCTAATACCAAAACTAAATAAGAAATAGTTATCAAAAATCACAAGAGCATATAAATAAGCTCCTTTAGACGACTAAAGGAGCTTAAATTGTATTGATAAATATTATAAGGTTATAATACCGTAAGTTCCTACTTTAGGCAGTTGCGTAGAAGAATAAACCCCTAACTCTTTAAGCTTATTCCCTGCTAAAACTTCGAAAACCATTACAGCACCTTGATTACCTATTAATTGATATAGATATTTTCCATCTTCACTAACCACAAGATCACTAAAAAAAAGCTCTTCAGAAGTATCTTTATATAAAGTTTCGTCAGTAAGCTTCAATTCGCCATTATCTGCAATTGAATAACTAGATATAGAACTAGAAAGAGCGTTCGCTGCCCACAATGTTTTTCCGTCTTTGGATATCTCTACCCAACAGTTAGCAATTTGACCACCTTCCATAGAGTTTCCTGTTTTAACATCGCCAGAAACAAGTTCTATCTGACCTTTGGAATCAACTACATAAGATGACGTAGATCCTGTTTGCCATGAATATTTAGGAGACTGCGGTACTTTATTAGTTTCTTCTCGTAACATTCCTTTATTATCTAAAAAACGAGCTTCAGAAACTAAAACAATATGCTTATTTCCCTTTTTCACGATATCAAAGCCAACAGGAATTGGTAGCCATCTTCCATTTTTAGAATCATGAGGAGAATTAGCTTGAGAAACAGGTGCGTCGCTAAGACTTCCATCTGTATTTACAGCATAAATTTTCACCAACCCACTTACCAGTTCATTTACAACCAAAAACTTCCCATCTTCAGTAAAAGCCACACAAGATGGTCTTGCATTTAAATCTCTAACAGAATTTGAAATAGCCGTAAGTTTACCATTAGCGTCTATCTTAAACCCTTTTAAGTTACCACTAAAAGGTGGAGTAGGTACATTTCCAGAACTAGCTACATATACAAGGTTTCCATGCGAAGCAACACTTAAAGGGTGAATATCTCCAGCTGCTGCTTTATCTACTGAAGTTAGACTTTTGTCTGCCATAACTTTCATTGTACTTATAGAAGCATCACCAGCATTTACAACAATTACAAACTTACCGTCTTTAGTATTTGTAAGTCCATAAGCAGAGATTAAAGGATCGATTCCATCTTTTAAAGGATGCGTATGATCATAACCCCAATCAAATATTTCAACATTCCCAGTACCTTTTCCCTCTGTTGGAAACTCTCCTATCATATTTAATGCTCCATTTCCATCTTGAATAAAGCCCACAACCGTATTTGCTGTAGTATGGTTTGTCGCTACATAAACGCCTTTACCATTTTGTGATTGCACATCAGCAATCCCTGCGGAGATCATTAAAACAATTGCCGCTTTTAATTTTTTTGATTTCATTAGTGTATAAATTAAATTAATTAAAACTCAAACTGTAAACAAACTATTAAACAGTTATTAACTTTATCACTAATAAGGGTTTACCAACTAGGTTGCATATGGTAATTCTCTTAGAAAAATTAAGCTGTTTAATTTGAGTAAAAATGAAATCTTAATTAAATAGAGTAAATAAATAACATTACCCTATTAATAGGTTTAAAAATAAAATTCCCTCTTAATACTACTTATAAGTATATATTTAAAATAAAAACAAAACTTATAAAAGATGAATATAAAGAATATATAAATAAAAACATTACTTAATTTAGTATATATTCTAAATTAAAAAAATTATAGTTTAAAACACATAACAATTAAAGGCCAATTTACTATTTGGCAGAATAAAGTCAACTGTTAGAAATTATTATGGTTGAGGTAAAGTATCGATTAGAATACTATAATTGATTCCTTATTAAGACTATTCCATTATCGTGAATGAAGCAGTTATATGTTAGAAGAAACCATATAGATTCAAATAGCTTGCTGTTTTTAAGAAAGCAAAGAAAAAAACAAAAAAAAATCGCCTGAAAATTACTTTCCAGACGATTATATAAGTTATTATTTATAAGGCTATTTAGCTATATTTACTGCTCTAGTTTCTCTAATTACAGTAATTTTTACCTGCCCAGGATACGTCATATCCGTTTGTATTTTTTGAGAAATTTCAAAAGATAATTCTGAAGCTTTATCATCACTTACCTTTTCACTTTCTACAATAACACGAAGTTCACGTCCAGCTTGAATAGCATAAGCTTTTTTCACTCCTGTAAATCCGAAAGCTATTTCTTCTAAATCTTTTAGTCTTTGGATGTAAGAATCTAATACTTGTCTTCTTGCTCCTGGTCTTGCTCCACTAATAGCATCACAAACCTGAACGATTGGCGCTAAAAGAGTTTTCATTTCAATCTCGTCGTGGTGAGCACCGATAGCATTACATACATCTGGTTTCTCGCCATATTTCTCTGCCCACTCCATACCTAAAATAGCATGTGGAGTTTCCATTTCTGTTTCAGGAACTTTCCCTATATCATGTAATAAACCAGCACGTTTTGCCAATTTTGCATTTACTCCTAATTCAGCTGCCATCACACTACATAATTTTGCAACTTCTCTAGAGTGTTGTAGTAAATTCTGACCGTAAGAAGAACGATATTTCATTCGTCCTACTGCTTTTATAAGCTCTGGATGCAGACCATGAATTCCTAAATCTATTACCGTACGCTTACCAACTTCTATTATCTCTTCTTCAATCTGCTTCTTAGTTTTCTTAACTACCTCTTCAATTCTAGCAGGGTGAATTCTACCATCAGTAACAAGTCTGTGTAACGATAGTCTTGCGATCTCTCTTCTCACAGAATCAAAACATGAAAGAATGATAGCTTCAGGAGTATCATCTACAATAATCTCTACTCCAGTAGCAGATTCTAAAGCTCTAATGTTTCTTCCTTCTCTACCAATAATACGACCCTTAACGTCATCTGACTCTAAATTAAATACAGACACACAATTATCTATTGCCTCCTCTGTACCAATTCTTTGAATGGTATTTACAATAACTTTTTTAGCTTCTTGTTGTGCAGTAAGTTTAGCCTCCTCCAATGTATTCTGAATAAACGCCATGGCATCACTCTTCGCATCGGATTTTAACGATTCTACAAGTTGAGATTTAGCCTCAGCAGCAGAAAGCCCTGAAATCAACTCTAATTGATCAATCTGACTCTTATGAAGTTTCTCGATTTCCCCTTGCTTTTTATCTAAAAAGTCCAAGCGGTAATCATAATCTTTATTTTTAGCCTCTACTTCTAAGTTAAGCTTTCTGTTTTTAGCAAGTTCATTAGACACTTGAGACTCTTTATCTCTTGTCCTTTTTTCAGCTTCTGCAATTTTTTTATCCTTAGAAACAATTACTTTTTCATGTTCTGCTTTAAGTTCTAGAAACTTTTCTTTCGCTTGAAGTATTTTATCTTTCTTAATACTTTCTCCTTCTGTCTTAGCTTCTCTTAATATCTTTTGAGCTTCTTTCTTAGCTCCTGAGATCATTTTGGTTGCATTCTTCTTTTCAAGCACCTTCGCTATCACAAACCCAACTATAATCCCTATTACTCCAACAATTATTGATAGTGTAGTATTATCCATCTTTACATATATTTAAAAAAAAAGCCTACATTGGTAATTGAAGTTTTGTACAAACTCCTCTAAACAGGTTTAAGGCTACCAAACTGATCAAGGATCCGCGATTCCTGTATCTGAAGTTAATCAGAGGAGCGGCTTGCTTTTACAACTTGAACTCACCTTTTTTAATTAATACTTGTTGAGTTTGTCAAAAAAATGCAACCAATGTAGGCAGTAACATTATACTATTTTAAAGAACATTTTATTTTCAGCCCAAATGCTTAGATAACATTGCGTCTAAGTTTTTTAAACGCTCCTCCATCTCTTCACTTGTTTTGTTAGTATCAATACCTTCTTGTTCTACTTTAGAAGCAAATTGTAAGGCACACATAGCCAATACATCTTGTTTGTCTCTAACGGCATAGTTCTGTTCGAACTGCTTAATTAACACATCTATAGTTTTCGCCGCCTTCCTAAGTCCTTCTTCTTGTTCTGGCTCTACAGTTAAAGGATACACCCTATCTGCTATAGATATCTTTATTTTAAGCTTCTCTCCCATCTATTTTAGAACGTTTATTCCGATAATTGAGCAACACATTGATCAATTTCTCGAATTAAAGTATTTATTTTAAGCTTAGCTTCTTTTTTATTTTCATTACTGCCAAGCATTGAATTTGCCATTTTGAGCGATTCATATTTATCCTCCCATTTCGTTACTGAAAGTGATAAATCCTTATTTTCATTCTTCAAACCACTTAATTCTTCTTCTAATTTACGATTAGCATTTCTTTGCTGCTGCAACTTCTCAAGCAACTTACCAATCTTATTTTCCAGAGAATCAACTATTTCTATAATCTCGCTCATATATGCAATATTCAATACATATCTTTACAAAGTTAAGATACCTTTACATACTTCACAACAGTTTGCAAAAATTTCTTTTCCTATTAAATTTCTTAAGTTAAATCTTAGTTATTTTTCAGAACAAAAAAATTCCTGTTCCTTAAAATATTTATCTTTTTTCTATCGTTATTATTAATCCTCACTAATATAATTAATTTTGCGTTTTTATAGTACTTTTTACTGATTTAATTATCATTTCATTATTTTTGTAAGACAATTTTTTTTCATGCGCTATCTATCGGTATTTATTTGTAGTCTTCTACTTCCCTTATTTATTTACTCACAAAACAATTATCCGAAAAACTATTTTCGTTCCCCTTTAGACATTCCTATTGTACTAGCTGGTACTTTTGGAGAGTTACGTTCCAATCATTTTCATGCTGGAATGGATATTAAAACACAACAAAGAGAAGGACTTGATGTTTATGCAGCTGCAGATGGATATGTTTCAAGAATTAAGGTTCAACATTACGGTTACGGAAAAGCAATTTACATAACTCACCCTAATGGGTATACTACTGTATATGGACACTTACAAAAATTCTCCCCAGAAATTCAAGAGATAGTAAAAAAGCAGCAGTATAAGAATCAATCATATGAAATTGAGCTTTTTCCTTCTGAAAATGAAATAAAAGTATCCAAAAGTCAGCTTATCGCCCTCAGTGGGAATACAGGCGGAAGCGGCGGTCCACATTTGCACTTTGAAATCCGTGATGGATTAGAAAAACCTATCAACCCTCTTTTATTTGGTTATACTGTTAAAGACACCAAAGCACCACGCATTTTAGGAATTCACGCCTACCCAGTAGGAGATGGCTCTATAATTAATAACAATGACAGCAGAATAGAACTGCGCCTTACAAAACAGCAAAATGGGACTTACTTAGCTGATAAAATCGACGCTTCTGGTAGCATTGGTTTGGGCGTGGAAACTTATGACCAGCTGGATATGGCATATAATAAAAATGGTGCCTATAAAGTTTGTACTACTGTTAATGGGACTTTAAATTTTGAATACGATTTTGAAACTTTTTCTTTTGATGAAAGTCGTTATATAAATACATTAATCGATTACCCTACTTATATAGATAATCGTAAGAAAATTCAGAAATGCTATATCGAGCCTTATAATAAATTAAGCATTTATAAAAAGAGAAATGACAACGGTGTAATTTCTGTTGATGAAGGTATGTCGTATCAAGTAACTATGGAAGTTTCAGATTTTGCAGGAAATACAAGCACTAT
This sequence comes from Joostella sp., assembly GCF_048266025.1. Classification (NCBI taxonomy): domain Bacteria; kingdom Pseudomonadati; phylum Bacteroidota; class Flavobacteriia; order Flavobacteriales; family Flavobacteriaceae; genus Joostella; species Joostella sp. Next base: position 7,875 of record NZ_JBLXAF010000008.1, on the reverse strand, counting down.
AATTATTCCTATTGAAGGAAAAAAACAGAACGCTTCTTTCCTTCAGAAAAAAGAAAACATAGGAGATTATCTTATCGCCAATCGTGATAATATCTTTTCCGTTGGAAATGCCTCTCTATTTTTTCCTGAAGACACTTTTTATGAAGATTTCTTTATTCAGTTAACCCAAGAAGATGAAGCTATCATTATCCACAACGAAAGTACACCTGTAAGAGACGATTATACAATTAGCATGAACATTAATAATAGAACCGATATTGATAAAGAAAAACTATTTATCGCTCATGTTAATGAAGACGGAAGACTTTCATACGAATATACTTACAGAAAAGGTGATTTACTAAGCACAAGAACCCGCGATCTCGGAAAGTTTAAAGTAGCTAAAGACACTGTTGCTCCAGTAATTAAGCCTGCAAACTTTAGAAGTGGGCAATTCCTTTCTAGTTATGGAGAGTTAAAACTAAGAATCACAGACGATCTAAGTGGCATAAATTCATATAAAGCAACAATCAATGGCGAATGGATTTTAACTGAATATGAGTACAAAAAAAACATGCTAACTTATGATTTAAGCGATATAGACTTTAAAGATAGCTCTAGAAACCTAGAAGTTATTGTTACAGATAATGTAGGTAATAGCGCAACCTTCAACGCTACTTTTAACTCTAATTAATCGTTTTAAGTATTTCTGAATATACACAAATCGTGAAGAAAAAGTTAAAAACAAGCATTTACAGAACAAATCTCGAGAAATTGAGGTAGGCTTAGAGATTTTCAATATTTTTGACACCCAAAATTAAAGACACCACACCAAACTAGATTAACAACTACTAATAGAGAAACTCAAACATAATTTTTCTAATATAAAAACAGAATTCAGGTTCTAAGAAAAATGAAAAAAAATATATTATTACTCACTTTACTACTTTTAAGTAGCATCACATTTGCACAAAAAACAATATACCAAAGTGATTCTTTTGAAGAGTTAAGCAAAAACCATAAAACGGTTGCCATTGTTCCTTTTGAAGCACGTTTAGAGCTAGACAACAAACAACTTACAAAAGAGCAACTAGAGAAACTTCAAGAGAAAGAGGGATATGAAGTGCAAAATGCATTAGAAACTTATTTTCTTAAGATGCATAAACGCAAGGACTACCGCATAGAGTTTCAAGATATCAACAATACAAATGCAATTTTATCTAAAGAAGGTATAGATTTAATGAATTTAGATATTTACACAACTCAAGATTTATGTAAACTCCTAAATGTCGATGCTATTATTTCTGGAGATCTAACATTAAATGCTTTAATTTCTGAAGGTGTTTCTACTGATTTTGACTTTGTATCTTTTGTTTCTGGAACATCAGATTACGGAAGAATAGCTATTAAATTAAGCGATGGTGCAACAGGAAAATTACTTTGGAAATACGAAAAGGTAATTACTAGAAAGTCTGGAAAAAACACTTATGACATTATTGAAGCTATGATGCGTAAATCTACTCGTAAGTTCCCTTATGACAAATAATTAACAACTTACAACACATTAAAAATAAAGGCGAACCATGTGGCTCGCCTTTATTTTTTGGTATAAAACAATTCAAAATATTACATTTCCCATCCTATACGATAGTCTCTTGTTACAAACTGATTAGCTTCTTCTAGATTTGTGATTTTCATGTTCTCACCATCCCACAATAGTTTCTTACGGCCATAAAACTCTTCATTTCCTTTACTATTCTCTCTTTTCAGCATATAACTTCTAATAGCTAAATTACCCATCAACACAGTCTCTGTCATTGGACCTGCATAATCAAAAGAAGAAGTAAGTCCTTTATGTTCCTTACTATTAAATCCAGCTTTACATGCATCTACCCACTTACGTTGGTGCCCATATTCTGGTTCTGGCATTTCCTCAACTTCTGGACCAAATTCTGTAGTACCATCATTTAGATACAACTTTGGCATTAATGGAGAACTGTCATTAATATTTGTAGAAATAATTCCATTCTCACCATGAATTAAAACTCCATTTTGACTTCCTTTACCTCCAATATCACTATCCGCAGGTATAATATCTGGATGAGACGGTCTAATACCTCCATCACTCCATGTCATTACTAAAGGAGATTTTGTTTTCTCTGTAGCATCAAATTTTATAGTTATAAAAGAAGAGTTAGGACATCCTTCTGGATGATAATCTGGTGTCCACATTTTAGTAAATACTGTACCTACACTACATTCTGCAGCTTTAGGATACATTAAATCCAATGTTCTAAAAGGAATATCTATAAGGTGGCAACCTACATCTCCCAATGCTCCAGTTCCATAATCCCACCAACCACGCCAGTTAAATGGATGTATGTTTGGCACATATGGAGTTTCTTTAGCTGGACCTAACCACAAGTCCCAATCTAAAGCACTAGGTTTTTTACTAGGATCTGGTTTTGGCATTTCATAACCTTGAGGCCATACAGGGCGATTTGTCCAAACCTCTACTTTTGTTATTTTACCTAATTTACCAGAATCTACCCATTTTTGGACCATCCCTAATAAAGGATTCGACCCCCCTTGATTCCCCATTTGAGTAACAACCTTTTGTGTTCTCGCCATTTCCGTAAGCATTCTAGCTTCACGAATATTATGAGTCATAGGCTTCTGAACATAAACATGTTTTCCTCTCTCCATTGCATACTTGGCAGCAGGGCCATGAACATGATCTGGAGTAGAAATAGTTACCGCGTCTATATCTTTCTCCTTATCGAGCATCTCTCTAAAATCTGCATATAACTTTGCCTTAGGAAATTTCTTAACTGTTGCTGCTGCAGATCCTGAAAAATCGACATCACACAAAGCTAAAATACGTTCTCTACCATTTACAGACGCATTTACAATGTCGCTTTGCCCTTTTCCTCCAGCTCCAATTGCGGCAATATTTAATCGATCACTAGGTGCCATATATCCAACACCCCCTAATACATGCCTAGGCACTATTAAAAATGATGATGCTAAAGCACTATTCTTAATAAAATTTCTTCGTGAATTGTCCTTTGTTTTTTTACTGTTTTCACTCATTAATTTAAGTCTTGGTTTATTAATTTAGATTTTTACTTTTTTAGTCATGATTCACAAAATACTAATAAAACGTTTTAGTAAACTTGCAATAAACCTAACTAACGACAATAAATGTATAAAAATAATCACACTAAACTAACATTTTAACAAAAAAAACGTTCATTTATTCTGAATAACAATATAAAATAACACTAAAACAAAGAAAAACCTTATAATTCCTTTTTTAAACTATTTCACCTTTTGACAAGGTTAGTGTTTTAGTTACGCTATTTGGAATTTCCTCTTTTCGATGAGAAACATAAATCATAGTTACTTCCTTAGACTTACAAATATAATCCAAGAGCTCTTTAAAATACTGAATTTGATTGCTATCCATCCCTTGACATGGTTCGTCTAAAATAAGAAGCGGTGGGTTTTTAACTAAAGCTCTTAAAAGCAATAAAACTCTTTGCTCTCCAAGCGATGCATTAATAAACAATGAACTTTTTAAATGCGACAAACCTACTAAAATCAACCAATCGCTAGCAATTTCCTCTTGATTCTTGGTTGGAATTGAAACAGTACCAATTTCATCTTTAAAACCAGAAATAATCACATCAGAACATGTTAAAGTACTGTAATGATTGGCAGTGGTTTTCATTCCTGGAACACTATTTATTACACCCCTACCCCGCATAAAATAAAGATGCAGCTCAGGTGATAAAAATCCAATCTTTTGCTTTATATCCCAGATACTTTCACCACTTCCACGTTTTATATCAAAAAGCACTAAATGATTATTGTATCCTTGTGGATTATCCGCAGTAATTAAACTTAACAAAGTAGACTTTCCAGCACCATTATGTCCTAAAAGCGCCCAACATTCCCCTGGCTTTATAAGCCAATCTATATTTTTCAAAATAGACTTTCCAGACATAGAAACATTAACACCTTTCATTTCTACAATTATATTATAATCATGGTCATTGCTCTTAAGTAATTTACTTAAATCAATGTTTTTATCAATATTTACAGCAGATACTTCTATATTTTTAATTGAAGAAGGAGTCGTATCCTGTACAATTTCACCCTTCTCTAACACAATAGACCTATCAATAAAAGGGGGAATCTCTTCTGTTCCACAAATGAGAACAAGTGTTACTCCTTGCTGGGTAAACTCATAAAAAAATTTGGATAACTCTTTTCTGGCAGCTACATCTAAACCCGTAAAAGGCTGATCTAATATCAACAACTCTGGAGCTTGAAAAATAGCTACTACTAATTGAAGTTTCTTACGCTCTCCATTGCTTAACTGCATTAAGTTTTTATCTAATAAACTAGAAACATGGAAACTATTCAAGAGCTCATCCTCCAGAATACTCCCTTCTGTATACTTTTCCTTTTTATTTATCTGATATAAATACTGACTCACAGAAAGTTGTTTCTCATACTCATGAAACTCATAACGCTTACTATAATATGTACTAGCCATCCCTGAAACTTCACTAAAATTATCTTGTTGAGAGACAAAAACAGTTTTTAATGGGTTATAAATACTCCCCGAACTTTGTCCGTTCCCATTGGAAATTAAAGTCGCTAAAGTTGTTTTCCCACTTCCAGAAGCCCCAGATATAGAAAGAGATGTCCCTTTTTCTATCGTCAAGTTAATATCCTCTAAAATAATATGATTTTTAATCGCTAAAGTCATTTTAGACAATTCAATAAAAGGAGTCTGAAATTCTGGCATCATAATTAAATTTATCACAACGAATTTCGGTCTTTCCTAATAGAATAACAATACCATTAACCTTTAAAATAAATTTCAAAACAAATTATAATTATCTTTATAATACTACCAACCTAACACATGTAAAGTAAATCATAACAACTAAAATGTTTAAAAGTGAATTTACTTAACACATAAAAAATTAAAAAAGATGAAAGCTCTTATATTATTTCTAACATTCGTTTCCTTCATTTCCTGTAAAGAACCAAACAACAAAAACACAGATACAGTTGAAAAAATAACAATAGAAAGTCATGAAAAGGAAATAGAAAATCCTGTCCAAGAAAATTATGCACAACAAACTGTAAACGATGAATTAGCTGAGAGAATTAAAACCTATTTAAAGGAAGTCTATTTAAAAAATGATATTGATATTTTAGAAGAAAATGATAGAAAATTTCAATTATATGAAATTGACTTAAATGATGATGGTGAAAATGAGGTTTTCATAAACTTCTTTACTCGCTATTTTTGTGGAACTGGCGGCTGTGCAATGTTACTACTAGACACTAACCTTAAACCAATTACAAAATTCTCTGTAATGAATCCACCACTCTTTGTTGAAAAAACAAAGAAAAATAAATGGTCTATAATTTTAATCAAAGATGCAGGAGTATATAAAGAACTCATATATAGCGAAGGCAAATACCCTTCTAACCCGAGTGTTTTAGAAAAGGCTCCATACGATGCTCCAAGTGGTCATGCCGAAATACTTTTTAGTGATGATTATAGCAAAGCAAAAACCTATACTTATTAAATAAAATGAATTAATTCTGAAAAGCTAATCCTTTCTTGGTTGCCTTATTTTTACGGTACCATAAAATTGAAATAGCCAAAACAACTCCACTTGAAGCCATTATCGCGCCTACAATACTTGCCGAAGTATAACTAAGTCCATATGCAATAGGAAGTCCAGCAAAAAAGGCTCCTGAAGCATTCCCCATGTTAAATGCGCTTTGATTGGCTGAAGATCCTAACATCTCAGAACCTTTGGCACTTTTTATTACCGCCATTTGAATCGGAGTAGATACAGTAAAAGCAGTCATTCCAATAATAAACGTCATCAATAATACTACATAACCACTTGATGCTACAAAACTATTAATTAGTAGCACACAAACCATCACCACTAAACTGATAATAACGGCTTTTAAAGGCGAAAATATTTCTGCCAATTTTGCTCCAACAAAATTTCCTACTACCATTCCTAAACCAGCAATAATCATAGCGTAGCTAACTATATTTTCATTCAATCCAGCAACATCAGTAATCAAAGGGGCTATATAACTATACCAAGCAAAAAATCCACCAGTACCAACCATTGTAAGTACAATAAGTCCTAAGAAATCTAAATTCTTAAATACTTTAAACTCATTTGCCATTCCTCTTGAAGGCGTAGTTTCCACTTTAGGCATCCAAAAATAAATACTTAACATAGTTATTATCCCTATCACACCTACAATCATAAAAGAAATACTCCAATGGTAATGATGCCCAACATAGGTTCCCAACGGAACACCAATAACATTAGCTATTGTTAAACCAGAAAACATTGTCGCTATTGCTTTGGCTGACTTCCCTTCTCTAGCAAGCTTTCCAGCAACCACAGCTCCTATTCCAAAGAAAGCCCCATGAGGCAACCCAGATAAAAACCTAGCTACTAATAAAAGTGAATAACTATCTGCAAATGCAGAGATGGTATTAAAAACAGTAAACCATATCATTAGGTATAATAACATTTTATGAGGCGCCCACTTGTTACCAATGGTAGTCAATAAAGGTGCCCCAACGACCACACCCAATGCATAAGCAGATATAAAGTGGCCTGCCTTAGGAATTGAAATATTTAAAGCTGCAGCTACATCAGGCAAGATCCCCATTATAACAAACTCTGTCATCCCGATGCCAAAACCACCGATAGCTAATGCTAATAACGCTTTTTTGTTTGTTACTTCTGCCATTTTATTTCTTAGTTAGATTACTTAAATTTATTTCTACAAAAGTACCAATCTAAAAAGGAATATAACTATACAGAATTGTCTAGTATATGTAAATAAATATCCTATACTTATTGAGCAATATTCTAACTCAAAAACTTAATTAATCTTTAAGTACAACCAAACATTCTCTATTAAATTATTCTTACAAAAAAACATAAGACACTGTATATCAAACACAAAAATTAATTATGAAAAATATCTTCAAAATAAATTAATATTTAGTTTTTTTATTCAAACAATAATCATACTTTTGTGCCCGCTTTAAACGGTACTTTTATTTAAAGTGAAATTGAACTTTACTCAAAAAGTTTTCGGGGTGTAGCGTAGCCCGGTTATCGCGCCGCGTTTGGGACGCGGAGGTCGCAGGTTCGAATCCTGCCACCCCGACTAAGAAGGTTATTATATGAAAATATAATAACCTTTTTTTATTTCATTTTGCCACCTACTAAGAACTTATCATTACAGCTCACTTATAGTTGAATTCCTAAATATAATGGATATATCCATTTCTTAGGTTTCTTTTAAGCCTACACAAGCTCCACAATAAACTTTCCTCCTATCGAAACTAGAAATAATGAGAACTGATAAGCCTATTTAATATTAAATTTATCATATATGAATCACTTTCCAAGAACAAGCTATTAGTATTAGAGCAATAAAGCGTAAAGAGATTACTAACGATGAAATCAATTTAAAACATACAAGATTTCAAAATCAAATACTATGAAGAAAAGCTCTAAAAACTCAGTAGAACCTTTCTAAACGACCATACAGGTGAATATCCAAATAGCTAGCTTATGCTCGCCCTTAATATCAATAATAAACTTATAAATGACAAGACAATGAAGTATAATCATTGATTCTTCCAGGAAGAGATGCTATAGAATTGGCTAAGCGAACATACAGGTGACTTTGACAGAAGACTGGTACCTGCTTATGGAGATTTCATTTAAGTATATAGCAAAAAAAAATCCTCATCAAATACATGATGAGGATTCTAAAGAAGGCGGCGACCTACTCTCCCACTTTCGTAGTACC
>NZ_JBLXAF010000007.1:0-214255 GCF_048266025.1 Joostella sp. | reverse complement strand
CAGAGGATTTAACAACTTATAGCGTGTTGTTTACAGCGGTTCCAGGGGTTACTGTTACAGCAGATCAAGGAACGGTAGATCAAGCTATCGGGACAATCACAGGCATTCCAACAGGAACAAATGTTATTATTACGACTAGTTATACTGGTTGTACAGAAGATAGAGTAGTTACTGTAACAGCTCCTTTATGTTTATCCTCTGGTATTGCTATTTTAAAAGATGGTGTTTACGAAGACAGTAATAACGATGGTATTGTAAATATTGGAGATACTGTATTATATACTTTTGAAGTTAGTAATACTGGTGACACAGACCTTACTAATATCACTGTAACTGATCCAAAGGTTACCGTAGTTGGCGGTCCAATAGACTTAGCTACTGGCGAAACAGATGCTACGAGTTTTACGGCTTCTTATATGATCACACAAGCAGATATTGACGCAGGTGGAGCTTATAACTTGGCGACAGTAACAGGAACTGATCCAGGAGGAGATCCTATAACGGAGACTTCTACAGATCCAACGCCTGTAGATCCATCGGATCCAACAGCGCCACCAGTAGACCCAGCGTGTCCTGATTGTACGATTACAGTGATTCCAAAAGAAACTGGTATTGCTATTTTTAAAGATGGTATTTATGAAGACAGTAATAACGATGGCATTGTCAATATTGGAGATACTGTATTATATACTTTTGAGGTTAGGAATACTGGTGAAACAGACCTTACTAATATCACTGTAACTGATCCAAAGGTTACCGTAGTTGGCGGTCCAATAGACTTAGCTACTGGTGAAACAGATGCTACGAGTTTTACGGCTTCTTATATGATCACACAAGCAGATATTGATGCAGGTGGAGCTTATAACTTGGCGACAGTAACAGGAACTGATCCAGGAGGAGATCCTATAACAGAGACTTCTACAGATCCAACACCTGTAGATCCATCGGATCCAACAGCACCAGCAGTAGATCCAACGTGTCCTGATTGTACGATTACAGATTTCCCTGATGAAGTATCGCCACCACCACCATCAGATGCGACTGATATAGCAATCACTAAAGAGATAAGTAAGTTGTCTGCAGTATTAAATGAAGAAATTGTGTTTACAGTAACGGTTACTAATTTAGGAACTATCGAAGCTACAAATATTGAAGTTAGTGATAAACTCCCTAGCGGATATCGCTTTGTGGGAGCAACCTCAGATGTTGGTAGTAACTATAATGAAATTACAGGAATACTTAGTATAAATAGTTTAGCTCCTGGTGAAAGCGTAACGCTATTAATGCGTGTGGCTGTTCTTAATATTAATGATTATATGAACACAGCTCGATTAGAATTTTTAGATCAAGAGGATTTAGATGATACAAATAATGAGGCGAGCGCTGGTTCTGGAGTCGTACTTTCAAATTGTTTTGAAATCTTTAATGAGATGACTCCTAATAATGATGGTAAGAACGATTACTTTAAAATCCAATGTATTGAAAACTATCCAGGAAATACGGTAGATATTTATAACCGATGGGGTATAAAAGTTTACAGTGCTAAAGATTATCAAAATAATTGGGATGGAACCTCTGATGGTCGTGCTACGATAGACAAAGGAGCGAAGCTTCCAACGGGAACTTATTATTATGTGATTGACTTAAATGAAGGGGATAAACCACTCGTTGGTTGGTTGTATATCAACTAAGAAAAAGGAGCTGTTTAATTTTAGAATATTAAAATAGATGAAAATAGTACATAAATATACATTAGGGATTTTATTAGGATTGTGTGCATTCACATCTTGGGCTCAACAAGACCCGCAGTTTACACAGTATATGTATAATACAATGAGCGTAAACCCAGGTTATGCAGGGAGTCGTGAAGTGTTCAGTATAACAGGACTTTATCGCAATCAATGGGTTGGAGTAGATGGAGCACCTACTACTCAAACATTAGGAATTGATACGCCATTAGGAAAAAATGTAGGAGGGGGACTTTCTATTATTAATGATGAATTAGGACCTTCCCAAGAGACTTATGTTGATGGAAATTTTTCATATACAGTAAATACAGGGGTGGATCATAAACTATCCTTTGGACTTAAAGCCGGGGTACGTTTTTTAAATGTTGATTTTACAGAAGGAAATATAGAGGATCCAACTGATAATAATCTTCAAAATATCAATTCAGAAGTACTTCCTACAGTTGGTGCTGGTATTTATTATCATACTAATAAATGGTACATAGGGTTTTCTGTTCCTAATTTTTTCACTTCAGATCATTATGATGAAGTACAAGGGAATATTGCTGCTGAGCGAATGCATTACTTCCTTATTGGAGGATATGTGTTTGATTTAGGTGCTTCCGTGAAGTTTAAGCCTGCCTTTTTAGCAAAAGCAGTGGAAGGAGCTCCTTTTTCATTGGATCTTTCTGCAAACTTTTTAATTCAGGAGAAGCTAACATTGGGACTCGGTTACCGTTGGGATGATTCTGTAAGTGGGCTTATAGGTTTTCAGCTTACTCCAGGAGTATTTGCAGGCTATGCATATGATTATACCACAAGCGAACTAAATAATTATAATAGTGGAACTCATGAAATTATGGTTCGTTTTGATATCTTTAATAACCGTAGAATTAAATCACCTAGATTCTTTTAATTATGAAAATAAAACTACACTATACGCTACTGTTACTGATGTATCCAATTTTTATGATCGGACAAAGTTCTTCGGTGGCAAATCGATACTTTAATGAATATGCCTATGTAAAGGCTTCATCGATGTATGAAGAGATTGTAAAAAAGGATTCTTCGCAGGTCAATTTAGAACGTTTGGGAGATAGTTATTATAATATTAGAAACACCCAAGCGAGTGCTCCTGTATATGCAGCGCTTTTAAAAGATTATGAAAAGCAAGTAGCTCCTACGTATTATTTTAAATATGCACAGAGTTTAAAATCTAATGGGGAGGATGCTTTGGCGACTACTTGGTTTGAAAAGTTTTTTAATGCTATTGAGAATGATCAGCGAGCTCAACGTTTTTTAGAAGGAATTACTACAGTAAATAAATCTAAGATTCCTGTTGCAGAAAATATTAAGTTGTCAAATATCAACACCGAATATTCGGACTTTACAGGGTTTATTCAAAAAGACACGCTGTATTGGTTTTCTACAAGAAATACTACAGGGAGCAAAACCTATCAATGGAATTCTCAGCCTTATTTGGATGTCTTTGCTTCTAAAATAAGTCCCGAGGGAACCATAAACCCTGCGTTAGAAGCTAATTTTTTAACTGATATTAATACAAAGTATCACGAGGCGACTCTATGTATTACAAAGGATGGAAAGACAATGTTTTTTACACGTGATAATTATGACGGTAGAAAGCTTGGTAAAGACAAGGAGAAGACAACGCATTTAAAATTGTATAAGGCTAGTTATGTAGATGGTAGATGGGAAGATATTACAGAGCTCCCAATAAATAGCGATGCTTATTCGGTAGGACATCCAGCGTTGAATGCAGATGAATCGAAACTATACTTTGTATCAGATATGCCTGGGAGTTTAGGGAATACAGATTTATATCAAGTAAATATTGTTAACGGCAATGTTTCAGAGCAAACAGTAAAGAGTTTAGGGGATCATATAAATACAGAAGGAGATGAAATGTTTCCTTTTATTGATGCTGATAATAACTTATATTTTTCTTCAAACGGACACCCAGGATATGGGCTTTTAGATGTATTTGTAGCTTCACCTGTTGGAGATCGTTACGATACAGTAGAAAATATGGGAAGGTCTATAAATAGTAATCGTGATGACTTTGGTTTTATAGCTAAAGACGGCTTTGGTTTTATGGGATCGAATCGTGAAAATGGTATTGGAGATGATGATATTTACCGTTTTGATTTTAATAAATGTGCAAAGACACTTCAAGGAATTGTTTATGATGAGCGGACTAAAGAACCATTACCTGATGCTACCATCCGACTGATAGATACCAATGGAGAGCAATACGCTACAATAACTAGTGGAAGCGATGGTTCGTATAGTTTTGAGAATATTGATTGTTTTCCGTCTATTGTTGTTACTGGAGATAAACAAGATTATCGCCCAGCAAAAGTAGATGTGACTCTAGCAGAAGCACTAACCACACAAGATTTATATTTAACCAATTTAATAGTAGACGATCAGATTGTTTTAAAGCCTATTTACTTTGATTTTGATAAATCAGATATCCGTCCAGATGCTGCTTATGAACTGGAGAATATTATAACAGTAATGACCAATCATCCAGCGATGGTGATTACAATCGAGTCGCATACCGATTCTAGAGGTCCAGATGAGTACAATAGATTGTTATCAGATAGAAGAGCAAAGTCTACTCGGGATTACCTCTACAGTAGAGGACTCGCTAAAGAGCGTATCCAAAGTGCAATTGGCTATGGAGAATCGCAGTTATTAAATGGTTGTAGTAATGGAGTACGTTGTTCTAAAGAAGAACATCAACTGAATAGACGTTCTGTATTTAGAATCGTAAAATAATAGATGTTAGGATTATAAATGTGTATTCATCCTCGGAGGTTTCTTCGGGGATGAGTGTTTTTATATAACAATCTAAAACAAGTACATCAAGGACCTTACAAACCAGAACAGTATAAATATCTTAATCTAATTCCTTTAGACGTCCGCTAAAGGCTTAACTTAGGTTTGAAAGTAAGTTTATGCTTAATACTCTAAAAGCTCTTGTGGCTTAAAAGATGTATAAATATTCAGAAATGAAAACGCGATAAATTAAAAAAGCTGAACAATAAATTTATTGTTCAGCTTTTTTAGAAGTTCTTAATTATTTATTATATAAAAGAACTATATATTTTATTCAGCTAATTCGAAAACAGCCAATGGAGCCATACGAGATTTTGTAATACTAAGAACTCCATCTTTAATAGTGTAAGTGTCTGCCTTAGCTAGAATTCCTAAAAATTGACTTTCGATTTTCATATCGATACAAGCTTTTCTTGTACTTGCCATTTCAGAAGTAGAAAATCTATTTCCCTCTTTTAGAGTATATGTTCCTGAGAAATTATTACATCCAGAATTTCCACTTACTCTATTTTCTTCAGAAGAAAACATTATAAATGCTTCAGGAGCTGGTTTCTTACTCTCAGCAACAGGTTTTCCCATCAGAGATACAAGCTTCCATTTTTTATCTGTAAGCGCTTCATTTTTCACCATAACTTCTTTGTTAAGAACGTATTTATCAGCCAAATCGCCTTCTATTTTATTACCGCTATTATCTAATTTGGTAATTGTGTTTTCGCCAACAAAATATTGTTGATTAGCATCTTTATCTAAAGTAATTTGATTTCCTTTTTCATTCCATGCGAAAGATCCCGTTGAAGTATGTGGTTCTCCTTCCTTCCCCATATAGGAACTAACAATACTATATGTTTTATCATCATTTAGTTGAATAGTTGTTTCTATTCCTTCGCAGTCGGCACATGGTAAAACTCCAGAGTAAGTTCCATTCCAGTCTAAAGAATTTTCACTATTATGAGAGTCTACCATTGTTTCTTCTGTAGCAGAAGTAGTTTTATCTTCTTCTTTCTTAGCCTTTTCGTTACATCCAGTGGCTAATAATACCATGGAAAGCATACTTATAGTTATTACTTTTAAACTCATCATTCTTTTTATTATTTTAAATTAATTTTTATACTTCAGCATCAAAGTCTAATTTCTTTTTTCTTAGCTCAAAGTTTTGACCTAAATAGACTTTCCTCACCATTTCATCAGCTGCCAATTCTTCTGGAATTCCAGCTTTTAAAATATTACCTTCAAACATTAAATAAGAACGTTCGGTAATTGCTAATGTTTCTTGAACGTTATGATCGGTAATTAAAATTCCTATGTTTTTATTTTTTAGCTGAGCTACAATACGTTGGATATCTTCTACCGCAACTGGATCTACTCCTGCAAATGGCTCATCTAATAAAATAAAGCTTGGATCTGTTGCTAGTGCACGTGCGATTTCTGTTCTTCTACGCTCACCACCAGAAAGTAAATCTCCTCTATTTTTTCTGATATGTCCCAAACTAAACTCATCAATAAGCGCTTCCATTTTCATCTGTTGCTCTTTTTTAGAAAGTTTAGTAAGCTGTAGGACACTCATAATATTATCCTCAATACTTAATTTTCTAAAAACCGAAGCTTCTTGCGCTAAATACCCAATTCCATTTTGGGCACGCTTATACATAGGATAATTGGTAATCTCCTGATTGTCTAAAAATATTTTACCTCCATTTGGTTTTATTAGACCAACAATCATATAAAAAGAAGTAGTCTTTCCAGCTCCATTAGGGCCTAAGAGTCCAACAATCTCTCCACGATTTACTTCAAGAGAAATTCCTTTAACTACTTTTCGTCCTTTGTAGGACTTCATGATATTTTCAGCTCTTAGCTTCATATAATGTTGCTTGCTTTTAGTACTTTAATTGCTGTATAGTATCTATAATTCCAAAAATATGCATTTTCATTATAAATAGCCTACAGTTTAATATAGGTTTAGGATTCTTTATTCTCTAAAGCATCCCAAAATTCGTAAGCTTTCCTTAAATGAGGAACTACAATTGTACCACCAACTAGTGTTGCAATTCCTAAAGCTTCTACAACTTCATCTTTAGTAAGTCCTTCTTTATAACTCGTTTCAAGATGATATTTTATACAATCATCACAACGCAATACTGCAGAGGCAACTAAACCTAATAATTCCTTAGTTTTTACATCTAGAGCACCAGCCATATACGCATTGGTGTCTAAATTAAAAATCCTCTTAATTAGTTTATTATTGTCTTGTAAAATACGGTCGTTCATCTTAGAACGATAGTCATTAAATTCGTCTACGATATCAGCCATTATTTCTTAGATTTTTCTTTTCTTAATTTACGTGCTTCTCTTTTAAGTACAATTTTGGAAATATAAATACTTAATTCATATAATATAATAATAGGAATAGAAACTACAATCTGACTTGCTACATCTGGAGGTGTAATAACCGCAGATAGAATAAGCACGATTACAATAGCAATTTTTCTATATTTTCTGAGGAATTCTGGAGTAACGATACCTATTTTTGTTAGGAAATACATTAAAATAGGAAGCTCGAAAATTAGACCACACGAAATAACAGAAGCCCTAATTGTAGAAATATATGATGCCAAATCGATATCATTAAATACCTCTTTACTGACTTGGTAATTTGCTAAGAAGTTTATAGAAAGTGGTGAAATTACATAGTATCCAAACAATACTCCCATAAAGAATAGAAGAGAGGCAATTAATATAAATCCACGTGAATTATTACGTTCTTTTTCATAAAGTCCAGGACTTATAAAACGCCATAATTCCCATAAAATATATGGAAATCCAATTATGAAACCCGCCCAAATTGAAGTCCAAATATGTGCAGAAAACTGTCCTGCCATTTGTCTACTTTGAATTCTAAATTGTGGGCCTTCACAAAAGGACTCATCCATCCCTAAAGACTTAGAAATGCAACAAAAGAATTTATAGGTGGGGAAATCTGCTTTTTTGGGACCAAAAAGGATTGTATCAAAAATGAAATCTTTAGCAATAAAAGCAACAATTCCAATAATCATTACCGCCAGAACAGCTCTTATTAAGTGCCATCTTAATTCTTCCAGGTGATCTAGGAATGACATCTCTTCATTCTCACCAGTTCCAATTTGTTTTGTCATTATAAAATTCCTTCTTTAATTAAATCATGAAGATGTATTACTCCAAAATATTCATTGTTTTTTTCGACTAGTAGTTGAGAAATACCAAATTGATCCATAATATCCAATGCGTCAACTGCTAGCATATCATGGTTGACAGTTTTAGGATTAACTGACATAATGTCTTCTGCCTTTAATCCATTTATGCTATCGTATTTACTTAACATTCTACGAATATCACCATCTGTAACGATTCCTACAATTTTATTTTTGTTAATTACGGCGGTAACACCCATTAATTTTTCTGAAATTTCGACGATGACTTCTCTTACATCTGCATCCTCAGTGACTTCAGGCTTAAAATTAACTGCGGCAATATCTTTAACACGTAGGTAAAGTTTTTTTCCAAGTGCTCCTCCAGGATGATATTTTGCAAAATCTTGACTACTGAAACCTTTAAGTTCTAATAAACAAATGGCAAGTGCATCTCCCATAACCAATTGAGCAGTAGTACTAGTAGTTGGCGCAAGGTTATGAGGGCAAGCTTCATTCTCAACATGAGCATTAATTACATAGTCTGCCTGTTGTGCCAAAAATGATTGTTTATTGGAAGTAATGGCAATAAGTTTATTAGGACCTTCTTTAATAAATGGCACTAAAACTTTAATTTCTGCTGTATTTCCACTTTTAGAAATGCAAATCACAACATCATCCTTAAGAATGGTACCTAAATCACCATGTATTGCATCTGCTGCATGCATAAATACAGACGGAGTGCCAGTAGAATTAAAAGTAGCGACGATTTTATTTGCTATAATGGCACTTTTTCCCACGCCCGTAACAATTACTCTCCCCTTGGAGTTGTATATATACTCTACTGCGTCAGCGAATTCATCATCTATAAAAGAGGCAAGGTTTTTGATGGCATTACTCTCGTTATCGATCGCCTTTAATGCATTGGCTTTGATGACACTTTTAGTATTCAAATTTAAATTTTTTAGAATTTGTAATAACTAAAGATTAATAGTATCTTTAGTAGTGCAAATGTATATAAAATAGTAAAACGAAAGGATGAGTTCAGCTGAAATTGACTTACAAGCAGCGCTTAAACAGTATTTTGGATTTAGTCAGTTTAAAGGTTTGCAAGAAAAGGTTATTAAGAATATTGTTAATGATCATAATACGTTTGTTTTAATGCCTACTGGCGGAGGGAAATCTCTCTGTTACCAATTACCAGCGCTAGTTAAAGATGGTACTGCCATCGTAATTTCCCCCTTAATTGCACTGATGAAAAACCAGGTGGATGCTATTCGTGGAATTTCTTCGAATAAAGGTATTGCACATGTTTTAAATTCTTCGCTAAATAAAACGGAAGTTCGACAAGTAAAAGAAGACATTACCAATGGAGTTACAAAATTACTTTATGTAGCGCCAGAATCATTAACGAAAGAAGAGTATGTAGAATTTTTTAGGACGGTAAAAATATCGTTCGTTGCCGTAGATGAGGCCCACTGTATATCAGAATGGGGGCATGACTTTAGGCCAGAATACAGAAATATAAAAACAATAATACAGCGTTTGGGTGATGATATTCCTATCATTGCACTTACTGCAACGGCAACTCCTAAAGTTCGAGAGGATATCTTAAAGAATCTTGGGATGAGTAGTGCAAAGGTTTTTATGGCTTCATTTAACAGGCCGAATTTGTACTACGAAGTGCGTCCGAAGACTAAAAATGTAGATGCAGATATTATCCGATTTGTAAAGCAAAACGAAGGTAAATCTGGAATCATCTATTGCTTGAGTAGAAAGCGTGTTGAAGAATTAGCACAAACACTTCAGGTAAACGGTTTAAATGCAGTTCCATATCATGCAGGATTAGATGCGAAAACAAGGGCTAAACATCAAGATATGTTTTTGATGGAAGATGCCGATATTGTAGTCGCTACTATTGCTTTTGGTATGGGGATAGATAAACCCGATGTGCGTTTTGTAATACATCATGATATTCCTAAAAGTATTGAAAGTTACTATCAAGAAACTGGGCGTGCAGGAAGGGATGGAGGAGAAGGACATTGCTTGGCTTTTTATTCTTACAAGGATATTGAAAAGCTAGAGAAGTTTATGAGCGGCAAGCCTGTTGCAGAACAAGAAATTGGTCATGCTTTATTGCAAGATATGGTGGCTTATGCAGAAACTTCTATGTCTAGAAGAAAGTACATACTTCATTACTTTGGAGAAGAATTTGACGAAGTGAATGGAGAAGGTGCAGAAATGGATGACAATATTAGACATCCTAAGAAAAAACATGAAGCTAAGGAAGATGTAGTTAAATTGCTGCATGTAATTAAGGAAACTAAAGAGAAGTATAAAGCAAAAGAGATTGTAAATACTTTAGTAGGAAAGGTAAATGCGGTAATAAAGTCTCATAAAACAGATGAACGTCCTTTCTTTGGAATAGGAAAAGATCACGATGCTTCTTATTGGATGGCTTTAATTCGTCAGGTTTTGGTTTCAGGAATGTTACGTAAAGAGATCGAGCAATATGGTGTTTTACATATTGCGGCCAGAGGAAAGGAATATATTGCAAATCCAACTTCCTTTTTAATGACAGAAGATCACTCTTATACGGAAGCCAATGATGATACCATTGTAACCTTAGGGAAAAGTGGTGGCGCCGTTGCAGATGAGAAATTACTTAAAATGCTAAGAGATTTAAGAAAGCAACAAGCTAAAAAATTGGAGGTGCCTCCGTTTGTTGTTTTTCAAGATCCTTCATTAGAAGATATGGCTTTAAAATATCCTATTTCACTTGAAGAATTAATTAATATTCATGGAGTAGGAGAAGGGAAAGCAAAAAAATATGGAAAGCCATTTGTAGCATTCATCAAAAAATATGTAGAAGAAAATGATGTAATACGACCAGATGATATGGTTGTAAAATCTACAGGTGCAAATTCGGCTTTAAAACTTTTCTTAATTCAGAATATAGATAGAAAGTTACCATTAGATGATATTGCAGCTTCTAAAGGTTTAAAAATGGATGACCTTATTAAAGAAATGGAGCAGATTGTTTTTATGGGAACTAAGCTAAATCTTAATTATTGGATCAATGAGATTTTAGACGAAGATCAACAAGAGGAGTTATATGATTATTTCCTAGAAGCTGAAGATGATAAAATATCATTAGCAATGGAAGAGTTTGATGGGGAATATGAAGATGACGAGATTCGTTTGTACCGAATTAAATTTATTAGTGACGTAGCGAATTAATTTTTTAAATAGCTTGAATAATCTCCGTGACTTATAAGAACAAAATTATCAGGGGATTTTTTAAAATGATAAACAGAGGCTTTTATTTGAGTATTATCTACTTGGATGAAAGCCTCTCTCTTTTCATAATAGTCAAAAGAAGAGTCGTAAATCCCTTCGTAATTATCTAAGGCTTTTATAACCGCGTTCGTGTTGGAATTTATTTGATATACTTCACCATAAATGAAATTCGTCGCGTTTTCATTAAAAACAGCTCCTGGAAAACTTCCTAAATCATAGATCTCGCCTTTAGTTTTTCCTTTCCCAATAAATAGACTGTTTTTTCGTAAAAATTCAGCAATAGAATTATGAAACCCACTCATTAAAGTTCCGTAGACAAAAACATACATATATTTGTTAATTGGATATTTTGTAATAACGATCAATACAATTATCTGCTTCGTTATAGAATTCTTTGATAAAATTAAAGGTAGAATCTAAAATACGTACGGAAGTAACATTGTTTTTATCCACATAAGCAACAATCTCCTTTATTTTTTTCTCTTCAAAAGCATATTTAATAAGTCCGTTTGTAACTTCTTTACCATATCCCTTTTTCCAGTATTTCTTTAAAAGTCTGTAGCCAATTTCATGTTCATTTTTTTCATTTTTCACTAAAGCTACAGTGCCAATAAAATTATTATTTTCAGATAATGTTATAGCCCAAACCCAGAAAACATTTTTTGGGTCTTTATAGAATTTTAAAATATTCTCTAAGTCTTTTTTATTCTCTTCAAAAGTAAAAACTTTACCACCTACATACTTCATCACCTCTTGATCGTTTTGCATTTTATGAAACAAATCGAGGTCTTCTGTAGTTAGTGCTCGTATAGATAATCTTTGAGTGTTGAATATCATACTATAAAGGTATAATAAAAAACTAACAGTTAACTTCCGTAATGTATTAAGACGATAAGCGTACTATAAATAAGTTGAAACTATTAAGAAACACTATTTTCTATTAGTTTCAAGCTATAATCTTCGGTGTTTAGAGTGGCATTTATACCCACAGGAAGTGTAATATTGTGGTCTACATGTCCTATTGGGAAACCATAAACAGCTGGTATGTTTGTAGGCTTTAATCGGTCTAATATTACCTCTTTAAGACTGAAGGAAGTGGAGCGTTTTGGGTCGTCACAACCTTTAAAAACGCCTAAAACAATACCTCTAGCATGCTTAAATGTTTTAGAGTCTAATAATTGGGTTAGCATTCTATCCACACGATATGGGTCTTCATCTATCTCTTCAATAAAAACAATTTTATCTGTGTAATCTACATCGAAATCAGTTCCTGTCATCGCAGATAATAAAGAAAGATTTCCTCCTACCAATCTACCAGTTGCAGTACCAGGATTTATTACATAGTTCTGGAAAGTAGAGTCGGAAGTTGTTTTTGCTGCTGAAAAAGTTTCTGTAGCTACTTCAATGCTATTATTTGCATTTTCGATAATTGCCGATAATTGATCTCGGTTAAACTCATTATCTAAAGTAGTCCCAACGGGACCATGAAAAGTTACAATTCCCGTTTTCTGATAAATACTATTCACTAAAGCAGTGATATCACTAAACCCTAAAAGGATTTTAGGATTCTGTTGGATATAATCAAAATTTATATCTTTTAGAATTCTAGTACATCCATATCCTCCACGAGCACAAAATATAGCATCGATCTTTGGGTTTAAAAACATCTCATGAATATCTTCAACTCTAGCAATATCGGTATTACTAAAGTATCCAAAACTTCCTGAGATTCTAGAAGTATGATACGGAATAAAACCCATTGCTTTTACATTGGTAATGGCATTTTGTAACGCTCTGTCCGAGAGAGAATATCCAGGAGCAATTAAACCAACGGTATCTCCTTTTTTTAATTTCTTCGGAAGAACGATTTCACTTTCAACTTGATTTGTAGTTGTTTGTTGAGCAAATACAGAGCCTATTGGAATTGCCGAAAGTGCAGATGCCTGTACACTACGAGCTATAAATTTTCTACGATTCATTTTTTAAAAAAGGATTTATTATTTTCAAAACTACTTATTTTTTTTCGCATCATAATCACTTTCTACAATTCATCCATAAAAACCGACAATTCAGTATACTCTTTTTTTAAAAGGACTCTAAATGTTACAATTTTACAGCAGTATAACTAAACCGATAACTATGATACGAATTGTTTATTATTTATTGTTACTTGTTTTAAGTTTGATAAAAGAAGAGCCGACCTCGGAACATACGTTAGCACAGAGAGAAATTATAATGGAACATAATTCTAAGCAATGCTTCATTATTTTTAATTCACTTAAAGAAAAAGAGAAAAGCAATTATAGTTTTATAAAAGATGCTATTCAGAATAAAGATATAACATTCTTTTCTTGATTTTATTAACTTTAAGCTTTTAAGTGAAAGGCGAATTAAGGTATAATTGGTTAAGAATAATAAAGTAAGCAACCTATAATAATGATTAATGTAATTAAAGAGTTTGGAAGGGCGTTCTTTTTGGGAGTGTTTATATTTATAGTGATTAACATTATAAATTATGTAAATGGAGATGCTATTGTATTTAATCAAAGTCTCATTACTGCGTTTATATACAACCAACTTTATACCATAGTTATTTATTTGTCCAATTCTTTTTTTATTAGATATCTATTTAAAACTTATGGAAAAAAGATACGTTCATTTAGTATTATTTGGCGCTTTGTTTTAGGCTCTTTGTTGGTCACTTTTATCAGTATTTTCATTTTAAATACCTTTATCTGGACGGTTATTAGAGGAGTTACTTTTAATGAGTCTATCCAAAACCAACATTGGGCAGATTACGTTGGATATATGGTAATAGCACTTATAGTGTCGATACTTCTCTCTGCTTTCTTTTTTTACAAAACAAAGCAAGAGTCAAAGGTAAAAGAACAGAAGGTGATTGCAGGAAGGGCGACAGCTCAATTTGACGCACTTAAGAATCAATTGGATCCACATTTTCTGTTTAATAGCCTTAATGTCCTTACTAGTTTAATAGAAGAAAACCCAAAAGGAGCACAAAAGTTTACGACTTCTTTGTCTAAAGTTTATCGCTACGTTTTAGAGCAGAAAAGTAAAGAATTAGTTACTGTAGCAGAAGAAATAACTTTCGCCCAGACGTATATAGATTTACTTAGAATGCGTTTTGAAGAAAGTATAATATTTTATGTTTCTGAAGAATTATTAACCGAAGAAGCTAAAGTTGTGCCCTTGTCATTACAATTACTTTTAGAAAATGCAGTAAAGCATAATCAAGTGAGTCCAAATAAACCACTGGAGATTACAATTACAAAAGCTGATAATTATTTAGTAGTTACGAATAATTCACAACCAAAATCAGTAGTAAAAACTAGTAACGGAGTTGGACTTTTAAATATTCAGCAGCGCTATCATTTATTAACTTCTAGAGATGTGTTAATAAATAAGGAGAAAAAATATTTTAACGTTAGCATTCCAATGTTAACAAAACAAATTTCGAAAATGGCAGTACAAGAAACATATATACAAGATAAAAGATATAAGCGTGCAAAAGAGCGCGTAAATGCGATAAAAGGATTTTATGGTAACCTAACAGCTTATTTAATTGTGATTCCATGCTTGGCATGGCTTAATTATCAAACAACAGACTTTCCATGGGTAGTCTTCCCTACATTGGGCTGGGGATTTGGAATTTTAGCACACGGTATGGAAGCTTTTGGGTATAATCCATTGTGGGGAAAACGTTGGGAAGAGCGTAAGATTAGAGAATTTATGGAAAAGGATATTTAATATAATGGAGATGGAAAGTAAAGATAGACAAAATCGATATCTACGTGCAAAAGAGCGCGTTGAGGAACTTAAAAAATTCTATAATAGCCTAACATCCTATATTATTGTGAATACTTTTTTGGCTATACTTAATTATTGGATTGATGAATGGAATTACCCTTGGTTCCTGTGGTCTGTTGGGCCGTGGGGAATAGGACTTCTATTTCATGCAGCTAAAGTTTTTGGATGGAACCCTACCTTTTCTAAAGATTGGGAAGAGCGTAAGATTAAAGAATATATGGATAAAGAGAATGATAATCAATTTACCCGTTGGGAATAATAATTACACAATGAAAATATCTGAAGAAGAAAAATATAGAATAGCAAAAGAACGTGTAAATAAATTAAAGGGCTTTTATTGGCATCTAGCAATTTATATTGTTATCAACTCTTATATTCTTACGAATATTTATATTTCAAAAGGATATACTGGAGAAGGTTTTTGGCATTGGACGAGTTTTATAACATTATTTTTCTGGGGAATTGGACTCTTGTTTCATGCTTGGGGCGTATTCGGACCGCGATTTTTATTTTCAAAAAAATGGGAGGAAAAACAAATCGAGAAATATTTGGCGAAAGAAGATGCCGAACGTAAACAATGGGAATAATATAAGATTATGAATGTAATTATAATAGAAGACGAAGCACCATCGGCAAGGAGGTTGGGTAGAATGTTAGAGGGTTTGAATGTAAATGTAGATAAGATCCTTCATTCTGTTGAAGAATCTATAAATTGGTTTTCAGCTAATAAACATCCTGAACTTATTTTTCTTGATATTCAGCTTTCAGACGGACTCTCTTTTGAGATTTTTGATGCCGTGACTATTAAAAGTGCTGTTATATTCACTACCGCTTATGATGAATATGCTTTACAAGCTTTTAAACTGAATAGTATTGATTATCTTTTAAAGCCCATTGATGAAGATGAATTAACGCAGGCTGTAGAAAAATATAAAAACTTTAAACCAGTTAATGAAGAAGTCCAACTTAACTTTTCTGATATTAAAAAGTTGCTTGTAAATCCGCTAGAACGAGATTATAAAAAACGTTTTACAGTGAAAGTAGGGCAGCACTTAAAATTGATATCAGTAAACGATGTGGTTTGTTTTTACAGTGAAAATAAAGGAACCTATATTCATACTACAGACAACAGAAGTTATTTATTAGATCAGAGTTTAGAAGCGCTACAAGAGGAGTTACATCCAGAACTTTTCTTTAGAGTAAATCGTAAGTTTTGTATAAATATAGAATCCGTAAAAGATATAGTAAGTTATACGAATGCGCGTTTGCAGTTAAAGCTTCATAATTATAATGATCAAGAAATAATAGTTAGTCGCGAGCGAGTAAAAGATTTTAAAGATTGGCTGAGTTAGTAGATATTTGAAGATATTTGAAGATTTTTTAGTAAATATGTTCATCCTTTAAAAAACTATTACATTTGTTATAGAACTAAATGATTAGATACTTTGGAGGATAAAACTATCTCTAGGCATGTATTACTCGTTGCTATTATATCTTTTTTAGCAATACTAATAATTCCATTTTTTAAAGTAGCTTTAGAATGGGAAGATGCAGAACAGGCGTATTATTCGCAATGGTTTCGATTAGGGTACGACGATCAGCCTCCATTATATACATGGATACAAATTCTTTTTAATAAGCTATTAGGTGTCAATCGTTTTTCATTAGCAGGCTTAAGAGCAATTTTATTTTCAGGAACTTTAATAGTAATGTATAAACTCGCTATTAATATTCAGAAAAGCAGAAAATTAGCAGAAGTGACTGTCTTTTTACTTTTTTTAATTCCAGTATTTATAGATTTTAACTTCCGAAGACTTTCACACACTTCTATGATGTGTTTTTTATCGGTATCCCTTTATTATATCTATTCGTTGCTTTTAGAGGCAAAAACAATAAGAAATTATGTGTTTTTAGGGTTGATTATAGCCTGCGGAATACTGACGAAATATAATTTTTTACTACAAATTCCTGCATTTATTATCTTACCATTTATAGACTCAGAATCTAAGAGAGTCTTATGGGATAAGAAGTTAATTGTTACGATTTTAATTGTTTTAATATTGATTTCGCCACATTTTTATTGGTTGTTTGATAATTCAGATTACATTCTTTTGTTACGAGAAAGTATGGATCGTAAAACGGGGGCTTCGGCATCTCACGGAATCTTTTTAATAACACCTGTGTTAGCATTTTTAAAGAGTTTCTTTAATATAATATTTCCAACGATACTTATATTTTCAATTGCATATTATAAGAGAAAAGTAATTAAAAACCATACTGGGAATAATTGGTTTAAGAAACTTTTCTTTCTCCAGTTGCTAGTGGTGGTGGCGATATTCATATTTATAAATTCAGCTAAAATATCTGATCGCTGGTTGTTACCATTATTTTTACCATTTTTTGTTCTACTGCTGAATAGTTTTGAGTACAAAAACATAGCACTATGGAAGCGATGGAGTATGCGTGTCTTTTTAATTGTTGTGTTTGTTCAACTTATTAGAACTCCAATAGAAAAATTGTTAAAAATAGACTCCTCGGTGCATCATTCTTTTGAACCAATAGCTACGATTCTGAAAGATGATTACCCTGATCTACAATGGAATCTCCCTAACGTAACCTATGCTGGAAGTATTAGGTATGAAGTTCCAGAAAATACTGTATTTGCTGCTGATGACTTTACATTACCAAAGGGGACGATAGACAGTACGAGAACAGTTTTTGTTTTAAATGAAAGGAATATTGATTATAAAATTTTAGATAGTATTGTAGCTTTTGGAGAAGATAAAGAAGCTGTTTTTTTCTGTAAAAAAAGGATTGATGCTTTTAAATAGAACATTTTGATGGCTATAATTATGTTTAAAAATGGAGCAAAGAGTTAGGTGGATTAATAAACATCTAATTTTCATCAAAAAAATACTTCCTTCAACCCTTTTCATTTTCTTTATAAATAGTATTTTTGCGCATGCAAAACAACGTACTCATTTTAGATTTCGGTTCGCAGTACACTCAACTGATCGCAAGACGCGTTAGAGAGCTTAATATATTCTGCGAAATATACCCTTACAACAATCCACCAGAAGACCTTTCTGTTTATAAAGCAGTAATTCTATCTGGAAGTCCATTTTCAGTAAGAGCAGAAGATGCTCCACATCCAGATTTATCACAGATTCGTGGTAAAGTGCCTATGTTAGCAGTTTGTTATGGAGCACAATACTTGGCTCATTTTGGCGGTGGAGAAGTGGCGCCTTCAAATACACGAGAATTTGGTCGCGCTAACCTTTCTTTTATAGCTGAAGATCAACTTTTCTTCGAAGATATTTCTGTAGGAAGCCAAGTGTGGATGAGTCATAGTGATACTATCAAAAAATTACCTGAAGGGGGAGTTATTTTAGCAAGTACAAACGATGTTAAAAATGCATCCTATAAAATAGAAGGAGAAGAAACATATGCAATACAATTCCACCCAGAAGTATATCATTCTACTGATGGAAAGCAATTACTAGAGAATTTCTTAGTTAAAATTGCTGGTGTTGAACAAACATGGACTCCAGATAATTTTGTAGATATGACCGTTGCCGAACTTAAGGAAAAGATTGGAAACGATCGCGTAGTTTTAGGACTTTCTGGAGGAGTAGATTCTACAGTGGCTGCAGTATTACTTAATAAAGCTATCGGTGATAATCTATATTGTATTTTCGTAAACAATGGTTTATTGCGTAAAGATGAGTTCCAAAGTGTATTAGATCAATACGAAGGAATGGGGCTTAATGTTAAAGGTGTAGATTCTTCAGCTAGATTCTTAGATGCTTTAGCGGGAATTGAAGATCCTGAGTTAAAGCGTAAAGCTATTGGTCGTGTGTTTATAGAGGTTTTTGATGATGAGGCACACGAAATTAATGATGTAAAATGGCTAGGTCAAGGAACTATTTATCCAGATGTAATCGAGTCGATTTCTGTAAATGGTCCTTCAGCAACAATAAAAAGTCACCACAATGTAGGGGGACTTCCAGATTTTATGAAGCTGAAAGTGGTAGAGCCATTAAAGATGTTGTTTAAAGATGAAGTTCGCCGTGTAGGTGCTTCTATGGGAATAGATCCAGAATTATTAGGGAGACATCCTTTTCCAGGACCTGGATTGGCAATTCGTATCTTAGGAGATATTACTGCAGAGAAAGTTCGTATCCTTCAAGAAGTAGATGCTATTTTTATAAATGGCCTAAAAGATTGGGGATTATATGATAAAGTATGGCAAGCAGGAGCTATGTTATTACCTGTAAACTCAGTAGGAGTAATGGGAGATGAACGTACTTACGAAAAATGTGTAGCTTTACGTGCTGTAGAAAGTACCGATGGTATGACTGCAGACTGGGTGAATTTACCGTACGAATTTCTACAAAAAACGTCTAATGATATAATAAACAAAGTAAAAGGCGTTAATAGAGTAGTGTACGATATTAGTTCAAAACCACCAGCTACAATTGAGTGGGAATAAATAAAGTTTGAAGATTTATACATTCTCTTATTCTTATTTGCATGAATAAAAGGGTGAAATCATTATAAATTTCTAGCTTTCGGGTTCAAAAAGTTCTCGAGAGCTAGAAATATTAATTAAAACCTCAGACCTGAAATCAAAATAAACTGTATGAGCAATAGTAAAGTCATTTTTATACTCGCATTTCTTTTTTGCGTAACCTTACACGCACAAAAGTTCGAGACCCATGCCGTTAAAGCAGGGGAGACCTTAGAGAGTATCGCTAAGAAATACCAAGTTACACCATACTCGATTCTAAAGTTAAACCCAGAAGTAAAAAATGGAGTAAAAGCGAATACCATTGTTGTTATACCGATTTCAGAAGCAAGTGCTACTTCTCAGACAACACCAACAACTACACAAACAGACGAAGTAGAGCGTTTTATAGAACACAAAGCAAAAAGAAAAGAAACACTTTATAGTATCGCTAAAGAATACAATGTTTCTGTAGACGATATAAAGCGTTATAACAAAGAATTATATAGCAGACAGCTAAAAAGAAACGAGAAAATTCAAATTCCAGTTTTTGGAACAGCCGTAAGTGCTGGTTCAGAATCTATGGAAAGAGAGGGGTTAGTTGCGCATACAGTGGCACCAAAAGAAGGGCCTTGGCGAATTGCTTACGAGCATGGAATCACAGTAGATTCTTTAAAAACGCTGAACCCAAATATGAAAGAAGTTTTAAAGGAAGGTGATGTTTTATGGGTTCCTTTTGTGGCTGGAAATAATAAAAAACCAGTAGAAGTAGATGCTTACAACTACTATACAGTGCTTCCTAAAGAAGGTTTTTATAGGCTTAAAGTTAAATTAGGAGTAACACAACAAGAAATAGAAGCGCTAAATCCAGAAGTAAAAGCCGATGGGTTAAAAGTAGGAATGGTGCTTAAACTCCCTAAGAATAAGATGGGAGATCTTACTGTAAATAACGGACAGCTAATAGAGAAATTCTCTCTTTTAGATAGCCTTAATTATGATCAGAAATCTACGCTAGCAATAATCCTACCTTTTAAATTAGACGAGCTAGATTTTGATAATTTAGATACCAATAAAGAAAAAATAAAGCGAGATAAACTACTAAGTGTTTCCTTAGATTTTTATACTGGAGCACTTATGGCGATAGATTCAGTTAAAAAACTCGGACTCTCTGTAGATGTTAAGGTTTTCGATAGTGGAGCAAACGATGCTAAAGTAGGGCAACTTGCTTCCAGCGGAAAATTAAACAATGTAGATGCTATTGTAGGACCTATTTTACCAACTACTTTTAATCGTGTTTCGGGCTCAGTTAGAGCAACAAACACGCCTGTTTTTGCACCTTTCTCTAATAAAGGGATTACTGCTAATCCAAATGTATTTCAAACATTACCATCAGACGATTTGCTTAGACAGAAAATGATAGATTACTTAAAAATTAATGCAGTTAATAAAAATGTAATCGTCATAGCAGATAAGAAAAGTGTTGCAGTAAAGAGTCAGTTGCAAGCAGCTTTTCCTGGAGCTAAAATAATCAATCCAATAGAAGATAAGTTTATTCGTTTAGATGAGATAAACCCTTTCCTATCAAAAGATCAAGAGAATTGGGTGATTGTAGAAACAAATAGTATTCCTTTGCTTACTAATATCACAGGAGTAGTAAATTCAGCAAAAACAGAAGAATACAATATTACATTATTAACTACTTTAAAAGGTAGCGCTTACGACAGTGATAATATTTCTAATATGCATTTATCAAACTTAAACTTTCATTTTCCAACTGTAGATAAACTTTCAAGTTTAAACACACCTTTTACTAAAAGTTATAGCAAAAAGTATGGAACGACACCAAATAGATATGCCACTAGAGGTTTCGATATTACAATGGATGTACTTTTGCGTTTAGGATATAATAAAGATTTAGATTTTGTAGCTTCCAAAGTAAGTGAAACAGAATATATCGAGAACAAATTCGATTATAGAAAAAAACTTTCTGGAGGATATTCCAACCAAGCGGTTTATATAGTAAAATACGATAATTTAGAAATTAAAGAAGCTAAAAACGATGCCAACCTCGATAGTAACATACTTGGGAGCACTTCGAACTAAGTGTGTACACCTAAAAAGTAACAATTCTTTTATCACCGATGCTCCAACCGACAATAATGGGAAGGGAGAAGCGTTTTCTCCAACCGATACTTTGGCTACAGCTTTAGCGAGCTGCATGCTTACCGTTATGGGGATAAAAGCCCGCGATATGGAGGTTGATCTTACCAATGCAACGGCTACGGTTACCAAAACTATGGCAGCAGAACCACGTAGAATTTCTAAGATAGAAGTTGTTTTTGATATCCCAACAGCGGTTACAGAAAAGGAGCGTAGGATCTTAGAAAAAACTGCAAATACTTGTCCAGTTCACTACAGCTTACATCCCGATATAGAAAAAGATATTACTTTTAATTGGCAGTAGTTTAATTGCTTAAAATTAGTTTTTATTCTGGGCATTCCCACGTAAAAAACGTGGTCGCGCTTTCACTACTCGCTTTCCAATAAAAAAATTGGAAGAGCTCAAACATACCGCTCAATCCCTAATGCGAAAAATGAGTTGAGAGTTTAAAAGGAATTGTTTACAGAATAATTATTTTTACAGCATACAGCCTAGCATAAACCCAACAAGAAAAGCATGGATTTAGATCAAAACAGAGAGTTCTTAGTTAAATTGGCACATGCTAAAATGCCTTTTGGGAAATATAAAGACCGTTATTTAATAGATATTCCAGAGCCTTACTATGTTTGGTTCCGGCAAAAAGGATTTCCAAGCGGGAAATTAGGGATGCAATTGGAGGCTATGTACGAAATAAAAGTAAACGGATTGGAAGAACTTATTTATAAAATCCGTAAAGTAAGATAAGGATTACTTTTAATTCTCTCAAAAACAATCATAAAATCCCCCTATAAGAAAAGTGTTTTTTTAATTCTTATTTGTATTTTTGCCGCGATATTTTCAACAAGCTGTTTAGGCAGGCAAATTCATTTAAGTAAAGATAATGGCAGATACCAAATACATTTTTGTTACGGGTGGTGTTACCTCTTCATTGGGAAAAGGAATCATAGCGGCATCATTGGCGAAACTTTTACAGGCAAGAGGTTATAAAACTACAATTCAGAAACTTGACCCATATATAAATGTAGATCCGGGAACGCTTAATCCATACGAGCATGGAGAATGCTATGTTACAGATGACGGGGCAGAAACAGATTTGGATTTAGGTCATTATGAGCGTTTTCTAAACGTAAACACTTCTCAAGCTAATAATGTAACTACTGGAAGAATCTACCAAAGCGTAATCGAAAAAGAACGTAGAGGAGAATTCTTAGGGAAAACAGTACAAGTAGTTCCTCATATTACCAACGAAATTAAAGAACGTATTCAGGTGCTTGGAAAAAGTGGTGAGTACGACATCGTTATCACAGAAATTGGAGGAACAGTAGGAGATATTGAGTCTTTGCCATATATAGAATCTGTAAGACAATTAATGTGGGAATTAGGAGATAACAACGGACTCGTAATTCATCTTACACTTGTACCTTACCTTTCTGCTGCAGGTGAGCTTAAAACAAAACCAACACAGCATTCTGTAAAAACATTGATGGAAAGTGGTATTAAAGCAGATATCCTTGTGTGTAGAACAGAGCATGAACTTTCTGATGATCTTAGAGAGAAGTTGGCTTTATTTTGTAATGTAAAAAGAGAGGCAGTTATACAATCTATTGATGCTTCTACAATATACGATGTTCCTAACCTAATGTTAGAAGAAGGTTTGGATAATGTAGTCCTTAAAAAATTAGCTCTAAAAGATGATTCACAGCCAGATTTAACACGTTGGAATCAGTTTTTAGATCGCCATAAAAACCCTAAAGATGAAGTTCATATTGGTTTAGTAGGTAAATATGTAGAGCTTCAAGATAGCTATAAATCGATTTTAGAGGCTTTTATTCATGCGGGAGCAGAGAATGAAGTTAAAGTAAAAGTAGAATATATCCATTCAGAACATATCGATACTAAAGTACTTCAAGATAAAATTGCAAGTTTAGATGGTGTTTTAGTAGCTCCAGGTTTTGGAGAACGTGGGATAGAAGGAAAAATAGATGTAATAAAATATGTTCGTGAGCAGAATATTCCATTCTTAGGAATTTGCTTAGGAATGCAGATGGCGGTTATAGAGTTTGCTAGAAATGTATTGGCTATTAAAGATGCTAATTCTACAGAAATGAATCCAGATACTGCAAATCCTGTGATAGATTTAATGGAAGAGCAAAAAGATATTACTCATATGGGTGGTACTATGCGTTTGGGAGCATGGGATTGTAATTTGGAAGCAGGAAGCTTAGTAAATAAGATCTATGCAGCCGATACTATTTCTGAGCGACACAGACATCGCTATGAGTTTAATAATAAATATAAAGATCAAATTGAAGCTGCTGGATTAAAAGCTACAGGGCTTAATCCAGAAACAGGGCTTGTGGAAGTTGTAGAATTACCTACACACCCTTGGTTTGTTGGGGTTCAATACCATCCAGAATATAAGAGTACCGTAGCAAATCCACACCCATTATTTGTAGGTTTTGTTAAGGCAGCACTTCAGCATAAGGTTAATAAATAGTGTCAGTTTGACATGAATATAAGATTTGGGCATATCTTTGCAAACTAAAATTTAGCAATGATTATTGCCCTTATTTATTGAGAGGGAAAATTTATTTTAATAAAAATTAAATGGAAGAAAAGAAATTTGATATTAACTCGATCTTAGGATTTGTACTTATAGGTGCAATTTTAATGTGGGTTATATATAACAATCAGCCAACGGAAGAAGAAATTCAAGCTGAAAAAGCGAAGCAAGAGCAGGTAGAGAAAGCAAAAGAGCAAGAAAAAAATGCTGCTGTAGTAGAAACTGTTTCAGAGGTTAACCTACAAGATTCTACGGCTTTAGAACAGTATAAAGGTTCTTTAGGTGCTTTTGCATATTCTGCAAGCTTACCTTCTGCTAAAGAAAATACTACCGTTTTTGAAAACGAATTGGTACGTTTTGAAGTTAGTAATAAAGGAGGGCAAATTGTAGAAGCCAAATTAAAAAACTTTAAAACATTCGATTCTATTCCTGTATATCTTGTAAAAGATGGGAATGCATCATTTAATTTAACTTTCGCAACTACAGATAATCGTACGCTAAATACAAAAGATCTTTTCTTTGAGCCTTCTATTACAAAGAATGGGGAGAATCAAGTGCTTTCAATGAAGCTAAAGACTTCTAATAACAAGTTTTTAGAATATCGTTATGAACTTAAACCAGATGAGTATCTTGTAGACTTCACGGTAAGATCTCAAGGATTAAATGGTGTTCTTAATAGTTCTCAACCTGCACAATTAGATTGGAAACTTAAAGGAATTCGTCATAGTAGAAGTATAAAATATGAAAATCGTTATACTAGATTAACATACTTCCATGAAGGAAGTGTTAGTAAATTGTCGCCTTCTGGAGAAGATGATGAGGCAGATACTAATGTAAGTTGGATTTCATATAGACAGCATTTCTTTAGTTCAATGCTTATCAATCCAGATTCTTTTTCTAATGTATCTATGACTTCGGAGCAGATGTTCGAAGATGAGAGTCCAGAGGAGCAATATGTGAAATTATACACAGCATCTACACCGTTAGAAATTAAAGGTGGAGAGCTTAATTATAATATGCATTGGTATTACGGACCAACAGATGCAAGAGTATTTAAAAAATATAAAGACATAGAGCTTGTTGAGTCTATTCCATTTGGATGGGGAATCTTTGGGTTTATTAACAAACATGTTTTTACTCCTTTATATGATTACCTAAGCTCTGTTTTTCCTTATGGAATTGCAATTATTGTGATGACAATTATTGTAAGGTTGGCTTTATCTCCAGTTACATATAAGTCTTATCTATCTCAAGCGAAGATGAAAGTTATTAAGCCTGAGGTAACTGAGATAGCTCAAAAGTACAAGGATAATCCAATGAAGCGTCAGCAGGAAACTATGAAACTTTATAGTAAAGCTGGAGTCAGCCCAATGAGTGGTTGTGTGCCTGGTTTACTACAGATTCCTGTATTCTACGCCTTATTTATGTTTTTCCCAACAGCAATAATGTTGCGTCAGAAACCATTCTTATGGGCAGATGATCTTTCTTCTTATGATATCGTATACAAATTCCCTGATGGGTTTAGTATTCCTTTCTATGGAGATCACGTGAGTTTGTTCCCAATCTTAGCTTCTGTTGCTATTTTCTTTTATATGAAAATGACTACTGGACAGCAGCAAGCAATGCAGCAACCAGCACAAGAGGGAATGCCAGATATGGGAAGCATTATGAAAGTGATGATTTACATTTCTCCAATAATGATGCTTTTCTTCTTTAATAACTATGCAAGTGGATTGAGTTTGTATTATTTTGTATCGAACTTGATTACAATTCTTATCATGTTGGTAATTAAAAATTACATTATCGACGATGAGAAGATTCATGCTAAGATTCAAGAAAACAAGAAGAAACCTAAGAAAGAGAGTCGTTTTCAGAAGAAAATGAGAGAGATGATGGATCAGGCGGAAGCTCAGAAAAAGAAATAATAATTAGTATTATCCTGATATAAAAAAGGGTGATTTGAAAATGTTCAAATCACCCTTTTTACTTTAGCTATTTTTAGGTTACAATGAATAACCTAACTTATTATCCCAATTAATACATCCTTGGAAAGGTCCAGGAACAGGGTCGTATACAAGTACTTTCTCTCCAATGTACTCACTATTTTTATAAGCCCATATTGTATTTCCTCTTACTTTATTCAGAAAATTATATACCAATACTTCTGGATTGTTAAACGTTCCTTTGTTAATGCTATTGAGATAATCTTCTTGCTTTTCTTTAGGTGCATTAAAATAGGTGTTTAGAAGTTTGTCGCAAGCTTCAGTTGTGAAACTATCTTTTTCTAAAATAGAAGTAGCTTCTACACATCCTTTACGAATGGTAGCTTTTTCTTCATCAGAAAGTAATTCTGCAAAACTAAGATCTATGAACTTAGGAATATTAAGTTCTGCAGCTCCAGGAAGATCTGTTTTAGGGAGAATTAATTCTGTAATTTTATCTATAACAACAGCTTGTTTTTCATCGAAGAAAATAGGATTCCATGTAGTTTTATTTTCCTCTGTTTGACAGCTTTGTAGAATGGAAAATAGTGTAGGAGCAGCAGCTGCATATCCTAGCGATAAACCAATTCTTGATAATGCTTTTCTTCTTTCCATATTAGCTGATTTTTTTAAATTGTTTCGCAGCATGATCCGCTGCTCTTGCTGTGAATGCCATATATGTTAGTGACGGATTCTGACATGCTGCAGAGGTCATAAAAGCACCATCAGTTACATAAACATTTGGTACAGCGTGTAATTGATTGTTTTTATTAACAACAGATGTTTTGGCATCATATCCCATTCGAGCTCCTCCCATTTCATGAATTCCTAAGCCAGGTCCTCCTGGATCATCATAAGTAGATACATCTTTAAACCCTGCTTTTTCAAGCATTTCTGCGCCTTGTTTTAATATATCCTTTCTCATATTATATTCGTTTTCCTTAAATTCTACATCAAAATCTAATGTTGGTAATCCCCAACTATCAAGCTTTTCGTAATTTAAAGTAACTTTATTTTCATCATAAGGAAGCATTTCTCCAAAACCAGTCATTCCAAAATTCCAACCTCCAATATCAAGAATATTATCTTTAAGTTTTTTTCCGTATCCCATTTCAGCAACAGAAGTAGTCCAATCCCCTCGATTTGCTCCCCCTTGATATCCGTAGCCTCTTATAAAATCTTTGGCAGTTGTTTCCTTACTAAGGTTTCTAAATCTAGGAATATAGATTCCGTTAGGTCTACGTCCTTTAAAATACTTATCCTCAAATCCATCCATTTTTCCATTAGCTCCTAGTCGGTAATGATGATCCATAATATTAGTACCTAAAGAACCAGAATCGTTCCCCATTCCGTTAGGGAATCTGTTGGATTTGGATTGTAGAAGTATTGAGTTGGTAGCCATTGCCGAAGCACATAAAAATATAATAGAAGCAGAGAATTCGTGTTTCTCATTAGTCTCTGCGTCTATTATTTTAACTCCTGTAGCTTTTTCGGAACCTTCATCATACATGATTTCATAGGCTATAGAATTAGGTCTTAATGTCATATTGCCTGTTCTATCTGCAGCTGGTAGGGTAGATGAATTACTACTAAAATATCCACCATAGGGACAACCTCTAGAACATCTATTTCGAGATTGACAAGTTCCTCTGCCTTCAAAACTTTTGTTTCCAGTAATATGAGCAACTCTACCGATAGTTAAAATTCTATCATTGTAATTTTCAGATATTTTATCTTTTAAATGCTCTTCAACGCAATTTAAATCCATTGGAGGAAGAAATTTCCCATCTGGTAATTGCTTTAAACCTAAGTTTCTTCCGCTCACTCCAATATAAGTTTCTACCTTATCATACCAAGGAGCAATGTCTTTATAACGTACAGGCCAATCAACGCCTATTCCATCCTTTTTATTAGCTTCAAAATCAATATCACTCCATCTATAACTTTGTCTTCCCCATGTAATAGATCTTCCTCCAACGTGGTATCCTCGAATCCAATCGAAACGTTTAATTTCATTGTAAGGATGCTTCACATCATCTACAAAAAAATGTTTATTCGATTTATCTGGAGCCCAACCTACACGATGTTGCTTATGTTGCGTAGCTTTTTCTTCAGGAGTAAGTGCTCCTTTTAGCTCGTAATCCCAAGGGTCTTTGTGCATGGTAGGATAATCTTTAATGTGCTCTACCATTCTACCCCTTTCGAGTACTAACGTTTTTAAGCCTTTTTCGCAAAGCTCTTTTGCAGCCCATCCGCCACTTATTCCTGTACCGATAACAATAGCATCATATTGTGGTTTTTCTTTCATTATTTTGGGTGTTTTGTTGATTTATCGGCAATAAATATACTTAAATAAAGTCATTATGACAATAACTAGCTTGTTATATTTTTATATCCTTAAATATGAGGGTTTTAAGATATAAAACTAATAGTGAGGAAATTTTATTGAGAAGGTTATAATAAAGAAGTAGGAGAGGAGGGCTTGTATTAAAAAAGTCCTATAATTTATTTAAGAATTCTTATAGTAGGTTGGTACAAGAGTCTTTAAATAAATTATAGGACTTAGGAGATCTTATTCGTATTTAAGAACTTTATCTATAACATGGGCAATACCATTCCAAGCAACAATATCTTTGCTAATAACAGTGGCATTTTCAGTAGAGATATCAGTAATTGTAATAGCATCTTTTACTGAAATTTTAATAGAGCTTCCTTGCCATGTATCAAGAGTCATGTCATTTACAAGCTTAGTGGAAGGATATGATTTCCCATCGATAATATGATACTTTAAAGTCTTCTCTAATTTCTCGAAGGTTACAGTTCCCATAGTTAAAAAAGCATCTTCAGAAGGCACAAAAAGAGTGATTTCTGCTGCAGCATCATGTAGTTTATCAGAGATTTCACTGTTGATTTGCTCTGAAGCATCATAAAGATTAGAAAATGCTGGATCTACTTTTATAAAAGTTGCTAATGTAGCAGGTACGATCACATCGTCTATTTGATGGATTACACCATTGGTTACATCAATATCTTCTTTTGTTACTAAAATCCCGTCATTTAAAGTAACAGTATCGTTATTCTTAGAAACAAATACGTCGATATTTGCTAATGAAGGATACTCTTTAGCTTGTGTTTTATTATAACCTTCAGGAATTTCTTTTAATTTTTTTTCTGGTCCATTAAGCATGTGATTAAGAATGATTTGAGTAAGTAGGCTTGTAGGTACATTTTGTATGCTACTAACTCCATTATCATCCAAATACCTTTTAAAAGCTTCATTATTAGGAGCAAAAAAAGTATAAGACCCTGCTTTATCAACATTTAAAGCGTCTTGGTAACCAATTTGATTGATAGCTTCTACAAGAATACTATAATCTTCATTGTTACTTAGGTAGCTGTAAAGAGCTACTGGTTCGTTAATGGTTTCTGGTTCTGAACCTTCATCGTTGGAAGATTCGCTGCATGCAACAAGATTGCAGGCAGAAATAAGTAAAAGCAATACTGCTTTTAAGCTTTTTTTCTGTGTGTTCATAATGTGTAAAATTTGGTGGAGTAAATATATTCTTTTTTGACAAATATTTGCTTTTTTATATAAAAAAAAGAGTCACCAAATGATGACTCTCTTCAAAAGCAATGATAAAAAATTAAAGTGGTTTCTAGTTTGTAGTATCTGGAATTAATACTTGATTCACTGCATGAATAACACCGTTAGTAGCTTGCACATCTACAGCAACTACTCCGATACCTGTGTTTCCGGCCCCATCTGTTAAGTCAGCAATATTATCTCCAGTACCTGGTAATGTAACGGTAATGTTGTCCCCCTCAAGACTTTCTACCATCATTCCATTTGATAAATCTTCAGATCTTGCATTAGCCCCAGCTACAACATGGTGTTGTAAAACTGCTGTTAACGTAGCTCCAGATGGAACCGCATCTAATGCTTCGAAAGCTGAATTTATAGGTGCGAATACTGTAAATGGAGCATCTGTTGTTCCAGAAAGGATGCTTACAAAATCTGGTTGATCATCCGCAGTAAGTGCTCCTACTAAAGAACTAAAATTAGCATCAGCAGTAGCAAAAGTAACTATAGTAGGCAATCCAATAACAGCATCTACAGCATGAATTACTCCATTACTTACTTCTACATCTGCAGTTGTTACAGTAGATACGCCGTTTAACGTCACTCCAGATTCTGTGTTTATATAGATACTTAAATTGTCTCCATCTCCATTTGTTGCCATTGTATTTCCATACATGGTTGATAAATCTCCAGACATTACCTCTCCAGAAATAACATGGTTTAGTAATAATTGTGTTAATACATCAGTAGGAACATCATCTAAAGAAGCAAATCCATTGTCCGATAGGAATGTAGTAAAAGCCTCATTATTAGGAGCAAATACTGTTAATCCAGCATCTTCTGCACTTAATGTTTCTACTAAACCAGCTTTCTGTACAGCAGCTAATAAAGAAGAGTAATCATCGTTCATAGATACAAAACCTGCAATAGTTGGATTCATTGCATCTACAATAGCTTGTGGTAATAATACTTTGTCGATAGCGTGGATAACACCATTTCCTGCCTGTACATCTGCAGTAATAACATTTGCGGGTGTTTCTGTGGCGTCCATAACCTGTACTCCATCAGATGTCATAATAGTAACGTCGTTTCCTTGAGCTGTAGTAATCATCTGTCCGTCAGATAAAGTTCCAGACGTAGCATTAGCACCAGCAACTACATGATATGTTAATACTGTTTCTAATGTAGCATCATCTATTTCATCTAAAGAAGAAACTCCTAACATGCTTAATAAGTTTGTAAAAGCCTCATTAGTTGGAGCAAATACTGTAAATGGAGAACCTTCTGTTCCAGAAAGTAGGTCTAGATATTGATCCCCAAATCTTCCTAATGCTTCTACTAATATGGAGAAATTTGGATTTGCTGCGGCATGATCTACAATAGTAGGAATATTTAATACACCATTTACTTTATGGATAATTCCATTTGAGGCCATAATATCTACAGTAGTTGGCATTGATGTACCGTTAAAAGTTACACCTCCATCAGTGTTAATAAACATGCTGATTTGATTATCATCCGGACCAGTAGCAAGTGTATTCTTATACATTGTACTAAGTTCACTTGAAGCTAGCTCTTCGCTAAACACATGGTTTAACAAAATGTTTGTTAGCACATCGTTAGATACTGCATCTACATCTGTAATTCCAGCATCTTGAAATGCTTGATTGGTTGGAGCTAAAACTGTAAATGTACCTTCTTCATTTAAGGTGTCATCTAAACCTGTTTTAACTAATGCTGCTACTAAAATGCTCAACTCAGCATCTGAAGCAGCTGTTTCTGTGATTGTTAACTCTTCTTCTGGAGGCGTTTGGTTATTGTCGTCATCATCAGAACAGGATGCCAATCCTACTAACAAAAATGCAACAATAAAATACTTTGATAAATGGATGATTGTTTTCATTTTGATTGTTTTTTAAGTTTTATGTTATTACTGTATCTGTAATATTGTTTAACTAAATTACAATAAAAGTTAAACATTAATTAAGCGTTAACTTTTTTTAACATAATAATATCTATATTATATAATTGTTACTCAGTATTTTAGTTTTTATACTATATTTTCGTGGTATAAATTCTGTTTAACTATTTTATATTTATGTTAAACGTAAATTATACTGTTTTTTATGTTGTATAAATTGAAAGAATTCTGTTGATGGTTCGACTAATCTCTTCTAAATGAATTTTGTAATTTTGCATATTATTTTCAATTAAGTTAGCATGAAGAGAGTTATAGTTGGTTTATCGGGGGGAGTAGATTCTAGTGTTACAGCCTATCTGTTGAAGGAACAGGGGTATGATGTAATAGGATTGTTTATGAAGAATTGGCACGATGATTCTGTAACGATATCTAATGAATGTCCTTGGTTGGAAGATAGTAATGATGCTTTGATGGTGGCAGATAAACTAGGAATCCCTTTTCAAACTGTAGATTTAAGCGAGCAATATAAAGAGCGTATAGTGGACTATATGTTTAATGAGTATGAGCGCGGTCGTACACCAAATCCAGATGTGCTTTGTAACCGAGAAATTAAGTTTGATGTGTTTATGAAAATAGCATTAGACCTCGGTGCAGATTATGTTGCTACAGGTCATTATTGCCGTAAAGATACTATTACCGTAGATGGAAATCCTGTGCATAGACTTTTGGCTGGGGTAGATGGAAATAAAGATCAATCTTATTTTTTATGTCAGCTTTCACAGGAGCAGTTAAGTAGAACATTGTTTCCTATTGGGGAGCTTACAAAACCTGAAGTACGAAAAATCGCTGCGGAGAATAATTTAATTACTGCCGAAAAGAAAGACTCACAAGGGCTTTGCTTTATCGGTAAGGTAAGACTTCCTGAGTTTCTTCAGCAGAAATTAAAACCAAAAGAAGGTCAGATTATAGAGATTGCTGCGGAAGAAGTCCTTCAAAAAAGAGTTACTCCAACTTTCAATAATAAAAGTGAAGAGTTAGCATTTAATGCTCAAAAAGTAGTTTACAATGCTAAAGATGGGAAGGTAGTCGGAAAACATCAAGGGGCGCATTATTTTACAAAAGGTCAGCGTAAAGGTTTAAATGTTGGTGGTACTCCAGAGCCGTTGTTTATTATAGAAACAGATGTAGAGGAGAACATTATATATACCGGACAGGGTAAAAATCATCCTGGACTTTTTAGAAAAGCGCTTTTTGTTACTAATGATGAATTGCATTGGGTACGAGAAGATTTAGCTTTAGATATAGATGAAAATATGGAAGTGATGGCTCGTATTCGTTACAGACAACCACTCCAAAAAGCAACACTTTATAAAGTGGATGGCGGACTTTATGTAGATTTCGAGAACCCTCAAAGTGCTATTACAGAGGGGCAGTTTGTAGCTTTCTACCAAGGGGAAGAGCTTGTAGGGTCTGGAGTAATCGGATAGTATGAAACTCAAATAATCACTTTTTACATCATATATAATTGGGAGTCTATAATTTATAGATTCCCTTTTTTTATCTCGATACTCATTTTCTTAGCTACTCCAAATCTTCTTATATTTGAGTATGGAAAATAGAATCACTACACTATTTAATATTAAGTATCCCATTATTCAAGCGGGAATGGTTTGGGCAAGCGGATGGAAGTTAGCAGCTGCAGCTTCTAATAGCGGAATTTTAGGGCTAATTGGAGCTGGGTCTATGTATCCTGAAGTGTTACAAGAACATATTCAGAAATGTAAAAAAGCTACCAATAATCCTTTTGGAGTCAATGTGCCTTTGCTATATCCAGATATTGATAAGCTGATGGATATTATTATTTCTGAAGGAGTGAAAATAGTATTCACTTCCGCAGGAAATCCTAAAACATGGACCTCTCATTTGCAAGCTCATGGTATTACGGTGGTGCATGTAGTGAGTAGCGTTAAGTTTGCCCTTAAGGCACAAGAGGCTGGGGTAGATGCTATTGTTGCTGAAGGTTTTGAAGCTGGCGGTCATAATGGGCGCGATGAAACTACCACATTTACTCTTATTCCGATGGTGAAAGAGCAAATTACTATTCCGATTATTGCTGCTGGTGGAATAGCTACCGGTAGCGGAATGCTTGCTGCAATGGTGCTTGGCGCAGATGCAGTGCAAGTTGGGAGTAGATTTGTGGCTAGTATAGAAGCTTCTTCTCACATAAATTTTAAAGAATTGGTGGTTGCTAGTAAAGAGGGGGATACCCAACTTACTTTAAAAGAACTAGCTCCAGTGCGACTAATTAAAAATAAGTTTTTTAACGATGTTAATGCACTCTATGCTAAAGGAACTACCAAAGAAGAATTGGCAACTTTACTTGGCAGAGCACGTGCTAAGAAAGGTATGTTTGAAGGTGATTTGGAGGAAGGAGAACTCGAAATTGGACAAATAAGTGGACTAATAAACGATATTCTCCCCGTAGCTACAATCGTAAATAATATGATTGCTGAATTTGAAGCAGCAAAAAAGAAAACACTCGCTATTTGATGCTATAATTTGGAGGCTGATTTAAAAAGTAAACCGATTTCTAATGTAGAATCTAAGCAGCCTAGAGCCTAGAGCCTAGTGCATAAAGCCTAAAGCCTAGTAGTGCCTAAAACTTACTTCTTTTCTACAGGCTTCTTTTTAGGCAGTGGGCCACGGAGATGGATAATCAGACCATTTAAAAAATTACGTAAAATTTGATCCCCACATTCCATGTATTTAGGATGATCTTCGCTTCTAAAGAGCGCTCCTAATTCACTTTTAGTGATTCTAAAATCAACAAGAGCTAAGATTTCTACAATTTGTTCGTCTCTTAATTTGTGAGCTACACGAAGCTTTTTAAATATGTCGTTGTTTGTTAATGCCATGCTGCAAAGGTAATGATTGTTTTATATTTTTTTCTGAAAGTGATATCCAATAATTTCAAACCCTTGATTAAAATAGAATTTATGAGACCTTCCATTCCCAACATAGGTATTTAGTTCCATCGTTTCGAAATCATTTTCTGCTGCCCATTCTCCAATTTTAGAAATAAGAATCTTTCCAAAACCTTTTGATTGATGATCGCTATTAATAATAACGTTATCTAACTCTAGTTGCTTACCAGAATATAATTTCACAGTAATCCAACCACTACAAATCCCAACAAGCTCCTCTTCATAGAACAGTCCGAAGCATTTATACCCATTAAATGTAAACATAGAACGATGCATCTCCAATAGAGACTCCTTAGATTTCGTAGGGTTTAATTGTTGTGTAAGTGTTACAATTTTTTCGATAGCATCTTCATTAAGAAGAGCGATAGATGTTTTAAACATTATACTTATTTTATGTCTATTTTCTTTCCTAAATATTTAGGCTCCACTTTAAAAAGTAGGTCTAGAAAGACCTTGGTTCGCGCTAAATACTCTCTTAAATTTGTTTTTATACCACCGCTACCTTCCACATTTTCAGCATTAAAACCTACAGCATCAATATTAAATTTTTCAGCTAGGTAATTAGCTCTTTCATTGTGAAACTGCTGTGATATGATGGTAATACTTGTTTGTCCGAAGATTTTCTTAGCCCTTACAACAGAATCTAAAGTTCTAAAGCCTGCAAAATCTAAAAATATTTTATCCTCAGGAATCCCTCGCTTTATAAGTTCATTTTTAAAATCGTTCGGCTCATTATAATCCGTGTCGCCATTATCCCCACTTATTAAAAGAAAGTCTACCTTCTTAGCAATGAATAATTCTACAGCAGCATCAATACGATATTTAAAATATGGATTTATTTGTCCGCTGTTAAGTTTCTTAGCAGTTCCCAATACAAGCCCCACTTTATTATGTTTTATAGCTTCCGTATTGGTTGTAGTTTTCCCTTTAACACTTTTTTCAATAGCATTATTAGAGATCAATACTAATAGCAGCGCAATAACCCCTAATAGCGCGGATATCTTTATGAGTTTAATAAAAAATCGTTTTTTCATATCAGGAAAAACTAAATTATTTCAATGTGATTTTACTTTTTAATCAATTAAAAATAGGGGACGCAGTAATGTTTGGTGGTTGTGGTGCAAGTTAGCAAAAATTAAAATTTGGTTATAGTAATTTTTTCTATGAAAGTAGTATTCAAAAGTAGTAAGAGCTATATGAAGGTATGTGTTTTAGGTGTTTTACCATGGTAACTATATGTAAAGCCTACTGTAATCCATTTTCCGAGGTCATTTATAGATAAATATAGGTTTATAGTCCTAATGGATACGTCTTTCACCCCGACGGATACGTGTGGTAACGTATCTGGATACGTCTTTTACCCCGACGGATACGTGTGGCAACGTATCTGGATACGTCTTTTACCCCAACGGATACGTGTGGTAACGTATCTGGATACGTCTTTTATCCCAACAGATACGTATGGTAACGTATCTGGACACGTCTTTCACCCCGACGTATACGTATGGCAACGTATCTGGACACGTCTTTTACCCCAACAGATACGTATGGTAACGTATCTCGACACGTCTTTCAACCCAACATATACGTATGGCAACGTATCTGGATAGATGTTACATCTATATTTCTAGGTTTTTTTTGGTGTAATAGGGGTGAGAGTGTTTTGTAGAGGTGGGTATTAATTAATGATTAGCTGTTATTTACTTTATCTTATTAACTTGTATCTATTCATGCATTTATCCTTCAATAATTCAGCAAAAAAATAATTCTATTTCTTTCCGATCCAAGTAGTTTTATGCCATATTCTCTCTAAAGGGCCTTGCTTGTAATACTTAAACCATAGTTTGCTGAAATTCAACTGAAGTACAAAAATTACAATCCCTACAATAAAGCTGGCTGTATATCCTAAATGGGGAGCTAAATTTAATCCGATAGGGAAAAATATAAATGCACCTATTATAGATTGCGAAACATAATTTGTGAGGCTCATTCTACCATAAACTCTTAATTTTTCCATCCATATTCTAGCAGTACTATGGTAGTAAACAATTACAAATGATGATACGATTACAAATGTAAATGAAAGTTTTTGCCACATATCTAAAGCTGTACCAATACTATTTTTTATGATTCCGCTTGTAGCATTATCATACCATTCTACTCTTAGCGGATAAAGGATTCCAAATAATAGCGATGCTA
This sequence comes from Joostella sp., assembly GCF_048266025.1. Classification (NCBI taxonomy): domain Bacteria; kingdom Pseudomonadati; phylum Bacteroidota; class Flavobacteriia; order Flavobacteriales; family Flavobacteriaceae; genus Joostella; species Joostella sp. The sequence continues at coordinate 177,483 of NZ_JBLXAF010000007.1, read as the reverse complement.
TAACAAGAGTTTTAATCCAAAATCTTGTGTTTTCTTTAGTGTTGACAAATAAACTATTTCTACTTAATAGAAAGCCTAATAAAAACAGTCCTATTGTTTGTACAAAACGACCACCATTAATAGCCCATAATAAACTTGCCTTTTGCCCAGTGGTAATGTTTTCAATAAAAAAAGTACTTAAGTTTCCACTTTTTACTGCCTCTTGAACGATTAGATATAATCTTCCAACGGATAAATCTGGTAAAGTATAAGCGTGATTAAAACGACTGCTTATAAAATGGAATAATTCTATGGGTTGAAGTAAGCAAATTACAGCTATGATAAATACAGCTTTGTTGCTTAAATTACGAACAAAAACCAAAGATAAACCTGTAATTGCAAATAGTAATAGTACATCTCCCCCTGGGAAGAATGCTGCATTTAACGTCGCAAATACAGTAAGAAGCATAAGCCTCCATATAAAACGCCAACTGAAATCTGCTCCCTTATTTTTCTGATTTATGAATTGTACGTAAAAAGTAAATCCAAATAAAAGAGCAAATATAGAATAGCCCTTTCCTGCAATAAGTGAGAATACTACATTGAAAACTACAGAATCGAGAGCGACCAACCAATCTGGTTGTAAGGTGTCAGGGTATATAGGGTAAATAAAATGTTCAACGCTATGGATTATTACGATTGCCATGACTGCAAAACCACGAAGGGCATCAACAATATCAACTCTGGGAATTTTCTTTAAAGCTGTTTCGCTCATTTCTGTTTAGGTGTGGAGGTTAGTTGATTCGCATAATATTGTATTACGCGAATGTCAAATATAAAAATTCAAATTAAGATGATCCTTCGTACAGCCACAATAAAATAGATTTTCTATTATCAATGTTAGAAATGTAACAAACCGATTCAGAAATTGGTAAATAATAAAAACTAGATTATGAAAAATGAATACTTATTGTAATTTGTAGAAAAATAAATACCATGATGAATAAATTCTTTTTTTCTGTTTTATGCTCGTTTCCATAGGAAATTCCCAAGAGCTAACTGGAAGTGAGTTGCTTGAAAAAGCTATAAAATATCACGATCCTAATGGTAATTGGAATAGCTTTAAAGGAGATTTGGTGGTTTCTATGACAAGACCAAATAAAGATAAAAGAGTTTCTGAAATTCATATCGATATACCTGCAAGTAGTTTTGTGTTGTCTACCCACAAGAATGATTCTCTAATTACAAGTAAAGTAATCAATAACGAATGTTTTTTTTCAGTAGATGAAAAAGCTATTACTGCTAAAGAAGAATTAAAGAAACATAAACTTACCTTTAAGAGAGCCAAGCTCATGAAGGATTATTACACTTATTTGTATGGACTTCCAATGAAATTAAAAGATGAGGGTACGATTATAAATGAAAAAGTGACTTCTAAAGAATTCAATGGAAAAGAATACTTGGTGCTAAAAGTAAACTATGAGGAAAGTGTAGGGAAAGATACTTGGTATTTTTATTTTGATCCTTCTACCTATGCAATGGAGGTATATCAGTTTTATCATGATGAGACTAAAAACGATGGAGAATATATAATATTAACAGAAGAGGAGGAGATAGAAGGGATTAAAATGCCTAAAAATAGAGCTTGGTATTATAATAAAGATAATGCTTATATAGCTACAGATGCCTTAACTGGAAAGTAGATTTTGCTTAGATAAGTGAGTAAGCGGATGACTTAATATTTAGGCGATTTGATAATCATAATAAAAAAAAACGCTCCGATGCCTTCGGAGCGTTTTTGGATAAACAACTAAATCCTAAAACCTTTTGATTTTAGTATCCTCTTTAGAAACTATATTTGTTTTCTGCAATAACCTTATCTGCAATTGTGTTTCTTAATTCAATTACATTAGGAAGGTTTGCATATTTAGTGAAACGTTTAAGACCCATAAGCATCATACGTTGCTCATCTCCTTCAGCAAAAGAAGAAATAGCCTCTTTCCCTTTAGTTTGTATTTTTTCTACAGCATGGAAAAGATTTAATTTCGCCATTGCAATTTGTTCTTTCTGAGTATCCTCTCCAAAACGTTTTGCATTCTTTTCTGTTCTTAGAATAGCAGATTCTGCCATATAGATCTGAATAAGAATATCTGAAGCCGCCATTAGTAATTGCTGATGCTCTTCTAATGCAGCACCATATTTTTGAACCCCAGAACCAGCAACCATTAAGAATGCCTTTTTAAGCTTCTCAACCATTTCTTTTTCTTCTGAAAATAATACAGAATAATCTGGTGTATCAAAAGAAGGAATCCCCATTAACTCATCTTTTACAGCTGTAGCAGGTCCTAAAAGATCTACTTGACCTTTCATTGCCTTTTTAATAAGCATTCCAACAGAAAGCATACGGTTAATTTCGTTGGTACCTTCATAGATTCTAGAGATACGAGCATCACGCCATGCAGACTCCATTGGAGTATCGGCAGAGAATCCCATTCCTCCAAATATCTGAATCCCTTCATCGGTTGTATTTTGACAGTGTTCTGAAACAGCAACTTTTAAGATAGAACATTCGATAGCATACTCTTCAACACCTTTTAATTCTGCTTCTTGATGAGAATTTCCTTCTTCTTGACGGATAGCAATTCTATCTTCTACATCTTTTGCAGCACGATATGCAGCCGATTCATCAACATAACAAGAAGTTGCCATTTCAGCAATCTTAGATTTTATAGCTCCAAATTGAGAAATAGGAGTTTTAAACTGAATACGCTCATTTGCATATTTTACAGCTTCTGTAATAACTCTTCTCTGCGCATCTAAACATGCAGCCGATAATTTAATACGACCCACATTAAGAGCATTCATCGCTATTTTAAATCCATTTCCTCTTTCTGAAAGCATATTTTCAACAGGAACTTTAGTATCGCTAAAGAAAACCTGACGAGTAGAGGAAGAGTGGATTCCTAATTTATGTTCTTCCTCACCAAGAGAAATTCCATTCTCAGGATCGTTTTCAACAATAAATCCTGTGATGTTTTTATCATCTTCAATACGAGCGAAAACAATAAATACACTAGCAAATCCAGCATTAGAGATCCACATTTTCTGACCGCTGATTAGGTAATGTTTCCCATCATCAGAAAGTACAGCTTTTGTTTTTCCACTATTTGCATCCGATCCTGCTCCAGGCTCTGTAAGGCAATAAGCACCAAACCATTCTCCTGTGGCTAATTTAGGAACGTATTTTTTCTTCTGTTCTTCTGTACCGTATAGCGTAATAGGCATAGTTCCAATTCCGGTATGTGCACCAAAAGCAGTAGCTACAGATCCTGTTGCACCAGAAATATAATCACAAACAAGCATGGTAGTTACAAATCCCATTCCTAATCCGTCATACTCCTCAGGAACGGCAACTCCTAAAAGACCAAGTTCTCCAGCTTTACGCATTACTTCTTCAGTAAGTGCATAATCTTTCTTCTCAAAGCGATCTTTGTGAGGCCAAATTTCACGATCTACAAATTCCTTTACAGAATCGCGCATCATTTTCTGCTCTTCAGAAAAATCCTCAGGTGTAAATACATCTTCAGCTTTAGTTTCTTTTACTAAAAACTGTCCACCTCTTGTCATATTTTTATTTATTTCTGTACTCATTTTATTTTTTTTATAGTATTAAGTATTTAGTAGTGAGAATCTATAATCTAATTCTCTTTTTATCATTTTTTTGCTTCTCAATACTGAATACTTATTACTCAATACTGAGATTTTACTTCTAATTTAAAAACTCATAAACACCAGCAGCTCCTTGCCCTGTACCAACACACATGGTTACGATACCATATTTGCTTTTTCTTCTTCTCATCTCATCGAATAACTGAACAGAAAGTTTTGCTCCAGTACATCCTAATGGGTGTCCTAATGCAATTGCTCCTCCATTTACATTCACGATATCTGGATTAAGTCCTAATTCTCTAATTACGGCTAGCGATTGTGATGCAAATGCTTCGTTTAATTCTATAAGATCTATCTGATCTAATTTTAATCCCGCTTGATCCAATGCTTTTGGAATTGCTTTAATAGGTCCTATCCCCATAATTTTTGGCGGAACACCAGCAGCAGTATAAGAAACCAATCTTGCGATAGGCTCTAGATTTAATTCTTTTACCATCTCCTCACTCATCACTAGAGTAAAAGCAGCACCATCACTCATTTGTGAAGAGTTTCCAGCGGTAACACTTCCTCCATCAGCAAAAACAGGTCTTAGTTTTCCTAAAACTTCTTTAGATGTATCTGCACGTGGTCCTTCATCTGTATCTACAGTGTAAGATTTTGTAGCTTTCTTTCCGTTTCCATCAACATAAGTCTCATCGATTTTTATAGGAACAATCTGATCTTTAAACTTTCCTTCTTTAATCGCCTTTAAAGCCTTTTGATGAGAATTAAAAGCAAACTCATCTTGATCTTGACGAGAAACGTTGTATTGATTAGCAACTGCTTCTGCTGTTAATCCCATTCCCCAGTAATAATCTTCATTACCATTCTTGGCAACTTCATAATCTGGAACTGGTTTATATCCACCCATAGGAATATAACTCATGCTTTCTGCACCCCCAGCGATGATACAATCTGCCATTCCTGCTTGAATTTTTGCAGAAGCCATTCCAATAGTTTCAATCCCAGATGCACAATATCTATTCACAGTAACTCCAGGAACATCGTCTATTTTTAATCCCATTAAAGAGATTAAACGTCCAACATTAAGTCCTTGTTCTGCTTCTGGCATAGCATTTCCAACCATAACATCGTCGATACGGGTTTTATCTAATTGCGGAATTTCATCCAGCATATGCTGAATGGTCTCTGCTGCCAGCTCATCTGGTCTTTTAAATCTGAATACACCGCGAGGTGCTTTCCCCACGGCTGTTCTGTATGCTTTTACTATATATGCTGTCTTCATGTTTTTTGAATTTTAAATGTTGAATTTTGAATGTGTTAACGACTTTTATTTGAGGTTATAATAATTTTTGTGATTATGTTAATTATATGCTCTATCTCAATTAAATAACTGCTAACATCTATTTTAGTGACATTACTTTCATTTATAAGTCGTAACCAATATTTAGTTTCTCTGGCTTCTTTTGATGCTATAGACATTTTATGAATAAAGTCTTTCTTTGATTGTGCCGCTGTGGCTTCTTGAATATTAGCTCCAATACTAGTTCCAGATCTTATTAATTGTTTTGAAAGAATAAACTCATTTTCTTCTTTTATGAGTTGCTTAAAAAGATGAATAATGCTTAAAGCGAATTTGAATGACTTATCAGCAATTATATTTTCTTTTTTAGGCGTCATTTAAAATTTATAATTCAAAATTTATAATTAGTTTCTCAATGGTTTTCCTGTTTTCAACATATGCTGAATACGCTCTAGAGTTTTGCGTTCTGTACATAACGATAAGAATGCTTCTCTTTCTAGGTCTAATAAGTATTGCTCGGTTACTTTCGTAGCTTCAGAAAGATCTCCACCAGCCATTACATATGCTAGTTTATTTGCTATCTTCTTATCGTGCTCAGAAATATAACGTCCCGCATTCATCGAATCTGTTCCTACTAAGAACATTCCTAATGCCTGCTTACCTAATACTTTTATGTCTTTTCTCTTAGGAGGTTGCGTATAACCAGCTTCTGCCATTAATACAGCATGTTTCTTAGCTTCTGCAACTTGTCTGTCTTTATTTACAACGACAACATCTTTTCCTTTCTGAAGTAAATTCAAATCAAAAGCTTCATATGCTGAGGTTGATACTTTCGCAGTTCCTATTGTTAAGAAATGCTCACGAAGAACATTCGTTTCTACATCATCTTTTCTAAATAAATCGGATGCTCTTAAAGTCATTTCTTTAGAACCACCTCCACCAGGGATAACACCAACTCCAAACTCTACAAGTCCCATGTAAGTTTCTGCGGCAGCTACAACCTTATCAGCGTGAAGTGAAAGCTCACAACCACCTCCTAAAGCCATACCGTGTGGTGCAGAAATAGTAGGAATACCAGAGTAACGCATACGCATCATAGTATCTTGGAACATTTTGATAGCCATATTCAATTCATCATATTCTTGCTCCACAGCCATCATAAAAATCATTCCGATGTTTGCTCCAACAGAGAAGTTTGCCGCTTGGTTTCCAACTACAAGTCCTTGGAAATCTTTTTCAGCTAAATCAATTGCTTTATTGATTCCTGCAAGAACATCTCCACCAATGGTATTCATCTTAGATTGAAACTCTACATTTAGAATTCCATCTCCTAGATCTTCAACAACAACACCGCTATTTTTCCAAACTTCATTAGATTTTCTAATATTATCTAGAATAATAAAAGCATCTTGACCAGGTTTCTTAGTCTGTTTCTTAGAAGGGATATCATAATAATATGTAGCTCCGTCTTTTACAGAATAGAAAGACTTGCTTCCACTAGCTACCATTTCAGTAACCCATTTAGCAGGCTCTTTTCCTTCAGCTTTCATTAGCTCAATTCCTTTTTCTACTCCAATAGCGTCCCAAATTTCAAACGGACCGTGTTGCCATCCAAAACCTGCTTTCATCGCATCATCAAGACGGTAAAGTTCATCTGAAATCTCTGGAATTCTATGTTGTACATATGCAAAAAGTGAAGCGAAATTCTTTCTATAGAATTCTCCAGCTTTATCTTTCCCATCTACTAAAATTGGGAACCTATCTGCAACATTATCTACAGTTTTAGTAAGCTCTAACGTGGCAAACTTTGCTTTTTTACTTTCTGTGTATTCTAGGGTGTCAAGGTCTAAAGAAAGAATTTCACTCTTACCATCATCTCCTTTTACCTTTTTGTAAAATCCTTGACCTGTTTTACTCCCTAACCATTTATTATCCATCATTGTTTGGATAAAGTCTGGGAGTTTAAATAGATCATGTGCTTCATCATCTGGACAATTCTCATGAATTCCGTTTGCCACATGAACAAGCGTATCTAAACCAACAACATCTACAGTTCTAAATGTAGCCGATTTTGGTCTTCCGATAACGGGACCTGTAAGTTTATCAACTTCTTCAACAGTCATTCCAAGTTCTTTTACTTGGTGGAATAAACTCTGAATTCCGAAAATACCGATACGGTTACCAATAAAGGCAGGAGTATCTTTAGCTAAAACAGAAGTTTTACCTAAGAATTTCTCACCGTACATCATTAAGAAATCTACTACTTCTTTTTTACAATCTGGCCCTGGTACAACTTCAAAAAGTTTTAAATAACGTGGCGGATTAAAAAAGTGACTTACAGCAAAATGCTCTTGGAAGTCTTTACTTCTTCCTTCATTCATAAACTGAATAGGAATCCCAGAAGTATTAGAAGTAATTAGTGTTCCTGGAGTTCTATGCTCTTCAATTTTCTCGAAAACAGATTTTTTAATATCTAATCGTTCAACAACAACCTCAATAATCCAATCTACATCTTTAATTTTAGAAATATCATCTTCAAGATTTCCAGTAGTTATTCTACTAGCAAATTTCTGACTATAAATAGGAGAGGGCTTAGATTTTAACGAAGCCGTAAGGTGATCGTTAACCATCCTATTTCTTACAACCTTATCTTCAAGGGTAAGACCTTTAGCCTTTTCTTTATCTGTTAATTCGCGGGGTACAATATCAAGCAGCAAAACTTCAACGCCGATATTTGCAAAGTGGCATGCGATACCACTTCCCATGATTCCGGAACCAATAACTGCAATCTTCTTAATTATTCTTTTCATTTTTCTGTTTTGAAATTATTTTATTGAAACGTTTTCGGTATATATTTTCTTTTCTGTAATCAATTCGTTAATCACATCAATGACATTATAGAAACCTTTTAAATCTTTTTCGTCGATATTCTTCTTTACGGTTTCATTAAACTTTAGTACAACTTCTTTAGAATATTCTCTTTTCTCCTTTCCAAACTCTGTTAGGCATATCAATACACCTCTTCCATCTTTGGGGTTCGGTTTTCTGGTGATAAGACCTTTATCTTCCATTGTTTTTAATGTTCTAGATAAACTAGTGCCTTCCATGCCCATTTTTGGGCCTAATGCTGTAGAGGGAGATCCTTTCTCGGGGTCTATACTAAGAAGTGTAAATCCAGTCGCCATCGTACTGTCTTCTTTACCTGCTTCTTCGTTATACATTTTGGCAACTGCTTGCCAAGTTGCTCGTAAAGCGTAATCTATAGTTAAATCCTTCATTTTTATGTAGTGGTGAGCTCAAATATACAAATATTTTATTATGCACGCATAGTAAAATAATCTAAAATTTGTTAAATCTCAAAATGTAGGGACTTAAAGTATTAAGGTAATAAAAAAACTCCCCATAAATGAGGAGTTTGATAAAAAATTATGTTAAGATACTGTTATTTGTGATCGTATAACTTATTGTATAAATCAGCATACTTTTCTTTAATAATTCTACGCTTTAATTTAAGAGTAGGAGTAAGCTGTCCGTCTTCAACACTCCACTCATCTGGAGTAAGTTCGAATTTCTTAATTCGCTCCCAACGTCCAAACTTCTCATTATAAAGATCAACCTCTTCTTGGATTCTCTCTTTAATCTTTTCATTATTAACAAGCGCATTGCGATCTCCACTAACATCTATATTATGTCGCTTTGCCCACTCTTCAACGAAATCGAAGTTAGGTTGGATAAACGCACATGGCATTTTCTCTCCCTCTCCAACTACCATTATCTGTTCTATAAAGCGAGACTGCTTCATTAAATTCTCGATTAATTGCGGTGCTACATATTTACCACCAGAAGTTTTAAAGATTTCTTTCTTACGGTCGGTAATTTTTAAGAAGCCATCATCATCTACTTCTCCAATATCTCCAGTATGGAAGTATCCATCTTCCATAACTTCTTTTGTTTTCTCCTCATCTTTATAGTATCCCATCATTACATTAGGACCTTTACAAAGAATTTCACCGTCTTCAGCAATTTTTACTTCTACTCCAGGAAGCATACGCCCAACAGTTCCTATTTTCCAACCTCTATTATTCTGATCGTTTACAGAGATTACTGGAGATGTTTCTGTAAGTCCGTATCCTTCCATTACTGGGATTCCGGCAGCACCAAATACTCTAGATAATCTTGGTTGTAAAGCAGCACTTCCTGAAACCATTACTTTTAGGTTACCTCCCAATCCTTCTTGCCACTTGCTAAATATTAACTTTCTAGCAATACTCAATTGGAACTCATACCAAGCACCATTCGCACCATAAGGCTCAAACTTGTGCCCTAATTCTATAGCCCAGAAGAAAAGTTTCTTTTTAATTCCTGTTAAATCTGCACCTTTTGCATATATCTTATCGTAAACCTTTTCAAGAAGTCTAGGAACCACTGTCATAACATGTGGTTTTACTTCTTTAAGGTTATCACTCATCTTATCAATAGACTCAGCAAAGTAAATTTGTATTCCACAATGCTGATATAAATACACCACCATACGTTCAAAAATATGGCAAATAGGAAGGAAGCTCAATGCAACATCGTTGGAATCTAATGGTACGCGCTCTTCACTCGCTAAAACATCAGAAACAATGTTTTTATGGGATAGCATCACACCTTTTGGTCTTCCTGTAGTTCCAGACGTATATATAATGGTAGCTAAATCTTCTGTAGTTACTGCATCTTTTCTAGCTTCTACCTCATTTTGGTTGCTTTTATCTTCTCCTAAGGTTAATATTTCTTCCCAATTCTTAGTATTTGGTAAATCCTCAAAAGAATACACATCTTTTAGTGTAGGTACATTCTGCTTGATAGCATTTAGCTTCTCTAAAATCTCATTATCAGAAACAAAGCAATAAGAAGCACCAGCGTGATTCAATATATACTCATAATCTTCTTCAGAAATAGTAGGGTAGATAGGAACGTTCTGTGCTCCAGTTTGTAATATCCCTATATCGGCAATATGCCATTCTGTTCTATTTGTATGCGTAATAACGGCTATTTTTTCGTTTGGCTGAACTCCTAAACGTAATAGCCCTCTACTAAATTGATTCGCTTTATCTACATATTCTTGCGAGGATGTATGTACCCATTCGTCTCCATGTTTTGTAGAAAAGGCAATGTCTAAATTATATTTTTCCAACTGATGATAAGGAAAATCAAACAAACGGGTTACTTTACTCATAGCGTGTATAAATGTTATTACAGAATTGCAAATTATGAAATTTGAACAGCATTTTCAAAGTAACTTTTAAAAAATGAAGTTAAATTTTAAGAAATGCATAATCATTTTTGATTTTGAGAATTAGTTTTCTGGTGTCTTTTATTCTTTTTAAGAACTCAAATTCACATCGAAGTTCTTGATTATGTGAGTGATTAATAATAAAACTCAATTTCGAAATCTAATTATAGATTCCTCTTGTAAGTTTAAGACTTTTTATTCCTATATATGATGATATTCCTATTTTATTTAATGAATAATGACTTATTATCATAAATTATCACTGCTGAATGTCAATTTTTAATGCTCTAAACTCCTAACTGAAGATTGTTTTTAAACAAGATCCTTCAGCGGTTAGTCTAATTATTGTTTTAAAGTTTCTAAAACTAAGGATCTATATTCAGCAATAAATTTAGAAGTCGCTCCTCAAAATAAAGTGAATCACATATAGATTTCTACTAAAGAGTTGGTCGGTTAAACAACAGTTTCCTTACAAATGTTACTATGTTGTGATTCAGGTGAAAAACATTCAAGCATAAAAAACCGTAGTTGTTTTCTTGTTTCATATAAAAGGACTTGGTTTATGAATCCGATTACGTTAAAACAGTGAAAACAACTACGGTTTTACTTGGCACTAAAGTGAGTGCTTATTTATTTTCTAACCATTTTCTAGCGTTTACAAAAGCTTCTATCCATGGAGAAACTTCGTCTTCTCTTCCTTCTGGGTAATTAGCCCAGTTCCATTGGAAGATAGAACGCTCAAAGTGTGGCATTGTAACTAAATGACGACCGTTATCTGAAACCAACATAGCAGTATTAAAATCTGATCCGTTTGGATTTGCAGGATACCCTTCGTAACCATATTTAGCAACAATATTATATTTATCTTCTTGGTAAGGGAAGTTGAATTTACCTTCTCCATGAGATACCCAAATACCAAGTTTACTACCTTCTAAAGAAGAAAGCATCACCGATTTATTAGCTTGGATTTCTACGGAAGTAAAGATACTTTCGTGTTTTCCACTCTTATTATGTAACATTTTAGGCTTCTCAGAATGATCTGGATTTATAAGTCCTAGTTCAACGAAAAGCTGACAACCATTACAGATTCCAATAGAAAGTGTGTCTTCTCTCTTAAAGAAGTCTTCAATAGCTTTCTTAGCCTTATCGTTATACATAAATGCACCAGCCCATCCTTTTGCAGATCCTAATACATCTGAGTTAGAGAAACCTCCAACAGCACCAATAAACTGAATATCTTCTAGCGTTTCACGACCAGATATTAAGTCAGTCATATGGACATCTTTAACATCGAAACCTGCTAAATACATAGCATTTGCCATTTCACGCTCAGAGTTACTTCCTTTCTCTCTTAAAATAGCTGCTTTTGGTCGTTTCCCATTAAATGCAGGAAGTTTTCCTGTGAAATTAGCTGGGAAATTATAAGTAAGCGGCTGGTTTTTATAATTGTTGTAGCGATCTTCTGCTACATTGTTTAAAGTTTGCTTTTGATCTAATAAGAATGATGTTTTATACCAAACATCTCTTAACTGACTCACACTAAAAGAGAAACTGTCTGCATTGTTTATCAATTGTAAGCGATCTCCTTCAAGTGGTTTCCCTACTTTATGGAATGTTACTCCCGCATCTGCAAGAGTTTTCTCTACAGTAGCATCATCTTTCGCTTGGAAAACGATTCCTGTATTCTCATTAAAGAGTAATTTTATAGAATCTGCCTCTCCAATAGAAGAAAGATCTAATTGCGCTCCTAAATTAATATCAGCAAAACACATTTCTAATAAAGTAGTAATCAATCCACCGCTAGCAACATCGTGACCAGCAAGAATCTGATTGTCTTTTATTAAAGTTTGAATAGTATTAAAAGCTGTTTTTAAATTCTTAGCACTTTTAATAGTAGGAACTTCTTTTCCTATCGCATTTAATATCTGTCCGAAAGAAGAACCTCCTAATTTAAGAGTATCTTCAGATAGGTTGATGTAATAAATACTTCCGCCATTTCTCTGCAATACAGGTTCTACAACCTTTGTAATATCGCTACAATGTGCACCAGCAGAGATAATAACTGTACCTGGAGAAATCACTTCTTCGTTAGGATATTTCTGCTTCATAGAAAGAGAATCTTTCCCTGTTGGGATATTAATTCCCAATTCAATAGCAAAATCAGAACATCCTTTTACAGCTTCATATAAACGAGCATCTTCTCCTTCATTTTTACAAGGCCACATCCAGTTTGCAGAAAGTGAAACCGATTTTAAACCTTCTTCTAGCGGTGCCCAAACAATATTGGTAAGCGATTCTGCGATGGAGTTTTTACTTCCCGCCACAGGATCTACAAGCGCAGAAACAGGGGAGTGCCCAATAGAAGTTGCAATTCCCTCTTTTCCTTTAAAATCTAGCGCCATTACCCCGCAGTTGTTAAGTGGTAATTGAAGCGGACCAGCACATTGCTGTTTCGCCACACGTCCACCAACACAACGGTCAACTTTATTTGTTAACCAATCTTTACAAGCAACAGCTTCTAGCTGCAATACTTGCTCCAAATAGGTTTGTACTTTATCGATGCTATAGGCTGCATCTGGATAATTTCTTTTAACAGTTTTATCGGTCATGATGGTTTTTGGAGAGCTTCCAAACATATCCTCCATAGCCAGATCCATTGGTTTATCACCTTTGGTACTAGACTCAAAACAGAAAACATCATCTCCTGTAACCTCTCCAACTTCATACATTGGAGAACGCTCACGCTCGGCAATATTTCTTAACTTTTCTGTATGCTCTTTCCCGATTACAAGTCCCATACGTTCTTGACTCTCATTCCCAATAATCTCTTTAGCAGAAAGGGTAGGATCTCCAACAGGTAACTTATCAAGATCTATTTTTCCTCCTGTATCTTCAACAAGTTCAGAAAGACAATTTAAGTGTCCACCAGCACCGTGGTCATGAATAGAAACGATTTCATTCTCATCGCTTTCTACCATTCCTCGTACTGCATTGGCAACACGCTTTTGCATTTCAGGATTAGAACGTTGTACAGCATTAAGTTCAATACCACTACTAAATTCTCCTGTATCAGCAGAAGAAACAGCGGCACCACCCATACCGATTCTATAATTCTCACCTCCTAAAACTACAATCTTATCGCTCGCTTTTGGCGATGCTTTTAGGGCTTGCTCTTCTTTTCCATATCCAATTCCTCCGGCAAGCATAATTACTTTGTCGAACCCTAATTTTCTAGCTTCCTCTTGGTGTTCAAAAGTAAGGACAGAACCAGCAATAAGCGGTTGTCCAAATTTGTTACCAAAATCAGAAGCTCCATTAGAGGCTTTTATAAGAATATCGATTGGCGTTTGGTATAACCATTTACGCTCCTCCATATTTTTTTCCCAAGGTCTATTTTCTTCCAAACGAGAGTAAGATGTCATGTAAACCGCAGTTCCAGCCAATGGTAAAGAACCTCTACCTCCAGCCAAACGGTCACGAATCTCTCCTCCGGCACCAGTTGCAGCACCATTAAACGGTTCTACTGTAGTTGGGAAATTATGTGTTTCTGCTTTTAATGATAAAACAGAATTAAAATCTTTCTCCTGATAGAAGTCTGGTTTGTCTGCTGTTTTAGGAGCAAACTGTACCGCTTTTGGTCCTTTTATAAATGCAACGTTATCTTTATAAGCAGATACAATTCCATTTGGATTCTCTTCAGAAGTCTTTCTAATCATTTTAAATAAAGACATCGGTTTCTCTTCTCCATCAATCACAAAGCTTCCGTTGAAAATCTTATGACGACAGTGTTCAGAATTCACTTGAGAAAAACCAAAAACTTCAGAATCGGTTAATTTCCTTCCTAGTTTCTCAGAAAGTTCATTTAAATAATCAATCTCTTCATCATTTAAAGCCAATCCTTCTTGCTGATTAAATAACGCAACATCATCAATATCTTTTATAGCAGCTGGCTCAATATCAATCTTAAAAATATCCTGATCTAAACCATTATATTTCTGAGTAAGCATCGGGTCAAAATCTTCCGAATTTTCTTTACAAGCATGAAACTCCTCAATTCTGATAATCGCAGGGATACACATATTCTGAGTAATTTCAACAGCATTGGTACTCCAAGGAGTAATCATTGCTGCACGCGGCCCAATAAAAAAAGCGTCTACAGACGCCGATTCGATTTGTGGCTGATCGCCAAATAACCATGATAACTTAGTTATATTTTCTTGTGAAATTTCGTCGTTCGTTTGAACGGCAAAGACCTTGATTTCTGGGTTTCCGAAGAAAAGGATCATACTATATTGTGTTTGTGTCTTAATTATAACAGACGTCTAGTTTGTATTAAAGCGCAAATTTAAGCAATTACTTCTTATTTTAAGTCGTTAATTTTAAGCATTTCTTACACTTTTTTAATTGTATTAAATATAGATATGGCTACCTTGTAGAAAATATACATTTATAGGTATAGATCCCTAATAATGACAAAAATTGTTTTACAAAATAGCTTTTAAATGAAATACGATTTTATAGCCAATGCCTTGTCTTTAGAGGCTTTTAAAGAGATGGATTATAAAGCAATTGCAGAACTCGCGCTTCCCATAGAACTTATGATGGAAAATGCTGGCCTCCATTTAGCACGTGTTATTGCTGGTAAAGCAAGCCCAAAAAGCACCATATTAATAGGAGCAGGAAACGGGAATAATGGTGGTGGCGGACTCGTAGCTGCGAGGAGACTTGCGGCATGGGGATATAACGTGTATTTAGACCTTCCGATAGAAATTACCAAAGAATTGCCTTTGCAACAATTAAAACGAGCCATGTTATATGGAGCAAAAAGAGAAGCGATAAAAAATCCAGATGTTTGGGTGGATGCCTATTTAGGGTTTTCACAAAAGCTCCCGCTAGGAAACCTATTCGAAACCATCATAGCTAAGGCAAATAATGCAAATACCATTCGCATTTCATTGGATTTACCCATGGGGATTTCTGAGGGTGATAACAGTCCACGTTTTAATGCAGACTATATTATTACCTTGGCAGCTCCCAAGAAATTATTAATTCCGTTGCTAGAAACCGATACACAAATCTATATTGCCGATTTAGGAATTCCAGAAAAATATTACGGCGACATAGGAGTTGCCATGCCGCCGTTTGCTAAAGAACAACTCTATTTTGTGTCCTAATTTTTTAAGGCTTCTTCAATACCTTTCTTTACCAAAGGCTCCATAATATCATAGCCTTTAGAGGTTGGGTGTACGCCATCGGAAGCCAATTCTTCACTCAATCCCATTTTATCATCTACCATCGCCTTGTAATAATCTACATAGACAATATTATTTTTCTTGGCATAAGCTTTAAGCATTTCATTAAGCTCAATTACCTTGGTTGCAGGTTGTATTCTTTCTCTCCACGGAAAATGATTTGCAGGAAGGGTAGCGCAAATTATCGGAACGATGTTGTTTTGCTGAGCCAATTCTACCATAGAAATAATATTTCCGTAGACATCTTTAATTTCAATAGGTCCCGTGTTTTCTGCAATATCATTAATCCCAGCTAAAAAGGTAACCGCCTTAGGTTTTAGGTCGATTACATCTCTACGGAAACGAAGTAACATCTGCGAAGTCGTTTGCCCACTAATACCACGGTCTATATAAGGGTTGTTTTCAAAAAACTCAGGGTGATTGTTTTTCCAACCTTCCGTTATAGAATTCCCCATAAAAACTACGCGGTCTTCCGAAGTCTTTGGAGCTGGTAGGGCTTTATTTTCAGCTTCATATTTTGCAAAGTTTGCAAATTCTACTGCCGTTTGTTGTCCAAAAGAATATACAGCAGAAAATAGGCAGATCATTAAAAAGTGTTTTTTCATTATTATAAGGGTTTTGGTTTTGCTTTATGTACCAAATATACGCATACTCTTTTTTAATTTTTTAAGTTTACAACTTATAAGAATCTAAAACCAACCGATGGAACATAGAATAGAAACTATTGATAAGATCGTATTAGTGGGTAAGTATTTAGAAATGTCTATTGCTGAAAATAAAACAGGAACTTTATGGGGAAGTTTTATGCCTGAAGCTTTTAAGATTAAAAATAGAGTAGGAGCAGACTATTTTTCTGTGGAAGAATATGACGAAGACTATTTTAAGGAGTTTGTACCTACAAAGAATTTTAAAAAATGGGCGACTGTACGTGTTAGTATTGCTGAAGAAGTTCCGCAAGAGTTTGCAACACTTATTGTTCCTAAGGGTAAATATGCTGTCTTTACCTACAAAGGCAAATCATCTGAAGCATTTAAGGCGTATCAGTATATTTTTGGAGAGTGGCTTTCTTCTACTAAGAATGTATTGGACCACCGTCCTCATTTTGCGATTATGGGAGCGAAGTATAAGAACGACGACCCTACTTCCGAAGAAGAAATTTGGATCCCAATTCAGTAAAAATAGTAGCAATCTACCTTTTAAGGCTATCCTCCGCCCAGTGGTAGCAATGCATTACAGTATATAAACGCTTCCCCACGCTATGAGTGGGCTCCCCCACAGGTATAAAAGTGTTCCCCACGCAGTTTGGGTGCTTCCCCACGGGGTGTAAAGCCTTCCCCACAGTTAGTCTACTGCTCCCCACCGTGGGGAAGAGCAGACTGTATGTGGGGAGAACTTTAAGAACTTCTATTTCTTTTTTTGTGCTTACTAATGTATCCTTTAAAGCGTTCTGGATTCTTTCTGAATACATATTTTCCAGTATCTCTTATTTCATTTACCGCCTCATAGAGGTGTGTATATGCTTGATCTCGGATATGTTTCTGCTCGCTGTTATCTTCAGTAGACTCATTGGCTTTCGCTAGTAAATCTGCCATCTCATCTGAAGTATCTGCGGCAATGTCTAGTAATGTTAAATCGAATTTTATCGCCTGAAGCTCCTTCTTGTTTTTCTTTCCAAAGGTTTCCAAATCGCTTAAATCTTGAATCATATCTGGATGTCCATAGCCATCAGAAATTTCGCTTACACGGTTTATTAAATCCTGTCTGTCTCTATAGGCAAATCTAAAAGCATTAAGCAAATCGTCTCTAAGCTCGTATGCCTGCGGAGATACAAGATCCCATTCTTTGCGAGCCTCCTCTCGGCCGTAACGTTCTGCTACCCAAAGCGACTGTGCATGCCGTAATGCGCCAGCACGAACGGGGAGATCGTTAACAAAAGTCTGCCAATTAAGTCCCACACTTTTTAATTCTTTACTATCTTTTTGCAACCAAACATAAAGGTCTTCTGCTTCTTGTAAAAAAATATCTACAGGCATGTTTGGGGTTTTTACCGCCTCTTGCGGTATGGCTTGCAACAGCGCTAGTTTGGCATCATAGTTTTCTTTGCTCATATATATAAGATGTTTTGGTTACGTATGTAACGCCTTTAAATAGCGGGTTTTTTAAGAATGCTATTTATATGCGGGGTAATGGTGTAAAAGTGATACCGTAAAAGACAACCGCCCATTTGCTATTTAATTAATGGTATTGCCTTCCTTTTTATTGATGTGTGATGTTGTAAGATTGTGCTTATAGCTCTGGTGTGTGTTGTTGTGAGGTTGTTACGATGTGAATCTTTTATACCAAAGCGAGCAAAAAATTATATTTACTATAAATATATGTATATTTTCTATATAAAATATAAAGTCTTGTAAATGAATTATTTCTGAAGGTGTTAAAGTGTGGGAGTAGGAGGACTAGATAAAGCTATTACCAGCGATTCTCTGCTTTTTTTCCGCCCCAAATGAGCGTTGCTAGATACGGATTATCAATAAAAGGATTTCTGTTTCCTTGAACCTTAGCGATTCTATTATTACGTTGTATTTCAAATTCAGAAACAGGATCTTCTGCATTCCATTTTAAAAAGAGTGCAATGCTTCCTATGTCTTTAAAAGATTCGTTATAGCGGAGATTCAAATACATAATCATTCGTGCAACATCACCTTTCCATTCATCACCTGGAAACCAACTTTTATATTTCAATTCGTAGTCGCCACTCCCTTCTACAAACTTATTATTGCTTCTTCGGGTATTGGTTCTCTCGTCGCAAACTCTTAGGTGGTGTAAATCTCCTTTAGCGGTGTTTTCAATAAGCGATTGTGGGTAAACGTGCTCGGTATTAAATGTCTGCTTTTTGTATGGGTTGTTCCCAGATACATACTCTTTCCAATAGCGTTCTTCGCCAGAATACATTAGTATCACACTATCAGTATTGGTAGTGCTAGCATCTACTTTATAAAGGTATTTATGGCGCTTTCTGTAGCTTAAAATATTGGTGTGTTTGGCAATAGTGGTAACAGCCAACGCCTCGTATAGTGGGATTGTTCTTAAAGAAAA
Organism: Joostella sp.; assembly: GCF_048266025.1. Classification (NCBI taxonomy): domain Bacteria; kingdom Pseudomonadati; phylum Bacteroidota; class Flavobacteriia; order Flavobacteriales; family Flavobacteriaceae; genus Joostella; species Joostella sp. The sequence goes on along the minus strand of NZ_JBLXAF010000007.1, from coordinate 158,912 downwards.
ATCTATGTCTTTATAGTAGTTTTTTAGTTCCTTCGGAAGTGTAAAAGTAGTAGCATCTTGCTTCGGATTGAATAAAGCCGTAGCCGCAGATTCATTTGTCTTTGTTTTACAAGCAACCGATAAAACTAAAAATAAAGCTAGTATAGATCTAAAAAACATAAAAGGGGAGTTTACTTTTTCTGAAGTAACGCCATATAAAATCCATCAAATCCAGCATTAGAAGCCAGTACTTTTTTGTCTTTTATAAGTTCAAATTCCTTTCCATTTTCAGACTTTAAAAACGCCGTCACCTGATCTTGGTTTTCCGATGGAAGTACCGAACACGTAGCATAAACTAATTTCCCACCAGACTTCACCATTTTAGAGTAGTCGTTTAAAATTTCTTGTTGTGTAGTTTTAATTTTATCAATAAACTCAGGTTGTAATTTCCATTTAGCATCTGGATTTCTACGCAACACTCCCAATCCGCTACAAGGCGCATCAATTAGCACACGATCCATTGTATTGTGTAGCTTCTTAATCACTTTTGTAGAATCGATTTCTCGAGTTTCGATATTATGAACATCATTTCTTCGTGCTCTACGTTTCAGTTCTTTTAGTTTATTTCCGTAGATATCAAGCGCAATAATTTGCCCTTTGTTTTCCATTTTAGCAGCCAAGTGAAGCGATTTCCCACCAGCACCAGCGCAAGCATCTGCAACGCGCATTCCTGGTTGTACATCTAGATACTCTGCTACCAATTGAGAAGAAGCATCTTGAACTTCAAAAAATCCGTTTTTAAAAGCCTCCGTTCTAAAGATATTACCACGTTCTTTTAGCTGAATCGCATCTGGATATCCTTCAATAGATAAGGTATCTATACCTTCTTCCATTAAAAGGTCTTGCAATGTTCTTTTATTAGTTTTAAGTGTGTTTACACGTAAAATAACACTGGCTTGCTCATTAAGAGCGTGTAATTCTTTTGTCCAAAGCTCTTCTCCAAGTTCTTTCTCTCCGATAGCATCTAACCAATCTGGAACCGACTCACGGTATTTTCTAACTCTTGATAGCTCATCAAAACGACCTTTAATTTTTCTGGATGGAGTCCCCTCTAATTGTTTCCAATCTGGAAGTTTTATACCTTTTAAAGTAGCCCAAACAGCAAAAATACGCCATAAGTTGTCTCTTGTAAAAGGTTCTTTTACTTCTGCAATCTCGGCATACAGACGTTTCCATCTAACAATATCGTAGGTGGTTTCAGCAACAAAACCTCTATCTCTAGCGCCCCATCTCTTGTCGCGCTTAAGAAGTTGTTCTACAACTTTATCGGCATATTTATTTTCATTAAAAATAAGGTGTAGCCCATCAATAACGGCAAATACAAGATTTCTGTGAAGACGCATATAATTCTATTTTTAAAAAGTAATTCGCAAGAGTTTATACAAGCGAATGTTATAATGATATTATCTTTTTTTTAACACACGGGAAATGGATTATAAAACCAGTTCGAATCTGTCAAAAAATAATTGTTTGCAAAGGTATTGCTTTGTAAGCGATAAAACTTATTTTTAAAGCAAATTATACTAGTTTGAAGAAAATATTTGCCTTTTGTTTATTTATAGTCGTTTCCTGTGGAAAGGAAAAGTATGTGCCTCATAATTATACAGATGTTTCTGTGGAGGAAGTTTTTAATGATTCTATAAGTATCCGTGCCATCACATTGATGCAGGGGAGCGTTGGTTTTGCAGGATCGAATAATACTTTTGGGATTTATAATATTGCTGATGATAAAGTAATAACTCAAAAGATGAATCAAGATTCGCTATCAATAGAATTTCGTGCCGTAGCCAGTACCAATAGCGATTTTTATATGCTCAGTATTGGGAATCCTGCGCTTTTATATAAAACAGGAGATACAGGAAAAATGGAATTAGTGTATCGTGAAGACCATGAAAATGTATTTTATGATGCTATGAAATTCTGGAACGACCAAGAAGGAATCGCCATGGGAGACCCAACCGATGGATGTTTATCTGTTATTGTAACAAGAGATGGCGGTAAGAGTTGGAATAAACTTTCTTGTAATGCATTGCCTGCCGGGAATGATGGCGAAGCAGCTTTTGCAGCTAGTAATACCAATATTACTGTTGTAGGGGATCATACGTGGATTGCAACAGGAGGAACAAAAGCAAACGTTTTTTATTCTCCTGATAAAGGGAAAACATGGCAAGTTTATAAGACTCCAATAGTACAAGGGAAATCAACACAAGGGATTTATTCCATCGATTTTTATGATGAAATGAATGGTTTTGTAATTGGTGGTGATTATACCGATCCAACTGATAATAAAGCAAACAAAGCCGTTACTATTGATGGTGGGAAGACTTGGAAGTTAGTAGGAGAAGGGCAAGACCCTGGATATCGTTCTTGTGTACAGTATGTTCCTGGAGGAGAGGCAAAAGAGCTTGTTGCCGTTGGCTTTAAAGGAATTTCTTTTTCTAATAACAGCGGAGAAACATGGAAACAGATTTCAGATGAATCTTTTTATACCATTCGCTTTGTAGATGATAGTACAGCTTATGCCGCAGGAAGTAATAGAATTGCTAAATTACGCTTTAAATAATACCATATAGAGGCAAAAGTTGCCTCATAAAACCCCAAAACTAACCTTTAAAATGAAATTAATTGTAAAGTGCCCTAATTGTAATACAGAGAATAAAGCACCCCACACAATGGATAATAGAATTGATTATGCCATGAAATACGGTGATAATTTCTCTGTTAAATGTGTTTCTTGTGGTGAGACAACAACTTATCATGTAGATGAAATCCGAGCTGTAGATTATTCTTTTAGCGAACTGCTAATAAACAAACTACTAATTTTTGGAGTGGTGTATGTTGCTACTTTAGTTTTAGGGATATACTTGGTAGGAGCTATGGGAGGAATAGTGATTTCTTTTGTAGTAATATTATTGGCCTTCTTTTTAGCTAAGAGGAATGATACCTCTAAAAACCTAACGTTTAATAGGCATAAGCTAAAAAGAAGAATGGCCAATGTAAATCTACGTAAGTAGACTTACTAAAATCAAAGTGTGTCAATTTTTGTTCCTGTTGCGATGTTCGCTACGGAGTTTATCTAAAAGTTTTCTATTAAAATCATCTTCTAATTTTTTTAGATAGATGATTTTTTTTGCTGAAAGCACTTGGTCTAAGTCGCTCACAAACTTTTTATTAAGCTCGAATTCATTTCTTTCTATCTCTTCGAGTTTTTTTAGCAATACTTTAGCTTCGCTCTCTGTGAGTTTTTCGAAACCTTCATGCTTTAATTGATGCTTTATGTTTTTATATGCTAAATACTTTGCCTTATACATAGCTTCATCATAAGCATTGTAGATAGGCCAGAACTTTTCTGCCTCTTGTGGAGTAAGTTCTAAGTGCTCGGTTAGAAACCCGATTTTAAGAGACTTTATATGATCTCTCTTGCTGTCTTTTTGTGCCTGTAACTGGAACGAAAAGATGCTTAATAATATTATTAGCAGGTATTTTTTCATGTTTTTATATAATTAAAACTATGACTTTATTAGTTATCGTCTGTAATTGTTGCCCCGTAGGTGCTCATATTCTCATCCAGATAATCAAAGATATCATCTTCACTTAAATTGGAGGCGATGTCTATATCTGTAAGCGATATATCGCTAAATGTATCTGTTATTTCAAAGGTATTTAAAGGGAAATAACCATCTTCTATATAGGCATCAATCTCTGAAATTGCTAGTCCGTCGAAATCTGCATCCGATTGCTGAGGGATGAATTTACTGATAAAAAAACCTATGATAAAAATAGCGGCTATTCCTGCGGCATTATAAAACCATGATAGTTTGATAACACGAGATTTATCTTTTGGCTTCACTTTAGATAAAATAGAATCTTCTAAAGTATCAAAATAAGTCTCCGGAACTTTAAAACCAGATTTTTCAGGAAGAATTGCTTCAGAAGCTAACCTTTCTGATAAATGATTTTCAAATTCCGAGAAATAATTCTCTGGAACCTTAAAACCATCTTTTTCTATATGTAGCTTATCGTTTTTCATTTAATCCTTTAAAAATGTTTCAATCTTTTTTACTGCATGATGGTATGATGCTTTTAATCCTCCAACGGAAGTATCTAAAATTGCTGAAATTTCTTCGTATTTCATTTCTTGAAAATATTTCATATTAAAAACCAATCGCTGTTTTTCTGGTAATGTGGCTATGGCTTGTTGCAATTTTAGTTGTATCTCATCTCCATCAAAATAGGTATCTGCTTTTAAGTTATTTACTAATTGTGTTTGTATTTCTTCACTTGTTGTTTTGTATTCATTAGCTTTCTTTTTTATAAAGCTAAGCGACTCATTGGTTGCTATGCGGTACATCCAAGTGTATAATGTACTGTCTTCTTTAAAAGAATGGATGTTTCTGTAGACCTTTATAAAGGTATTTTGTAAAACATCATCAGTATCATCATGATCTAGCACTATTCTTCGAATATGCCAATATAAACGCTCCTTGTAAAAAGACACAAGATCTTTGAATGCTGCTTCTTGTGTGGCATCATCCTTTAGGTTTTTAATTAAAATTTCTTCTTGCAATAGCGTTTATTTATTCTTTGACTCTAAATTAATAAAAAGGTTTAAAATAGTATATAAAGTTATTCTTTTCCAAAAGACTTAATAGCTTATATGGAGCTATAATTATGTTTTTTAATAATAGTCGGTATTGGGAAATAAGTAAATTAAAAAAACCTCGAGTGTTGATTCTCGAGGTTTCTTGCTTTGTATGCTATATAGGAGTTTTGTTTATTCGAAAGATTGCATTTCTACTAATTTCTGATAAACACCTTTTTGGTCTAATAACTCTTGATGTGTTCCTTGTTCTACAATGATTCCTTTTTGCATCACGGCAATGGTATCTGCATTCTGGATTGTAGAAAGACGGTGAGCGATGACAATAGAGGTTCTATTTTTCATCATATTTTCTAAGGCAGTTTGTACTAGCTTCTCGCTTTCTGTATCGAGTGCAGAAGTGGCCTCATCTAAAATCATAATAGGAGGGTTTTTAAGTACGGCACGAGCAATAGAAAGACGTTGCTTTTGTCCGCCACTTAGTTTCCCACCGGCATCACCAATATTAGATTCGAAGCCATCTGGGAGTTCTTTTATAAAATCGTAAGCGTTAGCAATTTTAGCAGCCTCTTCAATCTCTTTTTGTGTAGCGTCTGGCTTACCGATGCGGATGTTATTGGCAACAGTATCGTTAAAGAGAATAGAATCTTGAGTTACGATTCCCATTAAAGTACGTAAGCTTTTAATAGAGATGTCTTTAATATCAGTCCCATCAATTTCTATACTTCCTTTATTAACATCGTAAAAACGAGTTACTAAATTGGCAATCGTACTTTTCCCGCTTCCCGATTGTCCCACTAAAGCAACTGTTTTACCTTTAGGAATAGCGAGGCTGAAATCTTTTAAGACTAATTCATCTTCGTATTTAAAGGAAATATTTTTGATGTCTATTTCTTTATCGAAGCTTGTTTTTTCAATAGCATTTGGTGCGTCTATTATGGTGTTCTCTGTTTCAAGAAGTTCTAAAATACGCTCTGCAGCACCGTTTCCTCTTTTTAAACTATAACTAGCTTTAGATATTGCTTTGGCTGGTGTTAGGATATTGTAAGCAAGCATAATGTATCCTAAAAAGAAACTAGCCTGCATACTTTGATCGATAAAGACAAGGTATCCGCCGTAAACTAATAAAATAGCTATAACGATAATACCTAATAGCTCACTCATTGGAGAAGCTAAATTCTGTCTGTTTAATACCGAATTGGAATACTTATAAAAACGTTCGTTAGATTCTGAAAAACGTTTGTTAAAAGAATCTTCCGCAGTAAAAGCTTTTATAACGCGGAGTCCCGACATTGTTTCTTCTAAAATAGAAAGGAAGAAGCCTTGTTCTTGTTGAACTTTTATAGATTTTTTCTTTAATGACTTTCCGATTTTTGAAATAGCGAAACCTGCAATAGGAATGAAAACAAAAACGAAAAGAGTTAATTTCATGCTGAAGAAAAACATGAATATTAAAGAAAATAGGATTGTTAAAGGTTCTCTCACAATCATTTCTAATACGGAAAGAATGGAGTTTCTTACTTCTTCAACATCACCACTTACACGAGAAATAGTGTCTCCTTTTTTCTTTTCAGAATAGAAAGAAAGAGGAAGGGAAACGATCTTTTTATACATGCTAGATCGAATATCTTTTAAGACCCCATTCCTTAAAAAGGTAATGTAAAACATCGCCATATAATTGGAGAGGTTTTTAAGTAAAAATAAGGTGATGATTACGGAAACCATGACCATAAGTGCATAAAAGCTTCCTTTTTCACTAATTAAATCTGATAGGAAATAATTAAGGTAATCTTGAGCGAAATCTTTTATGTGATTTATTCCTTCGAATACAGGTTTTTTAGTAATTAACTTATTGTCACCAAAAATAACTTGAAGCACAGGAATTAGCGCTACAAAAGACAGTGTGCTAAATAGAGCGTATAGAATATTAAAAAAGATGTTTAGGTAACCATACTTTTTATATGGCTCAGCAAAACGTAGTATTTTCTTGAAGTAATTCATTTAATATTTTTAAATAAAATATTTATTTATGCTAAAATAAAACAGTTGCAAATGTACGTTTTATTATGAAATTAAGCCTGCCTATATTAAAAGGCAGGCTTAAGGAATTTTATAATTATAGATGAAAAATATTATTAATTCAGCTTTAATTCTTCGATAATACGACTTATTTTTTCATCTAGTTTTTCTGTTTCTTCATTATAATGAGCAACTTCATCTAAGTTTCCTTTAACGCTGAAATAGAATTTTATTTTTGGTTCTGTACCACTCGGTCTAGCGGCAATTTTAGTTCCGTCTTCCGTATAATAGATTAATACATTTGAAGAAGGGATATCAATACCTTCTTTATCTCCAGTTAATAAGTTGATTCTAGTAGAACTTAAATAATCTTCTACATAGCTAACTTTAGAACCGTCTATAACTTTAATAGGATTCTCTCTTAAATCGATCATCATTTGTTTGATTTCTTCGGCTCCAGAGATACCTTTTTTTGTGATAGAGATAAGTTTTTCTCGGTAAAGTCCAAACTCTTCGTAGCATTTCAAAAGGTCTTTATAGAAAGAGCTTCCTTTAGCTTTAGCATCCGAAGCAATCTCGCAAGCAAGTAGGGAAGAGGTAACAGCATCTTTATCTCTAACAAAATCGCCGACCATGAATCCGAAACTTTCTTCACCACCACCAATAAATTCTTGCATCGGGAAGTCTTTTATCAGCTTAGCGATCCATTTAAAACCAGTGAGTGTTTCTTTATATTCAACTTTATAACTTTTAGCTAAAACGTTCATCATTGGAGTAGAAACAATAGTAGAAGCTATAAACTGATTTCCATTGATACGATCAGATTTCTTCCATTTATCCAATAAGAAACGCGTCATTAAAAGCATGGTTTGGTTTCCGTTAAGGAGCACCATTTTACCTTCGTTATCTCTTACTGCGATTCCTAATCTATCACTATCAGGATCGGTACCAATAACCATATCAGCATTAATCTCGTCGGCCTTTTTTATAGCCATAGCAAGTGCTTCAGGTTCTTCTGGATTTGGAGATTTAACAGTAGGGAAGTTTCCGTCTGGCTTACGTTGTTCTTCTACAACGTGCACATTATTGTAACCAGCGCGCTTTAAAACTTCTGGTAAAACGGTAATTGATGTTCCATGTAAAGAAGTGAAAACAATAGAGAAATCATTTTTTCCTTTTGCGCCAAAACTTCCATTTTCTACGGAAGCATTTATAAACGCCTCATCAACCTCTTTATCTATATAATTAATCTTACTGTTGTCTGCGTTAAAATTAATCGCATCAAAAGAAAGACTTTCAATTTCCTTTATAATTTCGTTGTCTTGAGGAGGCACTATTTGTCCGCCATCTTTCCAATATACTTTGTAGCCGTTATATTCAGGTGGGTTGTGAGAAGCAGTAAGAACAATACCGCATTGGCAATCTAAATGTTTTACTGCAAAAGATAACTCAGGAGTAGTTCGTAATTCAGAAAACAAATAAACTTTGATTCCGTTAGCGGAGAAAACATCTGCAACTACTTTAGCGAGGGTATCGCTATTATGACGACAATCGTATGCAATAACTACTTTAAGCTCTTCATTTGGGAAGGATTTCTTTAGGTAATTGCTAATTCCCTGTGTGTTCTTTCCTAAAGTATATTTATTAATACGATTGGTTCCAACGCCCATTGTTCCACGCATTCCTCCAGTTCCAAACTCTAAGTTCTTATAGAAACTTTCATTTAATTCTTCTGAATTGGAGTCTATAAGTTGTTGGACTTCTTTTTTTGTGTCGGCATCAAAAAAATCTGTTAACCAAGTCTTTGCATTTTTTAAATTCTCTTCTGATATCATCTTTTTCGGTTAATTTTTCAATAGGATTTTAAGGTAAGAAATTATGAGGTTATTTCTACTTTAAAATTATCTAAATTAATGGTTTGTTGTATTTTATATCTTTTCTCTTGATTTTTTGATCTTAAAACGAGTTCCCCTAAAAAACCAGCAATAAATAATTGTGTACCAATAATCATAGCTGTTAAAGAAATATAGAACTGTGGTCTTTGCGTGATAAGTCGGCCATAGGGACTAAAAAACAGTTTATCGATTCCTAAATATATAGCAAAGCAGCACCCAATTATAAACATAAGAACCCCTAAAGCTCCAAATAAATGCATGGGTTGTCTTCCAAATTTAGAGATAAACCATATAGTAATAAGGTCTAGGAAGCCATTTAGAAAGCGTTCCATTCCAAATTTTGTAGTACCGTATTTTCTCGCTTGATGTTTTACAACTTTCTCTTGAATATTTGTAAAACCAGCATTTTTTGCAAGAACAGGAATATAGCGATGCATTTCGCCGTGTACATCTATAGTTTTTATAACCGCTTTACGGTATGCTTTTAATCCGCAGTTAAAATCGTTTAGCTTAACACCAGAAGTTTTTCTAGCAGCCCAATTAAATAGTTTAGAAGGTAAGTTTTTAGAAATTACGGAGTCGTAACGCACTTTTTTCCAACCAGAAACTAAGTCAATGTTATTATCTTTTATAAGGTGGAATAATTCTGGGATTTCCTCAGGGTTATCTTGGAGGTCTGCATCCATGGTTATAACAACATCTCCTTGTGCCATTTCAAATCCAGCATGCAGGGCTTGAGATTTTCCGAAGTTTTTTAGGAAACGGATTCCTTTTACAGCGCTATTATTGGCAGAAAGTGTTTGTATGGTATTCCAAGAATCGTCTGTACTTCCGTCATCTATAAAGATGATTTCATAAGAAAAACGATTGGATTGCATAACCTTTACAATCCAATCGTGTAATTCTTTTAAAGACTCTTGTTCGTTGAGTAGTGGTATTACTACTGATATATCCATGAATTCCTTTTATCTAAAATAAATTCAAAGATATAAATTACAATTCACTTTTAGTTTTTTTCATTACTAAAGCAGGAATAAGGGTTAGAACAAACCCTAAAAATATACTGAATATTAATCCAAATGCAGCTTGAATGAAAGGACCTGACATTTTTTTAGAAATTTCAAGCTGACTCTCAATTTGTTCTTGTGTCATTCCATAGTCTACCATTTTGGCTTTAGCAATTTCCATTTGTTTATCTACCATACCTGGGTCGATTACGTTAGATAATAGTAATTGAAAAAGCATACTTATTACACCTCCAATAAGACACAATCCAATTCCGATTTTTAAAGCCTCTCCAAAGGTCATATATCCATCATTTGCTTTTTTAAATTGGAATAGAGCAATAAGAATTACAGCAAGCATAATAGCAATACTTATTACTAAGGTGCTAATTTCTTGTTGGTAATGCATATCTGTTAAGTAAAGCATTATTCCGAAGGTAACGCTCACCGCACCTAGTAATAGCCCGTATCTAAGCGCGAATTTCCCTGTTGTTGGTTGTTTGTTTTCCATTTTTAATAGTTGAATAGTTTTATATAAAATTAGTAGATATTCTTGTATATTTGTTACAGAATATTAGAATAAAAAAAAATACTTGCAAATTTCCATATAAAAATATGGTTTATATAAAATAAATTGATAAATTTGCACCTCGAAAAAAATCTGAAGTTTAAAAAATATATAGCGATGAGAAAAGGTATACATCCAGAAAATTATAGATTAGTAGCATTTAAAGATATGTCTAACGATGATGTCTTTATTACAAAATCTACAGCAGATACGAAGGAAACAATTGAAGTTGATGGTGTTGAATATCCTGTGATCAAATTAGAGATTTCTAGATCATCTCACCCTTTCTATACTGGAAAGTCAAAACTTATAGATACTGCTGGACGTATCGATAAGTTCAAAAACAAATACGCAAAATTCAAAAAATAATAGATTTCTATTTATAGAAATACTAACCTCTGATATTTTCAGAGGTTTTTTTGTTTTCCAAAATCTAACCTTCATATTCTGATGTTTTTTGATCTTTTTTTAGCATTATTATAATGATCATTAAACTATCTTTATCTTAAAAATTTATAGCTATGAACTATATTCTTTTTGATGGTCCTGTTCGCAATGCTTTATTGCCTTTTACATATACGCGTCCTGTTGCAGATATCCGTATTGGGATTCTGACGATTAGAGAAAAATGGGAAAAATATTTAGGATACACGACCACTACAGTTACTGAAGAATATCTAGAAGAGAGCTATCCGATGGTAGAAATGGAGGAGAATGTTCTTATAAACTCTTCTTTTTTACCAAATGGAGGTATTGTAGAGTTGGTGAAAGATCTAAAAGAGAATCAGGCTATATTTTTTGGAGAAGAGGTAATTGCATTTTATACAAAAGAGGGGCAAGAAGATGTAGATCTGAGCACCTATGAGGCTCTTGAGTATGAAGGAGAATGTTTTCAGTTGCAAAACACTTGGGATATTTTTTCGAAGAATGGAGAGGCTATGGAGGCCGATTTTAAACTGTTGACTTCAGGAAGGAGAAGTGAGCCGATCCCGAGTAGTAATAATGTGATTGCTCCAAATAATATTTTCTTAGAAGAAGGAGTAACGATAGAGTTCTGTACGCTAAATGCTACAAACGGACCTATTTATTTAGGGAAGGACTCTTTAGTTATGGAAGGGAGTATTATTAGAGGGGGTTTTTCTCTTGGGGAGAACTCTATTGTTAAAATGGGAGCTAAAATATATGGTCCAACTACTATTGGGCCAGGTTGTAAAATAGGAGGAGAGGTTAATAATTCTGTTCTTTTTGAAAACTCAAATAAGGGGCATGAAGGATTTTTAGGGAATTCAGTCTTAGGAGAGTGGTGTAATATCGGAGCAGATACCAATAGTTCAAACTTAAAGAATGATTATTCTCCAGTTCGTTTATGGAATTATGAAACTGAAAATTTTGCTAAAACAGGATTACAGTTTTGTGGAATGATGATGGGAGATCATAGTAAGTGCGGAATCAATACAATGTTTAATACTGGGACTGTTATTGGTGTAAACGCTAACATTTTTGGAAGCGGTTATCAGCGTAATTTTATACCTAGCTTTAGCTGGGGTGGTGCTAATGGTTTAACTACATACCAACCTAAAAAAGCTTATGCAGCTGCTGAAGCAATGATGAAGAGAAGAGGGGTTGCGTTTACAGAGACTGATAAAGCTGTGCTAGATCATGTTTTTGAAACTAGTAAAAGGTGGCGTAAGGAGTAAATCTAATTTCAGTCACTTTTTTAAAATTTATTAATGTTTCTCGAGCTTATCTTATTCGAGATCATTTACTTTCAAATAATTAAAATATTAAAAACCAAAAGGCTAGTACTTTAATACCTCCAAATAAGTTGGTATATTTGTACGCTTTTTTCTGTGGCTCTATATGTGTTTCAGAAAGGTTTAAAATTTGTCCAAAATGGAAAGAAAGAAAGTTGCATTTTATACTTTAGGTTGTAAGCTGAATTTTTCAGAAACATCTACTATTGCTCGTAATTTTACTGAAGAGGGATTTGATAGGGTTGATTTTTCTGAAAAGGCAGATATTTATGTTATTAATACTTGTTCTGTAACGGAAAATGCAGATAAGCGTTTTAAAACAATAGTAAAGCAAGCACAAAAGGTAAACGAAAATGCTTTTGTAGCTGCAATTGGATGTTATGCTCAATTAAAGCCAGAAGAGTTAGCAGATGTTAATGGAGTAGATTTGGTGCTTGGAGCAACCGAGAAGTTTAAAATTACAGATTACTTAAACGATCTTTCTAAAAATGATTTTGGAGAGGTTCATAGTTGTGAGATTGAAGATGCAGATTTCTATGTTGGAAGTTACTCTATTGGAGATAGGACACGTGCATTTTTAAAAGTTCAAGATGGGTGTGATTATAAATGTACTTACTGTACGATTCCACTTGCAAGAGGAATTTCTAGAAGTGATACTTTGGAGAGTGTTTTAAAGAACGCTAAAGAAATCTCTGAGCAAGGAATAAAGGAAATTGTACTTACTGGAGTTAATATTGGTGACTACGGTAAAGGTGAGTTTGGGAACAAAAGGCATGAGCATACTTTTTATGAATTGGTAACTGCTTTAGATGAAGTGGAAGGAATAGAGAGACTCAGAATTTCTTCTATTGAACCGAATCTTCTTAAAAATGAAACGATAGATTTCGTTTCTAAAAGTAGAACGTTTGTTCCTCATTTTCATATTCCATTGCAAAGTGGAAGTAACCATATTCTCGGATTGATGAGAAGACGTTATAAAAAAGAATTATATGTAGACCGTGTAAGCCAAATTAAAGAGGTGATGCCGCATGCGTGTATTGGAGTGGATGTTATTGTAGGTTTCCCTGGGGAGACGGAAGAACATTTTCTTGAGACTTATAATTTCTTAAATGAATTAGACATTTCATATTTACATGTATTTACTTATTCAGAAAGAGATAATACTGTAGCTGCTGAAATGGATGGTGTTGTTTCTAATAAAGTTCGTGCTAAGCGTAGTAAAATGCTGAGAGGGTTATCTGTTAAGAAAAGAAGAGCTTTTTATGAAAATCAAATAGGAACAACAAGAACAGTTCTTTTTGAAAGTGAAAATAAAGAAGGATATATACACGGATTTACAGAGAATTATGTGAAAGTAAAAGCACCTTGGAATCCTGGTTTGGTAAATACGTTGCAAGAAGTAACTCTTACTAAAATCGATGAAGATGGTATGGTGAGAATAGCATTTGCAGAAGAGCAAGTAGCTGTAAATTAATAAAGGAAGTCTTTCTTAAGGGGGTAGTTTAATCGCTGCCAATTAGAGCAGTTTCGAAATATTTTTATTATAAAATAAGATATTTCGATGCTGCTCGAAAAGACAGTAATTGTCGTTCTAGACAATTTTTAAATTCTAATTCCTACTGGTAATAAATCTTTAAATTCTTTGTGTTTTCTAAGAAAACCAGCGATTTGGGGACTTGTAGGAACTACACTTAAATTTTTCTCTTCAATATGCTTCAAAACAGTTGTAATGAATGCATCTTTGAAGTCTGGATCTGTTACCTCTTCTGGGATAACAAGTTTTGTTAAGAAGATTTTTCGTTCTTGAGAAGCATACTCTATTTTAGCTAGCTTATCATCAATTTTTGTTTCAAATTGGCGCAAAAACTCATTGTCATTAATTACTACTTCATTCATTATTATGAGGTTTAAAAATCATTAATAATTAGTGCTCAGAATCCTATTTGCTATTACGAAACGTATATTTCGCAAAGTAAGTTCCATCGGATTCGATATAATTAATTTAAGGTCGGTAGTCTTATTGAAGGAGAATTATATACCTTTAGCAGCGCAAAGGTACGAAAAAAATAGCTAACCTTCTATTTTTCAATTATTAATATCGATGAAAGCAGAGTTAATACATGTTTATTTGATGCCAGGCATGGCCGCGAGTTCTTCAATCTTTGAAAATATTAAGTTGCCTGAAGATGTTTTTAAAATTCACTATTTAGAGTGGGAAGTTCCTAAGCTAAAAGAAACTTTGGAGGAGTATGCTGAAAGAATGGCAAAGACCATTCCTTATGAATCGCCTGTGTTAATAGGGGTTTCCTTTGGAGGGATTCTTGTTCAGGAAATGGCTAAATATATTTCAGCAAGAAAAATAATAATTATATCCAGCGTTAAAAGTAATAAGGAACTTCCTAAGAGAATGCTTCTTGCAAAGTATACGAAGCTTCATAAATTATTGCCTACAGGATTGGTTAGTAATATCGAATTGCTTGCTAAGTATGCATTTGGTGATGTTTCTAAAAAGAGGTTGCATTTGTATGAGAAATATCTTTCCGTTAGAGACAAATTTTATATAGATTGGTCTATTGATAATATTGTAAATTGGCAGCAGTGTGATGCTCCATTAGAAGTGATTCATATTCATGGAGATAAAGACCCTGTTTTTCCTATCGGAAGAATAAAAAATGCTATTAATATTAAAGGCGGAACTCATATAATGATCATCAATAAATATAAGTGGTTTAATGAGAATTTACCTTTGCTAATCTTAGGAAAAGAAAAAATCTAATTTTGTATATTTATAAAAAAAAGAGAAAATAATGAAACGTTTAAAAAATATAATCATTTTAGGAGGTGTAGTTGCTGTTTCTGCAGTTTTTATCAATGCAGTCCAAAGTACAAACACTGGGCAGACATATGATAAAGAGGTAACAAAAGTTGTGGATAGCACGAGTTTTGTTAATGATTATAATGTATATGCATTAAAAATTCCTGATGGAATAAATTTTGCTGGTGAGCGCGCTCCTATTGAAGATCCAGACGTAAAAGAGAGAATGGATCGTGAGTTAATGGTGAATACTTATTGGCAGTCTAACGGTTTGTTGCTTATAAAGAGAGCCAATAAATACTTTCCGATTATAGAGCCGATTTTAAAAAAGCATGGCGTTCCAGACGATTTAAAATATATAGCAGTTATAGAAAGTGGACTTACGCAGGCTGTTTCTCCAGCTGGAGCAACGGGATTCTGGCAGCTAATGAAAGGAACTGCACGTGAATATGGTTTAGAGGTAAATGATAATGTAGATGAGCGTTATCACATTGCGAAAGCTACGGAAGTTGCGTGTGAGTATCTTAAAAAAGCGAAAGCTAGATTTGGTAACTGGACAATGGCAGCCGCAGCATACAATGCAGGTCAGTTTGGAATGGCAAAACAGTTGGAGAGACAAGATGTAGAAGATTATTATGATGTTTTATTGGGGGAAGAGACTGGGCGTTATGTATTTAGAATTTTAGCAATAAAAGAAATATTATCACACCCTAAAGAGTACGGTTTTAACTTTGAAGAAGAAGATTTATATACAAATATTCCTGTAAATAAGGTGGAAGTAGATACTGTGGTTACAGATTTCCCTGCGTTTGCAAAGAAATTTGGAATCAATTATAAGATTTTAAAAGTTCATAATCCTTGGTTAAGAGATGCACACCTTAATAATGCTTCAAGAAAGAAATACTTTATAGAAATCCCTAAGGATGGGTATTACCCAGCTGTTAACTAATGTGGTATTATATAAAGGAACATCTTTGGGAGTTTTTATTATTGCTGAACTATATCTTGGCATTAATTGCTGCGGTAACAATTTTGTTAAAAAATATTAATCCCACAAAGACCCTCTCTTATTTAATAGCGCTTTTAGCCTTTCCTTTTGTAGGTCTTATAGTATATTATTTTTTCGGACAAGATTATCGGAAGTTTAAAATATTCAAGAAAAAGAATGTTTTAAATCAGAAGAATATAAAAGATTGGGCACAACAGCTTATTTTAAATAAAAAAGAAGCTTACGATATAAGTGCGGAAGCTTTACATGGAAATACCAAAATAATAGAGCTTGTAGATAGCGAAAAACGTTCACCGCTAACTGTTAATAATAAAGTAGAGATAATAATTAATGGAGAAGAGAAGTTTAAAAGGCTCTTTGAAGATATAAAAAAAGCTACGTCTAGTATTCATTTAGAATATTATATTATTAATGATGATGAAATTGGTGGAGAGTTGATTGATTTACTTTGCAAAAGAGCAAAGGATGGAATTCTGGTTAGAATTAACTACGATTCTGTTGCGAGTTCTTTTACGCAGAAATCAATTCGCTGTTTAAAAGAAAGTGGAGTGAAAATGTATCCTTTTATGCCTGTGTATTTCCCAAAGTTTGCTAGTAAAGTAAATTATAGGAATCATAGGAAAATAGCGGTTATAGATGGTAAGATTGGTTATGTTGGAGGCATTAACATAGCCGATGAATATGTAAATAAAGAGGGAAGACGCTATTGGAGGGATACACATCTGAGGATAGAAGGTCAGGCTGTAGGAATTCTTCAGTTTCATTTTTCTTTAGATTGGGACTTTGTTACGGATAACGATATCGAGATTGACGAAACTTGGTTTCCAGATACGGAGATTACTCATAAAACACCAATGCAGATCGCTGCAAGTGGTCCAGATACAGAATGGGCTAATATTATGGAAGCAATGTTTACGGCCATTAATTCTGCTAGTAGATATGTTTATATTACAACGCCATATTTTATTCCTAATGATGAAATGACTTTAGCGATGTCTACTGCATCGAGAAGTGGTGTAGATGTCCGTTTGATTATTCCTAAGAGTTGTGATTCTTGGGCTGCAAAATATGCTACCTATTCTTATTTAGAGACTTTATTGAAGGCAGGAGTTAAGGTTTATTTATATGACAAAGGGAATATTCATGCTAAAACTATGATTGTAGATGATGTTTTTACTACAGTTGGAACTTCTAATATGGATTACCGTAGTTTTCATATAAATTTTGAAATAAATGCTCTGATTTATGATGAAAAGATAACGAAAGAGTTGTTAGAGATTTTTATAGATGACCTTCAGTATAGCGAACAAGTAGATGCAGAGAGGTGGATGGATCGTGGACTTTCACAGCGATTAAAAGAATCTTTCTGTAGATTATGGGCTCCTTTATTATAAAAGGTATGGATCGAAAAAAAAACCTAGAAAAGAGCTTTTTTAAAAAAGCTCTTTTCTAGGTTTTTTTGTTTAAGTCGTTAATATAGAAGAAGTAGTGCTTTCTATTGAAAAGAATTAGATTTTCTTCATTTGCTGTTGCATCATTTTGATTTGATCTTTCAGCATATTTTGTTTGTCGAGTTTTTTCGCTTCATTTAAAAGCATTGTAGCCTCTCTTTTTCTACGTTTTTGCATTGCAATACCAGCAAGACTTAATTTTGCCATTGCCAAATCATAATCCATACTCAATCCTAATTTTATAGCTTTTTTGAAGTATTTTTCAGCAGCAGTAAGATTAGTTTGAGAAGATATAATCCCTTTTAGGTAGTTATAATACCCTTGTTGTTTTGTAATTAATGCAGTTTCTGGGTTCTTAATTTTGTTAAGCCATTTTTCAGTTCCTGCCATATCTTGCTTTCTCATTCTTAAAAAAGCAAGCAAAATCATCTCGTTTCTAAAGTAAAGGAAGATAAAAATAAGTGAAAGTAGAATTAAAAAAATCCCATTACCTATTTGGCCTTCAATGAATTGATAAATCGCGTAAGCAATGATTAACGCTGCAATAACTAATTTTATATTTTTGTTGAACATATTGGGTATTTTCAATTGAAGTGCAAAGGTAAGAAAATAAATAAAAATATTTTTAAAAAGGTATTTGTAAAAGTAAAAAGTCTTTGTATATTTGCGCCGCGCTTTTGTGAAGTATATTGCAAGCCGAAAGAGATAGAATTACCAAAGAGATAAAGATATTACAATGAGTAAAAGAACATTTCAACCCTCGAAGAGAAAAAGAAGAAATAAGCACGGTTTCAGAGAAAGAATGGCCTCTGTTAACGGTAGAAAGGTGCTTGCTAGCAGAAGAGCAAAAGGTAGAAAAAAGATATCAGTTTCTTCAGAACCTAGACACAAGAAATAATGGTCTATTTTGATTATTAAAATATAAGGTGTTACTTTTATGAGTAACGCCTTTTTTTATACCCAACAACATCTTATATTTATACAATACGTTATTAAAAAATGCCAAAAAGAGAAAACTTAAAGAGTATATTGTTAATAGGTTCAGGTCCTATTATTATCGGGCAAGCATGTGAATTCGATTATTCTGGTTCGCAAGCATTACGATCACTAAGAGAAGATGGAATAGAAACTATTCTGATTAATAGCAATCCAGCTACAATCATGACAGATCCATCAATGGCAGACCATGTCTACTTAAAGCCATTAACTACAAAATCTATTATTGAAATCCTTAAAAAGCATCCAAATATTGATGCAGTTTTACCTACAATGGGAGGACAAACTGCACTTAATCTTTGTATTGAAGCTGATGAAAAAGGAATTTGGGAAGATTTTGGAGTAGAGATTATTGGAGTTGATATTGACGCTATTAACATTACGGAAGATAGAGAGCAGTTTCGTGAATTGATGCTTAAAATAGGTATTCCAATGGCGCCACAAGCTACCGCTACATCTTTCCTAAAAGGAAAAGAAATAGCGCAAGAGTTTGGATTTCCATTGGTAATTAGAGCATCTTATACTTTAGGAGGAGCTGGAGCATCTATTGTTCATAAACCTGAAGATTTTGACGAAATGTTGAGTCGCGGTCTTGAAATCTCTCCTATACATGAGGTGATGATTGATAAGGCTCTGATGGGATGGAAAGAATACGAGCTAGAATTACTTCGAGATGATAATGATAATGTTGTTATTATCTGTACAATCGAGAATATGGACCCAATGGGGATTCATACAGGAGATTCTATAACTGTTGCACCAGCAATGACACTTTCTGATAGAACGTTCCAAAGAATGCGTGATATGGCTATCCATATGATGCGTAGTATTGGAGATTTTGCAGGAGGATGTAATGTACAGTTTGCAGTAAGTCCAGACGATAAAGAAGATATTATAGCGATAGAAATTAACCCACGTGTATCTAGATCTTCTGCATTGGCTTCTAAAGCTACAGGATATCCTATCGCAAAAATAGCTAGTAAATTAGCTATTGGGTATAACTTAGACGAACTTAGTAACCATATTACAAAATCTACTTCTGCTTTATTCGAGCCTAGTTTAGATTATGTGATCGTAAAAATACCTCGTTGGAACTTCGATAAATTTGAAGGATCAGACAGAGAATTAGGGTTACAAATGAAAAGTGTTGGTGAGGTAATGGGAATTGGACGTTCTTTCCAAGAGGCATTACATAAAGCAACACAGTCTTTAGAGATCAAAAGAAATGGTCTTGGAGCAGATGGAAAAGGATATAAAGATTACGACCAAATAATAGATAAATTAACGCATGCTAGTTGGGATCGTGTTTTTGTAATTTATGATGCCATCCAAATGGGAATTCCATTGAGTCGCATTCATGAGATTACTAAAATCGACATGTGGTTCTTAAAACAGTATGAAGAGTTATCATTCTTAGAAAAAGAGATTTCTACATTCAAAATAGAAACTATTTCTAAAAGCTTATTGCTAGAAGCAAAACAAAAAGGTTTTGCAGATAGACAAATAGCACATATGCTTGGATGTTGGGAAAGTGAAGTTCACACGAAACGTGATGAAATGAATATTAATAGAATCTACAAATTAGTAGATACTTGTGCTGCGGAATTTAAAGCACAAACGCCATATTATTATTCAACTTTCGAAGATGTTATCGAAACAGCAGACGGAAAAGTATATTCTGAGAATGAAAGTGTTGTAACTGATAAAAAGAAAATTATAGTTCTTGGTTCTGGACCAAATAGAATTGGACAAGGAATTGAGTTCGATTACTGCTGTGTGCACGGAGTTTTAGCTTCTGCAGAATGTGGTTATGAAACGATCATGATTAACTGTAATCCGGAAACTGTTTCTACAGATTTTGATACAGCAGATAAATTATACTTCGAGCCTGTTTTCTGGGAGCATATCTACGATATTATCCGTCATGAGAAGCCAGAAGGTGTAATTGTTCAGCTTGGAGGGCAAACGGCGCTTAAATTAGCTGAAAAGCTTGATAAGTACGGAATCAAGATTATAGGAACTAGTTACGACTCTTTAGATCTCGCAGAAGATCGTGGTAGCTTCTCTACTTTATTAAAAGAAAACGATATTCCTTACCCAGAATTTGGAGTGGCAGAAACAGCAGATGAAGCTCTTGCTTTAGCAGATAAGCTTAACTTCCCAATCTTGGTGAGACCTTCTTACGTATTAGGAGGACAAGGAATGAAGATTGTTATCAATAAAAAAGAGCTAGAAGAGCACGTAGTAGATCTTTTAAGAAAGATTCCTAATAATAAACTTCTTTTAGATAATTATTTAGATGGAGCTATCGAAGCAGAGGCAGATGCAATTTGCGACGGAGAAGATGTCTATATAATAGGTATAATGGAACATATTGAACCTTGTGGTATTCACTCAGGAGATTCTAATGCTACTTTACCACCGTTTAACTTAGGAGATTTAGTACTTGAGCAAATTAAAGATCATACTAAAAAGATTGCCTTAGCACTAAATACAGTAGGTTTAATTAACATACAGTTTGCTATAAAAGATGATAAAGTTTATATAATTGAAGCCAATCCTAGAGCTTCTAGAACAGTGCCTTTCATTGCAAAAGCTTACAAAGAGCCGTACGTAAATTATGCTACAAAAGTGATGTTAGGAGCGAAGAAGGTAAAAGACTTTAACTTCAATCCGCAATTAGAAGGATATGCAATTAAGCAACCTGTTTTCTCTTTTAATAAGTTCCCTAATGTAGATAAGAAATTAGGACCTGAAATGAAGAGTACTGGAGAGAGTATCTTGTTTATAGATAGCTTGAAAGACGATGCTTTTTACGATCTATATCAACGTAGAAAAATGTATTTGAGTAAATAATTCAGATACTATATCATACAAAAAAGGCTGTTGAAAGATCTCAACAGCCTTTTTTATGTTGTAATTTTATTATAAATAATAGGTAATAAGGAGTGAAGTTATAATAGCAATTCCGAAGCTTAAAAGTGTTCCTATTAAGATGTATTCTGTTAACTTTCTATCTTTTGCTTCTGTAAGATCACTAAATCTAAAAATTGATTTAGCTGCAATTAAAAAGCCAACTCCTTCCCAATGGTTGGTAAGAATAAACGTGAAAACTAATAGGCGTTCCAGCATTCCAATATATTTCCCTGCATTTTCTAAAGAATCTCCCTTGTCCATTTCTGTTTTAGGGGTATAAATAGATATGATTGTTTTTATTAAAATGGATGCAGGCTGTGTTAAAAAGATGATTCCTGTTCCTATTAATAGCGTTTTCTGATTTATAATGTCTGTAATTATTATTTCTGAAGGACTACATATAATACAAATAATAACAATTACAATAATGTGTAAAAGCTGGTCTATAAAGAACAATAATCTTCTGTTTTCTTTTGTCTGAAGTATGAGTTTAGCAGCATCGATACAAAAATGTGTGATTCCTATAATAAGAGGGATATACCATAGTTGAAGATCCCATATAAATAGATATGACAGTAAAACATGAATAAGTGAATGAAGGTATAGCTTGGGTGATTTTAATTTTTGATTTTCCTTTTCAGCAACCCATTTTTTAGATTGAAAAGTAAAATCTCCCAATAAATGTGCTAAGAATAGCTTTAAGAATAACACCATATCTCTATTTTTTTTATAACATGCTTATTTTATGTCGGTACATTAAATCGAGCTCCATAATTTCATCAAAAGAAGCTCTTTTTATACGCTCACTAACAGCACTTTGTTTAATTCCTATTAAATCCCCTAACTCTTCTTGTGATAGGCCGGGATTTTCTATAGCGGTTTTTATAATCTCCGCAGAGTTTGTTGTCCAGTTATCCATTGCTATTAATGCGAGCTTAAAGTAAAGATTGAGTTCTTTATTTATGGTTTCACTAGCAGTCATAATAGCGAGATTTATTTTTTGTTGCTTTAATTTCTCAAATTGTAGTCCCGAATTTACAAAAGCACTCCCATTCGATTCAGAAATTGATTTACCTTCATAGGTTTTCTCTCCAATCCCAATTGAAATCCGAACATCAATCCCTTTTATACTTCTCATAGTAGACTTTATTAAAACAGCCATTAAAAAAGTGCTATATATGTCTTCTATTTCTACTTGAAAACTATCACCTCTATATACCTCCCAAGAAGTATCAGAAGTAGTAATCTTACTGAAAACCTCTTTTAAAGGGGTTAACCATTTCTCAGGGTCTTTGCTTCCTCTTGAATTTATAATATCTCCTGTTAAAACACCTGTCATAATCTTTTGGTTAAAGTAGGATGTAAAAAATCGTTCATAGTTTAAATTATTGTTTTAAACGTCAATAATTCACAATAACGGGTAATTAGCCAATAATAATTAATATTGGTTTTTAACCCAATAATACCAAATATCGGTTTTTTAATCAATAATTACAAATATTCTTTTAGGAGAAGGAGTTTTTAGATATCAATCTTTACATTATAGCCTTCCAATTCATGGATAAGCTCATTAACAGTATAATCAAGTTCATTAGCATAATCATGACGCTCTTTGCGGAGTTGATTTCTTTTTACACTTTTAAAGAAACGTTTTAAATCCTTTTCAGACTCTAAAATTAAACCAGGAACTTTGACACTATTTCCTTCATCATCTTTAGCGACCATTGTAAAATATGAAGAATTACAATGTTTAACGGTTCCATTTTGAATGTTTTCTGCCTCCACACGAATTCCAACTACGATAGAAGTATTTCCTACAAAGTTTACAGAAGCTTTCATGGTTACGAGCTCTCCAATCTCTATCGGTTTTAAGAAATCTACGGTATCTACAGAGGCGGTAACACAATAGGAACCACTGTATTTAGAAGCGCAAGCAAATGCTATTTGATCTAAAAGAGATAATATAAAGCCTCCATGTATTTTCCCACTAAAGTTTGAGTGGGAGGGAAGCATTAATTCCGAAATTTCTAATCTAGAATCGCTTACAGGTTTAAATTTTGGAGTCATGTATAAATTGGTGTTTTAATTAAAGATATGGATGTGAAATTATAATAATTTATTTTGGTTGGTCCCTGGTAGTTCTTCAATATCGTCGTCGTCAGAAGCACGATTAAGCCATTTTTGGTCTATTTGTTTGCTTGCTTTGGCGCCTAATTTTTTTAATTTTTCTACACGTCCTAATAAGTTTCCTTTACCAGTAAGTTTGGTCATAGAACTGCTGTAGGTATTCTGAACTGTTTGTAATTGTTTACCTACCTTTTCAAGATCGTCTAGAAGATTTTTAAACTGATCGTATAAACGTCCCGCTTGAATGGCAATTTCCATGGCATTCTTATGCTGCTTGTCGTTTTGCCACATACTATCAATAGTACGTAATGTAGCTAAAAGTGTAGAAGGTGTAACAATAATAATATTTCTCTCAAAGGCAATATTATAAAGCTGTGGTTCCTGTTGTGATGCTATAGCAAACGCAGGCTCCATTGGAATAAAAAGTAAAACGAAGTCAGGACTTTCAATTTTATACAAATCATGATAATTCTTTGCACTCAATTGATCCACGTGTTTTTTAATAGAATTTACATGCTCTTTTAATAACGCAGGCTTTAGCTCATCATCCTCTTCATTTACATAACGTTCATAAGCTATTAAAGAAACCTTCGAATCGACAATCATTTTCTTATTGTCAGGCAAATGGATAATTACATCTGGAAGTACTCGCTTTCCTTCATCCGTAGTAAAACTATTTTGAACAGTATATTCACTTCCTTTTTCTAATCCAGATTTTTCTAATACCCTTTCTAAGACTAATTCACCCCAATTACCTTGCATTTTAGTGTCTCCCTTTAATGCTTTTGTTAAGTTGGAAGCCTCTTTTGTTATTTGCTGATTGAGTTCTTTAAGGTTTACTAATTGTTGTTGTAAGGCAGAATGACGAGTAATACTTTCTTTATTACTATCTTCAACTCGCTTCTCAAAATGCTGTATTTTTTCTTGTAATGGGTCTAGAATGTTTTTAATATTTACTTTGTTCTGAAGCGTAAATTTTTCTGATTTTTCTTCTAAAATTTTATTGGCAAGAAGCTGGAAGTCTTTAGTAAAACGTTCTTGAAGTTTTTCTACTTCTTCTTTTTGTTCTTTGTTTTTTTCTAATAGATTGTCAAAATCTACTTCCTTTCTAGAAAATTGAATTGCCAAAGAATCTTTTTCTTGTCTGATGGACTCTTTAGCTGAAATTTCTTTTTCTATAGTATTGTTAAGTTGAGCGATTTGTTGAAGCAGTTGATTTTCTCGTTCTTCAAAAGCACCTTGATTGTTATTACTTTTTAATTTCTGAATATAGATCCCGATAAAGATTCCGAAAGCAGCAAAAATAAATGCGACAATTATTAAAAGAAGATTTTCAGTCATTATATGTATTTTCGTTGAAACTTTAAGTTTTTAATTAAGACGTAAAGATAAAAGATTAGCATTAATTAAATGCTTTCCATATTAATAATTGACAATTCATTGTAAAGTAGTATTTTAAATAAAAATAAAGAAACCTATGCCGCTCCAGCGCTTGTTATATACACTAAAGTACTTCATAATATTTTTTTCTGTTTGCCAAATATTTGGACAACGGAGACCTCCCATTCATAACTTTAACATTCACGATTATCAAGCAGGAATTCAGAATTGGGGAATCGCCTATGGAGATAAAAATGTATTTGTTGCAAATAACGAAGGACTGCTTGAGTTTGATGGAAACACCTGGAGGTTTTATGAATTACCTAATAAAACAATTGTTCGCTCTGTAGCTTATTTTGATGGAAAAGTATACACGGGTTCTTATGAAGAGTTTGGTTATTGGGAGAAAACAAAGACTGGAGATTATAACTATGTGAGTCTTAGTGAGCGTATTTCAGGGAAAAATATTGAAACAGAGTCTATTTGGAGTATTTATAAGCTTAAAGAAGCTATTATTTTTAAGTCTTTCAGCGGCATCTTTGTATATGAAAATGGAAGGATAAAAACGATCAAAGCGGGAACTACAATTTTAGGAGGTAATGTGGTTAATGATGAGTTTTTTGTCTTCGGGAGGGAAAAAGGAATTTATAAACTGAAAGATGATAAGCTACTTCTGGAGTCAGAAACAGCACTTTTAAAAGACTTCAAAGTACAATCTATCGTTCCTTTTGAGGAAGGTAAAGTAATGATAGGAACTTCTTTAAATGGTTGTTTTATATGGGAAAATGACAGGATAGCGCCATGGAAACACCCATTAAATGAGCTGATGAAAGAAAATCAGCTTAACAAAATTAGTATAGAAAAAGAGTATATTTTTCTAGGAACCATAAAAAATGGAGTTTACGTATATAGCCGTAAAAACAATCAATTTTATAACTTAAATGTTCAGAACGGACTTCAGAATAATACAGTTTTAGGAATTTTATTTAACGAGAGAGGAACGTTGTGGCTTTCTTTAGATAATGGTATTTCTGCGGTTCCTATAGATTTTGATGGGTACTATTTAAATCCTTCTCAACAAGATATTGGAGGAGTCTACGATATGGTTTCCTATAATAATAATACATATATAGCTACAAATACTGGTGTGTATGTAGGAAATCAAGATGGAATAAAATTTATAGAGGGTTCTCAAGGGCATATTTGGAACCTTAGTTTGGTTGACGATGTAATTATCTGTGGGCATAATCTTGGAACTTATGAGATAAAAAATGATAAATGGACAAGTATATCTAATCAGAATGGCGGTTATGTATTTAAAGAGCTGGAGGGAGTTCCAGATACGTATTTGCAAGGGAATTATTCTGGACTCACCTTATATAAGAAAAATGGAAACGGTTGGGATGTAAAGGATGTAGAAGGAATAGATTTTCCAGTTAAAAATTTAGTTTTCGAAAAAGACCATATCGCATGGGCTGCACATACCTATAAGGGAGTGTATAGAATTCATTTTTCAGAAGATTATTCTAAAGTAACAAGGGTAGAGGAGCAGTATAATAAATATTTCCAGAACAGTTATTTGATCAAGTTGTTTAATATAGAAGGTCAGATTTCATTCTATAATGAAGGGAAATGGTTTATGTTTAATCCTTTAGAAAGTAAAATTGTAGATTTTGAATCGCTAAATACTATTTTAGGAAAAGATAGTGATGCTTACCCAATTACCGATGAAGGGGTGAATCCTATTCTTTTTAAGAAGGCAGATGGAACTTTATTTATTAGAGAGCAATTAAATAATGCAGAAACTCAATTTTACTTACCAACACGATACTATCAAAATCGATTATTAAAAAATGACGAGCGCGCAATTGTTGTAAACGATTCTATTATTCAAATAGCGCTCTATAATGATATTTTAGCTGTTAATACAAATAGAATTAGTAGTCAGAAAGAGCCTGAAGCTCCTTCTATTCATAGGATTTTAAAAAATGGCACACCCTTAATTTTAGATAGTCTACCTACTTTTAAACAACGGGATACTATTGTTATAGAGACCTCGCTACCTTTTCTATCTAATAGTACAATTGTTTATTCACTTCCTAATGTAATGGATTCTGATTATAGAGAAGCTAAAGAAGGAAAGATCGTAATTACTAATTTGCCTTATGGGGAAACGACTGTAGATATACGAACAAAAGTGAAATCTAAAGTTTCAGATACAGGCGTAAAACTATCAATTGAAACGCAGAAACCATGGTATTTAGGTGTTTGGGGAATACTATTAGCAATTTTGATATTCTTGATTATAGGTCTAGTGGTGCTTACAATTAATAAGTATATGCTCATCCGACATAAAAAGTATTTAGAGGATCAATTTGAGCACCAAAAGGAGTTGAACCGAAAAGAGGAAGCATTAATACATGAGAAGAAACTCAATGAGCTTCAAAAATTACAGCATGAAAAAGAGCTTAAAGGTAAAACCAAAGAGTTGGCAAACACAGCTCTAGAAATGACAAAAAAGAATGAGATACTTTCAGATTTAAGGGAGGAGTTGGTTTATTTTAAATCTGAAATAATTGATAAATTACGCTTTAATAAACTTTTAAAGAAAATAGATCGAAATATTAATAATGCAAACGACTGGGAGATTTTTGAGTCTAACTTTAATCAAATACACGATTCATTTTTTAAGAATCTAATAAAACTGCATCCAGAGAAATTAACTTCAAAAGATCTAAAATTATGTGCCTACCTCAAGATGAATCTATCAAGTAAAGAGATAGCTCCATTAATGAGTATTTCGGTAAGGGGAGTTGAAATTCATAGATACCGACTTCGTAAGAAACTCAACCTTTCTTCAGAACAAAACCTTAACGAATATCTAATGAATATCTAATTCCTAATTTTAATAGTTAATATTAAGTACTACATTTTGTTTTGAAAAGGAGTTTTAATTAGCTCTAATTACGTAACCTATTTTTAAATTAAATTCTTACACGTATTTAAGGGCGATTTATTGCAATTTATTCAGTTAAAAACAGGAGATATGTGAGCTTTAGGTAATAAATTTTAACAATTATAGTAATGTTAAACTCACAAAAATTTAAGTTTTAATCGAAAATTCATTATTTTTTAGTGTCTCAAATTGCGAATTAGACAACAATAAATTACATCATTACTACATCAAAACACTGTTTTTAATACTTCATTGAATGTTTTAACACCTACTTATCTCTTTAAATATAGGGGATACGAACAATTCTAGTTAATGATGTATTTAAGGTGAGGTGATTTACAACTACATCGTTGTAGTTTATAATAATTTTAAGAAGCTAACTTTAATATTTAAGAATAATGAAAAATTATTTATTGACATTTATATTGTTATGCTGTTTTTCTGGGTTCGCCCAACAGCAAACAATAACTGGTGTTGTAACGGATGATCAAAATATGCCGTTACCAGGAGCATCAGTTTTAGTAAAAGGGACAACAAATGGAACCCAAACAGATTTTGATGGTAATTATACCATGAATGCTTCAAGTGGGGAAATCCTCATTTTCTCATACGTGGGTATGGATTCTAAAGAAGTTGTAGTAGGAAGTTCATCAACCATTAATACAACTTTAGTAGTATCTACAAATCAACTCGACGAGGTAGTTGTTGTGGGTTATGGTACGCAAAAAAGGTCAGATCTAACAGGTGCTATTGTTTCAGCAAAGTCTGAAGATATTGCAGAACAGCCTGCTTTAAATGCAATGCAGTCCTTACAAGGAAAAGTATCAGGGGTTAATATTATTAATAGTGATGCACCTGGAACTGATCCTAAAGTAGTAATTAGAGGAGTAGGTACTGCTTCTGCTGGTAGTTCTCCTTTATATGTAGTGGATGGAATTACCGTAAGTAATATTCAGAATATTAGTCCTAGTGATATCGAAAGTGTAGATATTATGAAGGATGCTTCTTCTGCGGCAATTTATGGTAGTGATGCTGCAAATGGTGTGATTATCATCACTACTAAAAAGGGTAAGTCTGGAAAAGCTAGAATTAAAGTAGAATCATTTTACGGAGCAAAATCAGTTTTAAATCCTGTTAAAATGGCTAATGGAGAGCAGTATGCCACTTATTTTAATGAGAAACAGAGCTCAATAGGTGGAGGGTATCAATTACTAACTAATCAAAAATATGATACAGATTGGTATGACGAGCTAATTGGAACTGCTTTTTCAAATAATAATAGTGTTTCTATTTCTGGAGGATCTGATGTAGCAGATTACTTTTTTAGTGTAAACAATTACAATGAGGACGGATTATTAAAAGATCAGAAATACAATAGGACAACTGTAAGAACAAATAATACTTTTAAGTTATTTGATGGAAGGTTAAGATTAAGTCCTAATTTAAATTTATCCTTTACTAACGAAAATCCAAAAGGATCAAGTCCTTTTAATGATGCTTACAGACAGTCACCTTTGGTTCCAGTTTATTATGAGTCAGGACAATTTGGACAAAGTTATGTAAATCAAACAACAGGAGAGGTTACATATATAGCTGCTCCAGGAGAGTCTATTGGGAGTTTAAATTCTATTGGAAACCCTGTCGCGAATGAGTATTTTGATAATCAAAAAATTCAAACAACTAATATTCAAGGGATATTCAATGCAGAGTTTGATATTACAGATTGGCTGAAAGTAAGTTCACGTTTTGGAGCTACAAAATACTATTATACCAAGAGAGTTTTTAATGATACAAAAGGAAGATGGCTTGCAGCAAACCCAAATAGAACGTCTGAACAATTTGATCAGTTAAAAGAAGATAATCCAACTTCTTTGGAATATGCAAATAATGATATCTCTTATGAAGATATAGAGCAATTCCGTTACAATTGGGATAGTTTTTTGACTTTTGATAAAACTTTTGATAAGCATAGTGTAAATGTTCTTTTAGGGTTAACAAAAGACTTAAGAAATGATAATTCTAGAATGTATGTTAAGGGCTATGATGTGCCAGACCAAGAGCAGTATTGGAATGTAGATTTAGCTTCTTCTCAATATGCGAAAATTGCAGAACAGAATTTATCTAATATCAGAACAAAGCTTTCTTATTTTGCAAGACTTCAGTATAATTATGATAATAAATATTTTCTTACTGCAAACTTTAGAAGAGATGGTGATAGCTACTTTAAAGAAAATAAAGAATATTGGGGGAATTTTCCATCAGTAAGTGCTGGTTGGGTAATTTCTCGTGAAGAATTTATGAGTGATTCTTGGATTGATTTTCTTAAGTTACGTGGAGGTTATGGTAAGCTAGGAAATGCAAATGTGCCACAATTAAATACGAGTACAATCTCTACAAGTACAGGAAGTAGTAGTAACAACTATGTGTTTGGACCTAATCAAGACTTAATTTTTGGTTCTAGTTTTGGAACTCCAGTGACTGAGCTTACTTGGGAGAAAACGAATGAAATTTTTGCAGGGATGGATATCAGTATATTTAATAGTCGTTTAACTGCAAATTTTGATTACTACGATAGAACTACAGAGAATGCAATAATGAATGTAAAACCGTTATTAAATTCAGCTTATCAACAATCTTATTATGACCACGGAGGGAAAGTGAAAAATGAAGGTTTTGAAATTGCTCTAACATGGAAAGATGATGTTTCTGAAGATTTCTCTTATAGTATCGGTGTAAATTATGGATATAATAATAACACTTTAGAGAATGTAAAACCAGCATATGATGGTAATACTGGAGGAAGTTTGTCAAATGGACAGATAACTAAGCGATTAGAGGAAGGCCAGCCACTGTATGCTTGGTGGATGTATGAAGCAGAAGGTGTGTGGCAAACTCAAGAAGAGATAGATAATACCACAGCTTATCCAAGTACTCCTAAGCCAGGATACTTAAAATATAAAGATCAAAATGAAGATGGTGTAATTGATGACAGAGATAAGAAATTCTTCGGATCTTATTTACCGTCTTTTAATTATGGAATTAACTTAGGTTTGAATTATAAGAGATTTGATTTTAATTTAGATGCTTTTGGAGTAGGCGGAAACAAAGTGTATAATGGGTTAAAAGGGGTAAGAATAGATGGAGGAGAGAATGTTACTCAAGACGTATTTAATGAGAGATGGACAGGAGAAGGATCTACAAATGTAAACCCAGGTGCAGATAGAGATGCTTTAGCTTCTAGTTATTATCTTGAAGATGGAGATTATTTAAGGATTAATAATATATCTGTGGGATACACTATTCCAGAAGATGTATTGAAAGCTTTTACCAAAATAAGAATTTATGCGACCGCTCAGAATCCATTTCTTTTTACTGATTACAGCGGCTTTACTCCAGAACTATTATCCTCAGGATCTCCAAATGGGACTGCAGGTATAGAGCTTTCAGCATATCCTAATGTAAAAACATTCTTATTAGGTGTTAATATTGAATTATAAAAATATAAAAGCAATTATTATGAAAATAAAATTAAATAAATGGCTTTATCTTCTTGTAGCAACTGCTTTTTTAGCAGCTTGTAGTGAAGATTATTTAGATGTAGATTCTAGAGAGGATATTTCTTTAGAAGATTCTGGGGTTACTTTGAAAGCAGAGAATTTTGTTACTGCTACTTATGGTATGTTAACAGAGTGGCCTTATGCCTTTTCTTATCTAGGGGTTACAGAAATAATTTCTGATAATGCAGATAAAGGGGGAAGACCAACGGATAGCGGTGCAGATAAAGACGTACTTGATGAGTTACAACACAATTCTTCATCTCCTTCTATTAGAGCTATGTGGGAGCACTGGTATAAGTCAATAGGTAGAGCAACTTCTGCAATAGAGTTTATAGAAGACTCTGAAGCTACAGATAATGAATTAAATACAAGATTGTTAGGTGAGGCAAAGTTCTTAAGAGCTTTAAATTATTTTTGGTTAGTGCGTTCTTTTGGAGATGTTACTATTCAAGGAATTACAGATCCTACCAGTAGAGCGCCTAAGGATGATGTTTATGCATACATAGAACAAGACTTACTTGACGCTATCGAACATTTACCTGTTAAAAGTGGTTATGCGAGCAAAGATCTTGGAAGAGCAACAAAAGGAGCTGCACAAGCATTATTGGCAAAAGTATATTTATACGAAGAAAAGTGGCAGCTTGCTTATGATTATTCAAATGAAGTAATAAATTCAGGGGAATATAGCTTAGAGCCAAATTATGAGGATTTATGGCGTGTGTATACCGAAAATGGTGTAGAATCTATATTTGAAGTTCAAGCTAGAGGGGAATCGATAGCACATGGAGTTCAACAATACTCTCAAACTCAAGGCGCCAATGGAGGTAGCAATGGTTGGGGTTGGGGATTTAATAGTCCTTCTCAAAATTTAGTTGATGCTTATGATGCAGAAAACGATGAGATAAGAAAGAATGCTACAATAATTTTTGCTGGTGAAACATTATGGGACGGTAGAGAAGTGAGTGCTTCATCTCAGAATCCTAGATATAATGAAAAAGCATATTCTAGCGCCAATGCTGGCTCTAGTGATGGGGATAAAAATGTAAGGATCCTACGTTTTGCTGAAGTTTACTTGTTAAAAGCAGAAGCAGCAAACGAATTAGGGAAATCTTCAGAAGCATTAACTTCATTGAATATGGTTAGAGCTCGAGTAGAGCTAGATAACGTAACAGTTACAGACCAAGCTTCATTACGTCAAAAAATATGGAATGAAAGAAGGCTGGAATTGGCTTTTGAACATGATCGTTGGTTTGATTTAATAAGAATAGGAGAGGCAAAAGAAGCAATGGCAGCAGATGGTAAAACATTTGTAGAAGGGAGACATGAGTTATTTCCTATTCCAAATGATCAATTAATTCAAACTCCAGAGATGACTCAAAATCCAGGATATTAATAAAAAACAATAAACCCTCATGCGATTAATATTAGCATTTTTAGCTGTCACATTCACTTTGGTAGGATGTGACAGTTCAAAAAAAACAGATAAAAAAGAAGCTTCAGAAGTTACTAATACGGAAACTTCAACTTTTACACCGTCAGCCTCAGATAAGGAGTTGATGGACAAAATTCAGAAGCAAACCTTCGAATATTTTTGGGATGGAGCTCAGCCTAACTCTGGGTTAGCGGCAGAACGTATTCATCTAGATGATATTTATCCTTCAAACGATAAACATATTGTTACAACTGGAGGAAGTGGTTTTGGAGTAATGGCTATTTTAGTTGGTGTAGAGAGGGGTTACATTACAAAACAACAAGCCTTAACGCGCTATATTAAGATTGTCGATTTCCTTAAAAAGGCAGACCGTTTCCATGGGGCATGGCCGCATTGGATGGATGATAATACAGGAAAAGTAAAGCCATTTAGTAAGTATGACGATGGTGGAGATTTGGTTGAAACGGCATTTTTAATCCAAGGGCTTTTAACTGTTGCTGAATATTATAAGACTGATTCTACTGAAGAATCAAAACAATTAGTTGCAGATATTCAAGAACTATATGAAGATGTAGAATGGGATTGGTATACTAAGGGAGAAGATGTTTTATACTGGCATTGGTCGCCAAACAACGGTTGGAAAATGAACTTTGCAGTTTCGGGGTATAACGAATGTCTTATTATGTATATTCTGGCTGCTGCATCTCCAACACATCCTATTTCTAAAGAAGTTTACGAAAAAGGATGGGCAAAGAGTGGTGCTATTGCAACAGATGCTACATATTATGATTTAAAAACAGTATTAAAGCATAATAGTGATACGGTAGGTCCTTTATTTTGGGCTCATTATTCATATTTAGGATTGAATCCAAAAGGATTAAAAGATCAATATGGAGATTATTGGGAACTAAATAAAAACCATGCGCTTATAAACTATAAATACTGTGTGGACAACCCTCAAGGGTATAAAGGTTACGGAGAAAATTGTTGGGGATTAACCGCTAGTTATTCTGTAAACGGATATGCCGGACACCATCCTGGAAAAAGTGATTTGGGAGTAATTTCTCCTACAGCTGCACTTTCTTCTATGCCTTACACTCCAAAAGAGAGTATGCAGTTTTTAAGATTTATGTATAAGGAGCAAGATTCTTTAATTGGAAAATATGGACCCTATGATGCCTTTAGTATTGAGGAGGATTGGTTTGTACCAAGATATCTAGCAATCGATCAAGGGCCAATTCCTGTTATGATTGAAAATTATAGAACTGGATTGTTTTGGAAATTGTTTATGAAGAATGGAGATGTTCAAAACGGACTAAATAAATTAGGATTTACATATGAAAAATAACAGCAAATTAGTTTTATTAGTATTGCTTTCCTTGCCAATGCTAATAATAGCACAAAATGAACTTTATCAAAAAGATAATTTTGTTGTAGGTAAGGATACCTTGAAGTATAGAATCTTATTACCAAAGAATTTTTCAAATCAAAAGGAATATCCATTGGTACTTTTCTTGCATGGTGCAGGAGAACGAGGAAATGATAATGTAAGTCAGCTTACACATGGGAGCTCTTTATTTACAAAAAAGGAAAATATGGAAGACTACCCTGCCATTGTAATTTTTCCGCAATGTTCAAAAGATGATTATTGGTCGAATGCTGACGTAGATCGCTCTGGTAGTGATGGTGTGAAATTGGTTTTTCATGATGATAAAAAGCCAACGAAATTTTTAGATCTAACAATGAGTTTACTAAATCAATTTTTAAGTAAATCTTTTGTAAAGAAAGATCAAGTCTATATTGTAGGGCTTTCGATGGGTGGAATGGGAACTTTTGAATTGCTTTCTAGAATGCCAACAACTTTTGCTGCTGGAATTCCAATTTGTGGAGGAGGTAGTACAGAAGCCGTTAGCAAATATGTAAACACACCGCTTTGGGTATTTCATGGCGCGCAAGATAATGTGGTAAACCCAATGAACTCTATTAAAATGGTAGAAGCGCTTTTAAATGAAGGTGGCCATCCTAGATTCACCCTTTATGATGATGCTAATCATAATAGTTGGGATCCAGCTTTTAGTGAGCCTGATTTTTTATCGTGGTTGTTTTCTCATAAACGCAATCAATAGTTTATAATGTAGAGTTTGAGTAAGATGTTTGTTTGAAAAATAAACTCAAAAATAAAAATAGTCCCTTGTTTGGGATCAAAAAATGTTAGAATGAAAATAGTAAAAGCCTTAATATTAGTTTTTATACTTGGTGTTACAACAACTGTAATGGCACAAAATAAAGATAGAATTCCAGAAGTAGAATCTCTATTGGATAAAATGACTATTGATGAAAAAATTGGTCAATTAAACTTATTAACTCCTGGTGGCGGTGTAGCAACAGGTTCAGTAGTTAGCGAAAATGTAGAAGCTAAAATTAAAGCAGGTAATGTAGGTGGACTTTTTGGAGTAGCTAGTCCGAAGAAAATGAAAATAGCTCAGGACTTAGCAGTTAAAAAATCAAGATTGCAAATCCCTTTGCTTTTTGGTTCCGATATTATCCACGGATATAAAACAACGTTTCCAATTCCACTTGGTCTAGCTGCAAGTTGGGATATGGACTTAATAAAAAGTACCGCACAAATTGCTGCAAAGGAAGCTACAGCAGATGGTATCAATTGGAATTTCTCTCCAATGGTAGATATTTCTCGTGATCCTCGTTGGGGAAGAATTTCTGAAGGAGCAGGAGAAGATACTTATTTAGGCTCAGCTATTGCTAGAGCGATGGTAACAGGTTATCAAGGAGATAATCTTATGGATACAAATACAATGTTATCTTGTGTTAAGCACTTTGCTTTATATGGAGCGGTAGAAGGTGGTCGTGATTACAATTCTGTTGATATGAGTCGCGTAAAAATGTTTAATCAATATTTACCTCCTTATAAAGCGGCTATAGATGCTGGTGCAGCTAGTGTAATGACATCTTTTAATGATGTAGATGGAATTCCAGCAACTGGAAATAAATGGTTGTTAACAGATTTATTACGTGACTGTTGGGGTTTTGAAGGTTTTGTAGTTTCAGATTATACTTCTTTAAATGAAATGATAGCGCATGGTTTAGGAGATCTTCAAGCTGTATCGGCATTGGCTTTAAAAGCTGGTTTGGATATGGATATGGTTGGAGAAGGTTTTCTTTCTACACTTAAAAAATCTTTAGAAGAAGGAAAAGTTACAGAAACCGAAATAAATAATGCTTGTAGAAGAGTATTAGAAGCTAAATATAAATTGGGGTTATTTGATGATCCTTATCGCTATATTGATGATTCTCGTCCTGAAAAAGATATTCTTACTGAAGAAAACAGAGAGGTAGCAAGAAAGGCTGCACAACATTCTTTTGTATTGTTAAAAAATGAAAACAATGTTTTACCTCTAAAAAAAGCCTCTAGCATTGCATTAGTAGGACCTTTAGCAGATAGTAGAAATAATATGCTAGGAACTTGGGCGCCAACAGGGGATGTGAAAAATGCAATCACAATTTTAGAAGGATTTAAAAATGTCGCTCCAAATGCAACTATAAATTATGCAAAAGGAAGTAATATTTTAAATGATGAAGAACTTGCGAAGAAGATTAATGTTTTTGGACCACGTGTAGAAATCAGTAAAGAATCTCCAGAAGCATTGTTAAAAGAGGCTTTAGCGATGGCTAATAAATCTGATGTAGTAGTTGCAGTGGTTGGAGAAGCTACAGAAATGAGTGGAGAAGCAGCAAGTAGAACAGATATTACAATACCAGAAGCTCAGAAGAAATTAATAAGAGCTTTGGTTGCTACTGGGAAGCCTGTAGTATTGGTATTAATGAGTGGTCGTCCGTTGGAAATCCCAGAAGAGTTTGATATGCCTGTTAGTATTTTGCAGGTTTGGCATCCAGGAGTAGAAGCAGGAAATGCTATTGCAGATGTCGTTTATGGAGACTACAATCCATCTGGGAAATTAACAGCTACTTGGCCACGTTCTGTTGGGCAGATTCCAGTATATCACAGCATGAAAAATACAGGGAGACCTGCACCAACTTCGGAAGAATTTCAGAAATTTAAGTCTAATTATTTAGATGAGAAAAACTCACCTTTACTTCCTTTTGGATATGGATTAAGTTATACAACTTTTGAGTATTCAAACATAAAAATCAGCAAAGAAAAAATTTCACAAGGAGATGCAGTTGAGGTTTCTGTAACTTTAAAAAATACTGGAAATTATGATGGAGAAGAGACAGTACAATTGTATTTACATGATGTTGTAAGAAGTATAACACCACCTAATCGTCAGTTAAAAGGATTTAAGAAAGTGTTTTTAAAGAAAGGAGAAAGTAAAACAGTAACGATTACTTTACAACCAGAAGATTTGAAATTTTATAATTCAAACATAGAGTTTGTTGCTGAACCTGGAGTTTTTGAGGTTTTTGTTGGAGGAGACTCTAATGCTAGCTTAAAAGCATCCTTTATTTTGCAATAGAGAATGGTTAGCTCGCTTTATACTTTATAACGATCTTAGTAAAGATTCTATTAAACGTATAAAGCGAGTTTATAATAAGAATAAAAATGAAAACAAATACACTAGTTTTATTAGTAGCTCTTTTTCTTCTATCGCTTCAAATAGAAGCACAACAATATAAAGATTATGTTTCTGATGAGGTTACATCTGAAACATTCACGTATTCTGACACATTAAATCTAGATTTCTATTCTTCAGAGGAAAATATATCTTCAAAAAGACCATTGCTTATTTTGGTTCATGGAGGAGGTTTTTCATCAGGGAAACGAGATAATCCTTTAGAAAAAAAGTTTTGTATCGATATGGCAAGACGAGGTTATGCGGTAGCTTCAATGAGTTATAACCTTACAAGAAAAGGGAAGTCATTTGGATGCGATTATTCTTCAGCAGGAAAAATGGAAACTTTTAATTCTGTAACTAAGGATATCCTTAATGCTACAAGTTTCCTAACTGATAAAGCATCAACTCTTAATTTCAACGCTAATAAAATCATTTTGGTAGGAAGCAGCGCTGGCGCCGAAGCGGTTTTAAATACCGTTTATATGCAAGGAAGCCCTAAAACGAAGGATATTCCATTTGGAGCTGTAAAATATGCTGGAGTTGTTTCATTTGCTGGAGCGCTTGTGAGTACAGATTATATAACTGAGAAAAATGTTATTCCTTCGATATTCTTTCATGGAAAGAAAGATAATTTGGTTCCTTATTATATTGCGCCTCACCATTATTGTAAACCTACTAGTCCAGGTTTTATAACCTTATTTGGAGCTAAAGCTATTACAGATAAGCTTAATAAATTAGGAGGCTCTTATTTACTAGCAACGGATCCTGAAGGGAATCACGATTGGGCAAACCTAGCATACAATTATACAGATGAAATTGCAGGTTTTATATCAGAGACGATAGTTAATAAGAAGCATATAGTGTCGAACATACAAGTATCATCAAAAAAATGATAAACCTATACTCATGAAATTGATATTTAAATTTATACCCTTTTTAATCTTAGCAGTTTTATTTACAAGTTGTAAAGAAAAAAAAGAGCAGAAACCAGAAGTAGCTACCATTACTCAGAAGCCTAATATATTATTTATTATGGCAGATGATCATGCATTTCAAGCGATAAGTGCTTATAATCATCCGATCGGGAAATTAGCTCCAACTCCAAATATTGATAGGATAGCAGAAAATGGCGCTATCTTTAATCATACATATTGTACAAACTCTATTTGCGGACCAAGTAGGGCTGTTATTTTAACCGGGAAGCACAGTCATATAAATGGTTTCAGACAGAATGGAGAGCGTTTTGATGCGAGTCAGCCTACATTACCTAAAAAATTAAAAAAACTGGGATATGAAACTGCATTGGTTGGTAAATGGCATCTTTACGGATATCCTCAAGGGTTTGATTATTGGAATATAATAGACGATCAAGGGCACTATTATAACCCTGATTTTGTGAAGATGGGCGACTCCATACAGATTGATGGATATGCAACAGATATTATTACTGAAGATGCTATTAATTGGCTAGATAAAAAAAGATCTGATGACAAACCTTTTTTTATGATGCTTCACCATAAAGCTCCGCATAGAAACTGGATGCCTCCTTTACGTTATTTAACGGTGTATGATACTATTAAATTTCCTCTTCCTGATACTTATTTTGATAAGCATGAAAATCAAGTTGCCGCACAAGAACAAATACAAACTATTTATGATGATATGTATGAGGGACATGATCTTAAATTGAGCAAGAAGTTTGCTAGTACAGAGCTTTCTAATAATCCTTGGACAAACGATTTCGATCGAATGAGCCCTGAGCAACGTAAAATTTGGGATGAAGCTTATTTACCAAAAAACAATGCTTTCTGGGAGGCTGATTTACATGGAAAAGAACTAGCAGAATGGAAAGGGCAACGTTATTTACATGATTATTTAGCAACAGTAAAGGCTGTAGATGATGGAGTTGGCGAGGTTTTAGATTATTTGGAAGAAAATGGTTTATCAGAAAATACAATTGTTGTTTATACTTCTGATCAAGGATTTTATCTAGGAGAAAAAGGTTTTTTTGACAAACGTTTTATGTATGAAGAATCGTTTAGGATGCCTTTTTTAATTCAATATCCAAAGGCAATAAAACCAGGAACTGTTGTAGATGCGCTTACTCAAAATTTAGATTTTGCTCAGACTTTTTTAGATTATGCTGGCGGAAACGAATTAACAGATGGAATGCAAGGACAATCTATAAAACCGCTTTTAGATGGTACTGTTGAAGATGATAATTTTAGAGATGCCATTTATTATCATTATTATGATTTTCCAGCTTTTCATATGGTTAAAAAGCACTATGGTGTAAAAACGAAACGATATAAGTTGATGCATTTTTATGATGATATAGATGCTTGGGAGTTTTACGATTTAGAAAAGGATCCGCAAGAGTTGCATAATGCTATTAACGACGAAGAATATGAAGATGTTATTGCAGAAATGCATACAAAGTTAGATACGCTTCAAAAAGTATATAAAGTTACTGAAAAGGAGTATGAACAAGCTCCAAAGAGGAAAATTGAAAATAGTTACAAGAATTTTGATAGAATGCGAGGGACTCCAATTAAATAATTTAAAGATTTTATAACTATACGACCAGATTATTTTTGGTAGTTTAGTTGCAATCTAAACTTAATAAAAATGAAAAGATATTCACTACTGTTATTATTTTTTGCATGCAGCTTTTTAAATGCTCAAGATTTAAAAGTAATGACCTACAATATTAAATACAATAACCCTTCCGACGCTAAAAATAATTGGGATAGCAGAAAGGATTTTCTTATCTCTCAATTAAACTTTTATGCTCCAGATATATTTGGTACGCAAGAAGGACTCCATGGTCAATTAGAAGATATTCAGCATGCTTTGAAAGACTATAAGTATATTGGAGTAGGAAGAGATGAAGGAGATACAAAAGGCGAATATTCAGCTATTTTTTACAATGTTAAAAAGTATGATGTAGAAAATGGGAGCACTTTTTGGTTATCACCAACACCAAATACACCTTCTAAAGGTTGGGATGCTGCTTTAAATCGTATTTGTAGTTATGCTACTTTTAAGGACAAGGAGTCTGGCAAAGAATTTATGGTTTTTAATACTCATTTTGATCATGTAGGTCATGTTGCTCGATTGGAAAGTTCAAAGCTTATTTTAAAGAAAATGAAAGAACTGAATCCTAAAAATTTACCGATAGTTTTAACGGGTGACTTTAATTTGGATAGTAATTCTGAAGGTGTGGTGGCTATTAAAAAGGAAATGCTTGATAGTCATTTAGAAGCTGGAAAAAATGCTTTTGGTCCAGATGGAACTTTTAATGGGTTTCATTTTGAAAAACCTGTAGACAATAAGATTGACTTTGTGTTTATTTCAGATAATGATTTTGAAGTATTAAAAAGTGGGATTTTTAGTGATTCTAAGAATTTAAAATATCCATCAGATCATTTTCCTGTAATGGCATATCTTAACTTTAAATAATTATTTTTTAATCTTAAAAGATCCTGTTGCAGGATCAAAAGATACTAAATCTTCGGGGAAGAGATTTTTAAAGCTTCCTTTTTCGATTAGCGAACAAGGTTCTCCAAATGCTGATTTTTCAGTATCTAAGATTAATATTTTATCACATAACTGAATAGCCAGATCTATTTCATGCGTTGAAAATAGGATGGCTTTTCTTGTTTTTTGAGCGATTGTTTTTAGCAGTTTTAAAATATAAGCCTTGTGGTAAATATCGAGATGGGTAGTGGGTTCGTCTAAAATAATAATAGCAGTGTCTTGAGCGAGCGCTCTAGCAATCATTACCCGTTGCATCTGACCATCACTTAATTCAAAGCACTTTTTATCTTTTAGAGCCTCTAATCCTACAAGTTTAATAACTTCCCTTACTTTTTCAATATCTGTCTCGGAAAGTGTCCCTATCCAGTTTGTATAAGGTTGTCTTCCCAATGCGATGACTTCTAAAACACTTAAGTTTCTTGCTGGAATATGTTCTGTTAAAACAATGCTTATTTCTTTAGCTAAATCGCTGTTTTCAAAGGATTCTAGTGCTTTGTCTTTTATAGCTATTTCTCCTTTTAATTTAGGTTGAACGCTGGCTAGAGTTCTTAAAAGTGTAGACTTTCCAATACCATTTGCGCCAACAACGGCAGTAAGTTCTCCAGTTACTAATTCAAAATTAATCTCTTTAGCGATGGAATTACTAACTTTTTTAGAAATATATCCTACTTCTAAGTTTTTTGTTTTTAGTATTATATTTTGCTGTTGTAAATTGATGTTGAAACTATTATGGTTATTAATATATCAGGTAAAAGTATAAATATTTTATTGATTGACATCTAGAATTTAATATCAACGTATGGTTAGGTTTTATTAGGTTTTTTAAAACACCATTTTACGTTTCCTAACCAATAGCCATATCACTACGGGAGCTCCAATAATAGAAGTGATTGCATTAATTGGAAGTGAATATTCACTTGTTGGCAATTGTGCAATAGTATCGCATATCAGCATTAAAATAGCTCCGAATAAAATAGTTGCAGGTAATAGGATATGATGATTTTGTGTATTGAATAATTGTCTTGTTAAATGTGGAACTGCTAGGCCAATAAAAGCAATTGGTCCGGCAAAGGCTGTTATACTTCCTGCGAGAATACTTGTTGCTATAATGATAAGATATCTAGATTTTTTTAGTTGAACTCCCATACTTTGCGCATAATTTTCTCCTAATAGAAAAGCATTAAGTGGTTTGAGTACGGTTATTGTAATTAAGATTCCTATAATAAAAAGTGTGAATAGTAGTAGCAGTTGACTCCAACTAAGGTTTCCTAGACTTCCAAACGACCAAAAAATATATTGTTGTAGTTTTTCTTTGCTTGTAAAATAGGAAAGCACACTTACAACGGCTGTAGTGATACTCCCGAACATGAGTCCAATGATAAGTAATGCCATGGTGTCTTTTACTTTATTTGCGACTACAAAAATGGAAAGTAGTACTAAAAAACTACCCATGGTTGCAGCAATTGTAATAGAAATTCCGCTTAAAAAAAACGAACTAAAAATACTAGCAAATAGGGAAGAGCCCATAATAAGAATTGCAACCCCAAGACTAGCTCCAGAGCTTATTCCTAGCACAAAGGGTCCTGCCAAAGGATTTCTAAAAAGTGTCTGCATTAGTAAACCGCTAACGGAGAGTCCGCTACCTACTAAAATTGCTGTAAATGCTTTTGGGAGTCGGTAGTTTAGAATTATATATTGCCATGATTGTTTCTCGATTTCATTTCCAATAAGAGAATTTATAATCTCTTTGATTGGAATATTAACAGATCCTAAACTTATATTTATAAGAAAGAATATTATCAATAAGACAGCGAGTATAATAAACTGAAATCGATATGTTTTTATTGAATTCAAGGTTGCAATGGCTTAAAAAATACAGGTTCGTAATCTGTTAATACTTCAGGGTGCAAAATATGAATTATATCTTTTAAAACGATATCTGGTCTGTTTGGAGCCAATTCATAATAAAGAATACCACCTGTTGCGCCTGTAGTTAGGCTATAAGTATATATTTTTTTATTGGCATAAGCATCAAATTGAGTATAATGTACATTATTATCTTGCAGCTGACTATAGCTTGTAAATTGCCCAGGACCAATCCAGAAATCCGCTGATTTTGATTTTTCAAGCACACTTTCGAAATTTAAAGATAAGCTCCCATTTCCAAAGGTATCTTTCCATATATAATTAGCATTTGCATCATTTAAAAAATGAGCAACCCAACTTTCTCCAGCAGGAGCGTACCAAATATCTTTAAACATAGAGCCGCTAAAAACAGTAGGCTTGATATCAGTATTTGCCGCCAATGCTTTTGCTTCATTATAAGATTTAGCGATGTTATTAAAAATACTATCGGCAAGTTTTTCTTTATTAAAAAAAGCTCCAAAAAATTTAATCCACTCTGCCTTTCCAAGGGGGGTAGCTTCTACCCAGTCTCCATTGTAAACAACAGGAGTACCAGAATTTACGATATTTTGATAAGTTTTATTTTCGCCTTCAACAGTAAAACCCATTACTAAATCTGGCTCTAAATTTATTAATACCTCAGTATTTATAGATTCATTTAAACCGAGCTCTTTTACTTTTCCAGCTTCAATTTTTTCTCTTATTGGCTTAGAAGAGATATAATCTGTTCCAGGAAAACCAATTAGAGTATTTTCAATTCCCAATGCTTCAATAGAAGGAATATGCGTAGTTGAAGTTGCAATCATTCGTTTTACGGGTGTTTTAATAATAGCATCGTAAAGAGAATCATCAAGGCTAATAGTTTTCAAATCCT
Source organism: Joostella sp. (assembly GCF_048266025.1). Classification (NCBI taxonomy): domain Bacteria; kingdom Pseudomonadati; phylum Bacteroidota; class Flavobacteriia; order Flavobacteriales; family Flavobacteriaceae; genus Joostella; species Joostella sp. The sequence continues at coordinate 115,483 of NZ_JBLXAF010000007.1, read as the reverse complement.
TTTCAGGAACTAAAGCATATGTAAAGGTTTTATTAGCACTTGGCCAAGGTGCATTTACTTTGATAATTGTAATTTTATCTTGCTTTGTTATGCTAAAACCCTTTGCGTAACTAATGGGAGTGCTAGTAACATTCTGTTCTATTATTTTATGGGGTGGAGTTGTTTGAGTTTTTTCTTTGGGTGTTTCTTTACAAGATAGGAACAGGAGAATTGTTAGAAATAATAGATTTTTCATTTATAAGGAGTTCTTTAGTATGGTAGTCAATAATATTTCAGCAATAAAATTAAGATTAATATCTCTTTTAATGGTAAGCTTATTTAAAATGTTTAATTTTGTGGCGAATTTATGGTTTTAAATCTGTTTTCAATAGATTTAAATTAAAAGGGAATACGGTTAAAATCCGTGGCTGTTCCCGCAACTGTAAGCTTTATCGTTACAATAAGTTTATTATTAGTAGCGTATCTTTTATAAAGTGTGTTATTTTCTTCGAAAACCACTGTTAAGGCAATTTTGCTAAGATGGGAAGGTAGAATAACATAAAAGCAAGCCAGGAGACCTGCCAAGATTCAAAATTTATTTATGTCAAACTTTCGGGATAAAGGTTTGCGTATGGGTAAACTCATACTTTTTTCCCTTTTATAAAACTTTTAGAATGAACAAAAGAATTTTTTCTCTTTGTGCAGCAGGATTTATATGCACACTTGCGACTGCACAAGAAAAAAGTAACCTCCAACAGGATGAAGATATCCAGCAGTTGGAAGAAGTAGTAGTATCTGATTCACGATTTTCATTAAAGCGTGAGAACTCAGGTAAAACAGTAATTAAAATCTCCCAAGAAGAATTACAACGTAACCAAGGGCGTTCTGTGGCCGAAGTAATAAATACCAAGAGTGGGATAGAAATTAATGGGAGTAGAAGTAATGCTGGTCAGAACTTATCTTATTTCGTTCGTGGGGGAAACAACCGACAAGTATTAGTATTGATAGACGGAATTCAAGTAAGTGATCCATCTCAAATAGCTATGGATTTTGATTTGAGATTATTAGATCTTAATCAAATTGAATCTATAGAAATTGTAAAAGGTGCAGCGAGTACTTTATATGGAAACCGTGCTGCTACAGCCGTAATAAATATTACCACCAAAAGCGCAGGAGCGAATAAAATAGGAGCTAATTTTGAGAGTAGCATAGGTTCTAATCAATCATCAGAAGAAAACGATTACAATTTATCCGACTTTTCTAATAGAGCTTCTGTTAATGGAACTTTAGGGAAGTTTACATATTTAGCAGGATTTGGAAATCAATATACAGACGGACTTTCCGCAGTAATCGGTGAGGAAAAAGATCCGTTTAACAGAATCAATTCTAATATTAATTTAGGCTATAAATTTTCAGATCGTTTTTCATTTAAAGTATTAGGATACTATGATAAATTTAAAGCAGATTTTGATAGTTCTTCGCCTCAACAAGATAGCGATGACTATTCGGAAAGCGAGCAATTTAGAGTTGCTATAACTCCAGAATATACCTATAACAATGGTAGCGTAACTTTAAATGCATCTTACAATACTATTGATAGAGATATTTATTCTTCATTTCCAAATTCTTATGAAGCCAATAGCACTGTAGTAGATTTATTTAATAAATATAATTTTAGTGATAAATTCTATACTATAATCGGTTTTAATTATATGAAAAGCGAAGCAACTTTGGGTGCTGATACCGATTTTTCTACTTCCGATCCTTATGCAAATGTTGTTTGGGTTTCCGATTTTGGATTAAACATGAATGTTGGAGGGAGAATGAATAACCATAGTGAATATGGTACTAATTTTACCTATAATTTTAATCCATCATATACATTAAAGTTTAATGATGATTACTTAAAATTCTTGGGATCTTACAGCACATCTTATATAGCGCCAACACTTTCTCAGCTTTTTGGAGCTTATGGTGCAAATCCAGATTTAGAGCCTGAAGAAGATAGAACTTTAGAAGGAGGAATGGAGTATAACAACGAAAAATTCAGAATTAGCGGGGTTTACTTCAATCGATATGAAGAAAATTTTATTAGTTATACTGATATTGGATATGAAAATTCTGATGATGACTTTACGGTGAATGGGGTAGAGGTAGAAGCTACGGTAACACCAATAGAATCTCTTATTATTGATGCCAACTATACATTTACTGAAAATAGAGATAAGGTTGCATTACGAATCCCTAAGCATAAGGTAAATGCAGGTATTCAATACGAGTTATTGAAGAAAACTAATTTTGGACTTCAATATCAATTTACAGGAAAGCGTTTAGATATTCAGTACAATCCAGACTTTACATCTCAGAATGTTGAATTGGATGCTTTTTCTCTATTGAATTTTAATGTGAATCACCAGTTCTCAAATAAGTTTACAGTATTCCTTAATCTTGATAATATTTTTAATGAAGATTATGAAGAACTTTTAGGATATACTACCAGAGGGAGAAACATAAGAGTAGGATTTAGGTTAGGTTTGTAGAGCCTCCGGGGTGTTGAGGGGCATCCCGAGTTTTTGCTATGTTTAAACGAAAAAGTCTCAGAATATCTGAGACTTTTTATGTTTTATGTAGTGACTTTATTATTTCATTCTGTAAAAGTCATAATTTGAAATGTTTCTATATGGCATAAAGTCGTTAGAACTTTTAATCGTATTAATATTTAATTTATCAGAAGTTCTTAGGTTTAAAGACTTGTTTGAAACTCCAGTAATTTGCTCAATGGCAACAGCAAGAAGAGGTTCATTAGGATCTCCTAAAACTCCTAAATCTCCTAACACTTCTAATTTTTCAATATCTGGATCTAATCCATCTGTAAACTCAGAAAATCCAGCAGAATTTTCATTGGTTCCAACCAAAGGCTGCAAAGCATACTTATGATTTGGGTTTACACCTGCTAATGAAGCGCTTCCAGTATATGCGTATGGACTACTTGTATTAGGGTTATCTATAAGTGTTATAGAAAATTCATTTTTACCAACTGTTTTATCCCCAATATGGGTTACTCCTATCCATGGATCCAAACCATTAATAAGTAATTCACTTGCAGAAGCACTTGCGTCTGTAGCAATTATATATACTCTTGATAGATTTAAGCTATTTAGTGCTGTGCCATCAATATTGTCTACGAAATTATTGTCTTCATCAAAATCACTCCATTTAGGATTCCAAGTAGCTTTGGAAAATAGCTCTCCAGTAAACTGTCCAGTAATGAGACTTGCCAACCTTGTAGAAGATGCTACTGAACCACCAGGATTGTATCTTAAATCTACAACTAAGTCTGTAACACCGTCAGCTTTAAATTCACTGAATACATTATTAAGTTCTTCATCGAAATCACCAACAAACCTGTTATACATTAAATATCCTATTTTAGTGTTGTTAACTTCCAGTGTTTTGTGGATATGAATAGGATTCTCAGTAAGTTCACTTTTATTAAGTTCAATGTTTACATTATTAGAAACAACTAAGTCGTTTTCAATAGTAGCAAAATTCATGGTATAACTTTCTTGATTGAAAAGGCTAAAATTACTTTCAATTATAGAGCCATTACTATCAGTAATAGCATATAATTCAGTACCATCAATAGCGTTAAAAAGGTCGCCCCTTTTAACATTTTTATTACTAGCATCACTTCCATTTATAACATAAGTAACTACACCAAGTACTTTATTTCCTCCTTCTGGAGGTCTTGTAACAACAAACTCAACTCCGTTGGTTGTAGCCACTCCCGAGAATGAGTTGAATAAATTATCATAATCGCTCTCAATGTAACTAAAGCGATCTTTAGGAGATAATACATCAGAAAAGATACCTTCTGGGGGTCCATAATTACTTAAGAAAGCATTATACTGTTCATTATTATCGTCTTTAGAATCAGAAAGATTTTCTACTTCAGGTTGCCATAAATACCAACTATTCATGCTTTTCCATATAAAATCTTGAATTTCAAGATCGCTGCTTACAGGTGGTTGTACAGGATTGTCATCTTGATCGGAGCAACTGTAGGTAAATATTAATGTAAAAATTAAAGCCCATTTTAATTTAAATAGGTGTCTCATAGGTTTGTTTTTAAGAGGATAAATTAGCTTCATATTGATATGAGTCGTATTAAAGACTAAAAAATATCAAAATTAATGCCAGTTTATGATTTGCGTTATCAGCGTAATATTACTTACATTTATTTTAATTATAAAATTATTGTAACAAAATCTATTCTTGTTCGTCTAGAAAGTAGAAAGCAGTTTTAAGCGATCTAATTAACCAACAAAATGCAACAAACGGAGTTTTTACATACTGTAATGCCTTTTAAGGATAAACTGTTTCGGCTGGCAAAGCGGTTATTGGTTTCTACGGAGGAGGCTGAAGACGCAACGCAAGAAGTATTATTAAAATTATGGTCTAATAAAAAGAAGATTAACAATTATAATAATGTAGAGGCGTTTGCTATGACGATGACAAAGAATTTTTGTTTAGATCGTTTAAAATCGAAGCAAGCAGGAAATTTAAAATTGGTTCATACCAATTATGAGGATAATAATACATCTTTGCAAAAGAAAATAGAGGTTGATGACAGCCTAAGTTGGATGCAAAAAATAATGAATACCCTCCCTGAGCAACAGCGTATGGTATTACAATTAAGAGATGTAGAGCAATATGAATATAATGAAATAGAAGAAATGTTAGGAATGAATCCTACTGCAATTCGAGTTACTTTATCGAGAGCAAGGAAAGCAGTTAGAGAACAATTACTAAAAAAGCACAGTTATGGCATCAGCAAATAATAATAACAATTCTAATGATAAGCATGTGAGGAATATTAATCCTCAAACAGCTAAAAAACAACTCTCACTTAGTGAGATTGAAAAACTACTGGAAAAGTATTTTGAGGCAACTGCAACTGTTGCTGAAGAAAACAAATTAAAGGAGTATTTCTCTCAAACAGATGTGGCGCCACATTTAGAGGAATATAAATCTATGTTTGAGTATTTTTCTGTAGCCAAAGAAGAGAAGAGCACGCAAGACATACCATTAAAACCTAGAAAAAATAGAAATTATTTAAAATGGATATCTGTCGCTGCCGTTGCTGCCATCGTTTTTGGTGTTTACTTAAATAGACCTATAGATACTCCATCTCCTGAAATTGCTTTAGAAGAAGAGTATACCAAAGAAGAAATTCAATCTGCACAATTGGCATTTGCCTTATTAACAGATAATTTTCAGAAGGGAACACAAGGAGCATCCTATTTAAAAGAGTTTGAAAGAAATACAAATCGTTTTATTAATAACTAATAAATTAAAAAAGACTATTAACTAATACAAGGTGTTTTAATAATTAGAAACAAATAATTACGCTAAAAGGACTTAAAGAAATAATAAGAAAATATGAAAAAGATAATTTTAATTATAGCATTAACGGTAGCGCCGTTTATATCTCAAGCACAATCAATTTTTGATAAATATTCGGAGAGCAACGATGTAACATTTGTAGCATTACAGCCAAAAATGTTTCAGATGTTAAGTAAAATTAATATCAGTACCGACGATCCAGAAGCGGATGCCATATTTGAACTTGTAAACAACGTTACAAGCTTCAAGGTAATCACAACAGAAAGTGCTACAGTAACAAAAGATATTGATGGTTGGGTTACAAATCATTTAAAAAAGTCTTCATTTGAAGAATTGATGCGTGTTCGTGATGGTGAGTCTAATGTTAAGTTTTATGTAAAGGAAGGTAAAGATGAAAACCACGTACAGGAGCTTTTAATGTTTGTTACGGATCTTAATTATGAAGAGTTAGAATTTAATGGTAAAAAGCCAGAAACGGTTTTACTTTCTCTTACTGGAAATATAGATTTACGTCAGATATCTAAGCTTACGAGTAAAATGGATCTTCCTGGGGGAGACCAATTAGGAAAAGCTGGAAGTCAGCAATAAGACTTTTATAACCTCCAATATCGCTATAGTTTGTTCGCTATTGGAGGTATAAAATATTAACTAAAAACATCAATCAATAATTAATAGAAAATGAAAAATCTTAAAAGTATATTTTTTCTCCTTGCTGTTACAATTCTAGCAGCGTCATGTGGAGACGGAACTCCGAGTTTACAAGAATATTATGTAGATAAAGCAGAGAACCCTAATTTTATCTCCATAGACCTTCCAACAAGTTTATTAGGTGTTGCAAGTAGTTCTTTAACTGAAAAGCAAAAAGAGGCTTATGAGTCTGTTAAAAAGCTAAATGTATTGGCTTTTAAAGTGAATACTGATAATAAAGCAGCTTATGAAGAGGAGAAAACTACAGTACAGACAATCTTAAAAGATGATAAGTATGAAGAGTTGATGGTGATAAATAGTGGAAAATACAAAGGAACAGTAAAATACCTTGGAGATGACGAAGCTATAGATGAAGTTATTCTTTTTGGAAGTGATGATGAAAATGGATTTGCACTTGTACGAGTGTTGGGAAATAAAATGAAGCCAGAAAATATGATGTCTCTAGTGGAAGCGGTACAAAAAGGAGCTGTAGATTCTGGAGCTTTAGAGTCGCAATTAGAAGGTATTTTTAATTAACGAAAAGCTTTTTAAAAAAATAACCCCAAAAACCTTTAAAAGGTTTTTGGGGTTATTTTTTTCTAAATCCTATTAAAGATTATATTCCAGTATAATTAGCAGGTGTAATTGCTTTTAATTCTGCTTTTATAGCATCAGAAACATTAAGAGTTTCTATAAAAGAAGCAATAGACTCCTTGTTTATTACTGCATTTGTACGTGTTAGACCTTTTAAAGCTTCATAAGGATTAGGATAAGCTTCACGTCTTAATATGGTTTGAATGGCTTCTGCAACAACCGCCCAATTACTTTCTAAATCAGCTTCAAATTTAGGAGCGTTAAGTAGTAATTTATTCAATCCCTTGATAGTAGATTGAAAAGCGATAAGCGTATGTCCAAAAGGAACTCCTATATTTCTTAGAACGGTACTATCTGTTAAATCTCTTTGTAAGCGAGATACAGGAAGTTTAGCCGAAAGATGCTCAAAAATAGCATTTGCAATTCCTAAGTTTCCTTCTGAATTTTCAAAATCTATAGGGTTTACTTTATGTGGCATAGCAGAAGAACCTACTTCTCCAGCTTTAATTTGTTGCTTAAAGTAATCCATAGAAATATACGTCCACATATCTCTATTAAAATCGATAATAATAGTATTGATACGTTTTAGCGCATCAAATAAAGAAGCCATATGGTCGTAATGCTCAATCTGTGTAGTTGGAAAAGAATGTCTTAATTGCAAACATTCTTCTACAAATTCAGTTCCAAAAGTTTTCCAATCGATAGTTGGGTAAGCAACTTTATGAGCATTATAATTTCCTGTAGCGCCTCCAAATTTAGAAGCGATAGGAATATTTTTTAATCCGTTAAACTGTTCATTCAGACGAACAATAAATACTTCAATCTCTTTTCCTAATCTTGTTGGAGAAGCTGGCTGTCCGTGTGTACGTGCCAACATAGAAACATCTTTCCAATCTTCTGCCAAACGACTTAAAATAGAAATTATTTCTTCATAAACAGGTAAATATACTTGCTCTAAAGCTTCTTTTAAAGAAAGGGGAATAGCAGTATTATTAATGTCTTGAGAAGTTAATCCGAAGTGAATAAACTCTTTATATTCTTGAATTTCTAAAGCGTCAAATTTCTCTTTTATGAAATACTCAACAGCTTTTACATCATGATTGGTTACCTTTTCGATATCTTTTATCGCTTGGGCATCAATAGTTGTAAAATCACTATAAATTGCTCTTAAATCGCTATATAGATCTTTGTTGAAATCTTTAAGCTGCGGAAGCGGGATTTCACATAGTGCAATGAAATATTCAATTTCAATACGAACTCTATATTTTATAAGTGCTTCTTCAGAAAAGAAGTCAGCTAATTTTTCTGTTTTACTGCGGTATCTTCCATCTATTGGAGAAACAGCGTTTAATGGTGTTAGTTGCATGTCGATATTTTAAGAAAGGGCAAATTTAACCTTCTCCATTAAAAGGGTCAACTATTTTAGGTAAAACTTATTAAGTTAAGAGCGTTAATAAGTTAAAGATTTAAAAACTTGATGAAATCTAGCGCTTTTTGACATTATATTTTATTTAGAATGTGCCTAGCTCGCGCTTTATATGCTGAAGAATGGTTGGGCATATCTTTTAAAAGAATAGGTTTCAACTCTGGATAAATCCAATCGTATTTTTTTCCTAGAAAATATAAATTTCTCATAGCGTATGCTTTGGTTGCTACTTTTGCATCAGAAATGAGCCAATCGAAGTTGGTTTCTGTAAGTTGCTCTAAGATCGGATTTGTTAAATGAGAAATAGTTTCTTTATTTTTCTTCTGAAAGTACGATTCGCATAAAAGCTCACAAATTTTCGCCATAGGTCTAATAGAAGAATCATTGGTTAGCGTAGGTAAGTTCTTTATAAAATATTTAAGCTGAGGAAAAAGTATATCCAATTCACTTTTACAAACAAATTCAGTAACCCAACATGCTTTATGAGAAAGCTCTTTATTTTCGGCAAAGCATAAATCCAATAATTCAGGAAAAATTGCTTTGTTTTGAAGGACCATATTAGCAACCTTTATACGGTTTTCTCTATAGCCGCTTACATAAGAAAGTTGATGTTCTAAAGTCGGATTCAATATTTATTCATTAAATTTAGCTTTATAAAGATACTAACATACCTACTTTATTTCTTATTTGGAAGTATTGTTTTTTCAAAAAAATAGAAAATGATTAAAAAAATTCTAACCCTGTTAATTATAATATTAATTGTAATGCAATTTTTTCCTCCTGCGGAAAACAAATCTGATACTACGCCGCCTACAGACTTATTATTGGTAGAATCAGTTCCAGAACCTGTTGAAGCAGTATTGGTAAATACGTGTTACGATTGTCATTCTAACAGTACAAATTACCCTTGGTATGCAGGAATAGAGCCAGTTTCTTATTGGTTGGCGGGTCATATTAATGACGGAAAGAAGCATTTAGATTTCTCTCAATGGGATTTATACGCTCCTAAGAAAAAGGCGCATAAGCTTGAAGAAGTAGCGGAAGCTGTTACAGAAGGTTGGATGCCTTTAGACTCCTATAAATGGTTGCATAAAGACGCTAACTTAACAGAAGCAGAAAGTAAAGCTGTAGCCGATTGGGCAAATATGCTTCGTCTTAAGTACGAGACAAAAGAGAAACCGCAATAGGAACACCAACGGTTGCTTTTTCAGCAATTATTTCAAGTCCTGTCATAATTTTATTAGACATGGTGGGCTTCGGATCTATAAAATAAACAGGAATTTTAGATTTCTTATAATTTAATAGGCCTGCAGCTGGATACACTTGCATAGAAGTTCCAACAATCATAATAATATCTGCTTTGCTAACCTCTTCAATAGCGGCGTCTATTAATGGAACAGCCTCACCAAACCATACAATGTGCGGTCTTATTTGATGGTTATGTTCGCAAAAATCGCCTATGTTGATATCCTTAGTCCAATCGAAAACTAGATCTTCATCAAATGAACTTCGAGCTTTTAGGAGCTCTCCATGTAAGTGAATCACATTTTTACTTCCCGCTCTTTCATGGAGGTCGTCTACATTTTGGGTTATAATAGTTACGTTATAATCTTTTTCTAATTCAGCTAAAGCAAAATGAGCTTCATTAGGTTTCGCTTCCAAGAGTTGTCTTCTTCGCTGGTTATAAAAATCGAGAACGAGTTCCATATTATTTCTCCAACCTTGTATAGAAGCAACTTTCATTACATCATGACCTTCCCAAAGTCCATCTGCATCTCTAAATGTTTTAAGTCCACTTTCTGCACTAACTCCAGCTCCGGTAAGAACAACAATACTCTTCTTCATTTTATTTTTTAGTTGAAGTTATTGTTTTCTATGCAAACCACCAAGCTAAGAAAGGTTGAAAGCTGATAATGAAAGATTTTTTAAATTTACTAACTATAAACAAAGTGAATGTCATTAGATTTATTAGAATATTTAGAGGGTTTTATTACTGAAGAACGAAAACAACGATTTTTGGAAGTGCTGGCAAAACGTACCAATCATTTTACCGTAGCGATTGAAGATGTGTATCAATTGCATAACACAAGTGCGGTTATTAGAAGTTGCGATATCTTTGGTGTTCAGCATGTACATATTATAGAGAAGGAATATGGAGAACGATTGGATAAGAATATAGCTATGGGTTCCCAAAAGTGGGTAGATGTTTCTAAATATAAAAGTGCCTCTAGCTGCGTGAATACTCTACGGGAAAAGGGTTATCAAATTATTGCGACAACACCACATGAAGATGCCTCGGTATTGGCGGGTTTTGATATAAATAAGAAATCAGCTTTTTTCTTCGGAACAGAAAAAAGTGGACTAACCGATGAAATAATGAAGCAAGCAGATGGTTTTTTAAAAATCCCGATGTACGGTTTTACAGAGAGTTTGAATATCTCTGTTTCGGCTGCAATTATTCTTCAACAGCTTACCTCTAAGTTGCGATCTTCAGAAATTCTATGGAAATTATCAGAAGAAGAAATTTTAGAAAAGCGTATTGATTGGACTAAAAAATCAATAAAAAGTATCGAAGATGTGTTAAAAAGATGCTAACTTATTTACTATGCGTTAGAAATTATCACTATCTTTTTGTCAGGTTTATGAATGATAAAATTTGTAAATATGATTTTTACAATTATGTACATACTTGGCGGTGTTATACTTTTGGTAACTTTTTTAGGGTTAATAGCACCGAAATCTTATAATGTGAGTAGAAATATCCAGATAAGAAAACCACTTCCAGAAGTTTTTACCTATATAAAGTATTTAAAAAATCAAGATGATTGGTCTCCGTGGACAAAGAAAGATCCTAAAATGATAAAAAGCTATAAAGGTATTGACGGAACCGTTGGTGCAGTTTGTTCATGGAAGGGGAATAGTGATGTGGGCGAGGGGACACAAGAGTTGTTGGAAATAGTTCCGAACGATTATATACAAACAGAATTACGATTTATAAAGCCTTTTAAATCTAACTCCAAAGCTTTTATAAAAGTAGAAAAGGTATTGCCAGAAGTTACAACGGTAGTTTGGGGCTTTTATGGCGATTATAAATTTCCTAAAAATATTTTTATGATTTTTTATAATATGGATAAGGCTATTGGAGATGACTTTGCTCAAGGATTGCAAGATCTAAAAGAGCTCTTGGAAAGTTAATATAGGTTTATGATTATTCATAATACCAAGTAGTTACGGGTTATTCTGTGTGTGCAGAAGTCTTAATTTATAGAATATAATAATTTGTGTATAGGATAATGAGAACGATTTTCAAACTTTTATTTTTAATGTTTTTGATGTCATTCTTATCTATGAATGGTCAAGAGGAGCAGATGTCTCCAAATTTTATATTTCAGCAAAAAAATATAGAACAGGAATATATTGGAGTGGGGTATTATAAGTATTACAATAATGCCTTGTCCATGAGGAGTGGTAATTATAAGGTTACATTAAATGCAGGAATTGTAGAGCAAGGGCTTTATGATGGATCTAGTTTAGGAGGGCTGCCAATACTTCAAAATTATGTTGGAGTAGAAGCAGAATATTCTTTAAATAGATGGATTGCTATGTACGTTAATGGTCAATATGTAGACGCTCCATTTTATAATGCTAGATCTGAAATTACCGATATTTATATGAATCCATTATTTGCACAAAGTGGCTATAATATGGGATTTCGTGGTGAAGTTAATACAATGAAATTCGATTTAGGTGTAGGTTCACTAAATGACACTCAATATAATATATCTGCTCCTAAGGCTAGATTAAATATGAAAGTGTTAATAGGGTTTTAGAAGACTAATTTAAAAAGCAAAACACATACGAAACTTAGTTACTAGTTACGTCTATTTAGTACTTTATATTCTTCGTAGCAATTACTAATAGCATCAAGAATTTGTAGATCGTTTGCTGTTTCTATAAAACTATCAGAATAATTACAATTGATAAGGATTTCTTTAATTTCTTGTTTGTCTACTTGAAGGAGTGCCATAAGTGTTTCTCTATCAAATTTTGAAGACAAAAGATTCCGAATTTTATCATCTTCTTGCATTTTACGAAGCTTTTTCATCTGTTGGGGTTTCTTTCCGAAGAGGTTATGGAGAAAATCTGCGGGATTAAAAATAGAACCCAATACTTTAGAAAAGGCACCAGGATTTCCACTTCCACCTTCATAACCTATATTTAAACCAGAGATGCTATATCTAGCAGATTGATTGATAGGAATGTTCTTTGCGTCAATATCTAAATATCCTGTTAGTTGAAAAGGCCTTACAACTACTTCTTCTAAGGCAAATGCCAACTCTGTTAATCCAATTTTAGTATTTTGGAATTTAAGCATATCGTTAGTTACACGAACTTTTATAGCTTTAAAACCAATATAAGATAGGTATAATGTATCATTTACACGCGCAGGAATGGTAAAGTCACCAGCTTCATCAGTAATAGTTCCAATTACTTGATTAAGGTTTAATACATGCACATTATTAATGGGAGTATCATCACTAGTATTTACCACAATACCTTTAAGTTCTTCTCCGCTATTTTGCGAAAAGACTAGAGTAGTAGTAAATAGGGCAATTATAAATAATATTTTTTTCATTACTTCAAACATACTAAAAAGTAAGCTGATGTCTAAAGAATGTGATTGGTTTATATACATATATAGTAGGGATCACAGTAGACCAACAGTTTGTTAGATAGTTATTAATCGGTGCTAAAAGTAATAAACAAAAGAAAAAAATGCGCCATAAGGCGCATTTTTTAATTTATTATTAACTAAAATCTTTTTTTAGACCTTCTGTTTCCGCCGTTACTTCCGCCAGAACTATTTCCTTTACCGCCTTTTTTTCCGTAGCGTTTTTCTCCAAAACCGCTTCCAGAAGAATTGCTATCGCTTCTACGACTTCTTCTTCTGTCACCGCCTCCGCCAGATCTTCCGCGTCCTCCGCCAGATCTACCACGAGAATTCTCTCTAGAATTTTTAGATACTTCTACATTTACAAAGCGTCCATCTAATTTAAAATCGTTGAAGAATGCTAATATTGCATCTGTATGATTTGCATCTGTATTAAAGAAAGAAAAACTTTCTTTTACATCAACTTTAAATACATCATCCTGACCCAATTGAAGTTGTTCTTTAAGGAAATCCTTTAAAGTCATCCAATCGTAACCATCACGAGAACCTACATTTATAAAGTAACGTACTTTTCCGTCTCCAGAGTGAGATCTATCTCTTCCGTCACTTTCTCTTGAGTTTCCAGAAACATTAATATCGACTGCTTTTTTGTAGTAATCAGCAAAGCGTCCAAATTCAACAGAAACCATTTTCTTAATAAGTTCCTCTCTTTCGATACCTTCAAAAACATCATTAATAGCAGGTAAATAGTGTTCTACTTCCTTATTAACTTCTGTGTTTTTAATTTTGCTAGCTAGGTGATAAAGTTGAATTTCACAAATCTCTTCAGCACTAGGTACTTTTTTCAATTCGAATTTCTGTTGGATAATACGCTCGATTGCGCTTATCTTACGAGATTCACTTTTGGTAATAATTACCATAGAGATTCCCGATTTCCCAGCTCTACCTGTTCTACCACTACGGTGCGTATAGGTTTCTATTTCGTCTGGAAGTTGGTAATTTATTACGTGAGTAATATCATCAACATCAATACCACGAGCAGCAACATCTGTTGCAACAAGCATTTGTATTTGTTTGCTTCTGAAAGATTTCATTACCATATCACGTTGATTCTGACTCAAATCTCCGTGTAATGCACCTGCGCTGTATCCATCTTCAATTAGTTTCTCTGCAACCTTTTGTGTATCACGTTTAGTTCTACAGAAAATAACAGAAAATATATCTGGATTGGTATCAGCTAATCTTTTTAAAGCTAAATAACGATCTCTACCTCCTACAACATAATATTCATGTTGTACATTAGAAGTAGCGGCATTTTTAGCACCCACAGTAACTTCTTGTGGGCTTTTCATAAACTTTTTAGCTATTGTAGCAACTTCTCTTGGCATAGTAGCCGAAAAAAGCCATGTACTTTTCTCCTTTGGCGCATGTGAAAGAATCTCATTGATATCCTCATAGAATCCCATATTAAGCATTTCATCAGCCTCATCAAGTACACAGTACTCAATTTTAGAGATGTCTACCATATTACGGCTAATCATATCTTTCATTCTTCCAGGTGTAGCAACAACAATTTGTGCTCCTCTTTTCACCTGTCTCGCTTGGTCGGTGATGCTTGCACCACCATAAATAGCTACCACATTAAGAGATGGTAAATATTTTGAGTATAGTTTTAATTCATTAGCAATCTGTAAACAAAGTTCACGCGTAGGCGATAAAATAAGCCCTTGAGTAGTTTTACTGTTCACATCAATTTTCTGAATCATAGGAAACCCGAATGCAGCTGTTTTCCCAGTACCTGTCTGTGCCAATGCAACCATGTCGGTATCGTTGGCTAGTAGGACCGGAATAGCTTTCTCCTGTACTTCAGAAGGAGTTTCAAAGCCCATATCTGTGATGGCTTTAAGTAGCTGTTCGTTCAGTCCTAATTGTTCAAATTTGTTCATATATCTATTTAAAAATAAGGGCGCAAAGGTAGGCTTATTTATTGAGAATCTACTATTTATGGACTTAATTATTATTATTCCTTATTATTGATAATGAGGTTTTTAAGTCCTTGTCCCTTTTTCAAACGTTATGTGGATATTTTTTCACACCCTTTTTTGGTCTAATCAAAAGTAGAATAGTGTAATTTTTTATGCTTTTTGAACCTTATATTGAAAGAATTGGAGTTGCTTTTGGTTGATGCATTGTTAGTTAACTAAAATAATTTGATGTAAATCCCCTTTTATTCTTATTAATTTAAACTTATTTATATTTCTTTTTGATAGGTGACAACATCTAGAATTTTTCCAAATTTTTCACCTACATTTCTAAAATTGGCACATTCAAAATAGCCACATTTTCTAAATAAAGCAATACTAGCCGTATTTTCTCCGGTAATTATTCCTAGTAAATTTTTAATGCCATTTGCTTTTGCTTTTTCTTCGAGGAAATATAAAACCTTTTTACCAGCACCTTTTCCTTCAAATCCATTTTTAAGGTAAATTGTTACCTCCGCAGTACGGTCATAAGCTTGGCGTTTTTTAAAGTGTGTAGTAAAACAATATCCAGCTAATTCATTATCTGCATATATTAAGAAAGAGTGGTACAGATGATGATTAAAATAAAGTAACTCCTTTAATTCGTTTAAAGTTATAGGCTGTGTGTGGAAAGTGGCCGTAGAATTAGCAATGTACCAATCGTAAATTTCTTTAACTAAAGGAAGGTCTTCTTCTTGGATGTCTTTGTAGGAAAGTTCCATTTTTATATAATTTTATTACAAAGTTTTATATTAACTAAGGTAATCTATGAGTTGTTTTATAGCTTTTGCACGATGACTTACTTTATTTTTTTCTTCTGAAATTAACTCAGCAAAAGTGTTTTTATAGCCTTCAGGTTGAAAAATAGGATCATAACCAAAGCCATTATTCCCTTTTTTTGAAGTAGTAATAACGCCATTAATAATACCGTTAAAAATAATTTTTTCACGATCTGTGCGAAGGGCAATTACTGTTTTAAATCTTGCGGAACGGTCTTCTTTATCTTCAAGCTCTTTTAGTAGCTTGTTTATGTTATCGGTTGCATCTTTCTGCTCTCCGGCATAACGGGCAGAGTAGACGCCAGGCGCTCCATCTAAAGACTCTACTTCAAGTCCAGTATCGTCTGCAAAACAATTTAAATTGTAATTATCAAACACATGATTGGCCTTAATAGTGGCGTTCTCTTCAATTGTCTCTCCATATTCTTCAATCTCTTCAGTACAGCCAATATCATCTAAACTTAATAATTCTATGTCTGGAGGTAAAATTGATTTTACCTCTTTTAATTTATTTAAGTTGTGTGTTGCAAAAACTAATTTCATAAGTAATAAAGTTTTCTTTTTTCAAAAGTAATTTTTTGATTGTATATTAGTTAAATATTCCCCCGCTAATTTTAAAAAATATTATAGATGCGAAAGCTTGTGATTATTGCAGTCCTTATAATGGCTGGGAATTTTGTTTTTGGACAAAAGATCGAGAATGATTCTTTACAGACTGAAAAGGTTAAGAAAGATAAGCGAGTGGAACTAACGCTAATGCCTTATATAAGCTATAATAGAAATTTAGAGTTTATGATTGGGGTCATTCCTATGGCGATGTATCGAATAAATAAAAATGATACAATTTCTCAGAAATCAACTTCTGGACTTTCTGCGGTATATACTACAAATGGATCGTATTTTGTAGCTTTTTTTAATCGTTTTTTCTTTGCTGAAGATCGTTGGAGAGGAAAACTATTTGCTTTAACTGGAGATCATGTGTCTCAGTTTTATGATGATGATACAGAGTTTCCTGGTTTTTACGAGTACGCTACAAATACTACAGTAGTAAGTGTTGGAGCACAAAGACGAATAATTAAGCATTTATTTGGTGGGTTAACTTATACTTTTGCTGACTATGATACAACTTATGAGGATGACGTAGAAGAACCATCAGCGGTGCAAACTAATGCTTTGGAGTTAAATGTACTTTATGATACCCGAGACCAATATTATTATCCTATGCATGGAGAGAAAGCACAGATAAGATATATTTCCTTCCCGCAGTGGTTTGGGAACGATCAAGACGCTAATAAAGTGCTTCTAGAGTATAATAAATACTTCCCTATGAAAAATGGTAAGGATTTAATTGCAGCTAGATTTTCGGGTAAATTGGGAATTGGAGATATTGCTTTTGAGCAACAGGTAACTATAGGGAATAAAGATATTAGAGGATATTCTCAGGGTGAGTTTCGTGGAGACGGATTAATGGCAGTGCAAGGAGAGTATCGTTATAATTTTGGAAAAAAAATGGGGCTTGTAGGTTTTGCAGGGCTAGCCACTTTATATGGATCAGATGTAGAGGATAACAACTGGAAAATGTATCCTGGAGTTGGAGCTGGATATAGATATCAAGCCTTTAAAAAGGTGAAGTTTAATATAGGATTAGATGCTGCTGTAGGTAAAGACGATTGGGGGGTGTATTTTAGAATAGGAGAAGCTTTCTAGGAATTCACAACGCAGAATCATATCAAGAAGCAGTTTTGAGACAAAAGTTTGTTTGCCTCCAGTTTTTTATTTTTTTTCGCCTAAAGCCTAAAGCCTAAAGCCTAAAGCCTAAAGCCTAAAGCCTAAAGCCTATCTATGATGATAAGGTTCATTTCTTAAGATGGTGAATCCGCGGTAGAGTTGTTCGATAAAAAACAAGCGTATCATTTGATGGGAGAATGTCATTTTTGAAAGTGATATTTTTCCTTGTGATTTTTGGTAGACAGCATCAGAGAATCCATAAGGTCCTCCAATAACAAAAACTAGCTGTTTTACTCCACTATTCATATGTTTCTGTAAATACTCAGAAAATACTTCCGAAGAGAAATTTTTCCCATTTTCATCTAAAAGAATGAGAATATCTGTAGGATTAAGTTTTTTTAATATCAATTCTCCTTCTTTTTCCTTTTGTTGCGCTTCAGAAAGGTTTTTTGCATTTTTTATGTCTGGAATAATTTCAAAATCAAAATTCACATAAAAACCTAATCGTTTTATGTATTGACTAATAAGGGAGTTTAGTTCCTTCCCGTCTGTTTTTCCTACAGCAATAAGTTTGATATTCATGCTGCAAAATTATGAAATATTCTTTGATGCTATTTGTGTTTATTTTTTATGACTTATATTTAAAGAGTTTAAAATAGATTACATGTATGAGAAAACTTATACCTATACTATTGATATTAGTAATTATTACTTCTTCCTGTCAACCTTCAAAAAAAGAAAAGCAAATAGAAAAAACTAGATTCAATTATGTTGATTATAATACCTTAATTTATCAGGCGGAGCGGTTTATTTTAGATTCTAATTATACAAGTGCTTTAGATAAGTATAATGAGGCTTTTAGTATTGTAGATAAACCATTGGCTAAGCATTGTTTTACAGCAATACAAGTAAGTGCTAAAGTAGATGATGAAGAGGCTTTTAAGCGATTCTCAATAAAAGGATTTGAACGCGGTTTGTTGATAAAATATTACAAGCAGGATACTGTAATTAGCCGTTATTCACGAGAGAAGAAATTAAATACTACAATTGAGCAAAGTTTTGAAGAGGCTAATAAGCTATACAATGCTAGTATAAATAAGTTTTTGGCTGATACATTAATAGCTTTACAAGATTGGGATCAAAAATGGAAAAAGTATTATGTAGATTCTTTAAGTCGAGTAGATATTGAGAATAGTAAGTTTTATCATCAGAAGTATGATAGTATTGTAGGAACAATCGTGGAGGATTATTTAATACCAGTAATTAAAGAGTATGGATATCCTGGTGAACGTTTAGTTGGAGCTGAAGCTGTTGGTTATGGTGAAAATGATTCTTATAGGAGGTCTTATGTTAATAACAGCGCAAAAATTATTTTATTGCATTACTATGCTGATCCAAGAACTTGTGTTTACAATGAGCTTTTTCTGAGCGAAGTGAAGAAAGGAAACCTTTTGCCAGAACACTATGCTTCGATTATAGATTTTCAAGCAAAATATGGTAATGGAGAACATTGTAAAGTAGATTATTATAACGAGTGGTTTTATGATCCAGATACAACCAATATTAATCAAATTAATAATAAAAGGATGGAAATTGGATTATCTCCTTTTCAAGATCGCATAGAAAAGATGAAAAGAGGGCAAGACAAATGTAAGAGTATAAGGAGAGGGGATTATAATTTTGTAAAACTATTTGAATGGTGTGGTTAATTTTAAATAAATTGTAGTGTTTTTAAAGTAATTGTTATTAACGAGCTAGGATTTTAATAAATTAGCGCAAAACATTACGGAATGATTTCTGAAGAACAATTTCAAAAAGAGCTAGAGCTCATCATAATAAATGCCATCCGTGAAGATGTTGGAGATGGAGACCATAGTTCGCTGGCATGTATTCCTTCTGAAGCAAATGGGAAGGCTAAACTATTAGTAAAAGATAAAGGCATTATTGCTGGTGTAGAATTCGCAAAGCGAGTTTTTCATTATGTAGATCCTAATTTAAAAATAGAAACGCTTATTAATGACGGAGCTCATGTAAAAGAGGGTGACATTGTTTTTTATGTTGAAGGAAGTTCGCAATCTATTTTAAAAGCAGAACGCTTAGTGCTTAATGCTATGCAAAGAATGAGTGCTATTGCTACCAAAACGCAGAGTTATGTGAAGTTGTTGGAAGGTACAGGAACAAAAATTTTGGATACTCGAAAAACTACACCAGGAATTCGTGCGATTGAAAAATGGGCAGTAAAAATTGGAGGCGGAGAGAATCATAGGTTTGCATTGTATGATATGATTATGTTAAAAGATAATCATATAGATTTTGCTGGAGGTGTAACGGAAGCTATTTCGAAAACCAAGCAGTATTTAAAAGATACTCAAAAGAGTCTTAAGATAATTGTAGAAGCTAGAAACCTTAAAGAAGTAGAGGTTATTTTGGCTGCAGGAGGAGTTTTTAGAATCCTTTTGGATAACTTTAATTATGAAGATACCCGTAAAGCAGTGGCTTTAATTGGAGATAAATGTCTTACAGAATCATCAGGAGGAATTAATGAAAAAACCCTTCGTTTATATGCAGAATGTGGTGTAGATTATATATCTTCTGGTGCGCTAACACATTCCATTTATAATATGGATTTGAGTTTAAAAGCAGTATAATATGTCTGTAGAGATTGAGGAAAAGCTAGCTAAAATACCTGTAGTAAATTACCTTGTTAAATTACTTAAAAATGTAAAACTTCCAGGTTTTGAAGGGCTTTCTGTTTACGATCTCGCGGAAATGTATTTTGTAGGGATTGTAAAAGGAGCGCTAACTTATAGAGCGAGTGCAATATCTTTTAGTTTCTTTATGGCGCTATTTCCTTTCCTACTATTTATTTTAAATTTAATCCCGTATGTCCCTATAGAAGGTTTCCAGCAGGATTTTATTCATTTTATAGAGAGTTTATTGCCACCGCAAACGGCTAATTTTTTTGATTCTATTATTGAAGATATTGTAAGTAAACGTAGAGGTAGTTTACTGTCTTCTGTATTTATATTGTCGATTTTTTTAATGGCAAATGGAATCAATGCTATTTTTGGAGGGTTTGAGACTTCATATCATGAAGTGATTACAAGAAATGTTATAAAACAATATTTTGTAGCGGTAGGAGTAGCTTTACTAATGGCATTCTTGTTTTTAGCTACGGTAATCGGTTTTATTTTTTATGAAATTTATATTGTGCAATACCTGAGCGAATTGGCTGCCAAAACTAATGGCATGGATATTGAAAGAGGAGATATTATAGGAGTGCAGGTAGGTCGGTTTTTATTTTTTGTAATCATCACTTATTTAACCACTGCAATATTGTATTATTTTGGTACTTTAGAAGGGAGAGAAACAAAGTTTTTCTCACCAGGAGCGCTGTTAACGACCATTCTCATTGTAGTAACAACTTATTTATTTGGAATCTACATTGAAAATTTTTCACAGTATAACGAAATTTATGGGTCAATTGGAGCGTTACTTATTTTAATGCTTTATATTTGGATTAACTCCAATATCTTGCTTTTAGGCTTTGAGCTTAATGCATCATTGAGGAGTCTTAAACGTAACTTTTAAACTTAAAATTATGATGAATAAAAAAATCGTACTTGCTATTTCATTTTTATTTCTTGCTGGAATGTCAGCATACTCACAAAGTGTATTAGGACTATGGAAAACTATAGATGACGAAACAGGAAAAGAAAAGTCTGTTGTAGAAGTCTATGAAGAAAATGGAAAGGTCTATGGAAAAGTGATTGAGATTCTTAACAAAGATCGCGTAGATGTAGTTTGTGATAAATGTGAAGGAGATAAAAAAGATAAACCAGTTTTAGGAATGGTTATTATTGAAGGATTAGAGAAAGATGGTGATGAATATGAAGGAGGAACAATCTTAGATCCTGAAAAAGGAAAAGAGTATAAATGTAAAATTTGGGTTGACGAGGATGATGAAAATCAGCTTAATGTAAGAGGGTATATTGCCTTTTTGTTTAGAACTCAAGAGTGGACTAGAATCCATTAAAAAATACTTTGTTGCTTCTATATTTTTAAATGGAAGCTATTAGTAATATCTTAGCGTTAAAGGAGCTTTTTAAAGCTCTTTTAGCGCTAATTGTATATTTATGAAAAGCGACTAAAAGCTGCCGATAGCTAATTAATAAATCCAAATTAATAGATTCTGAAAAAATGCATTTTATAGATGTTATTCTACCCATACCACTAGAAAAGACATTTACATACGCTGTTTCTGAGCGAGAAGCTTCTTTTCTTCAGCCAGGGATGCGTGTTTCAGTTCCTTTTGGGAGGTCTAAGATTTATACGGGATTGGTGTATCGAGTTCATAATAAAGCTCCAGAGACATATAAGGCAAAAGAAATAGATCAGATTCTAGACAATGCTCCTATAATTACAGAGAGACAATTTAAACAATGGGAGTGGATTTCTTCTTATTATATGTGTAGTTTGGGAGAGGTTTTTAAAGCAGCTGTTCCTTCTGCTTTTCTGTTGGAAAGTGAGACACTTATTTTAAAAAATGAGAGTTTTAATCCCGAAACAGAGGAGTCTTTAAAGGATGATGAGTGGTTGGTTTACGAAGCGCTCCAGCATCAATCGATGTTAAAAGTACACGAAGTAAGCAGTATTATAGATAGAAAAAGTACGCTTTCTGTTTTAAAAAGATTGCTCGATAAGAATGTAATTAAGCTTAAAGAAGAGATTAATGATCAATACAAGCCTAAGCTTATTCGTTATATTAGGCTTCATGAAAGGTATACTTCTGATGATGAGTTAAATGGACTTTTAGAGCAGCTTTCTCGAGCGCCGAAACAAAGAGAGGTTATACTTACTTTTTTTACGATGGAAGCGGTGGCTGGAAAAGGAATTCAAGTTAAAGAATTAGAAGAGAAAAGCAATGCTTCATCTGCTACCATAAAAGCATTAGTCGATAAAGAAATATTAGAGGAGCATTTTATTCAGCAGGATAGAATACAATATGAAGGGGAAGAGGTTTCAGACTTAAAAGATTTAAATGAATATCAAACTTCAGCATTAAAAGAAATAGAAGAGCATTTTACTTCAGAAGGAGTTGTTTTATTGCATGGAGTTACTTCTTCAGGAAAAACAGAAGTTTATGTTAAGCTTATTGAAAGGATTATAGCGGAAGGGAAACAGGTTTTATATTTATTGCCAGAAATAGCACTTACTACACAGCTTATTAAACGTTTACAGGATTATTTTGGAGAAAAAGTGAGTGTGTATCATTCTAAATACTCTGTAAATGAACGGGTAGAAGCGTGGAATAATATCCTTAAGGGGGCTTCTAAGGCACAAATTGTTATTGGTGCAAGATCTGCCGTTCTATTGCCGTTTTCTAACTTAGGACTCGTTATTGTAGATGAAGAGCACGAAACATCTTTTAAACAATTCGATCCAGCGCCAAGATATCACGCAAGAGATACAGCTATAGTTTTAGCGGCTATCCATAAGGCAAAAACATTGCTAGGGACTGCTACTCCGAGTATTGAGAGTTATCATAATGCTAAGATTGGTAAATATAAACTGGTAGAGATTACCCGAAGATTTGGGAATGTAATGATGCCAGATATCGAACTCACAGATATAAAAGAGAAGCATCGGAAAAGAAAAATGACGGGGCATTTTTCAGATCGGTTATTAGAAGCTATTCAAGAAGCATTAGGGGAAAAGGAACAAGTTATAATTTTTCAAAACCGTAGAGGATTTGCACCTATTTTGGAGTGTAATACTTGCGGACACTCTCCTCAATGTCCTAATTGTGATGTGAGTTTAACATATCATCAATATAAAAAGCAATTAAGATGTCACTATTGTGGGTATGCTATGGCAATGCAATTGGCTTGCTTGGCATGTGGGAGTAGTGAGATAGATACCAAAGGCTTAGGGACGGAGCAAATAGAATTGGCATTGAAAGAGCTTTTTCCGAAGGCTAAGATTGGTCGTATGGATTCTGATACTACTCGCGGAAAACATGGTTATCAGAAAATAATTACCGCTTTTGAGCAGCTAGAAATAGATATTCTTGTGGGAACACAAATGCTTACCAAAGGATTAGACTTTAGAAATGTTAGTTTGGTGGGTGTTATGAATGCAGATACTTTATTAAATTTTCCTGATTTTAGAGCGCACGAAAGAAGCTTTCAGTTAATTCAGCAAGTTTCAGGTAGAGCAGGGCGTACAAAAAAGCGAGGTAAAGTAATAATTCAGACTTTTAATCCTTATCATCAGATATTACAGCAAGCCTCAATAAATAATTATGAGGAAATGTTTACAGATCAGATTAATGAAAGGCGACAATTTAGATATCCACCTTTTACAAGAATTATAAAACTAGTTTTTAAACATAAAGATTATAATAAGGTAAATGATGCGAGTAGTTGGTACGCAAAAGCATTGCATACAGTTTTTGATAATCATACTAAAACAGAAATATTAGGACCAGAGTTTCCGCCTGTTTCTAGAATTCGAAATGAGTATTTAAAAAATATTATAATTAAAGTTCCACACAATCAGTCTGTAAAGCAAACAAAAGATGCTATTAGAAGAATAGATAAGAGTTTTCAATCTATAGCAGCCTATAGAAGTGTGAGAATAATATATAATGTAGACGCTTATTAATGGTGAGAGTTAAATTTAAATAAGGGGATCTTTTTTAAATTTGGTTTAAGAGTTTGTACTGCTTAATGCTTCGGATAGCTCCGTCTTTTTGTTTCTACTAAGCGGAATTTGTTTTCCGTTAACTTCCACATTTTTACTATTAAACTTCTCTACTTTATCTAAATTAACAATATAAGACTTATGAATTCTTAAGAAGCGATCTTCAGGAAGTTCTTTTTCAAAAGATTTCATCGTAGAAAGAATAACAATGTTAGCATCATCCGTTACTAACTTTATATAATCCCCTAAAGCTTCCACCCAATTAATTTCATTTAAAAAGACTTTTCTCTTCTTAAGATTACTCTTTACAAAGATGTGATCATCATCTTCTTTAGATGCAACTTTTAATTTGAAGTTGTCTTGAGCTCTTTTTATAGAGGCCTCAAAACGTTCTTGAGTAATAGGTTTATGAAGGTAATCTGTTACATCGTAGTCAAATGCTTTAAGGGCATATTGTGCACTTCCGGTAATTAGTATAACTTGCGGTGGTTCGTTAAGAGCTTCTAGTAAGTCGAAACCATTAACAACAGGCATTTCAATATCTAAAAAGATAAGATCAATGTTTTGTTTTTTTAGACCATTCCTTGCTTCTATAGCATTACTGTATTCAGCAACTAAGTTGAGCATAGGGTGATTTTTTATCAATCTAGCAACAGACATTCTTTGAATGCTTGAGTCGTCTACAATAATGCAATTCATTTTCATTTTGACCTAATAGGTAAGTGGTTGGATATTTATGAAGTACAATTTTAGTGAAAAAAGTAAGGGTAAGCAAGTAAAATGTTGTGAAAAGGCACAGTTTTGTTGTCGAAAGGGGAAAAATAACCTTCTTTTGTCGAAATGTTGCAGATTAGCTTTTTTATTACGATAATTAATTCTACTTTTGCAGCCTTAAAAATTAACAATAATATTCACATTATGAATCATTACGAAACTGTTTTCATTCTTAATCCCGTTTTATCTGAGACTCAGATAAAGGAAACAGTTAAGAAGTTTGAAGATTTCTTAACCTCTAAAGGAGCAGAGTTTGTATCTAAAGAAGATTGGGGGCTAAAAAAATTAGCGTATCCTATTCAAAACAAGAAAAGTGGGTTTTACCATCTTTTTGAATTTAAAGTAGCTGGAGAGGTAATCGAAGGTTATGAATTAGAATTTAGACGTGACGAACGTGTTATGCGTTCTCTAACTGTAAGTTTAGATAAGCACGCTATTTCTTGGGCAGAAAGAAGAAGAACAAAACTTAAACAAAAAGCTTAGTATTATGTCATCTATAGAGCAACAAGCAAAAGGAAAAAAAGATGGAGAGATTAGATATCTTACTCCACTTAATATAGAAACTAATAAGACAAAGAAATATTGTCGTTTTAAAAAGTCAGGTATCAAGTATATCGATTACAAAGATCCAGACTTTTTATTAAAATTAGTAAATGAACAAGGTAAGATCTTACCAAGAAGGTTAACCGGAACATCATTAAAGTATCAAAGAAAAGTATCTGTAGCAATTAAAAGAGCTCGTCACTTAGCTTTAATGCCTTACGTAGCAGATTTATTAAAATAAAAGAAGGTAACCATGGAATTAATATTAAAGAAAGACGTAGATAATTTAGGTTTTAAAGATGATGTGGTAACTGTAAAAAATGGTTACGGACGTAATTTTTTAATCCCTCAAGGTCAAGCAGTCCTTGCTACAAGCTCAGCTAAGAAAGTATTAGCTGAAAATTTGAAGCAAAGAGCTTTCAAAGAGAAGAAAGTTATTGAGGATGCTCAAAAAGTTGCAGATCAACTTAAAGACATTCAGGTTAAGATAGTTGCTAAAGCTGGAGCAGGTAAGAAATTATTTGGTTCTGTTAGTAATATAGATTTATCTGAGGCTATTCAAAAAGAAGCTAGTCTTAATATAGATAAGAAATACATTAGCATCTTAGGAGGTAACGTAAAAGTTGCTGGTCCTTACGAAGCTACTATAAGATTACATAGAGAAGTAGTAGTTAATTTCCCTTTCGAAGTTACAGTAGAAGAGAAATAATTAAGAATTCTTTGTTAATAAAATGTTAAGGCCACTTGTTAAAGTGGCCTTTTTTGTTTGTAGTTTTGTCGCTACCGCCAACAAATCATAAACATTTAACTCATTAACAATGAAAAAATTACAGTTACTACTTAAGCTATTACTAGTAATGACAGTGGGAACACTTAGTTCCCAAGTAACAACCTCAAATATTAAAGGGGTTGTAACAGACTCACAAGGTGAGCCACTACCAGGTGCTAGCGTGGTAGCAGTTCATACACCTACAGGGACTAATTATGGTGGAGCAACCAATTTTGAAGGTCGCTTTAATCTTCTCAATCTTAGAGTGGGTGGTCCCTACAAATTAACAATCTCATATATTGGTTTTCAATCTCAAGAGGTTACTGGCGTATATTTAGATTTAGGACAGACCTCAGACTTTGAGATTAAATTGGTTGATGATAGTCAACAATTAGGAGAAGTTGTTGTTACAGGGGATAGTTCTGGTGCCTTTGATGCTGATATGACTGGTGCAGAGACGAGTGTAGGAAGAAGAGAGCTTACAAGACTGCCAACCATTTCTAGATCAGCTCAAGATTTTACAAGATTAGAGCCTACCTCAAGTAGTGATGGCTCTTTTGGCGGAAGAAACGATCAGTTTAATAATTTTTCTTTAGACGGAGCTGTTTTTAGCAATCCTTTCGGTTTGGATGCTGCTACTCCAGGAGGACAAACAGATTCACAACCTATTTCTTTAGATGCTATTGATCAAATTCAGGTATCTATTGCCCCTTATGATGTTACCCAATCTGGATTTACAGGAGCATCAGTTAATGCTGTAACTAAAAGTGGAACAAATAACTTTTATGGTACAGTATATGGTTTTTTCAGAAATGAAGATCTCACGGGAGGTAAGATTGAAGGAGAAAAGGTAATTAAGCCAAAATTAGAGCAAAACCAATATGGTATTAGTATCGGAGGACCAATTATTAAAAATAAGCTTTTCTTTTTCGCAAATTTTGAAAAAGATGAAAAAACAGATTTAGGTACCTATGGATTCATACCAAATACAGGTTCAGGCGCAGTAAATGAGTCACGAGTTACCGAAGGAGATTTAATGGATGTTAAAAATGCTTTAGCGGGACTTGGTTACGATACTGGAAGATATGAGGGGTTTACTTATGGAGCAGCTTCCACAAAAGGAATTATAAAAATTGATTGGAATATTGATGACAACAACCGACTAGCATTTATTTATAACTTTTTAGATGCTTACAAAGAGAAACCAGCACACCCAACTGCCATCGGAGTAAGAGGGCCAAGTGCTTCTACGTTACAATTTGAAAATTCTGGGTACCGTATTAATAATAATATTCAATCTTTTCAATTAGAATTAAATTCAAATATATCGGATAAAATTGTTAATAAACTACAATCAGGATATACCTACTTTAATGATTATAGAGATCCGTTATCTTCACCCGCACCTAGTATTTTAATAGAACAGAATGGTTCTAATTATATTGTTGCAGGCCATGAACCGTTTTCTATAAACAATACTCTAGATCAAAAAGTATTTCAAATTACTGATAATTTAAATATATTAATGGGAGATCATAATTTAACGTTAGGTTTCTCTGTTGAAAAATTTGAGTTTGAGAATAGTTTCAATTTAGGATTTTATGGAGGTACATTTGGATTTGAAATTGACGGTGATCCAGATACTCCTCCTCGTAATTTTGCTAGTGTTCAAGAGTTTCTAGCAAATTCGCAGCCAGGGGGACTTATAGATAACCTTATACAAGGAGCAGAAGGTACTTATAATGCTCTAAATGCAAGTGATGGATGGTCGTTGGCTGAAACTAATGTTGGTCAGTTTGCATTTTATGCTCAAGATGAATGGAATATTTCTGATGAATTTAAGTTAACTTATGGAGTTCGTTTTGATAAACCTTTATATTTTAATACAAAAGATAAAATCCAAGAGAATATTGATAGAAAAGGAACATATGTTCCAGATATTCCTTACTTCGATCCAGAAACAAAGGAAGAAGTAAAGCTTAATTCATTACAACTTCCAAACAACGACTTTCTAGTATCTCCTCGTTTAGGTTTTAATTGGGATGTTTTAGGAGACAGAAGCTTTAAGTTAAGAGGGGGAACTGGTATTTTTACAGGTAGATTCCCTTTTGTTTGGCTTGGTAATCAAGTACAGGGAGTAGACGTGTTTTTTTATCAAATTGTAGATGCTGATTTTAAATGGCCACAGGTATGGAGAAATAGCTTAGGTGCAGATTATAAATTTGAAAATGGTCTGGTTTTAACTACAGATCTTTCATATACAAAAGATATTAATGGAATCAATGTTCAGAATTGGGGGCTTAGTGACCCAAGTGAGAATTTAAATGCGCCAGGTGATAATCGTGCATATTATGCAGATTCTGATAAGGGAAACAATGCATATGTATTTACAAATAGTGATAAAGGTCGTGTTTGGAATGCTACTTTTAAAGCACAGAAATTCTTCAATAATGGGCTTTTTGCAAGTCTTGCATACAATTATTTAAATTCTAAAGATGTTAACTCAATTGAAGCTGAAATTACTGGAGATGCTTTCGATTTCAATCCAGTAGTTGGAGATGCCAATCAAGATGTATTATCTTTTTCTAAGTACGGAGATTCTCATCGTATTATTGGAGTTATTTCCAAGCAATTTAAATATGGACATGACAAATGGGCGACTACAATATCCGCTTTTGGAGAATATGCTCAAGGAGGAAGATTTAATTATACTTATGCTGGTAATATTAATAATGATAGTTCTTTTCAGAATAATGATCTTATTTATATTCCAACTTCAGAAGAAGTTCAGCAAATGCAATTTATTGGTAATCCAACAGAACAAGCTACTCAAGCTGCGGCATATGAAGCATACATCCAGCAGGACGACTATTTAAATGAAAACAGAGGGGACTACATGGAACGTTATGGCGCTTTAGCACCATGGAGAAGTAGATGGGATGTGAAAATATTGCAAGATTATAATTTTAAAGTTTCTGAAACAAAAACGAACACAATCCAATTTAGTATTGATATTTTAAATTTTGGTAATTTATTAAATTCTGATTGGGGAGTTATTCAGCAACCAAGAAATTTAAACCCGGTATCAGTAGTGTCTATAGATGCTAATAATGTTCCAACATATAGTTTTGATCCTACTTTAACAGAAACTTTTGGAGCATTTTCTGGAATTCAATCTAGATGGCAAGCTCAAATAGGATTACGCTATATCTTTAATTAAATTTTAAAGTACTTCTCTAAAAGGATAATTTCTTAAATTTTATTATAAAAGGCTATGCACTCCGCATAGCCTTTGTTATTTTTGCAAAATCTAAATTGAATCGTAAAAAAAATTAGGTGAAGTACAGAAGACTTACAAAGGAGCAGTTAGAAGAAATGCATCAAGAATTTATAAATTTCTTGGCAACACAGACTATAACTGTTGATGAATGGAACGATATAAAGAAAAATAAACCAGAGGTTGCTGAAGACGAAATTGATGTATTTAGTGATTTAATTTGGGAAGGCGTTTTAAGTAAAGTAGATTATTTGGAAAACATCTCTGCTACAGAAATGCATTTATTTTATTTGGGAGAAAAAGAAATGAGACTTATTGCTGTACGCGTACATCAACCAGGTGTAGATTTAACTACAAAAGAAGGATTTACTTGGTTTAAGAATAACTTTTTAACGGAAGCTGTTGAAATGATGATTGCAAATAAAGCATACTCTGATGACCGTAATAAGGATAAATTTGAGCTTATCGAAAAGGGAGCAGTTATTACAAAAGGAGAGTTATTTAATTATTTTGACGATATATTACCAAATTAATTTTAAGATGTGTGTTGGTGGTCTTTAGAATAATCTATTTCTAAAGTCATTAACTCAAACACAATACCAATATAATGGCACAAAAACCAAGCATAGCTAAAGGAACTAGAGATTTTACACCAGAAGAGGTTGTTAAACGTAACTATATAATCGATACCATAAAATCTCATTTTCAAACATTCGGATTTCTTCCAATAGAAACACCGAGTTTTGAGAATTCGGATACATTAATGGGGAAATATGGAGATGAAGGAGATCGACTTATTTTTAAGATCTTAAATTCAGGAGACTTCCTTTCTAAGGTTGACGATGCTTTGTACGAAAAGAAAGATGCAAATGCACTAACGGGAAAGATTTCCGAAAAGGCTTTGCGTTACGATCTTACAGTTCCGTTTGCTCGTTATGTGGTTATGCATCAAAATGAAATCGAATTGCCTTTTAAGCGTTATCAGGTTCAGCCAGTTTGGAGAGCAGATAGACCTCAAAAAGGGCGTTTTAGAGAGTTTTATCAATGTGATGCTGATGTTGTAGGTTCGAAGTCTTTATGGCAGGAAGTCGAGTTTGTGCAATTGTATGACGCCGTTTTTCATAGTTTAAAGCTGGAAGGCGTAACTATAAAAATGAATAACCGTAAAATACTTTCAGGAATTGCGGAAGTTATTGGTGCCAAAGATAAATTGATCGATTTTACAGTAGCTCTAGATAAGCTAGATAAAATTGGTGAAGATGGTGTGAAAAAAGAAATGTTGGAAAAAGGAATCAGCGAAGATGCTATTCAGAAAGTACAACCTTTATTTTCTTTTACAGGTAGTAACACCGATAAGCTAAATAGTTTACGCGCTCTTTTAGAAGCTTCAGAAGAAGGAATGAAAGGTGTAGATGAGTTGAGTTTTATAATAGATGCTGTTACTACTTTAGGGCTTAAAACAGCTAAATTAGATTTAGATGTAACATTAGCTCGTGGTTTAAATTATTATACTGGAGCCATTTTTGAAGTTGGAGCTCCTGCAGAAGTAAAAATGGGTTCTATTGGTGGTGGCGGTCGCTATGATGATCTTACCGGTATTTTTGGACTTAAAAATGTAAGTGGAGTAGGGATCTCTTTTGGATTAGATCGTATTTATTTGGTTTTAGAAGAATTAGGACTTTTCCCTGAAGAAGTCTCAGAAAGTACTAAAGTATTGTTCTTAAATTTTGGACAAAACGAAGCATTATACTGCCTAAAAGCACTTAAAAAACTTCGTGAAGCAGGTATCAAGTCAGAAATGTATCCTGATGATGCTAAAATGAAAAAGCAAATGAATTATGCTAATAAAAGAAATATTCCATTTGTAGTTTTAGCTGGTTCTAAGGAAATAGAAGGAGGTACTTTTACATTAAAAAATATGAATTCTGGAGAGCAGTTTGAAGTAACAACAGAAGAACTTATTGAGAGAGTAATTATTAAATAGTTTTAATTTCCATAATCTTATTCTCAAAGGAATCTTTGTAATTAGATTTACTTTTAATTCTTGTTTTGTAGGTGTAAATAGTTGCAACTGAAAGCTCAAGAAAATCGGCAATCTGGTTACTATCTTGGATTCCGAGTCTATATAAAGCAAAAAGGCGGAGCTCTGTATTTAGGAGCTCCGATTTTTTTAATATGTATTTATGCTCTTCTGGAAATAGCTGATTAAAATCTGTTATAAAAGTTGGAAATAGTTTTAGGAATATCTCATCGAAATTTTTAAAAAGGTCGTTCCGTTCTTTCTTTACACTATATCTATTTAGGACAGTTAGAATTTCATCTGTTTTTTTAGCGATTAGTTTCTGCCGAGTACTTTTCTGTAAGCGATCTATTTTTTTTATAAAACCTGAAGTGGCTTGAATAAAATAAGTAATGTACTCTTGTTTAATTGCATCTGCTTCTCTTAAATGCATATTTACTTTTTGTAATTCATCGTATGAAGCTATTAATTCTTTTTTTGATGTATTTCTTACTTTAAGCTGTTTGAAAATTATAAATAAGAAGACAATCACTATTATCACTAATACTCCTAAAAGAATTGCAATTTTACTTAATAAACTATTTTGTTGCTCAATTTTATGCATTTGAGCTTCTTCAATAATTGGAAGAATACTTGATATTTGAATTTTTCGGTGCCTTGCATTGTAAAAAGTAGCATCATCCATAGCTAGATGGATATACTTGTTTGCACTGTCCAAGTCATTAATTTCATAAAGTTCGTTGGCTAGATTACGTAAAGCTACCGTCTCTTTTGTTGCAGATTGAACATCAGAAATAGCTGCTAAAGCCAAATACTCAATTGCTTTTTCAGTATAACCGCGTTCCCCATAAATATAACCAAGACTAGAAGTTGCAATACCATAATACTTAGGGGTGAGGTCATAGTTGTTTATCCAATACTCAAAAGCAAACTCAGCGCCTTTAAAGTCTTGTTGTTTTAATCTCCTTAAACTCTCTGTTGTCCAATATTCATTAGTATTTTTATCAACATAACTTAAAGCCTTATTTATGTATTTATTACCTTTTTGAATATAGTTTATACTAAAGCGATGATCCTTGTTGTAATCTGCTAAATCGTAATATGTACGTGCTTTAACGGAGTAATAGTTAAATTTATTCTCTTTAGATAATAAGTCAGGATTAATATCATTTAATATGTCTATTGCTTCTTTAAATAATCCTGAAGAAAGTAAAATAAACCCTTCATTAATAGCAACTTCATTTATTAATTCTTCCTTTTCTAATTTTATAGCTTTTTGTTTTGCATTCTCTAAATAGTAGTATGCAGAATCATATTTAAAAGAGCGATATTCATTAAATAATAGAATATAAGATTGGTATAAACTGTAATCGCCTCCATTAACAATATTTTTTTGAAGCCCTTTTTTTAATATTTCTATCTTTTTGTATTTCTGCTGAATGTAGTATTCTTTATTGTCAAGCTCGTTTTCTAGTTTTTTTAAAATTTCTTCATGA
This sequence comes from Joostella sp., assembly GCF_048266025.1. Taxonomy (NCBI): domain Bacteria; kingdom Pseudomonadati; phylum Bacteroidota; class Flavobacteriia; order Flavobacteriales; family Flavobacteriaceae; genus Joostella; species Joostella sp. Next base: position 82,607 of record NZ_JBLXAF010000007.1, on the reverse strand, counting down.
CCATTAGCAAAAATGCTAGCAGTAATAAAAAAAAGAAGAACCGAGAGGTATCGCATTTTAGTATTATAAAAAGGTTGGTTGATAATAGTAGGTATTTGTTATTTATAATTAAAAACTAGTTCATAGAGTGCTTCACTAACGCCAAAAAAATGATAACTGATTATTGCTTAGTATATTATTTAATTGTTCTTAACATAATTTATTGCGATTCCATTAATTACAAGCGACAATATATGAGTTTTTTAAAATATTGTGCAATATTAATTGCTGAATAATGAATTTTAAACACTAATTACTCTCGATTTAATCTTGATTTTTAAACATTTAATTAAACATTATATTGCTGTAAATGAGTTGTTTGAGTGTTTTTTAAAACTAAATAAATCTTGATTTTTATTATATATTTTTCTAACGGTTTTTCTTGGACTTAGTTTTGAAACAGCTTGAAGAAAAGTTGAGAAGAATGGGGTTTTCTAATAAATTACCTTGAACATTAAAAACGATTTAATTAAATAGTTAGCTTTAAACCAATGTATTAAGTTTTTATGGAAAGCCTCACTCACTTTTAAGAAATAGATAACAGTTTTGTGACTCAATTAAAGAGGAATTATAAAATGAAAAATATAAAATCAATACCCGAACTTAACCTATTTAATAAGATGCAGAAGTGTCTTCTATTACTCATTTTAACGTTATTTTTTTCATGTGATGAAAAGCCGATATCTATTTTATCTCCTGATAATAAAAATGAATTGATTTTTAGCTTAACAGAGGAGGGAGAGCCTCAATATGTTCTTTCCTCAAGAGGTAAAAACGTGTTGTTACCTTCAAAGCTTGGTTTTGAATTTGAAGAAAATGAAGCAATGAAAGAAGGATTCAAAATCATCAATATTGAAAAAAGTACTGCCGATGTTTTATGGGAGCAGCCGTGGGGAGAGTTCAAAGAAATTCGAGATCACCATAATGAATTGATTGTTCATTTAAAGGAAAAAAATGGGAGCGGACGAACAATGAATCTTGTTTTTAGACTTTTCAATGATGGACTTGGGTTTAGATATATTTTTCCGAAGCAAGAGAATTTGGGGAAAGTGAAAATTTCCAATGAAATTACTGAGTTTACTTTTCCAAATGAAGAAGATGTATGGTGGATTCCTGTTCATCGTGAGAATAGCTATTATGAAAGTTTTTACCGAAAAACTCCAATTGGACAGACAGATACTATAAATACTCCTGCTACTTTTGAAACAAAAGACAGTTTATATGTAGCTATTCATGAGGCTAATTTAACCGACTTTGCTTCAATGACCTTACTTAAAAGTAATGAGAAACAGTATAAAAGTGAATTAGTACCGTGGGCGGATGGTGTAAAGGTTTATACGGAAACTCCTTTTAAAACTCCTTGGAGAACAGTTATTGTAGGTGAGAATCCTGCTCAATTAGCTACCTCTACGTTAATGCTTAATCTCAATGAACCTTCTAAGATCGAAGACCTCTCTTGGATTGAGCCTTCTAAATATATTGGAATCTGGTGGGGAATGCATTTGGAAAAGTATACCTGGGGGCAGGGAGAAAAACACGGAGCTACTACAGAAAATACAAAAAAATATATAGATTTTGCTTCAGAAAATGGATTTGATGGAGTTTTAGTTGAAGGTTGGAATGTAGGATGGGATGGTGATTGGACAGCAGATGGACGTGCTTTTAGTTTTACAGATGCATATCCTGATTTTGATCTAGAAGAAATTTGTAAATATGCTGCTCAAAAGAATGTTCGTCTAATTGGTCATCATGAAACTGCTGGAGCTGCAATGCACTATGAAGACCAGCTTGAAGATGCCTTTGCATTGTATCAAAAGAATGGAGTGAACGCTGTGAAAACAGGATATGTAAATAAGTATCTGAACAAAAAGGAATGGCATGATAGTCAATATGGAGTGAGACATTACAGGAAAGTGATTGAAACTGCTGCAAAATACCACATCATGATTGATAATCATGAGCCAGTAAAAGGAACAGGGTTACAAAGAACATACCCTAATTTAATGACTCAAGAAGGCGGTAGAGGTCAAGAATACAATGCGTGGTCTCCAGACGGGGGAAATACTCCTGAGCATACTACAATAATGCCTTTTACAAGAATGCTTTCTGGTCCTTTTGACTTTACTCCAGGGAATTTCGATTTTGATTATAAAACGCCAAACGGAGCGATGGTAAATACAACTTTAGCAAAGCAATTGGCTCTATATGTAATTATTTATAGTCCGCAGCAAATGGCATCAGATCTACCAGAAAACTATAAAGATCAACAAGCATTTCAATTTATAAAAGTTGTGCCTTCAACTTGGGAAACAACTAAAGTGCTTGATGCTCAGATTGGAGAATATGTTACTACTGTTCGTAAAGATAGAAATAGTAGAAACTGGTATTTAGGTGCTATTACAAATAAAAAAGCGAGAGATATAAGAGTGGAATTATCTTTTTTAGAACCAGATAAAAAATATGAAGCTACTATATATTCAGATGGGAAAGATGCCAATTACAAATCGAATCCTTACCCTATAATCATAACAAATCAGTTGGTCAATAATAAAAGTGTCTTAAATTTAGAATTGGCTCCAGGCGGCGGAAGTGCTATTAAATTTACTCCTGTAGATTAATATAAATAAAGAAATATATTGCTTTTTGCTACTGATAAGTGAAGGCATCTATAATATCATAAGCGAGTAAAATAATTAGTTTGATTGAGAAGTGAACTTTTTTATGAACAATGGTTGTAATTCAACCTTGGGTGAAAGCTCAAAAAAACCTGTCTAAATATTATTTTAGACAGGTTTTTACATTTTAAAAAACTACTAATTAATAAATTTTCATTTAATCAAACATTATTTTTTAGACCAACAACAGTAAGCTGTAGCTAAACAACAGTCAGTATTTTACAGGTATAAATAAGTGTTTTTTTCTAATGAAATAGGACAATAAATATTTAATTTTAGAAGGTTTTAGACAATAAATTATTAACCAACTTACTAAATGAACTGTGTTTGTATTTTGCGTTTTTTTGAGAAGCTTCAAGATACTTTTATTTCGTTTAGAACTTATACTTTTTAAAATTGAAAACAAGTAAAAGAATACTTTCTATTGATATTATGAGGGGATTAACTCTCTTCTTGATGCTATTCGTAAATGATTTATTTGAGTCTGGAGTACCAAAATGGTTAGTACATAGTAAAGCAACCGAAGATGCTATGGGACTTGCGGATTGGGTGTTTCCAGGGTTTTTATTTATGGTAGGGCTTTCTATTCCATTTGCATTTTTGTCACGAAGAAAAAAAGGAGATAATAACCTCGATATATTAAAACATATTTTAGTTAGAACTTTAAGTCTCTTACTTATTGGTGTTTTTATGGTTAATATAAATGAACTCAATCCAGCGCTGGCAGGAATTAATAAATACCTATGGGCTGTTTTAGTGTATGTTTCTATATTTCTCATTTGGAATAAATATCCTGATAAGTCTAGTTATAGCGTCTTATTTAAGTTGTTAAAAGGAATCGGAATCATTGGATTAGTACTTTTAGCTTATATTTTTAAAGGAGGAACTGAAGAGAGTCCAACTTGGATGACAACAGGATGGTGGGGAATCTTAGGACTTATAGGTTGGGGGTATTTTGCTGGATCCATATCTTATTTGCTAACCCGTGGAAAATTAATAGGAGTTGTTATTTTATGGATTGGTTTTGTAGTGCTAAATATATTATCACAGCTACAGTTATTAGGTTTTTTAAATCCAATGAAGCCTTATTTAGGTGTTTTAATTAGTGGAAATACTCCTTCAATTGTTCTTTGTGGATTGGTAGTCGGAATGCTTTTAAAAGATAATAAAGGTGACTTTAAAAAGCTAATGCAGATACTTTTACCATTTGGACTATTGGTTCTTTTTATTGGATTTATATTTCGAAATTGGTTTATCATATCTAAAATGCAAGGAACGCCTACTTGGGCAATGATTTGTAACGGAATAAGTATTTTGGTTTTTTGTTTACTCTTTTATGTGATAGATTATTTAAAGATTTATAAATGGAGTTCAATATTCAAGCCTGCAGGACAGAATTCTTTAACTACCTATTTGGCGCCTGATATTATTTATTATACAATTTGGGGTTTCGGATGGAATATTCTTATTTATAAACAAGAAGAATCGGCATTATTGGCTGTAGGCGGTTCTATTATATGGGCATTTGCTATGATTGGCTTTGCTGCTTTACTTTCAAAAATTAACATCAGACTAAAACTTTAAAAAATGAAACAGATTTATCTCGTATGTACGTTTTTAATTACTTGCTGTTTATTACAAGCGCAGAGTGAGCTTCCTTTGAGAGGAATTGCAATTGCAGCGCCAGCAAAACAAGATGTAAACAGGTTTGTTAAGTTTATAAACGAAGAACTCTCTACCCGAAAAGTAAATACAATGGTATTGAGAGTGGATTATGACTATGAATATAAATCGCATCCTGAATTGGTAAATAAAGGAGCGCTTTCTACCGAAGAAATTAATAGGATAGTGGCGGCTTGCAAAAGACAAAAAATTAAAATCATTCCACAGATAAATTTATTGGGACATCAATCTTGGGCAGATTCGATAGAGAAATTATTGCAGGTATATCCTGAGTTCGACGAAACTCCACATGTAAAAATTCCTGAAAAATATGAATGGCCAAACGAAGACGGGTTGTATTGTAAAAGCTATTGTCCGCTTCATCCAGAAGTTCATAAAGTAGTTTTCGATTTGGTAGATGAAATAATGGAAGTCTTTGATGCCGATGCATTTCATGCAGGAATGGACGAGGTATTTTATATCGGAGACTCCAAATGTCCTCGATGTAGCGGAAGGGATAAAGCTGAACTATATGCTGGCGAGGTTACAAAAATAAGAAACCATTTAGCAAGTAATGGGCAGCGTTTATGGATTTGGGGAGATCGATTGATTGATGGAAAAACAACAGGAATTGGGATGTGGGAAGCGAGTATGAATAATACTCACCGAGCAATTAATTTAATTCCAAAGGATGTTATGATTTGCGATTGGCATTATGAACGGACTGATCCTACAGCGGTTTATTTTGCAATGAACGGTTTTGATGTAGCTACTTGTTCATGGAGAAAACCAGAAGTTGCTTTAAAACAACAACAAATGCTAAAAGATTTAAGAGCGAATGCCACCGATGAGATGAAAGAGCGCTATAAAGGTATGTTGCACACAGTTTGGACAAGTGCTGGGAGTTTTTTAGATATGTTTTATGCAAATGATAGCGAAGAGGTAAATGAGGCTACTACTTTTAAAGCATTATTTAAAGCCTCATAAACCTTATAATTCCTCACAGCTATATCCTAAACCATGTAATGTATTTGCAATGGTTTTAGCAGTAGTTTTAACAGTTTCGACTCTGAGGATTTTATCACAATCCTCAAGGTCGAAATTCCACTGTTCGTTTTTTTGCATTAGCTGATTTAAAAAAGGGCGTAATTTTTTTAGCTCTTTTCTTCTTTCTACCGAAGTTTTAAATACTAATACTGATTTCATAATAAAAAATGAGTCGGTTAGCGTTCCCAGAAAAATGGAGGTTCAATATTCAAACTTCTTAGGTATACATATCCTTGCCCACGATGATGAATTTCATTATCAATAAAATAGAGAATTGAGGATATAACGGTGCCTTCATATTCTCCAAAAAGTTTTATCTGTTTTGAGAAGTCTTTTGCTTCAAGTTGCTTCCAATAATTATTAATATCTTCAGTAGACTGATCCCATAGTTTTAAAATAGCAGATTTCTTTCCTCCATGATCAAAATCTTCTCTTAATTTTTCTGTATTTCCAACTACAACTTCTTTCATTCCGGGTGCCGCTATTCCTATAAGTTCCATTGTCATTTCAGCAAAAGTTCTCATGCCTCCAATATTGTAGTTAAAGAATTTGTCTTCAGGAAAAATCTCTATTACACGGCGGGTAAGCGCTCTATGTCCTTGCCAATGCGCTAATAAATCATCTGGAGTTAATACAGTTGCTTTGTTTTCATTGATTTGATTGTCTACGTTTTTCATAATTATATATTTTGTTGTTTACATCTGGAATCAAAATTAAATAGGGGAGATGACAGCCTTATGTCAGCAGTAAAAAAAAAGTATCTACTGACAAATAGTTGTCACAATAGCTTGATAGCTTTGCTTAATTTAATATAAATAATGGCATTACATATTCAAAATAAAGTTTGCTCATCTGGAGAATTTTATTTTTTCTGGAAGTCTTATCTTTGGAGGATATGCCAAAACATTATGAGCGATACCACCATAAAACGCTTTGATAGAATTGTAACTATTTTAACGCAGTTACAGTCGAAAAAGATAGTCAAAGCACAAGATCTTGCAGAACGTTTTGAAGTAAGTTTACGAACTATTTACAGAGATATTAGAACGCTAGAAGCATCTGGAGTCCCAATTATTAGTGAGGCTGGAATTGGATATAGCATTATGGAGGGGTACAGACTTCCGCCAGTAATGTTTACAAAAGAAGAGGCAGGGAGTTTTGTAGCTGCAGAAAAGCTGATGCAGCAATTTACAGACGATTCTCTTGGAGCTTACTATCAATCGGCTATGTACAAAATAAAATCTGTTTTACGGGGTTATGAAAAAGATTGGATCGATGCTATAGAATCTCAAGTTACCATAAATTCATCTCGCGAACTTTTTAATAAAGAGATTCCTAATGCATTGGAGATTATTTTTGAAAGCATTGCAGAGAAGCATCAGATTTTTTTAAAATACCAGTCGCTTCACGCTGAGAAACATTCTGAAAGATTGATAGAACCCGTAGGACTTTTTCATGAGCATAATTATTGGTATATGATGGCGTATTGCCATTTAAGAAAGGATTATCGGCAGTTCCGCACCGATCGAATTATTAAGATTAGTAGGACGCAGACTCCTTTTTTATTAACGCACGGAACATTAGAAGATTATCGTAAGAAAGAAGAGGAGTGCGATAAAACTAAGATCGTAATTTTGGTAGACAAGCAGATTGCAAAATACATGAAGAGTAATTGTAATTATTACGGACTTACTTCAGAAAAGATAAAAGGGAATGACGTTGAAATGACTTTTTTTACTTCTGATGTAAAGGATGGATTTGCACGTTGGTTTCTTATGTTTGCGGACTATGCAACTATTATCGAACCAGCTTCTTTAAAAGAAAGAGTGAAGGAGATTATAATGGAAGCATTGAGTAGATTATAACGTATAAGTACTTTTTAGGTATAACAATTAAATTACAATAAGAATATGGACGTATTTCCGGTAATAGCGTCTACAATCTCAGCTAAAGAATTGGGAGATTTTGTAGTAGAAAAATATGGACTTGTAGGGAGTTACGACTGTAAGTTGTTTCGAACGGGAATGAATCATACGTACTTCCTTTCTGAAGGCAAAACAAGATATGTGATTAGGGTTTATAGCCATAATTGGAGGTCAAAATCGGAAATAGTAGAAGAAATAAAGCTTTTAAATCTATTAAAGGATAATAATCTAAGTATTTCTTATCCTCTTCAAGATAAGAGTGAAGGTTTTATCCAAGAAATAGAAGCACCAGAAGGAGTTAGATATGTAGTTTTATTTTCGTTTGCTAAAGGTGGTAAAGTTAGATTTATGAGCAATAAAACCTGTTACGAAATAGGTGCTCTTATGGCTCGATTTCATAAGCTTACTGAGAAAAGTACTATTGATAGAATCTCTTATAACCAACAATCACTTTTTGAGGCTTCTTATAAGAAATTAAAGGTTTTTTTTTCTGAAGAGTTACCAGAAATGCAGTTTATAAAAGAGCAAGCAAGAGCATTTAAAAGCTCTGATTTTCAATGTAGTAAGGCTGGAATAGTTCATATGGATATTTGGTATGATAATATGGCGGTTTCAGATGAAAATGAAATCACCATTTTTGATTTTGATTTCTGTGGTAATGGTTGGCGAGTTTTAGATATTGGATATTTCTGTAATCAATTGTTTAATATTGAAGTTGATAAAGAGGAATATGAAATTAAGAAGAAAAATTTTTTAGAGGGATACAAAAGTATTAGTGAATTACCAGAACAGGAAATAGCATTAATCCCAAAAGCTGGATTAGCAGTTTTTATTTTTTACCTCGGAATTCAAGCACAAAGATTCGATTGGTCTAATATTTTTCTTTCTGAAAACTATCTCAAAATGTATGTAGGTAGAATGAAATCTTGGGTTGATTATAATAGGTGATAATTAATAAAGAAGATTTAAAAAGTAAGCGTAATTTTTGATAAACTGGTATTCTAAAATAAACTTATTCTTATTTTAGTAGTTCAATAAACAAAACTATGAATCCTAAAGTAGATTTCTTTTTTGAAAAAGATGACCAATGGCAAGAATGTTATAAGAGATTGAGAACTATTATTCTCGATTGTGGTCTTATAGAAGAATTAAAATGGGGCGTTCCATGCTATACATTTAATGGGAGCAATGTGGTTTTAATACATGGATTTAAATCGTATTGTGCACTGTTATTTCATAAAGGAGTTTTATTAAATGACGCAGATGATATTTTGATTCAGCAAACTAAAAATGTACAATCTGCTCGTCAGATTCGTTTTACAAGCCTCCAAGAGATATTAGATTTAGAGCGCACTTTAAAGGCCTATATTTTTGAGGCTGTAGAAGTGGAGAAAGCAGGGTTGAAAGTAGCTTTAAAGAAGACAAAGGAATATGAAATTCCAGAAGAATTTCAAGCAAAACTTGATAATGACCAAAAATTAAAGGATGCTTTTTATTCTTTAACTCCAGGAAGGCAACGAGGTTATTTATTGCATTTTTCTCAAGCAAAGCAATCAAAAACGCGTTTGGCAAGAGTTGAAAAATATATTCCTAAGATTTATGAAGGATTAGGATTGAATGATTAATTTTTAAGGTTTTAAAGTATTTAAAACTCTATTTAAACTCCGAGGGGTGATTCCTAAATAATTTGCAATGTCTTGTTTAGAAATTTCCTCTATAATAGTAGGGAATTGATGGATTAGCCTTAGCAGATTATCTTCCAAAGTGTGCGATTGATTGTAGGCATGGCGAACTGCTGTATAAGTGAGTTTTTTACTTAGAGCTTTTAAAATATGCTTGTTAAAAATATGATCTTTCTCTAATAACTCATTAAAATATGAAGCCTCTATTTTATATACTTCAACAGTATTTATGGCTTCAATACAGCAGAAACTAGTATCTCCATTTATAGCTTCTAATTCTCCAAAAATTTCACCTTCACCAAAAAATTCTTGGATAAAATCTACACCATTATCTTCTGTAAGATAGCATTTTGTTATTCCAGACTTAATAATATACACCGAAAAAACTCTTTTCTTCTGATCTAATATTTTTTCTCCAGCGTTATAAGATTGCGTAATGATATTCTGATTAGATTCCTTCAGGAGTTTTTGTGTGATATATTGTAAGAGGTCGGCGTTTTTTCGTATCATTTTACTACTTCGGACAAATGTCCTTTTTAAAAACTATTACAAACCATTTCTTTGCATTCAAAATAGCTACAAACAAAGATATTTAATCAGCATGAGCTTTATAAAGAATATAGCGGTAAAATACAATTCGCATCCAATCTACAATTTTAAGTTTGCATTGGTATGTTCTAGTTCATTACTTTTTTCTGCTAGTTACAATATGCTTATTCCTGAACTTCCTGCTTATTTAAGCTCTTTGGGAGGAGCTAAATACATTGGTTTAATTATAGCATTATTTACGCTTACCGCAGGAATTTCTAGACCTTTTAGCGGACGTATTACTGATACTGTTGGTCGTGTTCCTGTGATGGTTTTTGGAGCTTTGGTATGTGTGCTTTGTGGAGTTTTATATCCTGTTTTAAATACTGTTGCAGGCTTTTTAATATTGAGACTTCTCCATGGGTTTTCTACAGGTTTTAAGCCTACGGCAACCTCAGCATATGTAGCAGATATTACACCTCAGCGCGCTTGGGGAGAAGCTATTGGGATGCAAAGTCTATTTTATAGTACAGGAATGGCTGTTGGACCCGCTGTAGGAAGCTTTATAAAAATGAATTATTCATACAGCACCTTATTTTATATCTCGTCGGCATGTGCTTTTCTTTCGATGCTTATCATTCTAAATATGAAGGAAACATTATCACCCAAGAAAAAGTTTACATGGTCATTATTAAAAATATCAAGAAGAGATATTATTGCTATCGAAGTTCTTCCAGCAGGCTTGGTAACATTTTTATGTTATGCCTCTTATGGAGTTATGTTAACACTTATTCCAGATTGGACAACCCATATTGGAATTGCAAATAAAGGATTGTTTTTTATAGTATTTACCATCTCTTCATTGCTAATAAGATTTATAGCTGGAAAAGCTTCTGATAAATATGGACGAACTGTTGTTATCACCTTAGGACTTGTAGTGCTTTCTGTAGCAGTTGTAGTCATTGGATTGGCTACTTCACATTTACTATTTATTGTAGGAGCCATTTTATATGGTGTTGGAATGGGCGGCTTAACGCCTTCACTAAATGCATGGACTATAGATATGAGTAGACCAGAAGCAAGAGGTAAAGCGATGGCGACTATGTATATCGCTCTAGAAGCGGGGATTGGAATTGGAGCTTTATTCTCTGGTTGGTATTATCAATCAACAATAAATCATATTCCACATGCCTTTTATGCTTCATCAGTTTTAGCAATAATAGGACTTATTTATATGTTGAGGAGAAACACTTCAGCAGTAAATAAATAGCTTAGAGAAGTAGCTTCCCTAAGCTATTAGAAACTTATTTAACTAAGTTTTTTACAAACCAAAAATCTTGTAAAGTCAAATTAAGAGTAATAAGATGGTAGTTTTCTTTTACCAAAATATTATCAACAAGACCTTTGCTTCCGTAGCTGTAGGAAAGGTTCAAAGTGGAATTATTTCTGTTGCTTATAGGTAATCCTAGTCCTGCTGTAACACTATAACTACTTATTTTATTATCATTTATTTCTAAATATCCATCATCATAATTAAAACCTGTACGGTAGGAAATACGCTTAAAATAGCTTTTGTTTCTAGAATCACTATTGAATTCTAATCCTAGTCCAAAAATATTCTGATTTGCATAGGTTCCTATATGATCCGATTGGTTGGTGTCATCCCAAAAACTCTTTTTATAGTCTCCATTTATGGTAAGTTTATTTTGAAACAAACGAGCGCTAAAACCAAGTCCCAATTGCATAGGGAGTTCAAAATCGGAAACATCACCTTCCGCTTCTTCTTCGATAGTGACACTATTATAATCAAGGGTTTTATAAGTAGATCGTTTTAAACTTCCACTCAAAGCAGTTGGAAGCTTTAAAGTTCCTCCAATGGAAACATTTTTTAAAACATCGATTTGTGTTCCTAGCCCTAATTGTAGTCCAGAATAAGAGGTTTCTTCCTCTAAAGAAAAGGAGGAGCTACTTAAAGTAAAGTTTTCTTCCTCTTCAATATTTCCGAATAATACAGAAGCGCTTATCCCCACACTAACTCTCGGAATAATGGCATAACCAAAGTTTCCGCTAAATTCATTCAATCCACCGCTTCCTAGAATATTACTTTTAAAAGTCTCCGTAGAGCCTTCAATATTAGTTTCTAATCCAATTAAAGAATACCCTACTTGGCTGTATGGAATAAGTGTTAGTCCCATTCCCATTTTACTATTTATAGGAAATGCAAATGCTATGTTAGAGAAATTAAAACTAGTATTATTCTCTGCATTATTTTTATTTTCATAAGTATTAAGTTCAGCCTTTCCTCCAACATCAAATATAAAACTGTTTTGAGGGATAAGAGAATAGGAGGCAGGGTTTAAATTATTAATATACCCGTCGGATTTCATTGCGATTCCTGTATATCCCATCCCATTTACTTTCCCAATACCACTTTGATTGATAACTCCAAGGCCATATAATGAGTAAGGGGAACTCGTTAAACTTTCTGATTGTGCATATGTAAATAGTCCAAATAGGGAAAACAGAAGGGCTAGATTAATTTTCATCTTCATCATAAACAGTATATATTAAGTTTAATTCAATTTTGTAGCTATTGTTAGTACTTCCGTATAAAACCATTCTATCTACACTCGATTCAAAGTCGTTAGGTAAAAGAGCAAAAGATTGAATATCGTCCGTTTCTAAGTTTAAAAGGGTTTCTACATAAGTTCCAAAAGGGAGAACGTAATAGATGTTATTAAACTCTTGGTTTTCTTTATTGAGTATGGCTTGTACTGCGCTACCGTCACTATAAGTTAGCTGTTCCGTAACATTATTATTTTGATCTAAAACATAAACATTAAGTGTGTCTCTAAGTGTTAGATTGTCGTTATACGACGCTATTTCAGGATGTATATTTAGTGTAGCATCTAGAATAGTTCCTGTGCCTTCAATATCAAAAAGGGTTTTTATGTGAGGAAAACTAATAGCTGTAGCAACTCCAATTCCAGACTGAATAAATGATTTATTTTCACTTTGTGAGCTAGAAATAACCTCTTCTTGATCGGTTAGACTTTGTATATATTCGTTAGAGTTTTCTGAGGATATCTGATTAAAAAATGAAGCATAATCAGTTCCTTTATTGATAGGAATATCAAGATAGCTTTGTGAGAGATATGTATCTTCTTCAATCGTATAATATAATCGCATATAGCAGGAAGTAGTTTCCGTAGAAAAGCCTATAACAGATCCATTATCGCTGTCTCCAGGTTGTATGGTAATTCCTTTAAAGTAATTTTTAAACTCGTCGGAATTTGTAATCACTTTTGTCTGAAGGTTGTCAAATATTTCGTTCCCCAACTCGTCATCTATTTTTATTTCCAAAGTATCTGCCTCCATGGGGCGAGGACGGTAAGTAAGTAATCCTATATCTTCAGTGTTATAATCAACTTCACTGGTGTTGTAAAAAACATCTTCATCGGGCTTTACGGCTTTCGTTACTCTTTTTACATGGATATTATTGTTTTGTAGTGTATCGTTATAATAATAGTTGTCGTAATGAAGATAGAGCGCAATACTATCGTAGGTAGCTTCACTATCTATGGTGTAACTATCAGGAAGCATTTCAAAATAGCTGGCGGCTTTTACAGTTCCAAATTCGGGATCAGTGTATTTCCCTAAGAGGATTCTATTGCTACTTGAAGTTGTAAGACTATCGAACTTCATTGTAGAAGTTTCAATAGTAAGAGTGTCAATTTCTATGACTCTTATCTGACTATCTACAAAAGAGTTACCGGCATTAAAATCTGGGTCGTAAGGGCTATCATCAGTGCAAGAATAACACATAATAATAGCGAGTAAAATCATAGAAATAATAGGTGTTCGCATCTGTTTTTTTGGTAAATGTAACGTGACTATTACGCTATAAAAATCTTAATATATCATCTTAAAAAATTAGTATACAAACCCCTATAATTCTACTACGAATAGAATAGGAGGTGCTTATAGATAAATACACCCTATTCGTATATTAAAATGGGGGGTTTATATATTCCATTTCTTAGGTTTTTATCTCTGACTTAGCTTTACCCAAAAATTAAATCTATGAAACGTAATTACAGTTTAAGATCATTACTATTATTAGTATTTGTAAGTACTACATTTATTGCATGCTCGTCTGACGATGATGATGACGAATTAGGAAACTGGATCGACCGTTCTATTTTTGATGGCTCTCCAAGAAGTGGGTCGTCTGCCTTTACAATAGGTAATATTGGTTATATGGGCGTTGGTTATGATGGCGATGATTATTTAAATGATTTCTGGGCTTACGATATGGATGGGAATTATTGGTCTCAGAAAGCAGATTTCCCTGGTGTAGCAAGAAGTGCAGGAGTAGGGTTTGAAATTGATGGAAAAGGATATATCGGATCTGGATATGATGGATTGGATGAATTAGGAGATTTCTATGAATATGATCCAGAATTGAATACTTGGGAAGCAATTGCAGATTTCCCAGGAACTAATAGACGTAGTGCAACAGCATTTAGTATTAATGGATTTGGTTACTTCGGAACTGGTTTTGATGGTGATAACGATCGTAAAGACTTCTGGAAATATGATCCCGCAACAGACTCATGGTCAGAATTAGAAGGCTACGGTGGTAATAAAAAGAGAGCTGCTACAACTTTTGTTATTGATGGAATTGCTTACCTAGGAACAGGAATCTCTAATGGTGTTTATACAGATGATTTTTGGAAGTTTGATCCAGAAACGAATGCTTGGACGAAATTACTAGACTTAGATGAAGAAGATGACTATGCCGTAATGAGAAGTAATGCAGTAGGCTTTACGATGAATGGTTACGGATATATTGTAACTGGACAACAGAGTGGAGCTGTAGCAAGTGCATGGCAATACAATCCTTTAAATGATTTATGGGAAGAGCTAACAAGTTTTGAAGGGTCTTCTCGTCAAGATGCGATTGCTTTTTCAAATGGAATAAGAAGTTTCGTAGGGTTAGGTAGAACAGGAAGTCTTTATTTAGATGATATAGATGAGTTTTTCCCAACCATGGAATACGATGATGAAGATTAAGGCAGGGCTAAAATCTTGCTTGTTTGTTGAGTTTTAAATATGAGGTGCGCTGGATACGCACCTCTTAAACTGTTTATACATATTTCTATTTCTAAATTTTAAGATTTTTTTTGGATGAGGTTAAATAAAACACAAAGCTACCTGCTAATAACCAGTTGTTTAGTATTATTATCCTTGCTTTACTCATGTAATAAAAAGGAACCAATTACTAGTGAAGTTATAGAAGTAGATGGAGGATTTGGTTATGAAGTATCCTATAAAAATCGTGTGCTAATAAAGCAGGAATATATTCCCGCAATTAGCTTTAGAAAAGCATTTGCCACCAAAGAAGATGCAGCTAAAATTGCAGAAGTGGTAAAAGGGAAATTGATGAAGAAGCAGAAACCGATAATTAATAAAGAAGAGATCGATAGTTTACACATCAATATAGAAAAATATGAGGACTGATTTAAACTCCATAAATAAATCAAATGGAATTTTTAGTGATGTACTCTTGCATGTATTAGTTTGGCTATGTTGGTCGGGAGTAATACTCTTCCAATCGTATAGTAGAACGGGTAGTATAGATTTCTTCTCTATTTTCTCTCCAAGTTTCTTTATAAATATCTCATTATTTTATCTCAATTATTACTTTTTAGTACCTAAACTTCTATTAAAGAAAAAGATAATCCCTTATCTCTTTGTATCACTGATAGTAATTTTAGTGGTGAATTATATTATGGAACGCACGCTACCTCCAGATATAATGTTCAATAGAGAAGAAGTGAGAGGATTGCCTCCAGCTATAGATCGAAGGTTTAATTTCCCAAGAGATGAGTGGTTTCGTTTTAAAATGTTTTTAGGTCCAGCTATTGGCGCTGCTTTTTATTTTGTGGTTGGTACAATTATTAGGGTATATATTGAGTGGAATAATAACGAACGTCTTCGTGAGAAAACGGAAACTGAGAAGGTAAATTCTGAGCTCCAATTTTTAAAAACACAATTGAATCCTCATTTTTTATTCAATTCTTTAAATGCTGTATATACATTATCCATAAAGAAATCTCCAGATACTTCTGAGGCTATCATAAGTTTATCAGAATTGATGCGCTATATGATATATGAAGCCAATAAAGAGATTGTTTCCTTAGACAAAGAATTGGATTATATAAAGAGCTACATACAGCTTCAGCGATTAAGGTTACCTAATGCAGAAGAAGTTTATTTTAATATTTATGGTGATGAAAGGGAAAAGACTATAAAACCACTATTATTTATCTCTTTTATAGAAAATGCTTTTAAATACGGTACTGATTATAGAGGTAATACATGGATAAAAATTAATATTTCTATTGATGAAGATAAGATTCATTTGTTTGTAAGGAATAAGATAGGGATTGTTAAGAAATCTCCTGAAAGCTCCGGGATTGGATTGGAGAATATTCAAAATAGACTAAAACTATTATATCCAGGAGCGCATCGATTAGACATGCAGAATGACGGTAAGTACTATACAATAAATTTAACGATATTAAATATTCAAGGCGATGAGATGCATAATAATAGACGATGAGCCATTAGCAATAGACTTGATAAAAGAATATTGCGGCAAATTAGACTTTATAGATGTGGTAGGAGTGTTTACTAATGCTTTAGATGCTATTGTAACTATAAAGGAGCGAAATGTAGATTTGATATTTTCTGATATCGAAATGCCTCAAATTAATGGAATAGACTTTATAAATTCATTAGATAATAAGCCACTTTTTATTTTTACCACTGCTTATTCTCAATATGCTGTAGAAGGATTTGAGCTTAATGCAGTAGACTATCTTGTAAAACCAATTCCATATCATCGATTTATAAAAGCGGTATCTAGAGCTAAAGAAATTATTGCTAATAAAAATTCTACTATGACTACAAATGTATTTTCCTCGACTGGCGATCAGAAGCTAGAAAATGACTATATTTTTATAAAGGCAGATTATGAAAATGTAAAAGTTGATCTTGAAGATATAAAGTATATTCAAGGTCTTAAAGACTACTTAAAAGTTCATATAAACGGGACCAATAAGCCTATTTTGACCCTTATGAGTTTTAAAGAGCTGCTGTCTAAACTTCCAGAAAAAGAGTTTGTACGAATTCATAGGTCTTTTGTTATTAATGTACCTTTTGTAAAGACAATTCAGAAGAATAAGGTAGTGATAGATGATATTAGAATTCCGATTGGAGATAGTTACAAAGAAGAATTTTATAACCGATTAGGAATTAAGTAAAAGCAATTCCTTTTTGTGTATTAATCTAAATACAGTTGATACTAATTTTTGCAAAAATGAATAAGGTTTACATTTAGTTTAGTATTACTGTATTAAAAAAGGCATTCTATAAAGTATGATGATATAATTATACTTTATAGGATGCCTTTAATTTTTGTGTTTTATTAGTTAGCTATTTTATGACTGAAAAGTTTAGGGTTGATAACTAACATTGCCCAAGCCCAGTTATTAGTATTGTCGTTTGTAACACCACCTTTAACAATACTCATACTATCTGAAGCAAACATATGTGAGTATCCTACTTTTAAAGTAGCAAATTTCATTAGCTTATGAGTGTATTGTAAGTCGATTTCTGTTCCTAAATAAGAATCAGCATCATTAGGAAGATCTCCATTTGCACCAAAGTAATGTACTGCTGTTAATAAGCTTGATTTTTCACCTGTTTTAAAAACTACTTTACCGTAGATATCATTTAAACCTGCGTTATTTGCATAGTTACCAACATAGAAATAATCCATAAAACCATTAAATCCATGGTTTGTACCATATAATGGGAAGAAAGAGTTACTACTGCTATCACCAGAATCAGAACCACTTAATATCTCAAATCCAAGAGCGAATAATGTATTTTGTGGTTTGTAACTACCTTCAAGCATAAGTTCATATGCATTTAAGTTAACATCCAAAGGGTATGCTTTTCCAAACTGATAGTAGAAACTACCTGCAAAATCTAAAACTGAAATAGGGAACTTAACATAGGTACCAGCAGTTTGTGTGTAATAAACTCCATCTGCTTCATCATTAGTATCAAACTTTTGGAAACCATTATTTAAGAATAGGAAACTAGCAGATGCTTTTTCCCATGATTTCTTTGCATATAAATACTGCATCGTTTTATAAGTAAAGAAACCAGGAACGTCATAAGCAGTTCCCGTGTTTTCCTGACTCGTTTGGCTAAAAGCAAAACCTGCATCCGCCATAAAGCTATCGTTACGATACTTTATAAGTGCAGCATCATGAAAACGTCCTTGCATAGCCCAATCAAGACCACCAAAAATACGCTCATTATCGTATATAATAGTTTGTCGACCAACTTTTGTCGACCAATTCTCATTAATATTTAATTCTGCCCATGCTTGGAATAACGAAAAAGAATCGTTTCCGTCAATAGGTAAAATCTGCCTCGTATCTCCCCAAGTACTAACATCTTGCACGCTAACCATAATATTTAATAGTTCCGAACTATAATTCATATTTAATCTGGTACGCTGCGTTACAAATGCTGCAGGATCTGCATCATCTGGAAATGGAGCACTAAAACCGTGGCGATACTCAAAACGCGGACGTATGTCTGCAGAAACATCTAAAGTTTGACTAAAGACAGTGCTTGTAAAACAAACAAAGACAAGTAAGGTGGTAATAATTTTCTTCATAATATTAAATTTATTTAAATCTAAGTATAAATACTTAATTAATATACATAAATACGTAATTTTTATGGTAATGATTAAAAAAATAATCATTATGTTTGTTTTAGTTTAAAGATAAAGAAATGATTTCTGTAAAAGAAGCAATTACGTCAATTCTAGACAATTCTATTTCCTTAGGAACTCATCATATTCATATTACTAAAGCATCCGACTCTTATTTATCATCGAATATTTACTCAAGTATAAATCTACCACTTTTTCGTCAATCAGCAATGGATGGTTTTGCAGTTTGTCAATATAATGGTGATTCTTATAAGATTATTGGTGAAATACAAGCGGGTGATAGCAAGGATATAGTATTAAAGAAAGGCGAAGGAGTTAGAATTTTTACAGGAGCACGAGTTCCTAAAGATGCTGATATCGTTATAATGAAGGAGCACGTGGAAGAGTCTGGTGATGAAATTTTACTACAAAAAAAAATATCACAGAAAACTAATATTAGAATTCCGGGAGAATTAATTAAAGAGGGAGACTTAGCTTTAAAAAAGGGAACTTTATTAAATAGTGCTGCACTTGGATTCTTTAGTGGACTAGGTGTTGATAAAGTTACAGTCTCACAAAAACCACGAGTAGCTATTTTAGTTACGGGTAATGAGTTGGAGAAAGCAGGTACTCCGTTAACTGATGGTAAAATTTACGATAGTAACTCTATAATGTTGCAAATGCTATTAAAAAAGGCAGGGGTAACGATTGTAGATTGTTTTAATGTCGAAGATACACAAGCAGCTTCTACTTCTATAGTAAAGGAAGTTTTGGAAGCATATGATTTTATTATCGCTTCTGGAGGGATTTCAGTGGGCGATTATGACTTAATGAGAAATGCTTTTCATATAAATGGTGTGGATGAAAAATTTTATAAAATAAATCAGCGGCCAGGAAAGCCTATTTATTTTGGAAAGAAAGATAATACTTTGGTGTTTGGACTTCCAGGGAATCCAGCAGCATGCTTTATAAATTATCAAGCGTATGTGCTTCCTGCACTTCAATTAGCTATGGGGAAGATCACTGATACCCTTTTTAAAACGGCAACTTTAGAAGACGCTATCACAAATACTACAAAAAGGAGTTTGTTCTTAAGAGCTGAGGTAAAAGGTTCTTCAGTAAAAATTTTTAAGAATCAGAATTCGGCAATGCTTCAAAGTCTAGTAAATGCCAATGCTCTTGTATATATTTCTGAAAAAACTACACAAATAGAAAAGGGAGAAGAAGTTCGTTATTTGGAGATTCTTCAGTAACTTTATGATTCGAATGAATTTTATAATGATTTAAGATGAAAAAGAAGAAAAATGTATTTATGGAGGGAGCAATATCCCCATCATTTATAGCAGATTCTATAGCAAAACACCAATCGAAACATTCTATTGGCGCACATAATATTTTCTTAGGACAAGTACGTGCAGATGAGATTGATGGTAATAAGGTGAGTGCAATTGAATACACTACCTACGAAAGTATGGCTGATGAAAAATTATATGAAATTCGGGAGAAAGCTTTTGAGAAGTTCAACCTTACTTGCATGCATATTTATCATAGTTTAGGAAAAGTAAATGCTGGAGAGATCTGTCTTTTTGTTTTTGTCTCTTCTGAAAGAAGGAAAGAGGTTTACGAAGCTACAGAGGCTATTGTAAATATGATAAAAGAAGAGGTGCCTATTTTTGGAAAAGAAATTTTTGAAGATGAGACTCATCAGTGGAAAGTAAACAGTTAAGAGCAGAAACCTTCTTTTTATTTAAATAAGCAATACCCAAAATATGAATGATATTTCTCGTGAAATAAAAACAGCTTGTACTTCTATAGCAGCGATTACAATTACACTGAATGAAGAATTGATACCGCTTTATACAAAAGAGGTTTTTACATTGGTGAAAACTGGAGCGCAGTTGGCTGTAAAAAATGCCTTTTCGATTATTCCAGATGTGTATCCTGCTTTATTGGACAGTATAGATATAACGGATGAATTGGAGGGGGAAGAGCTTACATTTACAGTTAGTGTAAAAGCAATTCATAAAACTAATTTAGATTCGGAAGCAATGTTAGGTGCTTCTGTTGCTGCCATTACACTAGTAAATACTTTCGAAACTAAAGATGCTGGGATAGCCATTGGTGCTTTAAGGATTGTAAAGAGTAAAAGTGCGCTTAAAGGATTTAAAAGGATATTTCCTTCTAATTTGAAAGCCGCTGTTATCGTTTGTTCTGATTCTATTTCTGATGGGAAGAAAGAAGATAGGGCAGGGAAAGCTATTATTGAGAAGTTAAAGGAATCGTCAATCGAGATTTCTAATTATGAAATTATTCCTGATGAAGCTGTTATTATAGCTGAAAAAGCTTTAGAACTATCTAAAACTAACAATTTATTGATTTATACTGGAGGTACAGGACTTTCATACCGAGATGTTACTCCCGAAGCATTGGAGCCTATTATCGAGCGAAGAATTCCAGGGATAGAAGAAGCCATTCGTAGTTACGGACAAGAAAGAATGCCGTTTGCAATGCTTTCAAGAAGTGTAGCGGGAACAATTGGGAATTGTTTGGTTTTGGCCTTACCGGGATCTACAAACGGAGCTAGCGAATCTATGGATGCTATATTTCCTCATGTCCTTCATGTTTTTAAAATATTAAGAGGACAGCAACACGATTAGTCTTTAGCCCGCAGTTGTTTCAGTGTCCTAATCACCTCAATCTTTCGAAGGGTATTTGAAAGTAAAGTATTGAGTACTCAGCAAACTACTTTATTTAATAGTTTAAAATAGACTACTGTTGTCACCCTGGGCTTGTCGTGGGTATTTTGATAGTAAAGTATTGAGTGCTCAGTAAATTACTTTCTTTAAGAGTTTAAAATAGACCACTATTGTCACCCTGAGCCTGTCGTGAGTATTTTGATAGTAAAGTATTGAGTGCTCAGTAAATTACTTTGTTTAAGAGTTTAAAATAGACCACTATTGTCACCCTGGGCTTGTCGTGGGTATTTTGATAGTAAAGTATTGAGTGCTCAGCAAACAGCTTTATTTAATAGTTTAAAATAGACTAGTGTTGTCACCCTGAGCTTGTCGAAGGGGGGTGGTAGTTAAGTTTTAGTGTTCAAGAAGTAATTTTTATTCTAAATCGGAACTCAAAACTCAAAACTCAAAATTCAAAATTTGCCTAAAGCCTAAAGCCTAAAGCCTAAAATCAACTCAGTTCTTTAATCATATTTAGCCTTTTCATGGCTGCTTTTGGTGCTTCACATAAAGAGCAGCAGTATTCATTTGGGAGTTGTTCAAAAGCTGTATTTGCAGGAATATCTTGTGTTAAATCTCCATAGATAGGATCGTAAATGGTGAGGCATTCGCTGCATTGGTATACTTCCGTTTCTATCTCTTTTTTAATTTCTATTTCCTTTTTAGGAGTTTCTTTTTCTTCACCTAAAGTATCAAAATACATTTTACTAAGTTCCATAAGTAAACCTGGGAGCTCTACTTTATCTACATCTTGAACATGTGTTATGTATTCTATGGTATTAGGATCAAAATTTTTTGCATAAAGTAAATTGTAAGTGTCTCGAATTTTAAAATCACCCAATGCTTCTGGCTGTCTATTTTTTTCAATTACAATAGAGGTAAAATAGTATGCCTTTTTCGTATAGTCTGTAATTCCAAATGTAAGTCCGTAGGTACTAATATCATTTTGATCAAAATTAGAAACCAAGTATTTTTTTAGCTTTAAAGCATCTTTATTATTTACAGGAAGATGCCAGTTAAGCTCCAACATTGAGTGGCGAACATTAATACCGCGCTTTCCTAAGAACTTCTCCCATTTAAGCTTAAACTCTGTTTGAATCCCTTTTATGATAAAAGATTTCCAAGGAGTAATACATATTTTTCCAATTTTACATTCTGCACATAAATCGCACATAGCTTTTAGAAAATCCAAGTCGTATTTATTATTCCTCCAATACAAGCCTAACCAGTATTTATCCGACCCCATTCTATTCATTCCTTCATAATATGGAAAAGGGTAGAAAGGAACATCTAAAGGCGTGTCAACAGTTCTGTTATTGGTATCGATTGCATCATTTACAAGCTCGAACACCATATTAATAGTTTCGGGTTCTTCTTGAAGTAACTCTTCAATGGCGAGCGATACTTTTGCAATATCCCAACTGTAAATCAGAGCGGGGTACATTACTATTTCCTCCCAATTTGGGAGTCGTACATACAAATACCAATAATCATCGTGAGCAGAAGCCATAAAATTTAAATGCCCAGTAAAAAGAGGGACAAGGCGTTGTTTAGGGTCTGTAATATTTATTTTCAATAAAGGGTGATGTCTAAATTGCTCTAAAATATATAAATAGCGATCTCCTGTAAGCCACGAATTTTTAGGAAAAATATCAGCAGAAACATAAGAGCAAACAATATTTTCTGTTCCCTTTTCATTCGGAGCAATCCATTCTAAATCGTTAAAATTAGCTATGGATTCTTTGGCTATTTCTTTTGAAAAAAGGATGTCTTGTCGGGAGCCAAATGAAATAGTTTTTAAGCCTGAATTTTCAGCAGCTTCAGCAATCGATTTTAATTCTCCAGGAGATAAAACACCGCCTTTTATGATTAATCTGTTCAGTTCTTTATTCATTTGGATCGTTTTTAAGCTAAAACACTACTATTTTTTAATAATTCCCTTACTTCCGTTTTACAACTTCCGCAGCCGAGACCAGCTCCTGTTTGTTTGCATAATTCAGTAAAATCAGAACATCCATTACGGATTACTTCTTCAATATTTCCAACTCCCACTTGACTACATGAACATACGAGATTCCCCATTACAGGCTTTGTATTTGTAGCACCACGGAGTAAGGTATTTCTTTTATCGGAGAGTTCCATTTTGCTTTCAATCATTTCCTTGAATTCAGCAAACTCATTTTTATCTCCCATTAGAATAGCACCCACTAATAAATCGTCTTTTACAATACATTTTTTATAATACCTTTTTGTGGCATCCATAAAAATAATTTCTTCATAGCTAGTATCGTTTTCCGGAACATTTATATCTCCAATACTACAAAGGTTGAGGTCATTAAACTTTAAAATATTCATCAGTACGGAGCCTTTGTATCCGCTACTAATATCTCCAGCAATAAAATTTGCTAGAATATTAGCTTGCTCTTCCGCAGCAGAAGTAATACCAAAAAGTTCGTTGTTAAATTGTGCAATCTCTCCAATTGCATAGATTGATGGATCCGAGCTTTGTAAATGCTGATTGATTTTAATTCCGCGACCGCAGTCAATACCTGCATGTTTTGCAATCTCAATATTTGGACGTGTACCAATAGCGTAGACAATAGCGTGTGCATTAAAGTTTTTCCCGCTTTTTAGAGTGATTGATAGATCCCCATTTTCATCATCGTCAAAAACGGTACTTACCTCATTATCAAAATATATTTGGACCCCTCTTTCTTGGACATCTAAGGCTAGTAATTTACTTGATGTTTTGTCCAACTGACGTTCCATTAAACGAGAAGAACGTTGAACGATTGTAATTTTTACACCTTGGTGTTTTAATGCTGCTGCGAGCTCTAAACCGAGAAGTCCGCCACCAACAATTACAACGTGTCGCTCTTCAGTAGGAAGGTTTGTA
The DNA here is from genome assembly GCF_048266025.1 of Joostella sp. NCBI lineage: Bacteria > Pseudomonadati > Bacteroidota > Flavobacteriia > Flavobacteriales > Flavobacteriaceae > Joostella > Joostella sp. Next base: position 58,615 of record NZ_JBLXAF010000007.1, on the reverse strand, counting down.
TTTTCTAAGTGACTTTTAAAATTGTCGGCATCACTTTTACTTCTCATGGTAAATCTTCCAGGAAGCTCCAATTGAACATCATTAGGAACAAAAGCACGACTTCCAGTTGCTAGAACTAGTCGATCGTATTGATGTATATTTCCGTAGCTATCCTTAATATGTTTATTTTCTTTATCAATAGAAACAATAGAAGTACTACCATGCAGCGTTATTTTAAGCTTTGAAAGCTCATTTTCTTTTAATTTCTGAAGTTGCTCCCAAGAAAGTTCTTCTGTGATATATTCTGGTAATAAAACTCTATTATAAAATGGATGAGGTTCTTCAGAAAACGCATGTATTTCATCATGAATAGTATGCTCTCTATAATTTTGAATAAACCTAAAAGCAGCAGCTCCAGCTCCTACAACTATTATTTTTTCTCTTTGCTTTTTATATTTAGATACTGCAACGGCTGTAAACTTAAAGTCAGGTTCTTTAGACTGCGGATCTACAATAGTATTGGTTAGATTATTAGCTCTGTTGAGGTCACTTTTTAATACTTTACCCCAATGCATGGGTATAAATATTACCCCTTCACGAACGCTATCTGTTACTTTTGCCCGCAATCTTACCACTCCGTTTTTACTTTTTATTTCTGAAACGTCTCCGTTTTTAATTCCGTATAGATAAGCATCAATAGGATTTATTTCTAAAACGGGAGTAGGGTAGTGCGTATGTAAACGAGATACCTTCCCTGTTTTTGTCATTGTATGCCATTGATCACGAACCCTTCCAGTGGTCAAAATTAGAGGGTATTCGCTACAAGGTTGAATGGAAGCATTTTCTGTACTATAAGGAACATTAAAAATTGCTTTCTGTGAAGGAGTATAGAACTTCTTATCTTCAAAAAGGCGTGTTGTTCCTTTATGTCTATAAGCTGGCACTGGCCATTGCATGGTGCCTTCATTTTTAAGTCGGTCGTAATTCAGAAAAGAAATGTCAATATTTGTGCCTTTGGTCATCGCACAATACTCTTTATAGATTTCCTCTGTAGCATTGTAATTAAAGCCTCTAAACCCCATTTTATTAGCGAAATCGCATAATATTTCAACATCAGGCCTAGCTTCTCCAGGAGCATTGATAACTTTTGGAAGGTAAGAAATTCTACGCTCAGAGTTCGTCATAGTTCCTTCTTTTTCCAACCACCCGGCAGCTGGTAAAAGTAAATCCGCCATTTTTGTGGTATCAGATTTATGAGAGATATCCTGAACGACAACAAATTTTGCATTTTTTAATGCTTTTTCGACTCTTCTAACATTTGGCATACTTACCAATGGATTTGTACAAACAATCCACACCGCTTTTAGTTTTCCTTTCTCCAGGGCATCGAACATTTCTGTGGCTGTATATCCAGGTTTTCCTGAGATACTATTTACACCCCAGAATTGAGCAACTTCTTTTCGGTGTTCTTCATTGAATAGGTTTTTATGAACTGCTAATAAATTTGCCATTCCACCAACTTCGCGGCCTCCCATGGCGTTTGGTTGCCCTGTTAAGGAGAAAGGTCCAGCTCCAGGTTTTCCAATCTGACCAGTAATTAGTGATAAATTTAGGAGTGAAAAGTTCTTATCAGTACCAACTACACTTTGATTAAGCCCCATAGCCCACATACTTATAAAACCTTTAGCAAGGCCAATCATATCGGCAGCTTTTTTTATGTCATTCTCGGGAACACCGCAGATTTTAGCCGCTTTTTTTATAGAAATTCCTAGAATTTGTTCTTTATACTTCTGAAAATCTTCCGTGTGGTTTTTTATAAAATTATAATCGATCAATCCACGTTCTAACAGACGCCTCCCAATGGCATTATGAAGAACAACATCGGTTCCAGGAATAAGTTGTAAGTGTAAATCAGCAAATTTAGCAGAATCAGTTTTTCTAGGATCGATTACAATTACTTTTATGTTTGGATTCTCTTCTTTATGCTTTTCAAGTCTTCGAAAAAGAATCGGGTGACACCAAGCTGGGTTCGCTCCAGAAATTAGAAAGCAGTCAGCCAATTCGATGTCTTCATAACCAATTGGAACGGAGTCTTCTCCAAAAGTTTTTTTATAACCAACAACTGCAGAACTCATGCATAATCTAGAGTTGGTGTCGATATTATTGGTACCTAGAAACCCTTTTGTAAGTTTATTGGCAGTATAGTATTCTTCGGTTAAACACTGCCCAGAAACATAGAAACCTACACTATCGGGACCATGTTTTTTTATAATTGATCTAAAAACAGAAGCAGCCCTTTCCATGGCATCATCCCAAGAAACACGCTCTCTAGGATGTGATTTACTCCATCGCATTTCTGGATATAAAATCCTATCAGAAGTATCGTTGGCTACATAGTGAAGGTTCATCCCTTTTGAGCATAGCATGCCCTTATTCACTGGATGATCTTTATCTCCTTCCACATGAACTTTGTTTTGAGCATCTTTTTTTATTATTATGCCACAGCCAACGCCACAATAGGAACAGGTAGTTTTTACTTCTTCTTTCAGCATTTTACTTTTGTTTTGCTACTCGTTAGTAGTAATTGCTCGATTTTATATGATCGACCTATTTCAATTTCCGATAATTTTTCCTCAAATAAAACAGAGGGACTTCATTATTACGGATGTTATAATTATATAGTATCTAGATTCTTATATTCTTAATTTATGGGTATAGATATTATCCATTTGCAGTAGCCAATTCTCCAGAAGCCTGCTTTAATTCTCTTTGAGCTATTTTTTCATCTTGAGCTGAGAATCTTATCGCTAAGGCACATAATCCTGTTACTACTACCAACATACCTATCATTAAGTAACCACTAGAAACCGCTGAAGCAGCAGCTTCTGATTGGGCAGCTTTTATGGCGGCTTCACCCATTCCTTGATGATCTGCAATGGCAATTTTTTCTGCTACTGCAGATTTTGACTTTAATAAAATAGCAGCAAGAAAAGCTCCTACATTTCCACCTGCACCTACAATTCCAGAAATAGATCCAATAGCTTTTTTATTGATAAATGGTACTACAGAAAATGTTGCGCCTTCCGCCATTTGAACAGATAAACTAAAAGCTATTAAGAATATAATTCCAGCAATTAAGCTTGTCATTGTAGAAAATATAGTAAGCATCAATCCTTCTACCGTAAGGATGGCTACTAGAAATAGAACGCGTCCTCGGAGGCCTTTACTTTTTCCAAACTTATCCCCGAAAAACCCGCCAAGAGTACGAGCAAAAATATTCATTAGAGCAAATGATAAAACAATATTACCTGCTGTAATTCTTTCTAGCTGAAATGTGTTTTGTAAATAGTCGTCCATCGTTCCATATACTGTAAGTTCAATTCCGAAACACGAAGCATAAACGATAAATAAAATCCAAACTCTATAATCTTTAATAGCTTCAAGAAAACCAACTTCATCTCTTTTCCCTTTAGGTATTTTTTTACCTTTTTCTCTAAGTTCCTTTATGTTACCTTCTGGAGTATCTTGAGTAAAGAAATAATATGCAATTCCCATTAAGAAGCAGACAGTACCAGCTATAACCATTGCATAGCGCCACGCCTCAGTTTCTGCAACACCAAAACCAATAACAGCCGCAGCAATAAGTGGCATTCCTAGTCGGTTTGCACCACCACCAAGATTACCCCATCCTGCAGAAGTAGCATTTGCTGTTCCCACAACATTTGAAGCGAACATCAAAGAGGTATGTACTTGTGTAATTACAAAAGAAGCTCCTATAAAGCCAATAAAAAATCTACATAATAAGAATTGAAATGGTGTTTGTACCAATCCGCTTAATATAACAGGAATAGACCCTAATACTAAAAGCCATGTGTAACATAATCTTGGACCATATTTATCACATAATTTTCCGATTAGCAATCGTGCAAATACAGTTCCTGTTACAGCTAGAATAACGGCATTCCATTTTTGATCAGGAGATAATCCTAGTTCTCTTACCACATCGGGCATGAAGGGCACAATACCAAACCATGCGAAGAAACACATGAAAAAGGCAATGGAAGACATCCAAAATGTTCTTATTGGAATACTTCTTAGATCTGTTAAATTTAACTTGGTCGCTTTAGTTGTAACTGTTGTTTTCATAATACTTAAATTTACATTTATAAAATTAAGTATTAATACGTAATAATTAAAATATAAATTAAGTAATTAAGTAGAATTGTCAAATTGAAAATTTTGACAATTAAAATTGAAATATTTGTAATTCAGTAGAATAAAATATGAAAATAGTGGAAACTAGCTAGAGAGTTAATTGTTTAAATACGTAGTTTTTAGCGTTTAAGTTAAAGGAGATTATAAGTATTAGCTTTATTCGCAAGTTCCATTTGATTCTTTACATCTAATTTTTTCATTAGATTAAATCGATGTACTTCAGCAGTTCTTTTACTAATTTTAAGTTCTTCCGCAATTTCTTTATTACTTAGTCCTTTTAATACATGAGTAAGTATTTGCTTTTCTCTTTTGGTAAGATTAAAGTCATTTTCAGTAGTCGCTGTGTTAGTGGACAACTTAGGCTTTCCATCAACAAAATTATTAATGATGATAGAAGAAACATCTCCAGTAAAATATTTTCCACCTTCTGCAACGGTATGTAACGCCTTTATAAATTCTTCTTTACTGGCACCTTTTAATAAGTATCCATCTGCTCCAGCTTGAATCGATTTAACTACGTATTCTTCAGAATCATGCATGGAGAGTACTAATGCTTTTACTTCTGGAGTTGTTTTTTTTAACTGCTGAACAACTTCAATCCCATTCATTTCGGGCATTCTAATATCTACAACTAACAGATCAGGCTTATTTTTAGCAATGATTTCTAAAGCTTCTTTACCATTCGAAGCTTCATCGATTACATTTATTGATTTATCATCTTCCAATAAAGATTTTATCCCATCTCTAACTAGAACATGATCGTCTGCTAGAATAATATTAATTTGCTCCATAGTTGTTGTCGTAGAATCTAAGTACGAAAATACGAAATAATACTTAATTTAATATTATAGCGATACATTAGGTTCGATAAAAAAATTGGCTCTACAGCTAGTGTAACTATCTAACTCTTCTCTTTTAAAGTAACTAGAAATAATTATTAGTTTGCCTTTGTAATCATTAAATGTGGCCATAGGATACCCCAGCGTTGGATATGTATCATACTGGTATTGATTACGGCGTTTAATAACAATTAATTGCTTATTGAAATTTTCATAATTAGTAGAGATATCATCATGATTAGCAGCGTAAAGTTCGGTTGCATTTTTGCCCCATCCTAAAAAGTATTCTGGAGCAGAATTAGTCGTTACTAATTGAGTTTGATTTACTAGGAATATATCTCCTGTATCTAAGTTAAAAAGTTCATCAGTAGCAGGTTCATATAAAGTACGTGTTTTCCATTGAGATTGAATGCTTATAGCTGTCTGACCGGTAATATCGATTAGGCCTTGATCATCTATCTCTATGTTTAGACTATAATTAATTTCTTTATGTCCAAGAAGGAGGTTATTAGTTGATGTAGGAATTAAGTGATAAGCATTTGTACTTAAAATTCTATCAAAATGTGGTTTACTATCAATCATAGAGAATCCCTCTGAATCTCTTCGATAGCTTATAAGATGTGTTTTATTGACAAAAAGATAAATTCCATTATCTATATATTCAAAATCACTATAGGTTGTAATTTCATATCCTGATTCACCATTTTCATGTAATAAATTAAGATTGTCAGCATCATATATATGTAAATTGCCATTATGATTAACAAATAACTCATTTCCTTGATCAGAATTTATTAATTTCATTTCTATACCGGAATATAGTCTTAATCCAGTTTTTTTAGCAACAACTTTTTTAGTTTCATAATTATATTTAATAATATTATAACCAGTGCCGTTCTTTTCACCTAATCCATTTAAATATATGTAAGGTGCTTTTGGATCATGAGTAAATTGTTCAATATTGTAGAGGTCAATTAATCCTTCTCTTTCGAAATCGACTTGTTGTCTTAAGTCTAAGTTCTCATATTCTATAGAGGTATTTCCAAAAATATCCTCAACATAAACTATATATACTGGATTCTTGATATATGAAAATTCATCCGTGAAGTTTAGGGTTTCTTTTTCGTATATTTTTTTTAAAATCTGGGTGTTTCCTTCAGATTTTATAGGCTGCGCATCAGGATTATCTCCATAAACTAATACAGTGTAATTTGAGAAATATGGGGATTGTGACTCTTCCCACTCTAATTCTACTTGCTGATTTACTACAGTAGGTTGCTTTAAAAAAATTTCTCTCACATGTAATGACCCAGTAAAAACTTTTTGTAATTCACTTTCCCCTAAAAGACCATTTTCATTATATATTTTAAAATAGTAGTAAAGCTTATCTTGAATAGGAGGATCTAAATCTATAAAAGAATTAGTTTTAATGTCATCAATAGTTTTAATTAGAGTAGCATTATTTTTTGAAAGGGTAGTGCTTCTATAAATTTCATATCGCTCAAATCCATTTACACCTACATAAGTTTGCCAATTGAACTCAATTTGCTCTATGTGTTCTTCGTTGGTATTCTGTTCAAAAGTATCAGAATATAAATCTTTATCTTCAGCTGGAGTATATGAGTGAGCAGTAAAACTAAAAATCTGGTCTTGTAAACTCGCGCTCACATCCATTTTTATCTTGAATATAAGTGTATTATCTGTAGCTTTAATAATAACAATTTCATCAGACTTTCCATTTGCATCTATAATTGTAAGAATACCATTATTTAATTTCCAAGAAGAAGTTATTACATTCGCTGTGCAATTATATGAATCTGAATAGATATATTCTCTGTATTTGCCATCCGAAGTAATTGAAGTAAAGTCACTTCCACATTCTGGTCTAGACGGCTGTATTATAGAAATTTCTCCATTATATTCAACTGTACTCATAGCCCAATTGCCAGCGATATCCTCCATTTTCACAGAAGTTAAAGCATTTGCATAAAACAAATCTTCAGGAGTTTGCTCATCATCTTTATCACATGCATAAAAGATGATTCCTACGAAAAATAGAATCAAAATTTTAAAAATCTTCATAAAGTGGTATTTTAGGAACTGCTAAAATAAAAATTTTATGATTCTATTTACTTTGGGAGATGAAAATTTTCTAAATAGGAACATTGATGGTAACTCTCGTGCCTTTTCCAGGGGAAGAATTCATAAATAAACGACCGTTAATGTAATTTATTCGTTCTTTCATAAAAGTGAGTCCCATTCCTCCTTCACCATTTTCTCTTGGTTTTAATTTATTGGTGTCGAAGCCTTTTCCGTTATCGTCAATAGTGACACTGAGGAGCTCCTTGCTATGGGAAACAGTGATAATAATATGTGTAGAATCAGCATATTTAATGGCGTTATTTACTGCTTCTTGGGTAATTCTGTAAATATTAATTTCAGCAAGAGAATCTAAGCGATCACTAAATTCAGTTTTATTAAACAGTACAATATTCTTACCTGTAAATTTTGCTAGTTCTTGAGTAAGTTTAGAAAGCGCAGGAACAACTCCATGATCGGTTAATTCTGGAGGTGTTAAGTTAAATGTAGCTGTTCTAACACCTTTGATTATGTTTGAAGTCAGCTCTTTTAAATGTTCAATTTTTTCGGCTGCTTTAGCTGTGTTTTTAACATCAATACTTTCAATATTAAATTTTAAACCGGTTAACATTTGTCCTATTCCATCATGAATATCTTTGGCAATTCTATTTTGTTCTTGCTCTTGGTTTTCTATGATTTTTGCTGACAATGTTTTCTGCTGATCAATTTTAGCTTCAAAGCGCTCTTTATTTAGTCGCTCTATCTGCAGTTGTGCTTTTTTTCGCTCGGTAATCTCAAAACAAATGAGTAGTAATTCTTCCTTTTGATCTCCTGGATGATAAGGGATAACAGACATTTCTAACCAAATAGCTTCATCATTGGTAAGTGTTCCTTTAATTTCTCCTTGCCAGCCTGTATTTTGATTATTACTGATTATGTTTTCTATCTGTTCTTGTTCTTTTTCATCCGTAGAAATAACTTCTGAAAACTTTGTTGTTGTGCTGAAACTTCTATGATTAAACTTGCTAGAAAACTTACTTCCTAAATGTACCAAATAACCATCGGGAGTAATACGGGCAAACAATAATGTTTGTTCCATAACCAAGCTTAAGGCTTTTAACTGATTAACAGATTTCTCTTTTGCTTGGCTTAAAACATCAGCATTATAAGCCATTTCTTTAGCCTTTTCTTCAGAAACTAATAGATTTTTAATCGTCTGTTTGGTGCGTTTTGCTGCTGGCCAGAAAATAAATAAAAATTCAGCTAATAAAATAGCAAGCGTTACCACAAGTAAAATAGATTCTAACTTCTGAAGTTTTTCTACTTTATGAGTAGCTTCTTTGTCGTATTGATTCACAATGCGATCCATAATAGCTAGAAATTCTTGCTCCTGAATTAATAGAACTTTTATTTCTTGCTGATAATCATCTTTAAAGGTAGTTGCATCTGTATTTGCCTCGTGAAGAATATTATTTACTGAAGCTTGAATTTTACTAAAGGAAGGTTGCAACTCATCAAACATCTCTTTTATAGCCTCAGAATTATCACCTTCAATGTGTAAACTGTCATTACCATTTTGAAGTGATTGATGTGAAGACTCCCAAAGGAGAAGTGTTTTTTTAATCTCAATTAAGGCGTCTTTTTTATCTAAAGAACCTTCTTTATTAGAAAGTAATAATATTTCTTTGGTTAGTTTCTGACTCAACATTCGCTGTCTACCAGCAATATTTATAATTTTAGCATCGTCTTGTTGGTCGCTTAAGAACTTACGTACTAATAACTGACTTATAATTACGGATAGCGCAATAGCGCTTAAAGCTATAATGTATAGTTGTCTAAGCTTGTTGAAAGTATTTTGGTCTAACGAGTTGACCTTTGTGCTCATAATTTTTTAAGCTAATGCTCGTTTAATAAGCGATAAACTGTTGTCACTTAGGGGTAATTTTAAAGCTGCTTTATGTCCTTTGTTAGACATTTTCCCCCATGTTTTCTGAAGTATATCGATAAGTTTTTCATCGGAATGTTTATCTGAAAAATCTTCAAAATAATACTGTAAAAAGACTAAACATATAACATCTTCTAGCGTTTGTGTTCCTTCATCTTTTTTCAACATTTTTTTTCTAATTAAAAAAGATACTCGCTCAGAGAATTCATTGTCATAACCAACTTCTTTTAAAATTTCTGAAGTTACATCAGCATGCATTTTTTTAAGCTCTTCTCTCCATTTTAAATAGCCAACGCGGTCCATAGGGTAGGAGTTACGCTCTATTCTCCATCTTTCTATATGTTGTGCTCTTGCTGCGATTTGCAATTCTTCAGTAGCCGTAGGTTCAAAAGAAAGCAATGTCTCCGTCATACGTTGGGAATACAATAATTCTTTTGGATATGCTTTCCCTTGGTAAGTTTCAGTATTTGGATCTTGAGCGTTTGCACGATCTATTTTTTCAATTGCTTCTTTAAAATTTGGTTGGCTCATATTTGTGTTTATTAATCTGTGAAGCCAATATACACATTTTCATTTTCAATTTTAACAGGATAAGTAGCAATTTTGTAGTCCTCTCCATTTAAATTCTCTCCATTTTCTAAGGAAAATGTTTTTTTGTGAAGCGGACACGCTACTTTTGGAATTCCGCTTAGATCACCAACCATACCACGAGAAAGTACCATTTCCATTTTATGAGGACATAGATTCTGACAAGCATACCAAGCAGACTTTCTCGCAAAATGATACACAGCAATCTGCTTAGATTTATACTTTACACATGCGCCGCCATCTTTAGGGAAGTCGTTTATATTTCCAGCTTTAAACCAATGCATAACTTTGTTTTGTGTAACCGATTGATATTGTTGAAGTAGTTGTTCCATAATTTAAATATTGCGAAGTTAGTATTGTTTTTTCTGAAATTCCTCAGTTCTCAGTTGACATTATTTTCACAACTAACGATCTGCCAACTGATAAACTGATTACTGTAAACATATTATACCCATGCTTTAGGCATTTTTTGATCTCTAAGTGCTACATATTCTATGTTGCTATCTCTTTCGTCTGTATTTACAAAGTGCTTAAAGCGTTTCATCATTTCTGGATCTTCAATAGCTTGTTTCCATTCGCACTCATATTTATTTACAAGACCTTGCATTTCTTTTTCTAAATCTTCAGCTATTCCTAAAGAATCTTCAATAATTACTTTTTTAAGGTATTCTATTCCTCCGTCTAGTTTATCTAACCAAGGAGCTGTACGGGTAAGGGGAGCTGCAGTTCGGATGTAATACATTAAAAATCTATCTAAATATTTAACACAGGTTTCGTCATCCAATTGTTCCGCCAATAAGATAGCGTGTTTGGGCGTAGCGCCTCCGTTACCACATACGTATAAGTTCCATCCACCATCAACGGCAATTAGTCCAAAGTCTTTTCCTCTTGCTTCTGCACATTCTCTGATGCATCCAGAAACACCGCCTTTTAATTTATGAGGTGAGCGTAACCCACGATATCTGTTTTCAATCTCAATTGCAAAAGAGACACTTTCATGCATTCCGTAGCGACACCACGTTGATCCAACACAACTTTTTACCGTTCTTAATGATTTACCATAAGCGTGACCACTTTCAAAACCAGCGTCTATTAATTCTTTCCAAATAAGAGGTAACTCATGTAACTCAGCTCCAAAAAGATCAATTCTCTGTCCTCCAGTAATTTTAGTGTATAGATCATATTTCTGCGCTACTTTTCCTAAAACCATTAATTTTTCAGGTGAAATTTCTCCTCCAGCAACTCTAGGAACAATAGAATAAGTACCATTACGTTGGATGTTTGCTAAAAACTTATCGTTTGAATCCTGAATGGTAACTTGCTTATTTGCTGTTTCCATATAGATGCTAGCAAATAATGAAGCCAAAGCAGGTTTACAAGTTTCACATCCGTCTCCTTTTCCAAAGAGATCTAAGGCTTCGTCATATGTTTGTACATTATTTACTTTAATAAGATCGTACAATTCTTGTCGGTTATAATTAAAGTGTTCGCATAATGTTTCTTTAACTTCTTTTCCGAGAGATTTTAAAGTTTCATTTACTAAATCTACGACCATCGGTTTACAACCTCCACAACCGCTAGTTGCTTTAGTAGCCTTAACTACATCAGAAAGAGAGCAACAAGTTTCGTCTTTTATCATTCCGCAAATGCTTCCCTTTGTAACACTTTCACAAGAACATATTTGAGCAGTATCTGGGAAATCCATTACACTTCCTACCGAGGAGCTTTCACCACCTCGAGCGCCTAAAATTAGATCTTCAGGATTTTCTGGGAGTTTCATTTCATTGATGTATAATTGAAATAGAGTATTATAATCAGAAGAATCTCCCACTAGAATTCCTCCTAAGAGTTTTGTTCCGTCTTTAGTAACATTAATTCTCTTGTAAATACCTTTGTGTTTGTTTTCAAAAGAAATAACAGATACATCATCATTTTCTATGAAGGGATCTCCAAAACTAGCAACTTCTGTTCCTATAAGTTTAAGTTGTGTAGACATATCTATGGAAGAAACCATTTTAGTGTCTCCTCCAGTAATTTGTTCCACAGCAACGTTTGCCATTTCGTAACCTGGAGCAACTAAACCATAAATACCTTCGTTATAAAGCGCTACTTCTCCAATAGCATATACATCTTCTGCCGATGTTTGCATCTTATTATTTACCCAGATACCTCCACGTTCACCAACTTTTATCCCTGCATCTCTAGCAAGCTCATCTCTAGGGCGGATCCCCGCAGATATAATTAACATATCAACTTTTAAGGAAGAGTTATCATTAAACTGCATAGCCTCAATTGAATCTTCACCGACAATCTCTGAAGTAGCTTTTTCTAAATGGACTTTAATATCCATTTGTTCTATTTTGCTTTTTAATAGGTTACTTGCAGGCAGATCTAATTGTCTTGGCATTAATCTCGGAGCGAACTCTATTACGTGAGTTTTCATTCCTAATTCTTTAGCTGCATTTGCTGCCTCTAATCCTAAAAGTCCACCTCCAAGTACGGCTGCATGTGTTTTGCCTTCTTTTTTAATTTTAGAAGCATAACTTTTCATCGCGTCTAAATCTTCTAAAGTACGATATACAAATACTCCAGATTTTTCTGACCCTTTAATAGGGGGAATGAAGGGGGAGGAACCTGTTGCTATAACTAAGTAGTCGTAATTGTATATTTCCTTTTTATACGTAGTAATCTCTTTTTTCTGAGTATCGATATTCGAGATTAGTGAAGAAGTATGTAGAGTGATTTTATTTTTTGAATACCATACTGTTGGAGCCATTAATAGCTCCTCTGCAGACTTTTCACCAAAGTACTCGCTTAGATGAACTCTATCGTAAGCTGGCCTAGGTTCTTCTCCGAAGACTTCGATTTCAAAATCATTTCTATTGGCTTTGTTTATAAGCTTTTCACAGAACTTATAACCAACCATTCCATTTCCGATAACTATGACTTTCTTCATGACTACGTAATTTTAAATCAAATATAAGTAAAAATACTTAATTTTATATACGTATATTACGTAATTGAGTTTCTTAGCTCTATTTTTATAGAATCATAGATTTTGGGTGATAAAAATTTATAGATGTATAATTTTGAGGGGTTTAAATAAAAATATCCGCACTTTCCATTTGGAAAATGCGGATACAACGTAAGTTTAAAGGGGAACCCCGTAAAATGGGCTTACGTTTAAACTAACACTTAAGCTAGTTCTTTATACTAATTATTAGAACATAAATCCTAATCCAGCTGAAAATACAGAATTATGAATATCTGTATCTTCTACAACTTCAGATAAACCATATGAATATCTAGCTTGAAGGAAGAATCCATTTTCAAACTTATATTCTGCACCTCCTGTTAATTGGAAATCAATATCATTTATCTCATCGGTATCAAAATCTCCAGCATCTTCTGTAGGTTCAAAATCTAATTCTTCATTTACTTTAAAACCTACTTGCGGACCTGCATGTAAGTTAAAACCTTCAGCTAGATAGATTTTAGCAAGAAGGGGAACTTGTATGTAGTCTACTTGAAACTCGGTATCTTGGTCATCTACATCGAACCCTTGTCCGGAATAGAATACCTCAGGTTGAATGGAAACTCGTTCGCTAATTGGCGCCTCAGCAACCAAACCTGCATAGAAACTAGTTCTGTTATCTGGACTGTCAATATCGTCTCCAGTAACGCTAGAAAAGTTTACACCTCCACGAGCTCCTAATTGGAATTCATCTGACCAAGATTGTGCACTTGCTACTGTTCCTACTAATAAAGTTGCTATTACTAAAATGTGTTTTTTCATGATTGAATAGTTTTAATTATTTATTACTATTGGTTTGTTTTTCAAATGTAGGAGGCTTATTAAAGCAAAATTGTTAACCGATTTATAAGTGTTTTCTAAGAAAAACTTAAATATTAAGTAGACTATATGCTCATTTTTTTTAGTGTCGGGTTTCTAGCAATTATTGTGTGTTTATTTGCAACTAGTTATCTGTTTGTTTTTAAATATTATTTTCTATTGTGTAGGTTTTTAACTTTAGGAAAACTTTAATAGAGACACTTTTTATACCTTTACAAAAACATATTTTTAATGCATTAATATGTTATTATGTGTCTAGAAATTCACCTAGATATAAAATAGTACCTATAAAAAATAAATAGATGAAAAGATTATCAATTGTTCTAATTATAATAGTATGTTTCTCTTGTAAGGAAACTCCCAAAGCAGAGAAAAAACAAGAAGAGATAACACAAGAAATTGAAAAACCTTTGGAAGAGGTTGTCGATTCTGTAGTTCCTGCAGAGGAAGAAAAGAAGCAAGTAGTTCCTTTAGCTTCAATTCCAGATACTACTTTTGTTAGATTGGCAGACTATAGCGATGATTTTGCTTATGAAATGAAATATGCTACCGAAGATAATTTTTTGAAGGCACAAGTATATGATTGCGGTGAATGTTATGTTCGAGCGGTTACAGCACGAGGATTGCTAAAAGCTAATGCCGCTTTTGTTGAAAAGGGATATCGAATCAAGTTTTTTGATTGCTACCGTCCGCATGATGTGCAAAAGAAAATGTGGAAAATAGTGCCAAATGCTACTTATGTTGCTAATCCTGCTAAAGGATCGATACATAATAAAGGAGGTGCTGTAGATATTACATTAGAGACCTTAGCAGGGGAAGAGTTGGATATGGGAACTCCTTTTGATTTCTTCGGAAGAAAAGCAAGACACGCTTATACCGATTTGCCAAAAGAGGTGTTGGATAATAGGAAATTATTAAAAACTACAATGGAGTCTTTCGGTTTTGGAGCGATTACTTCAGAGTGGTGGCATTATAATTATAAACCTACCTTAAATTATAAGGTAGCCAATTTCACTTGGGATTGTGAGTAATTAACCATTCATTAAAGAAACAATATGGCAAGCAACAATAGCTGCCGTTTCTGTTCTTAGTCGGTTGTCGCTCAAACTAACAGGAGTAAAACCTTTATTTTTGGCGGTTTCTATTTCATTAATCGAGAAATCGCCTTCTGGACCAATAAGGATTAAAACCTGATTGTCTGCCATTACTTTTCTCTTAAGATCAGATTTCTCTTGATCTTCACAATGGGCAATAAATAATTGTCCATTAAAATCACCATCCATAAAATCATTATAAGAAATGGCTTCATTCAATATTGGGAGATAGCAATTTAAAGATTGCTTCATGGCAGCCTGCAATATTTTTTCATAGCGTTCTGGTTTTATGGTTTTACGCTCAGAGTGATCGCAGATAATGGGAGTAATCTCATCGATTCCTATTTCTGTAGCTTTTTCTAAAAACCATTCAAAACGGTCGTTCATTTTTGTAGGAGCTACAGCCATGTGCAGATAATAATTCTTTTTACGTTTTAGCTCACTACTTTTAATGGTAACAACACAATTTTTTATATCAGCATTAATAATTTCAGCATTAAAAAGCCATCCTTTACCGTTAGTAATATAAAGTGTATCACCTTCTTTTTTACGAAGCACTTTACTAATATGTCTACTTTCCTCTTTATCGAAAGTAAATTGCTCGGTGTTGCTCTCTATTTCTGGTGCGTAAAAAAGTTGCATGGGTGTGTGTTAAAAGGTTTGTAAAGATAAAACTGAATCTGCTATTTGTTTATAATGAAAAACGTGCTTTTGCTGTAATTTTTTCGTTAGTAAAATCTTCATTTAAATATTTATAATACCCTACAATTCCAATCATAGCTGCATTATCTGTAGTGTATTCAAATTTAGGAACAAATGTTTCCCATCCAAAGCGTTGCTCACCATCTTTTAGTGCTTTTCGGATTCCTGAATTTGCAGAAACTCCTCCGCCGATAGCAATTTGTTTGATTCCAGTTTGCTTCGTAGCTTTCTTTAATTTATCAATCAAAATATTAATAATTGTATATTGAATAGAAGCACAGATGTCTTTCAGATTTTCTTCAATGAAATTAGGATTTTCCTTTACTTCTTTCTGAATAAAATAGAGAACAGCTGTTTTAAAACCACTAAAGCTAAAGTTTAATTCGCCTACTTTTGGCTTAGGAAACGGAAATGCCTTAGGGTTTCCTTCTTGAGCATATTTATCGATAAGAGGACCGCCAGGATAAGGGAGTCCTAAAATTTTGGCAGATTTATCAAAGGCTTCTCCAACGGCATCATCAATCGTTTCTCCAATAACTTCCATATCGAAGTAATCGTTAACTTTTACAATCTGTGTATGTCCGCCACTAATTGTCATTCCTAAAAATGGAAAAGTAGGAATAGGGGTATCTTTTTCTTTTATAAAATGAGCCAAAAGATGCGCTTGCATGTGGTTTACTTCAATTAGGGGGATATTTAATCCTTGAGATAACGACTTGGCAAAAGACGTTCCAACGAGTAGTGAACCCATTAATCCAGGTCCGCGTGTAAAAGCTATTGCGGCTAACTGTTTTTTATCGATATTTGCCTTGCTCAAAGCTTGATGCACTACAGGGACAATATTTTGTTGATGCGCTCTAGAAGCAAGTTCTGGAACTACGCCACCATATTCTTCGTGAATTTTTTGGCTAGCCACAACATTGCTAAGCACTTTATCGTTGTGAAGAACAGCTGCAGAAGTGTCATCGCAAGAAGATTCTATAGCTAGTATGTAAACATCTTGAGTATTCATGCTATATTTGAACTGGAATTAAGTGGCAAAGGTAAAACATTAAAATCTATCAGAAAACTAAGAAAAATATTATTTAGAATACTCCTTGTTGTCATCTTAATATTGGTGTTGGCAAGTATTTTTCTGTCCCTACCATTTGTGCAAACTTCTATTGCAAAAAGAGCTACAAACTATTTAAATGAAACATTTAATACACACATTTTTATAGATGGAGTGCAGTTTATGCCTTTTTTTGGAGATGTAAATATAAAAGGGGTTTATGTTGAAGATTATAAACAAGACACTTTAGTTTATATAAATAAATTAAATACTTCCATTTTAAGTTTACAAAATATAGTAAAAGGAGATTTAGAATTTGGAGATATAAAAGCAGATGAGTTATTGCTGAATCTTAAAATTCATAAAGGAGAAGATAATACGAATTTAAATGTTTTTGTTGATAAATTAGATAAAGGAGAGGGAGACCCTGAGAATCCTTTTTTAATGACTTCTTCTCATATTTCCGTAAAGAAAAGTGAATTCCGTTTGGTGGATGAAAATAAAGAGACACCTCTTATTCTAGGATTAGAAGATCTTCATATTGAAGCTGATGATTTTCAGATTTTAGGCCCTAAAGTTACTGTGGGTATAAATCAATTGGATTTTACCTCTAAAAAGGGAGTTGTTGTAAATCAATTAAAAACAAACTTTTCGTATTCTAAAACGGAAATGAGACTGGATGAATTTTCCTTAGAAACTCCAGAATCATTTATTCAAGGGGATATCGTTTTTAATTATGAGGTTGAAGATTTTAAAGACTTTTTAAATAAAGTGAATCTAAAAGGTAACTTTAAAGAGTCTACCGTAGCATTGGATGAGATAAATCTTTATTTCAATGAATTTGGTAAAGGAAGAGAAGTTAGATTGTCATCAGATTTTGAAGGAGTTTTAAACAAACTCTCAATGAATAATCTCGATATGACTTCTGAGAATACCATTATAGATGGAGATTTTGTTTTTAATAATTTATTTGAAAAAGCAAAACCTTTTAGCATCGAAGCAAAGGTTAATAATGTATCTTCTAATTATTATCAGTTAACCAATTTATTGCCTGGAATTCTAGGAAAAACCTTGCCTTCTTCATTTAGTAGATTAGGGCAGCTTTCTATATTTGGAAATATGACAATTACGGAGCAATCTGTATATGCTAAAGTGAATTTGATTTCAGATATTGGGAAAGGGTATTCCGACTTAACGCTTACTAATATTGATAATATCGATAATGCTTCTTATGATGGATTTCTTTCATTACAGGATTTTGATATGGGAATTTTTCTTGAAGATAAGTCTCTTGGATTAACAAATTTAGACGTTAATGTAGATGGACTTGGATTTAAGCAGGAAGTACTCAATACAGAAATTATAGGAGAGATATATAGCGTTGATTATAATGGATATAAATATAGTAATGTAAAGGTTTCAGGAATTCTTAAAGACCAATTATTTGATGGGTCCGTAACTTCAAAAGATAAGAACTTTGATATAGCTTTTAAAGGGCTTGCAGATCTTTCTGGAGAGACCAATGAGTTTAAATTTGTGGCTTCCGTAAATAATATAGACCTAAATAGATTGAATTTTGTTAGCAGGGATAGTATTTCCGTATTTAAAGGGAATATTGTAGCAGATATGGCTGGAAATACACTCTATGATCTTGCTGGGGAGATTAGCTTCAATAAGACTAACTATGTAAACCAGAATGACAGTTATTATTTTGATGATTTTACAGTCACTTCAGAATTTAAAGGTGTAGAGCGAATTATTACAGTTAATTCTCCGGATATTATTACAGGGTCTTTAAAAGGTAAATATCGAGTTAGAGAACTCGGGAATCTTATTAAGAATTCTATTGGTAGCATCTATACAAATTATAAACCAGAGGAAGTAGCTCCAGGGCAATATGTAGACTTTAACTTTAAGATTTATAATAAAATTGTAGAGGTCTTTTTTCCGAAGATAGAATTTGGTAGTAATACTCTTATAAAGGGAAGCATTGTTGCTGATGAAGGGGATTTTAAATTGAGTTTTAATTCACCTAAAATTAATGCGAATGGAAATATTTTTGATAATATCGAAATTCAAATCGATAATAAAAATCCACTTTACAATACCTATGTAGAAGTTAAAAATATCGATTCTAATATCTATGATGTTAATGATTTCTCACTGATAAATACTAAGATTAACGACACCCTATTTTTTAGAACTGAATTTAAAGGAGGGAAGGAGTTTAATGATGTTTACAATCTTAATTTCTATCATACATTTAATAATAAGCAAGAATCTGTTATCGGATTAAAACGTTCGCAACTCGGTTTTAAAGGACGCGATTGGATTATTAATGAAAACAATGATACCGATAATAAAGTAAGCTTTAGTAAGACGTTAGACACCGTGAATATTAGTCAGGTGGTAATGAATTACAAAGAGGAGCAAATCAGTTTAGAAGGTACTATAATTGATAGTACTTATAAAGATATCGATCTTGAGTTTGATAAGGTTACTTTAGATAAAATCATTCCAGATATAGATAGCCTAAAATTAGATGGAACAGTTGATGGTTATCTTAATATCTTACAGCGAAATAGTAATTATACGCCTTCTTCGAATGTGAAAATTTCAAACTTCGAAGTGAATGATTATAAGTTAGGAAATCTTTTCCTTTCTATTCTTGGGAATGATAACTTAACCAAGTTTGGTGTAAATGCTAAAATTGTAAATCAAGATAGAGAATCTTTGAATATTCTCGGAGATATTATTTCTACTGAAGAGCAAACAGAATTAGATTTAAGGGGGCATTTGGAGAATTTAAATCTAAGTGTTTTAAGTCCTTTAGGGGGAGATGTTATTTCTAATATGCGAGGACTTGCTTCTGGAGATTTTAAAATGGCAGGTCCTATCGATAATCCAGATATGGACGGTGGGTTGCAAATTACCGATGGAGGTTTAAAGATTCCGTATCTTAATGTAGACCTCGATTTCGAAAAGATTGCCGATGTTAGTTTAGAGGGGCGTTCCTTTAAATTCGATAATGTTGGTATTACAGACACCCAATACAATACTGAAGCTACGCTAAATGGATCTATAACATACGATTATTTTAGAGATTGGTATTTAGATTTAAATTTAGACACCAATGGCGAGCGGTTCTTGGTGCTTAATACAAGAGGCGAAGAGGAGTCTTTATATTACGGAACAGGATTTATAAGTGGAGATGCTCAGATTTATGGACTCACCAATAAGATCATAAATATCGATGTGAATGCTAAAACGGAGAGAGGGACAACTTTTGTAATTCCGTTAAGTGATATTACAGAAATTGGAGATACTTCTATTATTAATTTTATCGATAAGGGAGAAACTGAAGAAGAGGCTTTTCAGCAAAAATTAGCAGAGGTAAAAGGAGTAGAGATGCAATTTGATCTCGATGTAACTCCAGAAGCCGAAATTGAAATTATTATAGATCCAAAGACAAGAAGTACCCTAAAAGGAACTGGAGCGGGAAGTTTATTAATAGAAATAAATACCAACGGTAAGTTTAGGATGTATGGTGACTTTATAACCTATACAGGAGAATATTTGTTTAAATATGGCGGTTTTATAAACAAGCGCTTCGTTGTACAACCAGGGGGAACCATCAACTGGGAAGGAGATCCTTTAGACGATGTAGATATGAATATTGCAGCTAAATATTCACTCTACGCAAATCCAGCCGTATTGTTAGAGAATAGTCAGCTTACACGGAAAATCGAAACGGACGTTATCATAGAGCTTCAGGGGCAACTTATGCAGCCATCTTTAGATTATACTATCAATTTCCCTTCTGCAAATGCTGTTATAAATGCAGAGTTACAATACCGATTAGATGATAATGCAAAAAGGGAGCTTCAAGCTTTCTCTTTATTGTCGCAAGGAGTGTTTTTAAATGAATTAAGTATTAATCAGACAGCAGTAACGGGGAATTTAGTACAAACAGCTTCGAGTTTATTCAATCAAGTTTTAAATTCTGGTGATGGTAAGTTTGATGTAGGTGTTTCTTATGATATTGGAGAGCGAAACCCAGAATTAGATTTTGTTACAGAAGATCGTTTGGGAGTTACCGTTTCTACACAGATTAGTGATAGGATACTTATAAACGGAAAAATTGGAGTTCCAGTTGGTGGAGTTACAGAAACAGTTGTTGCAGGAGATGTAGAAATACAAATTCTTTTAAATGAAGAAGGAAGTTTAACAGCGAGGATATTTAATCGTGAAGATGAGATTCAGCAATTCTTTGCACAACAGCAAGGATACACTCAGGGAATGGGAATTTCATATCAAGTAGAGTTTGATACTTTTAGAGAACTCATGAAAAAAATATTTGTTGGTAATAAAGATAAAAAGGAAGAGAAAAAAGCCCCAGAAAAAAAGGAAGAAAAGAAAGACGATTCTATGGGGAATGGTTTAGTTAATTTTAGAACCAAAAAGAGTAAGGAATCACCTTAAATTTCGTCTAAAGAAGATCAATACGATTTTCGTAATTCTTCAGAATTATATTTTAGCAATTCATACTTCTTGATTTTCAATCATAATTTTTTAGTATTTTATCTTTCTGAAGCGTTTTTTTCTTGAAAATCGGAAAATAACTCACATAAAAAATAACAGAATTGTTAAGAATTTATCAACGAAAACGATTGAAACTTTCATTATTGTATTTTTAATTAAAACAATATGAGAAAATTGAAATTTCTTTGGTAGTTTTACGATTCAAATAATTTAATTAATGTCTACAAACATCAAAAAAATAGGAGTTTTGACGTCTGGTGGCGATGCGCCAGGAATGAATGCTGCACTTCGTGCGGTAGTAAGAACCTGTGCATACCATAATATAGAATGTGTTGGGATCTACAGAGGATACCAAGGACTTATTGAAGGAGATTTAGAAGCATTAGACGCAAGAAGTGTAAGAAATATAATTAACCGTGGAGGTACGATTCTTAAATCGGCAAGATCCAAAGATTTTAGAACTAAAGAAGGAAGAGCTAAAGCACATGAACAGCTTATAGCTAATGAAATTGATGCCTTAGTTTTAATTGGAGGTGACGGTACTTTCACTGGAGGAATGATTTTTAATGAAGAATATGGGTATCCTGTTATTGGAATCCCTGGAACTATAGATAATGATATCGATGGTACAACCTTTACTTTAGGTTACGATACAGCTTTAAATACAGTTGTAGACGCTATTGATAGAATTAGAGATACAGCGAGTTCACACGATCGTTTGTTTTTTATTGAAGTAATGGGGCGCGATTGCGGACAATTAGCTTTAAATTCTGGAGTAGGAGCAGGAGCAGAAGAAATTCTTATTCCTGAAGCAAATCTAGGATTAGATCGCTTATTACATTCTTTAGAGCGTAGTAGAAATAGTGGGAAAACATCTAGTATTGTTGTGGTTGCTGAAGGAGATAAATCTGGGAAGAATGTTTTCGAACTAGCAGAATATGTAGAAGAAAACCTTCCAAATTACGACATTAGAGTTTCAGTATTAGGACATATGCAGCGTGGAGGATCACCTTCTTGCTTTGACCGTGTGTTAGCCAGTAGAATGGGAGTTCGTGCGGTAGAATCGCTTATGGAAGGTAAATCAAACTTAATGGTAGGACTTATTAAGGATGAAATTGTATTAACACCAATAGAACAAGCAATCAAAGGGAAGTCGTCAATAGATACTGAGCTGATGAGAGTTTGTGAAATAATGTCAACATAAAAAGTAATTAATCAACACACCTCTCGGGGTAAAAACGAGAAATAAAGCCACTTAGTGGTAAATAATAATTAATAATTAAAAATAAGAGTAAACATGTCAACAGTTAAGATTGGGATAAACGGATTTGGACGTATTGGAAGGTTAGTTTTTAGAGCTACTGTAAAAAGACCAAATGTAGAGATTGTAGGAATAAACGATTTATTAGATGTAGAGCATTTAGCATATTTATTAGAATATGATTCTGTACACGGTAGATTTGATGGAAAGATTGAGGTAAAAGACGGAAACTTAGTTGTAGACGGAAAAACAATCAGAATTACTTCAGAAAGAGATCCTAAAAACTTAAAATGGGACGCTGTAGATGCAGATATCGTTGCTGAGTGTACAGGTATTTTTACGACTTTAGAAACTGCTCAATATCATTTAGATGCAGGAGCTAAGAAAGTTGTTATCTCTGCACCTTCTAAAGATGCTCCAATGTTTGTAATGGGAGTAAATCATAAAGATGCTAAAGCTTCAGACAAAATCGTTTCTAACGCTTCTTGTACTACAAACTGTTTAGCACCTATTACTAAAGTATTACATGATAACTTCGGAATCGAAGAAGGATTGATGACAACAGTTCACGCTACTACTGCAACGCAGTTAACAGTAGATGGACCGACTAAAAAAGATTACAGAGGTGGGCGTAGCGCTATGCTAAATATTATTCCAGCTTCTACAGGAGCAGCAAAAGCTGTTGCTAAAGTAATTCCAGCTATGGAAGGGAAACTAACAGGTATGGCTTTTAGAGTACCAACTGCAGATGTTTCTGTTGTGGATCTTACTGTGAAGTTAGGAAAAGAAACTTCTTACGAAGAAATTAAAAAAGTAATGAAGTCTGCTTCTGAAAATGAACTAAAAGGAATTTTAGGATATACAGATGAATTAGTAGTTTCTCAAGATTTTATTGGGGAAACTTGTACTAGTGTATTTGATGCTGATGCAGGAATTGAATTAAATTCTAAGTTTTTCAAAGTTATATCTTGGTATGACAACGAAACTGGATACTCTAATAAATTGGTAGATTTAGCAGAATATATTACTGCACTATAAATTTATATAGGATCTAAAGAAAAGTAATCTAAACAAGATTACAATTTTATTAAGATCTGCTTATTAAACTAACTCAAGAGCTAACTATTTGGTAGGTTATAAGCCTTAATTACAATTATTAAGGCTTATTCTTACTGATTTTCGAGAAACCTAAAGCAGACTTAATAGTTTTTCAGGAAGCTATTAATTTAATTTTAACGTATGATTTTAATTGTAGATAGTGGTGCAACAAAATCTGATTGGATCGCATTAGATGAAGAAGGGAACAAGTTATTTGTAACAAAGACCTTAGGGTTAAGTCCTGAAGTATTAACAAAGGAAATTATAGACGAACGTCTAGCAAATAATTTTGAACTCTATAAACATCGTAAAGAAGTAACACAACTATATTTTTATGGAGCTGGTTGTGGTACAGAAAGAATGCGAAAATTTTTAAAAGGTATTTTTGTAGAGTACTTTCCTGAAGCTAAAATTTCAGTAAAAGAAGATACATATGCTGCTATTTACGCTACTGTAGATCCAGATCAACATGCAATTGTATGTATATTGGGAACTGGTTCTAATTGTAGCTATTGGGATGGTAAAGAATTGTTCCAGAAAGTAACCTCACTAGGATATATTTTAATGGACGATTGTAGTGGTAATTATTTTGGAAGACAACTTCTAAGAGATTTTTACTACCATAAAATACCAAAAAAATTAGCCGAGAAATTTGCAAGTGAATACGATCTAGAAGAAGATAGTATAAAAAATCATTTGTATAAGCAACCGAATCCAAATACCTATTTGGCAACGTTTGCTAAGTTTTTGATCCAAAACAAGGATGAAGAATATTCTCAAGCTTTAATCAGAAAGGGAATGCAGTTATTTATAGATAACTCTATTACCCAATTTGAACAAGCAAAAGATGTTCCTGTTCATTTTATTGGAAGTATTGCTTATTATCTACAAGATGAATTAAAACAAGCGCTTTCTAAAAATGGATTGTCTATTGGTAAGGTTTTAAGAAGACCCATTGATGGATTAGTAGAATATCATAAATCTGTTCTTTTTGAATAGTATAAAAAATATATAATAAAAGGCTGCTTAGAATCTTCTAAGCAGCCTTTTTGTTTTGTAAATGATCCAACGCCAAGCGTTATTTCATATAGTCTCAAAGTATATAAGCATGAATATTATTTAATATTCTCTTCGAAAAATAAACTTTGATTTCCAACGCGATCTACCGCTGTAATTCCAACTTTTTCAATTTTATGCTTGTTAGCATCTGTTACAGGGAGTCTGTATGAAGTATTGCTTTCATTTAAAATAATGTAATCCCAACCTTTCTCAGCATATTTATAATAAAGTACATATTTAGAAATATCCTTTTTATTGGGATGATTCCATACCATATTTACTTGTCCTGCTCTTAAAGTTGTATTTATATTTGGCCTTTGTGGTGGTGTATTATCTAACCATGGGCTAGGAGGGACTAATGCTTTTTTAGCATAAGATTGTTGTTTAATGCCTTCTGCTAGCGATTGGTATTTTAAAAGAGGACCGATGCTCCAATGGATAGCTCCCTTGCTTTCAGGAAGGATTTCTCGTGTTAATTTCAGTTGATTTACAATCTCTATGGTATTCTGTTCATCTCCATCAAGATCCATTTTTAAACCAGGCCATAAGTGTCTATGAAGTGTGTTTTCTCCTTCCCACCATTTTAATAAATCAGGGAAACGCTGTCCCTCTTTATCTATTTTCCAATATAATTGTGGAGCGATATAATCTACCCAGCCTTTGTTGAGCCATAATTTTGCATCAGCATAAAGTTGATTATAGGCATCAAAACCTACAACAGATGCAGGGTATCCTGGTCTCCATATTCCAAACGGACTAATTCCGAATTTGATATCTTTTTTTTCAGTTTTTATCGCTTTGTAGACCATTTCTACAAAACTATTTACATTATCTCTTCTCCAATCACCTCTAGAAAGTTTACCGCCTGATTTTAAGTATTGTTGCCAACTCTTATCATCTGGAAAATCTTTTCCATTGTTATAAGAATCATATGGGTAAAAGTAATCATCAAAATGTACTCCGTCGATATCGTATCTCCTTACAATATCTTTAACTACTGCTAGCGAGTGGGCTTTAGTTTCTTCCAAAGAAGGGTCCATCCACCACATTCCGTTTTCTAATTCTACAACGAGTTCAGGATTCTTTTTTACAATGGATACGTCACTTATCTCATTATTTTTAGAATGGTGCGCTCTGTATGGATTAAGCCATACATGGAGCTCAATACCTCTTTTATGCGCCTCTTCAATCCAAAATTCTAAAGGGTCATAATATGGAGAAGGTGCTATTCCTTGCTTTCCAGTTAAATAATGAGACCAAGGCTCTAGCGTACTTCTATATAATGCATCTGCTTGTGGTCTCACCTGAAAAATAGCAGCATTATAATTATGGGTTTCTAAGAAATCCAAGAGCTTTACAGCTTCTTCCTTCTGAACTTCCGTAGAAAGCCCTGGTTTACTTGGCCAGTTTATATTTGCCACTGTTGCTATCCAAGCAGCTCTAAATTCCTCTATATTAATTGGAGTTTTGGCGTCCCATTTTTTGTAGACTCCGTTTTCGTTAGGGATACTCCAATCTTCATTTTTTTCAATTGGAGCTTTAGGAGGCTTTGGGGTAGTTGGTTTTGTAGCTACCTTGGTAGATTTACAAGATGCACATATTATAATAAGCGCTACTATTCTAAAACTAAATTTTAGTAAAGACTTCATAAATACAAAATTGACGGTATAGAAAGTGTATCTATTTTTTACTGAAAACGATTCAGTTAAAAAAAGAAATTACTTTTAAAATAGAATAGAGGAGTCGCTAATAAGTTTATTGGGGTAACTATTATTTAACAGCAATCATAGAAATTTCTACGTTTACACTTTTTGGTAGTGTTTTCACAGCAACTGTTTCTCTAGCGGGAGCAGTAGCTTCATCAAAATAAGCTCCGTAGATAGCGTTTATTTTAGCAAAATCGTTCATGTCGTTTAAAAAAATAGAACTTTTCACTACATTCTCAAAGGTCATATCAGCAGCAGAAAGAACAGCTTCTAAGTTTTTCATAACTAATTTCGCTTCGTCTTCAACACCGCTTGTAATTAATTCATTAGTTTCTGGATTGATGGCAATCTGACCAGAAATAAAAAGGGTGTCGTTTGCTAAAACAGCTTGGTTGTATGGTCCTAATGGAGCTGGCGCTTTATCGGTGTTGATTATTTTTTTCATCTGAAAAATGTTTTATAAATTATAATGTTTTGTCTGGTTCACTTCTCTTTTCCCACTTAAGGTCACTCAACATAGAAGACTTGATTCCGATGAAGAAAAACCATGATGCTCGAGAGCTAAATGGTACCCAGTTAAAGTTAAGTCGGAAACTCTTTAAATCTCTCGCAAACCTTAATTGTGTGTAGGTAAATCCGTTGTTTTTAAAATCGTAACCAGAAGATACTCCTACTTTCCATTGTGGGGTAAGGTCTATATTCCCTGAAAACATCAGGGAATTGTTGGTAATTTCATTCTGCCTATTGCTATTGGAATAAGTTAAGGAGTATGCGAGCCTTAAATCCCAAGGGAGCTTTGCAGAATAAGCCTCTGTAGGCACTTCTTCTTTATCTTCTTTATCTTCGTCAGCAAAAGTACGATCGTCACTAAAATCTTGAGCACGTCCAAATAAATCATCATCACGACCACCACTTTCTGTATTGTCCATCTTCTTTTTATCATCATCACCAGAGAAAGTCTTGCTATTAATAGAATAACTAACATTCATATTGGCGCTTGTCATTCTAAATAAACTTCCTCCATTTTCGTAGTTAAAAAGGTCTATTCTCGTTCCATTATTATCAATGGCGTAAGGATCTAAAGTAGCACCGAAGTTTACACTCATTTTATTTTGAAAGAACTGTGTCCCTCCACTAACTCTAACGGGGCTCCATGGAAGAGAATCGGCAACAATGTTATATCCTGTGCTAAAGTTTAAGTTGTTAAGCAACATCACTTTTTTAGGCTCTGTGGCTGTAGTGTCTTTATCTCTTACTTTGGCTTCTACAACATTACTTAGCGAAAGACCAATGTTATTCGAGTTACTTAAGCTTGGAGTACCATATAGTCCGTCTTCAAAAGGGGAGTATAGTTGTTTAACTCCATCTTCATCTACATATTCATCGTAATACTGCTCAAAAGAAGGTGTGTATCCATAACTTACAGAAGGCCTCATAGTATGCCTAATAGCCTGTATTTTTTTATCTTCACCGAAATTAAAGGTACCATAAAGAGTGGTTCCTATACTAGCATTTAAATTGTATGTTCCAAAACGATCAAATCCACTTAGCGTATCTATGGTAGCGTCTTCTAGTAATTCATCATAGTCATTACGCTTTATGGTTTTTAATTGCCAAACTTCATTATAATTTGCTCCTACGGAAGTACTAAAGAATTTAAAGATTTTAAAGTTTGTACTAATCGGAATGGTGTGTTGAAAAGCAGACTTCGCATCATCAAACATTTCACTTTTAAAAAGCAACGTATCTATTGTACTAATTCTATTTTCTGCCTTGAAATTATATTGAAAATTCACATTTTGAATAATTCCTCTTTTAGTACCATCCTTTTTTGCAAACGGATAAATACGTTCCATGCTTGCTTGTAAACTAGGAAGCGTCATGTTTACCGATTGGTCATTCGTATTTTGCTGAATGGAAGTAGTGGCATTTAAATTCACCATCGGGTAGGATGGAAAAGTTTTGTTATATGAAATGGACGACTGCAAGGTGTTATTCAAGAAATTCGGTGTATTCAATTGGTTAAAAGAATCTTGGTAATACTGGCTACTACCAAAGTTAACAGAAGCAGAAAGTCTTGAATTTGGACTTGCTTTTGCATCTTGACTATGATTCCATTGAATATTGTAAATAGTTCCCCTGCTATAATCTGGGAAACCACGCTGGCTGGTTATATTATTTTCATACCTCAGCCTTACAGACCCACGGTACCTATACCTTTTAGCATAGTTTGTCTCTGTTCGCAATCCATAACTTCCGTTGGTGTAATAATCCCCAAGAACAGCAAGATCAAAATAGTCACTAATAGCAAAATAGTAACCTCCATTCTGTAAGGAGTATCCTCTAGAATTGGTTTGCCCAGGAGTAGGCATTATAATCCCAGAATTTCGTCTTTCTTGAGACATTGGGAAATATGCAAAAGGTACCGCTATTGGTGTTGGTACATCTGCAATATACATATTACTAAACCCAGCTATAATCTTTTTATTAGGCACAAATTTACCTTTACGAACTCGTATATAATAATCAGGATTGTCTACATCTTCCGAAGTAGTTATTTTCCCTTCTTTTAAAAAATATACAGAGTCATTTTCTTTTTTTACAATCTCCGCAAAAACATTCATGGATTCTCCAACAGATTGCTCCGTTCTAGAATTGAAAATAAGAGCTTTCTTGGTGTCGAAATTAAACCGAATAGAATCGGGTTCTATAACACTGTTTCCTTGTTTAAAGTATGGAGGTTGTGATAATTCTCCTGTAGAATCTTTAATTCGACCTGCATAAACTTCGTTGGTTGTATAGTCAATAACTATTATTCCTGACTTCAATTCGTAATCTTGGTAATAGATTTCTGCCTCATTATACAGGTAGATTTTCTTCTCCACCCGACTCATTTTCATGTAATCTTTAGCCTTGTATTTTATTTTTCCTTGAAGAAAACCTTGTTTTGTAGTGTCTTTAGCAATAGTATCCCTTGCTGTAGTATCTATTACAGCAGTATTCATCAATACTTCGTCAGCACTAATGTTTACAGTGTCTTTTGGCTCTTCTTGGAACTGAATATCGAGTGCTTGAACCTGAGGTCTTTCTTGCGCATAAAAGACACCACTGATAAACAGAGTGAATAGCGCTAAAAGTATGTTATGTTTCTTTGCTTGCAAAGCTTTTAATCCTATTTTTGTATAAAGAGTGGCGCGGTTTTTGCCCTGCCAAACATACGCATATTTTTTTGTCTGTTTGTTATACATTAACAAATTTTAATCAAATAAATAACAGCTATAAACCGTTATTATTTTATGAATAGTTTTTTTAGTACGATTTTTTTATTGATAAGCTTAAGCTTGTCGCAGTCTATATATTCTTCGGATATTATTCCTCCGAATGATGGTAAATTTATTGTCGTTTTAGATGCTGGACATGGGGGGCATGATCCTGGGAATTTAGGTAACGGATTCAAAGAGAAAGAGATTGCTTTGAAAATTGTACTTCAGGTTGGAGAAATCTTAAGTCGCAATCCAAATATTAAAGTCGTTTACACACGTAAAGATGATAGTTTTGTAGATTTATATGTACGTGGAAAAATTGCGAACGAAGCTAAAGCTGATCTTTTTGTTTCTGTACATTGTAATTCTCATAATTCTAGCGCTCACGGTACAGAAACTTTTGTTCTTGGACTTCATGTCAACGAAAGGAATTTTGACGTAGCAAAAAAGGAGAACTCCGTAATTTATTTGGAGGACGATTATGAGGTTAATTATGCAGGTTATGATATCAACTCTCCAGAGTCTTTTATTGGACTTACAATTATGCAAGAAGAGTTTTTAGATCAGAGTATATTGTTGGCAAAATCGATTCAAGATAATTTCACAGGAAAATTAAAACGTGTAAATAGAGGAGTAAAGCAAGCAGGGTTTATTGTATTGCATCAAACATTTATGCCAAGTGTTTTAATAGAAACTGGCTTTTTAACCTACAAACCTGAAGGTTCTTATTTAAATTCAGGAAAAGGGAAGTCGGATATGGCTACTTCTATTGCAGATGCAATTCTTAATTATAAACGAGCTGTAGATGAAAATGTAGGAGATGATTTTTCTTTTGAAGTGAAAGACCATTTACCGCCATCTGGTTCTAGTTCTGTAGCAACAGCTACTTCAAATAATAGTATGGAAGGAGTTACTTTTAGGGTGCAAATAGCTGCCGGATCTAAATCCATTCAGACAAAAGCATACAATTTTAAAGGTTTATCACCTATCAGTAAAGAAAAGGAAGGCAATATTTATCGTTATTATTATGGTGAAGTTACTACTTATGACCAAGTGAAGGTATTGCAGCAACAAGCAATAAAGAAGGGTTATAAAAGTAGTTTTGTTGTAGCTTTTAAAAATGGCGAGAAAGTAAAAGTGAAGTCAGTAATTAATTCAATGTAAAATTAGAACCAATCTTAATAAATTATTTCTAATTTTGTTGTTTACAGTTAAAAAATAAAAGCTTTTGAAATTAACTAAAGAATTAAAAACTGGAATTATAGTAATAGGGGGAATTGTCTTGTTTATCTTAGGCTTTTCATTTTTAAAAGGGAATAAGTTATTTAATTCTACCCGTACTTACCATGCTGTTTACAAAAATGTAGACGGGCTAGCTTCTGGAACTACGGTAACTATAAATGGTTTGCCTGTAGGAAGTGTGAATGATATTGATTTTAAAAATAGCAAAGGGGATTTGGTGATTACTTTTTCTGTAAACAACGATTTCCAATTTTCTAAAAATAGTATAGCTGAAATATTTGATACTGGAATTATTGGAGGTAAAAGTCTTCGTGTAGTTCCTGTGTATGATAGTAGCGAGCAATCTAAAGACGGAGATACTTTAAGGAGTAATATTCAACCTGGAATTACAGAATTGGTTACTCAGAAGTTATCCCCACTACAGAAAAGTTTAGATGCTGTGTTAAAAAATGCAGATTCTGTAATGGTTGGTGTAGACGATATTTTGGATGAAGATAGTAGAGCCAGTATTAAGAATAGTATTAAAAATTTAGATGAAGTAATAGCAAATTTTAGTGAAGCTTCTGGTTCTCTAAATGTGTTACTTACTGAAAATAAAGACAAGCTGAATCGTTCTATTTCTAATATGGATAATCTAACTACTAATCTCTCTAATGTAAGCGATTCTTTAGCAAAAGCAGATGTAGGAGCTGCTATTGGTGACCTTCAAAGTAGTATGGCGAAGTTGAATAATATCATGACGAAGATTGAGTCTGGAGATGGTTCAGTAGGGAAGTTACTTAATGATGAAGAGTTGTATACCAATTTAACAGATGCTTCTATGGAGTTAGAATTGCTTTTAGAAGATCTTAGATTGAATCCGAAGCGTTACGTACATTTCTCATTATTTGGAAAGAAAGCGAAGCCATACGAAGAACCAGCACCAGAAGAAGAAACTAATTAATATATAGATGAATTATATTCCACAAATACTTTTTGCAGTACTCCTAATTGTAGGCTTTGGATATTTTGCTAATAACATTAAAAAATTAGTTAGAAATATAAAGCTTGGAAAAGCCGTAGACCGAACAGATAATAAAGATATCCGTTGGAAGAATATGGCTCGTATTGCTTTAGGTCAGCAAAAAATGGTGGTGAAACCTATCGCAGGATTTCTTCATATAATAGTATATGTAGGTTTTATAATTATCAATATTGAAGTATTAGAAATTATTATAGACGGACTTTTTGGTACACACAGAATATTTGCACCTCTAGGATCTGTATATGACTTTTTAATTGGTTCTTTTGAAATATTAGCGCTACTAGTAATTGTATCGGTAACTATTTTTTGGATCCGTAGAAACATAATAAAATTAAAGCGATTCTTTTATTCTGAAATGAGAGGATGGCCTAAAAATGATGGGAATATCATTCTTTATTTCGAAGTAGTATTGATGCTTTTATTCTTAACGATGAATGGGGCAGATTACACACTTCAATTAATGGATGCTCCTCATTATGTAAAAGCAGGAGCTTTTCCTGTAAGTCAGTTGTTTGTTCCTCTTTTTGAGAATATGGAGCAATCTTCTCTAATTTTAGTAGAGAGAACAGCATGGTGGCTTCACATAATAGGGATATTAATTTTCCTTAACTACTTATATTTCTCTAAACATTTACATATCCTTTTGGCATTTCCAAACACATGGTTTGCAAACATCAATCCGAAAGGGCAATTTGATAATTTAGAGTCGGTTACCAAAGAAGTAAAATTAATGATGGATCCAGATGCTGATCCATTTGCTGCACCAGCGGAGGGTGATATGGATGAAGAGCCAGAAAAATTTGGAGCTTCAGATGTATCAGACTTAAATTGGGTACAGCTATTAAATGCATATACCTGTACAGAATGTGGGCGTTGTACAAGCGAATGTCCAGCAAGTCAGACAGGAAAAAAATTATCTCCTCGTAAAATCATGATGGATACCAGAGATCGATTAGAAGAGGTAGGAAAAAATATCGATGCCAATAAAGGTACGTTTGTAGACGATGGTAAGCAATTGTTAGATGATTACATTACGCAAGAAGAATTGTGGGCTTGTACCACTTGTAATGCGTGTGTAGAAGCTTGCCCCGTTAGTATTAGTCCGCTATCAATAATTATGGATATGCGCCGTTATTTAGTAATGGAGCAATCTGCAGCACCAATGGAGCTAAATAATATGATGGGGAATATTGAGAATAACGGAGCGCCATGGCCATACAACCAAATGGATCGATTAAATTGGAAAAATGATTAATATTCACCAACAAACATAACTAAATAATGAACAAAGAAGAAGTTGAAAATTTGCTTAATGAAAAATTAGAAGACGGGGAACATATAAGTCCTGTTTTACCAAAAGGAATTAAAAATTATTTAATCGATATAGACGGAACTATCTGTGATGATATTCCTAATGAAGAGCCAGAGCGTATGGCAACAGCACAAGTTTATCCTGATGCTTTAAAAACGCTAAACAAATGGTTTGAAGAAGGACATATTATTTACTTCTTTACTTCTCGTACAGAAGATCATAGAAAAACAACCGAAGATTGGTTAAACAAACACGGTTTTAAATATCATGGAATGGTAATGGGAAAACCAAGAGGTGGAAACTACCATTGGATAGACAATCACTTGGTAAAAGCTACTCGTTACAACGGAAGGTTTACAGATCTTATTGATAAGGAAGTAACAATCCAAGTTTTTGATGACGGAAAGCACGATTAATAATTGATTTTATATCAAATTATAATCGCTTAAATAAAATGTAAATGTCTGCTCGAGTGGAATTAAAAATAAGCTATTTTAGCTCCACTCGAAAGGATGTTTTTTAATACTGAAGCATAATAAATTAAGGAAAACAGCATGAGTGAAGCAATAAATGTGCCTACAATGGCAGGGATGATGGCGGAAGGAAAAACTCCAGAAGTATTATTTTGGGTAGGTTGTTCTGGAAGTTTTGATGACAGAGCTAAAAAGATCACAAAAGCCTTTGTTAAGCTTTTAAATAAAGCAAAGGTAGATTTTGCTGTTTTAGGAACCGAAGAGAGTTGTACAGGAGATCCTGCAAAACGCTCTGGTAATGAAATGCTGTTTCAGATGCAGGCAATGACAAACATTGAGGTGTTAAATGGTTATGAGATTAAGAAAATTGTAACTGCTTGTCCGCATTGTTTTAATACAATTAAAAATGAATATCCTTCTTTAGGAGGGAGTTATGAAGTAATTCACCATACACAATTTTTACGTTCTCTTTTAGAAGAAGGACGACTTACTATTGAAGGAGGAAAGTTTAAAGGTAAAAGAATCACCTTCCACGACCCTTGTTACTTAGGAAGAGCGAATGATGTGTATGAAGCACCACGTGAATTAATTCAGAAGCTAGAAGCAGAACTAGTAGAAATGAAAAGCTGCAGAAAAAAAGGATTATGCTGTGGAGCTGGAGGTGCACAAATGTTTAAAGAGCCAGAAAAAGGAAATAAAGACATTAATATAGAACGTACAGAGCAAGCCATAGAAGCAAAACCAGATATTATTGCTGCTGGTTGTCCTTTCTGTAATACCATGCTTACAGATGGTGTAAAAGGAAAAGATAAAGAAGCAAGCATCGATGTAATGGATGTAGCGGAACTTATAGCAAATGCAGAAGATTTATAGCTTTTAAGCTAGAATCTTAGAATAAAAATAACTCACTTAGTGAGAAAATAAGAAAAGGAATCTTTTTAAAATTAAAAGAAAATGTACGTAGCTTTCAACGATTTAACAGAATCTGCAAGAGTTTGGATTTACCAAGCCAACAGAAGTTTTACCAAAGAAGAAATTGAAGAATTAAAAAATAGATTAGAATCTTTTATAGAGCAATGGACAGCTCATGGAGCAAACCTAAAGGCTTCTTTTGAGATCCGTTATAAAAGATTTATAATAATAGCATTAGATCAAGAGTTTAATGTAGCTAGTGGATGTTCTATCGACGCCTCAGTTCGATTTATCCAACAGCTAGAGCAGGATTATAATGTGACCCTGCTTGATAAAATGAATGTCTCCTACAGACAAGGTGATTTTATTGCCTACAAGCCCCTTATCGATTTTAAGAAAATGGCCAAACAAAAGGCTGTGTCTCAAAACACGATTGTATTTAATAACTTAGTAACCAATAAAGAAGAATATCAAAATTATTGGGAAGTGCCTGCTAGAGATAGTTGGCACGCGAGATTTATGAATTAATTTTTAAAGGTAGAGAACATACTTTTAAATATAATTCGTCGTTTTTTGTGCAGCAAAATCAATTTCTATTCACAGAAATTATCCTTTTTAATAAAAATTATTAAATGATTTTAAAAAAAAGTGTTTTTGTTGTTGTATTAGTTTTAGCCGTTTTAAAAGGCTATTCTCAACAAAAAGATCCGTTAGAAACAAAAGATTATCAACAGCAGCAAGAATGGGTTGATAGTATATATAATTCCTTAACGCTTCAAGAAAAAGTAGGACAATTATTTATGATCCGCGCTTTTTCAGATAAAGGAAGTGCTCATATAGAAGGAGTAAAAAAAATAGTATCAGATTATCAAGTAGGAGGTGTTATATTTTCTACAGGGGGACCTTTCCGTCAAGCTAAATTAAATAACGAATTACAGGAGTTATCTAAAGTTAAGATGTTAATGTCTATGGATGCCGAGTGGGGATTATCCATGCGCTTGGATTCTACATTTGCTTTTCCGTACAACATGGTTTTAGGAGCAGTAAAAGATAACGACTTAATAAGACAGGTAGGAAAGCATATTGGAGAGCATACAAAACGTATGGGAATGCATATTAATTTTGCTCCTGATGTAGATATCAATACAAACCCTAAGAATCCAATCATAGGAAACCGCTCTTTTGGAGAAAATAGAGATAAGGTAACAGAAAAAGCATTGGCTTTTATGGATGGGATGCAGTCTGCAGGTGTTTTGGCAAATGCTAAGCATTTTCCTGGGCACGGAGATACAGAACAAGATTCTCATAAAACCTTGCCTACAATTACTTTCAGTAAAGAAAGAATAGACAGCGTAGAGCTATATCCATACAAACAATTAATTCCAAATGGACTTGCCAGCGTTATGGTGGCACATTTAAATGTACCTAGTTTGGAGTCGCGCCCTGGTTATCCATCTTCTATTTCAGAAGGGATTGTAACAGGATTATTAAAAGAGAAGCTTCAGTTTAACGGACTCATTTTTACTGATGCTTTGGAAATGAAAGGTGTTGCAAACTATGCAGATTCAGGAAATGTAGATCTTTCTGCTTTTTTAGCCGGAAACGATATGCTTTTAATTTCTGGAGATACTCCGTTAGGAATTACAAAACTTATAGAAGCGTATAATAATGGTGTTATTACTGAAGAGCGATTAGCATATTCAGTAAAGAAAGTTTTAAGAGCAAAATACAAAGTAGGTTTGAATAATTATAAACCTGTTGATACTCATAATTTATATGAAGACTTAAACCGTGTAGAAGATTCTATTTTGTATGAAGAAGTAATGGAAAATGCTATTACTGTAGCAAAAAATGAAGATCAGATAGTTCCGCTTCGAGATTTAGATAAAAAAAGTATTGCTTATGTAGGACTAGGGGATGGCGATAATAAGACTTTTGTAAACACGCTAAAGAAATATACAAAAGTAAGTTATATCCATGCAGATAATTTAGCAGATCTTACCAATAGAATTAAGCCTTATGATTTAGTGATTATTGGTCATCATAGAAGTACTGAAACACCTTGGAAAGCAGCTGATATTTCTGATCAAGATAAGGTTTGGATCTATGAAATAGCAAGGCAGAAAAAAGTTATTTTAGATGCTTTTGTAAAACCATATGCATTATTAGACTTACAGAGTATAGATAATATTGAGACTATTATTGTTAGTTATTTAAACGATCCTATTTCTCAAGAGAAATCTGCGGAGCTTATTTTTGGAGCCATAGCCTCAAAAGGGAGTTTACCAGTAATGGCACACGAAAAGCTACCAGAAAACAGAGGTTTTTTAACAAACTCATTATCAAGATTGGGGTATAGTGTTCCAGAACGAGTGGGAATGAATGCTAAGACTCTAAAAAAGGTCGATTCTGTAATGAAAACTGCAATTAGCGGAGGAGTTACTCCTGGGGGGCAAATTTTAATCGCTAGGCAAGGAAAGGTAATTTATAACAAGAGCTTCGGAAAGTTTTCTTATGGCGCTGATGCCGAGCCTGTAACAAACAATAATTTATACGATCTAGCTTCTTTAACAAAAATAACAGCCACTCTTCCAAATATTATGCAATTGGTAGAAAAGGGAGAATTAACCTTTAATTCTACTTTGGGAGAAATGTTGCCAGAATTGAAAGGGAGTAATAAGAGTGATTTAAGGTTGTTAGCGGTTTTATCTCATTACGCACGTTTAAAACCTTGGATTCCTTTTTACCTGAGTACCATAGATAAAGGAACAAAAAAGCCTTTACCAGAATATTATAAGGAGAATCCAACTAAAAATTTTAATTCACAAGTAGCAGACCATTTATATATCAGAAACGATTATAAAGACTCTATTATAGATCAGATTAAGGAGAGTGAGTTGCTAACTAGACTTCAGTACAGATATAGTGATCTCCCTTTTTTATTGTTACAACGTTATTTAGAAAATTATTATAATCGCCCTTTAGATAAAATTGCCCAAGATCATTTTTATAAATCTTTGGGGATGAATTACACAACTTATAATCCGCTTGATAAATTTGGAAAAGGGGAGATTGTTCCAACGGAAGTAGACGATTATTTTAGGCATCAGACCATTCAAGGTTATGTTCACGATATGGGAGCAGCAATGTTAGGTGGTGTTGGAGGTCACGCCGGACTCTTTAGTACATCAAACGATTTGGCAAAGATGATGCAGATGTATCTTCAAAAGGGATATTACGGAGGGAAACGTTATTTTAGTTCAGAGACATTAGATAAATTCAATACCTGCTATTATTGTGATAAAATGAATAGAAGAGGTGTAGGTTTTGATAAACCTCAGTTAGGGGAATCTGGACCTACTTGTGGGTGTGTATCAATGACAAGTTTTGGACATAGTGGATTTACAGGAACCTATGCGTGGGTAGATCCAGAAGACAGCCTTGTCTATATCTTTTTATCAAATAGAACCTATCCAACCATGACCAATAGGAAATTAATTTCGGAAGGAACACGTACTGTAATTCAGGAGATTATCTATGAAGCAATAGAAAGATAGTAAAAATTGTACTTGTTTTTGTAAATAGAGATTGTTTCTACCGACTTAGTTTTAAGATAATTTAT
Organism: Joostella sp.; assembly: GCF_048266025.1. NCBI lineage: Bacteria > Pseudomonadati > Bacteroidota > Flavobacteriia > Flavobacteriales > Flavobacteriaceae > Joostella > Joostella sp. The sequence continues at coordinate 20,756 of NZ_JBLXAF010000007.1, read as the reverse complement.
AGAAAGTATATTGATTAGAATACTACCTTAGTTAAATCAATGGAAATCTAAACTAAGACTTTTAAAGAAAGAAATATGCGAATAGGGATTGTATGTTATCCAACATTTGGTGGTAGTGGAGTAGTAGCCACAGAGTTAGGAATGGCTTTAGCTACACGAGGACATGAAATTCATTTTATCACCTACAAACAACCTGTTCGTTTAGCTTTATTAAGTGGAAAAATTCATTTCCACGAAGTAAATGTTCCAGAATACCCATTATTTCATTATCAGCCCTATGAACTTGCTCTATCGAGTAAATTAGTAGATATGGTAAAGCTCCATAAGTTGGAAGTTTTACACGTTCATTACGCTATTCCCCATGCATATGCAGCTTATATGGCAAAAAAGATGCTAAAAACAGAAGGGATCGAAATTCCTATTGTTACCACCTTGCATGGAACAGATATAACTTTAGTAGGAAACCACCCATTTTATAAGCCTGCTGTTACCTTTAGTATCAATGAATCGGATGTAGTAACTTCTGTTTCTGAAAGTCTAAAAATGGATACGATACGATTGTTTGATATCAAAAAGAAAATCCATGTGATTCCTAATTTTATAGATGTCTCTAAATACAATCATCCATTTACCGATTGCCAACGTGGAATGATGGCTCAAGATAATGAACGTATTATTACACATATTAGTAACTTTAGAAAGGTAAAAAGAATTCCTGATGTTATTAATATTTTTTATGGAATTCAAAAAGAAGTTCCTGCCAAATTAATTATGGTAGGAGAAGGTCCAGAAAGAGAATCTGCAGAAGATTTATGTGATAAACTCGGAATAGGGAATAAGGTTGTTTTCTTGGGGAATAGTAACGAAGTAGATAAGATACTTTGTTTTTCAGATTTGTTCTTACTGCCATCAGAAACAGAGAGTTTTGGTCTAGCTGCTTTGGAAGCCATGGTAAATGAAGTCCCTGTGATTTCTAGTAATACAGGAGGTATTCCAGAAGTGAATAAAGAAGGATATAGTGGTTACCTAAGTAATGTTGGCGATGTAGAATCTATGACCACCAATGCTATTAAGATTCTAAAAGATCCAACTGTTTTGGATACCTATAAAAAGCAAGCAAGAACTCAAGCTACCATGTTCGATATTCATAAAATCGTACCTATGTACGAAGAAATCTACGAAAAAGCATATCGTAAAGTTTTTAGTGCTAGTTAACAGCAATTATTTTTTGATTATATATTTTTGGTTGTCTCTTTTAAGTCAAAAGAGAATAATTTGTGTAATAATTCGAGAAAGATACTAAAACAGTGCTTTCTACTATCTAAATCTCTTTTTAAGATATTTCCTTACTGGTTCATCGAAGTAGGCCATAACAAAATATGCAACAATTAGAAATAGTATAGTACCTCCAATAACTATAAATGTAAGTTCACCTTTAGAAGGGTTTTTTGCTATTAAATAATTCCCGAAAACCCAGATCCCAGCGTAGTGGGTCATGTAGAGGGGATATGAAATTTTCCCAGAGAAAATACAAAGTCTTTTGGTTTTAACGGGTTCAATTGTTCCTGACCCCAACATTATAAGTAGCGGGAAGTAAATTAAAACACACAGTAGTTCATACAGCCAATTAAAAGAAAAATAGGGCATAAGAAAAGCTCCAGCAATCAATAATGAAAGACCTATAAATCCTAAGTTATTTTTTATAATCCAATTACAGCGGTAGATTAAAATCCCAGCAAGGAAAGAATAAGAGATCCTTGCAAAACCATCCCAGAAATTATCTTTAGACCAACCTCCCATTAAATTACCTGCATTATAGGCTACATAAGATAAAAAACCAGCAGCTATTATGGTGAGCACAATCAGCACAGGTTTCTTTAGTTTATTCAGAAATAGGGCGTATGCAATGTTAGCAATATATTCCCAAAATAGCGACCATGAAGGAGCATTCAATCCAAAGTTATTAAATCCTCTTTCGCCCATCACAGGGTAGGGTATTAATAATACAGAGCATAAGAAAATGAGTCCCATTTCTAAAAAGCTATAGGTAACCTCACTTGCATCAAAGGGATCTAAAAAGAAAAGTAGTAACCCTAAAACAGAGCCGAAAATTACCAATGGATGTAATCTTATAATTCGCGATTTAAAAAACTTTAATATTCCTATATCTGCAATGCGATCATCATATGCATATGCAATTACAAACCCAGATAAGCAAAAGAAAAAATCTACAGCAAGAAAACCATGACCAATAAAATTAAGTGTAAAATCGGTATAAATCCATTCCATAAAATGAAATATAACCACTGCAAGGGCGGCTACACCTCTTAATCCATCTAATACTATAAAATGTTTTTTAGATTTTTTTTGGGTAATTTCAGAAGTCATTTAAAGCTACTATATTTAGGTTGGTTGTAATAAGGCTGCAAAATATAATTTTTTTTACTATTTGCTGCTTTTTTAAAAGTACTTTGTTATTTTATTTTCAAGCATTGTATTTTTGTGATGATGTTTTTTTAAAACTCAGTATTAAAACAAGCTTATAGTTCCCTTTCAACTCAAAATATCTTTTATCTTTGCAGGAGAAAATCTAACTTCCATTCAGCTATAAATTTATCGGAGTTAGTATAAAAAAATTCAATATATCCCTGCTTTTTATATAGGGAATATGAAGGTGTTTTTAAAATCAACTATTAGAAATAAATAGCATATACCTATGAGTAATACAATCACAGATACAAATTTTAATTTTCCAAATCAGGAAAGTTTATACAAAGGGAAAGTAAGAGAAGTTTATAATATCAATAACGATCAATTAGTTATGATTGCTACAGATAGACTTTCTGCTTTTGATGTGATTATGCCTAAAGGGATTCCTTATAAAGGACAAATATTAAATCAGATTGCTACCAAAATGATGGATGCAACTAAAGATATTGTTCCAAATTGGTTACTGGCAACTCCAGATCCTAATGTGGCTGTAGGGTACTTATGCGAGCCTTTCAAAGTAGAAATGGTTATCCGTGGATATTTATCTGGGCATGCTGCTCGTGAGTATAAAATAGGTAAGAGAACGTTATGCGGTGTTGCAATGCCAGAGGGAATGAAGGAGAACGATAAGTTTCCAACTCCAATAATAACACCTTCTACAAAAGCCGATCAGGGAGATCATGATGAAGATATCTCTCGTGAAGATATTTTAAAAAAAGGTATTGTTTCTGAAGAAGACTATTTAATTTTAGAAGAATATACACGAGCTTTATTTAAAAGAGGAAGTGAGATTGCCGCGGAACGCGGACTTATTTTGGTAGATACAAAATATGAGTTTGGAAAAACTAAAGAAGGGAAAATCGTATTGATTGATGAAATCCATACTCCAGATTCTTCTCGTTATTTTTATGCTGATGGTTATGAAGCCCGCCAAGAGAAAGGAGAAGCTCAAAAGCAGTTATCCAAGGAATTTGTACGTCAATGGCTAATTGAAAATGGTTTCCAAGGTAAAGAAGGGCAACAGATTCCAGAAATGGATGAGGCATATATAAACAGTGTATCAGAGAGATATATTGAGCTTTATGAAAATATTACAGGAGAGAAGTTTATTAAAGCTGATGTTGAGAATATACAGGCTAGAATAGAGAAAAATGTATTGGAGTATCTTAAATAGATCTCTTTTATTCGCTTAATATCTCTAGAATAGATTGTAGGATATAAAATAAAGCTACTTAGTTGTGATTTATTGCCGCTATTATTAATGATTTGATATCAAAAGAATGAGCAACGAACAAACTGCAATCCGTACTACATATTTTAGCATTATTGGAAATATAGGTTTAGCACTAGTTAAAGGATTAGCAGGCTTTTTTGGGAATTCTTATGCGTTAATAGCTGATGCAATCGAATCTACCTCAGATATTTTTGCCTCTTTAATGGTTTTATTTGGGCTGAAATATGCAAAAAGACCAGCAGATAAAAATCACCCATACGGACACGGAAAAATAGAACCTGTAATTACATTTTTGGTAGTAGCCTTTCTTGTGACTTCTGCCACTATAATTGCATATGAGAGTATTCAGAATATAAGAACACCACATAAAAGTCCTAAAGCATGGACATTAATTGTTCTCGGTATTATTATTATTTGGAAAGAAATTTCATATCGGATAGTAATTAATAAAAGCAATCAAACAAATAGCTCTTCTCTTCGTGCCGATGCTTGGCATCACCGTAGTGACGCATTAACTTCTGTAGCTGCTTTTATCGGAATTTCTATAGCTGTTCTTTTTGGAAAAGGATATGAAGCAGCAGATGATTGGGCTGCTTTATTGGCGTCAGGAATCATTTTATATAATAGCTATTTAATCTTCAGACCTGCTTTGGGAGAGATTATGGACGAGCATTTCTATGACGACCTTATCCATGAAGTTAGAGAGAAATCTACAGATGTAAATGGAGTTATAGATACCGAGAAGTGCTTTGTAAGAAAGTCTGGAACTAGATTTCTTGTAGACCTACATATTATTGTAGACGGTAGTATTTCTGTGAGGGAGGGACACGATATCTCTCATAACCTAAAAGATTATCTTCAAAAGGAAATACCTAATATTGCAGATGTTCTTATTCATATAGAACCAAATTAGAACAAAAAAATAGCGAGGAAATTTCCTCGCTATTTATATTTATAAACCTATTTTATATGGTTTTAGAATCTATATAATAAACCAAATTGAGGTTGGTCAAATATATTTTCAAATAAGTTAATATTTAATTCAAAAGTATTTGAAGAAGGTCCTTCTTCAGGAGAAACGCTATTGTAAGAAAGTACATTTGCTAATGTAAATGTTGCAGCTAAGTTCTTAGTAATAAAGTAATTCAATCCTAAATTAATATCAGCAGTAACACTATTACTAATATCTTCAATATCAGCAATTTCTGTTTTGTTTCTTCCGTATCCTAAACCAGCTTCACCATAAGCTTTAAAACGTTTCTTCCCTATTTCTAAGAAATAGTATCTAGCAAAACCACCTATTCCAAAGATATTAGTTTTAGAATCTAATGTTTCAACTTTATTAGAAGCAAAATTTACTTCTCCCCCTACAGCAAGTTTATTGTTTAAAAAGTATCCAAATTTTGGATTGAATCCATAATAATCTTGTTCTCCACCTGTACTTATTTTAATAGCACCTTCAACGAACATATCTCCTTTAGCAAAAGTGATACTTTCACCAGATTTCAATTGTGATTTTAATTCTTTCTCTTGTGCACTTACCAAACAAATAGTAGCGAATGCAAACATAGTTGTAATTAAATTTCTCATCATTATTTGATTTTTTAAAATTTGTAGCGGCAAATATATACTTATATTCTATAATAAATATATTTTTTTCTACATTTTTTAAAACCTTATTTTAGATGATTGAATACCAGTTGTATTCCTCGATAAAACAGGGGTTTTCTGCTTTTTATTGTTATAATTTGAACACTTTGCAATCACATATTAAGTCAATATTGAAGAATAAAATCAATTAAAAAGTAAAATATTACAGTAAATAATTTATTGTTGAATGAAGAACTTCACTTAAACTTAGCTATACATTTAGCTTTATTTGTTGAGTATAAGCAAGGCATGTCGCTTTTTATGCTTTAGTTCCGGATATTCTAAATTTAGCATACATTAACTATAAGGATATATAGAGTAATACGACTATAAGGATATATAGAGTAATACGACAAAGTATTATATATAGTAATATTAAAGTTCAAAAATGAAAGATAAAATTAAGTTAGATATTATTTCTGATGTTGTTTGCCCTTGGTGTATCGTTGGTTATAAACGTTTGGAGGCAGCAATTACAGAAATGGGAATTGAAGATCAAGTAGAAATCGAGTGGCAGCCTTTTGAATTAAATCCTCATATGCCTGTAGAAGGGGAAAATGTGCAAGAGCATATTGAAAACAAGTATGGAGCAAGTAGAGAAGATCAAAAGAGATCTCAAGAGCAAATGGCAGCAGCAGGAGAGGCGCTAGGATTTAAGTTTGATTATTTTGATGATATGAAAATTGTAAATACTAGAGATGCCCATGTTTTAATAGACTTTGCAAAAGAAAAGGGAAAGCAAACAGCATTGAAACTCCGATTGATAACAGCCTTTTTTAGTGAACGTAAAGACGTTTCTGATAGAAAAGTGTTATTAAAAGAAGTAGAAGCAATAGGATTAGACTCAAAAGAGGCATTAGCAAGGCTAGAAAATAAAGAGGCTAAGAAGGAAATCCAAACCAAGGAAGCTTATTGGCAGAGTTTAGGAGTAAATTCTGTTCCAACAGTAGTTTTCAATACTAAAAGTGCATTAACAGGTGCACAGCCTATAGAAGTTTACAAGCAAGTGCTTACTGAACTGCTTCAAGAATCAGAATCTTAATACTATAATAGTAATCAGTGCTTGGTTATTTTATAGTGATTTGGTTGTAAAGCTGGTTAACACTTCAAATTTATATAATAACTAAAGCCTCGTTTAATATGTACGAGGCTTTTTTATGTTTTTCTTAAAACCTATTTTCTCTTGAATCGTTATCTTTGATAGAGAGAGGAATAGAAATGGAGAGATGTGCAATTGAAGTTAGTAATTCCTTTAATTAGAAAAGAAAGAAAATATGAAGCTGAAAGAAATAGATCGCGAAGAATTATACAAGGCAATGCTTATATTAGAAAATCCAGGTATTGCAGCTAAGATCACCAATTTTATAGGTACTCCAATTGAAAAAAGTATAGAACTATTACCAGAAAACTGGAGAGATAAAGTAGGAGAGATTACAAAAACAGCTTTGCTAAAAGCTACCGATGCCGCAGTTCTCACCTTAAAAGATAATAATAAGAATAGATCTTCTAATATGTTGCATAAAATAGGAGTAGCCTTTTCTGGGGGAGTAGGTGGTTTTTTTGGATTACCAGCATTGGCTATAGAACTTCCTGTTTCCACCACTTTAATGTTACGATCTATAGCAGATATAGCAAGGGCAGAAGGAGAATCTATAAATGATCCAGATACAAAGTTAGCCTGTATTGAGGTCTTTGCACTCGGTGGGAGAGGAGCTGCAGACGATGCCGTAGAAAGTGGGTACTTTACGGTAAGAGCAGCCTTAGCAAAATCGGTTTCGGAGGCAGCAGAATTTGCAGCCACCAAAGTATTAACAGACGAAGGAGCACCGGTATTAATACGACTCATATCTAATATTGCAGAACGTTTTAGCGTTCAAGTAACCGAAAAAGCAGCAGCACAATCCATTCCAGCAATTGGAGCCGCTGGGGGAGCAATATTAAATACAATCTTTATAGATCACTTCCAAGATATGGCAAAAGGTCACTTTATAATCCGAAGATTAGAAAATCAATATGGAAAAGACCTTATTAAAAGTACCTATGATGACATGCTTAAAAGGAGTCTAGTAGCCTAAAAAGGCAATTATTATTTTCAGAAGCTATAAAAAATCTCCCGTTTTTTCGTCTAACAACGATTTTCACACTACAAACACCAAAAAAATCCAAACAAACGGACAAATTATAGGATTTTCAGAAGCAATTGAATATAGTTGACGGTTAGAGTGGTTTGTGTTGAATATCAATGTTTTGCTATGCTTATTGCGTATTTTCTTTAATACTGACTGTGATATTTCTAACGTTTTCGCTTTAGGTATTTTGCATAAAAATAATTACTTTAGTCACCATGAGTAATTACCACATCAAACACTTAGAAGAGTATTTTCAAGTTTACCGAAAGTCAGTTCGCGATCCAGAGAGTTTCTGGGGCGAAGTAGCTGAAGAGCACTTTGTATGGCGAAAAAAATGGAATAATGTTTTAGAATGGGACTTCACCAAACCCGAAATTAAGTGGTTCGAAGGAGCTAAACTAAACATAACAGAAAACTGTATCGACAGGCATCTTCGCGTTCGCGGGGATAAAACAGCCATTGTTTGGGAGCCCAACGATCCAAAAGAGGAAGCATTACATATCACCTATAAAGATTTGCACGAGCGCGTTTGTAAATTCGCCAATGTATTAAAATCAAAAGGAGTCCAAAAAGGAGACCGTGTATGTATTTACCTTCCTATGATTCCAGAACTAGCCATTTCCGTATTGGCATGTGCTAGAATAGGAGCGATCCACTCCGTAGTTTTCGCAGGATTTTCATCCACAGCATTGGCAACAAGAATCAACGATTCCGACTGTAAAATGCTAATCACCTCCGATGGTTCTTTCCGTGGGAGCAAATCTATAGACCTAAAAGGTATTGTAGATGAAGCTTTAGATAAATGCAATAGTATAGAATCTGTATTGGTAGCCAAAAGAACAGGAGCAGATATCCATATGGAAGAAAACCGAGACGAATGGTTACAGCCATTATTAGACGCCGCAGATAGTAATTGTGAGCCCGAAATAATGGATGCCGAAGATCCACTTTTTATATTATATACCTCAGGATCTACAGGGACACCAAAGGGAATGGTGCATACCACGGGAGGATATATGGTGTATACGGCCTATACTTTTAAAAATATATTCCAATATCAAGAAAACGATGTCTATTGGTGTACCGCAGATATCGGTTGGATTACTGGCCATAGTTACATTGTTTATGGTCCACTAGCCAATGGTGCTACTACAGTGATGTTCGAGGGAGTACCTTCATATCCAGATTACGGTCGCTTTTGGGAAGTTATAGAAAAGCACAAAGTAAATCAGTTTTATACGGCGCCAACAGCAATCCGTGCTTTGGCAAAAGAGAAATTGGATTTTGTAACCGAGCACGATTTATCTTCTTTAAAAGTTTTGGGTTCCGTTGGAGAACCTATAAACGAAGAAGCTTGGCACTGGTATAACGATAACGTTGGGAAATCACAGTGTCCAATTGTAGATACTTGGTGGCAAACGGAAACAGGAGGAATTATGATCTCTCCAATTCCATATACCACCCCAACAATTCCAACCTATGCAACACTTCCATTACCAGGAATCCAACCAGCATTAATGGACGAGAATGGGAAGGAAATTAAAGGAAATCGTGTGAGTGGACGTATGTGTATTAAATTCCCGTGGCCATCTATTGCAAGAACCATTTGGGGAAATCACAAACGTTATAAAGAAACATATTTCTCGGCATTTGAGAACATGTATTTCACTGGAGATGGGGCGCTAAGAGATGCTGTAGGTTATTATAGAATTACGGGGCGTGTAGACGATGTAGTTATTGTTTCCGGCCATAATCTAGGAACTGCGCCTATAGAAGATGCCATTAACGAGCATCCAGCAGTTGCAGAATCTGCCATTGTAGGTTTCCCACATGAGGTGAAAGGTAATGCACTTTATGGATTTGTAATCCTTAAAGAAGTAGGAGAAACTAGAGACCGTAACAATCTAAGGAACGAGATTAATCAGCAGATTACAGAACATATTGGGCCAATTGCAAAGCTAGATAAGATTCAATTTGTAAGCGGACTCCCAAAAACGCGTAGTGGTAAAATTATGCGTAGGATTTTACGTAAGATAGCATCCAACGATTTATCAAATCTAGGAGACATCAGTACGTTGTTAAATCCAGATGTTGTGGACGAAATTATAAAAGAGAAATTAGATTAGGAGCCCAATAGCACGCTGTAAAAAGCCAATGCTTTTGCCCGCTCTCGCTCATACACGGTATCCGCTCCATCGGGGCTAGCAGCCAAAGTATGGGTGTAAAATAATGCCCCCCAAAGATTTTAATCTTTGGGGGGGCCTATTTATAACTTAATGCTGTTTGCAAATAAGGAAAAATTAGTTAGAAGGTATTAGTGAATACTTGTTTTTTGCAGTAGCAAATTATTTATAATCATATTTATTACGCCAAACATTTTCTCCTTTAAAAAAATCAAGTAGTATTTCTGTCATTTGGTCTACTGTTTTTATCGGTTTTACCATTATAATATGGTTTTCGTTTGTTACGAATCCAGAAGCTAATCCATCTTCTACTAAACTTCCACTCACATGTAATGCTTTAAAAGTATTATCACCCTCGTCTTCCAATTGCACAATATGAAAATTATTCCAATTAATTGAATCCATTGTGCTTATAATTATTTTTGATGTTACTTTTTTAGATATCGTTTTTATATTTTCTCCATATTTATTAGAGACAATAAGTTTTAAATTTCGTTTTGAATTTAAATTCATCAAAGCAGCTGATCCAATTAATGTTATAATTCCAATTATTATGTAGATATAAATTCTCTTCATTTGAGATAAGTTTGACTTATGATAAGTTGGCTTGGCATTAGCAATGAATTATACATATTCTTAGCTATCGTTTTTTTGCATATAGCTTGTCCTCTATAAGTGCCAAATTAAATACTTGTCGGACTTTCTAAATATACATAAACATTTAGGTTAGGCATCTGTTAGCTATGTTTATACATCGTATTGGCGGTAGTTATTCCTGCACTTTAATTTCAAAATTATATTTGGTATTCAATTCCTCAAAATGTGACATTAGGTCATTTAATTCTGATATAGTTTCATTTTCAATCCTATTTTTGTCTTGATAATATTGTTCGTCACATATAATTGGGTCATAATAAGCTTGAGCTTCCATATTTGAGGCTCCAAATGGATATCCTTTTGGGATTTCTCGTTTATACCTTTTTATATTATAAAACTTCTTCTTAAATATAGTTTCAAAAAGTTCTTTTTTTGTAATCACTATTTTGATAGTCAGATTTTTATGCCTGTTGAAATAATTACGAATTCTATTATCAAAATCGAGTAAACAATCTTTTTTATTATCAAATAAATTCAATGATTTTAAGATATCAAGCTTAAAATCATCAATTCCATTATTTGCTTTTATTTTGAGTTTTTTTATATCCAAATTTTTAGAGAGTCATAAATACTACCAATCATCAAACAAACGCGCTCACGTTCATTCCTCCCTCAAATATAAGCATTCAATAAATAAGCTTTTTACGGAAATCCGTAATCAGAAGAAAATAGAGAGACTAGAAATTAGAATAAAGAGAAAAGAATCTTAAAAGCAAATTCGCAACTTCACGATTTTGCAAATTCGCAGTTTTACACTTTAAAAAAGTATAGCTAGAAATAGGGGGAGCAGCAATTAGATTAGCTAAACCTTAATATTTCATTAACCCATTTTTAAGTCTACCTTTTTTAATTTTAAGCAATCGTAAAAAATATAAATAATGGAAAATAAAGTTATTGTGATTACAGGCGCAGCAATGGGCCTGGGTTATGCAGCAGCAGAAATATTAGGCGAGAAGAAGGCTAATTTAGTATTAGTAGATTATAATGAAGAGGCATTAGAGGAGTCTGCGAATAAATTAAAAAAATTATATCCTGAAATAAAAGTACTAACCGTAAAAGCGGATGTTTCGAAAGAAGAGCAGGTTAAAAATTATGTAGATGCCACAGTAAAAGAGTTTGGTAGAATAGATGGTTTTTATAACAACGCTGGTATTGAAGGTAAGCAAGCTTTATTGGCTGAATATGATTTAGAAGTATTTAAAAAGGTAATAGATATAAACTTAATGGGTGTTTATTACGGATTGCGGTATGTTATTCCTGTGATGCAAAAACAAAAATATGGCCGAATTGTAAATGTATCTTCCGTTGGAGGAATTAGAGGTGTTTTAAACCAAACGCCATATGTGGCTAGTAAACACGCGGTTTCTGGAATGACAAAAAATGCGGCCTTAGAATATGGTAAAGATGGAATATTAACGAATGCTATTGCTCCTGGAGCGATTTTAACTCCCATGGTAGCTGAATCATTTAAGCAAGTAAATTTAGATAATCCAAAAGCAGCAGAAGAGGCCTTTGCCAAAAATAACCCTACAAAATCTCTTGGTGATCCAAAAGATGTGGCCGAATTAGTTGCCTTTTTAATTAGTGATAAAAACGGATATATAAGCGGTCAAACTATTGCTATAGATGGCGGAGAGTCTAATATGTATGGTAATTCTGAAAATTAAATAATAATTCAGCAGTCATAAAATATTATTATAACTGTTAGCCCCCAAAGAGTAATCCAAATAGGAACTCTTTGGGGGTTAATAATATCTAATGGAACTAATATTCCTGTAAAGCGGTTAAATAGGAAAGGATATTTTAGTTGAACCGAATACTGTAAGCGATAAGTTTCATTATCGAACTGCCCAGATATGAGACCCGTTTGTTCATGATGTGAGGGGTGTACTCTGTTAATTAATAGGGGAGACATCTACTCGGTTGGTAAATTGATTTTCATTTTAAAGTTGTTTAATCGTATTAATAGCGTTTAAAATAACACTTTAAAGTTGTTTTATGTAGATTTAAGTTTATCTTTGCAAAGAATTTAACACGCTAGTATTGTGGATAAGTTAACTATAAAATCTTTTTTGCAAGAACTTAAGGCGGTTATAAAGTCTCTCGGCATAATCTTCTCCAATCGTCCTAAAAATAGTATTCAGAATCTTGCAGATTTAAGTATTACCGCTAAAATGCGTGAAGAAATAATTTTGAATTTAGAAGTAGAGGACTATAGTGCAGGTCCTTTAGAAGAAACTCAACAAGGTGGAACAGAAATGTGGGTTTTCGGAAAGGTAATTAAAGGTCAACAGGTTTATATTAAATTGACTATTTCAAAATGACAGGAACAGCAGTATGTATATCTTTTCATAAGGCAGAATGTCCTATGGAATTTCCTCTGAAAAACCTAAGCTAAAAAACAAACAATTATGAAAAGTCCAATCACAGGTAAGGAAATGACCTTACAAATTGAAAAGAGTATTTTGGTTTTTAGAAAAGAAAAATTTGAATATAATCACAAAAGTTATTTATGTGAAGATAGTGGTGAGTCATTTACGACCACAGAGTTAGACGAATTTAATTTAAATCAAGTATATAATCAATATAGAGATAAACATAATATTCCATTTCCAGATGAAATAATTAATTTGAGAAATACTTATGGTTTGTCAGCAGGAATGATGTCTCGTATATTAGGGTTTGGAATAAATAGTTATAGGAATTATGAAAAAGGTGAAGTTCCAAGTTTAGCTAATAGTAAGTTAATAAGTTCGGTTTTAAATAGTATAGATAATTTTAAATACCAAGTCGATTTAAATAACGATTTAAATGATGAAGAGAAAATTAAAGCTCTTAAAAAAATAGAAGTAGTAAAAGGTAATTATAGAGAAAATAAGGATGATAAAAAATATGTAAATATTTTATTTGAAGATAAACTTCCAAGTAATTTTTCTGGTTATAGAAAACCAAATATGGAAAAAATGTCAAATATGATTTTATTTTTTGCTGAGAAATTGAACCCTACAGAAACAAAAATGAATAAGCTACTGTTTTATTCTGATTTTCTTAATTTTAAGAATACTGCATATTCAATAAGTGGCGCGAATTATATGGCACATAATTATGGACCTGTTCCAGTAAGGTATGGTGGTATTTTTGATTATGCTTCTAATAAAGATTATGTTTTTATGAAAATGGAGGATTATGGAAATGGGTATTTGGGAAAATGTTTTTATAAGTCTAACAACAAAGATTTTAATTCAGATTTATTTAGTTCTGAAGAAATAGAATCATTAAATACAATTGTTCGTATTTTTAAAGGTTGTAATGCAACTCAAATAATGGAAAAAAGTCATGAAGAAAAAGCATGGCTTGACAATGAGGAAAGTAAAGGATTAATAGATTATAATTATTCTTTTGAGTTAATTCACGTTTGATTTAGGGTATGTGGTCAATCATCAAACAAACGCACTCATGTTTATTCCTCCCTCAAATATAAGCATTCAATAAATAAGCCTTTTACGGAAATCCGTAATCAGAAAGAAAAAAGCAAATTTGCAAATTCGCGATTTTGCAAATTCGCAGTTTCATTAATCAAAAACCTCACTCGATACGTTAAAGATCATTCCATATACGTGGTGCCACCTATCTGGATACGTTCCTGATATATATTTATACGTGGCATAACGTATCGAGACACGTTCGGAACCCCAAATTATACGTGGTGGTACGTATCTGGATACGTCCAGGACGTCAAATTATACGTTGCATGACGTATCGAGATAGGTATAAAATGGCTTCGTATGGGTGTTAAACGTATCCAGATGCATCTGGAAGCCCTATAAATAGGTATGCTAGCGTATCTGAAGGGATCTTTTACCCCTCGAGATGGGTTTTATACGTATCAGTACAGGTATAGGAAGGGGAAAACGGCATAAAAACCCGGGTTAGTGTATAAAAAAGTGAAAGTATAGATAGGTAGATTGGTAAACAATCATTTAAATACTTTCAATATTTTTCAATCATCCCTGTAATGATGTAGAATTTCTTTCGTCAAACATTTTAAATCTAATCATTCATGAAAAAAATAACTACATTATTAATTATCGCTATTGTATTAGTAGCATGTTCAACAGAAAAGAAAAAGGAAGTAGCAACTGTAAACCTCGATCAATACCCAGAGGAGTTAGTAAAAGTATTTAACGCGCACGGGGGGATCGATAATTGGAATAAGCAGCAAACGCTTACTTTTAAAAAGGGTGACGAAGAGCATACGATTGATCTTAAAGCGAGAAAATCTTTAATTGAAGCACCAAAATATACTATCGGTTACGATGGGAAAGAGCCGTGGGTTGTAAAAGAGGACAGTACTTCTTTTAAAGGGGATCCTGGTTTTTACCATAATTTGTATTTCTATTTTTATGCGATGCCTTTTGTTTTATCTGACGATGGAATTAATTATAGCGAAGCAAAACCAATTACAGTGGATGGGAAATCGTATCCTGGAGTGAAAATATCTTTTAATGATGGGGTAGGAGCTTCTTCAAAAGATAATTACTATATCTATTATAATAAAGATTCACACCAAATGGAGTGGTTGGGGTATACTGTTACATACCACGATAATAAAGCAAAAGATGAAACATCGATTATTAAATATAACGACTGGCAAACGGTAGATGGGATCAAATTGCCAAAGGAGTTAATATGGTACAAAAAAGACTCTTTAGGGGCTATTGTTGCTCCTAGAGACAGAAAGCCATTAATTTTTACGGATGCTACACTAAGTACAGAAGCTTTGGATGCTACTACATTCGAAAAGAAATAAAAAGGAGTCTACTAAAAAACGTTAGATAGATTTAAATACAAACTAGGAATAACGCGTTACAAACCAGCCTATTCCTAGTTTGTTTTTCTGATAGTTATTTTAATATTTATAAGGATATAAAATGACTATAATTTATCTGACTTTGAACAGATCTTTAAGTTTTCCTCTATCCTTTTTATTCAACTTAGTCAATGTTTTTAGAAAGGATATCGCGGTAATCATTGCGTCCCCAGCTGCGGTATGCCTATCTTTTACAGAGATATTTAAGTTTTCAGCAAGATCATCTAAACTATAATGTTTTTCTTTATCAATTAAATTAGAAGTAATTCTTGTTGCACGATACAATACCATCGTATCCAATACCTTATTCTTTAATTTTGGGAGACCTAGTCTCTTTAAACTTTGGTTGAGCATCCCAATATCAAAATTAGCATGGTGGGCTACCAATACGGCATTTTCTATGTAGGCTAAGAATTTTATAATCGCTTCTTCTTCCGTTAAAGCATATGCAGCATCATTCTTTATAATTCCGTGTATTTTTACCGTTTCAGGATTAAATTTCTCCTGATGGATATAAATCTCTAAGGCATCTGTAATGGCAATGGTATTGTCTTTTAAAGTTACCGCTCCAATGCATAATATCCTGTCCTTCTCAAAATCAAAACCCGTAGTTTCAGTATCTAGAATAACAAAAGTATTCTCGTCGATATATTCAGGGAGTTTCTCCTGAAATTTCTCCTCGTAGCGTTTCCAATAATCAGGATAATTCTCCGATTTCTTTTTAAATAACGAGATCATATAAAAGAAGAAATTTTAAAACGTAACTTAATAAGTTCTTGGACATCGCTAATAGATTTAAAAGATCGCTTTAGTTTAATCTTTTCCTCTTTAGTTAGCGTATTTAGTGCTATAAACCTACCTGTGTCATTATGTAATAACCCTTGTTTTGTTCTGAATTTAAGTAGTGCTTTTGCTGTATATGAACACGAAAGATAGAGCTCTCTATTATGTGGTTCTAATTCTGCTAGCTTCTCAAAGCGTTCTGCAGTATTGTTAATATTTTTTATTTTATGCTGAAGTATTAAAACCCTTCCGGCATCTGTAATTGGCATGATAGCCCTGTTTTTAAGGTCAAAAAAGTCTTTGTGTTCTCCATTTGCTTCAACCAAAAACTGTCTGAAGAATCCTAATGGAGAGGGACTTCTTAACGAGCTAGATGCTAATGCTGTTATAAATAGCTGATTGTTTTCGCTAGATTTGAATATAGCATCCGATAACTGATTCGTTAAATTGGAGTCGCCATAAGAGATATCGAAATCAAAAAATATGGAACATAAAAGGATCTCATCGTTTCCGGGGTCTGTCATCCAGCTTTCAAATTGCTTTTTCCATTCTCCTAAAGATAACGTCCAATTAGGATTGCGAGCCATCATATCTGCTGGGCAATACTCATACCCTATATTATTTAATCCTTTGTTTA
Organism: Joostella sp.; assembly: GCF_048266025.1. NCBI lineage: Bacteria > Pseudomonadati > Bacteroidota > Flavobacteriia > Flavobacteriales > Flavobacteriaceae > Joostella > Joostella sp. Next base: position 4,123 of record NZ_JBLXAF010000007.1, on the reverse strand, counting down.
CAATCTTGGCAAGCGCAATAAAATATGCTTTCGTTTCTTCGAGCTTCTCTTTAGGAACGTCTTCAAAAACAATAGCATTGTCTTGATCTGTATGTAAAAGCTGCTCTTTTCGCCCTTGGCTTCCTAAAGACATCCACGCGAATTTTACAGGCGGTGGGGTGCCTAGCTTATCGATACTTCTTTCAATAACTCTTTTTATAGTAGCATCGTTCAGCTCAAACATAATCCTAGAAACATGAGTCATCGGGATATTCTGCTGTACATATCCATTTAATAGATGCATAATTCTCCCCCGAATTGCTCTCAGCGTTTTAGTTTTATTGGCTCTCTTTAAAGCCTTCATCAATGCCGCAGGATTGTTACCCTGACTTACAATAATATCGTGTTCCGATACAATTCCGAGAACCTTACTATTTGGTGTGCCGTCTTTAGTAATACAAATATGACTTATTTTATGCTTCATCATAGCCACCTGAGCCTGCGCAATGGTTAGTCCTTTTTGGTAGCAGATTACTGGAGACGACATTATTTTTTCAACCTCAATATCTATTGGATACTTCCCAACGGCAATAGTATTTCTGATATCTTTATCGGTAACCACTCCAATGGGGAGGTCGTTCTCTATAACTAATATAGAACCCACATTTTTTGCTGACATTAATTTAGCAACCTCAGAAACTGTTGTTGTTCTTTTACTGCTGATGATATTTTTTACATACCGCACCGGCTGAAGCTCATATAACTCCGGAGGCATTTCTGGTTGCGCTTCACCTTCTGTAAATAGTTTCCCACGGTGTTCTCGAGAATATGGGTTTCTGGTATTGGAGGCGAAACTTTCAATAAGAAACTGACCAACAAGATAATTCCGCTTTATAATCGGTAGAAAAGAAGTAATAGGAATAGCATATAAAATAGATTCCTCTTCTGTAATGGCACTAATCATATAGTTTTCCTTAGCAAAAAGAGGTCTTAATCCAAACACATCACCTTCATCACATTTATCAAGCGTTTCCATCTTTTCGCTCTCCTTTCGGATAATTGCAACCGCTCCTTTATGCACCACATAGAATTGTGAATGCCCAGGCTCATCCTGAGAAAAAATAGCAGTTCCCTTTTGCTTATAGATAACCTTAACTTCCATAGCAATTTCTAATAATTGATGAGGCTTTAGTAAATCAAAAGGAGGAAAACGTTTTAAAAAATCTGCAACACGTTCTGCAATCGTATTTTTCATGTATATATTATATTGTGGGCAATGGCTCACTTAATTGTAAGCATAACAAATTTAACGAAAAAGCCTCTGAAATTTCAGAGGCTTTTAAATTATGTTGTTTTTCTTCGGATGGCAGAAAACACCAAGTCTAGGTATTCGGGTTCTAAAGGAACGTAATCTTTCATAAGGGTGTAATTCTTCAACGCTTCTAGATACATATTTATAGTTACCAGTTTTATTTCTGCTACTTCACTTTCTTGAATCTTCAACGTTTCTATAGGTTGTTTTAATTCAACTAAAAAAATATGGTGAAACTCGCAATCGATTACATCTTTACTATGAACAACCGATGAACGATGAACACCAATCTTATCCAAGTCCTTTTCAGAAATTGAAAGTCCAATCTCCTCTTTAACTTCTCGGATAGCAGAAGCTTCTGGAGTCTCCCCAGCAGAAATATGCCCTGCCACAGAAACATCCCACTTATTAGGAAACGTTTTCTTATCGGCAACTCTTTTCTGAATAAGTACTTTTCCATCCTGTGTGTACACCCAAATATGAGCAGTAGGGTGGAAGAGTCCCTTTTTATGAGCCTCCGATTTTAAAAGCACCTTTCCGGTGGCATTTCCTTGGCTATCTAATATGTCTACAAGCTCATCCAAACGTTTGTGTTTTATCAATTAAAAAAACTAAAGGATATTATTAGTCGAAATAACTAAAAGTCTCATTCTCCTTAATTTTCATAAGCGACTCATAAATTAATTCAATAACATTCTCAACGTCATCTTTATGAACAGTTTCTACCGTTGTATGCATATAACGCAGCGGTAAAGAAATTAATGCAGAAGCAACACCACCATTACTGTAAGCAAAAGCATCTGTATCTGTACCTGTAAATCTAGAAGCAGCCATGCGTTGGAAAGGAATTTCCTTTTCTTCGGCAGTTTCTATAATTAATTCACGTAGTTTATTTTGAACAGCAGGAGCGTAAGAAATAACAGGACCTTTACCAATTTCAGTATGTCCCTGCTTCTTCTTGTCGATCATAGGAGTTGTTGTGTCATGGCAAACGTCTGTAACAATAGCAACATTCGGCTTAATTGTTTGCGTAATCATTTCCGCACCACGTAAACCAATCTCTTCCTGTACAGAATTAGTAATATAAAGTCCAAAAGGAAGTTTTACTTTGTTTTCGTGTAATAAACGAGCAACTTCAGCAATCATAAAACCACCAGCTCTATTATCGATTGCACGGCAAACAAACTTATCTTCATTTAAAATAAAGAACTCGTCAGGATATGTTATAACACATCCAACATGAACTCCCATTTTTTCTACCTCTTCTTTATCTTTTGCTCCTATATCTATAAATATATTGTCTAGTTTAGGAGTCTCTTCATTGTCATTCTTTCTTGTGTGGATTGCAGGCCAACCAAAAACACCCTTTACAATTCCCTTTTTAGTATGAATGTTTACTACTTTAGAAGGTGCAATTTGATGGTCACTACCTCCATTTCTTATAACATATATAAGACCGTTGTCTGTAATGTAGTTTACATACCAAGAGATTTCATCAGAATGCCCTTCAATAACAACTTTATATTCAGCTTCAGGATTAATAACTCCTACGGCAGTACCATAAGTGTCGGTGATAAAAGTATCTACATATGGTTTTAAATACTCCATCCATATTTTTTGACCTTCCCATTCGTAACCAGTAGGGGAGGCATTATTTAGATATTTCTCTAAAAAAGTAATCGATTTCTCGTTGATAATATTCTTTTTCGCCATAAATCATTTATTTTAAGTTTACGAAAATACTAATATTCATATACATTTAATAAGTGTGGCAAAACTAATTTACTATTTTTGAATGCAATATATAATAGGTGTAATTGAGACATATAATATACATAGTAATTTTCTTGCATACGCTTTTGGTTTCTTCACAAGTTAAAGAGATGGATACGTTGGGAGTTTCTAAAAAAGATTCTCTAGAAGCGCAGTATTATTTCTTTGATGGGGATTCTATTCCAAGAGATATGATTGAGCTAGATCCAGTTATTGTATTTCAAAAACTTCGGTTTTCTTCTTATAAGGATAAAGTACGATACTATATATTAAAGAGAAAAACATTAAAAGTGTATCCATATGCTAAATTGGCTGCTGATAGACTTACGGAACTTACGGAGCGTCTAGATAAAATAGAATCTAAATCTAAGCGACGAAAGTATACCAAAATTATACAACGTTATATTGAAGATGAGTTTTCTGCTGAATTAAAAAAGCTTACTAGAACTGAAGGACAGATATTGGTGAAGCTTATACATAGGCAAACAGGAATTACTGCTTTCGATCTAGTAAAAGAACTTCGAAGTGGATGGAGAGCATTTTGGTACAATACAACAGCTAGTATGTTTGATATTGATATTAAAATAGAATACCAACCAGGAACCGTACATGAAGATTATCTCATTGAAGATATTTTGCAACGTGCTTTTGCTGATGGGAAACTAGAAAAACAAGAATCTGCTCTCGATTTTGACTACATGGAGCTCACAAATAAGTGGAAAGCATCTAATAATAAGGTGTCTTTTAAGCCTAAAACCAAGTAGAAAATATATAACGCTCTCATTTATAAATAAATAGTTGTGTGGTTCATTTTTTTTATTTAAATTAGCTACCCTTTCTTTTTAAAATACGGTTGCAAATTGTGTAGACTATTAAGATGATAAAGAGGGATTGTATTATTAATCTTGTTGTCTTAAATGAAGGAGAAGATATGTAGTAGTATTTATTTTTATTTCAAATAGGCTGTAAATCAGCCGTTAAGAAATACTTTCAAAAAAAGGGCATAAAAAGCTTGGAAATAGGATTAATAATTATCTATATTTGCACCCGCTTAGGGAA
>NZ_JBLXAF010000006.1:0-238654 GCF_048266025.1 Joostella sp. | reverse complement strand
TCAAATGGAATGTTTGTTATCATATTATTAGCTGTATCTAACGTTCCTACGTTAATACTAATAGTTCCATTACTGATGTATGATACGCTATAGGTTGCACCATCACAACTTAATGCCCCAACCGTTAGTAAAGGCTGTACACAGTCTATCAAAGTTATCGTAACTGTTGTAGTATCTTCTCCACTACACCCTCCTTCAACGGTATATAAAAAAGTATACGTACCAGCTTCTAGAGAAGATATATCCCATAAATTAGAACCATCAGTTAACCCTCCGCTTATTGTGCTTGTTGTTTCCTCCCAATAACCAAATTCATCATAAGAATCTGTTAAGTAATCAAATAAATTCAGAACATCGCCTACGCTTGACTTAACCACACTTAGAGTCTGTCCTGTTCCAGCTTCTGGATTAGTTGTATTTTCTGCAGTTACATTATATGTTATTATTATTTCTGAACATGTATTTCCACTTCCATCATATGTTAATTTCGCTTGATAAAGTCCAATATCATCAACCGAAGAGAAATCATCAATAGGCAAGGTGCTAGAAGTTCCCAAAACAGTAGAACCTCCATCTTTTGTCCATTCATATTCCATATAATCTAAATCAGGAGCAAATAAAAAGCCATCTTCTCCTTCACATAAATTAACAGCTCTAATTCGTGGATTTTTTGTTCTATTAGCATTAATAGAAACACTTTCTGTACCACAATCATCTGTTAATTCAAAAACATAATTTCCCTGTTCTAAGTCGATAAAAGCTCCTGATGTACCATTATCATCTTCAAAATCAACTCCATCTTTAGAAATAATCTTATAATTTATATCTCCAACTCCTTCAGCCTCAATAAAAACACTTAGATTACCATTAATACATTCATTAACATAATAATCAGTTACAACAACCGATCCGCTTCCATTAAATTCAAATTCCTCAAGAACCTCCATAGGTTCTGTACAAGCTTCAGCAACACCCGCATTCGTTAAAACACTAGGAGGACCTGCTAAATAAGTAACAACTCTATAAGATCCATCTCCATAATCTAAATTTTGCTCATTAATAGTGCCACTATTACTATATGATAAATTTAAGGTAAGCTCATTTTCCCATTCTTCTGTTGACTCATTATATTTCTGCAGATACACATAAAAAGAAGTAGATGTATTTACACGGCTATAAGTACCATCTATACCAAACGTACCACAATACTTAGTGACAGTTACGTCACTCTCATAAGCTGCATCATTATTAATTGTAAATTCATGAGTAAGTATTTGATTATCACAACTTTCTACAACTGCCTCCACTACATAATCTCCAGGAGGGGCATCATATATATAGTGCAAAGTTTGAAATTGAACAGTTGTCTCATAGGGCAACGTAAAAGGAAAATCATCTGGCGCTTCTATTACTGTAAAAACAGCATCTTCATTACTAACATATAATGTAACATATGCTGTTTCTGTATCACAATAAAATCTGAAATTGCTTCCTATCTCTAATTCATCACTTGTTACATTCTCTATCTCTTGGTGCGTAATCCCGCAGTCATCAATAAAATCAAACGCATAAGCTCCATCTGCAACATATTCACTACTACTCCCAATAGAACCACTATCAAACTCATTCGCAGCGGTAATTGTCATACTATATGTCCCATCCCCATTATCTGTATAACCAGCTGCTATAGCTTGATTAACATCAAAATCATCTGGAAAACTAGAAAGCGTAACTACTATTGGATAGGTGAGGTCTCGTGAAAATCTAAAATCTATATATTCATGCCCACAAACTGAAGAAGTACCTCTAATATTAGTAGATGGATTTATATCTAACGTATCCGTAAATGTATCAGTAACCTCTTTCCCACAAGCATCCGTAATTGTAGTTACAACAACAGTATTTTCATCTTGAAAAACAGAATAATAAACATTTCCAAATTCAACTAAGTCAGTTGCTTGACCAGCAACCCCTTCCTCTATAAGCACAAAAGTCTCTGTAGTATTATCTGGGTAGGTTATAACAGACGTTGACGTAACTGGATAAACTAATATATCACTATCAGCACTAATCCCTGGTCTATATGCTTCCTGATTACACTCTAAACTACTAGAAATGACAATCGGATCATATTCATAAGTTTTACTTAAGGAAGAAACTATATAAGTTTCATTTTTTGTAGCTCCACAATTACTCACTACTTGCACAGTATATGTACCTGGCTCTACATTATCGAACTCGTTACTTGATTGTGGACCAGCAATTAAAGCTCCGTCTTGATATAAAGAATATTCCACTATAGTTCCCGAAACCGTACTTACTGTAAAAGTATAATAATCATCCCCATCTAAAGTAGAAGGACATGTATATTTATTAGTAACAGAAAAATCTAATGCTTCACTAACATTAGATTCAATTTCAAAATTCACTTCCTTTTGAAGTTGTTCACTACTTGAATTGACTTTTTGTATCTCTGCATAATATTCCGCAGCAGCAAGATCTGCTACCATCGTAATATTACCTGAGATTCCATCTTCATTTAAGACTGTAACAGGCGTCGTTACATCTGGAAGTCTATATATAGAAACTTGGAAATCGACATTCGCTTCTCCATTTACAATAATAAAAGACACCTGCCCATCAGTATTACATTCAGCTGGTTCAGTTTCAGTTGTAACTGTAAAATCGTCTATAACAACTTCAGAATATAATTTTTCTCCATCTCTATTACTTGAAAAAGCATTAAATGGGATAAAAGCAGTTATAAAAGTAAAAACAAATAACAATAAGTATTTATTCATCATACATGTTTATTTAAAAGAAATAATCAGTTTTTAATACGACAAGAACCTATCAATCAAAAAATTGATAAAGTTATCTGAGGGATAATAGGAAGAGGGAATTAATTATTAAAAACACAAAATACACATTATCAAGTGTTTACAATAGGTGCAAATTTATAGCATATTAATTCTCTATCCATATTTAATGCCTTTGATTTTCTTTTATCTGATTACATGAATATTAATGTATTGTTATCTTCTTTTAATTATCTCAGGGTATAAAACCAACATTTATCAAGTAAATATGCCTTTGATCGATACAATTACTTCGTTAAAAAAATAATTTTCCTCCTGAAGGAAATTCTACCCCTATGAGACACTGAAATATTGATTAAGAAATATCCCTAGATATAACAGACATACATAGTTAATATGTCATCATAAATAAATGCTCAAAAAGACTAATGAAGGAGTCAAGTTTTGTATAAAATAAAAAAACCAAAACAATGATCAGAATATAACATGATCATTGTTTTGGTTAATAATATTAAATAGTAAAGATTATAACAGTTGCACAAAATATTCAACAACTATTATAAATAGTAATCTACACCATATAGTATATAAGGCTAAGGCTCTTTTAGGAGCTACTCACAAGAATTAGAATATTCCTAAAAAACACTATTAATAGGCTTTAGCAAATAAAACTCGCTGCTTGGATGGTTTCCCAGAATATACACAAACACCATCCTCTTCTTTTGAGTCTAAAGGAATACAACGAATGGTTGCTTTTGTAAGTTCTTTTATTTTATCTTCGGTTTCTGTCGTTCCATCCCAATGTGCCGATAAAAATCCACCTTTAGTTTCTAAAAGTTCCTTAAACTCTTCGAAAGTATTTACTTCTGTAATATGACTATTTCTATAATCTAAAGCCTTATTAAAAATTGTTTCTTGGATTTCTTCAAGTAAAACTTCAATTCTTTCGACCACATCATCGGTAGCAACTACCTCTTTAGAAAGTGTATCTCTACGAGCTAACTCAAAAGTGTTATTTTCCATATCACGCATTCCAATTGCTAAACGCAACGGAACACCCTTCAACTCATATTCATTAAACTTCCAACCTGGCTTATAAGTATCTCTATTATCAAACTTTACAGAAATCCCTTTAGATCTTAATTCTTTAACTAAAGGATTTACACGTTCCGTAATTGCATCTAACTGTTCTTGTCCTTTATGTATAGGAACAATTACAACTTGAATTGGTGCTAATTTTGGAGGCAATACCAATCCGTTATCATCGCTATGCATCATTATTAAAGCCCCCATTAATCTTGTAGACACTCCCCAAGAAGTTGCCCAAACTAGCTCTTGCTTACCTTCACGTGTTGTATATTTTACATCAAATGCTTTTGCAAAATTCTGACCCAAGAAATGAGAAGTTCCAGCTTGCAGTGCTTTTCCATCTTGCATCAAAGCCTCAATACAATATGTTTCTACAGCACCAGCAAAACGCTCACTATCTGTTTTCACTCCTTTTACTACAGGAACACCCATAAAAGTCTCTGCGAATTCTGCATACACATGCATCATTTGCTCTGCTTCTTGAATTGCTTCCTCTTTTGTTTCGTGTGCCGTATGCCCTTCTTGCCATAAAAATTCCGCAGTTCTTAAAAACATACGTGTTCTTAATTCCCAACGTACAACATTTGCCCACTGGTTAACAAGAATAGGTAAATCTCTATATGATTGAATCCACTTTCTATAGGTATCCCAAATAATCGTTTCTGAAGTAGGGCGCACAATAAGTTCTTCTTCTAATTTTGCATCTGGATCTACAATAACTCCACTTCCATCTTCAGCGTTTTTTAATCTGTAATGAGTTACGACTGCACATTCTTTTGCAAAACCGTCAACATGAGCTGCTTCCTTACTTAAATATGACTTCGGAATAAATAAAGGAAAATATGCATTCTCATGTCCTGTTTCTTTGAACATCTTATCTAATTGTGCTTGCATTTTTTCCCAAATAGCATACCCATAAGGTTTGATTACCATACAACCTCTTACCGCTGAATTTTCAGCTAAGTCAGCTTTAGCAACCAGTTCGTTATACCATTTAGAATAATCTTCGCTTCTCTTTGTTAAATTCTTACCCATTGTATGTAGTTTGGCACAAAACTTGCACCTTAGTTAAATGTAATCTATAAATATATAGTTCGACAAAACTAACTATTTTTGTTATGTTCAACAATAAATTTTTACAATCATGAAAACACTATACATTCCTAGAAAATTAAAAGCTATTTCTACTATATTTATTGTTGGAATTCTCGCTGGATCATGTGGATCATATGATCAGGCTTCTTATTATGATAATGATGGAATATATGAAAAAGATATTGCTTATTATGACGATACTAAAAATTCCAATGATAAAAAACAAGAACAACAGGCTACCGCTAATGTTGCAATAACCGATTACGAAGGTTATTTTGATAGCCGAGCTCAAATGTTAGGTCAAGCATTAGATTATCAGGAGCAAAATGAAATATTTACTGATGTAAACGAATACTCTAGCACTGATGTAGATAGCACCGATGTAACTCAAGATTACGTTTTAGATTATAACGAAGGGAATCCTGGATGGGGAGAAAACCCAGAAAGAACTATCGTTAATGTTTACAACAACGACTTTGGATATGGTGGTTATTATGGAGGCTACTACGGTGGATACTATAACCCATATTGGGGACCATACATTTTTGGTGGCTATGGCTATGGAGGAGGATACTTTGGTGCCTGGGGCTGGGGCTTAAGCTGGGGCTACGGTGGTGGCTATTACGGTCGTCCTTGGTATGGCGGAGGCTATTACGGTCCATGGGGTGGCGGATATTACCGTCCTTTCCCATATGCTGGGAATCATCGATATGCCTATACAAACTCAAGAAGAGGATACTACGGTAGAAATACAGCTGCTATAGCTAGACATAACGCTACTGAAAGAAGAAGTAATACTACTGCAAGAACATCTAGAGGTTATTCTAGATCTACTTCAGCAAGAACAGGGAATTCATCAAGAAGCACAACTTCTCGTAGTGGTTACTCTAATAGCTCTAGAGTTGGCGTAGATAGAAATAGAAGTGGCTACAGCAGAACAGCTGGATATTCTAGAACATCTAGTTCTGCTTCTAGAAATACCTCTACAAGAGAAGGTTATTCTAGATCTTCTTCATCTACAAGAAGTTCTAACACATACTCAAGACCAACGTCTTCTAGTAGAAGTTCAAGCACACGTTCAAGAACATCTTCTTCTAGTAGAAGCAACAACTCTTTCTCTAGATCAAGCAGCGGTTCAAGATCTTACTCAGGAGGATCTAGAAGTAGCGGCGCATCTAGAAGTAGCGGTGGATCAAGAAGTAGTGGTGGATCAAGAAGTAGCGGTGGAAGAAGATAATAAAACTTATATTTTAAAAAGGCTTACTCCAAAAAAGTAGGCCTTTTTTAAGATTTACAACTTTAAAAATTATATAATTTCTGAAAAAACTTAGTAAGTAATCAAATGAGAAATCTATTTTTATTTCTAGTAACATTTATATTCGCTACAAATGTTTTTGCTCAAAACCGAAACGATGTAGCTCTTTACGGAAGCGACAAACTAAACGGAACTGCTAGATACCAAGGAATGAGCGGAGCTTTTGGAGCTCTTGGAGGAGACATGTCTTCCCTTAATATCAACCCCGCAGGTTCTGCTGTATTTACAAGCACAGTATTTACCATCTCGCTTGCCAACTACCATATAAATAATGAAACTAATTATTTTAATGGCAGAAGTGAAACTGATTTTTCACAATTAAAGCTGAATCAAATTGGAGGGGCTTTGGTGTTTAACAATGGAAACTCTTCTTCTCCTTGGAAAAAATTTACCATGGCTTTTAATTACGAACTCAGTAATAATTTTGAAAACGAATTCTTAGCTACTGGAGATGGAAATACTTCTATAGCTCAGTATTTCTTAAACAATGCTACTGGATACAGAGTTGGAAACTTAGAACCTATTGACAATGAAAACATTACTCAAGCCTACATCAATATAGGCCGCGATTTAGGATACGATGCACAACAAGGCTTTCTAGGATATCAAAATTATGTAATCGATCCTGCTACTTCCGAAAATCCTGATGAAACTAGCTATGTTTCCAATGCAAAATATGCAAGTAGAATTGGTCAAGAACAATTGGTTATTACCTCTGGATACGACAGTAAATACACTTTAAACTTCGCTTCTCAATATACCGATAATGTATATCTAGGTTTCGGATTGAATTTCCATAGCCTTGAACGTAGAAGAATATCTCAGTTTGATGAATTTGGTTATGATAGTGATTCTAAACTTCAATATGTTCAATTTGATAACGATTTATACACGTATGGAAATGGATTCTCATTTAATATTGGAGGGATTGCAAAACTAAGTAATATGGTTCGTGTTGGAGCTAGTTACCAATCCCCTACATGGTATGGAATGACGGACGAATTGTTTCAAAGTATAAATGCAGACTACCTAGCAAATCCAGGTGACGCGAACGCTTCATATGCAGAAAACACTCCTAACACAACTATTATATTCCCAAATTACGATATTTATATCCCAGGGAAATATACTGGAAGTATGGCTGTTATTTTTGGGCCTTTTGGGTTATTAAGTTTAGATTATTCTTATCAAGATATGTCTAACGCAAAGCTCAAACCAACTACAGATCCTGTTTTTGCTGAAGAAAACCAAGCTATCGAAAATGAATTTCAAGCAGTTTCTACCGTTAGAGTTGGAGGAGAATTTAGAGTGAAGAGATTCAGCTTCAGAGGAGGTTATCGCTTTGAAGGCAGCCCTTATGAAGACGAGTTCACTTCAAGTGACTTAAATGGATATTCTCTGGGGCTTGGGTACTCTTTTGGAGCTACAAAACTAGACTTAGGATTTAGTCAAGCGTTCCGTGATTATAACATTTCCTTGTACGACACAGGACTCACATCTACAGCAGCTATCGATAATAAGAATACAAACGTAAGCTTCTCTGTTACCTTTAACTTATAGTAAAAACCATAATCATTAAGAAAAATATTCTTTATGGTTACTCACAAAAAAAAGCTCGAAAAGATTTCATCTTTTCGAGCTTTTTTTTCACTTATTACTCATCATTACATATATTTTTACATAATATACTCCCCATTAACAACCTCTTCCGGAGGCGGTATTTTACTTTCTCCAAGCATTTCTAATAAATTGATTTCTATAGCTCTTGTTATTTGATTCAAAGAAATTCCCGAAGGAATCGCTTCGAAAGGATTTAAAAGAGCCATCCCAATTTTATGGGTAGTTAGAAACACATAACCTACAAGAATTCCTACTAATATAGACCAAGCGCCCATCCCATCTACTGCAGACCATGTTATACTTACAATAAATATCCAGATAAATACACGAGTATAGAAGTTATAAGTGGTAGGAAATACGGTATTTTTAATTCTTTCTGACATTCCCATTTCATCGCAAAAACCAACTATCATTTTATTTAACTCCAAAAACTTAAAACCATCTATATTCCCTTTATTATAATGCATTTCTAAGTCCTTAGATTGTAAGTTCAAAATTGCATTAGGAATATTAGACTCCTTCTCTACTGCCTTCCATTCTTCCTCGCAGAGGTAATTACGATACTCACGAGAAATAGTTCCTCTTAAACTTTCTTTAAGCGCATATACAAATGCAATATGTCGATAAATCATTCTAACTTTATCTTTCTTTATGCTTTCAGTAGTAACATCTCCTTTCATATAAAAGAAAACCTGTCTTCCAAAAGATCTAGAATCATTTACCAAAGCACCCCATATTTTTCTTGCTTCCCACCAACGATCATAAGCCTGATTATTATTAAAACCAATAAAAAAGGCTAAGGCTGTACCTAAAATAGTAGGTATCTTACTTGAAATAACTACTGAATCAAAAACATGGAGAGACTCTACATATCTATAAAGTGTATAAGCAGCAAGACAGGCTATTATTTCTATTAAAAAATGACGCCAAGTACCGCTTAAAATACTGTAAATATTAACTTTTTTGGAAACTAACATAAGGTTGGTAAATCTAATTTTAGATTAAATATACCTATTTAAAAGAAATTTAATACAGTTTACTTTTTAAAAATTCTGGCAAGCTCTTCATTATAATAGCATCCCAACCTGCGTCAAAACTACTACTCTCAAAATTAAGCCCTAAGGAAGAAAAATTCTCTATTCCACTATGTTTCAATCGTACATGCGTTATTCTATCTACAGAAGTTAATTGCCAACTCACAACAGATATTGCTTTGGAATATTCTGGATAACTCCAAGTATACCGGATTCTTTCCCCAGGAACAACTTCTAAAATTCTACATACATGTTTAAAATTTTTTCCGTTGGGTTCGTAAAAATAAAACTTATTCCCTTCTACTAATTTAAAATCTTGAATATTAAAATACCATTTTTTCATTTCTTCAGGATCTGTAATAGCATCCCAAAGTGTTGTTATAGCTGCATTAAATGCTATGTCTTTGACAATTGTTTGATCTTTCATTTTTTATCAATCTATTTAAAATTTAAAAGAATCAGTTTAGGGATCATCAACTCTAAAATAGCAATATATTATTCAGAAAAACAAAGTGAGATTTCTATAAAACCGCTACTTTTTATACATCAGAAATTAAATTCCTCACGATAGTGAACGAGCAAACCTATCTTATTATTGTAAAAATTAATCATAGAAATAAATCTTATTGCTGATAAAAAATTACTTCCAAATGAATATAAGCTGAAAGACAACAAATAACAGATGAATAATAGAAAAATTGAAAGGTTTTAGAGAGAAAAGCTACTAATAAAAAAGTACACTAAATACTCGAAAACACCATTTAATAAACGAAGAAAGTTAATTATTCAATAAAAAGTTTGCAACTTAGCACTATATTAATGTTAATAGGCTATAAATACGTATCTTTGCTGTCAATTTTTTTTATTGGCAACCATTTTTTACAACACCTATTAAAAATTTATTTATAAGAGTTAGTTGCAATAAAGTAATATTTTAGAGGGATGAAAATAGATAAAGCATTAGAAGATCACTTTGAAGAATTAGGTAATGACCATGCATCATCAGCGGCGGAAACTCCAATGAGAAAAGATGCTTTTGAAATATCTGATGACCAGAAAATAGAACAAATAGAATCACAAGTTTACAATATTTTAGAAACGTTAGGATTAGACTTAACAGATGATAGTTTACGCGGTACACCACGAAGAGTTGCTAAAATGTTTGTGAAAGAGATTTTCTCTGGACTTAATCCAGATAAAACACCTAAAGCTTCTACTTTTTCTAATAAGTATAAGTACGGAGAAATGCTTGTAGAAAAAAACATCACTGTTTATTCTACTTGCGAGCATCACTTACTTCCAATTGTTGGGAGAGCTCATATTGCATATATCTCTAACGGAAGTGTTGTTGGTCTTTCTAAAATGAATAGAATTGTAGATTACTACGCTAAACGTCCACAAGTTCAAGAAAGACTTACTATGCAAGTAGTACAAGAACTACAAAGAGCGCTAGGAACTAAAGATGTTGCCTGCGTAATTGATGCTAAACACCTTTGCGTAAATTCTCGTGGAATTAGAGACATAGAAAGTAGTACAGTAACTTCAGAATTTGGAGGTAAATTTAAAGAACCATCAGTAAAAAGAGAGTTTTTAGATTACATAAAGTTAGATACTGATTTTTAAGAATAAATTCTTCTAATCTAACTACAAATCTGCATATACAAATGTGCGAATACAACATTTTCGGACCGTTGAATATGCAGATAAAAAACTAACCTTTTTTAAGATATTCTCAAAAAAATCATTAAAACAACAATGCAACTATATCAAACCAACGAATTAAAAATTTATAATTCGATTACAGGAGAAAAAGAAGTATTTAAACCAATTACAGAGGGCTATGTTGGAATGTATGTTTGTGGACCTACCGTTTACAGTAATGTACACCTCGGTAATGTAAGAACTTTTATGTCTTTTGACCTTGTTTTTAGATACCTTAAGCACCTTGGATATAAAATACGCTACGTAAGAAATATCACTGATGCTGGGCACCTAGAGAATGATGCAGATGTTGGAGAAGATAGAATTGCAAAAAAGGCGAGGTTAGAACAAATTGAACCTATGGAAGTCGTGCAACGTTATACGGTAGATTTCCATAACACCCTTAATAAATTTAATAACCTCCCTCCTAGCATCGAGCCGACTGCTACTGGGCATATTATTGAACAAATTGAGGTAATTAATGAAATTATAGATAATGGCTTTGCTTATGTAGTGAATGGTTCTGTATATTTTGATGTTTTAAAATTTAATGAAACAAATGAATATGGGAAACTGAGCAAACGTAAAGTTGAAGACCTAATTCACAATACAAGAGAAACTGCTGGACAGTCTGAAAAGAAAAATCCACAAGATTTTGCACTTTGGAAAAAAGCAGAACCACAACACATTATGCGTTGGCCTTCTCCTTGGAGTGATGGTTTCCCTGGTTGGCATTTAGAATGTACTACAATGAGCACCAAATATTTGGGAGAACATTTTGATATTCATGGAGGCGGAATGGATTTAAAATTTCCTCACCACGAATGTGAAATAGCTCAAGCGGAAGCCTCTAAAGGAAAAAGTCCTGTTAATTATTGGATGCATGCCAATTTACTTACACTAAACGGGAAGAAAATGGCTAAATCTACTGGTAATAATATTTTACCAAATGAAATATTTACAGGTAATAACGATATTTTAGACAAAGCTTTTACGCCATCAGTAACCCGATTTTTCATGCTACAGGCTAATTACCGTAGTATTTTAGACTTTAGCAACGAGGCTCTTTTAGCTTCTGAAAAAGGATTTAATAGATTGATGGATGCCATACGCGCATTAGAAAGTTTACCAACTGCAAACACATCTACTTTTGATGTTAGCGCTTGGAAAAATAGCTGTTATAGTGCTATGAATGACGATTTTAATAGTCCGATTTTAATAGCAAACCTATTTGAAGCTGTAAAGCAGGTGAACTTAATTAAAGAAGAAAAGGCTTCTATTACCAAAGAAGACTTAGCTACGATCAAAGAAACCATGCATGCGTTTGTTTTTGATGTTCTAGGACTGCAAGACGAGAGAAATGCTCAAGACAATTCTTCAGATAAGTTAACTGGAACTGTAGAGCTATTAATTCAGTTACGTGCAGAAGCAAGAGCTAATAAAGACTTTGCCACATCAGATAAAATCAGAGATCAATTGGCTGCTTTGGGAGTTGAATTAAAAGATGGTAAAGACGGAACAACTTTTAGTCTAAACTAATTCTTAGGCTTTAGGCTTTAGGCTTTAGGCTTTAGGCTTTAGGCTTTAAAAATAAAATTTGTAGTCTAGCATTCAAAACATTGTAAACTTTAATATTTTAAGCTGATTCAATACATCTTATTAACTTTCAAACTTTTATACTTTAAAAAAACAAATTGCTAAAAAAAATACTCATAGCTCCTTTTATTTTTTTAGTTCGCTTTTATCAAGCGGCAATATCGCCATTTACTCCTGCTACTTGTCGATATTCGCCAACATGCTCTCAATATACGCTAGAAGCACTAAAAAAACACGGTCTTTTTAAAGGCGGCTGGCTTTCTGCTAAAAGGATTCTTAGTTGCGGCCCATGGGGAAGCTCTGGTTACGACCCAGTACCGTAACAAAAGAATTGAAACTGCTCTGCTATTTTCCTTTAACAAAACTTTGCGTTTATTCCTAAAATTTATCTTTACCATAAAACATCAATTAGTTATATTTACCTCAAAATAAACGAGAATGCACTTTTTAAGTATCACTTGGGATCCTAACGGGGTTCTTTTAGACCTTGGTTTTTTCCAATTACGCTATTATAGTTTAATGTTTGTTATTGCTTTTACATTAGGATGGTTCTTAATGCAAAAGATATACAAAAACGAAAACCAGTCGGAAGAAGCGCTAGATTCTCTGTTTATTTATATGGTTCTTTCTGTACTTATTGGCGCTCGATTAGGGCATTTTATTTTCTATGAGCCAAGTATGTTTTTAGAAGATCCACTTAGCATTATCTTACCATTCCAATTTAGTCCAACATTTGAGTTTACTGGTTTCCGAGGGCTTGCTAGTCACGGTGCAGCTATTGGTGTTATCATCGCTATGTATTTATACAGCAAAAAAGTGATAAAAAAACCAATGCTATGGATTCTAGACAGAATAACGATTCCTGTAGCTATTGGAGGCGTTTTTGTGCGATTAGGGAACTTCTTTAATTCAGAAATCGTAGGGAAGCCAACAGGAACTGATTACGGTGTAATTTTTAAGCAATTAGGAGAATCTTTTCCAAGGCACCCAGCCCAATTATATGAAGCTTTTGGATACGTATTCGTATTTATTATTTTGTTTTTCACGTATTGGAAAACCGATAAGAAAGACAAGTTAGGATATATGTTTGGAATGTGGTTGGTATTAACTTGGACAGTTCGCTTCATTGCAGAATTCTATAAAAAATCTCAAGGTGGATTCGAATCGGTTCTTGGCGTATTCTCCACAGGTCAATGGCTTAGTATTCCTTTTGTTCTTCTTGGGTTTTACCTTATGTTTTTCTTTAAACCGTCAAAAAAAGTATCATGATCAACTTTTTAATTCGCCTTTTATTAGCTTTTGTTTTTTTGTGCTTATCGTTAGTTAGTTGCAACACAAATTCTTCTCAAAAAGAAATAAAAACAGAAGAGGTTTCTTTCACTAAAGAAGGAGAATTATCTATTTATAAAGGGGATACGCTTATAAAAGACGGAATTGATATTGAGATTGCAGACAACGAATATGAGCGTCAAACGGGACTTATGTATCGCTCTTCCATGGAAGAAAAACAGGGAATGCTTTTTATATTTAAAAACGAAGAACCACGTAGTTTCTACATGAAAAACACTGAAATTTCTTTAGATATTATCTATATAAATAGTGATTTAAAGATTGTTAGCATGGTAAAAAATGCACATCCAATGAACGAATCATCACTTCCGTCTAAACTTCCTGCTCAATATGTATTAGAACTCAACGGAGGTACGGCAGATAGCTGGAAACTTACTGAAGGAGACCGCATAAGCTTTCAAAAAATATAATAAAACTATTATCAGCTTAAGCCTACCGAAGGTTTTGCATAAATCCTTCGATAAGCTCAGCATGATAATTTAATCACTTACAGAAGCTACGAAACTTCCACTTGAAACTTTTCTCGTAACGATTTAGCGGCACTTACCATGGCCACCAAAGCATCATTAGTTTCCTTCCACCCTCTTGTTTTCAATCCACAGTCAGGATTTACCCAAATATTTTTTATAGGCAATAAATCGGCTGCCTTCTTAATCAGATTTTCCATTTCCTCAGCATTAGGAACCCTTGGAGAATGAATATCATAAACCCCTGGCCCAATTTCATTAGGATATTCAAAATCTACAAATGCATCTAATAAATCCATTTGAGAGCGAGAAGTCTCAATCGTAATCACATCAGCATCCATATCTGCAATACTTTCTATGATATCATTGAATTCAGAATAACACATATGCGTATGTATTTGAGTTGCATCTTTTACCCCAGAAGCAGTAATTCTAAAGGCCTTAATTGCCCAATCTAAATACCCCTTCCAATCTGCTCTTCGCAAAGGAAGCCCCTCACGTATTGCAGGCTCATCTATCTGAATAATTTTAATTCCAGCAGCTTCCAAATCAACCACCTCTTTTCGAATTGCAAGCGCAATCTGATTCGTAGTTTCTTCTCTAGACTGATCATTTCTCACAAAAGACCATTGTAAAATGGTTACAGGTCCCGTTAACATCCCTTTTACAGGTAAATCTGTTAATTCTTGCGCATATGCTGTCCAAGCAACTGTCATTGGCTCTAACCTATCTACATCTCCGTATATAATTGGCGGTTTTACCGCTCTAGATCCATAACTCTGCACCCAGCCAAATTTTGTAAAAGCAAAACCATCTAGCTGCTCCCCAAAATATTCAACCATATCGTTACGCTCAAACTCGCCATGTACCAATACATCCAAACCGATCTCCTCCTGCCATTTTATAGCTTTTTTAATTTCCGTAGTAATAGCATCGTTATATTCGTCTTGAGATAATGAAGCATTTTTAAGTTTAGATCTCAGTAATCGCACTTCTTTTGTTTGCGGAAAAGAACCTATAGTTGTTGTTGGCAACAAAGGAAGCCTTAAACTCTCTTGCTGCAAAATCTGCCGATCCGTAAACTTACTATTTCGTTTACTCTGAGAAGGGGTAATATTACTAACCGCATACTGCACCTTTTCTTTGTGGATTAACTTAGATTCCTTTTTGGAAATCATCGCTTTTTTATTCTCCTCCAAAGCCTTTTTATTTGCATCACTATTAACTCCAGAAGCCAAATTCGAAATCACTTTCAACTCTTTGATCTTTTGCTTGGCAAAAGCCATCCAATTTTTAACCTCTAAAGGCAATGTAGTCTCATCTGTCTCATTATCGAGATCAAATGGAGTATGCAATAACGAACAAGAAGGAGCAAGTATCAACCTATTTTCACCTACTTTTTCTTTTGCCTCATTTAGCAACAACAAAGAAGCTTCAAAATCATTTTTCCAAATATTTCGTCCATCAACAATTCCCAAAGAGAATCTTAAACTACTTGGGGCGCTTTCTAACGAAGAAACCACTTCGTTACCTCCTCTTGTAAGATCAAGATGAAGAACGGCCACAGGAAGCTCTAAAACCCAATTTAAATTATCTCCGAGTGAACCAAAATAGCTAGTCAGAAAAAAAGATATTTCTGGAAATCTTTCAGCTAAAGTTGCATAAACAGATTGAAAAGCTTTGCGTTCCTTTTCATTTAAATCCATCACAAGAAACGGCTCATCCAACTGAATATTTTTAGCACCATTATCCTGTAATTCAGCAATAATTGCACAGTAAACAGGAAGCAATCGATCTATTAAATCCAAACGATGGAAGCCTTCTTCCTTTTCCTTCCCAAACAGCAGATAAGATACAGGACCTATTAAAACAGGCTTAGCTTCCACTCCCAATGCTATAGCTTCTTTATATTCTTGAACCGCCTTTGTAGAAGTATATTGAAATTCTTGATTCTTATAAAACTCTGGAACTATATAGTGATAATTGGTGTCGAACCACTTAGTCATTTCCATGGCAGTAATATCAAAACCATTTTTCTGATAGCCACGAGCCATGGCAAAGTAAAGATCCAATTGATTATCCTCTTCCAAAAGAACCTCAGAATAACGTGGCGGAATGGCTCCTAAAGCCAAAGACATATCTAATACTTGATCGTAAAACGAAAAGTCGTTTACAGGGATAAGATCTATACCGACCTCCTTTTGAAGTTTCCAATTTTCTGCTCGAAGACGCTTTCCTTCTTCCAACAGCGAATCAACATCAGTCTTTCCAGACCAATAGTTTTCACAAGCTTTTTTAAGCTCTCTTTTAGCACCTATTCGCGGGTACCCTAAATTTTGTGTGATCATTTTTTTGTTTTTAATCTATTAAACACTCTTGATCCTTTACAAGGCGCTTACGGACTAAAACAAAATTCAATAGCAGCATACACCAAATTAAAAATAAGGTGTAAAAACTATCAATTCTTGAATATTGCTTCAGGTCGCGAAAGCAGCATCATTTTAATTTCGGCAGGTCTCCTGGCTTGTAACATTTCTACCTCCTTCCCATCGTTAGACAGTGGATTTATTGATAAAAACTGGTTTGTTACTTACAGTTGCGCGACAGCTTGTGATTTTCACACAATTCCCTATTAATCTACGTAAAAGTAAAACCGCAATTAGATTGATCGATATGTAAAGAACTTATATCGGTGTAAAGCTACATAATATTTAAATAGAAAAGATATTCTTTAAAAACAGCTTCTATAAAAATTGTTATAAAAATGATTAGGGTAATTATCTTCTAGAAAAAAGAAGATACCAAGCTTTCCGCTCGTAGTATTTGCTATTACAAAGAAACTAAAGGAGAAGTCAGTAAAACAAGCTAAATCAAGGTTAAAAAGGGGTAATAGCAGAAAGAAATAGCAAAAGCTACCCGCTGCAATCCTTATTACAAAAAAAAAGAGCTACCCGAAATAGGTAGCCCTTTTAAGAAATTATATATTTTATAACTATTCAGTTATTTTATCACCTTTTTTCTTTAAAGTGTCAAACATAACTGGTGTTGCAATAAATAATGATGAATATGTACCTACAGCAATACCAACAATCATGGCGAACATAAACCCTCTTAAAGATTCTCCACCGAAGATAAATATTGATAATAACACTACTAATGTAGTTAAAGAGGTATTCAAGGTTCTACTTAAAGTGCTGTTCAATGCTTCATTAGCATTGTGTCCGCCTCTCCATCCTTTTTCTCTAACCACCTCTCTAATACGGTCAAATACAATCACGGTATCATTTAACGAGTAACCAATCACCGTTAAGATCGCCGCTATAAAAGCTTGATCGATTTCCATATTAAATGGCATGATGCTAGATGTAAGAGAGAAGATCCCTAATACTATTAAAACATCATGGAAAACTGCAACTACAGCTCCTAATGAGAATTGCCATTTACGGAAACGTAATAAGATGTATAAGAATACAACTGCAAGAGATCCTATAATAGCCCAAACTGCATTTTTCTTAATATCATCTGCAATTGTTGGACCTACTTTTATAGACTGTAAGATTCCAATTTTGTCCTCTCCACTACCTTTAGAAAAGTCTTCATAAGTAATACCTTCTGGAAGGTACTTTTTAACTGCTTCATAAAGACCTTTTTGAATCTCTATGTCAACAGCAGTTCCTTCTTCATCAACTTTATATTTTGTAGTAATCTTAACCTGATTTGCATCTCCAAAAGTTTTCACCTCTGTGTTTCCAAATACGTCATTAAGATCATTAGCTATATCAGAAGGATTCACTGGATTTACAAAACGTACTTGGTACGAACGTCCTCCAACAAAATCCACACCACCTTCAAGTCCTTTAGTCAATAAAGAACCTAAACTAATTATAATTAAGATGGCAGATATAATATAAGCTTTCTTTCTTTTTGCTAAGAAATCGAAATTTGGATTCTTAGGTAAAGATCTAGTTATAGAAGTTGTAAATGTTAATGGATTCTTACCTCCTTTTACATTCCATTCTACTAATAATCTAGTAACAAAGATTGCAGTAAATAAAGAAGTTGCGATACCTATTATTAAAGTAGTTGCAAAACCTTGGATAGGTCCTGTTCCGAACAATAATAAGATAATAGCTGTTAATCCTGTTGTAATATTTGCATCTAAAATAGAAGACAATGCATTACTAAATCCATCTGCAATTGCTTGCATTTGTCCTTTTCCTGCACGTAACTCTTCTTTAATACGCTCAAATATAATTACGTTGGCATCCACCGACATACCGATTGTTAAAACGATACCGGCAATACCAGGTAATGTAAGAACTGCACCTAATCCTGCAAGCACACCAAATATTAAAATAATATTAAATACAAGTGCGATGTCTGCAAAAATACCAGCTTTACCATAATATAGTAACATCCATAACAATACTAATACCATTGCTACGATGAAAGAGAACATACCACTACTAATAGCTTCTTGTCCTAATGATGGTCCTACAACCTCCGACTGGATAATGTCTGCAGAAGCAGGTAATTTACCAGCTCTAAGTACATTCGCTAAATCGTCTGCTTCTTCTAACGTAAAGTTTCCAGAAATCTCAGAACTACCTCCAGAAATTGCTCCCTTAGATACTCCTGGTGCAGAGTAAACAATATTATCTAAAACAATAGCAATATTACCTTGCTCTCTAAATGCTTTTCCTGTAAGTTCTTCCCAGATTTTAGCTCCACGAGAATTCATCTGCATAGAAACTGCTGGTCTTCCTGCCATATCATAAGCTTGAGAAGCATCTGTAATAACATCTCCGCTCATATCTGGAATGTTCTCACGATTAGCTTTCAACGCATATAATTCTACAACCTGTGTATCTTTAGGAGGAATCCCCCATGCGAATTTCACATATTGTAAGTTATTAGGAAGTTGTTGCCTAACTTGAGGCATTTTTAAATACTCATCGAATTTTGCAGTATCTTTAGTAGCAACCATTGCAACTACTGGAGAACCTTGCCCTCCACCACTAACGATAAGATCGAAAAGTGGATTCACTTGGTTTGCAACATCTAAAGAATCTTGATTTGCATCAGACAATAAAGAATCGATTTCAGAAGTAGCTTCTTCTTTAACATCATCCTTTTTATCAGTAACAACAATATCTTTTAAAGTATTATTAGCAGCAATTAAGAAAGGAGCTACTTGGTCTGCTTTATAAGTTTCCCAGAACTCTAATTGTGCTGTACTTTGAAGTAAATTCTGTACTCTATTTACATCTTTAGCCCCTGGTAATTCTACCAAAATACGTCCAGAAGTACCTAAACGCTGAATGTTTGGTTGTGTAACTCCAAACTTATCGATACGCTTACGCAATACTTCGAATGCAGATACAATCGACTCATCAATTTTTCTTCTAATAATTGGCTGAACTTGATCATCTGTCATTTGGAAGTTGATCTCTTCGCTCAACGATTTATTAGCAAAAATATCTGGAGATGCTAATTTTGTAGAACCAGCACTAGCCTTTTCAAATTCAGCAAAGAATAAGTCAACATAATCATCTTGACTATTTTTTGAAGCCTCATCTGCTTGCGCCAACGCTTTGTTAAAAACAGGGTCTTTAGTATCGTTCGCTAATCCTTTCAAGATATCTTTTACAGATATTTGAAGAATAACATTGATACCACCTTTAAGGTCAAGTCCTTTGTTTAATTCTTTTTCTTTTACCTCATTGTAGGTAAAATCAGCAAATCCAAGGCTAAATACCTCTTCATTTCCTAGGGAGTCTAAATACCTAGATTCTTCGGCTTCTCGCTTCGCTACGTAGTTCTCTTCTGCATCTGAAATCTTGTTTAACGCGTAAGTTTCAGCTTCATCATCTACCTTATTTGCAACAAAAGTAAAAGAAAGTTGATAAATACTTACAATACCAAACAAAATAGCAAACAGCCTAATAAGTCCTTTATTCTGCATTCTAAATTTATTTAATGGTCAATTTTAAAAACGGACAAATATAGCGTTTACGTTATGAACTGACAATTATTTTTTTGAAGATTTAAAGCACAAAAAAATCCTACAAAAAAATATTTGTAGGATTTTTCAATATCTAATCGAATTATTAGCTTTTTATAGCTCTAAAAGTCCATTTGTTTTTCTAACTCCATCTGCACTTTCTTGCATTTTAGTCTTCTCAGCATCAGATAGTTCTATTTCAACAATCTTTTCGATTCCATCTTTCCCTAAAATTACAGGAACTCCAATACAGATATCAGACAACCCGTATTCTCCGTTCAATAAAGTTGAACAAGGAAACATTTTTTTCTGGTCGCATGCAATTGCTTGTACAAGTCCAGATACCGCTGCACCAGGAGCATACCAAGCACTTGTCCCTAATAATTTAGTCAATGTAGCTCCACCAACTTTAGTATCTTCTTTTACTTGCTCTAAACGCTCTTCTGACAAAAATTCGCTAACAGCTACACTATTTCTAGTTGCCATACGCGTTAAAGGAAGCATTCCAGTATCACTGTGTCCTCCAATTACCATTCCATCAACATCAGAAATAGGAGCTCCTAAAGCTTCTGCTAAACGGTATTTAAAACGTGCGCTATCTAAAGCACCACCCATTCCGATAATTTTATTCTTTGGAAGTCCAGTTGTTTTATGAACTAAATATGTCATTGTATCCATTGGATTACTTACTACAATGATAGTTACATTTGGAGAATGCTTAATCAAATTACTAGAAACGTCTTTTACGATCCCTGCATTAATTCCGATAAGCTCTTCACGAGTCATTCCTGGTTTACGAGGAATACCACTAGTAATTACTGCGATATCAGAATCTGCAGTTTTACTATAATCACCAGTAGTACCAGTAATCTTAGTATCGAAACCATTCAAAGAAGCTGTTTGCATTAAATCCATTGCTTTACCTTCAGCAAAACCTTCTTTAATATCTAATATTACTACTTCTGATGCAAAATCTTTAATTGCGATGTACTCTGCGCAGCTAGCACCTACTGCTCCTGCTCCTACAACTGTAACTTTCATATTTTTATATATTATTTATTTAAACGATTCTATTGAAAACACAAAGCTACTAATTTTAACACAACAAGTAGCTTTGAAAAATATTAAATATGTTATAAAAAGAACACAAATTTTGGATATCTGTAATTTATTAGAAAGCTAAAAAGGTTATTGGCACAATAATTGAAAATATATCAAAACCTTTTTAGACTATAGAAATAAAACCCAATTATATGAAAACAACCACATTTAAAAACATTCTGATTGCAATCAGTTTTATTAGTTTACTCAGCTGCGCTTCTACAATAGATAAAGTTGTTGTAAATGCAATTTCTGCTCCAGATTCCGATATTAAAGTAAATCACCTTTTAATGCCAATGCCAAACGATCCGCACATGGCAATGACAGCAATTATGCCTCCTAAAGATGGAGATCAAGAAAGAGCAGATAGCTTGGCTAGAGTAATCAAAAAAAATATTACTAAATACAAAGATATAGAGGTTGCCAAGTCTGATGGATATGAATTTTTCCCTCCTGAACCTCCTGCTGATATGAATATTGTTCATCTTGTAAATAGAAAATTTTCAGCTAAAGAAAATAAAAAATTCAATTCTGAAAAGCCTGGATCTATTTTATACGAAAGAGATGGCAATGGATGGAAGCTTATCGGCGCTATGATAACTGCTCCTGTTGATGCATCAGAAAAAGAAATGAACGAAAGAGCTCCTCTTTCTGTAACGCAATGGCATTTACATAAAAATGTATGCGTCCCTAAACCTATTTGGGATGGAGAACAATGGAAGAAAACATTTCCTGACGGATCTCCTGTTTACGGACCTACAAGCAAAGTTACAACAGCTTCTGAATGCTCAAAATATCAAGGCCGTTTCTTGCCAGTTGTTTTTGGATGGATGACACATGCTTATGTTTTTGTTGACAACCCAGACGATGTCTGGAATCAAATGTACGGACACACAAGCAGTGAACACGACATGCATGGAGACCATCAAAAACATGAAAATCATTAAGCACATACAATCCAAAAAAAAAGTGCTGTCCTTTTAAAGGGCAGCACTTTTTTTATATCTAATCTATACCTTTAGTTAGGCATCAATATTTGCATAAACTGCATTCTTCTCTATAAACTCTCTACGTGGCGGAACCTCATCTCCCATTAACATGGAGAATACACGATCTGCTTCTGTACCGCTATCTATAGTTACTTGACGCAAAGTTCTAAACTCTGGATTCATTGTAGTATCCCACAATTGCTCCGCATTCATCTCCCCAAGACCTTTATAACGTTGAATCCCTGCGCTACCTCCGTATTGCTGAGCCAACTCATCTCGTTCTTTATCACTCCAAGCATATGCTTTCTTAGCTCCTTTTTTAACTAAATATAATGGAGGCGTAGCAATATATACATATCCTCTTTCTACCAATTCTCTCATATATCTAAAGAAGAATGTTAGAATTAAAGTAGCAATATGCGAACCATCGACATCGGCATCACACATAATCACTACTTTATGGTAACGTAGTTTATCAAGATTTAAAGCTTTACTATCTTCTTCCGTACCAATAGTAACCCCAAGAGCTGTATATATGTTTCTAATCTCTTCGTTTTCGAAAACCTTATGTTGCATTGCTTTTTCAACATTTAAAATCTTACCACGAAGAGGCAGAATAGCTTGGAAATTTCTATCACGACCTTGTTTAGCAGTTCCACCCGCCGAATCTCCCTCGACAAGGAATACTTCACATTTCTCTGCATCCTGTTCTGAACAATCTGATAGTTTCCCTGGAAGTCCACCACCACTCATTACAGTTTTACGCTGCACCATCTCACGAGCTTTACGAGCTGCGTGTCTAGCATGTGCTGCAAGAATTACTTTCTGAACTATTATTTTAGCATCGTCTGGATGCTCCTCTAAATAATTCTCTAGCATTTCTGAAACAGCCTGAGATACAGCAGATGTAACATCTCTGTTACCTAATTTTGTTTTCGTTTGTCCTTCAAATTGAGGCTCTGCAACTTTAACAGAAACAATTGCCGTTAGTCCTTCTCGGAAGTCATCCCCAGAAATCTCAAACTTTAATTTATCTAATAACCCTGAAGCATCCGCATATTTTTTTAACGTTGTAGTTAAACCACGTCTAAAACCAGATAAATGCGTTCCTCCTTCATGAGTATTAATATTATTTACATACGAATGTAAGTTTTCGCTAAAAGAAGTGTTATAAACCATCGCTACTTCAACAGGAATATCATTCTTCTCCCCTTCCATAGAGATCACATCACTAATTAGCGACTCACGAGTACCGTCTAAGAACTTTATAAATTCTTTAAGACCTTCTTCCGAATGAAATTTCTCAAATATAGGCTCTCCATCTTCTCCTTTAACACGCATATCTGTTAACGTGATAGTAATTCCTTTATTCAAAAAAGAAAGTTCACGCATACGACCCGCTAAAGTATCGTAACTATATTCTAATGTCTGCTTAAAGATTGTTGGATCTGGCTTAAAAGTAACCATTGTTCCTCTAAGCTCTGTATCACCTACAGACTTAACTGGATATAATGATTTTCCTCTCTCATATTCTTGTTCCCAGATAACACCTTCTCTATAAACCGTAGCTTTTAAACTTTCAGAAAGCGCATTTACACAAGAAACCCCAACTCCGTGAAGTCCCCCAGAAACTTTATAAGAATCTTTATCGAACTTACCTCCAGCACCAATCTTAGTCATTACAACCTCTAATGCTGAAATTCCTTCTTTTTTGTGAATATCTACAGGAATCCCACGACCGTTATCCTCAACAGTAACAGAATTATCTTCATTTATAACAACACGTATCGTATCACAATGTCCAGCTAAAGCTTCATCAATAGAGTTATCTACAACTTCATATACCAAATGATGCAAACCTCTTACTCCTACATCTCCAATATACATCGATGGACGCATACGAACATGCTCCATTCCTTCTAGCGCCTGGATACTATCCGCCGAATAATTGTTCTTTTTAATTTCTTCGCTCATAAAATTATCCTTTCTAAATTAATTGAAAAACCTAAAAAACAAGCAAAGAAGCTAGTCTCTTAAATCTCTTATATTAATACTTATTTTTGAAACATTTATACATAAAAAAATGCACTAGGTGCATCTTTTTGAATACTCACAAATATACGAAAATTAAGCCTGTTTTAAAAGCTTTTAAGCATAAAGCAGTTAAAATTATCAACAATTGTTGATTACTTAAAAAAGCTCTTAGAAGCTCTTAAAATTAGTTTAGAATGCATTTATTCGGATTTTAACATTTCCTAAAAACTCAAAAAACAACAAAACCTCTTAAACAAGAGGTTTTGTTGTTTTTATAATTTAAACAAACGACTATTTTCTACTTTTGGTAGGCATCTGCGTGAACTTTTGCTACCGCTCTTCCAGAAGGATCGTTCATGTTTTTAAAAGCTTCATCCCACTCTAAAGCAATCTGAGTACTACAAGCTACCGATGCTTCTTGAGGCACACAAAGTGCTGCTGCATCCGACGGGAAGTGTTCAGCAAAAATAGACCTGTAATAAAACTCTTCTTTAGAAGTTGGAGTTTGAATTGGGAAACGGAATTTAGCATTTGCTAATTGCTCATCGCTAACTTCTGCATTTACAACTTCTTTTAAAGTATCAATCCAACTATATCCTACTCCATCAGAAAACTGTTCTTTTTGTCTCCAAGCAACACTTTCCGGTAGATAATCTTCAAAAGCCTTACGAACAACCCATTTCTCCATACGCTCTCCGTTAATCATTTTGTCTTGTGGGTTAATACGCATAGCTACATCCATAAATTCTTTATCTAAGAATGGCACACGTCCTTCAATACCCCATGCAGCTAAAGATTTATTTGCACGTAAACAATCGTACATATGTAACTTACTAAGCTTTCTAACCGTTTCTTCATGAAACTCTTGTGCATTTGGAGCTTTATGGAAGTATAAATATCCTCCAAATAACTCATCTGCACCTTCTCCAGACAATACCATTTTTATCCCCATAGACTTAATCACTCTAGCCATTAAGTACATAGGAGTGGAAGCTCTAATGGTTGTAATATCGTATGTTTCTAAGTTGTAAACTACATCTTTAATAGCATCCAATCCTTCTTGAATTGTAAACTTAATTTCATGATGCACTGTTCCTATGTGATCTGCTACTTTTTGAGCAGCAGCCAAATCTGGAGATCCTTCTAATCCTACAGAAAAAGAATGAAGTCTTGGCCACCATGCTTCAGAAGTGTCATCAGATTCTATTCTTTTTTCAGCATATTTCTTAGCTATAGCAGAAGTAACAGAAGAGTCTAATCCTCCAGAAAGAAGTACACCGTATGGCACGTCTGACATTAATTGTCTGTGAACCGCTGCCTCTAATGCATCTTTTACTTCTTGAATGCTTGTTTCATTTTCCTTTACAGCATCATATTCTGTCCAATCTCTAACATACCATTTTTTAAACTCTCCATCAGAACTATGCAAATAATGCCCTGGAGGAAAAAGCTGAATTTTACTACACACACCTTCCAACGCTTTCAATTCTGAAGCTACATAAAAAGTACCATTTTTATCCCATCCAATATAAAGTGGAATAATCCCCATATGATCACGAGCAACAAAATACTCATCTTTTTCAACGTCATAAATAGCAAATCCAAAAATTCCATTCATTTCATCTATAAAGTCGGCTCCCTTTTCTTTGTATAACGCTAAGATTACCTCACAATCTGATTCTGTCTTGAAGTTATATTTCCCTTCAAACTGCTTACGAAGATCTCTATGGTTATATATTTCTCCGTTTGCAGCTAAAATAAGCTTACCATCATCGCTAATTAAAGGCTGAGTTCCAGAAGCTGGATCTACAATTGCTAAACGCTCATGCGTTAAAATAGCTTTTTCGTCACTATAAATCCCACTCCAATCTGGACCTCTATGACGTACTCTTTTAGACATTTCTAATAACTGAGGCCTTAAGTCTTCCGCCTTTTCTTTTAAATCGAATGCACAAACAATTCCACACATAACTATATATTGATTTTTTTATTTCTGATTATTTATAAGACAAATATGCAATACTGGTTTCAAATTACAAATGAATAAAGCATTATGACTTACATATATCAACTAAAAAGCATGATTATGATCGAATTTAAAATTTTATTTAAAAAAAATGAAGCTTTTTCATTAAAATTTGTAAGTTCTCGTAATTTTACTATACTATACTTATGTAAGATTACAAATAACTTATTAGCTTTAATCATTAAAAATTAAACATGAAAAAAACTATTTTCGCTATGTTATTCATAGCCGCATTATCATTCACAACACAAGTTGAAGCACAGAAATTTAGCGGACTAGACAAAAGTCCTGCTGATATTGCCTATTTTAAAGCTGATAAAAAGGCCCCTCCAATTATTAAGGTTGTTTACGGAAGACCTCAATTAAAAGGAAGAGTTGTTGGGATAGATTTAGCTCCATACGGAGATGTTTGGAGAACTGGAGCTAATGAAGCTACAGAAATTAAATTTTTCCAAGACGTTGCTTTAGGTGACACGCAAATTGCTGCTGGAACTTATAGTTTATTTACAATTCCAGGAAAAACAGAATGGACAATCATTATTAGCAAAGACACTGATGTATGGGGTGCTTATTCTTACAATGAAGCAAACGATGTTGCTCGTCTAAACGTTCCTGCTGGAAAAGGTGACGAGTCTTTAGAATCTTTTTCTATCACTTTTAGCAATACAGATACTGGCGCTAATTTAATTATGGGATGGGATAAGGCACGTGTAGAAGTTCCTTTTACTATAAAATAACAATAACTCCTTGAGTTATCTAAAAACACCCCTGAGGATATTACTTCAGGGGTGTTTTTTTATTTGTGAATAAGAAAATAACATACACTAAGTTACTAAACTCATTTACATTTACAGTTTTTCTTAAGTTTTTTAATATTCTTCTTCATCGATTTTGTCAATATTTTATAGGAAGTAGGAGCGAAAACAAAGTCTGGATCATCATCATCTTCATCTTTTGAAATAGAAACAGACCCCCTTGTATTTATATAATGAATCTGTGTTTGAGTTTTTAAATCATAAAAAGCAATAGACACCTCAGCAATATTATCATCATCAGCTAAAGGATTATCGTTCTCATAGCCCATTCCTGTAAATTCACTTTTTATTACTTTTCCTTCAACAGTAATTAGGTAAGAAGCATCTGTTCCTTCATGTAATAATTTTAACTCCTTTTCGCTAGGTTCAAATGGAATCTTTGATGTTATAAGATTTTTTTGTCGCTCTTGATGAACATCTACTATAGCATCCTTAGCACAATCTTTAAGAAAACCCATTAACGCCTCTTCCAACGCATCATTATCACAATTTTCACATGTAGCGTCATTTAATACCCATCTTCCTTGAGAAAAATCGAGAGCTCCTTTAGAGCCTAAACTCGTATTATAGGAAGCATGATAACAGGAGGCAAAAGAGATAACAACAATAAAAACAATGAATTTTCTAAACATAAGTACTTCTAATAGGAGTCTTAAATATAGAAAATTATTTCACTTGTTTTCCCCCTACAAAGGTTCTATTCACTTTTAGATTTGGAATGTCACTTTCAGGAACTTCCATTATATCTTTATTTAAAACTATAAAATCTGCAAACTTCCCTACTTCTATACTTCCCTTTTCATCCTCTTCAAAGTTAGAATATGCAGCCCAAATTGTCATTCCTTTTAAAGCCTCTTCACGACTTAAAGCATCTTTAATCTGAAAACCTCCCTTTGGATATCCCTTTGTATCTTTTCTAGCCACCGCAGCATAAAAAGTTAAAAATGTACTTACTCTTTCTACTGGAAAATCTGTTCCTAATGCTATCGTTCCAGCTTTATCTAATAATTTTTTATAAGCATACGCCCCCTTAATCCTTTCCGAACCTACTCTATCTTCTGCCCAATACATATCGCTAGTAGCGTGTGTTGGCTGTACAGAAGGAATTATATTATTAGAGAAATAATCGAAATCCTTTTCATCTACAATTTGAGCATGCTCTACTTTCCAACGTTTATCTTTTTTATCAGCTAATACTTTCTCATACGCTCTAAGCACCACAACATTTGCAGAATCTCCAATTGCATGTGTATTCAATTGAAAGTCTGTTTTAGACAATCTTTCAGCAAGACTATATATTTGATCAACTGGAGTTACCATTGCTCCAAAATGATTATGTTTATCAGAATAAGGGGATTTCATAGCAGCTCCACGAGATCCCAAAGCGCCATCGGCATATGCTTTTACAGAGCGCACATCCAACTTATCTGTTTTTAAAATTCCTCGATCTAAAAAGTAATCTACATTTTCTTTTGTATTACTTATCATTGCATACACTCTCATATCTATAGCACCAGACTTCTGTAAACTATCGATAAGTAAAATTGTTTCTTTATCAAGTCCGGCATCATTAACGGTTGTTAATCCATAATCAAAACAAATTTCTTGAGCATCTTGTAAAGCTTTAGTCGCTACACTTGTTGTGATTTCTGGAAGTATCTTATCCACAAGACTCATTGGATTATCTATTAAAACACCTGTAACCTCTCCATTTTCAATTACTATCTCACCACCATCAACCACAGTTTCTGCTGTAATACCAGCTAAATCCAATGCTTTCTGATTCACTAAATAAGCATGACCATCTATTCGAGATAAAACTACAGGCGTTTCAGGAAAAATAAGATCTAATTCTTCTTTGGTTGGAAACTCTTTTACTTCCCAATCGTTTTGATCCCATCCTCTTCCTATAATAAAATCTAAATGACGTTCATTTTGAAACTGCTGGATACGCTCTAAAACCTCATCATAACTTTCGGTGCCAACTAAATCTACATTTTGCTCTTGTAACCCTAAACCATAAAAATGACAATGTGCGTCTATAAACCCTGGATAAACTGGTTCTCCTTCAAAGTCCATAATAAGATCAGAAGTATATTTTTTTGAAATCTCTTCTGAAGTTCCAACAGCAACAAATTTCCCGTTATCAATAGCAAATGCTTCAGCTTTCGACATCGCACTATCAACAGTATAAACATTAGCATTTAAAACTACTAAATCTACAGTTTCGCTCTTAGCACAAGAAATCAATATTAAAAATGCGCTTAATAAAAATAGGTTTTTCATAAGTGAGATTATTAATGGTTTATTTGAAACAAAGATAAAATGTATTTTATAATATGGGTGTTTCTAACATAAGAATAGCGCCAAGAGCTTATTAAAATGTGAGATTAGAAGATTAATACACATAAAACTAATAATGTACCTTTGTAAAACAGAAGTAAATGAATGATACAAAGAATTACACAATTTTTAAAAAGCTATAATTTCACCAAAGGATTACTAATATCCACTGCGGCTTTTAGTGCTATTGCTTTTTGCTACTTTTATTTGAATATGACAATTGGAGCTGGCGCTGCTTTTGGTGTACTTCTTGCATCTTCGAGTGATATTCCCGGGAATAAAAAGCACCATATCTACGGAATATTAATTTCATTATCCTTAGCTGTAATTAGCTATATAACGATACATTTAACGATACCATACCCATATCTACTTATCCCTACTCTTGCTATTTTAGTTTTTGTAAATTCTTATATTTCCGTATATGGTTTTAGAGCTTCTTTAATTGCTTTTTCTGGACTCCTTGCTGTTGCATTAAGTTTTGCGCATCCGCTTACTGGTATTGATATTTTTTATAACGCCTTTTATATTATCGGTGGTGGACTCTGGTATTTATTAATTTCCTTGATTTTTGAAAACACTAGAACCAAGCAGTATAGTGAAGAACTTATTATTGAATGCATGCAGCTTACTGCGGAATATCTTAGTACTCGTGTAGCACTACTTTCTGCAATAGACAGAGAGAATGCATTAAATAAACAACTGAGTTTACAAAATGAACTCAATGAGAAACATGAAACTTTAAGAGCACTACTTTTAAGTCAGCGGCAACGATCTGGCTCCAGAAAATCTAGGAGACAACAACTCTTAGTTTTTATAGAGCTTATCGATATTTTAGAGTTTGCAGTAGCAAACCCCCTTAATTACAAAAAATTTGACAATAGCAGTGATGCCTTTAAAAAAGTAGCCATACAGATAGCATCTACAATGGAACTGGTTGCAAATAGGCTTCAACAGATCTCAGAATACATATCATTAGGGAAAGAGATTCCTGATGATACTGAAATTCAAGATTTATTAGCTACTTCCCACCAGTCTATAGAAAATTTAAAACTGAATATCGATCTCAAAAAAAATAGAGAGGAGATATTAATTCTGAGAAACCTATACGATTATACCGAACGTCAGTCTCAAAAAATAAATACAATTAAAAAAGTTGTAAAGGATAATGTTACCAATGAAATTTCAATTTTAAAAAGAAACGAACGCCTTAAGTTTATTACGAGTCAAGATTATAGCTATAAGATATTGCTTGAAAATTTCACTTTAAAATCTCCCATTTTTAAACACTCACTTCGTTTGGTAGTTACTGTTCTAGCGGGATATGCTATTGGAAGCATTTTTTCTCTACAACATGCCTATTGGATTTTACTTACCATAATTGTTATTATGAGACCTGGATATGTTCTTACAAAAGACCGATCTAGGCAACGTATTGTAGGTACATTAATTGGAGGAGCCATCGCAGGTGGAATTGTATTGCTTACCGACAATCAGACTGTGTACATTGCTATAACTTTTATAACAATGACATTATCTTTCACCTTTATTCAGCAAAATTATAAAGCCTCAGCTACTTTTATTACACTTACTATCATCTTTGTATATGCAATGCTGTCTCCAGACGCTATTACAATTATTAAATTCAGGATGATAGATACCTTAATTGGAGCTGGGCTTGCTAGTATTACAAACTTAGTTTTATGGCCTGCTTGGGAAAGTCAGAATATAACCAATCTAATCCAGCAGGCTGTACTCACAAATAAAAAATATTTAGAGGAGGTTAAGAATTTATATCATGATAAAGCTACCGTTAAAACGCCTTATAAAATATCTAGAAAACATGCTTTTATAGCCATTGGAAATCTACATGCTGGTTTTCAAAGAATGACACAGGAGCCAAAATGGAAACAACAAAATTTAAATAAACTATACGAAATTGTTGTAACTCAAAACACCTTACTATCTGCTACAGCATCTTTAGGAACTTATATACAGATTCATCACACTACTGATGCTACTATGTATTTTGACACTTATATGAAGGCAATTGATAATGAGTTGAATTATTGCGGCGGAATGCTTCAAAATAAACCTATTCAAAAAGAAGATGATCTGAATCTAGAAGAAGCTAAAAATTATCTAAATCAAGTATTTCGAGATTTATCTCAGCAAAGAAATAGTGAAATTGATGCTGGACTACTAGAAATCAATGCCGAGCTTAGAGAACGACTAAAAGAAGTTAGAATCATCTCTGAACAATTAGAGTGGCTACATAATTTATCGAAAAACTTACATACAGCCATTAAAGAGTATTCTAAACAATAAAAACACCCATAAAAAAAGAGTTAAGATAAATCACCTTAACTCTTTTATATTTTATTCGTAGTTCATATAAGACAGTAACAATTAATTCTACTTCCTAATTAACTTATTACTTTCTTACTTTCCTACTTTTCAACTTTTAACTTTTAACTTTTAACTTTTAACTTTTTTACTTTCAAACTTCTTAACTGTATCCTACAAATCAAATTTATAGGCTGCACCTGCTAAGATTTGAAATCCTTGTACCGGATAATTAACCAATCTATTATATTGAGAACCCGTTATATTATTCGCTTTTATAAATGCCGACCATTGAGCTGTAATATCATACCCAATATTAGCATTCAAATCGAAATAACCATCTAAATTCTCTATAGACAACTCCTGACTGCTAGGTAAAGTTATATTCCCGACCAAGTCTTTACGCTCACCTACATAAAAAGCATTCAATCCAGCAGACCATTTCCCTTTTGAATAATTTCCAAACAACGAACCTTTAATAGCTGGTAAATTCCATGCCTCAGTTTCATCATCTGAACTATAATCTGCAAACTCTCCGTTTATCCCCATTGTAAGGTTACGGTTTACGTCTACATTAATCTCTCCAAATACAGAAATAGTGGTAACGTCATCATAGATTACTTCAAATGAATTTCCATAAGCATATCCTTCATTATTAACGATTCCTGAATCATCTAAGCCATGAGAACTATTAGAGCGATACAAACCTTTATCATTTTCTTTTATGTACGATCCTCTTAAGTTGTAACCTACATTTGGCAGAAAACGTCCCTTAACCCCTGCGAAACCATTATACTTTTGGTCCGTTGGTGTTATATCTATTGTTGGAGAGATATAAGGATTCTCTTGAGCATAATCGTAATACGAGTTTTGTTGCAAGTCTCCTTTCACTCCTCCATATGCAGTCACATACTCTTCAACTATATTATAAGCTACATCTACTTCTGGATAGAAAAAGAAATCGCCATCGCTATTTTCGATATCTTGATTATAAACAACAGAAGCCCCTAAATTCAAGGTAAGTTTATCAGATAAAATCTGAATACTTGGAGTTACTCCTGCAAAAACATTGCTGTAATTTATATCATTTGTATTAGCATATTCTCTATCAAAACTCCCTCCTACATAATCTACTTCAACATCTAAATTCATCAACTCTTCTCCTACTGGAAATTGAAATTTTGGTTGTAAAACCGCTCTATTCTCTCCAGAACTAAATCCATCCCAAAAACGACGGTAATACACTTCTCCACCAGTAAAATAAGAATCTTCAAATTGCATATTCGCTCCTACAAAAGCCGTGTAATAGCTTTGCTTTTCATCAATATCGCTAATAACACTCTCCTGAATTTCTGCTGGCACACCATACCAATTGTAAATTTGATGCTTAAAACCTCCATTTACACCCCAGCTCATATAACGGTTTCTTTTTCTATAATATGCCTCCAAAGAAGTATCGTAAAACTTATCATCTAAAGCTACATCATCTATTCCTCCTTGTGAAGAATGGTGATTCAACATTAAGTCTAAGCTTTCATCTCTATTAAAATCACGACTCGTGTAAAAGTCTAGTTTTGCAGTATTATAATTCCCCAATCCTAAAGACAAATAGGAATTATATAAACGCTCTCTTGCCGCTTTCTGGAGTCCTGTTGCCTTTCCTTTTGAAGGTGTAAAAGTAGAAGCTACCGGCACAGAAAAAATAGTATAATTAATATCTTTTGTAGCTGTTGTAATAGAATCGTTTAAGGATGGTTTCTCCTGAATTTTATTAGCATCAGAAATAGTTGGCGTATATGGTTTTACCACATTTACCACTTCAGTTCCTATATCTTCCTCTTCTTTATTATTTTCTTTTTCCTGAGCCATTACAAAATAGCTGCTAGATAATATGAGTAGTGCACTTAGTATTAAATTCTTGCGCATTTTATATCGTGGTATATCGTTATCTCTTATTAATTGATTCGTTTGCATAAAACAAGCTTAATTTTGATTTGGATTAACAGAAGAATTTCTCTGAGCCTCTTTAGTTTTTATTATAGAGAGTTCCGTATTGGCCTCATTTACAATTTCTGGATACTGCGAGAAATTATCAATTACACTCTGTAAAATATAGGTTGCTTGAAAAGCATCATCCATGGCAAAGAAATTCTTAGCCATAATAATTAATCCTTTTGCTCCTGTTTCTTTATATGCTGAAAAGTCTTTTGCTAATCGTTGCGCTGCAACATTAGAAGCTTTATAATCTCCCTCTTTATTTTTAAAATAAGCATCATAATACAAAGCCTCTGCTCCTAGCTCTCCTGTAGCTATCTTTTGAACTTCTGCATAAGCCTTTTTAGCTTTTACTTCATCATCCGTAGCAATTGCAGAACGAGCAATCATGGTATAAGCATCACTTTTTATTCGATCGTCTACCTTTGGTGTATTCAATACCTTTTCGGCATAAGAAATAGTTTGCGGGTAGTTTTTCAATGCATAACTAGCTTTCATGATATTAGACTGTGCAAAGATGATATTTTGTTGAAAATCTGCTCCCTGCTCTAATTTCTTTAAAACTGTAATTGCTTTGTTATAATTCTTATTATCTAAATATATCTCTCCTACTCTTACATAAGATTCTTCAGAAAACTCATTTCTTTTCTCATTAACCACATACTCATAATGTGGTAACGCTTTTGCTTTATCTCCTTCTTTATAGTTTAGCTGAGCTAAGTAAAAATGTGATTTTAAAGCGTTCGTTCCTTGCGGAAATTCATTTAGATAAGCTTCAAAACCTTTCTCTGCAGCAGCATTTTTATCTTGTAAATATTGTCGCTCAGCAGCTTCAAAAGAAGCACTCTCCAACTCACTTTCTGTAACATTTACAAAATCTAATCCTTTTACCCATGAAGCATATTCGCCTACACGACCTTCATCTACATAAACTTGTTTTGCTGTAGAAACGGCTTGTAAAGATTCTGGAGTTCTCGGGTATTTACTAACAACTGCTTTAAACTGACTTAAAGCTTTCTCGTTTTCCCCTTTGTTATAATAAACAAGTCCCTCTTTTAAGATTGCTTTCGGCACAAAAGAACTCATACTATATTCGGAAGCTAGCTTCCCGTACGCATCGATTCCTTTTTGTGTTTGGTTATCATTTATGTATGTATTTCCAAGCTCGTAATAAGCATCATCTCTTAATGGAGATTTCGGAAAATCGTTTACAAAAGATTCTAATTCATTTATCTTCTTCTCATTTCTATCTACAAAACCATAGCTAATTGCTTTTTGGAAGTGTGCATAATCTGCTTGATCTCCTCCCAATTCTATCGCTTTATTATAAGCTTCCATCGCTGGCCAATATTGACTAGCTGCAAACTGACTATCTCCCATTCGCAAATAACTATCCTTTATTCGCTCTACATCATCTTTATTACCAGCAGCTATAAAAGATTTAAAATGACTAGCAGCCTCACTATAATCTTTTTGCTTGAAATAAGCATATGCTAAATTATAATCTAAGTTTTTAAATTCTGGAGTCTGCGCAGCCATTGCATTCTGATCAAACTGCTTAAAGCTAATTATAGCCTCATCATACTCTTCATTTAAATAAGACACTTCTCCATTCCAAAAAGTTGCTCTCGCTGTAAAAACTGGATCTTGTTGTTCTTTTGCTGATTTAGCAAAATACCCTTGCGCCTCATCATAATTCCCTTCATTATAAAGTTCTAATCCTCTATAAAAGGCTACTTTCTGATAGGTCGTTTTTGTACTGTAATTCTTATTACTTTCCAATAATTTTAAAGCAGCATCATAATTCTTAGATGTAATATATGAATCTACTAAAAGCTCTTGAATCTCTTGTGTATTTTCACTCTTTGGATATTCATTTAGATAATTACTAAGAACCAAAGGAGCACTCTGATAAGGATTCCCAATCTCATAACTCAAACGAGCATAATTTAAAAAGGCATCTTTTTTTATCTGAGCATCATAATCCATTTGTGAAGCATTTCTAAATGCATTTAATGCCTCTTGCTTTTTATCAGTCTCTAAATAACATTCTCCCAAATGATAATATGCATTTTGAGCTACCGAATTATTCCCCTCTACAATCTTATTAAATTGTCCGATTGCCAACTCATAATCTCCTTGCTTGTAATATGCATATCCTAGTAAATAGAAATCGGTGTTACTCCACTTTCCACTCTTTCCTTTATATTCTTTTAAATATGGAATGGCAGCCTCATATTCTTTTTTATTGAAATAACTCTCCCCTATAATTTTATTTAATTCTGAAAGTTCATTTCTATCTGCTGAATTTAATTGCTCTTTTCCTAAAGTGATTGCTTTATCAAAGTTTCCGAGCTTAAAATTCATATCAGCTTGGTAGTAAGATAAATTTTTATTCAACTCTTGATTACCAGAAACTTGATCAAAATATTCATTCGCCTGATTGTAATCATCTCCTTGGTACGCCATATACCCCATATAATATTTCGCCTGAGAACCGTATTTTGGAGAAGCAGAAACACGCTCTAAATACTCTCTAGCTGGCGCATACTTTTTAGCCACAAACAAAGAATATCCCTTTTTAAAGTTGAATTCTTCACGTTCAGAAGCACTCATCGATTGATCTTCAGCAAGATCATACCAATGTAAAGCATTTGGATATTTAGCCTGATTAAAATAATAATCGGCAACATCTAAATAAGCAGAATTTCTTTTTGTTGAAGTAGGATAATTAGTCACAAAGTCTTCCATCAACTTATCTGCTCCCAATTGATTGGTGCGAATCCCAGCGTTGGCAATATAATATGCAGCATTAGCTTCCGTTTCTGCATCTGTAGTAGCTCTCTTTACATTTTCGAAAATTACTTGGGAAGCCTGGTACTGCTTTTTGTTATATAAATCTAAAGCCTCATGAAAATCTTTTTGATCGTACGTGTAAATTTTTGATTGTTGTGCAAAAGAAAAAGTACTTCCAAGTACTAATAGCACAGTAAATCCTTTGTTGGTCAGATTCATAAAAATTAGTTTAATCCCTATATTTGGGTTTAATTATTTCGATGTTAAAACATCAATATAAGTTGATTCTATTTAATTTCAATATTTCGTAGCATATACTACAAAATCGTCGGTTTATTTATTCAAAAATACGTGAATGAACGTATTAATAACGTGGTTTTTTTGTTATAATTATCCTAAAGGAATAAATTCTGATATAGAATTACATATTATATTTACCT
This sequence comes from Joostella sp., assembly GCF_048266025.1. Lineage (NCBI taxonomy): Bacteria > Pseudomonadati > Bacteroidota > Flavobacteriia > Flavobacteriales > Flavobacteriaceae > Joostella > Joostella sp. Next base: position 201,679 of record NZ_JBLXAF010000006.1, on the reverse strand, counting down.
TTACAATAAGTTTTACCAAAAGTTATCTGATAATCTTAATATTACATTTGATATTTTTACTGAGATTGTTCTGATAGCATTATAAAAACTAAATTTAACTGTAGAAAACAAACAACCTTTACTAGAGACTATGAGTGAAATAATATTAGAATTAAGAGATGTTGCTATTTATCAAAAAGAGAATTTGGTTTTAAGTGAGATTAATCTTAATATTTCACAAGGAGAATTTGTGTATCTTATTGGTAAAACTGGAAGCGGAAAAAGTAGCTTCATGAAAACACTTTATGGAGACCTTCCTCTTACACAAGGCTCTGGTAGTATTGTTGACTACGATCTACGCTCGCTTAAAGAAAAAGAAATTCCATTTTTAAGAAGAAAATTAGGTATTGTTTTTCAAGACTTTAAACTACTTCCAGACAGAACTATAAACGATAATTTATTATTTGTTCTGAAAGCTACTGGATGGACAGATAAAAGTCTTATCACTGCAAAAATAGACGAAGTACTTACTAAAGTAGGAATGGCAACCAAAGGGTTTAAGTTCCCGCATCAATTATCTGGTGGTGAGCAACAGCGTGTCGCTATTGCAAGAGCTTTATTAAATGACCCTGAACTTATCCTTGCAGATGAGCCGACAGGAAACCTCGATCCACAAACAAGCGTAGAGGTTATGAAGGTATTGCAAGACATCAATAAAAATGGACGTACCATCTTAATGGCAACTCATGACTATGCCTTGCTATTAAAATTTCCTTCTAAAACCTTAAAGTGCGACGGAAGTAAAGTATTTGAAGTGGTTCAGAAAAACGTGTAACCATACAAGTATTTTTTAAACATGTATAATCCTTACAAACCATTTTTAAATTCCTTTTTTGAAATTATAACTGATTTCAAACATTCTTCTAAACGAGTTAATAAAGTATTACTAGATGATGTGAAAAAACACACTTCTAAAGAAGCAATATATTCTGCTGGAACCTCTCTTATTATAGGGGACTGGACTGGACCAACAGATAATGGATGGAAACTTAGCTTTCATACTGGCATAGATAAGTTTACGGTAAAAGAAAATTATAAAATTGAAATTGAAAAAATACTATCAAGAGAATTTGGATTAGCTTTCTCTCAATGCTACGAAGCTTTTGAAACATTTTTAAAAGATTGTATAGATTCTAAAATTATTCGTGACCCTAATTTTAAACAATCACTAAATTTTAAAAACTCATATTCAAGAAAAGAATTAAAAGGTGGTGATGAATTATTTAAATTAATCAAAAAAGCTAGCAATAATTTATTCAATGAATATTCAAGAGAAAATAACTGTAATTTCAAATTCAAAGAATTATTTAAGGTATATTCAGAAGTAAGACACTCTATAACTCATTCACAAAGAATACTAACTGTCTCAAAAATCCCTAAAACACCATATTACGTTGGATTGTTCGAGCACTTATTTCCTAATAACAAATTAGAAGGAGAAACTATAGAAATAAAACTTAATTATGAAATCCTCAATAGAAATTTAATATATTTCTCTGAATTTGCATTTCAAATTTTCAAAATACTAAGTCAGTCCGAAAGTTATGAATGGAAACATTAAGAACTAAATCTTCTAAATTTCTGTTTTTACTCTTTACTTTTTTCTTTCTTGATAAACAAATAATAGAAGTTTACTCCGAGAATAGCTGCATTAGTTATAATAATAGGGATGGAAGGCAACATCAATCCATAGATTACAAAAAATAAACATCCTATAGAATTCACAATTCGGAGCTTTTTAATCTCTTTCATAAAAAAAGAAAGCAACACCCCTAAAGAAGCGGCATAACCTATTAATTCTGTGATTGACGTATCTAAAAATTCCATATATATTTTATTAAACTATTAAGTTAAAAGCAAAAACTTTACATCTCTTTATAAAAATAAATATAGCTTAAAAGTTGAATTATTTTTAGAAAATATTCAAAAAACAAGGAATAATAATAACAATCTCTTATTTTTACGATATTAAGGATTACTTTTTTAGAGATAGATATATGGAAATTTTAGGAATAGATATAGGAGCTTCTGGAATGAAAGGAGCCATTGTAGATATAGAAAAAGGAGTATTAATGACAGAGCGATTTCGAATAGAAACCCCTAGACCAGCTACTCCAGAAGCTATGAAAGCTGTCATAAAAGAAATTGTAGATCATTTTAGTTGGAAAGGGCCTGTTGGCTGTGGCCTCCCTACAGTTGTTAAAAATGGAGTTGCCATTACCAAAAGTAATTTACACAAGAAATGGGTAAATGAAAATGCCCAAGCTCTTTTTGAAAAAGAAACAGGTCTCCCTTTTATAGTAATTAACGATGCAGATGCCGCTGGAATTGCCGAAATGAATTTTGGAGCAGGTAAAGGTAAAAAAGGGTTTGTTCTCACTATTACTATTGGGACGGGATTAGGCTCTGGAGCGTTCTATAACGGAGAATTGCTTCCTAATTTTGAATTAGGACAGATGTATTATAAAAAGCATAAAAACATAGAAAATTATGCTGCTAACTCCGTAAGAAAACTTAAAAATTTGAGCTTCAAGAAATGGGGTAAGCGTTTTAATAAATTCTTAAACCATGTAGATCTTATTTTATGTCCTGATTTATTTATCCTCGGTGGTGGCGGAAGCAAATATTTTGATGAATTCGAAAAATATTTAGACAAAAAGGTGCCAACCATAAAAGCAGAAACATTAAACGAAGCTGGTATTATTGGCGCTGCCTATGCAGCTAGAAAATTAGCTGCTAAAAAGGAAAACTAACATTAAAAAATTACTGTTCTATAAAACGAACAGGCTTCAAAACAATAAAAACTAAAAAGCGGATAGAAATTAAATTTCTATCCGCTTTGTTATATCAAATATCGCTTGGCGAATTATCCTATTTGTTTTCCAAAACGTTTACGATCTGTTTCTTTTAAATAGATCTTACGAATACGCATTGTTTTTGGAGTTACCTCAACATACTCATCTTTTTGGATGTATTCTAAAGCTTCCTCTAAAGAGAATTTAATTGCCGGAACAATTTTAGCTTTATCATCTGCACCAGAAGAACGTACGTTAGATAATTTTTTAGTTTTAGTAATATTCACAGTCATATCATCACTACGTGAATTTTCACCTACAACCTGACCTTCATAAATCTCTTCATTTGGATCAACGAAGAACTTACCTCTGTCTTGTAATTTATCAATAGAATAAGGAATTGCTTTTCCATTTTCCATAGAAATTAAAGAACCATTATTTCTTCCTGGAATCTCACCTTTATATGGTTGATATTCTAAGAAACGGTGATTCATAATCGCCTCACCAGCAGTTGCAGTAAGTAATTGGTTACGTAATCCGATGATACCTCTAGAAGGAATATTAAATACAATATTCATACGATCTCCTTTAGGCTCCATACTCAACATTTCACCTTTACGAAGCGTTACCATCTCTACAGCTTTTCCAGAAACACTCTCTGGTAAATCTATAGTTAACTCTTCTATTGGCTCACATTTTTTACCATCAATTTCTTTGATAATAACTTGTGGCTGTCCAATTTGAAGCTCATAACCTTCTCTACGCATCGTTTCAATCAATACTGAAAGGTGTAATACCCCACGACCGAAAACTAAGAATTTATCTGCACTATCAGTTTCATTAACACGAAGTGCTAAGTTTTTCTCAAGTTCTTTACTTAAACGGTCTTTAATATGACGAGATGTTACAAATTTTCCATCTTTTCCGAAGAAAGGCGAATCGTTAATTGTAAACAACATACTCATTGTAGGCTCATCAATAGCAATTGTTTTAAGACCTTCTGGCTCTTCAAAATCCGCAACAGTATCACCAATTTCAAAACCTTCAAGACCAACAATCGCACAGATATCTCCTGTTTGAATTTCGTCTACTTTTATACGTCCAAGACCTTCAAATACATGAAGCTCTTTAATTTTATTTTTCACAACAGAACCATCACGTTTTACTAACGATATGTTTTGCCCTGTTTTTAATTCTCCTCTTGTTAAACGTCCGATAGCAATACGTCCTGTAAAGCTAGAGAAGTCTAAAGAAGTAATTAACATTTGAGTATTTCCTTCTGGTAACTTAGGCTCAGGAATATGTTCGATAACCATATCTAATAAAGGCTCGATATTCTCCGTTTCATTTCTCCAGTCTGTACTCATCCAGTTATTCTTAGCTGAACCGTAAACTGTCGGGAAATCTAACTGCCACTCCTCTGCTCCTAATTCGAACATTAAGTCGAATACCTTTTCATGAACTTCCTCTGGAGTACAGTTTTCTTTATCTACTTTATTTACAACCACACAAGGCTTCAACCCTAAATCAATTGCTTTCTGTAATACAAAACGCGTTTGAGGCATTGGCCCTTCAAAAGCATCAACCAATAGTAATACACCATCAGCCATGTTTAATACACGTTCAACCTCTCCACCAAAATCGGCGTGACCAGGAGTATCAATGATATTAATCTTTGTATCTTTATAAATAACAGATACGTTTTTAGAAGTAATCGTAATTCCACGCTCACGCTCTAAATCGTTATTATCAAGAATTAAATCTCCTGTATTTTCGTTTTCACGAAATAATTGACAGTGATACATTATTTTATCAACCAACGTTGTTTTACCGTGGTCAACGTGCGCAATAATTGCTATGTTTTTAATAGAAGTCATATTATACCCTCGCTTTTAAGGGCGCAAAGGTAATGTATATTTATTTTAGATGAAGCATAAAATTAAAAATATTTAATTGTTTGATTTTTAATCTTTTATATTAGTTTTTAAGAATCTTCCTCAACGCGCTATATCCTTAAATATTAGCTTTTTATTCTTCTGAAGGAAAACCGATAAGAATCTTTGAAATTAGTGAGATTAAATTATTTCGTAAAACAGTATCTTTGTTAAATAAAATCTATTCAAAATGAAACTAGATAAAATCCCACAGATAAAACATACACAAGGTAATAACTTCTTTTTATTAGCAGGACCTTGCGCCATAGAAGGTGAAGAAATGGCGATGAGAATAGCCGAAAAAGTAGTGACTGTTACAGACAAGCTAGAAATCCCTTATGTTTTTAAAGGGAGCTTTAAAAAGGCAAACCGTAGTAGAATTGATTCTTTTACTGGTATTGGAGATGAAAAAGCACTTAAAATATTACGTAAAGTTTCTGAAACATTTAATGTGCCAACTGTAACCGATATCCATGAGATTAGTGATGCTACAATGGCTGCCGAATATGTTGATATTTTACAAATACCTGCTTTCTTAGTACGCCAGACCGATTTAGTGGTTGCTGCTGCAAATACAGGAAAAACTATCAACTTAAAAAAGGGACAATTTATGAGTCCTGAAAGCATGAAGCATGCTGTACAGAAAGTTTTAGATTGCAACAATGAGCAAGCATTAATTACAGATCGTGGTACAATGTTTGGCTACCAAGATATGATTGTTGACTTTAGAGGGGTTCCTACAATGAAGGAATATGCCCCTGTTGTATTAGATGTAACTCACTCATTACAGCAACCTAATCAAACTAGCGGAGTAACCGGAGGACGACCAGATATGATAGGAACTATTGCCAAGGCTGGAATAGCTGCAGGAGTAGACGGTCTTTTTATGGAAACGCACTTTGATCCTGCAAATGCAAAAAGTGATGGTGCTAATATGCTTCACCTTGATCATTTAGAAAAACTACTTACCCAATTAACAGCTCTTAGAAAGACTGTGAATTCTTTCTAAAGAGTATTAAAACTGATAGTTTTCAGTTTACATTTAATTAAGTCTTTTTGAGAAGCGTAACAATTATTATCTTCTTAAAAAGACTTATTTTTTTATTCATTTGGAATAGTGAATATTTTCTCATACATTATAAATAGTTATAACTTATAATATTACATAAATGAGAAAATTTTTTAACCCTTTTACAGAACAGATTTTAGAATTCATGCCCAGCGTGCTTGGTGCTATATTAGTACTATTTATAGGATGGCTCATAGCACGAGGAGTTAAGAGTATTGTAGTAAGACTCCTCAAAAAAACTTCATGGGATGAAAAAATTCTAGGAAAGGCTGATATAGGAAATACCAATAAATTTATTGGAAATATCTTCTATTATGTTATCATGATAATTGTTATTATGGTCGTTTTAGAACTTCTAGGTGTTAGCCAAGTGCTTACTCCTGTAGAAAATATGGTAGCACAAATACTAAATTTTGTTCCTAGTATTATTGCTGGATTTTTAATTGCATTTGCAGGATACTTACTTGCTAAATTTGTTTCCAACCTAATCAACTTAGGAGGTTCTTTTCTAGATAAACTAGTAGATAAAACAGGGTTTAAAGACACCGAAACTCTTGTTAACATCATTCAGAAAGTAGTTTTCATATTGATATTTGTTCCGTTTTTAATTCAAGCTTTCAACGCATTGAATATTAAATCTATTTCTGAACCTGCAAATCTTATTTTGCTGAAGTTTACCGATTTAATTGGAGAAGTATTGGTTGCTGCAGCTATTTTAGTACTCTTTATTTGGGGAGGTAAATACTTAACAAACCTAATTGAAGACTTACTTAAAAGCATGAAGATTGACAGTTTATCTGAAAAAATTCAGCTTCAAAAAATAATAGGAGAGAAACAATCGTTAGCAAAAATACTTTCTAATATATGCTACTTTTTTATAGTATTCTTTGGAATTATTACTACCACAGAAATCTTACAATTAGATCATCTTACCTATACATTAAATGAGATCCTAACGCTTACCGGACAGATAATTTTTGGGCTACTAATTCTAGTTATTGGAAATTATATATCCTCGCTTATCTATAACATGCTTTTAAAATCTAAAGGCAATAATTTCATAGCAGGTATTGTAAGAGCAGCTTCATTGGCTTTGTTTATTGCCATTGCATTAAGAACTATGGGAATAGCTAATGAAATTGTAGAAATCGCTTTTACTTTTATTATGGGTGCAATTGCTGTTACAATCGCCTTGAGTTATGGTCTTGGAGGAAGAGAAGCAGCTGGAGAACACTTTAAGGAGATAATTCAAAAATTAAAATCTAAAACTCCATCAGACAAAGAAGAGTAATTATAAACTACTCCTATATTTTTTAGGAGTCTTATTGTAAAAACGCTTAAATGCCGCACTAAAATGTGTGGCATTTTTGTATCCAATTTTCTCAGCTATTTCATAAATTGGAAGTTGTGTTGCTATTAAAAGGTCCGAGGCTTTATTCATCTTCTCCCTTGTGTAATATTCATTAATTGCGCACCCAAAAATTCGTTTAAACTCCTTTTTAAAAATATATTCATTTAATGCTAATACTCTCGACATCTCTTTGATAGAATAATTCTTATCAATGTTTTCATCCATTAATTGTTTGGCTGCATATAGTTTCTTTAAAATCTTATCTTGATTTGTACCCACCTTAGCTACCAAACCCTTTTTATAAAGTTCTATTTGCAATGCTAATAATTCTAGAATTTTTGACTCCAAATACAAACGGCGACTCACACCTTTCATTTTGGTTTCTTGAATACTCATCAAAATAGATAATATATCATTAGAGATAGGCTGTATTATATTCGCATCATTAAAAGAACTAAAAACAGTTACATCAGTAATTCCTCTGTTTTTTAAGTAAGAAATCGGAATGCTAACTCTAATTTCTCTAAAAGGCTTCCCTCCTGTTAAACGAACATATCCCTTAAATTCTTTGATCCGTGAAGTGTAACACTCTTGACTTTCATTCAAAACATCATTATTACCTCGTAAGGAAACAATTTTCTCTCCATCAATCAGAAAAGACATTTGTAAAACATCCTCTTGATATTCATCATAAAAGACTAAATCTCGACTTAGCTCTAGATTACAAACATCAATTGTGACTTCAGCTATTTGAGTAGATAATATACTCCCCTTTCCATATTTAGGAGTCACTTGATATTTAGTATAGAGACTCCCAGAATTATTTTCCGACAAGACACAACTAGCAATAACCTCTCTAAAATTCTTTTTCAATTTTAAAAGATTGATTAATTCACAATTAATAAAATCACGTCTTTTTTTATCCATATCGCGTCACTAATGATGCATTTGCTTTTCTAAATTTGCTCTCTATTTTATTTAGACCAAATATAAATAATAATTTAACGTATGAAAAATATAATTACTATACTATTCTTATCCATTACTTCTTTTGTTATTGCTCAGCAAGGGCAAATTAAAGGGCAAGTAATTTCTGATAGCGGGGAAGCAATTCCGGGTGCAAATGTAATTTTAACAGGAACAAATATTGGAATTAATACAGACGACTCTGGTTATTTCGAAATAGAAAACGTTCCAGCAAAAAGATATAAATTAAGAGTTTCTTATATAGGATTTAGAAGTACTTCAAAAGATATTCGTGTTTATAATAATCAAACTACAAATTTAGGTTCCATCGAAATTATCGAAAGAAGTGAAGAGCTTGGAGAGGTAGTTTTAGAAGGACATAAAAAGAATAAATTTTACCGTTCAGAGAGTACTGTTGTATCTAAACTTCCTTTAAAAGATTTAGAAAACCCACAGGTTTACAACACCGTTTCTAGTCAGTTATTAGAAGAGCAAGTAGTTACCAACTTTGAAGATGCTCTTAAAAATGCTCCTGGTATTTACAAACTTTGGGAGTCTACAGGTCGTGGTGGCGATGGTGCTGGTTACTATTCTTTAAGAGGTTTTGCAGTACAACCAACCATGATGAATGGATTGCCTAGTTTAACAAACGGAACTATGGATCCTGCTAACATCGAAAATGTAGAAATTATAAAAGGACCTTCTGGAACGTTATATGGAAGTAGTTTGATTTCTTATGGAGGATTGATAAATGTAAACTCAAAACGTCCTTATTTTGATGAATTTGGAGGAAGCATATCTTATACAGGTGGAAGTTACGGTCTAAACCGAGTTACAGCAGACATTAATACTTTATTAAATGATCAGAAAAATGTTGCGCTTCGTATAAATACAGCTTATCACACACAAAACAGTTATCAGGATGCTGGTTTAAAAAAATCTTTTTATATCGCTCCATCACTAGCGTACAAAGCAAGTGATCGTTTATCATTTAACATCAATACTGAATTTTATAATGGTGAAAATACCAATCAGATGGTGTTGTTTTTAGATAGAGGTTCAGAACTACGTGCTCATAATATTGATGAGTTAGGATATGATAATAATCGCTCATATACGAGTAATGACTTGACTATAAAAAATCCAACTTTCAGCCTTCAAGGGGAAATGCGTTACAAATTAAGCGATAATTGGACTTCACAAACTGCTATATCTAGCTCTAGCGCAAAATCAGATGGCTATTACTCTTATTTATATGAAATAACAAATTCTGTAGACCAAGTTTCTCCAATTGAAGATGGTACAATTTTCTCTCGTTATATCAGTAAACAAAATTCAGAAAAAACAGGAATTGATATCCAGCAAAACTTTATTGGAGAATTCAATTTAGGAAACTTTAAAAATAAAATGGTTGCTGGATTGGATTACTACAATCAACGCATCATTAACAATAGTACTGGATACGCAAACCAAGGATTTGTTTATATAGGTACTAATAATGCAGAGTTTGCTACAGTTGCTCCTACTCTACACCAACAGTTTGGGACTCCAATGAACGAAAACTTTGTAGACGATACAGGAATTTTAACTCAAGCTGGTGCCGATGCTAGTATTGCTACATTAGGAAATCCAAGCGCTCAATACAGCGAGACTAAACAAGAAATATATAGTGCTTATGTTTCTGATGTTATTTATTTCATGCCTCAATTATCGGCTATGGCAAGTTTAAGATTAGATCATTTTTCGAATGATACGCACGAACAAACGGCATTATCTCCTAAATTCGGTTTAATATATCAACCAATACTAGATAAGGTTTCTGTGTTTGCTAATTATATGAATGGTTTTAGCAACGTTGCTCCAAGAATTGTACAAGATGGAGAAACAACTACAACCTTAAGTTTTGATCCTGAAAAAGCGAATCAATTTGAAGTAGGTACAAAACTTAGTTTATTCGAAAACAAATTAGCTGCAACGTTAAGCTACTACGATATTAAAGTAAGTAACATCGTTTTAACTACAGGACCTACAACCTATTCTCAAGGGGGAGAACAATACAGCAAAGGTTTTGAAACAAGCATTACTGCAAACCCTATAGAAGGTTTAAATATAATTGCTGGATATAGCTATAATGATAGTGAAATCACAGAAGGAGACGCGGACTTCTTGAATAAACGCCCTGAAGAAGCTGGTCCTCAAAATTTAGCCAATCTTTGGGCTAGTTACCATTTTTATAATGGTTCTCTAAAAGGATTTGGATTAGGATTTGGAGGAAATTATGCTGGAGACAATATGGTTTTCAATAGAAATCTAGCTGGTACTTTTACAGTTCCTGAATACACAGTACTAAATGCATCTTTATTTTACGAAGTTAAAGACTTTAGCATCACTCTTAAGTTAAACAATATCGCCAACGAAGAATACTACGGTGGTTGGTCTACTGTTAGTCCACAAATGCCAAGAACATTCTCAGCAAACTTTACATATAATTTTTAATTAAATATAAAATGAAAAAAATAATAGCAATCGCAATATTCCTACTTGCAACAACAAACACCTTTGCACACTATCTTTGGATAGAAACGGACACCAATGGTGAACTAGGAAAAGAACAAGCCGTTAAAGTACATTATGGAGAATATACTTACGGGGTAATTGAAGAAGTAAATGGAGAGGCTTTTTCTAAAGTGAATAAATTTACCGTTTGGTTAGTATCTCCATCAGGAGTAAAAACTCCTTTAGAGACTTCTGCTAAAGAAAATTATTATTTAACTTCTTTTACTCCTAAAGAAGAAGGTACATATACCATCCTTTTAAATAATAACGAAATTGATGTTATTGATTACACTCAGTATGATTTTGGAATTTTTAAAACCCACTATCACTCTGTGGCTAATGTAAATGTAGGAAACAAAACCAACGATACTGCTACACAAAATAACGAAGGTATTACTGTTAAAAGAATTGCTTCTGATAAAGATGAAGTAAAATTACAGATCTTATACAAGAACAAACCTTTGGCAAAAAATGAAGTAAATGTTTTTGTTGCTGATCAATGGTCCAAAACTTTACATAGTGATGAAGAAGGATATATTTCTTTTAACCAACCATGGGACACAAAATACATTCTAGAAACAACTCATAAAGAAGAAGTTCCTGGGAATTATAATGGAGAAGATTATCAATTTATATGGCACTGTGTAACATACTGCATGCCTTAATAATTGCAATTTAACTTATAAGAAAACAACTCTGAATTTTAGTTCAGAGTTGTCTTTGTTTAAGTCTAGTATCTAAATAATATTAAAAAACCCAGTTAGGGAAATAAATAAAAAACATGATTGCGTTAGCTTCAATATTAATATTTATAGGTTTTTACTGCTTGTATAGCGGATCTAAAAAAGCAACTTTAAACACTTCCGTAATTGATAATTGGTTTCAAAAGGAAAATGAAAATTTAAAGTTTGTAGGTCCTATTTTATTAATAGCGGCACTCGTTATTTCAGTTTTAGAAAAAGGCTTTGCTTCAGGAATTTTCTTGTGGTTTATTATCCTAATGACAATAGGGAGTTTAATTGTAATCCTCTCTCCTTTAAAAATACTGAATTATAAAACTGTACTAGCATCGTTTATCTTTATTGTAATTATTGAAAACTTTATCCTATAATTATGTCAGCAAATAAAAAACATCTTACTGCATCTCCATCGCAAAGATTCGCCAAAATATCTGCTGGTTTTTTGGGTGGATATTTAGTTACCATAACCTTACATTTGGCATTAGCATCTTGGCTTAATCATGTAAATGTTATGATTACCTCAACATATTCAGGTTTTATACTTTGGTGCGTTCTTATGATTCTTGCTTTTCTAAGCAAAAATGGATGGAAAGTATGGGCACTTTACTTACTGCTTGCTGGTCTGTTTTATTTGGCATTTTATTTTGGTAAAATTTATAACCCTATTATCCCTTCGTAAATGAACAATCGTTCTTATAATATATTCTTTCACCTACATACCATTAGTGGTATTATAATAAGTGCTGCTCTATTTGTAATTTTCTTTGCAGGTTCCTTTTCATTTTTTAGAGATGAAATAGCAAACTGGCAAAAAAATGAAGAAGTAGCCGCTGTTGATAAAGGAATTACCATAAACATAGATACCGTAATCGATTCCCTAGAAAACACATACAACCTCTACGGAAGAGATTTGGAGATTGCAAAGCATTATAATGAAAGGAGAGTAGATATAAATATAGGTGCTACAAAAGATACCCTAGCTGCTGAAGAAGATAAAGCAGGGGCTTTCTTTTATCTGGACACAGAAAACTTTAATACCTATAATTACATCAAATCGTATACTTTAGGAGAATTTTTATACCGTTTACATTTCTTTGCTCAAATCCCCTACCCCGCTGGATATTACCTCTCTGGATTTGTGGCTTTCTTTTTTTTATTCGCCATCATTACTGGGGTGTTAATACATTGGGATAAGATAATTTCAAACTTTTATATCTTCCGCCCACGAGCTAAATTAAAAACAATCTGGACAGATGCACATACGGCATTGGGAGTTATAGGACTTCCTTTTCAATTTATATATGCCGTTACTGGAGTGTTTTTTATGCTGAGTATTCTTATGGCTGCACCAAGTGTATTATTGCTTTATGATGGAGACCAAGAACAGATGTACCAAGATTTAGAATATACAGATAAACCAGTTGCTCTAAATTATAATAAACTTTCATCTATTCCTTCTGTTGAAAAATATATCAGTAACACGAAAGAAGAATGGAAAGACTTTAATATTACCCATATCCATGTTTATAATTACGGAGATGAGGCTATGCAAGTTGCTATTGAAGGGGAACTAGATAAACATGTTGAGTTTACTGGAACTGGAAAAGTAATTTATCAAGCGTCTACTGGGGCTGAACTTTATAAAAAAGATCCTTATTCTGAAAACACATATCTCGATGGAGTAAAAACGGCTATGTATAGACTTCATTATGGAGATTATGGCGGTTTTTCGCTAAGAATTATAAGCTTTATTCTCGGAATTATTTCTTGTTTTGTAATTATTTCTGGTGTCTTAATATGGCTGGTTGCTAGAGATAAAAAGAATGTCCCCGAAAGAAAACGTCGTTTTAATCGTTGGCTAGTAAATATCTATATGGCGGTATGCCTAGGTATGTATCCTATTACGGCTTTAAGTTTTATCGTGGTAAAAGTATTTCACCCTATAAATCAGACGCAACTGTATCAATTTTACTTTATCGGTTGGTTGCTTATCTCAGTGTTTTTCATCTTAAAAAAGAACTTATATTTCACCAATAAATACAGCCTTATTTCTGGAAGTATTATTGGCTTCCTAATTCCAATATGCAATGGTTTGGTTACTAAAGAATGGTTTTGGACAGCTTTTATAAACGGAAATTATCAAGCATTTTTTATCGATGTTTTTTGGATTGTATTAGCAACTATTACCCTTCTTGTGAGTTTTAAATTAAAACCGGAAGAGAAGAATTAGTTAGTATAAAACTTCTAACTCTTTCAATATTGGAATAAGAACTTCGCTATTTATGGCTTCGGGTGTATGATAGCGAAGTGATTTTATCATTTTCCGATTTTCTGTCACTAAGAGCTCTTTAAACTTGGTGATTTCAAATCCCTTCCAAAAACACACATCCACATATCCTTTGGTAACATTAAAATAGCAGAATGGCTTTCCGTTAAGGTAAAAAAAAGGAATTTTGTATTTATATTTTAATTCTAGATTTGGCAATGTAGCCGTTACAAGTATTTGCAACTCCAAGAGCATACTTCTGTATGGTTCTTTCTGGTTTAGAATATAGACTTCAGCAGGATTCATTTTATGAATTTAATATAAGTAATTGACAATTCAGAAAGTATAATACGTTTTCTTAATACTACAATTTCATTCAGTATACAAAATTTCGTAATTTTACTATTAAAATATATTATCACTTGTTAATTCTAAATTTTAGTTTTTTAAGAAAATAAAATTTATTTTAGCATAAAAATTATACAACATGAAGAAGAAACTCATTATCCCATTTTTAGCATTAGTATTAGTTTATGCTTGTGGAACTACTACAGACATTACTGCTTCCTGGGCAAATAAAGAAGCTTTTACAACTAAAAAATACAAAAGTGTATTTATCGCTGCAATCACAGGAAATGTACCTAACAAAACTATTATCGAGAACGAATTAGGTTTCCAATTACAACAAAGAGGTATTACTACCACTAAAAGTCACGATGTATTCCCTGGGACTTTCACTAAAGATAACAAGCCTACAAAAGAGGTTTTACTTGGAGGTATTAAAGAATCTAAGAGTGAAGCTATTCTAACAGTTACGCTTCGTGATCAAGAAGACGAAACAAGATATGTACAAGGTAACAGCTATATGTATAACCCAATAGGTTACGGATATGGTTATTATGGTAATTTCTACGGATATTACAACAATGCATATGGATACGGATATGATCCTGGATACTACACTACAGACAAAGTATATTATTTAGAAACTAATATCTATGATGCAGAGAGCCAAGAATTAATCTGGTCTGCACAATCTAAAACATACAATCCTAACAACATTGAAGACTTTACAAAAGGGTACACAGATGCTGTTATTTCTAAACTTCAAAAAGATGGTATTTTAGCAAAACTAAAATAGACTTTCTTTAAAAGAAGCAACTTATTATAAAAACGGTTATCGTAAATATTTACGATAACCGTTTTTACATTTAAAAATATCTACTATATTTATAGTACTGTAGAAAATACATATATTCTACACTATAAACTCTCCCCCTCCCTATAATTAAATAGGTAAATAATTTAATTTTTTATTGAAACATGTATGTAAAGAACTTTACACTTTTAAAACTATTATTGGTTTTTACTGTAATTATAAGTTTCCAAAGTACTCAAGCTCAAACTGCAGATACACTTGCATTAGATAATGGGGATATTATTGTGGGAGAGATTAAAGAAATGAAAAATGGAGTTTTAACTATTGAAACAGATTATAGCGATAGTGACTTTACAGTAAAATGGATTAAGGTAGATAGGATTAGTAGTAACCAACACTATTTAGTTACACTTACTAATGGCGTTAGACTTAATACAGATTTACATACCAAAGCAGGTGAATCGGGGGTTGTAGATTTAACAGATATAAATCAAACGGTTACCGTTAATATAGAAGATATTGTTTATGTAAAAGCTGTAAAAACAAGCTTCTTTTCTCGTTTAAGCGCATCTCTGTCTGTTGGTTACAACTTCACTAAAAGTAATAATTTGAGTCAGTTTACGGTTCGAAGTAGCCTTGGTTACATAGCCGATAAATGGGGATTTAGTGGGAGCTACAACTCCGTTCGTAGTAAACAAGATGATGTTGATGAAACCAATAGAACCGATGCTAATATTGGAGGGAAATACTTTTTAAAGAACGACTGGTTTGTTGCTTTATCTGGAGATTTCTTATCGAATGACGAACAGAAATTAGACTTACGAACCACGATAAAAGCAGGGGTTGGAAAATATATCATCCATTCCAATCGTGTTTATTTTGCAACTGGTGGAGGTTTAGCACTCAACAACGAGAAATTCTCCGATGATGCAAATACGAGCAGAAATAGTATGGAGGCATATTTAGGATTAGAATTAAATATGTTTGATTTTGACGACATTAGTTTGTATTCAAACTTAACCGCTTATCCAAGTTTAACAGAGTCTGGAAGGGTGAGAACAGATTTCTCTTTAGATCTAAAGTATGATTTACCTTATGAGTTTTTCATAAAAGTAGGGTTTACTCATAACTTCGATAGTAAGCCTATTGAAGATGCTGCAAAAGTGGATTACATTTTCCAAACAACATTTGGTTGGGAGCTATAAAGCCCAATCATAAAATAAATCATAACAAAAAAAGTCATGAAAAAAGCACATTCCCTGAAAGCGTTTAAAAAGAGTTACTATATCTTTTTTGTCTTTGCAATGATTACTGTTGGTATAAA
Source organism: Joostella sp. (assembly GCF_048266025.1). NCBI lineage: Bacteria > Pseudomonadati > Bacteroidota > Flavobacteriia > Flavobacteriales > Flavobacteriaceae > Joostella > Joostella sp. Next base: position 185,480 of record NZ_JBLXAF010000006.1, on the reverse strand, counting down.
TGCTCAAGAAACAGAAAATGAAAACACAACAGAAGAAACAGAAGATGTTTATAATGAAGAAGAAGAGTCCGAAGAATTTAAAAAGCATAAACTAGCAATATTTACAGGATATAGCTGGATTCCTCAAGGAGAAAATAATGAAACTGGCGACAGAGAAACTCTTTTTGTCCCTTCTATTGGTTTCTCTTATGAATATTGGTTCTCAGAAAAATGGGGAATAGGAACTTATGATGATGTCGAAATTATTAAATATAAAATTGACCGTGAAGGGGAAGAAGATCTTGAACGTGAAAATGCATTTGCACTAACAGTTGGAGTTGTAAGGGAGATTTTACCTCTCTGGACATTTGTTCTTGGTGGTGGTGTAGATATTGATAAAAATGAAACCCTTCCTATTTTACACTTGGCTACCGAGTATGTAATTCTAGAAAAAAATAACAACGAGCTTTCTGTCAGCCTATCTTATAATTTTAAAGAATATTACGATACGTTCTCTATAGGCTTCGTATACGGTAAGAAATTTTAATCATAAAAATTAACAATTAAATTATTTAATCATGCTAAGATCTCTTACAAAAAACTGGTGGGCACTCGCTCTAAAAGGAATAATTCTAATCATTTTTTCTGTTCTAATTTTTATGAATCCTGCTGTCACTGCCACCGGTTTGGCATTATGGATAGCCTTTTTAATGATTGCTGATGGGGTATTTACAATTATTGCAGCTATTGCAAGTTGGAAAGAAATAGAAGATAAATGGCTTATTCTATTGGAAGGAGCTGTAAGTCTAATTTTAGGTATCATTCTTTTAAATATGCCTCAGCTTACGTTATTGATTGTTGGCTTCACCATCGCTTTCTGGTTCATCTTTGGAGGTGTTAGTAGAATTGCCATGGGAATCCAAGTGCGTAAAGAAATTAAAGGGGAAGGTTGGATCATCCTTGGAGGTGTTTTAGCCGTTATTTTCGGACTTATTATACTTTCAGCACCAATAATAGGAGTTACTTATGTAATGTGGATTATGGCATTTTCAGCACTTCTCATTGGTATTGTATCTATAATTGTTGCTTTCAAATTAAAAAAAGGAGACAAATGGCTGAAAGAGAATCTTGAAGAAATTCAAGGATAAACTTAAATCTAATTTTAATTCTAATTATAAAAATGAAAAAGAGAAACATTTCACTAAAACTGGCATCCCTTTTCATAACAATTTTAATGATTAGTTGTTCTGATGATGGACCAGATTATGTAGACGAACTAGATGTTGTCTATACAAATTACGATTCTAGCTTTGATTTTAGTACTACCACAACGTATGCGCTTCCAGATAGAGTTATAGAAGTTACTGGAGAAAATATAGGTGATACTGATTTTGATGAAGATGTAGATTATGTAGATCCTGTTTATGGGGATCCAATATTAGCAGGTATAAAAGAAAATATGGATGCCTTTGGATGGCAAGAAGTAGACGAAAGTAGCAATCCAGATGTAATTATATTACCTACTGCTATGGATACCGTAAATCTATATTACTATTACGATTGGGGTTATTGGGGTTGGTATTACCCAGGCTGGGGTCCAGGTTGGGGTTGGTATTATCCTGGTTACTACCCTCCTATTATTAGCGGATATCGCTCAGGGACAATTCTTTTACAAATGACGTATCCTAGTGGTATTGGTGTAAACGATAATATTCCAGTGCTATGGACAGGTGCTATAAATGGACTTTTAGAAGGAAGTACTTCTTCTATTCAGACTAGAATAGAGAACACCGTAGACCAAGTGTTTAAACAATCGCAATACTTAAATAAATAAAAAACGATGAAAAATATTTTTCCTATTATAGCTTTTATCAGTTTTATATCATATTCTGTACAAGCGCAAAACATACAATTAAAATCTATCACAGAGTTTAATTATTCTATTGGAGTTCCTACAGGTAATTTAAGCGATTTTATTTCGGAGGTGAGTCCAAGAGGTTTCTCTATAGCTTACAAAAGAGCTGTAGCACCCAACCTTTACTTAGGAGGTGAATTTGGGTTTAATGATTTTTATGAAGACTTTCCTTATGATACTTATACCGAAGGAACTGCTTCTATAACAGGATATCAAACAAGATATAATACCTCTATGCCTATTTTACTGGCTGCAGATTATATCTTTCAAGATAATGCAAAATTCAAACCCTATCTTGGACTTGGTATCGGAACCATTTATAATTTAAGAGAAATTGACTTAGGACTCTTTGAAAGTAGTGTAGATACTTGGTTCTTTACAATCAAACCAGAAGCAGGTATTATTTTTAATATCAATTCTTATACTGGTATCAAAGTAGGTGCTAAATACTACCAAACATTCGATACTAAAGATATCGATGCCTATTCTTACTTTAGTTTCGATATTGGTTTTGTCTTAATGCATTTCTAATATAAAATAATAGTGAGCACCAATGCTCATCAATAGAAAAAAGCGCGTAACACCTAAATGTTATGCGCTTTTTAAAACAACCTAACCAATAATATAAATCTAAATCTTTATTTTGAATGGGTTTGTATCTTCTTTTTCATAGCGATTGTTTCCCCTTTTTTCTTTTACACAAGATAATAAATGTTTAACAAAAAACAAATATTGTTAAACAAAATTATATGTTAAATATTATAATGTGATTATCCGCTGTCATCTTGTCATTATAATTCAATTGGTATTTTTTTTGACTACTAGAAAATAGAAATTAATACTAATAAAAAAATTACATATATGACAACTGGAAATATCAACGTATCTGTTGAAAACATTTTTCCGCTGATAAAGAAGTTCTTATACAGCGATCATGAAATCTTTTTAAGAGAACTTATCTCCAATGCTACCGATGCTACTTTAAAGTTAAAACATCTTACCAATATTGGGGAAGCTCCGGGTGTAGAATATGGAAATCCTGTTATTGAAGTTAAGATCGATAAAGAGGGTAAAAAACTACATATTATCGACCAAGGATTGGGGATGACGGCAGAAGAAGTACAAAAGTACATCAATGAAGTAGCCTTTTCTGGTGCTGAAGAGTTTTTAGACAAATACAAAGATTCTGCTAAAGACAGTGGTATTATTGGTCATTTTGGTCTAGGATTCTATTCTGCTTTTATGGTTGCAGATACTGTAGACATCATTACAAAGTCTTATAAAGATGAGCCTGCTGCACATTGGACTTGCGACGGTTCTCCAAAGTACTCTCTAGAAGAAGCTGACAAAAAAGAAAGAGGAACAGAAATTATTCTTCATATTAATGACGACTCTCTTGAGTTTTTAGAGGAAGGAAAAATAAACGAACTTTTAACGAAGTACAATAAATTCATGCCAGTGCCTATTAAATTTGGTACGCGTGAAGAAACAAATACTGTTGGAGAAGGCGACGATGCTAAAGAAGAGAAAACTACAGTAGACAACATTATTAACAACCCGAACCCAGCTTGGACAAAGCAACCGGCAGATCTTAAAGATGAAGAATACAATAGCTTCTACCGCGAGCTATATCCTATGCAGTTTGAGGAGCCTCTTTTCCATATCCATCTAAATGTAGATTATCCGTTTAACCTTACAGGAATTTTATATTTCCCTAAGCTTTCTAACGATATGACCATGCAGAAGGATAAAATTCAGCTGTACCAAAACCAAGTATTCGTTACAGATAATGTAGAAGGTATTGTTCCTGAGTTTTTAACGATGCTTAAAGGGGTAATCGATTCTCCAGATATTCCATTAAACGTTTCTCGTTCTTACCTTCAGGCGGACGGAAATGTGAAGAAAATATCTAGTTATATCACCAGAAAAGTAGCTGATAAATTAAAATCACTATTTAACGAAAACCGTGAGGACTTCGAGAAAAAATGGGATGATATCAAAATCGTTATTGAATACGGAATGCTTTCAGAAGATAAATTCTTTGAAAAAGCAGATAAGTTTGCATTATACCCAACTGTAGGTGGAACTTATTATACTTTTGAAGAACTTCAAGAGAAAATAAAAGATAACCAAACAGATAAAGACAATAAGCTTGTTGTACTGTATGCTAGCAATAAAGACGCACAGCACACGTATATCAACGAAGCTAAAGAACTTGGGTATGAAGTATTGCTATTAGATTCTCCTATTGTTTCGCATTTAATTCAGAAATTAGAAACTTCTAAAGAGAACCTTTCTTTTGTACGTGTAGATTCAGATTCTATTGCTAACCTTATTAAGAAAGATGAAGAGAAAATCTCTAAGCTTTCTGAGGAGCAACAAGAAACTCTTAAAACTGCTTTAGATGCAGTAATTCCAAAAGAGAAGTTTACAGTACAATTAGAAGCTTTAGATAGCAAAGCATCTCCATTCAGTATCACGCAACCAGAATTTATGCGTCGTATGAAAGAAATGAGCGCTACTGGTGGTGGCGGTATGTTCGGAATGGGTAATATGCCAGAAATGTACAACTTGGTGGTAAATACCAACCACAGTCTTGTAAACGAAATATTAACTACAGAGGCTAAAGAGACTCAAGAGCGACTTATTAAGCAATCTTTAGACTTGGCGAGATTATCGCAAGGGCTACTTAAAGGTGAAGAGCTTACTAATTTTGTGAAACGTAGTTACGAAATGATTAAATAAGTTATTTCAACACATAAACTAAAGCTGTATAGAGATTAAATCTATACAGCTTTTTTTATGATACTATCCTAAACTAGCTATCAAATACAGAAGCACTTATATAAACTAGGGGCGCTCCAATATCATGCTCAAAACAAGTAAGCAAATGCATAATGCTCTCCTATTTTATATAAATACATCATTTTTTGTTATCTTTTTGCTAGCGCTACGTCTTATTAGTTAAGATTAAAAAACCAATTATAAATCGAGATATTAACCTATCTTAAAAATCAAAAACAATTCATGAAATATCGTTTATTAATCCTTATTGCATGTGTATCATTTTCACTAACAAATTGTAAAGACACATCAGAAAAAGAAAAAACTCCAGCAGTTGTAGATACTGTACTAAAACCTCAATCTTGGATTGATGAAAGAGTAGAGAAAGCTTCAGAACGTTTACATAAAAGTGAAGCTGGTAAAATTGTTTGGAATGCGATGGAAGCCCACGGCGGACTAAAAAAATGGTACAGCAATGGAGCCCTTTCTTTTCATTTTGATTACAAACCTTTGGATGATAAAACACGTCGAAATACCAACCAAACGGTAGATATATGGAGTAATAAATCTCGTCACCAACATGTTACAGATGCCACTCAAGAGTACGGATGGACTGGAGAGAAAGCTTGGAAAAAGGTAAAAGATTCTACTGTTTTTCCATACGATATGCGTTTTTGGGCATTAACTCCTTACTATTTCCTAGGGCAACCTTTTATTTTTGATGGTGAGGGAGTAAACCTAGAAAAACTAGCAGATACTCAATATAAAGATAAGCCTTATAATACTATAAAAGTAACTTTTGATCCAGGTACAGGCGATGCTCCAGATGATTACTATATTCTTTACTTCGGAAAGAAAGACCATAAGTTGGCGGTAATTCGTTACATCGTTTCGTATCCAGAATACTTTAAAGATGGCGGACATAATCCTGAGAAATTAATGGAAGTTCAAGGTACTACCGTTGTAGATGGCATTGAGCTTGCTACTGGTTACCACACACATTGGCTTACTGAAGATGAGAAAGCTGGAGAATACATTACTGAGATTACTGTAGATAATATTAAGTTTGATAAAACTGTAAAGAACAGCTATTTTGAAGTTCCTGAAGGAGCAGAAATAATAAAATAATCTATTGTTTGCTTTTAGACTCAACTGAGTTTTATAAAGCAATGACCAGAATTATAAGCATAAAAAAATCCGTCGTGTATTTACATGACGGATTTTTTTATGAATTATATATAAACTCTTAAGCTTCTTGAGCTTCAGCTTCTACTTCCTCCTCTTCTGTTTCCATAACAGAATTCTTAACCTCAATAAATTTCTTTACACTGTCCAAATCATCTTCTTCACCAGAAAAATAAGGAAATACATCCATAATTGGAGATTCAGAAATCATTGGGATCGTATAATCTCCCATCGTATCTTTCATCACTCCTACCGTATTATCGTACGCCTCTTTTACATCATTTGCTTGTACCAGCAAATACATATTTGTTTTGCGCTCCTTCCCACTTTCTTCATCATAGGCAACCAAAGCTACCTTCGATTTAAACCAGCGATCAGAGTTTTCAAAAGGGTGAATCTCTGCGTAGTTCGCTACTTTTATATTGGTAATCTTAAACTCTTCACTAATATAAGCAGACATCTCCTCGTTAATTCTAGACTCCGCCTCTGTATAAGAAACAGCATCTACCAAATAAGGTTCTGTAACTACTTTCTGAACACCAGTGTCGTTTGTTTTTCTATATTTTACTTTGCATTCGTACCAAGTTGCACTCATAATTTTATTTTTTAAAGGGTGCCAAATATAACCGTTACCAAAGAATCTGTTTGCCAATTTCCAAAATAGATATTCACAATTTAAAATTCAGATGTATATCTCCCTTATTTTAAAATAGTTGCTTAAATTTGATATATTAAAAAACAATAAACCTCCCTCCTATACTGCCGCTTTTAACCACAAAGTAAAATAGGTAAATTACCTTTAAAGCAACTAGTCTAAACCACGTACATAGCGTATGGACTAAAACTTAATTTTAATTTGATAATCATACTATAGAAAAGTATTTCTTAATATCTAAAAGCGAAATCACTATGAGCGAAATCAGAAAAAACAATGCTGTTAATTTTTACAGAACAGCTTATGAGGGCAATCCTAAGAAAGCAGTAGAATTGTATGTTGGAGCGGAGTATATACAACACAATCCTGCTGTGGCAAATGGAGAAAAGGGGTTTATTGAATATTTTGAAAGGATGCAAAAAGAGTATCCCGATAAGAGTATAACCTTTGTACGGGTAATTGCCGAGGGTGATTTGGTTGCCTTACATACGCATCAAGTATGGCCAGGAAATGATCAATATGTTACGATGGATTTCTTTAGGTTTGATGAGCACGATAAAATTGTAGAACATTGGGATGCCATTCAGCAAATACCACTAACTTCGGCAAATAAAAATAAAATGTACTAGAGATTTTTATATATTGGGCTTCTCTGATATTTACAAAATCGCTGGCTATGCCTACTTTTAAAAAGGGATTTTTTTAAAGTGACTTATCAGAATTACATACCATGTATCTCCTTAAAATAGTGGTACATACCTAACAGCTAAGAAATAACTATAAATTATGGCTCCCAATAAGAAACCATCTATAAAGTCAAAGCTCCACCCTCGTAATAAGAATCGAGAAAATTACGATTTGGCGGCTTTGGTAGCTTGCACGCCAGCATTGGCGGCACATATAAAGCTAAATAAGTCTGATGAGCCTTCTATAAACTTTGCCAATCCTGCGGCGGTAAAACTTTTAAATAAAGGCTTACTGCATCATTATTACGGAATTGAGCATTGGGATTTTCCAGACAATAACCTCTGTCCGCCCATCCCTGGGAGAGCCGATTATTTACATTATATAGCAGATTTATTAGCAGAAAACAATGCTGGGAAGCTTCCTAAAGGGAGTAAAATTACCTGTTTAGATGTGGGTATTGGTGCCAATACCATCTACCCTATTCTTGGGGTGGCTATTTACGATTGGAACTTTATAGGTTCGGATATTGATGCAGCTGCTATTGCTTCAGCAGAAAAAATTATAGCCGCCAATCCTTCACTTAAAGATAAAATTGAATGTAGGTTACAAAAAGATAAGCATGCTATTTTTAAAGGAATTATAGGCGCAAAAGAAGCTGTAGATATAACCATTTGCAATCCCCCATTTCATGCTTCCAAAGAAGATGCTATAAAAGGAACGATGCGGAAGGTTAAGAATCTATCAGGAAAAAAAGATAAGCACCCTACGCTTAATTTTTCTGGCGTTAGTAATGAGTTGATTTATGAAGGTGGTGAGTCTCAGTTTATAAACAATATGATTTCCGATAGTAAGAAAATGGATAAGAATTGCTTTTGGTTTACAACATTAGTTTCCAAGGAATCTAATTTAAAAGGGATTTATAAACACCTTAAAAAAGTAGAAGCTACTACCATAAAAACCATCCCAATGGGCACTGGAAATAAATCCACACGCATTGTAGCATGGACGTTTTTAAACAAGCAAGAGCAACAGAATTGGATAAAAAACAGGTGGAAATAAAAACCGTTGCCTTCACTGTTAACGCCCATATAAAAGGAGCTCCCTGTTGGTGATAGCTTCCAAAAAACAACTAACTTTTTAGTACCTTCGTTACTATGAATACAATAGAAATTAGAACCGTAGATGTGGTTCAATACATAAAACCCTTACGAGAGGGCGGCTCACTTCCTGCCATTGTAAAGGCAGACGATGGCTATCTTTATGTGCTTAAATTTAGAGGTGCTGGGCAAGGTAAAAAGGCGCTTATAGCAGAACTTATAGGCGGAGAATTGGCACGAGCAATCGGATTAAAAGTACCAGAGTTGGTATTTATGAATTTAGACGATTCTTTTAGTAAAACGGAACCCGATGAAGAGATTCAAGACCTTTTAAAATTTAGTGTAGGTTTAAATTTAGGCTTGCATTTTTTATCTACCGCCATTACCTACGATCCGCTTGTTCCTGTTGGAGACGCCACTACGGCTTCTAAAGTCGTATTGCTAGACAGTATAATTAGTAATATTGACAGAACGCCAAAAAATACAAACCTCCTAAATTGGAATAAAGAATTATGGCTTATAGACCACGGTGCTAGTTTGTATTTTCATCATAATTGGCAACATTGGGAAGGGCATCTCTCCAGAACATTCCCTCTTATAAAAGACCATGTACTTTTGGAACGTGCCAGTAATTTAACGCAAGCAGCACAAGAAATAAAACAGTTAGTAACTCCAGAAAAAATTTCTGAAATTGTAAATACCATCCCAGAAGAATGGCTTATAACGGAAGGAGATGCACTCACCCCACAAGAAATGAGAAGTGCATATATGGAGTTTTTAAACACGCGACTTTCTAAGATTGATATACTTGTTAAAGAGGCAGAAGATGCAAAATAAGAATAAATTTGAATATGCAATTATTAGGTTGGTACCTAAAGTAGAACGAGAGGAATTCTTTAATATAGGAGTGATACTTTTCTCGAAAGGGAAGAAATTTCTTGGTGTGAAATACCATATCGATGAGCATAAATTAAAGGCTTTTACTGATGAATTAACTATAGATTTTTTAGAAGATTATTTAAGCTCATGGACACATATCTGCAAAGGGGAAGCCTCTGGTGGCGCCATTGGGAAGTTAGAACTCTCAGATAGATTCCGCTGGTTAGCAGCCTCCAGAAGCACCATTATACAAAGCTCCAAAACACACCCCGGTTTATGTGAAGACCCCGAGGAAGCATTAAAAGATATATTTGAAAAATACGTTTTATAATTCCCCATAGAAAAAGCCTCTTTTATAGAATAAAAATTACTTCTGAAATTTATAATGTACTGGATATGTATTTATTATAGATTTTAATCTCTATATTTAGAAAAATAACCCATAAATATAGAGCCATGAGAAATGTGATTACCACAAAGCTTAGTAATGCTGACGAATCAAAAATCAACTCGCTAGTAGACCAATTAGAAAAACTAATTAACGGAAAACTAACAGCATTAACAGAAGATGAGCGTATAAAATACGGATCTATAAACGAGCAGAATAAGCTACTGGTTAATAAGGTATTCGATTTTAATAAACGTTCACCAGAACTAAGCACCAAAGATGTAGATTGGATAGAGTTTAAAAAAGATTTTGAGTCCCGAAGCTTTTTAGAAAACACACTAGAACGTATAAAGAGTGTAGCCTACCAAATGGAAAGTACAAAAACACTGCATGATTACGACAACTACCAAGATGCGCTGCTAGATTATAGCCACGCACAATACAAAAAAGGCGCAGGTGCAAATGGGTACACAGAGAAAGTAGCAGATTTAAAGCAATTCTTTCCGAGAACAAGAAAAAAACAAGAAGACGAGAACGAATCTTAAACCTTTAGTTGCTAGCATATAACGATTAGCCTCCATCCCTAAAAATTTAGGTTTGGAGGCTAATTCTTTTAGGTTGCGTACCTAAACGTTTAGGTACGCAACCTAAAGTTTTGAGTCCGCCCTATATATCTTTAGGTGAGTTATAGCAGCGTTTAGCTAAACTATAGATGTCTTTAGGTTCCCAATAGAAGTCATTGGGTTATTTACTGTCCCGTTTCGGTCTTTTAATGATGTGTTTAGGTGAAAAATAGATGTTTTTAAGCCCAACGATTAAAATTTTGACCTCCGTCATTAAAACTTTCATCAAATCACTTAAAGTTTTATTCATCCTCGCTAAAGTTATGAGTGTCGCACTCATAATTTCCCCCCTTTTAATTAAAATTATCATTAAAGAACCTAAACGGGACACCTTTTGACCTAAACGGATGTATTTTTCTGTTAAAGTCTCTTTTATAGGGATAATGTGAAGTTGTGAGATTGCAAATTTGCGAAACTGTGAAACTGTGAATTTGCTTGATTGTGATTTATGTTTAAGACTTCTACTTTAATTTTCTGTATATATCTAATAGACTTCCTTTTTTAAGTTTTAATAATAGGTGGGTTCTTTAGAAGCTTTCGTTTAATTCTCTAAACATTTGAATTGTATCAATGTGCCGTACACTAAACTGATTACAAACTTCAGGTATTTTTATTCTGTTTTTTCTTTCAGGTTGGCTTTTTTCATATGTAACAATAGTCCAATTATTACTCATAGCGAAAGCAATAAGCCAAGGGTCAGCCAAATCAGTTTCAAGAAACTCCTGAATGGCATTTGATGTAAAATGATGTGACATTGAATTAGTCCAATTTATAATCGCAATATAATTTTGAAGGACAGTATCTGTATTAACAAAAAAATCTTCAGGCAAATTAGAATCACACCAAATTTTAAGCTCATCTTCGTGCGAAGAATTGTCGTAAATTTCTTTTTTTACTTTATCAATACTTACAATTGTTCCGTTTTGAGATAACGCATTAATTTTTAACCAAAAACTTTGAACAACATCAAGAGGATAAATTGAACGATGGGCTTGTATAAAGAAGTTTGAATCTACAATGTACTTACTCATACTTGATATAGGTATTCATTAATAAACTTCTCGTATGTATTACCTTTTAAATTTGTTAATTTATATGCGTCTCTATATAAAAGGTTGTTTTCATTTACTGCACTATTTACATAACTAGCAAACCTTAAACTAATTCTCTTTTTAGCAGTAGCGTAAAAATTACCTCCAGAACTTTGGTTTTCTTTTTTGTTTTTAAATTCCTCAATATAATTGTTGTAAAAATCAAAAAAAGTAGATTTAGATATTAAGTTTAAATCTAATGCTCTTCTAGCAATCACAATTGGACTAACTTTAAAAACTCTACTTAAATATTTTATGTTTTGACTACTATTCCACTTTTCTTTAAAGAAAACTTCAGGAACTAAAAACTCAGCTGCAACTTTATCACATAACAATTCTGTCGGGTCATCAGCTGGAAGCATTTGTTTATTATCAAATCCAGCACTTTCTCCTAACCAAATATGAGCTATTTCATGTATTAAAGTAAACATCTGAGCTGCTTTTGCATCTCCTGAATTTATAAATAAAAAAGGTGCTTTATTATTTACTAAAACAAAACCTCTACATTCTTCAACTAAAATTTTTCTCCTAGTATTGTTTCCTACAATTCCATTAAAATTGATAATTATTCCAATCTCTTCAATCTGTATTGTCAAATAATCTAAAGCCTGCTCCCAATTACCAAGTTTACTAGCCCAGTTAACAGGTAGTTTTAATGTGTTCCTAATATCATTCGCAATCTCTTTATAATCAGAATTATCATTGTATTTCCCAACAAAATCCAAATCGGGATACTCACTTTCTTGTAAATAGTTTGTTAACCAATTTTGTCTATCCTTTATTATTTGAATAGTGTGGTAAACATTTAAAGAAACATTATCTCTAGGTGATGCCCCAGTTCTAAAAAAAGGTATAGGAATTTCTTCTTTTGGTGGCTCAGCCATAAACATATATCCAAAAGGAACGTGGACCTTATGAGTGAAGTTTTCTAATTGTTTTATAGTAGGCTTTTTATTTCCTTCTATCCAATCTAAAACATCAGGATTATCCGCATAAAATTCTTCAAGGTTATTACCTGCTCTAGTAATTGCCCAGTTTATAATATCAGAATTTATATTTTCAATCCTAGTTGCCATTAAGCAAATATAATTTATTATTTATTACTAACTATTTTTATCTTTAGTCGATTGATTTTCATATTACATACAATATGAATGCTTTCACTAAATCATTAAATTGAATTATCCTTTTTAGAGATATAAAAAAGGATATATACAAAGTAATAGGAGTAATTTACTAATCAGCAAAAACTGCATACCGCTTATAGCTTACCGCCTACCCTATCATCTCTTCTTTTCTACTAAACAAGATAATTAGCACCCTTAATTTGTTTATTTTTATTTCGTCTAAAGAAAAAAGCATTTCATGAAGATTATCTCCACTAACATAGCAAAGCCAACAACATTCATTTGGAATGGTAAAGAAGAGACTACGGGTATTTACAAAAAGCCTGTTGATACTCCTATTTACTTATCTAAAAATGAGGTATTAGAAGATGAGGTCTCCAACCGTGTGTATCATGGTGGCTATTATAAAGCTTGTTATATGTTTTCTGCAGAACAATATCCGTATTGGAAAAACATATATCCAGATTTGGAGTGGACATGGGGAATGTTTGGAGAGAACCTTACTGTTTCTAACTTCGATGAGCGCAAGGTACATTTGGGAGCCATTTATAAAGTAGGCGAAGCCGCTGTACAGGTTTCTCAATCGCGAGAGCCTTGTTATAAGTTTGGCTATAAATTTGGGACTCAGAAAGTACTCAAACAGTTTATAGAACACGGCTTTGGAGGTACTTACTTAAGCATTTTAGAGGAAGGCCATGTGGCCAACAATGACGAGTTTGTTTTAGTAGAACAACCAGAAAACAGCTTAACGGTTGCTCAGTTATTTGAGTTGCTATGGGCAAAAGAAAAGAACCAAGAGTTATTAAAGATAGCCGCAAATAGTAAAGCCCTTCCGCCAAAAAAGAGAATGTTTTTTAGTAAGTATATTAAAGAATAGGTTATAGATTTTCCAAACAATCCTACTGACAAAGAATATAATCTATATATTTATAGCTGCCATAATACAAGCATATGGCATCCATTTATATGAAGACAACTATTACATGCCACCCATACTCACACTTAAAGGTAGAATTAAATGAGTTAGAAAGTATTATTGTAGAAAGGGGTGCATTAATATTTTCTGATGGAGATTATAAATTGATAACAAAATCAGAAGCAAAAACGTTCAACAATTGGATAGGGATAGCTTTTGGAGGAAAGAGCATTATTTACAACCAGTATAATGCAAAGGAAAAAATGGAAATGCTATTCTCCCCTAATCAGAATGCAGAAATATTTGAAGTTGAAATCACCAATCAGAAATCAGTAATCATTTCTCCTGATGCTCATTTTGCTAGAACTAATAAAATTGAATTAAAGATAATTAAGCAAAATTGGAGGGCTGTTGCTCATGATGGTTTAAAAATGAAGGCATCTGGAGAAGGGCAATTATTTTTAATTGGATATGGAGAAATTATAAACAAAAAATTAAGCCCCGAGAAGGAATATTTAATAGATGAAGATTATTTAGTAGCATATGATAGCCACTTAAATATTAAACGTGTTTCCCGTGGATTAAAAGAACTTGTGAGCAGTGGAGAGGGCTTCTTATATTCAATAAAAGGAGATGGAGAAATCTGGCTTCAGACTAGAGACAAAGATGAGATGTCTTCAAGTGGAGGAATAATTAATCGTATTCTAAGCTTCTTTTACTAATTCTATGTAACTTTCTTAGGAGGATATAAGTAATTATCTTTACGCAAACTAGATTTAATGCAACTCATAAGACTTAAAAATACTACTGATAATTATTTTTCTGAAGCGTGGGAAATATATCAAGAAGCCTTTCCCTTTGATGAACGGAGGTTGCTTGCCGTTCAAACCCAAGTGATGAAAAACCCTGCTTATCATTTTGATATAGTAATGGAGGAGCAACAATTAATAGGGATTATTTTATGGTGGGATTTTGATGCTTATAGATATATAGATCATTTCGCTACGGCAACAGCTCATAGAAATAAAGGATATGGCAAACTAATATTAGAGAAATTTAAAAGCGATAATAAGAAGTCAATTCTCTTAGAGGTAGAATTACCAGACACTGCAATTAACAAGCGAAGAATAAAATTCTATGAGCGCTTAGGCTTTAAATTAAATATGCACCATTATAAAGCACCCGCTTTGAGTGCGCAACAATCTCCATTAGAATTCCTATTGATGTCCTACCCCAACGCAATCTCCTCTGATGATGTGGCTCAGTTTGTAGCGGAATGCCACCCTATTATTTTTGGAAAATAAAAAGCTAGAAACTAGTCGCTTTAAAAGACAGTATACATTGTAGTTACAATAACTCCCTTATACCCTTCTGAAGTGAGAGATAGCAGTTGCTTTTCTTCTTGTACTTTAAAATTAAATGGAGGAGCTAATAAATTCAATCCGCTGTTCTTTTTCAACCTGATTCCTTGTCCAGATATAATGTCCTTATTAGGAGTAAACGCTTGTTCTGGGAGGTGTTCTGTTAGGATAATATATTTAAAGTTAACCAACTTAGGCACGATACTTTGTATTTCTGCATTCGATAAATGTTGCAATACTTGTCGCACTAAAACACAATCTCCAGCTGGCATATTATCTTTAGCGATATCTAAACAATGGAATTCTAAATTGCTATCCTTAAACTTTTCTTTATTGCGAGCAATAAGAGTTGCCACAATATCTACAGCGATATACTTTTGGGTATGTGCCACCAATTCTTTACCCACATTAAAATCTCCACAGCCTAAATCGCAAACTACCAAAGGCTTTTTAAAAGAAGTAAGAAACGAAGTAACCGTTTCTATATACGGGTTTACAATCTCCGGATCATGAGACCCGAAACCTGAGTAGAAATCAGATTTATTATCGCCCCAGAGTTTCATTGCATACACCTGCTCCATAGCGTCTTTTGTTGGCCATGGTTTCTTTATTTTTTTTGCACCGCTATTATTATCCTTCATAAACCTGCTTACTATTAAAACAAACCTACAAATTATATGGAATAGTGTTATTAAAATTGAATAAATACAATAGTAGACCATAGCTATAAAACTATTATTGATCTGCTCTTCTTTGTCTGCAAGACCCTAACTAAATGTTATTGACAGAAATACGCTATATTAGTACTTTGAATATAAGTTCCCTACTTGTTGAGGTTACAATACTTAACAACACAAATATTATATTAAAGAATAAGTAAATCCTTTTTGTAGAGTAACGTTAATAATCAATCATTCAATAAAATAAAATATTAGGATATATATTTGATTTTACTGAAAACGTATTGATTTATACTTCAGTAATAGATAAATACTAAATGAAAGAATACTTTCTTCTTCAATTTAAAATGCTAAATAGAAAGGTAATTGAGTACGGATTTCCCCTTTTACTCGGCTATACTCTTATTCCCATACTATTTGTTTTACTGTCTGAATATTTGTTTTCAAAAACAGAATACGCTGTCTATTTTTATGGACTATTCATGTTATTTTATACTTCCAAGTTATCGGAATCTCAAAGAAATGATTTCTTAAAATCTATTTATAATAAGAGGGACTACCTAAAATTAAGAATCGTAGAGAACATAATTTGCTCCGTACCATTCATACTGTTTTTAGTTTATAAACAATTATACTTAGCAGCTCTTATCCTTTGCATTATAAATACAATCATTGGCTTAGTTCCTTTAAACATGAGTTTTAACTACACCATTCCAACGCCTTTTAGCAAAAGGCCTTTTGAGTTTGTAGTAGGCTTTAGAAACACTTTCTTTATATTCCCTATTGCATACCTATTAAATTATATCGCGATAAGAGAAGGTAATTTTAATCTTGGTGTTTTTTCAATATTTATTATTGCATTTGTTTGTTTCTACTTCTACTCTAAAATAGAAAACGAATACTATGTGTGGAATTTCAATTTAAATCCACATGAGTTTTTAAAAGAAAAGATTAAAACTTGTTTGTTATATTTTACCATTTTATGCATTCCTATTGTATTACCATTGTCGTTTTTCTTTTTTAATGAAATAGACATTCTTTTTATTAAGCTATTGCTATCTAGCTACAATCATATTAGCTAAATACTCTGCATTCCCTAATAATATGAATTTATCACAGGGGATACTTTTTGCGGTTAGCTTTATCTTTCCTCCTTTATTATTTATAACCATTCCCCTATTTTATTCACAATCTGTAAAACGATTAAACACTATTTTAAAATGATTAAAGTCAACAATTTATCTAAGTTTTACGGAAAGAAACAGGTTCTTAACGCGATAAATTTAGAATTTGAAAAGGGAAAAGTATATGGAATCGTTGGAGAAAATGGAGCAGGAAAAACAACTCTTTTTAGATGTATTTCTAGACTTGAAAGTTATGATGGGACAATATCTTCTGATTTCAAGCCTTTAAAAAATCACTTAGGATTACTATTAACGGAGCCCTATTTTTTTTCAAAAATCACAGGAAAAGAATACATACAACTTCTAGCTAATACAAGGCAAGTAAAGTTACAAGACATCGAAGAGAAAAATATATTCGATTTACCTTTACATCAATATGCCTCTACTTATTCTACGGGAATGAAAAAGAAGTTAGCACTAACCGCCATTCTATTACAAAAAAATGATGTCTTTATTCTTGACGAGCCTTTTAACGGAGTAGATATTCAAAGTAATCTAATTATCAGAGGACTTATTATTAAGCTTAAAAATTTAGGGAAGACTATTATTATTTCTTCTCATATATTTTCAACTTTAGCTGATACATGTAATGAAATCTATCTCATGAAAATGGGACAAATTATAAGAAAAGTTGAGAAGGAAGATTTTAGTAGTCTCGAAGAAGAGATGAAGAAGTTTACAGTTGGGAATAAAATTGACAAACTAAGTTTATAAAGAATATTTAGGATTACTACTACATTCGCTCTCAATAGATCAAGCCTGTATAATTTTAATAACTGCGACACTTTTTTTAACTTTGCACGAAATTTTTTTTGGATGATTTGTACTGTAGAGAAAAAGGAGATTGAAGACATTAACCCAACAAATATTTTACCTCAAACACCATACTGGGGGCGGCTTAAAGACCAACAGGGATTTATTCCTAATGGATTTGAAGTCACTATTTCTAAAGACCTTTTAGGAACTTCAGAGAGTGATTTGGCAAAAGCACAAGACGATTTGTTGGTGCTTATAAAATATATAACTCCAGATTTCTGTTACGCATACGTACCTTACGGTCCAAAAATAGAACCTACTTTCGAAAATCAAGGGTTGTTTTTAGAAGAGCTTTCGGAAACTATAAAACCTCATCTTCCCGAAAACTGTATGTTTATCCGTTATGATTTGATTTGGGAAAACCAATGGGCTACGGAAGACGAGTATTTTGATGCGGAAGGAAATTGGAACGGTCCGCCGCAAACTAGGATTCAAGAGTTTAGAGTGAATTACAAAACTTCTGAATGGAATTTACGTAAAAGTCCGAGTGATATATTACCAAAGAATACTTTCTTTTTAGACTTAAAACAGAAAGAAGAAGATCTCCTTTATAATATGCGCTACAACACGAGATATAATATCCGACAGGCAAATAAAAAGGGAATTGAAGTAAAGGAATATGGAGTAGAAAACATTAAAGATTGGTACAAACTTTATGTAGAAACTTCTCAGCGCCACCAAATGGGACTGCAAAGTGAAGCTTATTTTGAACGTATTTTAAACAATCAAGACAACCATAAGAATGGCGTTAATGTAAAAATGCTAATGGCAAGTCATGATGATAAATTCTTAGCTTCTATGTTTTTAGTATTATCTAATAAACGTGGAAACTATTTATACGGAGCTTCTTCTTCGGATAATAAACTAGCTAGTTATGCCCTCCAATGGGAATCTATAAAAACTGCCAAGCAATGGGGATGTACAGAATACGATATGTTTGGTTCTGCGCCAAACTTAAGTAAATCGCATCCATTGCGTGGAGTTCATGTTTATAAAAAGGGATTTGGAGGAGAATTATTCCATAGAATGGGATGCTGGGATTACCCATTTAATCAAAAGGAATACGATTTATTCCGACTCCAAGAAGCTAGTAATTAATTATTAGCACATATATAATTACCACACAGAGCTTTTCTCTAATACGCTAAGGAACTTTTTTACAGCTTATTCGTGTATATAATCTTGTTGGGGGTTGATATTTTCTTTAACTTGTATAAGTTATCCAAACCGCTAGAAAACATGAAAACGCTATTTGAAAAACTGAAACTAGAACACCAAAAGGAGATTCTTATTATTAATGAGCCTGATGGATTTGCTGAACAGTTGGCAGCACTGGTAGATATTGAGATCTATCAATCGCTTATTCAAGTAAATAAGATGGAATTTGCTTTAGTTTTTGTTTCTACTATTAAAGAATTAGAGAACCAAGTGCATACACTTCATCCAAAATTAAAAGGAGATGTTGTTTTATGGGTTGCGCATCCTCGGAAAAAATCGGAGACACTCACCACAGATATTACAGATGATTACGATTGGCATCCTTTATTGAATCACCGTTATGAGGCAGTAAAAAATGTAAAGATAAATAACGATTGGGAAGCAATACGCTTTAGAAGATCAGAATATCATAAGATGTCTTAATCGTAAAAATAATAACAAGCCCAAATCTAAACACTTAAATTAGATACTCAATTTAAACCAATCGATGAAAAATATTATCTCCATTGCCATACTCTTGCTTGTTATGGCTTCTTGTAAAAATAAAGAGGTTCCTAAGGAAGTTATGGTTACTAAAACTCCTATAGATTCTATTTTTAAAGCATATTATGAAGAAAGTCTTAAGCTATATCCGCTAAATGCAACGTATGCTGGAGATAATCGCTATAATAATTACTTGCCTAACGATATTAGCTCTTCCTTTAAGAAAAAGGAAAAGGAATTTTATTCTAAATATAAAAGTGAGCTACTAAATTATACCAAAGACTCTTTAAGTAAGGAGCAAAAAATGAGTTATGATGTACTTATGTGGGAGTGTAATATCAATATCGATAAATTACAATATCCTACAGAGCTAACACCTATAAATCAGTTTTCTTCATTACCGCAAACTATTGGGCAGCTTGCTGGAGGAACAAGTGCACAGCCTTTTAAGACAGTTGAAGATTATAAAAATTGGTTGCAGCGTTTGGATGATTATGTAGTTTGGTGTGATACTGCCGTTGTAAACATGAAAAAGGGAATGAAATTAGGCTATGTATTACCAAAAACACTCACGGTAAAAGTAATTCCGCAAATGGAGAGTTTTAGTTCTGGAGACCCAAAGGAACACCTATTTTATACGCCTATTAAAAATATACCTTCTTCTTTTACTGCTGCTGAAAGAGATACCCTCGCTACTTTATATGAATCAATGATTGCAAATAAAATCATCCCGACTTATAAAAAGCTCGAAGATTTCTTTAAAAGCACATACCTAGATGCGAGCAGAGAAACATCTGGGATTAAAGAAGTACAAAGAGGAAATGCTTATTACGGGCATCAGATACAAACTTATACCACAACAACTTTAGAGGCAGATTCTATTCATAAATTAGGACTTTCTGAAGTTGCTAGGATTGAAAAGGAAATGAAGAAAGTTATGGAAACCGTTGGCTTTGACGGCGATTTAAAATCTTTTTTCAATGCGGTAAGAACAGAAAGAGCATTAATGCCTTTTGATTCTCCTGAAGAGGTAATTGAGAACTTCAATGAGATTCATAAAAAGATGAAGCCGCAGTTAGCCAAACTCTTTGACCTCACTCCAAAAACAGCTTTTGAAGTTAGAAGAACGGAAGCCTTTAGAGAGGCATCTGCTAGTGCAGAATACAACCCTGGTTCTTTAGACGGAACACGACCTGGAATTTTCTACGTTCCAATTCCTAATGTAAAGCAATACAATGTATATGCCGACGAGGATTTATTTTTACATGAAGCAATTCCTGGGCACCACTATCAGATTTCTTTACAACAAGAAAATGATAAGTTACCTAGTTTTAGGAAAACACTTTGGTATAGTGCGTATGGTGAAGGTTGGGCGCTATATTCAGAATCATTAGGAAAAGAGTTAGGTTTGTATAACGATCCGTATCAATACTTCGGAATGTTAAGTGCAGAAATGCATCGTGCTATTCGTTTGGTTGTAGACACTGGAATCCATACAAAAGGATGGACACGAGAGGAAGCAATTGAATATTCTTTGGCACATGAGGCAGAATCCGAAGAAAGTATAATCTCAGAAATAGAGCGTTATATGGCTTGGCCTGGGCAAGCATTATCTTATAAAATAGGGCAACTTAAAATAATAGCTCTTAGAGATAAAGCTAAAAGAATGCTAGGCGATCAATACGATGTAAAGATATTTCATAATATAGTTTTAGAGTCGGGATGTATCCCTTTAAAACTACTAGAAGAAAAAGTAAACACTTGGATTTTTAAAAATAAAAAGAATGAGTAATTGGCACTATTATCTAATGGCTGTGTTATACATCATAGCTGGAATATTACATTTTATAAGTCCGAGGAAGTATCTCTCGATTATGCCGCCCTATATTCCATATAAGAAAGAGATGGTATATTTAAGTGGTGTAGCAGAAATTCTGTTTGGAGTATTGCTCTTTACAACATTAAAAGACTATGCTATTTGGGGGATTATACTAATGTTAATTGCTTTTATCCCTGTGCATATTTATATGCTTAAAGAGAAGAAGTTTGAGAAAGTAGCCCCAAGGTGGGTGTTAATAATACGTGTTCCGTTACAATTTGCGTTTATGTTTTGGGCGTATTCTTATTTATAGAAACAAAAAAAAGGGAGCTCTAACAACTCCCTTTTCGAACTTTAAAATCTAATTATAAGATTACAAGCTAACTGTTTTGTAAAATGTATTTCCTTTTCTAGTAACTTCAAATCTGTAGGATTTCTTTTCTACATTTGTGAAGTCAAATCTTTTTCCTAAGCTCTTTTCTCCCTTTAATATTTCTTCGTGCAATAATTCGTTTGTAGACTCATCGTATACTTTTACGAATACTGGAGATTTATCTATACTTAGCATGTTAACGCTTACTATTCCGTTATCATTTCTAAAGTATGGTTTATAAATAACCTCCTCGTTTTCTCTATCTACAAGTGTATTATCATCTGTAAAAATAACTGGTACTTTTTCTATTTTAATGTCATTCTCTACGATAAAATAGTACTTTCCTGTTGGAAGTCCTTTAAAGTTGTATCTCTTTACGTTCTCTGGTAAATCTTTAAAGTTATAGTTATATAAAACTTCTCCTTTAGCATCTACGAATGAAATTGCTATTGGTTGATCTTTGTGGTCTACGAACAAATCAACAGTTCTATTATCTCCTTTTTTTACTGACAGGTAAAAATCGTTGGCTCTTGCCATTCCTAAAGTTGCAATACTTAGTAATACAACTAGCATACTGTTTCTTAATGTGTTTTTCATATCAAGCAATTTTTAAATGGTTATACATTTATTTTAACTACATTACAAATGTAAGACGGATACTACAGTTAAAATACATCAGGATTTTCTAGTTTATGCACTATTTTACCACAAGTAGCATGTTAACACTTTCTTAATGATAAAATAGCACATATTTGTGGTAATATTTTGTATATTTGCCTCTTTAACAACATCTACCTTTATATAATAAATTACTACTGCTATGAGTATTAAAAAACCTGCATTAGAAGTCATTAATCCTACATTTGGTAGTTCTTTTTCTTTCATAAAGTTTGATGAGAACGAGAATCAGAATGCATTATATTGGCATTACCACCCAGAGATAGAATTGGTATATGTAAAGGGTGGATCAGGGAAAAGGCAGATTGGGAGTCATATTTCTTATTATACAGACGGAGATCTTATATTAATAGGAACGAATCTCCCACACTGTGGATTTACAGATAAACATACTGGAAATGAAAATGAGGTTGTTATACAAATGCTTCCTGATTTTCTGGGGGAAGAATTAATGTCTAAACCAGAAATGAACAATATTACCTTACTATTTAAAAGGTGTAAAGGTGGATTAGCATTTACAGGACAGACTAAAGAGGTGATTGGTGAAAGAATAGAGGCATTAGAGAAATTAAATAATTTTGAACGTTTACTAGGGTTCCTTTCTATTTTAAATGAATTACAATTATCTGAAGATTATCAAATATTAAATGCTGAAGGATATTCTTTACAAGCTGATGTTCAAGATAATGACAGGATAAATATTGTTTTTAATTATGTGAAGAAAAATTTCCAGCAACAAATAACACTCCAAGAGATAGCAGATATTTCTGGTATGACAGTTCCTTCTTTTTGTAGATATTTTAAACAGATAACTGGAAAGACATTTACAAATTTTGTAAATGAATATAGATTGGTTCATGCCTCTAAGTTATTAGCTGAAAAACCTATTGGAATTACAGAGATTTGTTTTGAAAGCGGATTTAATAATTTTTCATACTTCAATAAATCTTTTAAAAAGTTTACTGGTAAAACACCTTCTCAATATAGAAACGAACTAAAAACAGTTCTTGAAAATTAATCTATAACTGATTTGCGTTAAGGATTGAGCAATTTGTTTGAGCTCTTTACTATTAATCTCAAAAAGCAAAAGGTTTGCTCCTCAAATTATTGGATATGTATTTTTAATAAAATCTCTAAGCAGTAAAAGCGAGTTGAGAAAGCCTGACCGAAAGGGAACGCCATAAAAAAAGCCACATTCATAGGGGTGAATGTGGCTTTTCAAACTAACCAACTTAAAAAATAATCAAACTAACCTTTATATCATATCTACTATTTACTTACTTATTATATGTTCTTGAATTTATATTTTGAATAACTATTACTCTTTAAAATAAAAAGAGTCGCACAGGTTATGGGTCTGAGGGAATGTGCGACTCTTATGAATTAACCAATCAAAAAAATCTATCCTGCATATTTATCTGCAGGGATGATGAAAATAATTACATCATTAATTATGAAAACTATTTTAAAGAACGTGTTATTTATCTTCTTAATTACACTACAAAGTTACAACCCTAATAAAGCTTTTAACTTGTAAAAAACAATACAAAAATTTCCTTTTTAGAATTCGTTAACCTTTAATTACTAACCAATTGTATAAACACAAAAAAGCCACATTCTTAGGGAGGAATGTGGCTTTTCTAAACTAACCAACTTAAAAAATAATCAAACAAATCTTTATATCATATCTACTATTTACTTACTTATTGTATGTTCTTGAATTTATATTTTGAATAACTATTACACTTTAAAAATAAAAGAGTCGCACAAGTTTTGGGTTTGAGGGGAAGTGCGACCCTTTCGAATTAACCAATCAAAAAAATCTAACCTGCCTATATTTGCAGGCATGATGAAAATACTTACATCATTATTTATGAAACCTATTTTAAAGAACGTATTATTTATCTTCTTAATTACACTACAAAGTTACAACCCTACTAAAGCTTTTAACTTGTAAAAAACAATACAAAAATTTCATTTTTAGAGTTCATTAACTTTTATAGCTAACTCATTATTACGGATATACAAAAAGCCACATCCATAGGGTGAATGTGGCTTTTCAAACTAACCAACTTAAAAAATAATCAAACTAACGTTTATACTATAAATAGTAATAAATGTTATGAGAACTATTTTAGTGCGAGACAAAGTTATAACAGCTTTATCTTCTGTAACTTGTAAAAACTACCATAAATTTTTCTATTTTTGATTTAATTAACTGATTTTAAATATTTAGCATCGAATATGAGTAGTTTTCATGAAGGCTTCCTTATAGTTAAAGAAGATATAGCACTTAAGAAGGTCTCTAATTATAGACATAATTATTTTCAGATTATCTATATTAGAGCTGGAGAGGGTGTGTGTACTATTAATGACATCGATGTGACCTACAAAGTGGGAAGCATTTTCTTAACTGCTCCCGAGGATAGTTTTACTATAAAACCTACCGAAAAGACAAGTTATACTGCATTACAATTTACAGAAATTCTATTCTCTAATAAATCTAGTCTTCCTGATAGGAAATACTGGTTAGAAAGGATTGAACATATCTTACATAATCCTAATATTATGCCTGGAGATTGTATTTCTAGTCCCGAAGACAGAAAGAGGCTTTGGAGAATTCATGATTTTATAGTGGAAGAATATGAAAATAAAAATGAATTCTATTGGAGTATTATTACCAATGGGATTACTACTTCTATTAGTATTATAGCTCGAAGCATTATAAAAAAATACAATCCAAATAAGGATATTACTCCTTCGGTAGATCTAAAAAAATCTGATCAGATTTTGGCATACATCCGTACGAATGTTTACGACCCTGAACTTATTAAAATAGAAAATTTGGCTACTAAGTTCAATATGTCTCAAGCTAATATTGTGAGTTTATTTAAAAAAGAAACTGGGGAAAGTATCCGTCAATATGTTATTAACTATAAATTGATGCTTGTAAAATATCGTCTTAGAAATACCAATTATACTATCTCCGAAATAAGTTATGAATTAGGTTTTACTGATGAAAGTCACCTTACAAAATCTTTTAAAAGTAGATTTCATAAAACTCCAAAGCAGTACCGCCTAGATTTAATAAATGAATAGATTAGAAAATATCATTTAATACTTTAGCCAATCGCAATCCCCCTTTTTCTAATTGGGCTCTTACTGTATCAAAATTATCATACATATAATTATAACCTAGCTTCTCCCCTACTTCCACAGAACCGTAGACTTTAATAGCTAATTGTTGCGATTCTTTAACCCAATCTAAAAGAGTGCCGTCTGTTATAGCTTCTTGTTGAGCCTTAGAGTAAACAGGAAGATTATTTGCTAGCTCACTATAACTCATTCCGTAAGAATCTATCATATCGCTATCCCAAACTCTATGCAAATTACTTCCATCGCCAAACCAACGTACCTGAATGTCATTTCCACCTTTATCTTCTCCTCTTCCAACATGCATCGGTTGATGTAAGTCTCCAATAAAGTGAATTAAGAGCTTCAGATAAAAAACTTTGTCTTCTTGAGTGGCGTTGTCGTCTTTTATAACACTAATACATTTCTCAATCCCCATTACTATATCCCCATTTTCGCTAGGAGTAACATCTTTATAATCTTTATCAAAAGGGAAATTAACATAGTGCCAAGGGCTAAAACCTCTAAATCTTTTATCAGATTTAATATCATCTGCATAAGTAGCAACAATGGCTAGACTCTGCCCTCCTAACAACTTTTCTATCTTACGTTTAGTGCTGTTTTTTATGTGCTGCTGCGCAACTTCACCAACTACTCGGTGTCCAGTTTTACCCCAATATGGAGTATTTGCAAAAGATTGTTGAAAAAAAAGTATTGCTAGAATAAATATAAAACGCATGGTTATAAATTTTTGACAAAAATAAAACTCTTACCTTTAAGTAGATGTTAAATCTATGAATAGATTTATAATCTAACATCCATTATTAATATTCCTAACACTTTAGTACCTTTACAAATGGAAGTTAGCGTATATAATACGTTACGTTCTTCCCCAAAAAAAACACAAGCTTATCTACTTAAATGCTAAATGAATTAAACATGTTTAAACCAACACTAACAAACAATAAGTGATGAGATTAAAATATACCGTATTTTTTTCGGTAGTAGTTTGCTTCTTTAACTTTGGTTTTTCGCAAATCCCAGAGAATATAAAGAAAGAAGTTCAATATAGAGTTAATAATAAAATTAATCCTTCTATTGCGATTGGATTAGTTGATTCTACGGGAACTCATTATTATATTCAAGGCTATAAAGATGTTTCTAAAAAGTTAAAAGCAGATGAGAATACACTATACGAAATAGGCTCCATAACCAAAACATATACTGGACTCCTATTAGCAAAATATACCATAGAAGATACTTTGACTCTTGAGGATCCTGTGAATAATTTCCTCCCTGACTCTATTAACCTTACTGATAAAAAAGGTGTAGAAGTAACCTTAAAAAATCTATCTACTCACAGTAGTGGATTACCAAGGCTTCCAGGGAATATGGATCTATCAAATCAACTGAATCCTTATGCTTCTTATTCTCGAAACGATATGTTTTCGTTTTTAAGTCATTACATTCCTAGAAGTGTTGGTAAGAATTTCGAATATTCTAACCTTGGAGTAGGGTTATTAGGTGAAATACTATCTATCCACAAAAAAGAACCTTATAAAGAGCTATTAAAAAAAGAAGTCTTAGCTCCTTTAGGACTTAAAAATACTTATTTTACAGTTCCAGATCTTCAGCAAGAAAATTTCTCAAAAGGATATATTGTAGATCAAGAAGTTCCGCATTGGAATTTTAAAGCTATAGCTGCAGCTGGAGGTTTACGTGCTAATATTAAGGATTTGGTTAAATACGGTAAAACTTATTTAAATCCTGAAAATCCATTATCAGAAGCTCAAAAAGTAGCTACTACACTACAATTTACAGATAAAGAAATGCAAAAGCATGGCCTTGGCTGGTTTATAAACAATAACAATGTGCTATTTCATGGTGGCGGTACAGGTGGCTTTAGAACATTTATAGCCGTTGATCAAAAAAATAAAAGAGTAATTGCTGTAATGACGAACTCTGGTTCTAGTCCTGCTGAAGATATTGCTGAATATTTGATAGATCCAAAAAATAACTCTTTAGATTTTGCTAAAGAGAGTGTTGAAATTACTCCTGAAGAACTTATAAAATACGAAGGGAATTTTATAAACGATGGCCTAGGTCTAACTTATGATTTTCAAGTGGATGAAAAAGGACTTCTTAAAGCAAAACTTTCTGGGCAACCAGAATTTCCTATTTTCTATCAAGGAGATTTTACATTCTCATATAAAGTAGTAAAAGCTAAGATTGTATTTGAACATGATGAGAATGATACAGTTGTTGGGCTTACCCTCTTCCAAAACGGACAAGAAATACCATTTATAAAAACAACCCCTTAAACCACAAGGATGTATAAAATTATTTTTACTGATATCGATGGAACCTTATTAGGTCCACAAAGAGAGCTTACGCCTTTTACCATAGAACAAATGCTTAAAGTAAAAGATAAGATGCCACTAATTATGGTGTCTTCAAGAATGCCTAAGCAAATGCATCATTTACAAGAAGAGCTAGATATTATCGATAATCCTTTAATTGCCTTTAATGGAGCTTATGTTATTAAAGACAACGAAGTTATAAGTTCTACAGAAATTCCAGTTTCTATTATAGACCAACTCGTAGAATTAAATGAAAATGCTGGAGAAGATAGCATTCATATCAGTCTATTTAATGCTAACGATTGGTATGTAGATTGTATGGATTATTGGGCTCAAAGAGAGCAGAGAACTACAAAAACTACTCCAGAAGTTAAAACAAATAGAGAGGTGGTTTCTCTTTGGAAGAAAGAAAATAAAGGAGCTCATAAAATTATGTGCATGGGTAAAAAACCACATATTGATAAGGTTTATGCCTTCTTGGAAGCTAATTTTAGTGATTCCATTCACCTCTACCGATCTAAAGATACCTACATTGAAATTGCAAGCAAAGAAGTTTCTAAACTTACAGGGATTAATGCTATGCTAGCGTGTTGCTACCCTGGTATAGAACTAGAAAATGCAATTGCTTTTGGAGATAATTATAATGATGTCGAAATGATTGGCGCTGTTGGCCTTGGTGTTGCTGTTGAAAATGCTCGCGATGAAGTAAAGCAAGTTGCAAAAGCCATTACTACACATCATAAAGAAGATGGTGTAGCCAAATATTTACAGAAACTTTTTAAATAATGTAACATTTAAGCAAAAAAGAAGTCTTATACACAAATTTATAAATGAAATATATGAAGAAGTTAGTCTTTACAATTTTTGCTGCGACCATCGTAGCCTGTACGCCTAAAGTAAACGACTTAGTTACCAGTGCACCTATTAAAGCATCTGTAGACCTTGTTAATGTTACTAATGACAAAGTGCATGTATCGCTAGACCCAGGACGTTTTACTACTGAAACAATTAATTTTTACATTCCAAAAACGGTTCCAGGAACGTATAGCAATAATAATTACGGTCAGTTTCTAGAGAATGTTACTGCCTATGACTACGACAATAATAAAATGGAAATTTCTAGTGTTGACACCAATACTTGGAAGATTACAAATGCTACTGATCTAGATAGAATTGAATACGATGTAAACGATTCTTTTGATACAGAAACAGAAGTTGATGAGGCTGTATTTTCTCCAGCAGGAACAAATATAGAGGCTAACAAAAACTTCTTCCTTAACTTACATATGTTTGTTGGTTATTTTTCTGATCTTCAAGAAAGACCATACGAACTTACATTCACACATCCTTCAGGGTTTGAAGCTTCAACATCTTTACAAAAAGTGGCTTCTAAAAATGAAAAAGTAGATACAGATACTTTTATCGCTAATCGTTATTTTGAAGTTACCGATAACCCTATTATGTACTCAAGACCAGATTCAGAAACTTTCTCTGTAAATGATATTGAGGTAACACTTTCTATATACTCTCCAAATAAAGTGTATTCTGCAGCCAGCATAAAAATGGAAATGGAGAAAATGATGAAAGCTCAAAAGACTTTCCTAGGAGATATAAATTCTACAAAAAAATACCATATTCTTCTATTTTTAGGAGCTATGGGAGAGGGTGATCCTACAGGGTTCGGAGCTTTAGAGCATCATACAAGTACAACGGTTGTATTGCCAGAAACGATGCCAAAAGAAGCTTTAGTAGAAACTATGACAGATGTAGTTTCTCACGAGTTTTTCCATATTGTAACTCCACTTACAGTCCATTCAGAAGAGATTCAATATTTTGATTACAACGATCCTAAAATGTCAGAACACCTTTGGATGTATGAAGGAGTTACAGAATACTTTGCAAATTTATTCCAGATAAATCAAGGGCTTATCGATGAGCAAGCTTTTTATGATAGAATTGCTGGAAAAGTTCAAAACTCAAAAAAATACAACGATGCACTTTCTTTCACCAAAATGAGTAAGAATGTTTTGGTAGAACCTTATAAAGATGATTACGGTAATGTATATGAAAAAGGTGCTCTTATAGGGATGTGCGTAGATATTATTATCCGTGAACAAAGCAATGGTGAGAAAGGAATTTTATGGCTAATGAAAGAACTTTCTAAAGAATATGGAGAAGACAAACCTTTTAAAGATGATGAGCTTTTCGATAAAATCATAGCGCTTACTTACCCAGAAGTTGGAGATTTCTTTACCACTTATGTAATTGGAGACACGCCTATTAATTATGAAGATTTCTTAGGTAAAGTTGGATTGTCTTTTACTTCTGAAATGACTCCTACTGGTTTCTTTTTAGACGGACAAACTCCATATGTAGATGTAAACCCTAAAAACAATGAGATTTTCGTAAGAAATACAACTTTAAATTCTTCGATGATTGCTCTTGGACTTCAAGCTGATGATGTTATAAAGTCTGTAAACGGAAAAGAGTTTACTATAGAAGCAATTCGCGATGTTATTATAGGTTCTATGTCTTGGCAACCAGATACAGAAGTTACTTTGGTAATCGATAGAGACGGTGAAGAAAAAACGCTTAAAGGAAAAGTTGGAACGCCAACTGTAGAGAGTAAAAAGCTTTCTGAAATGGAAACTACAAATTCCACACAAGATAAATTACGAGAAGCATGGCTTAAAGGCTAAACAATAGCTTTTCAATTTATTAATGAACCCGCAAAGAATTATATTTTTTGCGGGTTCATTTTTTATAAAATCAAACTTTTCATCCTTTAAAAAACAATTATCCATAAGTCGCTTTAGGTGTATTAAAAAAATATTTCAAATTAGAAACGTCCTGTTACCCCAATAAAATCAACACATTCTACATATTTATTATTTTTTTCAAAATTTCTTGTAACATTTTTTCTAGTAGCTACGTATAATACCCGTATACCCAATTCATTCATTTAAAACAATCAGGAGAGAATAGATGAGACAGCTCAAAATTACGAAGCAGGTAACCAACAGAGAAACCGCTTCCCTGGATAAGTATCTTCAAGAAATTGGTAAGGTAGATCTAATTACAGCAGATGAAGAAGTAGAATTAGCACAACGTATCAAGGCGGGAGACCAAATAGCCTTAGAAAAACTTACAAAAGCTAATTTACGTTTCGTTGTATCTGTTGCAAAGCAATACCAGAATCAAGGATTAACTTTACCCGATTTAATCAACGAAGGGAACTTAGGCCTTATTAAAGCTGCACAACGTTTTGATGAAACGCGTGGTTTTAAATTTATTTCTTATGCTGTATGGTGGATTCGTCAATCTATCCTACAAGCATTAGCAGAACAATCTCGTATTGTTAGATTACCATTAAATAAAATTGGTTCTATCAATAAGATTAATAAAACCTTTGCTTTCCTTGAGCAGGCGCACGAACGTGTTCCTTCTGCTGAAGAGATTGCAAAAGAATTAGATATGTCTATTAATGACGTAAAAGAATCCATGAAAAACTCTGGTCGCCATGTATCTATGGACGCACCTTTAGTAGAAGGAGAGGATTCTAATTTATATGACGTATTACGTAGTGGAGAATCTCCAAACCCAGATAGAGAACTTTTACACGAATCGCTTCGTACCGAGATCGAAAGAGCTTTAGAAACGCTTACCCCTCGTGAGGCTGATGTTATTAGACTTTATTTCGGATTGGCAGATCAACATCCTATGACTTTGGAAGAAATTGGAGAAACATTTGATCTTACAAGAGAGCGTGTTCGCCAAATTAAAGAAAAGGCTATCAGAAGATTAAAACATACTTCTAGAAGTAAAATCCTAAAAACCTATTTAGGTTAATCATATTACCTTATTTTTTTGTAATTTTAAGTTTCGACTATAAAGCTTACAAAGATATATACGGCAACAACAGTTTATCATAAACTGTTCGTTTTTTGATTGATGAATAAACTCCGGCTGATTACCGGAGTTTTTTAATTTATGGTGAATATAAAATCCTTTCAAAACCCTTATTTAACTATGAGTTTAGTAAATAAACTGAAAGGATCACCACACTTTAAACAACACTTTTTAATGAAAAAAAAGTTTAGCACTGGAATTTATAAAGGTGGATTTAAAGGCAAATGGTCTGATCTTGACAAGTCAGAAAAAAATAAAGCCTTAAAAAAACAATGGTATTTGCGTTGGTCATTTCGTAACCCAGAAACTGGAAAGATGGAAAGACAATATAACATATATGGAGGTGTAAATGAGTATCATTCTTATAAAGAAAGAATTGAGTTTTTAAAAACATTAGAACGCAATTTAATAGAGCTTTTAAACACTGGATTTAATCCTTATAATGACATTAAAAACAGCGTAGTATCCGTTCCCTCAAGTTTTGAAGCAATAGAAAACGCTTTAGAAATAAAAAAACTACACATGAAGCATGATAGCTTTATTAGATTTAAAAGCGATATAGGTAAATTCAAAAATTATCTTAAGGCAAATGGTTTTGATCGTAGATTTATAACCTCTATAAACAAAAAAACCGTTACAGACTTTTTAAACGAGGTTCTTAAGGACGTGAGTAATAGAAGTAGAAATAATTATAAGACATCAATTAGCACACTATGGCAATCAATGGAAGATAACGGAGTTATTGAAAAAAACTTTGTTAAATCAATTCCAATGCTTAAATCTAAGCCACAAAGAAATAAAACATATTCAGATAAGCAGGCTGAGGAGTTGTTCGATTATATGGCTAAAAACTATCCAAATATGCTATTGTTTATAAAATTTGTAAGTTATAATTTTTTACGACCTATTGAAGTATGCAGGCTAACTGCACAGTCTATAAATATTAAAGATAAAACACTGTCTGTTATGGTTAAACAAGGTCAATTTAAAACTAAAATAATTCCAGATATACTTATAAACGACCTCCCTGGCCTTAGCGGTAAAGAAGGGTGTTTATTCACTAAAGACGGATTGTTTGGATATTGGAATGCTTCTGACAACTCAAAAAGGGGACATTTCTCTCGAAAGTTTAAAGAAATAAAAGATCACTTCGGACTTGGTGAAGATTATGGAATCTATTCATTTCGACATTATTATACTACTAAATTATATAGAAAATTACGTGAAACACTTTCGCCTTATGAGGCAAAAAGCAGACTCATGCTTATTAGTGGTCATGAGTCTATGGATGCCCTTGAAAAATACTTAAGGTCTATTGATGCAGAACTTCCAGAAGATTATTCTAAACTTCTGGAATAACTTTTTAAACAACTGAAACCCCTTGATTTTCAAGGGGTTTATTTTTTGGGGGAAAATAAAGGGGAAAAAATGACTATTTTAGCTTTTTAATAGGAACTATTTTTTTTATCCATACAATTTCATTTTCTGGATCATCGTAATTGTTAATTTCATTCCAATCGTCACAAAGAAGCTGTATGCATGTATATTCTTTTTCTTGACCAGTGATAAAATAATATACTTTAGATTTTCCAAAACTAATACCATCGCTAAGCTTTTTAGTTATAGTTTCCATTTCAAGACCAAACTCCTTATTTATATACTTTGCATGATGTTGATCTACAAAACCTAAAGAGGATATAAATTCCCATCTTATGTCCTCTGGAGATAATAAATTTTTCATTTTTTTAAATATTTCTTAAATCCCTATTAAGTTCATAAGTCAGAAAATAATAAAAGAAAGTTGCTCTCATTGGTTTAGATAGTTCTCTATTGCCGGACATAACCAAACTTAAACTAGATTTATCAATAGCTAGTTGTTTTATTAAATCCTTTCTTTTAATTCCAAATTCATTCATTTTTGACTCAACCCACTTTAAATCTATGTCGTCAACATTTAAAGCATAAACTACTGGAATTATTTTTTTATCTGGAAAAACCTCACGAGCTCTATCGTGCAGCTGCTTATTATTAAGTATGTATCCATTTATTAAACGAGATTGAGTTATTTTAATCGTTTTATCATCGATTGCCTCAATATCTATACCTGCAGCAGCATAGCTTGAAATGCTTTTATTTTGTGATTTCATAGTATTATATTTAATTATTTTAACTCCATAGCTTTTTGGCTACATCTAACTTTTTAGTTATCTCATTAACTTCTTTTTTAGCGTAAGTTAAGGAATAAGAGTGATCTCGTTCTATGGTTCCGTTTTTCATTCCCTCATGTCTTTGTTTAGCTTTCTCAAGTAAATACTCATAATATTCTAAACTCTCTGGCATTGATAAATTAATATCGTTCGATTTACTTTCCCAATAAGTCGCTCTATTGATGTAATTTTCAGCCTTTTCTCTCTCTTCGAAGCTTTTACGCATTTTACTGTCATATTTTTCAAAAAGCTTTCTATGTCTTTTTTCGCTATGATGACCTATTTTAATAGGCTCACCTAACTTCATAAACTCCAATTCGCTTTTTGTCGCCCTAGAATCATAAGCTTCATTACTTCTGCTTTCGGCATTAGCAGCGTAACTTTTAAGTTTTTCAGCTCTTTTAATAGCTCTCTCTTTTGCGTCAAATCCGTCTAATCTAGTTATAGAATAGTAGTAACTACCATCTTTGTCTCTACCAACTAAATTATGTATTACACTTTCGTTTTCCTTTCCGTATCTAGTGGTTAGTGTTATAACCTCACCCTTTTCGTGTGATTCTGGACATTTAGCAACAAAAACATTTGGACAATATTTTTTATATGTATTCATAGTATGGTGTTTTTTAAAAGTTGAAAAAATAAGCAAGGGCGGGGAGATTATCTCCCCTATTTAATTTCTATTTCTCTAAGGTTTGTTAAGTCAAAAATTGCGAGTTGTTTGTTTTTTTTAGCAAACTCAATCGCTTTTTCTAATTCTGAATTTTTAAATTTTTTTACTGAATCGTAGTAAAAAAATCCGTTTTTGCTATTAAACCAACCTCCAATTATTTTTTCGTGGCTTAATGCATGGTTAATTACTTTTTCTAAGGCCTTTTTGCCAAAGCTGTTTTGCGTTTCGTAGTATGCTACTACAATTCCAAATTTTACAGCTTTCATTGTTTCAATATTTATAGTGAAACCGTTAGGATTGTTTTTTGAGTGATCCAAAACTCTATCAATTAATTGTTTCATTTTTACAACTTTATTTGTTAATCATTATTTCAAAGAACCCTTGCTTGTTATTACTGATGTAAATATACAAAATAGTTTGCGTAAAGCAAACTATTTATGATTTATTCGATGAAATGCATGATATTTATGTGAGGTTAAATATTTTTGTACCGACATGCCATACAACTACAATTATATACACGAAGATCTTTATCCAAATGAGGAATTTCATTTGCAAAGAATAGAAGCTTTTGAGTTTGCTTTTGATTTTTATATAGTCCCAGAAATCAATCCAGCTACATTTGTAGATTTAAAAATTGAATACAACCCAAGCAATTTAAAGTTCAGATTAATTGGCGATAATTCTTTTACTCATCGAATAAATAGGTGCATGGAATTGAATAGGGAGTTTTATAAAAACTTTATAGATGTAAATTACGAAGTGAAGGCTAATTATGGAGGCTTTATTTAATTTCAGTTGTCAAGTATTACTTTACAACTCGATCCTTCAACCAAGTTAAAGGGTTTATCTTTTTCACATACAACCGAATAGCGAATAACACAACAGCTATTGCAATAAACAACCATAGCCAGTCGAATACATTAAATGAGTTGTCTTTGTCTATATCTTTATTTAAAGCCTCGCTTTCGTCTTTAAAATCAGTATTGGTGTTATCTGATAAATCAACTTCGGAGTTGTCTTTAATTTCAGTATTCACCTCTTCTGCAGTTTCCTCTTTTGTTATTTTGGCATTTTTAAAAGGTATGCCGTTGTAACTAGATTCTTTGCTTTCGTCCTTTGGCTCTATGGTTGTTTTAACGCTAGTTTTAACAATGCTTACATTTGCTGTAATATCGTTCTTTACATTTGTTTGAACGTCTTTCTTTTCAGTATAAACAGTCGATTCTTTTTTCCGTTCGACTACCTTTTTTTTAGAACCGCAGGAAGTTTGCATAAATGCAAATAAGAAGGCGAATATGATTATTATGTTTTTCATTTCGAATACATTTTATAGGCTTTCAGCATCTTTTCATCATAACGGTTTTTTGCATAGCTCGGGCCATTATAACCACGTGCGAAACCTTGCCAATCTTTACGGCGCAATTCATCATCCAAGCCAACCGAGAAAATGAAGTTAACAAAAGCTTCTAAGTGTTTACGTTCGCTTTCGTCCATGGCTACCATGAAGTTATATATATCATCAAATCCAGCGCGCTTATAGTTGAATCCCATTATTTGAAACTTACCCCAGCTTGCAGATTTAATTGCTGCTACTTGATCTAATTCAAAAGCACGTTTAAAACGCTCGTACTCTTCGAATCCATCTTCACCATAATACTTAGTAGTCCAATTCTTATATGATATGTCTTTATAGATTTCACGTTTTGAATACTTGCCGCCAGTTTCTCTGTGGAAAATATGACCTTCAAATAATATCTTTGGCGCACCATCCGACAAAAAACCAGTCTTTGCACTTTCTACTTTCGCTACTGCTTTGATTACAGCAAGTTCACAACCTATTTTATCGGCTGCCCATTGGAAATCATTATTTGTTAATATTGGCTTCATCTTTCAATTCGTTATCTTGTTTCTTTATTTGGCGCCTTATAATATTAAGCGTATCAAGTTTTTGACTAATAGATTTAGACAATTCATTGTTTTGTTCTAATAAATCTAAATATCGCTTCCCAGCGTTATTAGTGAAGCTATCTATCCTTGAATACCTACGCGCTTCAATAAGATACTTTGCGCTCAATTTATCATAACTTCCCTGGAGCATTTCCAGTTTATCATTTAAGGTATTATTCTTTACTTGCAGATCAGCTTTTTCAAGCCAACTAAATACATTTGTAGTTGTTATTATGGCTATTAAAATATAAAAACCGTTAATCTTTCTAAACCATCTACAGAAATGCTCCCATCTAACTAAAAATTCTCTCTTTTTCATTTTTTTAGTTCTTTAATTTTTTCGTTGATTTGGGATAATTGCTCTTTAAGAACCTCAATCATATTTCGCTCATGTATACCTATTGCAGTTTCCATTTGCTTTAGATTATCAGCATTCATATTGATTACTTTTTCAAGCACTTGGCTCTTTTCGTCCGCTTGCTCTTTAAGTTCTAAAAGCCTCTTTTCACGCTCGCTACTTAACAAATCTCTGATGTCGTTAGCTTCCTTTTCTAGTCTTGTACGCTCTCTAACTAGCCAAACTATAATTGCGACTAATAAGCCTACAATACCAGCTTTTTGTATGTTATCTAAAAGACTAATACCTTCCATTTGGAGTATTATATTTAATAGCATTGTAGGTCTTGTTTGTGGTTATTTTTTGTTTGACTTATTCAAAGACTTGAAATCTTCATTTAAATCATCTAATTCCTTTCTTAAGTCTTTATTTACTCCCTCTAGTTTTTTGTTTTGAGCTGTTAAGTTGTTGATGTGCTCAATAATTGAATCAAAAGCATTGGCTGTACTTCTACTTTCTTGAATTGTTAAGGACCCATTTCCTTTATTTAAAGCTGCTTCTAAAATTGATAATTGTTGTTGCATTGTTTGTGTTTATTTGAATTGATTATTAAAAATTTAATTTAGATCACTTACTTTAACTGTAAATGGAAGTATTGACATTGAGTATCCATTTTGAGTCGATACTTTGACCCTTATTTTAAAGCTGTTCCTAAAATCTATTCCTGCTACTG
This sequence comes from Joostella sp., assembly GCF_048266025.1. NCBI lineage: Bacteria > Pseudomonadati > Bacteroidota > Flavobacteriia > Flavobacteriales > Flavobacteriaceae > Joostella > Joostella sp. The sequence continues at coordinate 148,244 of NZ_JBLXAF010000006.1, read as the reverse complement.
ATGCATTTCTGTATTCTGTTGAAGTTCCAGAAAAATCTGTTATGTCAGAAACTGAAAAACCATAAAATAACCCACCAGATTGTCTAGATGTAAAATTAAATTTAAAGTACCCAGCAGCTCCAGGAGAAGAAGTGTTAAGGTTTATAGTGTTCGCTGGAAAATCAAATGTAGTACCGCCTTGTATTATTGTTAAGTTCAACAACAAGTTAACATCAAAGCTCACTGATGTCACATCAGCATACATCTCTACCTCCATTAATCCTTTTCCGCTGTTTTGAAAACTTCCAGCTGGCATTTCGTATTCATATATGTTAGATGTGCTTCCCTTTTTTAAGTAAGACCCTGTTCCTCCATTATAAACGCCAGAATCTACTGACTCAACTAATTTAACTATTCCACTTCCTTGGGTGGCAATAGGTAACACCTGTCTTTTTGTAACGAAATCAGTGTCGCTTGTTGCATCGCTTCCGCTTAATCTTCCGCTTATTGTTTGGTTTCCGCTTGTTTTAATTAGACTGCTTGCGTGAAATCCATCTACTTGGTCGGCATTTACGTTGGTTAGTTCTGATCCATTTCCATTAAAATCATCAGCTTTAATTATGCCATTGTAATCCAATACACCATCATCTTTTAACTGAAGGTTTTTGGAAGTGATTTCGTTTCGTAGGAATAGATTTGAAGAGGAAGGAGTTGGAAATCCGACATAACCTTGTCTTGTAATTCCATCTGATTCATAAAAAGAGCAATAAGATACATTCGACGAACCTGACCCTATTCCTCTAATCCTAACACCGTTTCCTCCAGCTCCGGATGGCTGTATAAAGTCTCCAAACACACCCCTCCCTGTCGCTATAAAATTACCTGTAGTCCTTTGAAACCTAAATATTTCAGAGGTTGTATCTCTTATTATATAGTCTCCAGAATACAATCGATGTTCTGTATTCCCTCCAGTCTCTCGAATAGCAGAAATATTAGAGTTTCCAAAAAACAAGAAAGCATCGTGAGGTATTCGTACACCTGAATTTAAAACATCCGTGATGTCTTTTCTTAAATACATCCCATCACTTTCCGCTTCCGTATAATACCTGTCATCATGATTGTGCGCACTAGGAGTGAATGTAGTAGGCTTTCCATCTAACGTACTCCACGTTTGGTCGCCTGTGTTTATTCCTGATAAATTCGCCCCCGTTATACTTCCAGTTGCCGAGAAATTCCCTGTTGTTCTTCCGAACGAAAACCTAGCATCTGCCCCGTCTCTTATGCTAAAATTACCCTCATATAATCTCAGTTCTGAATTTCCATAAGTCGCTCGTAAGCCTGCAATGTTATCGTTACCTAACATCAAGAACTTATCATTATCAATCTTTAGTTCATTCCCTGTGAATACACCACTAACATCTTTTCTTAAATATCGCAAATCTGATGCCGACTGCGTTGTTGCCCCAACATCACTAGCAGTCAAGTTTCGGGTAGTCCAGTTGCTTATGTGCCCGTATGCATCTACATTTAGATTGCTTATAACAGTTGCCCCCGAAAGATTGCTTTTTCCTGTCCATGTGCCTGTATCATGATTTATTTGGTTCCCGTCTAATGAAATCTTATTACCTCCTATATAATTACTAGCTCCCGAGATTTGCTCAAAAATTAAATTACTTGTACCTAACGTTATTGGATTAGGTGTTTGCAATTTCCAACTAGACTTTCCATTCATTACACCCTCTTGAACGTAGAAGGTTGCACTTTGAGTTATTTCGTCTGATGATACTGTATCAAAGTCAGAAGTTCGAACCCAAGTACTAGATTTAACCAAGTAAGAACCGTTTTTAGTAGCATCTGTTTGATTCTTTACTAAAACCCTGTCATTAACTGATAAAGCTACGGAATCAATAGTTTGAACTCCAGACAAAGTAATGTTTACAGTTGTAGCGACTTTACACCCTGTACGTGTTTTATTTCCACTATCATATCTGTCATCTAAATAATCAAAATCGAGATTAATGTTTCTGTTTTGTGACAAATCGCCAATGGCTTGTATTCCATTACCAGCTGTTAATGTTCTTGTAAGTGGCGTATATTTTGAATCGCTTTCCATTTCGGTTAAATAACCGTCTAAATCATCCGATTGCAAAGCAGTACTAAGTGTAACTTTCTCTGCATCTGTAAATGCATTAGTATTGGCGTTGCCCTCATAAGATGCTTTGATTTCTGCATCCGTTCTTTCTTTAAAATAAGGCTTGTCGTCAGTACCTAGAATTAAAGAGTTATCCGCATCAGCTGATACGCCAGAAACAAATCCATCTATATCATCCTTTAAATCTTGAGCAGTTCCAGCATATCCTCCTCTATCTAATTTTTCAGTTATATCAGCATCTAAAGTGTCTAATTGATTTTTATAAGCATCTGTAAACGCGTTTGTGTCTGAATTACTCTCATAGGCTGATTTTATTTCGGCAGATGTACGCTCTTTAAAATAAGGCTTGTCATCTGTGCCTAAAGAAAGTGAATTACCCCCATCATTAGAAACTCCAGATTCAGCAAATCCATCTAATTGATCGTATAGATAGTTAAGCTTGTCTGATATCTTAGTAATTAAATCATCTAAACTCCCCATTCCCATTTTAAAAGTCTGTTTTAGTTTCTAAATCTTCTGCATAATCATAATCTCTTATTTGAGACATATCAGATTCTTTGGCAAAATATGTCGAGTCATTACCGTCTAGCTTATCGCTGTCAGCAGCTTTAAAGGTGTCTTTTCCTTTTATGAAAGCAGGATCTTGACTATCTGTTTCCATTAAATCAGACTGCGGACTTGCTTGTATAGTTATCTCGTCAATAACCTTTTGTACTATCTCGTCAATATTGTAATAAGCCATAACTTTAAGATTTATCGATATCTCGACTATGTTTCCTTTAATTTTTGAATTATACCCATCCGGACAATAACATTGATATCCATATCCGCCATGTACAAAGTGCCTTAATCCCTCTTTTGAAATGAGCTTGTTAAAAGCATTTAGTTTTGACGCCATATCAGATTTTGATACGTAAATTCCAGTAACCTTTAACTCAACTTCTGGCGGATCCCGAAACACACTTAAGTAATTGTTTTGATACGATGTTTTTTTGCTACTTTGCAATTTTGGAACATCAAAGCCATTTACTTTTTGAGTTAATAATCCAAAGTTTATAAGATCATATCCGTCTATTCTTACACTGGATTCACCAATAATACTTGGTAGTCCTCCAGATAAGTCTGGATTTAATTCTTTGAAAGTGATTTTAACCGTCTTTCCAGAAATACCGAAATCCTTCAATACCTCAATACTATCTATTTTACACAAATAATCACCGTAATCAGTGCTTAGTATTTCCGTAGTTACGGCATTTCTAAGTATTTGAAGTGACTCTCTAAAATCAGAACTCATTCTATTATCCCAGTAGGCTAGAACTTCAATGTTTCGAGTGCCAAAATAGATGTCATTTTCATCCACTAACGCAAAGAAACCATCACCCCAATCGTATAAGGTGTCGCCTTTTCTTTTTGGCAAATCCAAAAGTCCATTCATTGACTGAATAATGAATCCTAAGTTTTCTATATTTATGTTTCCGAATGTCATATTACTTAAGTACTAATCGCGTCCAATAATTACCGTCAAAAATTAATAAATTAGCTTCGCCTGTATTTGACAACCATACGTCATTACCTTGGTTCTCATCAAACCAAAAGTTATATCCATTACCTACAACATTAACACCTGCGGACATTCTTTTTATAAAATAAATCTTCCCTACAGTTGGGTTTATGGGGAGTGTTATTTGTATGTTTGAATTGTAATTATAGCAGCCTATGTAAGTGTCGTTTATTGAGCATAAGTAATTAGATTTAGCTATCTTAACAGCAAAATTAAGTCCGTTAACAAGAAGCTCCCAAAATGCACCTCCATAAGAAGGAGCTGGATTACTAGCGTAATTTTTAGCTCTACCTATAACACCAGCAATAAACTCACCCCCGTATCCTTTATTCATTTTGCCATATCCTAAACCAACTAATGCGCCTTTAGCTTCTATTCCCGTGGAAGCAGGTAAGGCGTCTGTCCCAGCTGAATTAGCAAATACTCCTTTAGAATTTAAATAAGAAGTAGCGGCTAACTGTTGGCTATCTCCAGACCTTGTAGCTGTAATGGATTCATTATTTATAACAATCTTTTGCTCATAAGTGCGATTTCCAAACTCTGTATAATTATCAATTAAACCAGAAAATCTTAGTTCACCTGGATTACCGTTTAATATTGCAAATGGTATTTGCTCATTTGAGTTGTTGGGATTTGTATAATTGCTCTGTGAAACTATGTTTTCATTAACAATATGCCAGTTACCGATATTAGCCTGCTCAGCCAAAAGAGTGTCTGTGGCTATTATCTCGAAGCTATCACCTATTAATTGCCAATTGGATTGAATCCATTCTGCTTTTGTATGATCTTCTCCAACGAAATAATACCAGTATTTTACACCTTCTGAATCATACCTAAACACGTAGTCACGTCTATTTTGATTGTTGTAATAATAAGTATCTGCATCAAATTCATTTCTATTTACATAAACAGCTGTCTTAACATTTTTTAAGTTATAATAAAGTCTATTATAAAGCTCATTTTGCTTTATCTCATTCAGATATATCTCATTACGTATGTTCTTTGTATCATTTATTACTTGCGTTAAGTAGTTTAATGTAATTTGATTTCCTATTGTTAAACTGTATTCAAATTCATTAACTAACTTTTGAGTAAGAGACAGTATTCTAACTTCAAAGCTTATCCCGAAATCATCATCTTGAATAGTAATTATGTCGCCCAAATTAAGTTTTGTATTATCCATTCTTAACTTTGGATAATTAGGCGTTATTTTATAAACCACGTTAGGCTGTGAATATGTTTCAAGGTATTCAACGGCTTTTTCTTGCAGCTCTATTTCTGCATTATCAATGTATGATTGTGGCATTTTGATGTCCCAAAACACATACTTGTCACCTATACGTGGTTTTAATGTTTCATTAGGTAATGTTAATCCAGTGTCATCTGAATAAGCTATTATTTCTACTGTTTTACTTGAATTTTGATATGCAGATATTTCAAACTCTCTACCTGCTAAATCGCCAGTATTAAAAGTTACCTTAGCGGTCATTCCTGGCGCTAACTGATTGTTTATATCAAAGTCAATTCCAGTGTCTTTAAAAGTGGTTAAAGTTGGAGTGGCGCTAACCGAACCTTTAAACCTTGGATATACATCTTCGAATATATGCGTTCTCTCAATAGTTCCGAAAATAGACGTATTATTACTTATAGGACTTACCCTAAGTCTTTTACTTCCATAATCAGTAGTGATGTTTCTAGTGCTCCCAAAAGGATATAAAACTGTTACCAATTCACTATTCTGAACGGATTGCCTTTCAATTTCTCTTAATTCCTTTCGGTATTCAAAAACAAGTCCAGTCTCTTGACCTATCTTCTTTTTGAATGTTATTTTTTTACCTTCAATTCTAAATTCACATGATAATTGAGAGGCTATATTCTGAATTGCTGACAAACAATTATAGTTGTTGAAATAAAAGTTTATTTCTTCTGTATCTTCTACGAAATCTGCATAATATCCACCATAAACACGGTTTAAGTTGCTTATTATTTGAGATACTAAAGTTTGAGCATTTCCAAACAAATAAAACTCTGAACTATCATCAAGCAATACAAGCACATTCTTAAGTAAGTATAAACTTGACTTAAACTGTAAATTATAAGTGAAATATCCTTGTGATTTTTTAACTTGTGGCTCGTCAAGTATCGTGTAATCAAGTCCATTCCAAGTCACATAATCCCCTATTTGTAAATCAATCTTTTCGGGTAATGTGAATCTTGATGAAATTAAATCTTCGCCCGAAATGCTTTGTTTAAGCTCGGTGTTTGCATCAATTTCTATATCGTGAATTTCTACTTCGTTTCTATATATCTTCATTATCCTTGCGCTTGAATTTGTAATAATCCACTTTCAATACTTCCTATTCTATTATCGATGCTCTCTAAGAATCTATTATATTGAGTGTTTGCTACTATTTGAGATAAATACTGACTGTTTTGTGTTGCAACTGACAATCCGCTAGCGACATCAAGTCTTATGGCATTTAATGTTCCTGCCAGTATATTGGCTGTATCTTCTGTAATAGTAGAGATAGCTCCTGTTAATCCAGGCTTACTATTATCAGCTCCCAAACCATCTAATCCTAAACCATCCAAAACCTCGTTAATAGCTTCGATGTCAGACTGAGCACCGTTTATGATTGAATTATATAGTGATCTTAAAGAAGCTATTTCTGCAGGTGTGTATTCGCTGTCTTTACCTGCGGCTGAAAACTCTTTATAAAACCCTTCAATGGCATCCTCCAAATATTTAGTTTGGAATGCTTGAAGCATAGCATCTTGCATCAAATCCTTAAAGTTATCTGCAAAATCTGCAACTGATTTCTTGCCTTCTTTTAATCCGGATATAATTCCGTCAACAATATTTGATTGTGTGGTCCCTGTATATAATTCGTTAAGTTCTTCTCTCAACGCTTCGACCTCTTGCCTTGCATCTTCTGCAGCAGTTTGCAGCTCTTCTAATTTAGCTTGATCTGTTCCAGAACCTCTACCTTTTTTTGCAATTGTAAAAATCCCTAAATATTTGATTTCCTTTCTTGCATCTGCTTCTGCTTGAGCGGCTTTTTCAGCGGCTTCTTCTAATTCTTGCAATTGTTCTATCTGAGATATTCTACTTGTAATTCTGTCCTCACCCACTGATTTACTTATAGTATAATCTAGCTTTTCGATAGCGTCCTCTAGCCTTTCAATAACAGCCTCAAACCTCCCAGTATTTGAGTCTATACCACTTGAAAAAACTGCATTTAAAGCTTGCAATCCTCCTTGGACCATTTGACCAGGATTTCCAGAAAATAAATTACCTGCGGCGGTTCCAAGCTCTGAAAGCATCGTTAATGCTTCACTTACATCATCGCCTGCTCCAAAGGTTTCAAATAATTGTTTAGCTTCATTTATGGATCCTGTAACTTGACCAAACACTTCTACTATCTTATCTGATGTAGTTTGAGCGATAGCATCTATTTGATTCATTACAAGTTCATACTCGTCAGTTCCTTGGCTATACTGTTTAAGAAGTTCTTTCCAGTTGTCTTTTTCTTGCTTTAATCGCTTAAGACTTAAATCCTGTAATTGGTAGTTTGCCTTTTTTTGAAGTTCTTCTAAATCACTATGTCCATTTCTAGCAGCATCAAGTCTTTCCTCCCATTCTTTTCTAATGCTGTCATAAAAAGGCCTGTCACTCTCGCCTGCTTCTTTCCAAAGGTTTGTTATATAAGCTATTTGCTTTTCTATGAAACTTATAGAAGTAGTATCAATGTTAAACTCAAAATCTAAGTTAACTTTCTGACCTTGAATTGAACTTACCTCCGAAACATTAGGTCTGTTTACGGTGTCAGCATCTCCAGTAGGCGTGAAAACATATTCTAATATCTTCTTTCTCTCCTCAGCAGCTTTTTTAATTTGTTCGTTTTCTGATTCGAGATATTTAGCCAATGAATTTGGATTAGCTTTATATTCCTCTTTCGTAATGTCTTGTATGGATTCTAGCGACTCTAAAACCACCTTTCTATCTTGAATAGCGTCTTTAATACCTTGAAATGAAAACTTTTTATCAAACTCTTCAAGTCCAGATAGCGAGTTTACTTTTTCTACTTGCTTAACAATCTCTTTGTAACCTTCCGCATTATCATATAGCTTTACAGTAAAATTATCCAAGCTGTTTTGGTTTTCTTCAACGACACCTTTTGCTTTCTCTAATTGATAATAGAAAGTACTTACGGCTTTTTCTGCTTGAAATAAAGGAACTACAAAATCTTGATAAGCACCATCAACACCATCGAAAGCATTTTCTATTTTACTATATATGTCACTTGGATCATCATTAATTGAAATCGGTATCTCAATTCCATTCTTTTCTGCAAAAGCCAACGCTTCACCAACTAAAGTTTCAAAATCTGATAACTGTCTTTGATATATAGCGTCTAATTGATTTCTAGTAGCTTCCGCTTCTGATACTTGCTGTTGTAGTCCTGAAACAGCTACACTCTTGTTTCTTAAATTCTGAATTTGTTCTAAAACACCTCTTACTCCCTCTAGTGTTTCTTTTAAATTATCGTTTTTAACTTTGTCTAAATCAAGACTTGATAAATATTCTGGATATTGATTTTTGAGTTGAGTTAATATCTCTAATTTCTTATCAAACTCCACATTAGAATCATACAATGAAGCTACTAAGTTTCTATATTCGCTAGATTGCTTTGCAACTTCATCCGTTAAATCTTCTGTACTACCTATCGCATCATTCATCAATCCAACTACAGCATTAGAAAAAGTAAGAAGGCTTTCTCCGATTCCTTGAGTGCTCGCTTTTATTTTATTAAAAAATATGTCGAATTGATTTGCATTGGTTCCAGTAATTTTTGAAAATGAACGGTCAACACTTCCAGCTGCATCGCTCATTGCGTTTAAATCTTCTACAGCTCCCTCAAAGTTTTTTCCTGCAATAGATAAAATACCGTTAACAGCCTCTACTCGTCCAGCCATCTCTTTAAGAACTGTTTGACTTCCATCGGCAGCTTTATACATTTCATTGAATGCATCTTGAAGAGATAATGTTTCAAAAATTCCATCCCCCATAACTTCGGTGGTTGAAACTATTGCCGAACGTATTTGAGTCATAGCTTGACCAGCTGGAACCCCTTGTTTTGTTAATGTAGAGATAGCGGCTCCAATCTCTTGGAATGATATATTACTTGCCGCTGCTATTGGTGCAACTTGTGCTATTTGACTTGATAGTTCATCAAATGATATCTTACCTCTATCAACTGTAGCAAACATCACATCTGCTACTTCTTGCGCATCTTCTGTTTGTAGTTGAAATGCGTTTAATATAGTAGTAAGTCCGTCTGCTGCTACCTCTGTAGATGTTATCCCAGCAGTTGCGGATTTTGAAGCTATTTCTAAAATGTCAAGAGCCTCGCCAGCTTCATATCCAGCACCTATAATTTCATATAACCCCTTTGCTAATTTATCTGGTGGTTCGGTTCCAAGTCTTTTATAAATGCTAAAAATACGCTGCTCTAGTCCTCGCATTTCCTTTTCGCTAACATTGGCTATCGTGCTGACTTCTGCCATTGCAGACTCAAAGCTTTTAGCCATGTCGTAAGCTTCTTTTGATATAGCAGAAAAAGCCGCAAGTGCTCCAACTGCCAAAGCAGCAAAAGGATTGATTTTAGCAATAGAACCACCCATTTGACTAACAATATTAACCGCTTGATTGGCTCCTTGTTGTAGTCCAGAATTATCTATTCCGCTTGCAAAATATAAACTGTTATCCCCTCTAACTGGCATCGTTACTACTTTTCTCCTAAATTACTTTGAGGCAACGTTTTAAAGGCTTATTTTAGCTATTCAAATCCGTAGTTACGTTTTTTAATGAAAGGCAAAAAGTTATTTAGTTTACCAAGTGGCGAAATGATGCTTAAAGAGCCTTTTGAGTACTATAAACGTGAAGGAAATCGATTCTTTTTTAAAAATAAATGGTCTAAATTAGACTTCGAATTAAAAGGGAAAGAGTTGTACGATTTTGTAGATAAATACGAGGTTGGGGATTTGGTTAAATTGTTTGAGTGAAAATTGAAGTCCTTTGATTGAAGATAAACGACATCTAAAACTCATACGAGGCAAGCGGTGGAAACATTTAATGTATTTGTGGACTGTACTAGCAGTTTTATGTTTATTGTAAATAAAGTTTGTTAGCTTAGCGATAACAAGCCGTTATAAAGCGAGTTAACCACTTACCTACTAGAATTTAGGCAAAGGACTTTTTAAATGGATAAAAATTATGGGTTATATATATTGTCTTTTTGATATTAAAAACAACATTACAAGGGTAGGCAAAACTAAAACTAAAGATAAATCTAGGCAAAAACAACAATTAGGATATTATCCTTTTACCTTATTAGAATGGACTTTTAAAGTAAATAATTATGGAGATGTAGAGACTGATATTCATAGACAGTTCAAAAAACATAAATGTAATGGAGATTGGTATTCTTTAAATATAACCAAAGTACTTGAATATATAATGAACAATCACATTTGGGAAGAGCTAGACTCCCCTTCCCCAAGTAAAGTACTATCTGTTATGGTCAATAACACCTAATCAACTAAATAACCGTACATCCAACGCCTGCAGAAACTGAAACATTCTCGTTTTTACGAACTACACTTTTATTTTCAGCTACTACAATACAATCATCCCAAGCCTCGCATAATCCAAAGCCTTTAACCACTATTTTGGCATTATGAAAACCGTTAACAATACAGTCTTTAACGGTTGCTTTTGAGTTATTAAAACACGTCACAAAAGAAGTATCAAATCCCTCACATCGAGCACTATCAAATAATATTACTTTGCTATGACCAGAAGCTTCAATATAGCAATTACCTATTCCAATAGCTTTATTGTTTTTAATCACGTGAGAACCTTTGAAATAGATGTTATGGTCGCTTAGTTCTTTTTCTGAAAACCATTCAATTAATTCAAGCGTTTTAATGATGTTTTTGTTAACGAGCCATTCTATATTGTCGAAAAGCAAATCCCAACATTCAGACTCGTTGTAGTTACCTTTTAGTCGTAAAAGTTTGCTCCAAAAATCAACGCATATTTCGCTTTCTAATCTTATTTTATTTATTCTCTCGAATACTATTTCAAATACTTTTTTCATTGGTTATCCATTTAAAAAATCCATTAGACTATCTGCTTTTTCCTCTTTCTTTTCATTACCATATTGAGGCACGGATGCCGACAATAATATTAAGTTTCTAAAAGGTAATTCGTTAACAACGAAATCCCAACTATAATTGTAGTAGTTACAAACGGATCCGATTAATTGATAAGGGTTTAATCTTTCGGACTTCTTTTTCTCATTGCCATCGGGTTCTCGTTTGCAATCTGGAAACAGTTCAAAAAAAAATCAGTCTGCATTTTAAGTGCGCTCTCGTGAAAGATGTAATAAACCTCTCTGGGCGTTAAATTTTGAGACATAAAAGATTCATACCATTCTGGATAATTAGAAGTTTTGCCCCAAGATAAAACGCAAATCATTTTAATCATTTTATCGACGTGCTTTATAGCCTCTTCGATACTTGTGTTTTTACCAGACTTTAACTCTTCTGGAATATCTTCTAAGTGAATAGCGCACTTAGCGAGCGTGTGCATTGTTGGCGCCTTAATGGTAAAGGAAATTGTTTTCCTTTTATTAAGGTTTTTAGGAAGCATTGAATTGTCTTGTACATCTACCTCGTAAGTAGATGGTTTTTCAATGATGGATTCAAGAAGTTTCTTTTTTTCGTCCATATAAATTTAATAAAAAGCCTTACCTATATTGATAAGGCTTTTTTTAATTGATTGTTGTTTTGTTATGACGTTGCAGCCGTAAGACCGATAATCATTTTCTTAGTGGCTGTCATTCCTACTGGAGAATTGACATAAGCCTCTACTGAAATTGACTCGATAGCATTCTTTGTCAAATTATTTCCACCAAATCCTGCAAATACATTACAGTAAGGAAGTGTAATTTTAATTTGATTTCCTGTTGAATCAGTCTCGCCAGTATAGATGATAATTGATTTAAAATTATCTTCTTGAGAGTCTGGTGCTGACCATTCATCATCGCCTGCTTCATAAGTTCCTCCAAAGAATAAAGGATAATATTCAAGCGGTAAACCGTAAACTTGAAAGTTTACTTGTGACGGATCAACAGAATCTCTTAATGTTCTGTATGCGTCATCGCCTTCCGTGTCGATGTTAGTCGTTGTCGGAATAGGCTTTACTAACTGAACGGTGTTAGTTGTAATGTACTTAGCATCGATTTCGTCGAAATTAGCTTCGTTTAAGTCCTCAGAAGGATCTCCGATAAGTATCTTTTTAACACCAAACAAGTCGTATTTCTTGTCTCCTATTGTTGCCATGATTAACTGTTATTATGTTGTTGAAATTCTAATCTTAAATTGTAAAACCACATACCATCGTGATCAGTATCTTTAAAAAACCCCTTATCATCATCTATCTGAAAAAAATAAGTGTAGTCTTTTTGAGCGTCCAACACTAATGGTATTAATACGTCAATGATCTGCTTAAATCTGCTTAAAGGCGGCACTCCCGACGATGGTTCCTGTACATAAACATTTAAGTTCATATACCCATTTTGAAGGTACTGATTTGGATTTGTAAGGGTGTTAATAGTGATGTTTTCATCTTGATTTCCGTCTGGAAAACTTCCTATATACACCTTACCAGAAATAACATCATTAATAGCTGGTACATTTACCAGTCTATATAATGCACTATTAACGTCCAAAGTTGATACCATCCAAAATACTCTTAAATAGTTCGGCTGTTGGTGCCGATCCTGTTATTACATCGTAATTTTTAGCTTCTACTGCTGCTGCATATTCCATTCCAGCCACACCAATTAAAACAAACCCATTCGGGTATTGTTGAGATACTTCGTCTGCGGTTTCCTTTCCTTTTTCTTGACCTTCATTGTTTCCCGAGAAATTTTGGTCAATTATTTGACCATCTTTAAGAATAATATATCCTATTGAACTTCTAAGGTTTCCAGTCCTATCTGTATAATTCCCTGTAAGCCTTGCTTTATTGACAAACTGCTCGCCTGCATATTGCAAAGTATTGAGCATCTTATCGTCTTGCTGCCTAACAAAATCATCTAAATAATTCTGAACGCCATTAATTGAAAAAAGAGGTTTTAAACCGTTTACTCTAGCCATATCTCGCAATGTGTTTGATAGTTAAATAGATTTACTATACTGAATGTTTTGCCTGCAAAAACAAGCTTTGCACCGTCGTACTGAAACCTATTAACTGATAATGTCGGACAATAAAACTTAGCTGAATAGTCTAAATTTGTATTCTGTCCTGTTGGATCATATCTACCCTCTTCAATGTCAATAGTAACAGGCTCCGTTGTAGGTATTCCCGAACCATCATCAATGCTAGTTGTGTATTTAATTTGTGCGCTATGTGGGTATCGCTTAAGCATAATCAGAAGCATCTGAAATTGTAGGTGAAACATCCCTATCACCTAATCCGTCGCCTGCTGGATCATCATATTTACCATATATGGCAATAGCTCTACTGATAAGTAAATCATTGTCATAGGTAACTGATAATTGACCTTCTTTCCATGAAGGTTGCAGGGCCATTTGAACATAGAGGTCAGCACTAACAAGTGCGACCTCTTTTTTTTGTTCATCTGTTCCCAAATACTCCTCGCTACTATCATAACCACGATTTAAAAAAGTAGCTTCAATAGTATCGTTTGGAATACTTGCGAATATTGGATTAGCTTTTATTGCTTCAAATACAGTCATTGACTATTTTATTTAGCTTGTTGCTGTTTCCGTTTTAGTGTCTAAAATGTAAATTTGATCTACATTTTCAAGTACCGGAATAACGTTAGCCATTGCACGAGAAAACTCTTGTAATGGTTCTGTTACTGAATACTTAGATGCTAAAACAAACGTGCTTGTTTTAGTGTACGTAACACCTTCAACTGGATGATTCTCTTCTGCTAAATCCCCATATACTAACGAACCTACGTTGTTAGAAGTTAGGAAAGTAACTCTACCTTCCTCCCATGGTTTTACAGAAGTTCGAACCCCATTACGTTCAATCTTAATCGAACGGTCAATGATTTCGATAGTAAATCCTTTATCAGAAAGTAAAAATTCATTCACTTTATCTAATGTAGGAACTGCCGTTTTTTGACCAATAAATCCAACTGCAAAAGAAGCATAAGCCTCTTTAACTTGAGTCGTTTTCTTGAAGTTGTTGAAAGTAACACGATCCATTTTAACCGTGTTGATAGCTACACCGTCGCCACTAGCTTTTGATAATACAATATCAATATCATCTAACGGCGTTGAACTTACGTCTGTCCATAAATCAGCTACTGTAAACTGATTTTCAGATGGAATACCATAATCAACACGAATCCCCTTACCAGTATTGTTTTGGTCTGCTCCTTCGTTTGCAATGGTTGTAACACCAGTTGATAATGCTTGTAAAAGCATGTATTCAAGTCTCTCGTGAACACCATAAATACATTTCTGCAAGTCGTTGAAAAGAGCAGCTACGATTTCATTCTCGCGTCCACCTCTTGACTTCATAATGTCGATGTTCTGTAGCTGACTTTCATTGAGATACATCTTCATACCAATCTTAGGGACATCACCAGAAGCTGTTTTTAAACTGTCTCTTAGTTTAAGTGGTAATTCAGAATCCAATGATACAACGTCCGCTGCAACTGTAGTTCCATTTCCACTTAAAGCTTCCCACTGAAGTGTTGGTGAGTATTTCTTTGTAAGCCACGTTAAATGTAAGTAAACTGGCTCTCCGTCTTTTCCGTTGATTTTGTTAGATACGCTCAATACAAGCTTATCCATCCACTTATCTACGTACTCTTTAAATAAACTTTCTGTTGCCATCTTATTCTGTTGTAAATTGGATTACTTTAAGTGCTGTTTTTGCTGCTGCTGGAATTGCATAAGGAACTAAGTCAGCACTCTCGTTAACTGTTCCTCTAGTCATAATTGCCGCGTGAGGCTTACTTACCAATACTGAATTTGTAAGTATTCCAGCGTATGTGTGCGATGCTGGTAAAGTTTCATAACTACCACTAGAAAGACCAAGAGCCTTAAACTCTCCTGTAGCTGTTTCTCTGATAATTACGTGACCAGCTTGTAATACAGTCAATGCGCTTATTCCAGGTCTGGAAACATCAAGCGTTCTACCTCCTGGAACTGTCTCTAGTAACTTCATAATTACTACATTGTCCTTGGAAGTATCAACTGTAACCTGATTTGTTGTATCTACTACTGCCATGATTTAATTTTATTAGTTCATTTGTGATAACACTTCTTTAACTTCATCATCTGACGGTTTTCCGTCAACTTTGCCGCCCGTAGGTAAACCACGTCCAGCAGTTGAACCGATAACATCCTTTTGAAAATCTTCATACTCCTCAACTAGCGTATTTGCTTGCGCTTCAAAGTCCTCATTTTCTAAGTCAATACGACTTAACCACTTCTCTTGAAATTTCTTTGGCAACTTTGATTTCTCTAAAGCTTCTCGTGCTTTTTGTTGCTTTGATTTAGTGGTTTGTTGCTTCTCTAAGCCGTCAACTTTTTCCATGAGTGCTTTTGCCCATGCTGGTGCTTTTTCGTCCTCTTCCATTTCGTCGTCGTTATCTTCTTCGTTTTCATTTCCTCCCTTTCCTTTTGTTTTAAGGAACTTCTCTAATCGGGTTTGAATCCCTTTAGTTACACGTTTGTCGTGCTCACTTTGAAGCTTAGTATTAAGCTTAAGCAGTCCGTCAAACCCATGCTTTTCAAAGAATTTACTGAAATCTTCAGAAGCGATTACTTCGGTGAAGTCCAATTCTTGAGGTGGTGTTTGAGTTGATGCCAATGAACTAACTATCCCCTCAATCTCACTTTCGTTTTCGATTTTCACGATATCTGCGAGCCCCTCGTTAAGCCCTTTTTCCTTAAGTGCTTTCTTAAGTTTCTCAATTAATGTCATGTGTGTTGAAATTATATTATATGTTCGAGGTACTAATTTACACGCCTTAAAGACTCATTAATAGTATTGTAAGGGTTTAACTCCGTAGTTACGTTACTTTGTTGTTATAGAAGTCTTTTTCTATTGTTGATACACAATTAAATGTCATTTCAGACAATTCAATTAACATTTCTTTGAATGTCTTTTCGTTCTGATGTTTATTGATATAAAACTCAACAAACAGTTTACGCCTATCCAATGCTTTCTCGCTTCTTTGCATATTATGTTGCTTTAAGTAGTCTTTAAATTCGTTATGCAATTGGTTGGCGCGCTCGAACTCCGCAAGTAATAACTCTGGCGTTGTATCTAATTGGTGTTTTTTAATGTATGTTAATAGATTATCGAGCATTATTGTATTATAATAGATTTCTTAACTTCGAAACCATCTTTAGTATTTTTAAAATTATCTCTAATGAAATAAGGCGTGTTTTTCCAGCCTTTTATTTGCTGTGAATTATCGTTTAAATAGTTTTCGGCACGTCTTGGAATCGTTCTAGTGTATCTTTGCTGTCTTATCTTTCCACCGTTAACGTATTCAATAAACTCTTTTTGTGATAGTAGTACGTTGGTTGTAAAACATAAACAGTTTGGATGCCAGCCTACAAAAACAAAGTCCTTTGGGTATCTACCTTGTAATTCGTCGCAATTATGAACTACTACACCGTTAACTACATAAGAATTATCTTCTTCTACTTCAAAATTCCACTTAGTAATTGGTGTTGATTGTTTTTGAGTGTAATGTCTAACCTTAGAAATAGGGTATTCTAAAAACTCATATTTACCCTCATGATTATAAACAGCTCTTTGAATTTCATTTGAAACTGTTTTCAAATCATTTCTTATTTGACTACCTTTAAATCTCAACACTAAATACCCCATAGACTCTAATTCTAATTGTCTTTTAAGGTCTTTATCTACGGTTTTAGAATGCCAATAATCACCATCACACTCTATTATAATTTTATAATCGCTTAAAACAAAGTCTGGTTTATAATATCTTCTTTGTCCATTAGGCTTAGTTTCTTTTCTATATATTATTTTTTGAGTTTCATTTTTTATTTTTAACTCATCTAATAACCATTCCATTTTTTTTTCAATAAATGAACGGTTGTGAGAATTTCCTAAAGCTTGAGCTGATTTTTTTATATTTTCAGGCTGAATAAATGGATGAGTTCCATCTTTCATTTTTTTATCTGAAATAGCTTTTAATGATTTTACTCTTTTTTCTTTAGCTGATTTAGAAGTGATGTTTTTTATGTTTTCCCCTGAATTAATCCAGTCTTGAAAGTATGGTATAATACCTCCATTATCTTCTATTACTTTTTTACGCTTTTCTGAAACAGATTTAACGTGTTCTGGGTTTTTCCATTGGTTAGTAGCTGTGTTTTTAGAAGAGCATGATTTAGAGCAATAATCACGGTACATAGGTATTTTAGTACCACATGATTTGCATTTAGTCGCGAGTATTCTGATATAATCACCTTCTTTAGCTTGGTCAATACTTTTCCATTCGCCATTAATTAAAAAAGGATGATTAGATGTAGCAGCTATTTTTTTTATTTTACTCCTATTATCATAAGGTACCTTGTATTGAATTTCAGTCTTATCAACCTCATTACATGAAGATTTAAATAATCTTAAAACTTTTCTAAATCGACCTTTATGAGTTAACACTAAATCTCCAACTTCAATATCTTTTATATATTTTAAACCTTTAGATGTAGATATTTTATATTGCCAGGCTGTAAAGCACATATCATAAGCTGGATGCGCATTACTTAAATTAACTTGTATTCCAGTAACAAAGTCTAACTGCTTTCGTCTTTCGTTGTCAGCACTTCTATATGCGATATTAGTTTCATTACGCGCTAATCTTAAAGCGTTTTTATAGCTTGAACGATATACACCTTGCCCCGGATGATAATCTGCTCCTGGAGAAGTATAAACAAGCTTTCCGTTTTTATCTCTTATACGTCTGTATCTTCTATCTGGCTCAACCAAATACTCTTTTAAATCCGTCGCCATTTTGGAGGCACTTCTACCTTCCATAACGCCACTCTTAAGAATAGTTTCTAATTGGTCTTTTGTTTGATGCGTTAAATTCCAAACCCTATCACTTAAATTTAAACCCGCTGAAACTCTATTTCTATAAGCTGCTAATGCTTCTAAATTTCTACCAAAGTATATTTCCTTGTTAGGTAATTCAACTCCTTTGGTGTAAGAGTTTACCAAATCATCATTGCAATCATTAGACATCCCCCAACCAGTATTGATGTTGCTTTTAATGTAAGTGTCAATGTCTTTTTGGTAGTCAATCATTACCTTGTCAAGTTCCGCCTCTATGCGTTTGTTGCCTTTCCAAATGTTGGTGTTTGACGATTTACCATAGCCATATTTACGCAACACCTTTGCCCATCTCTCGGAATAATCTGTATATATCCGTGATAGGTGCCAGTCTTGTGTTTCAAGAAGTCCTAATAACTTTTTATGACATGGGTTTGTTGGCATTGTTATTTTAGGTTATGGTATTTTCTTATTTCCTCATAAGTTTCACATCCTGCATCCTTAGCCTCTTTAACCATGTCAATGGTTATATTTAATGTTTCAGCTATTACAGCCAATGGAACACCTACAATAATGCCTGTAACAGTTCCTACCACTTCACCTATCCCTTTTGCTAAATCTGATATGAATCCAAACATATTATTCCTATTTAAAAAATTGTTTTCTCTCTTGATAATTCAATGTCTACACATTCTTTTTCTCCAAATTCACTAGAAACTAGATAAGTATAGTTATCACCTCCTCTATGAATTACACCAGTGACTAAAAGCTTAGACTGCTCTTTGTCGCATATATGATAAACCGATTCACCGTAATTATAATTTGGCATCTATTTTTACTTTACTAATTACCTTACTAAATTCAGTCATAGCCAATACCGCATTTTTAGCAGCAATAGCCAAAGATTCTGCTGCCTTCTTATCTATTAAGGGATTTCGACTATGAAGCCTTACTCTATGTTTAATAGGCTCCATGTAATAAGTAGAACCTAATATTGGATCGTGAGTGTGTTTTAGCATTGGTTAATTAATTTTAAGCATTTACTTTTCCAGTTTTCTTTTGTTACATCAATGCCCTTGACTTCTGTGATATTATTAATATCAAATACCTCTATATCATCATCATCTAAATGCCAAATAACATTTGTGTTGTATAGATATTCAGCTTTAGGTCGCATACATTGAAACCTTATTTTTGTACGAGATATTCCTAAACTATCTGTAACCTTATATAAATCCTCATTTGTAGGATTCAAAGCGTATCTATGTTTATGAAGTTCATCATATCGAGAAGTTAAAACCCAAACATCTATACCTTTTTCAATTAATGACTTAGCAAATAATTGAACATCATTTCTACTAAGTGTACTATCAAAATCAAATGTTACAATCATCTCTTAAACATTAAAACTATCTCCTAAACTATTGACTCTTACAGCCTCTTGATTGATTCTGTCAAGCTCCTCGTCATTATCTTGTACCAATGGATTTGCAGCAACTGAACTTTCTTGACTTATAATAGGCTTACCACCGTTCGCCTCCACTAACATTTGAACTGTTTCGAGTAGGTTTCCAGGCAATACACTTTGATATTGAACATCAATGTATAAATCCGTTAACTCTTGCTCTGAAATTCCTTTAGGCTTGGTTATATTAAGCAGTCCTGCTTTCATCACATTTATAATGCGACTTATAACTACATTATAGTCTCCTTGGTCATCTTTAGCTTTCAGCATTGGTGCCAAAAACATAAGTTCTAGTGCTACACCCGAAACATTACCAATACCCTTTACATTGTCGAATGAAAGGTCTGGCGTGTCCGAAAGTCCGTAAATAAGTCCTTTGCCAGTCTCAAGCTCTAATTCAATAGATTCTGGACCATGATCCCACGTCAAGAAATCAACGTCAGCCTCAACGATTTGCCCTTTAGCGGTCTCATGTATTGGTAAGCGTATCATTTTTCCACTTTCATCTTTTTGCGGCATAGAGTCTATTTTTCCCTTTGCCTTAAACATTGGATGCGCGAAATAATCATTGGTATCTGCAAACTTTGAAAAGTTCATTTCGTATCTATCGATAAGTGTCTGAACTTCCCACCACTCAGTATTTTTTTGAGATAGATATACGACTGGAATCTTTCCAAATAAGTTAGGATTAGAATCAATTAGTTTTTCTCTATCAAAATCATAAACCATGTCAGCCGTCCAGACTCTTAGCCTCTCAACCTCTTCTCCGTCAACTTTTGTAGTATATTCCCAACCAAAAGAAACAAGGTCGCCATACTCGTCGAAGTTTGTGTAAATGGTTCCGTTGTCTTGACTCAAAACCCTCGCTTTTATTTTGGTTTCCTTGTCGGTTTCCTTTTTAAAATGATAAAAAACAATTGCAGCTTCTGTTTCGCTTTTAACTTTCTTAGCGAAATCTAGCAGCATAGAATCCATACGTAAATCACTCCAAAAAGAGTCTAGTGCATCCCAAGAATCATTGCTTTCATTTGGAACCAATTTAACTGGCGTACCAAACAAAAAAACAGATGCACTTTGTACAACCTTTCTTTGAAATGGAATAGGAATTTTAGCAACCTTTACAGTTTCTTTTTTAGTGATTTTGTCACGTCTTTTCCCTACTTGAGTATCTCTAACGCTTCTGTCGTTGTTATACTCTTTGTATGCCTCCGTAACGCCTTTTTTCTGACCTTCTTTAAGTTCAGATATAGCGTCACCGTATTTTTCTTCTTTTAACTTATCTATTACGCTCATTGGTTAATGATTTGTATTTTAAAATATCCCCAAATCATCTGCTGTGATTTCTGGAATTATTGTTTCTGATTCTGTATTTTCTGTTTCTATTATACCGGTTAACACATCTGGTCCGTCATCATGTTTATTCGCTTTAAATACCTTCTTAAACTTTGTTACGTGCTTGTAAAACTCTGGCCATCTAATGTGCCAATCATTAGGAAATACAATCTCATTATTCACACTAGCACTATTTGAAAAGATTCTAGCTTCTTTATTTCCCGACTGATGAAAAGGAATTATGTGTATTCCTTTTGACGTCATACCACCTACATTTCTAGCAAATCCTTCGCCTCCATTATTACTTTCAATTCTCACCTCGTTAACTTCATGCTTATTATACATTTCAGCAGCTTTGCCTTCTGTTATTTCCATTCCCTCATTCGTGTATAAAACATCAATCACGTACTTATGGACGTCTGTTTCTCCCAATGGAACACCGTAAACTATACTACATAAGTAGTCGTCTCCTTTATCTGCAGTATCGGTATAGTTCTTTTTAATCTTAAGCTCTGGAAGGTCTCTATATGTTTTAAATTCATTTGAGTATAAAAGACCTTGTTTATTAGTTGGATTACCTTGATACAAGCAATCAAACATATCTGGGTCCTTAGCTCTCGAACCCTCCAACTTCCTTTTTGAGTGCCTCTCTTTCCATAAAGGCTCACCTTCTTTTCTTGAGTCTAACGCGTTTGGACCACCTTCTTTTAATGCTTGAAAATTCACTAATAGAAACTTATCATCTAGGTTTTCTATTACCGTATCTAAGTCCTCGCTGCCATCATAAACAACTACCATCCCCATGTCAATGAGTTTCGCAATCAAATCTTGTTCACTCCATCTTGTGAATGTGATTAACTGCTGTGAATCATTGTGAAGTCTTGAATCTGCTACGGAAACATACCACTCCCAAACACTCTGTTGTGTTACTGGTGAGTTAGCATCTTTCCATCCTTTGTATAAATCATCTAAGATTAATATATCTACAGGATCACCAGTTAACGGACCTTCAACCCCTACAAACTTCATCCAACCATCTGAATTGATTGACTCCCTTTGCATTTGAGTATTAGACTTTGCGCCTGTATATCCTCTTTCTGGGTATTCTACCTTTGGAAAGATGTCTTTAAACTCTTTCTCTCTCATGATTGACATTATCTCTCTACCGAACTTTTGCGCCTTAGTAGCTGCATAACTAACAACTGCTATTTTTTCGTCTGGGCGTATGCCTGTTATGAAAGTTGGAAGCCTTCTAGTGCTTCCTTCTGATTTACCATGTTGAGGCGGTGCAGAAATTATGAGTCTGTTTATCTGCCTAAATGCAAACCGATTTAATATGTCATAGAACGTTTTATGAAACTCTCCAGGTTTAAATTTTTTAAAAGTAGTCTCCGTGTATTTTAAAAGATG
Source organism: Joostella sp. (assembly GCF_048266025.1). Classification (NCBI taxonomy): domain Bacteria; kingdom Pseudomonadati; phylum Bacteroidota; class Flavobacteriia; order Flavobacteriales; family Flavobacteriaceae; genus Joostella; species Joostella sp. The sequence continues at coordinate 126,199 of NZ_JBLXAF010000006.1, read as the reverse complement.
CTTTCTACTTTGCTCAACATCTTTATCATACAATAGTTTTTCAAGCTCCTTTATCTCTTCATCTGTAATGCTCATTTAAAACCTTTAAGCGATACTTTTTAAGTCAAAACCCCGTAAATTTTAATAGTTTTTGATATTTACAGAACTTTAAGCGTTATTTTTTAGCCTTTTTAATAAGCTCTTTTATACGAGCATCACGCTCTTCATCGGTCATTGTAATCTTATCCCCGTCAGTAGTTAAATCCTTCTTGTCAATTAAACCTAAATCTCTAGCTATTATGTTGGGATTTAATTGATTAGAAGCTGCTCCTTCAAACTTTTGATTGTATATAATCTGTCGTGCACGTGTAGTGACTCCAATAAAATCATTTCTTTTTTCGTATAACTTAAAGCCTTCTACACTGATATCCAAGTAGTTACACATTCCTTCAATAGTGAAAGGTCGCATCTTTGGCACTTCAACTATTTCAAAGTTTTTAACTATCTTAATCACTTCACCATCTTTCTCATCCTCTTCTACAAACCTTCCTTTAACTACTTGTGATTCGAGTATAGGGTTTAACAAACACCATTGGAAGTAATCATTTATAGCCTCTGATAAATCCTCTGGAGTTTTAAATATCTTATCTCTTCCGTCTTTGCTTCTAAGTTTCCAATATTGATTTCCTATCTCTCCCATGTTTATGTATTTAAAAATTCTAGTCTTTCCCAGTGTCCGTCTTACGAATATTTAGGTGCTATGAAATACCCTATCCAAAGGTTCAGAAGTACACCAACTAACTTTCGCATATCCGCGTCCAACATTAGCGACAACTAAGGATTAAATTCACTTCTGATTATTGTTTTTTATATACTCTATAGTTACATCTATTGCATTACCTAATTCAGTAGGGTTTACCATTTTCATTTCAGAAGTAACGTTTTTATCTCGCCTCCATTCATTATGTTGTTCCAATACTTGTAATGCTCTTTCTATTGTCATATCAAATCTTTTTCTCTAAACTCAACATACTCTTCACTTGCTGCCAACTGATTAAACAAATACCTACCTTCATTCAAATACCTCACACGCTCATTAATGCTAAAATTCCTTTCGATTTCTCCATGTTCGTCCATGGAGTAGAATAGCTTCTCGCTTCCTATTACGTCCATGTTTTTGTATGGTGTAAGTCCAGCGTTGTGTATTCTTCTTGTAAAGTCCGTATGCTCATATAATCCTAATCCAAAACCTTCATTAAAGCCGCCTACTTTATCAATACATTCTCTAGTGAAATACAACATACATCCATTTGGAATCTGACTAATTTTAAAGCCATTTATTTCTTTTGACTGTCTTTTAGGTGTGCCTTGGTATGCTTTATCGAAATTGTAGCTTAAGTGGTGAATACCGCTTTTTATATAGGGTAATTCCCAGCCTTCTTTTATCGGATAAATATCATCATCAAACAAGAAGATGTGTTTTGAACCAGTATTGTAGCAAAGCTCTAGCGACTTGTTTTTTGCTTTTGGTATTCCTGCTCTTTCTATGAAAAAATGATTAACCCATTCAGCATATTGCATTAGGTTTATTGAATGACTTGCATCATCTACAACAAAGATTTCAGCGTTATTAGGTTTGAATCTAATAAGCCTATCCAAAGTCGTTAAAAAAGCCTCTGGTCTATTTCGTGTCGTTATGCCTATTGCTATATCTGTCATTACTTATGCTTAAACCAAGAAATTTTATTATTCTCAAATGCTTTAAAACTCGTACACACTTCACGTCCATACATAAGTTTATCATTGAAATAAGTATAGGCTACAAAGTTGAATAACCCCATATCTCCCTTTTCTCCTACTGATAAATCTTTTTTGAATGCTACGTTGGCGTAATTCGTGAAGTAGTGATCTAAGAATATTCTTATGAACTCTTTTACAATATCTGTTTGACCTCCTATGATGCCAGCATTTACAAGTGTCATATTGGAATAGTCTTTAAAGAAGTTTTGGAGGAACCTAGCTTTGTGATTTTGTCGCATCCAATCACTACCTAATGTTGTTGGCTCGTAACCTACGTACAAAGTGTTTTCTTGGATATAGTTAAAAGGATTCTTAAGTACTTCAACATCTGTAGCATCTATACAGAAAACAGTATCATAATGTCTTTCTTGTAAAAACTGATATATACTTATCCATCTTTGGAAGTATGGATTATGAGAGGCTTCTGTTTTGATGTAAAAAACATTTTCATCAAACCCCTCAAAGGCATCTGTTAATACAATAAGCTGGACATCTTCTGGTATGTTATCTATTAAAGCGTCTAGTTTACTTTCATCTGCTTCAAAATGCGTGTTTCTTTGTGGGTCCTTAACGCTTGTGAAATATGTTGTTATGAATGCTGTTTTAGAGCTTCCATCTTTATAAGGCACAAAGTCTTTTGAATCTTTAAGAGATCGATATAAAGCATCATTCTTTTTTATTTGCTCTTTTCTGTCTGTACCAAAAACTGTACTTTTTACTTTTTGATGCTCGTCTAGCGAGTATATTAATTTATCACTACCAACAACATCTGCATATTTAAAAGTAGTAAGTCCGTTATTGTAGATTCTATCTGATAATTCTGGATGCTCCCATCCCCATTTGCCAAATAATGGATTCATGCCTCCGACTTTCTTTAAAACCTCTCGATCAAAGTAAAGCATACAACCACGTGAATGAGAGTATGCTTTTAGCTTTGAATCTTCAAAAATGAGTACATTGTCATTAAGGTTTTTTTCAGTCGAAAAGTCTTGAAAAATATACATAAGGTGAGGCTCCTTGCTATTTATGTAAGGCAAGTGCCAATTTTCACTTATGCAATACGTATCGTCGTCAAATAAAAATATATGGTCGCAATCGTCTAGCAGTTCAAAGCATTTATTCTTTGCTTTAGCTATCCCTACGTTCTTATCAAATCTGAATGTAGCCTCTTTAATAGGTAAATCACTAGCATCGTCAATAACTACAATCTTAGCATCCTTTGGAGAATACTTTTTTATCTCTTCAAAAGATTCTTTAAATACCTCGTATCGGTTATGTGTTGTTATGCCAATCCCTATTTTCATGCTGCTATCTGATTATATTTAATTTTATAATTCTCTATAATCTCGATAAGCAAAATGCGGTCATGCTTATAACCTACTCGCTTGTAGTATTTCATCGTTTGCTCTAAATCATTAAAGCTTTTTTGACCTATTTTTTTTATTAAATTATCTCTATATGGTAGAAGGTTTCCGTGTAAGAAGTTATTACAACGTAAACATTGTTTATTTACGTTCCTTTCATCAAATCTAACAGCAGCATGATGTCCAGCACTAAAAAAGTGTCCAGCGTGCATAACACCAGAATAAGAGCCACAAGATATACAGCCGACCTTAGCATCACGCTCTCGGATATATCTATTGAAGTAGAATGTAGCTTTATCTAAAAGCCACGGCAAACTTCTTGATTTATACTTACTGATTGTATTTGAATCCAATAAAGGATTTTAACGGAACCTCGATTGCCTATATTTAAAATATTAGGACTTGAATCTTCTGCATATCTAGCGACACGCTCATAGCAAATATAGTAATTTTCAGTTAATTACAATTATTTTAAGCATAAAAAAAAGAGGTTTTTATACCTCTTTTTTGTTTATTATTTCACCATGCTTTATAACAAAGTATAACTTACCTTCTTCTGCTCCCCATTCTGGATTCCCATAGCCTATCTCAATGCCTTTGTGTTCCAGTTCGATTATCCTTTCCGTATCGGTTGATTTTGGATAACCTAAAGTCATTTTGTTTACCTTTAAACTTTTAAAATCAAGTATATTTAAGCTGCTCATAAAACTATTATGTAAATTAGGAAACAAACCATTTGATTCACCCACATAACCCCAATTGCCCACAAGTCTTTTAGCCCAATAAGGAGTTATTTCCCTATAATCTTCGGTTTTAATTTCTGCTTTAGTCATTTCAAACCATTTCTTTTTTAAAGATAGTTGTAGTGTTTTCATAATAGTTTAGTGTTAAGTATTGATTGTTTGTCTACTGAAGCATCGTACCAGCTACCGCTATTTCCATTTTTTACCGTTCTAGCATTTTTAGCCGCACACTGCAAAACTTCTTTAGCATAGCGTTTAGCTATTTCTTCAATATCTTTTGCTAGCTTCAAATTATCATAACCATTGTCATTATCTATTCTGCTTGCTATTTTTTCTAGTAATGTCATAATTGTTTAGTGTTTTTAATTTCCTTTTCAATTTCTGTAATTATCTCGTTGAAGTCTTTACTATCTACAACCCTTAGTTTTTCGCCTGCTTGTGTTTCTATTCCAAATACCCATTCATCAAATTTCTGGCGTATCAAATCACAAATATTGTTGGAATTATCATAGATAGCCTGTTCGCTTGTTGCTGGGTACTCTTCTATTATTTCGGCTAGTTGGTTATCTTTACCTCGGCACAAAAGAATAGACGGAAGGTAATAAATCTCTATCCACACGTTGCTTGTGTATATATCTACATCAAAGACTCTATTTTCTTTTTTTATTTCGAATATGACATTTCTAGCTAAACATCTAACTCTCTTTGCGTTCTTAAAATGCTCTTTTACTACTTCTAGTGTTTTCATTTGTTTGGTGTTTTAGTTTTAGTATACCTGCATTATATATACCTATCCGTTAACTACAAGCACTACTTTTGTGCTTCTTTATCAAGTTTTTTGTAATGTCGTATAACATACCCAAGCTTATCCTTAAAATTAACCCTTCGTAATTGTTGAATAATATCTCTGAATTTTTGTGCTTCATCATACGGTATCATTGAAATAAGTATGTCATCGTGTTCACAATGTATTGTTTCCATAAAAACATCTTGCGTTAATCCTTCATCGCAATGGTCATACATTTTTAATCTTGATGCTATTTCAGCACAATGTTTGTGAGTTTTCCAGTCATAAACTTGACCATCGTGTTTATGCGTAGATTTTATGTAAATATCACCTTTAGGTATTCTACAAGCACAAAAATTACAGCTATGTACTTTAATCGCTTTCGTTTCTTTTGGGTATGTTAATGTTTCCATATTATAATTAAGTTTTTAGTTTAAATCCCGTATCAGTATATAACACGGTATATATTGCATTCGTGCCTCACGCACCATATAATTGTCCGTTACTCCTGCTTATTATAAATTTCATTAAATTTAATAATCGCTTCTTTTTGCGCTTCGTGTCGAGAATTAAATACTTGCATTATTCCCTTTATTTCAGAGTAATATTTTTCATAGCCTCTAGATACTTTTGCAAGCACCCTGCTCTCTATATCATCTTCTACACTATCCGCAAACTCTTGTATTACTCCAAATTGCATTGATATTGGTAGGTTATAAAATACATCTTGTAAATCTAAGCTTCTACCAATATAACTTCCTCCTATAAAGGATAAATCAAATATATCTGTGTTACTTTCATAGGTTTCAAACCACGTTTCAAAATCCTTTTCGCATTGTCCTGTTAGTAGTTTCATAGTTCATTCATATTAATTGCTAAACCTTTATCTATAAGTCCGAAAACGTCAAAGTGCCATTCTATCATTTTAGAAATAACTTTATACGGAAAATTATTTATGTTCCTGTAATCCATATTTAAAGATAAATCAAGAGGTATTTTTAACTCATTGTAAGGGTAAAATCTATCTCCATTATAATCTATTTCTTTGGTTAAATCGCTTAAAGGTCTTAGGACTGGTTTACAGTTTTTAGATTCATAATTTGTATCGTAGCCATCTATAAATATTTCCTCTTTTGTTAACCCTTCAAGCTCCCAAATAGATGTATCACCATCTTCAAAATCTATAAAATAATTTATCTTATAAGGTAAATAAGGTGCTAAATGTTTTAATTCTAGTTTCATAATCTATTTATTTTTTGCGTCCATCTTATCAATGAACTCTATTAGTTTTTCGGTTGTATTACAAAAAAAGTTATGAGGTTTAACCGTAGTTTCAATCTTCATTACCCCTTTTTGTATTATTATAGAAGATAAGTAACTCCTGGAGTCTATTAACTCCTGTAATTCGTTGATTGCGTCTGTTATCATCTCAAAACTTTTTTAGTGATTCCTATAATACTATCCTTGTCTTTTCGATAGGCTTTAATTACAGAAGATATCTCTCCTACTTCTTGTATCTTAGTGGGTGAAACTTCTTTTATAAAATCATAAAAAGCATTGTAAACATCATGTAAAGAATCCTCTTTGATCTCTTCCATGTTGTCGAACATTCGCTCTTTAACCGAAAGCTCTTTTATTACTCTTTTTAATAAATTTTGCGTTCTTAAATTAAGTGTTGGCTGCTCATTTTTTCTAAGCTCTTCTGTATAATGTAGTGCTATCGTTGAAGATATAACGCTATGTATTACTTTTTCCTCGAATTTCATTGTGATGTTGTTTTATAACCCAGCTGTCAAGGAATACTTGACAACTGAATTTTGTTATTTATGCTAGTTCTAAATCGAAAAGTGTCGGCATTGACATCTTATATTCTATTGACTTTAAATAAAACAAACCATCATCGTAATACTCTGGATTGAGTTCAGCCGAAACAGCTTTTCTTTTCATTTGAATAGCTTTATAAGCAGTAGAAAATAAGCCGCCGAAAGGATCATCCACTAAATCGCCTTCATTTGTAAAACGAGTAATTAAACGCTCTATAATATCTAGTTGAAGAGCGCATATATGCTTCTCTTTCTTCCTGTTTACTTGATTAGCATTAAGCGTATTCATTCTGTTAATATCAGTCCAAACCATATCAGAATTAGATATTGGCGGTATAGTCATAAATAGTTTAGATAATTTACCGACTGAATCTAAATCATTGCAAACCCTTAAATGTTCTTGGAAATCATAAATTGTTTTCTTGTCATAATCTTTCCACATGTTGAATACTGTTTTCATATCTGCAGTAGATAACTCTTTTGAACTTAAAAAACGGTTTCCGGATGATTTCCAATACGCATGAGCATCTAGTTGCCAAAGCGATAATAAGTATTCGTCTATTTTTTTAGTAACTGGATCGTCTGCATAGGCGTTATTTGATTCCGTAGGTGCTTTTCTGAATAACAAAACGTACTCTGGCAAACCAACCCCCATCTTTGTGGCGTCCTTTCTTTGTTCCCCCCATGTCAATCTATAAGTTTGATTATTCTCTCTAACAACATCTGTTGTAATAGTTATTTTCCCAACCAAATAAAATCCGTGTTTTTCAAAGTGTCTAACTGTTTGACCGCTGAAATCTGAAATAGTAGTAAATGAAGTTCCATTTTGGTAAGAATATCTTATACGGTCCTTTACATGAATGGCAGCTATTCTACCAGGTTTTAAAGTTCTGTGAGTCTCTGGAGTTAAAAAGTCCATTTGTTTAAAAAATTCATCATTCCCATAGTTGTGTCCGAAATCATTGTAGTTATCAGAATACTCGTAATGATCCCCGAACGGAATTGAAGTTAAAATCATTCCAGTAGAATTACTTTCCATTTCCTGATGAATGATTGTAGTATCTTCATTATAAACTTGTGCGTCACCTACTTTTGCGCTTCTTCTATTTTTAAAAATTTGTCTTTTCATGTCGGATGTAATTTTATCGGAGTTAAGGCCATACTCCCTAACTAGGTTGATCATTTCTTCTTGTAATTCAATATGACGTTGCCACTTTTCTTTAAGTGTTTTTAATACTTCTCTTTCGTTATTTGTATAAATGGCATATACATTAACCTCTTCACTTTGTTTAAACCTGTGGCATCTATGTATTGCTTGTATGAAGTCGTTAAACTTGTAATCAATGCCCACGAATATCATATTGTGACATTCTTTCTGAAAGTTGCAACCAGATCCTGCAATCTTTGGTTTAGATGATAGTATCTGATATCTACCATGTTTAAAGTCGATAAGCAGCTTTTCTTTTTCTTGGTTTTTTTGAGAACCATAAACAGACCTTAAGTCCGCATATCCGCCTTTAAATTTCTTTTCAATAGCAGTCCTTTCAGCTTCCAAATGATGCCATAGAATCCAATTCTTAAACTCTCCATTTTCTTGTACGATTTCAAAGGCTTTATTAACCCTTAAATCAATACTTGAAGATTTTTCTCTGGAGGTATCAATAAGACTTTTAGTAGTGTCTTTAAACAGAACTATATCACCGTTTTTATTGTAAACAACTCCGTCTGGAATGTTTTCAATCTCAACCTCTTTAAAGTTTAATTTTGGCAGATCATAACCAGTATCGTCATATCCTAAATCAGAAGGTTTATTTATGAAAACCGCCCAAGTAGATACCCATTTCCAGAACTCTTCTTTTTTGTTTGGATATAAAGTAAGTTTACCAGCTTTAGTGCTATCTCTTTGAAAGAATCTAGTTAACGCATGACCTCTGTCAATAACACCTAAATAGTCAGCATAATTAAGTATTTCAATGTAGTTGTTTGGCGTTGGTGTGGCCGTAGCTACAAATCGATAATTAACTTTTCTAAAATGCTCTAAAACGTAGTTTGTTGTTTCAGTTTTTAAGTTTCTTAAAATAGATGCTTCATCAAAAGAAACACCTCCGAACTTTGTCGCTTCTATATCTCCTTTTCGTACACGTTCGTAGTTGGTGAGATATATACCTAACTTTTCAACAGATACATCATCAGAATCAGTTATGTAAGTTATATCAAGTCTATTGTTGAAATAATCACGATTATCGTCTTTAAACTCCCCAACCACACCTAAAGGCATACAAATAAGAAACGGCTTTTTTGTCTTTTCAATTACTTGATAAGCTATTTCTAACTGCATTGCAGTCTTAGTAAGTCCAAAACTTGCAAATATTGCTCTTCTACCTCCTCTAATAGCCCATTGAGTTATCTCTTTAGCGTGTGGTAGTAAATCACCTATACACGGTTTAGGTTCAAATCCTTCTGAACCAGCTACTACAATTTTGTTTTCTAAGAATTGTTTATAGTTCATTTTTAGATAGATTTAAAAGTTTATACTCGTCAAAATTGTAATCACTAAAATGAACTAGTGCGTGTACATTCTGGTTAGGAAGTACAGCTAAATTTTCAACAGAATTATTATGTTTATTCTCATCGATATGATGTACTACCTCGTATTTATTTAGTCTCCTTTTTAAAACTATTTCAGCTACTATTCTGTGTTCGTGAACTCCCCCTGTTTTAGGGTATGTAGTCGGTTTAATAGAATCTCTTCTATCTATCATGTAGCAATCTCTACTGCAGTAGTTTTTGTCACAATCTAATTCACAAATAAATTTTTTGAATTTTGACTCACATCTACTACATGTAACTTCTACTTTTGTTTTACTAGCTTCGTATTTGCATTTTTTACTACAATACTTACCTCTTCCTTTTTTTAATTGACATGGCAACTTGTGGTGAATTTCACCACAATTCAAGCAATTAAGCTCTATTCTTTGTTTTCTCATTTTCTTAAGATGTAATAGAGTAATAGGTGGCGCCTTGCCTATTACATCTTTGGTTAAACTTAACTTGTTGTTACTTTGTTTATTATTAAATTATACACGTGATTTAGTGATTGTTCCAAAGCTTCGTTAATAGTTTTGGAAGTGTGTTTGTAGGCTCCAACTGTTTTCTTTTTTTTAAAAACAGCTTGTCTACCATCCCAAACACAAACTGCTAATTTAAATCCGTTTGTTTCTGGATAAATTTTAATATCATTCTTTAAAAGAAGGCTTATTTTATTGCTTGGACTTTCCATAATTAAAACGGTATATCATCTTCTTTTTCTTCTAAATCAAAGGCATCAGAAGGGTTTACAAATGGAAGTGAACTATCTTCTTTTTCTTCTATTGGATTGTTTAAATAACCTGGGATATATTCACTATCAGAAGCATAATATCTGCCAGAAGGCAAATGATATTTAAACCTTATTTTTTCCCCAATTTTACCTTGAAAACTAAATTTTGTCTTAAGGTTTATAAACTCTGTTTCATCTTCAACTCCAGTATCTTCATTTTCGAAATATCTATAAATTGCAAATCCATCATGTGTTTGATTTCTAAAATCTGCTGAACCCGAAACATCATAAAGTGAAGGACATGAGTAAAGTCCTGTCTCTTGGTTTTTCTGCATTTTTGTTGGATGCGCTACCACAAATATTATTACGTTATTTCTTTGAGCGAATGAAGTGAGTTCTGTAAGCACTTCATTAATTAAATCAAGCCTATTGCCTTTTTTATCAAACTGTACTTTATTGAAAGCATCTACAACAAAAATATCTATACCAAAAGCATACATCTGCTCGTTGAACTTATCAAACAACCACTTCCAAGTTGGTGACTCATTTTTTTCTGGTCCAGTAAAGTAAATTCGCTCGTCTGCCCAATCTTTATAAAGCTGCTTTTCTTCAACAGACATCCTCGGAACACCATCAACTTCTCCAAAAAAAGGCTTTCCTATAAATCTTTGTGCAAAACTTGCGTGGTGCAACTGCATTGGATGATGTTCTGGAGAAAACCAACTCCCTTTCATTCCATAATCTTCAAGCAAATTCATTACATACCAATCCAAAGTATTACTTTTCCCATGTGAAGGTATCCCTGTAACTATAACTAAGTGACCTCGCATTGTAGAGAAAATATCTTTTAACCCTCCGAAAGACTTTGATTTTGGATATATAGTTTCTGGCAATCCGTTCTCGTACAAATCATCAATATCATCTGACAAATCAGAAACTGTAAAGGTTCCGCTAACTGGATATCTTTTTACGTTTTTAATACTGTTTTCAAGTATACCAGCTATTAAATCACCATTTGCATCTTTATACTCGAATTCAATCCTTTCGCATCTCCATCTACCTAGTCTTTGCGCTATCTTTTCGCTTAAATCATTTCCTTTAATGTCATTATCTGTGCAGATATAAAACTTTTCAATTCCAGATAAATACTGCTCTGAATTTTTCCAATAATCATCATTATCATTCGCTCCATTAGGAACACTTATAGCGTTTTTAATTCCAACTTCTCTTAACGCTAAAACATCAAATTCACCCTCAACGATATAACACTCCTTTTGCCCTATAATTGAATTTATGTTGTAAAAAATACTTTTACCTCCTTTGCTTTGTGTGAACTTCTTATCCCATGTTCGATACTTTTTATTAACAACCTTCTCCCCTTCGAAATAATTAAAAACTAAATTATTTACTTCCTTTTTTGCCGCAGGCTGATAATACACTTCTTCTGTCACCTTCAAATCAATTGCAGTTGACTGACTTATTTTTCGCTCATTTTCAAGCCATTTAACGAGGTTTTCAGATAATTCCGTATAGTTTATCCAATTTTGTTTCGGAAGCTCGTAGGATTGAGCTTTTTGCTCTCTATCGAAGTCTTTTAAACTCTTTTTGTTGCAGTAATGACAAAAAGCAACTCCTTTTGTGATATCCACCGAAAGAGATTTATCTGATTTATTGGATCTCGTATCAATGCATTCTGGACACTTGAATTTGTGGCTTCCAGACATCTTGCCTTTTAAATCTATATTTTCCCAGTCAAAAAATTCGTCCATGGCTAAAGTGTGATGTCGGTTGGTGATTTAATTTTCTTTTTAGATTGCTTTTGTTTTGGATATTTTCCAGCTCCTATGCAATTTTTGAAATATTTAGAATACTCTTTCCATGTTTCTAGGTTCCTGCCTAATGATTCCAAATCAGAATTAAATTGACTTAAGCTTAGGTCTAAGTTTTCTGGAGTTATTTTCATGTTTTTACAAAAAGCACTTCTAAGGTTTTTTTCTTGATACCTAAGTTTTAATTTTTGAATATTCTCAAAAACATCATCGGATGTTGATGATGTTTTTTTTCTTTTTTCAACATCATCTTCTTTACTTTCATTTACTCTACTTTCCTTTACTTTACTTTGTGTACTTTCTTCCGTAGTTAATGGAGTTTCTTCCGTAGTTAATGGAGTTTCTACTGGATTATTTCCAGAATTATCTCGAATTAAGTTTAGTTTTTCCCTTATAATTACGTTGGTTCTCTTTGAATCCTTACAAGCTTTCTCGTATCTTTCTTGAATCTCTTTTGATGTTATAAACCCATTTTCAAACATTTTTTGATTAAAAAATCCAACTTGAACTGACTTATTTATTATTTCTTTAGCTGCACCCTCAGTAACGCCAACTTCATCAGCTATTAAAAAAGGTAAATCTTTATCCCACTCAATGTAATACCCTTTGTTTCTATAGATATTACATAGCAGGCAAATAAGCACAGAGATACTTTGTGGACCACAAGCCATTTTTATTTTTCTAACTTTTATATTCTGATAGAAATCTACATCTATACTGAAATAATCAAGTCCTGTTTTCCTAGGTCTAGCCATAATAATTAATCGTTAATTTTACTTTCAAATCGTTCTTCTAAAACATGATCTGTCGATGCAAATCGGCAAGTAATGTCAAGCTCTTTTAATGCTGCATACGCATTTCCAATTTCATCTAATGGAACCATTAAAACAGCCTCTTTTCTTTGGCTAAAAATCACATCAAGATCCATTTTAGGATATAGTTGCACTGCTTTTCTAACAGTACAATCGCTAACTCTAAAGCTCCTAGCAGTTTTTGAATAATCTTTAGTGTTGTAAATGAAGTCATAAGCCATAGCAGGCTTTAAAATTTCAATTTGCTTTGCACGTTTTCTTATCCAAGGTTCTTTTTCGGTTTCCAAATTCATAACCGTTCAATTTTTTCAGCTACTGCATTGTTATAGGTGTTCTCTCTGGAGTCTATTCTTGCCGTTGTTGTAAATGATACGTCAACTTTATCCCCAGACTTAAAACCTCCTGCTTTATGCATAAGCGACTTTCTAAATTCAATTGCCCAACTACAACCTATATTAACACAGTCAGCTATTACAGCTATTCGTTTAGGTGGGTTTGATTTTACAATTACTTGTTCTATTATTCCGATTGTCTGCATGGACTATTTATTTAAAATGGTAAGTCGTCGTGATCTTCTGATGGCACATCTTTAAATTGATCTTCGTTATACTCTTGAGGCTCTGATTCTCTTCTACTCCAAAGAATTGCGTTTCCAAAAATTGGAGTAGCTTTTTTCTCTTCATCTGTCATTTTTTCAAAAACCTCTTTAGGTAGGTTCTGCTTTATTAAGTGAGTATCTTTACTATCTCCTACCTTATTCTTAACCTCAATAGCTGTAAAATCACCATAAACGCCTTTTTCTCCTTTAAATAAGTTATTGGCATCTACTGGAATTATTAAAACGTCAACTTCATTTCCGTCTTTATTTTTCATTTTTTTAAAAACGTGCTTGAATTGTCTAAGATTGATTTTAATTGAAATGTTTCCCATGATTATAAATATTGTTTTGATGTTTGTTTACTAATTTCCCTTTCTATTTCTCTAAGCGACACTAAATCGTCTGGTGTTGGTAAATACAATCCTTGTTGTGCTGAAAAGTCTCTGAATCTGTCTATTGCAAGGGTTGTTTCTGCTGTATTTAAGTCAGCAGTTGAACGCCAACGTTCAATACTTACAACTCCTTCCACTTGTTCGACATAAAACAATCCAGCGTTTACGTGTTTTTTATAGATTTCTTGTTTTACCTCTTCTAGTGTATAACCGAAATGCAAACCGAACCACGAAAAAAGAAGGTGGACGTAACTGTTTTGAGGAATTGAACGCTTTGGATTTTTTACGGTTAATTCAAAGGTTTTTTCTTTTTCAATTAACCAATTAAGTCGCTCTTTTGCTTTTTCAGCTTCGGGTTGTATTTTGGCGTTGTAGATCATTTAATACTTAATTTTTACTACTCCTACACCTATTCCATTTATTACTGCTTTAGCTTCTCCATCTGGCGTATAACTTAATGCAGTATAAATTGCAGCAATCACTCTATCATCTAATGTTTGGTGTTGTGAAAATGTTTCTCCAGTTCCAGAATATTTTTTACGCTGCTTTTCGTTGTGTCGCTCAATAGTTTTATTTGATTCTATTAAAATTGATAGTGTAGTTGTTACTGGATTAAGTGTCTTTGTTGGTCTATTTTCCCTAATTCCCATCATCCAAAATTGCCATTCAAGGCAAACTCCTATTATATCTTTTGCTTCTTTTATTTTCATTTTAAAAAGGTTTTGTAAATCATTTAATCTTTTTCTTTTATTATTGTTATAATCCAAATAATAAACCCCGCTATTGAAATAAATATCTTAGGGTATTCATCTATTAATTCTATAAAATCCCTCATTTCAAAATGGTTCTTTATTAAATTCTATTTCCATCCCATTATTCGCCACACTAACATTCTTTCCAGTTAGTTCTGCAACTTCTTTTTGAAACTGCTTTTCGTTCGAATTGCTGTCACTTAAGTGTATTAAGCAAATGTTGTTAACCTTACTTAAGTCATTCGCTTGCAATAACTCTTTGCAGTATTCAAGTGATAAATGAGATTTTAATATTCTATTCCTTAAAAACTCGGGAGAGGCGCCAGCCTTAACCTTTCGGTCAATGATCTCCCGAGAAAAATTAGATTCAACAATAATGTTGTTTAGGCCTTTAAATGTGTACGGACAATAAAAAGTATCTGTTAAAAACAATGTATTTCCGCATTCTGGATGATTGATAAAAAAGCCAACCGTTGGAACGTCGTGTTTTACGTCAAAAGGCATAATTTTAAAGCTGCCAGCACTAAATGATGTACCAGATTGTATTTCTATTGAATTATGATGTCCTAATGTTTTCATTTTAACATGAGTTTCCTTTTGTGCGTATAATTTTATTCCGTTCCCTACAATATCTTTACTACACCTTGAATGGTCAAAGATGCTCGTGGCTTAAAACCACGCCTCGCAACTTTTGAAGATTAAAATCAAGTGCTTTTTTTATCTCGCTGATTTTAACACCACACTCAATCATTAAGGATTCGTTTTTGCCTTCCAATATGTAGCAATTGCCCTTTGATCCCGAACTAATTATTTTTAAAGTCATGACGTCAAAAATTCCCATTTATAACCGCCTGCTTGACTTCTTGTCCGCCCTTCCTTATATTCTTTTTTATTAGCAACTTGAAGAATATTTCTTGCGCATACACCAGTTTTTTTAGCTGCTTCTGTACTGTTTTTAAAAACATTAATCATTTTGTTTTTTAAGGATTTCTGTACAATTTTTTTAGGCTTTATTTCTTGATTGTACTTTTTTAACCCAGACAACATTGAAGGCTTTATTTTGACCGCATGCTTAACGTTTTCACTGGGCGTGCACCATTCTAAATTTTCAACTCGATTATCAGTTTTTATTCCGTTCTTGTGGTTAACAAAAGGCTTGTTGTCTTTATTTGGGATAAAGTGTTTTGCTACTAAACGATGTATTTTTATAGATTTATACTTGTTTCTAGTTTTCAATACTATATTCAAATACCACCCTTTTGAGTTTTTATTAGAAAGAATATATCCTTTCGGATCTTTCTTAAAACTTTTAACCCTTCCTTTAGAGCTTATTGCATAAACTCCTTCAAACCCTTTAATTGGTTTCCATACTTCTACACTCATGATTTTTTTGTTTTAAAACCCTGGTCCATCTTGTTCAACAACTTCTTTTTGTGGTTCTGACGCAACTTCCTCATGCACTACTTCCGCATCTTCAACATCATCAAATCCTATTTCCTTTTTGTTGGCTTTTTGTGAAACCTCATAGGCTACATCTGCAGAAGTAGTATCAATTCTTTCTCCCTCATTTTCAGTATATAAAACACTATCATTCGAACCTCTAATTAATAATTTACAAGCTCGATTAATAACAGTTTTCTTTGCCATTTGGTCTGGAAAGTTTTTATGCGCTGGAGAGTTTCCATTCATTGCGCCTTGATTCCAGGCAGCTTCAATTTGCTTAATGTTCATTATTTCGGTATCAATACTGCCGTCAACCATGTGCATAATAGCGTAAGCACCTATCACTTTTCCGCTACCTAAACTTTGAAGTGTTTGCTTGTGTAGTGTTACTTTTTTACAACCAGTAGTTACATCATTTTCAAACTCAAATTCATCTCCTTCGAAAATTGCGTGCGCCTTGATTTCTTTTAGACCTCCGTATCTTTTTGCTAAAGCAATATTCCCAGTATATTCAATAGAACAATCAAGTTTATTGCCGTACATAATAAAGTCACATTGCTTTTTTAGTGGAGACAATCCCCAAACAACCATTTTAAGTAAAGCGTTTGCAATGCTTTCCTTTGTGCAATGGTCTAAAGCTTTTTGCTTTTGTTTGTTTTCGGTTTCTGAAAGGATTAAATAAGCTGATTTAAGAGCGTTCTCTGGAGAGTAATCTTTTGGAAGACTTAACTCTCCTGTTTGTTGAAATCCTTCAATCTTACTTAATACTTGTGCTGAAATATCTTTTTTAATTTCAGCTACTTGTGTGTTTTTGGTTTGTGTACTCATTTTGAATTTATTTTAATTAATTGATTTTTTGTATTTAAATTTATCTACGCCTTTTCTAAGCAATGGAATTGTCAATGATTCCTCCAAAGACCAACCCCTTTTTAACCTATTGTGCAGAGCTTGAATACTAATGTTAAATTCTTCGGCAAACTCAGATAAAGTTTTAGTATCTCCTTTAAAAGTTAATAACCTAGAGCTGGTTCTATTTCTACACTGAATCTTATCTGTTACCCACCTACAATTTGATGGCTCATAATTGCCGTCTACGTCTATCCTGTCAATGCTGAGATTATTCTTATAACCATTATTAATTGACCACTTATGAAAATTCTCATAATTCATCCAAGAAGCGCAAACTTCAACACCTTTACCTCCATATCTTGGATATTCTACAACCCTACTGTTGTTACATCTAGTTTTCATTCCAGACCAAATTCTAAATAGTCTTGTTTTGGTTCCATCTGCATTTTTAGATAGTCCATGTGTTTTAAGAATATTTCTCCCTGTCATTGCAGCTTTTTCTTTTTGTAGACAACCACAGCTTTTTGTGTTTCCTTTTTTTAAAGAAGTTGTTGACGCTTTAGTGTAATTTCCGCAAACACAAACGCATTTCCACACCTTATTTCTATAATTATCAATTCCTATAAATGAAATGATGGTTAGTCGATTAAATTTTTTGCCAATCATTTCCATTATGCAGACTGATTTATAGGTTTATTTGACAACACACTCACCTTGTCATATTCATCGTTAACGTATAGTCTTATAAGCTGGCTATCTATTAACATAGTATTAGTCACTGATTCCGCATTATCAATCCAAACAGGACAAGAAATCCCATAATAATCACTCAAAGCTTGTATTATACTTAAACCCGCATTGATTCTGCTTGCTGTATTTGCATTTGAAAACGGCACACCATCAATTAAAGCCTCACAAGTTTCGTTTAAACCTCCGTTAATTTGAACATCAAACATTTTAAAGTTTACCATCTTGAATTTGGCGTTAATTTTACCTTCTAAATGCTCTATTTTATGCTTAATGAAATTCTCAATTACAAACTCCTCTTTTTCAACATCTGCAATTTGTTGAGCGAGTTCTTTTTCTTGTTTTTCAAGTTCTGAAATACGATCGTCAGCACGCTTAATCTGATCTTTAGCTTGAAGTTTAGTTTTGATGCCGTCAATAACATCTAAAATGCTTTGACGTTCTTTTATAAGTGCTTCATTGTCAGCCTTTGGTTCTTTTTGTAGTTCAGCACGTAGATTACTTATTTTAGCTTTAAGAGATTCTATGTCTTTATTCGAAGCTAATAACTCGATATAAACATCTTCAACATCTAATGTTTCATCACTTGCAGGAATAGACTCTATTTGCTCTTTTAAATCTTTTATTGTTGACTTAATAGATTCTATTGTCTTACTTCCTTTTTCAATACGCTCGGCTGTTTTTGTGGATTGCTCTTTATAGCTTTGTAATTCAGAAGCTAATTGTTTTCCACTCGAATTTATAGCGTTTAACTTTTTAGATTTATTTTCTTTAAAGGAAGCTTCTAATTCTGCTTTTTTTGAATCAATATCGTCTAGCTCTCTGTTGCATGTAGGACATTTACAATCGCTTTCGTCAAGTTTAAATTCAGTAGCATTTTCAGCATTCCACTCTTCACGCTTTTTAACGATATCAGATTCAATTTGCGAAATGTTAGACTGAATGCCTTCCTTTTTGGTTTCTAGCGTTTTTAAAGCATCTTCATACTCTTTTAGTTCTGATTCTTTGTCTGTTAATTTTGAGCGTAAAGAATCAATTTCAGAAGTATCTGGCGTACATCTTTTTTCAGATTCTTTTCTCGTGTCGCTTTCGATTAATTCAACTTTAGAAACTAAATCATTTAATTCAACTCTTTTCGCTCTTACCTTATCTAATTCTGATTGAAAAGCCTTGTTTGAATCGTTGATTTTTTCATCAATGCCAGTTAATTTAATTTGCTCAACTTTTAATTCATTCTCTAATGCTTCAAAGTTTATAGCATCTGGCTTGCTTCTGTCAACTTCATCAATTCTTGAAGGAATTAATTTAAGTTCGTCTTTAGCTTTTTTAATGGAAGCAGCAATTTGTTTTTTGTATTGCTCAATATCTTTGCCGTCCGACAACTTTTTAAGAAGCTCCTCATAAGCTGTATTTCCTTGTGCCAAATCACTATCAGAAACACCACCAACAAGCTCTATTAGTAAAGTTCTTTTATCCTGCCATTTAAGCGAATCAAAAGCGAAAGGGTTTGTTAATAGCTTAAATAGGCTCTCTTCTATAATTCCAGAAACTTTAGATAGAAATTCTTTTTGCTGCAATGGAACACCGTCCCAGAAATACTCTGTTGTATTTCCAGAAAATTCAGAATTTAATGAGCCTTTATTTTTAACCCACTTTTCACGCAACATTCTGCTTATTTCAATATCTCTACCATCAACTGAAATAACAGCTTTAACCTCGTGCTCTAGCTTCTGTATAACGTTATTGTTTTTGTCTAATGTTTTAACTTCAAAACCAGAACGTCCATTTGTATCTTTTCCAAACAATAACCACATCCAAGCATCTGCAATAGTGGTTTTTCCAGTTCCATTTGCTCCTAAAATATCTGTTAAGTCATCGCTTAATTCGATATTTAAGCTTCTAATTCCTTTGAAATTTCTAAGGATTAAACTCTTGATTTTAACTTCTTTTTTCATATTTTTGCTTTGTGTTTAACGCCCCCGAAAGGGGGTTTCTTTATTTAATAAATAGTGTTTCGATTATCCACTTAAAGAACATTATCACCCCAATTATTATTAATAAGTGCATGATGATTCCTTTATATATTTCTGTTGGCTTCATCATTTTTATAAGGCAAATTGTCTTTGTTTGTTCTTTGCTTCTTTAGCCACTTGCTGGAAGTTTCCGCGCTCCCAAACAACGCCGTCTTTGTCCTCAATAACTTTTTTAAAGCGACTTAAGTAACCTCTAACAATATGCATTTGGTCATCTTCAATTTCAGTATCTTTTACGTCGTTATCTTTGATCCTTAGAAGGATATATTTCTTTCTAGTGAAAGTTTTATCGGATTTAAACCACTCGTTATACCTCACAATGGCAGACGGTTCATTGCTTTTTAATATTTTATTTAAGTTATATAGTGTCATTTTTAATCTGTGTGTTTAACTGTTTTGCTTTTATTTCTGCTATGAAATCATTGAGTTGAAATTTTTCATACTCATACATTTCATTGAATTTCTTTCCGTTGACTTCCCATCTACCATTTACAGTCATTATCGTACTTGCTTTCATGCTCGTTGTTTTGGTTAATATGGGTGTTGATTAGAATTTTAGCCACCAACACTACAGCTGTTGCGGACAATAGACATAATGCAGCGAAACCAGATATATAAAGCTTATGGTTGATGCTTTCAAAGCTTAGCAAAGAATCTAATCCCCATAAAAAAAGAATTGATACTAAGGTTACTATTGAAAATGAAGCCATGTATATGTAGCCTATTTTACATTTTTTTTGAGTTAAATTTTTCATTGGTTTATTGATTTTTAGTGATTAATTAATACTAGGTTGAGGGAAACTTAAAGGCTGCTCGATGCGTTTTACTTCTACAATAGTAAGAGTGCATTTTGATAGATTATCAATAGATAAAT
Source organism: Joostella sp. (assembly GCF_048266025.1). Taxonomy (NCBI): domain Bacteria; kingdom Pseudomonadati; phylum Bacteroidota; class Flavobacteriia; order Flavobacteriales; family Flavobacteriaceae; genus Joostella; species Joostella sp. The sequence continues at coordinate 106,055 of NZ_JBLXAF010000006.1, read as the reverse complement.
CATATCTATTATCGTTAAAAATGCTACCTACTTTTTTTCTTATGTCAATAAGATCATCTAGTGTAGTCTCTAGGTTGTATAACTTCGGTTCATCAGTTGAATAAAGACCTTTATACAACATCGATTCGTCTATGAATCTGTCACAATGTGTGAGTACTTTGAATTGCATATAATTTGAATTTGTGTTTAACTTATTTTTTAAAAGAAGCCGCGTGACCTATTTCGGGAACCACCCCACACGCGGCTTTCAACCAACCTAATTGCGTTTAACTCCTTTTAGTTTTGTTAATAGATATTCAGTAGCTTCTGCATCTGTTATCATCTTGTTTCTTTTAACTGGTTTTGATTTGTTTTGAGAAATTCCAAGCATATCATATAATCGAGACGTTTCTTTTTCAGAAAGCTCTTTTATTACGTTATATGCTGTTTCTGCTCTCATTTTAATTATAGGTTCTGAATAAAATCGTTTGCTTTAGTTACCTCTTTGGCAAATTGTTTGTTTGCTTTTTTTATATCACTTATTAAGCTATTATATATCTCTACATCAACCCGCCCCTCTCTTATGATATCGCTTACAGTCTGTCTTTTCCAACCATTTTTAAAAACGATTCCTTTTACACCGTCTGGAGTCTTACTCCAAGCCTCTACAACTTTATTGTGTGCCTCCGTTCCTTTCATTTATATTTTGATATTAAGTTTGCTCTCGTATGTGTTACCAGTTAAAAATGAATACAACCCTTTTGCGGCTGTACTATACCACTTCTTTTTAACCTCATTTGAAGTGATTTCAGATATTGAAAACCACTTATGAACTAAGTCAATTAAATCGCTGTAATTATTAGCTCTATCTAAATCATTCTGTAGGTATAATCCAGTCACACTCATTGAAGCGAAGTATATACTCATGTCTGGTTTTCTTATTAGGTTTTTCATTTTTAAATATTAATTGGTTGAACATTTTTACTGTATTGTCAATTTTTGATATATATTTGACAAGACGACAAGACAAATATACACACTTAAGGCGTGTTACCAAAAATATAAGGCACATTTTAACGCCTTTAATGTGTTAAAATTCGTAAAAATTTGATTATGAGTGACATAGAAGTCAAAAAAATTCGTTCCGAAATGGGGTTAACTCAGGAGGAGTTCGCAAATAAATTAGGTGTTCACTATAGAACTGTTCAAAAATGGGAGGCTGGAGATACTAAAATACGCCCTGCTAACGCCTTTTTAATAAAAGACATATACGATAAGCACACTAAAAATGAAAATAACGGCATTATACTAAATAGCAACGGTAATGAATTTGAAGAGTTGCCTAACGGAAAGTATTTATTGAAAGCTCCTAAGGTTCCATATACAGCTTATGCTTCTTTTATAGAGGTGTATAAAGATGAATACGAGGTTAATAAAGAATTTGGGACATCATATTTTACAGTAGACAAAATAGGTTTAGGAAAGTACATTGCCTTTACAACTGGAAATGATAGCATGAATGGAGGAGGTATATATGATACTCCAGGAGGGGCAGAAGTCTTAGGAAGAGAACTTAATAAAAGTCATTGGAAAGATGGATTTAAGAAAAATACATACGGATGGATAATTGTTTGTATAACAGGTATTTTTCATAAGGACATTGTAGGCCCTAACGAAGAAGGTATTATTAATTGCGTTTCAAGGAATAAGTCCCCAGAGTTCCCAACGTTCCCACTTGTTTTAGACGATGTTCATTCAGTATATAAAGTAATAAAACGAACTTTTTAAAGCCAAACAAAATGAAAAAACTACTAATATTATTGATTGCTATTTTTTTGTCGTGCTCTTCTGACGATGACACTAATAATATTACTATTGAAAATTTAACTGGTGAATGGATTGTTCAAAGTCGAACAGTCAATGATTTCGATATTGATTTAAGCGAATGTGATTTAAAAGAAAAAATAATATTTAAAAGTAATACTAATTTCACTAGACAAAAGTCTTATTCAGACAACGCTCCTTGCTCCATAGTCGAAGAAGATTATAATTACACGCTAGATGATACTGTTATAAACATAGAAAATAAAGGAACTACTTTGTTTTATATTGGATATGTTAAAAATAATAATACAATAGAACTTGTAATGAGAAGCGATGACTTAAGGAGTTCTACAATATTTATAAGGGAATAGCAAAACACTTTGCACCACACTTTTTTCAAACACTATACTACTTTTAAACCCTTATATACAACGAAACATATATTTAAAATGAAACGCCTTCAAGCTGATTACCGGAGTTTTTTAATGCCTTATTTTTGGTGTGCCCCTGAAAAACAGGGTCGGGCTATTCGCTATATCTTTTAAAAAATACATTTTTAAAAGGATGTCGCTACTATCCCTCACACAAAATAGATTCCCAGAATCTAAAAGCATGTTAAGAGCTGCAAATCACCACTGCTATAAAATATATTTCCCGTATTTTTGTGTATATAAGAATCATTAATTACACACTTCATACCGATGAATAATAAATTAATAGCTCCTTCTATTTTGGCTGCCGACTTTGCCAATCTTCAACGTGACATAGAAATGGTAAATAACAGTGAAGCAGATTGGTTTCATATCGATGTTATGGATGGATTATTTGTTCCCAACATATCTTTTGGAATGCCAGTTATAAAAGCCATTGCAAAGCATGCCAATAAAACATTAGACACGCATCTAATGATTGTAGATCCTGATCGCTATATTCAAGATTTTGCAGATTTAGGAGTTGATATTCTAACGGTACATTACGAAGCTTGTACACACTTACACAGAACAATACAAGCTATTAAAGCTGCAGGAATGCAAGCTGGAGTTGCACTAAATCCACATACAAGTATTAGTGTTCTCGAAGAAGTAATTAAAGATATTGATGTGGTTCTTATTATGAGTGTGAATCCTGGTTTTGGAGGTCAATCTTTTATTGAAAATACATACAAAAAAATATCACAATTAAAAGAGCTCATTTTAGCAAATAACGCCACTACACTCATAGAAATCGATGGCGGTGTAAATGGAGATAATGCTAAAAAACTTGTAGCTGCTGGTGCAGATGTTCTTGTAGCAGGAAGTTACATATTTGGAAGTGATAATTCTAAAGAAACAATTTCTGATCTGAAAAATAAAATTTCTTAATGAAGCATATAGAATTAATAATTGTAGGCGGTGGTCCTATCGGAATTGCATGCGCATTAGAAGCAAAAAAAAAGGGAATTGATTATTTAATCCTTGAGAAAGGTCCTATTGTAAATTCATTATTTAATTACCCTATGAATATGCAATTCTTCTCTTCTTCAGAAAAATTAGAGATTGACAATATCCCTTTTATAAGCACAGAAGCAAAACCAAAAAGGAATGAAGCTTTAGAATATTACCGAAGAATTGTAGATGCTAACGACCTTAATATTCATCTTTTTGAAAAAGTAGTTTCCATTGAAAAGCAAGACAATGAACTGTTTAATATCACTACAGAAAAAGGAACTTACAGCGCAACATATACAATTATTTCTACTGGATTTTACGACATACCAAACACTTTAGATGTTCCTGGGGAAGATTTACCAAAAGTGGCTCATTACTACAAAGATCCTCATTTCTATTCCATGCAAAAGGTAGCTGTTATCGGAGCTAGTAATTCTGCTGTAGATGCCGCTTTAGAATGTTACCGTAAGGGAGCAGATGTAAGTATTATTGTCCGAGGTCCAGAAATTGGAAGACGTGTTAAGTATTGGGTTAAACCAGATATCGAAAACCGAATAAAAGAAGGAAGTATAAAAGCTTTTTTTAATACAACAGTAAAAGAATTTAAAGAGAATACCCTCATCCTTAATACTAGTGAAGGTGAAAAGGTAATTGAAAATGATTATGTTTTAGCGCTTACTGGTTACAAACCTAATTTTTCTTTCCTAGAGAAAATCGGAGTGAACTTATCTGAAGATGGAAAATTTTATCCTCAGTATAATGAAGATACCATGGAGACTAACGTTAATAATTTATATCTCGCAGGTGTTATTTGTGGAGGTATGGATACACATCTTTGGTTTATTGAAAACTCTAGAATTCATGCTAAAATTATAGTACAAAATATCTTAAGCAAGAAAAATTAAGAGAAAATTATAATCTGATACTAGAATTCTCCCTTTCCTTTTTTGTATTTTATTAGAGATGAGAAAAGAAGAATTAGAGAATAATTTGGAGACAACAAACAAAGTAATTCCCGAAAGCATAAAAAAAGAAACTTTGAGAGCTCTTAATTTCTATCCAGAGTTAAAAGATGTTCCTATAGAGTTTAAATTCAAGGAAAAGCTACAGAAATCTTTTATGCAGGCACAGCCTGATTTTAAGACACTCCTTAGAAGTGCTAAAAAAAGAAAGTATATCATATTTATCAGTAGTAATTTTAATATTGAAGGAGAAGAGTTTAATATCTATAACGTCCCAAAAGATGTGATTATCGGTTGGATTGGGCATGAACTGGGGCATATTATAGATTACCTCAACAGAAGCAGCCTTAATCTGCTCATATTCGGAATTAAATATATTTTTATCGGGAAGCACATCCGAGAAGCCGAAAGAGCCGCAGACACATTTGCTGTTAGCCATGGTATGGGAGACTATATTTTAAATACTAAAAATTTTATCCTTAATAATACCAGCCTCTCTGAAACCTATAAAAATAGAATTAAAAATTTGTATTTATCTCCCGAGGATATTTTACAACTAACACAAGAGCTAAAGTAATTTATTGTTCAGCAACAAAGCTTTCCCAATCTTTAAATTTCTCCTCTCCCATTACACGCTCCATTTTTACTTGTCCGCCCTTCTTTTTATTACGTTCATTCCAAGCATGAAATATTTCTGGTTTTATAACTTCTACAATTACTCCTTTTAATGCTTTAGAACGCGCCACTTTATAGTTCTTATTTGCTTCCTTTAGAGCCTCATCAAGAGCGGATGCAATTTCCTCTTTATTCGTATTGTTATTTGGAGATCCAATATACCATTTATGGTAATATTCATTATCTATTTTGGTGGCTGCAATAGTAAACTCTGGAATCTCCATATCAAATTTATCTTCTATAATCTGAATGGCATCATTCATTTTATTAACCGATAATTGAGAACCTACTACATTTAAGAAAAATTTTGTACGACCCGTAATAATAATTTCTGCACGCTCTACATCTGTAAACTTTATAGTATCTCCAATTAAATAACGCCACGCTCCAGAAACAGTAGATATTATAAGTACATACTCAACATCCTTTTCTACCTCAGTAATATTTATAGAGGGAGCATCTGCCACTAAAGATCCATCCTCATTAATATAATCTGGCTTAAAAGGAACAAATTCAAAATAGATACCGTTATCAAGCGATAACTTCATAGACTTTGTTTCTGGACGCTCTTGATAAGCTAAAAATCCTTCTGAAGCTAAATAAGTATCTATTATATTTATAGGATGATCTAGTAAAGCATTAAAGCTTTTTTTATAAGGACCAAAAGCAACTCCTCCCGTGGTATATACTTGAAGATTAGGCCAAATATCATGTATATTATCTACCTTATTATATTCTATCACCTTCTTCATCATCAGCTCCATCCAAGAAGGAATTCCACTTAAAGCGCCAATATCCCAATTCTTAGCCTCTTCGGCAATTTTTTGCACACGCTCATCCCAATCGTCAATCTGAGAAATCTCTACACCTGGTTTATAATAACCTCTAAACCAATAAGGGATATTGCTTGCACTAATTCCACTAATCTCCCCTTCTAAATGTCCATCTTTCTCTTTCAGCTTGGTAGAGCTCCCCAACATCATAATTGTTTTTTCGAAGAAATCTGCTGGAAGGTCAAAATTTGCTAATGCACCAACTTGCTTTATCCCTGTTTTTCTTATCGCATCCAACATCTCCTCAGTAACAGGAATACGCTTACTAGTTTTCCCCGTAGTACCAGAACTCAATGCATAATATTCTGGACTTCCAGGCCAAGTTAGATTCTCTTGCCCATCATGTAAAAACTTCCAATACTTATCGTTAATACTATTATAATCGTAGTAAGGAACATTAAGAGCAAAACTCGTTTCTATGGAATCAGATTCTAAAATAGTTTCAAAAGAGTGATCTTTACCAAATTTAGTTTCCTTAGCTTTCTCCAAGAGATGTTTTAAAACTTTATGCTGCTCTTTTGCTGCATTCTCTTCTGGAATAACACTATCTGCTAATTCGATAACTCCCTTTATTATAGAACCTACTATTGCCATATTATTTTTTCTTTGAAATTAACTTTTCTAGCATTAAAATTTATTAATAAAAAGATAAAATATTACAGCTATATATTTATTTGAAAACAAAAAAGCCGCTATAAAAGCGACTTTCTGTATGATTACAATTGTTTACTATTGAATAGAATCTTTAGCAGCTTTATCCCAAGGAACCATTTCTGATTCATAGAAATTGATATTCTTCAATTTAAATCGGTTATAATGTTTCCCTAATCGGACTTTATAAGTATCCCATTCTCTTGATGAATCCTGAGACCATCCAATCTCTGCATAACCTAGTAAACGAGGTATTACCATATATTCAATATCATCAATTGTTTCTAAAGTTTCTGCCCAAAGTGGAGCCTCTACTCCAACAATATTATCTTTCCCTACTCCTTCAACAAGAGTAGAAGGGTTCCAATCGTATCCTGTTTTTACATTTATAAGTCCAGCCCAACTAAGTCCTAAAGGAGAGATTGAATCATATTTCATATCCAAATAAGCTTTGGATGCTGGAGAGATTAATACTTTTGACCCTTGCTTAACTGCTTCTTGAGCGTTTTCTTTATTCGCCCAAAACTGTACAACAGTAGATTCTTTTAATTCAGCATGTCTAATTTCATCCCAACCAATTGGCGTTTTCCCATGTTTATAAACCATATCTTGGACACGAGTAACAAAAGGAATATAATCTTCTAATTCTGTAGAGTGAGACTCATCTCCACCTATATGAATATACTCACTAGGAGTAATTGCTATAATTTCTTTAATTACATCTTCTATAAAAGTATATGTAATCTCTTTGTCTATGCAAAACGAACTAAAGCCTACTTCTGTTCCTGTGTATAATTCTGGTGCTTTTCCATCACAATTTAATTCTGGATAAGAAGCTAATGCAGCATTTGTATGACCTGGCATATCTATCTCCGGAATAATAGTTATATATCGCTCTTGTGCATAAGCAACAATCTCCTTATAATCTTCTTGCGTATAAAAACCGCCTTCTCCGCCTCCTACTTCCGTACTAGCGCCGATTTCTGTAAGCTTTGGCCATGATTTTATTTCAATACGCCAACCTTGGTCATCTGTTAAATGCATGTGTAAAACATTTAGCTTATATGCTGCCATAAGATCAATATATCTCTTTACTTCATCAACAGTAAAAAAGTGTCTTGACATATCTAACATACTTCCACGGTAAGAGTACTGAGGGTAATCTGTAATATTAACTCCTGGAATTACCCATCGTATATTTTTAATAACTTCTGGGCTTGCAATTTCAGAAGGCAATAACTGTTTTAATGTTTGGATACCTCTATAAGCACCAGCTGCTGTAGAAGCACTCAATGTTACAAGATTTTCATTCACATTTAATTTATAACCTTCTTCTCCTTCTACTTCCGAAGATATTTTAAAGACAATCCCACTAGCTACATCATCGGTGCTAGAAGTTGTTTTTAATTTAATACCACTTGCATTGGCTATTGTTTCTACAAAACTGCCTGCTACAGCCTTTAATGCTGCGTCATTATCAACATACAATACTGTACTTTCTGTAATTTCGAAAGTCCCTTCATTCTTTTCAACAGAAACAGGAGCTGGAATTAAACTTCTATCTTCTAAACTTGCTTGTGGTTTATTTGGCGTCGTACAAGCAAATAATAGAATCGCCAATGTTAAACTGGCATTTAGTAAAATGTACTTTTTAATATTTATCATTTTAAAACTTGGTAATTGGTTAGTAATATTTAATTATTTTTTTTCCTATTCCTTAAAAAAGCAAAACTTGACTTAATAAAAGAATCGATTTCAGTGATTTTAAATTATGTTTCCTTACTATTTTATAATAAAACCTTTTAGTGTTTAGTTAATCATTAAAAAGGGAACATTAAAACTATCACTTTTATAATTATTGAACAAATTGTAAGATTCAAAATTAAGAATACAATAAAAATTTAATACTTACCCTACTTTTAGTGAAGTAAATAACTCACTCTCTTTATTTATTTACAATGAATTACTACTTTAGCGGGTTTAAGGTATTTCACTTTTCAATTCCTTTTTAATTGTCAATACATAATAAAAATATAAAATCTCAATTCGAGATACATTATACTGCACTCTGTAAAAAAGCATATTTTTACATAGAGGACATTGATGATGCCAAAGATATTGTACAGGAGGTTTTCTTGAAGTTACTCGACAAAAAAAACTTAAACGATATTAAAGATTTTAAAAGTTACCTTAATCGTTCTGTTGTGAATGCTTCTTTAAAATGGATAGCAAAACAGAAGAAAAAAAAGAAAATTGATCACACAATAGAAATCCAAAAAGGAACAGAATATTCTATTGAAGATAGTATCATTAAAGATGAATCTTCTACTATTTTAAACAAAGAATTAAATAATCTTCCTGAAAAGTGCAAAGAGATATTTGTTTTATGTGTTTTAGAAGATTTAAAATATCAAGAGGCAGCAGATACTCTAGGAGTATCTATAAATACTGTAAAGTCTCAAATAAAGAAAGCTTATAAAATATTGAGAAAGTCTGCTAATTATCACAGCTTTCTCTTCCTATTACTGAATAAAAACCAGTAAAATAATAATTTCTTTAAAAAAAACTCCAATTGACGTCACCCTGAATTAAAGTTTTGGGATCCTAGTTATAAAAGAGGCCTTCTCTATTAAATATAACATGGATCAGATTAACGACATATTAATAAAAAAACTTCATAATAGACATACCGAAGAAGAAGAGCGTATGTTCCAATCGTGGATTCTTGAATCTAAAGAAAATAGCGATTTCTACAAGAAATTAAAGCGTTTAAAAAAAGAAAATGACTTATATAGAATAAATCAAATAGATACGGATAAGGCTTGGCAAGAAATTCTAACTAAGCATCTAGAAAAGAAAAAGTTAACAAATAAAATTGTTCTTAAAAGAGTTCTTGCTTCAGCAGCAGTTTTCATTGGAGTTATCGCCTTAGGAATTAGTTATTACAACCTTAAACAAATTGGAAATACTCCTGAGGAACCTATAATCACCCTTCAAATAGGAAAAGGAAAAACCAATAATATTATACTTTCAGAACAAAAAGAAATTCTTAATCATGAAGGGGATGCTATTGCAAAAAAAGTAGGTTCAGATTTAGTTTTCCAACCTATAAATAAAAAGGATTACAGTATAAATACAGTTCATGTTCCCAACGGAAAGACATTAAATATCATCCTTTCAGACAGCACTTCAATTCACATTAACGCTGGAAGTACTTTAAAATTCCCTACCAATTTTGAAAAAGACAAAAAGCGAGTTGTAACATTGGAAGGAGAGGGTTTCTTTAATGTAACAAAAAATAAAGAGCAGCCTTTTATAGTCAAAACAACTGCTTTAGATATAACTGTTTTAGGGACGCAATTTAATGTTAATGCTTATGCCAACAACCTCAACTCTAATATTGCATTAATAGAAGGTTCCGTTAAAGTAAGTTCAAAAAATAAAAATATTAAAGGTACTCAACTAGCTCCGAATCAAACGGCAACATTGAATGTTGGTTCTAACAATATAGATGTTAAAAATGAAGATGTTTCTAAATACACTGCTTGGATTGAAGGAAAACTAATAATTGAGGCTATTCCATTTTCAGAAATAATAAAACAACTAGAGCGAAAATATAACGTCACCATTGTTAATAATAATAAGGCGTTAGAGGATCAAAATTTCACAGCTTCTTTTGACATCGAAACTATTGATGAAGTTATGGAAGCATTTAAAATAAGTGTTCCCTTTGAATATAAAATTCAAGGAAAAGAAATAACGATTACAAATCCAGAAAAATAATAAACATGTAAAAGAAGAAATACAAACACAAAAAAACAGGAAATGTTGCAGCATCCCCTGTTTCACAAAAATTGTTCAGTCAAATTAGTCTAATAACCAAACATCACAAATGTATGAAAAATAGAACTTTCATAAGGCCCTATTGGTCTTATTCCTCTCAATTTTATTTAAAAATGAAGTTAACTATATTTTTTCTCTTAGCTTCTTTATTTACAGTAAACGCAAACTCATATGCGCAAAAAACAAAGATTGATTTAAATCTTAAAAATGTTAGTATTGAAACTGTACTTAAAGAAATAGAACAGAAAACAGATTTCAAATTTTTATATAATAATAACGAAATAGATACTCAAAGAGAAGTTTCTATTGATGTTTACAAGAAATCTGTTTCTGATATCTTAGATACTATTTTTAATAATAGTAATATCACTTATATTCTTAAGAAGAAGCAGATAGTTTTAAGGAAAAACACTTTTAAAAGCTCCTTCCTTTTTGATAAAATAGAGAATCTCCAAAATCAAGTATCTGGAAAAGTAACTGATGTAAATAACGTTCCGCTATTAGGGGTTACAGTAAAAGTAAAAGATGCTCCAATTGGGACGAGTACAGATCAAGATGGAAATTTCACCATTACTGCTAGTCAAAATGATGTATTACAGTTTACTTACATTGGTTTCGAAACCAAGGAAGTTAAGGTGAATAACGCTTCTACACTTAATGTAACCCTTAAAGAAGCCGTAGAAGCTATTGATGAAGTTGTTCTTGTAGGTTATGGAGAAGTAAAACGAGAAAATATTACTGGAGCTGTAAGTAGTGTTAAAATGGAGAGCTTTAGCAACCAAGCTCCAACAGTAAATGTAGAACAAGCACTTCAAGGACAAGTAGCAGGTCTTTCTGTAAGTACTCCAAACGGACAACCTGGCGCTGCGTCTAAAATTAGAATTAGAGGTACTTCCTCCCTATCAGGTTCTAACCAACCGCTGTTCGTTATTGATGGAATTCCTGTAGTTCCTCAAAGCAATATTCCTGTAGGTGGAACCGAAGGTCAAAATCTAGGTAGAGAATTAAATTACCAAGGTTTAAGTACACCGATCGCTAATATAAATCCAAATGACATTGAATCTATAAGCGTTCTAAAAGATGCATCTGCGGCTGCCATTTATGGTTCTAGAGCAGCCAATGGAGTTATTATTATAAATACAAAAAAAGGGTCTAAATACTCGAAACCCACAATTAATGTAGATGTTTCTAGCACGATACAAACTCCAAATACATTGGATGTTTTAAATGCAGATCAATATAAAGATATTTGGACAAGAGCCGTTCAAAACAGTAATGTAGATGATGCTTTTACAAAAAGTGTTTTAGATGGTTCTTATTTTGGAGATACAGAAACTAATTGGGAAAACGAGCTAACTAACGGGATGGCTGTTTCTACCGACGCTAATTTAAGTGTCCGCGGAGGGAGTGAAAAATCACAATATTCTATTTCCCTTTCTGCTTTAAATTCTGAAAGCGGAATTCAAGGTGCAAGTAGTGAACGTTACACGCTAAATATAAACCTAAATAATGATATAACTGATTTTTGGAGGTTTGGAACCAGCTTACAAACATCCTATCTTAATCAATCTTCTGCAGATGGAGGTCTTGTAGATAGAATGTACACTTTCAGACCAGATGCTCCTATTTTTGATGAAGATGGGAATTATGCATATTCTGAAACTTCTAACAGCGAAAATCCTGTTGCTTTAGCACAAGCTAAAAATAAAAATAAAACTTTTCTTTTTCTAGGGTCTGTATTCACCCAATTAGATTTAACGAAAGGATTGACTTTTGAAACCAGACTTTCCGCAAATTATAACAACGGAAATCAATATAGCTTTTATCCAAAATACACTTCTAGGGGAGGTTGGTTTAGATTTAGTGGAGATGGAGATGGATTTGCTCAAGACAGTAGGTCTACAAATACTATTCTACAATGGCAAAATACATTAACCTACAAGCAGACTTTTAATCAAAAGCATAATATTGATGCAGTTTTAGGAACCACTTTTGAGGAGATAAACAGCTCTTACAATAAAGCTTTTGGAACTGGATTTTCTAATAATGTTTTAAGCAATGTATCTAGTGCTACCGTTAGTAACGGAGGTGAATCCTATGAAGAGGGTTCAGGATTAGCTTCTTATTTTGGTAGAGTTAATTACGATTATAATCAAAAATACCTTATCACATTAACAGGAAGAGTAGATGGTTCTTCAAAATTTGCTAAAGAGAATAAATATGCTTTTTTTCCAGCAGCAGCAGCGGCATGGAGATTATCTAATGAAGATTTTATAGCTAATAGCAATGTCATTGACGAAATGAAATTACGTGTTAGTTATGGATTAACTGGTCAACAAGATTTTGGTGCTTATCAATGGAGAACATTATATTCTACTGATGCTTATGCAAACGACCCTTCCACTGTTTTATCTCAATTGGGTAACGATCGATTAAAATGGGAAACTACGAAGCAGTTTGACTTAGGAATGGATTTTTCATTTTTTAAAAATGTAATTTCTGGAGGAATAGGATATTACTCAAAAAATACAGAGGATGTTATATTCCCTGTAAAAACTCCTGGAAATACAGGTGTAACATCTGTACTTGCAAATATTGGAAAAACGGAAAACAAAGGATACGAACTACTTTTGGACATTCGTCTTTTTAATAATCAAGATTTTTCATGGAATCTAAGCTTAAATGCAACAAAGAACACAAATACACTTACAGAAATAGGAGACGACTATAAAGATGATGACGGTTATATAGTTGGTTTCCCTGGTTTGGGAGGTGGACGTTTGCAAGAAGGAAGTCCTATTGGGCTTATTTATGGTTATGAAGCCGCAGGCATTTTTCAGAATCAAGCAGAAATCGATGCATTGAATCAAGCGGCTCCAAATGGAGTTTATCAAGAAGATGGAACTGCTCCTGGAGATTTAAAATTTAATGATATTTCTGGCCCAGATGGGATCCCTGATGGAATTGTTAATGACTTTGATCAAACTACTATTGGAAATTCTCAACCTGATGTATTTGGTGGATTCAGCAGTACTTGGAGATACAAAGGTTTCTCTCTTTCAGCTCAATTTAGTTACTCTATAGGTAATGAGTTAATGTGGTTTTCTCAATCAAGAGCAATCAATTTTACAAGCACCTATTTTAGTGAGAATAAAACAACTGAAGTTTATAATGCATGGACAGCAGAAAATCCTACAAATCAGCCAAGAATTGTCTATAAAGACCCTAATGATAATGATAGACTTTCTAGCTATTACGTACACGATGCATCTTATCTAAGATTAAATACACTAAACTTAAGATATACATTGCCTAGAAAAACAATGGATAGAATCAGTTTCATTAATTCTATATCATTTTATGGTATTGCTCAAAACTTATGGACACTAACAAATTATCCAGGAGCTAACCCAGAAGGAGGTACTCTATTTAATAATGATATTTCAGGATCTGGGAGAGATACTAATAGATTTCCTCCACAGAAATCTTTCACTCTAGGCGTAAACATTGGTTTCTAAAAAAAATATTATGAAAAAAGTACTATATATAACAATACTAGCAATTACATTAACGGCTTGTAATTTGACAGATTCTATAGATCAAGATCCGCCAAATAATTTAGTCCCAGAAAATGTAGTAACAAATGAAGATGATGCTAAAGCTCTCTTAAATGGTGCTTATAGCCAGATTATATCATATACAAATTCTTCTTATTATATGTATTCTGAAATAATTCCGAGTGCATTAATAGGTTCTATGACAATAAATTCTAGTTCAGACGAAGAGATTTTCGATAATGATATTCTTGCTGAAAATGCTACAGTAAGGAACTTCTGGAGCATTTTTTATAGCGTGATTGATGCCGCAAATAATACAATTGCAAACACAGAAAAGTTAAGTAATGATCTTATTACTCCAGAAGCAAAAAAAGAAATTATTGGAGAAGCTCATTTTCTTAGAGCAATGGCTACTTTTGATGCATTACGCTATTTCGGACAATTTTATGACTCTAGTAGTAATCTAGGAGTGATCCTAAGAACAGAACCTGTAAACTTTGTTACTAGAAGCATAAAAAGAAGTTCTGTACAAGAATCTTACAGTCAGATATTGTCAGATTTAGATTATGCAATTTCTAATGCTCCTGACTTTACAGTTTCTTACAGAGGTTCAAAAACAGCTGCAAAAGCCTTAAAAGCAAGAGTTCTATTGTATAATGGGCAATACAATGAGGCTGCAAACATAGCAGATCAAGTAATAAATGAGGGAACTACTTCTTTAGAAACTAACTTCTCTGATGTTTTTGATAAAGGCTATAATGCTTCAGAAAATATCCTAGTAACTTTTAGAGATTCCGAATCTGATAATGATGAGAATAATAGAAAGCGATTTTACGCTGGGCGTGTTGCTGATGGATGGTTTACCGATCTCATGGAAAATGATCCTAGAAAAGAGGCCAGCTATAGTGGTACTACTGTTTTAAAAACTAATAATGAAAATAGTTTTCGTCCAACATTCTTTATCCGTTTAGCAGAAATGTACCTTATAAAAGCTGAAGGTATTTCCAGAAGTACTGGTGATGTTGAAGCCGCAAAAATTCCTTTAAACAAAATTATAGAGAGAGCAAGTGCAGATTTATCTACTGCTACCTCTATTGAAGAACTCAATGATGACATCTTTAACCAATATATTAAAGAGATGGCCTATGAAAATGGATCTGATTGGTTTGCAGCATTACGATTTGAAAAAGCTATGGATTTAAAACCTTCTATAACAAGTGTGGATCAATACATTCTTCCGATCCCTACAACAGAAATAGAAGGGAATGAATTTCTTACACTTGCAGATCAAAATCCAGGTTACGAATAAGCCGTTATCACTATAAAACTTATCAATAATTTTTAGATAAGCATACATAAAAATCTTTATTTATTTGAATAACAGTATTACATCCTTAAGGAAATATATGCCTTAAGGATGGAAATACTCAAGAAAATTTAAAAATGAAAATACTACAAATATTATTTATACTATACTGTGGAGTTTGCTTTTCACAGGACACGAAAACATTCAATAATTCTGATTTAAGTACTCCGTTACCAATGGATCCTTCAATTAAAACAGGTACTTTGGAAAATGGTTTAAAATATTATTTAAAAAAGAATGTTAAGCCTGAAGCAAAAGCAGAATTAAGACTCGTTCTAGATGCAGGTTCTATCCTAGAAGATGAAAACCAATTAGGACTCGCACACTTTATAGAACATATGGCTTTTAATGGCACAAAATCTTTCAAGAAAAATGAATTAATCGATTACTTACAAAGTATAGGAGTTCAGTTTGGAGCAGATCTAAATGCACATACTAGTTTCGATGAGACAGTTTACAAATTAACTGTTCCAACAGATGATGAAGGTATTTTTGACACAAGTTTAGATATATTAAGAGATTGGGCAGACGGGATCACACTAAGTGATGATGAAATAGACAAGGAACGTGGTGTTGTTGCCGAAGAATTAAGAGCAAGAAACAATGCAAACTCTAGGATGTATGACAAAACAATTTCTGTAATCACTAATAATTCTCGCTACTCAAAAAGACTGCCTATTGGTTCATTAGATATTATATTGAATGGAGAACATAGTGCCTTAAAAAATTTCTATAAAGATTGGTACAGACCAGATTTAATGGCTGTTATCATTGTTGGAGATATTGATATTGATAAAACAGAAAAAAAAGTAAAGTCTTTATTTTCAAAAATTAAAGAAGTTAAGAATCCAAAAGAGCGAACACGTTATACCATTGAAGATAATAGTGCTACAACCATAAAAGTTGTAACTGACAAAGAGGCTAAAAGCACAAGTGTCTCTTTTTATTATAAGGAAGAAAAAGAGGCTGTTTCCACTCTAGAAGATTACAAAAACGACATCATAAAACTCCTTTTTACAGGGATGTTAAAACAACGATTAGATGAATTAGAACTTGCTGAGAACACTCCTTTACTTTCAGCTACTGGTGGAATCGGTAATTTTTTAAGCAATAAAGATGCATATTACTTAAAAGCAATCTTAAAAGAAGAGCAGATTAACGATGGTATTTCCATACTATTACAAGAAAATGAAAGAATAAAACAGCATGGCTTTAAAGCAACTGAGTTGGAACGCTACAAAAAAGCGCTTATAAATAATGCTGAGTTATTTCGTAAAGAAGCTGGAAAGATTCCTTCTAAGCTTTATGTGGAAGAGTTAATAGATAATTTCACTGATAACGAACCTGTTTTAAGTGAAAATTTCAGATATGAATTTTACCAACATATATTACCTACAATTTCTATTAATGATGTAAATGAGATTGCTGACTTTTGGATTCAGAATAAAAATCTAACTATAATTTTAAATGCTCCTGAAAAGGAAAATCTTAAGCTACCTACTGAAAATGATATTTTAGGATTACTAGAAACGTCAACTTCAAAAGAAATTGAACCTTATGTAGATACATTAGGAGATGTAAAGCTGAAAGCAAAAATTGTTGATTCTGGAAAAGTAACAGCTTCCAGTTACAATGAAAAAATTGATGTTACTACTTGGGAGCTAAGTAATGGCGTGAAAATCATATTAAAGCCTACCGAATTACAAAATGATCTCATCTCGCTTAGAGGTTACAGACAAGGGGGGAGTTCTATTGCTCCAGATGAATTATATGTGTCTGCAAGACAAGCCAGCAACATTATCGGTAATAGTGGTGTGGATGGAATTTCAAACATCAATCTAGAGAAACTAAATATGGGAAGAACGGTTTCTGTTACTCCTTATATAAATTATTATGATGAACTATTTTCTGGAAGCAGTACTTCTGAAGAGTTAGAAAGAATGCTTACACTTATAAATCTTTACTTTACCGCACCAAATAAAGATGAAAAAGTATTTAATACCTCTAAAGAGAGAATGCTTGCTTCTATTAAAAATGATAGTCTGAATCCTGATACTGTTTTTGATAATGAAATAAGTAAAACAATGACTAACAATGATTTAAGATCTATTCCACTTTCTGAAAAACAAATTAATGAAGAATTAAAGCTGGAAGAATCGTTTAACTTTTACAAAGAGCGCTTTTCAAATGCTAATGGATTCACGTTTATCTTTGTTGGTAATTTTGATATCAACACCCTAAAACCAATGGTTTTAAAATATCTAGGAGGTTTACCTTCGGATTTAAAAGAACAACAATCGTGGAGAGATATCGGTTTAAGAAGAATTACAGGAAAACATAGAAAAGTTATCACTAAAGGAACAGAAGATAAGTCTAAAGTAGATATCCGATTTACTGGAAAACTTGATTATAATTTAGACAATCAAATGCAAGTTTCTCTTTTAGGAAAACTTCTAAAGATAAAGCTCACCGAAGAGTTAAGAGAAAAAATGTCTGGAGTATATGGAGTTCAAGTTTCTGGATATGCAACAGACCGCCCTTACGATTGGTACCGAATGAATGTAAGGTTTACATGTGATCCTGAAAACAGAGAAGCCTTAATTGATAAAGTACATGAGGTTATAAAAGATATACAAGAAAATGGGGCTTCAGAAAAAAATGTAGCTAAAATTAAAGAAGCTGAACTTAATATTACTAAGGTAGCACTTAAAAGTAACAGTTATTGGGTAATGAAGTTAAGAAGTGCTGATGAATATGGATGGAATCCAGAAGAAATATTAGACTATGAAAAACGATATGATGTAATTACATCTGATTATTTCAAAAAAGCAGCAAACACCTATTTTGATTATTCTAACCATGTGGAATTTATTTTAATTCCTGAAAACTTAGAAGAATAATAAGAATCTTTCTATAAAAACCTCCACTAGTTTCTATACTATTGAAAAGAAACTAGTGGAGGTTTTTTTACATAAACTTCTCTGTAAAGTTATTCTTTGCTCCTTATCATCTCTATAACGGAGCCAGTCATATTCTTTGGAGCATCATCTACACCTAAAATCTCTAAAATTGTAGGAGCTACTTGGTTGCTATACAATTGCTCTTCTATTTTAACTTCACCAAGTGCAGGCACATTTTTCCCAAAAGCTAAAATCCATACTTCGTCTGCTCCATTAATATCACTTCCATGACTTTTCCATGTTTCTAAAGGATGCGTTCCACGACCATGGTCTGTAGTAATTATAAAGGTTGTGTTGTCTTTATAAAATTCATCCTCTTGTGTAAACTCCCATAAATCTTTAATAAAAGAATCTGTAGTATGTGCTGATTTCAAATATGCTTCGTAATCTCCATCATGAGCAAAATCATCAGTTTCTCCATAAGCTACATAAACTATTTTAGGATGCTTACTTTTCATATATTCTTTAGCAAAATGATGTGTAAAGGCATCTAAACGAACAGTTCCCCATGGGCTAGGTATTTCTGACTGTAATTGGTTTAAAAACTTTTCCCTATCAGTTAAATCTCCTTCAGCATTTCTAAACCCCGCATTTACGGGAACACCGCTTCTCTTATCATTAATTATATATGGAAATACATCCCAACTTCCAAAGGCAGCTACCTCCCCTTTAAAATTATTTGTGTTATTTAATAATTCTAAAATGGTAGTATTTGGATTGTAGATTTTGTCATTGCTTTTTATGTTATTATCATCAGCATTACCTGTTAAAATCTCATTGTAGCCAGGGTAAGAAAACCACATTGAATTTGTTAGATTCACTTTACTCCCTTTATCTCTATTACCATGAAGCTGTCCGTTTTTAGCTACATAATCCCATAAAAAAGGAAATAAAGCTTCTCTACGTAGCTTTGGAGTATCCTCCCAAAACATTTTTTTCAAACCTTCTGTGTTACTAACGTACGCTTTATTGTCTACCAACTTCTCGTCTGCACCTGTAAATAATTCTTGCCAACGGAGTCCATCTAAAGTAATTAATACTATTTTTTGTTCTTTCTCTTGTGCAAAAGTAAAAGTTGCTATCAGTAAAAACAGTAAGGCTATTTTCTTCATAAGGTTGGTTTTATTTCTTTTTTTAATACTAGCTAAAATTAATAAGTTATGAACAAATAAAACTATTAATCAGAATTAAAAAAGGCAAGTCAAAAAATGACTTGCCTTCTTAAAGTGACCGCGAAGGGATTCAAACCCCCAACCCTCAGAGCCGAAATCTGATGCGCTATTCAGTTGCGCCACGCGGCCTTATTTTTGTTTTTAAAAATTCTCTTCCAGATCCAGATTTAAAATATCGCTCTCTAGTTATAGCCAATTCCCGCGTATTAAACTCCTCATAATAAACCAAAACCCATGGTTTATATCCTTTAGTTGATTTAGTTTTTCCTGAATTATGCTCTCTTACCCTCTCTTCAAGTCGGCTCGTATGCCCTTTGTACAACCTACCATCAAACCCACTTCTCAAAACATAAACGTAATAAATCATAATTCAAATTTTGCGCCCTGCCTGCCGGCAGGCAGGTATTCAGTTGCGCCACGCGGCCTTATCTTTGTTTTTAAAAATTCTCTTCCAGACCCAGATTTAAAATATCGTTCTCTAGTTATAGCCAATTCCCGCGTATTAAACTCCTCATAATAAACCAAAACCCATGGCTTATATCCTTTAGTTGATTTAGTTTTTCCTGAATTATGCTCTCTTACTCTCTCTTCAAGTCTGTTCGTATGCCCTTTGTACAACCTACCATCAAACCCACTTCTCAAAACATAAACATAATAAATCATAATTCAAATTTTGCGCCCTGCCTGCCGGCAGGCAGGTATTCAGTTGCGCCACGCGGCCTTATAAAAAATGATTTATTCCTAGCTTAATCTACTTTTCACTACTGTAGAAATCGTTTTTCCATCTGCTTTTCCTGCTAATTCTTTTGAAGCCATTCCCATTACTTTTCCCATATCTTTCATTCCTTCAGCTCCTGTTTTAGCAATAACTGCATCAACGATTACGGCAACTTCTTCTTCACTTAGTTGCTCTGGTAAGAACTTTTCTAAGATTGCTGCTTCTGCCATTTCAGGTTCCGCTAAATCTGCTCTTCCTTGCTCTGTATATATAGCAGCGCTATCTTTTCTTTGTTTTACAAGCTTCTGTAATAGTTTTATTTCATCTTCTTCAGACATTCCATCCTTACCACCAGCACTTGATTGTGCCAATAACAATTCAGATTTTACTGATCGAAGTGCTGTTAAAGCTACTGTATCTTTTGATTTCATAGCAGTTTTCATCTCTGCCATTACCTTGTCTTGTAAACTCATAATTGTGCTGTATTTACTATTATTTACGCTGTGCGAAGATAAAAAAATAACCCGAAACCTTTTTAAAAGATTTCGGGTTTTAAATTATTAGATTTTTAAAAACTAATCTACATTATCATGCAGAAAAGAATTATTGCTTCTCAATTGTGTTTCTTCATTGCTATCAGTTCCTACACTCATACGAGATGATTGACTATCAGATCTTCTATCTTCTAGGTCAATTCCCATTCGCTTATAAGCTGGTTGCTTTTCAATTTCTTCAATCTTAGAAGCATTGTTATGAAATTTGTAGTTAAAGTCCTTTAACTTACGTCTACGCTCTTCTGCTCTATTTCTTAGGCTATCTTCAATAGAGCTATTCATAGGATCCACCTCTTCATCTGCAGCTTCTTGTTGCGGTTGTTTTTCTTCTACAACTTTTTTCTGAAAAGCTAATTCTTGCTCTACCTTCTCTACTTTTTTCTCAACAGGTTTTGCGCTGTTCATCTGGTCTTCAATCTCCATATAATCATCTAAACTATAACGCTTAGTTCCTCCTTCAGAGACTTCAGTTACGGGAACAACCTCTACATGATCATTCACTTCAACATCATTCACACTATCAGAGAAATCAAAAGTAACCACATGCTCACTTTCACTTTCCTCTTGATTGTCTTCATTTAAAGGCATATCAAAAGGCAATGCTGTTTGCTTTTTTGGTTCAGCTCTCAAAACCTCAGGATCAACTACATCAATATCTTTAATTTGAGATGTCGTGTCTATAATTACAAAGTCATCATCGTTTTCTAATGTTACTTCATCATAAACAACATTAATGTTTTTTATAAGCTCTGATGTTGGAATTAACTCCATATCATTTTTAGCTTGAGGCTTCACTTCTGGCTCCACATCATCTTCAACAAGAGTATGCTTTACAACCTTTTCTGGCTTTGCTTCTACTTCTTGTTCATTTGAACTAAAAAACTGCTGCTGATTATTTTTAGGGGTTAAATCATGCATTGCTTTTTGTTCATCTTCTAAAGTGTGGATTATTTTTTTTGCTTCAGTATTAACAATTTCATGCTGTTGCTCAGCGTCGAAACCCGTAGCAATAACTGTAACAGCGATAGCATCTCCTAAACTTTCATCTTCACCAACTCCCATAATGATATTTGCATTATGTCCAGCTTCATCTTGAATATGATCATTAATTTCTCCAATCTCATCTAGGGTAATTTCATCAGCACCAGAAACAATAAGTAGCAATACGTTTTTAGCACCTGATATTTTGTTGTCGTTTAATAACGGAGAATCTAACGCTTTCATAATAGCCTCTTGTGCACGGTTAGCTCCAGTAGCAGTTGAAGATCCCATTATTGCAGTTCCACTATTTGAAAGTACTGTTTTAGCATCACGTAAATCGATATTTTGCGTGTAGTGATGTGTTATCACCTCTGCAATACCTTTTGCCGCAGTTGCCAATACTTCGTCCGCTTTAGAGAAACCAGCTTTAAAACCAAGGTTTCCGTATACTTCACGAAGCTTATTATTATTAATCATAATTAGCGAGTCTACATTCGCACGAAGCTTTTCTACCCCACGCTGTGCTTGCTCATTACGCATTTTCCCTTCAAACTGAAAAGGAATTGTAACAATACCAACAGTTAATATGTCCATGTCTTTTGCTAGCTTAGCTATAACTGGTGCAGCTCCTGTACCAGTTCCACCACCCATTCCTGCGGTGACAAAAACCATTTTAGTATTGGTATCCAACATAGATTGCAGTTCTTCTAAGCTTTCTATAGCTGCATTTTCACCAACTTCTGGATTGGCTCCTGCACCAAGTCCTTCTGTTAATGAAACCCCTAACTGCACCTTATTTGGTACGCCTGTATTTTGTAACGCTTGTGAGTCTGTATTACAAACTACAAAGTCTACTCCGTTTATACCCTGCTGAAACATGTAATTAATTGCGTTACTTCCGCCGCCTCCAACGCCAATAACTTTAATTACATTACTTTGATTCTTTGGTAAGTCGAATGAGATGTTCCCTAAATCTGTTGTGCTACTCATAATAATTCTTTTTTACCCTAATTTTTTCTATTTACTACTTTTTTGAATATTTTTTAAGATGACCTTTATAGCGTTGGTTTACTACTCTGCGTTATCTAAAAAATCTTTTAATTTTTCTGACCACTTTTCGAGAAACGATTTCCGTTCTACTGGCGGTTCAGTTGGTTGGGGCTCTGTATTTATTTGCGGTTCTTCTATTTGTTCTTGCTCTATTTGCTCTTCCTTAATGGCTTCTTTTTCTTTTTCTATTTTTAAAGCTCCATTTTTCTTTTGCTGCTGAATGGCATTCATAACCAAACCTACAGCAGTTGCATAAACAGGACTTGCCACTTCAGCATCAGAATCTCCTGCTAGATGTTCATTAGGATATCCTATTCTAGTATCCATACCCGTGATGTATTCTACCAGTTGCTTTAAGTGCTTTAGCTGACTTCCACCTCCTGTTAAAACGATTCCAGCTATTAATTTTTTCTTTTGGTCTTCATGCCCATAATTCTTGATTTCCATATAAACCTGCTCTACAATTTCCACAACTCTTGCATGGATAATTTTAGATAAGTTTTTTAAGGTTATCTCTTTAGGCTCTCTACCTCTTAAACCAGGAATAGAAACAATTTCATTATCCTTATTTTCTCCAGGCCAAGCAGATCCAAATTTTATTTTTAATAACTCTGCTTGCTTTTCTATAATTGAGCATCCTTCTTTAATATCTTCAGTAACAACATTTCCCCCAAAAGGAATTACTGCAGTATGCCTAATTATACCATCTTTAAAAATAGCTAAGTCTGTAGTACCACCTCCTATATCTATCAATGCTACTCCAGCCTCTTTTTCTTCTTGACTAAGAACTGCATTTGCAGCAGCAAGAGGTTCTAATGTAATTCCAGCTAAATCTAGTCCAGAACTTTTTACACATCTTCCTATATTTCTAATAGAAGACACTTGCCCAACAACAACATGGAAATTCGCTTCTAAGCGACCTCCATACATCCCTATTGGTTCTTTTATTTCAGCCTGTCCATCTACTTTATATTCCTGAGGAAGCACATGTATTATTTCTTCTCCAGGTAACATTACAAGCTTGTATACTTGATTACATAATTTATCTAAATCAACCTCACTGATTACCTCCTCAGAATCTGGTCTTGTGATATAATCACTATGTTGCAAACTTCTTATATGCTGACCAGCAATCCCTACCACGCAATCGTGTATTTTTAATCCAGAAACACTTTCTGCTTCTTGAACAGCTTGCTGTATAGATTGAATAGTTTGAGTAATATTATTAACGACACCTCTGTGTACTCCCAAACTTTTGGATTTACCAATACCTAAAATTTCAATCTTTCCATAGTCGTTTTCACGACCTATCATAGCCACTATTTTAGTGGTCCCTATGTCTAATCCTACCGCGTATTTAGTATTTTCCATAACTTATTTTTTGGTACACACCACTTGATTATCAAAACTAAGGTTAACAGTTTTATAACTATCTAAAGTTTTATCATGTAACCCCTTCTGATAAAAAGCTTTAAAATTATTGAACTTAGATTCTAAGTTCGCTACCTCACCAAGGTCTACAATAAAACCCTCGGTTCTTAACTTCAATTCAAAATGCTTATTGTTCTGATGAATTCCTATAATATTTTTTTTCAGAAACTCATCGAAATATATAAACATAGCCAACTCATAGAGCTTTGGCATATTATTTTTTACATCTGTACCAGTTATCAACGGCACTCTAGCTGAATGCACCGGAGATAATGGCATCGATTTACCCTCTATATCTATATAAAATGGCTGATTCGCTGCTACTCGCCCTATTGGCGTGCGCTGCCGAATTTTAGCTCCAATTTGCCCTGTTACAGATACATACACATCTGCTTCTTGCACCATTGCATTAGCAATCAGAGACTTCTCTATAGTATTCAAAGCTAATTTTTCTTTTCGTACGCCCGTAAGGGTATCTGGATTTTGTATCAACAATTTATTAACCGTATTTCGAGTGATATAATGACCATCGTTATTTAAAAATTCGATGTTGCAATTAGCACTCAATTCACGGTTTTCATTCCTTGTATTCGAAAATGAATACAAGAAAATCAATGCGAATAGCACAACAAATATTTTTATATGGTTAACATATTTTTTCACTTAACGCTTTTTTTATGGTATTAACTTCTAGTCCAATATCTCCTGCTCCTAAGGATAAGAAAACTTGCGAATCGCTTTTTCTCAACACCTCAGTTAAATCTCTTTTTTCAACCTTTTGCTTGTTATCACTGGAAATCATTTCCAACAACCAATCGGCAGTAATTCCTTCAATAGGTTTCTCTCTAGCGGGGTATATGTCTAATAAAATTATCTCATCAAAATTGGCTAAGCTCTTTGAAAATTCGGGGGCAAAATCTTTCGTTCTTGAAAAAAGATGGGGCTGAAAGATTACAGTTGTTTTTTTATTTGGGTGTGCACTTTTTACGGCTTCAAAAACAGCATCTATTTCTGTTGGATGATGCGCATAATCGTCTATATAAATAAGATCTTCTTGATTTATATGATAAGAAAATCTACGTTTTATTCCTTTAAAAGTGGCAAGGGCTTCAGCAAGACGACTTAGAGGGGTGTCTATAGTAGTCGCCATTGCTAATGCTGCCAATGCGTTTAACAAATTATGTTTTCCTGGCTTGTTAAACCTCACTCCTCTAACATGTTCTGTGGGAGTCACTAAATCGAATAGGTAGGTTGAGTCTGTTATTGTTAGATTTCTGATTGAAAAATCAGAATTATCCTCTATACCATAAGTAATTCCATTAATTGGCAATCCACTTTTCACAAAAAGCTTCCCTCCTGGTTTTACTTTCTCAGAAAACGCTACAAAAGTTCGTTCCATCTCCTCCTTATCTCCATAAATATCTAAATGATCTGCATCTATTGAAGTAATACATGCTACCGATGGAGAGAGATGTAAGAAAGAGCGATCAAATTCATCCGCTTCTACTACGGTAAATTCATCTCCTTCTATTAAAAAATTACTATTAAAGTTTTCAGAAACACCTCCTAAAAAAGCTGTAATTGATGTTCCTGTTTCTTTTAAGATATGTGCTAAAATTGCACTTGTAGTTGTTTTTCCATGAGTTCCAGCTACAGCAAAGCAATAAGAGTCTTTTGTTATCAGTCCTAAAACTGCTGCTCGTTTCTGAATATTAAATCCATTTGAAACAAAATAACCATACTCGCTATTATCACTTGGAACTGCAGGTGTATAAACAACTAATGTGTTTTCTATATTTTTAAAATCAGCTGGGATATTGTCTATAGCTTCATCATAATGAATTGCAATTCCCAACGCTGTTAACCCACTAGTAATCTCACTAGTAGTTTTATCATATCCAGCAACTTCCTTTCCTATGAATTTAAAATAACGTGCTAAGCCAGACATGCCTATGCCGCCTATGCCCAGAAAGTAAACGTTATTTATTTTATTTAAATCCATTTTCAACTTGTTAAGCTGTTTTTTTTATTATTTCATCAATAGCATCAACGATGTCTTTTGTTGCATTCGGTAATGCTAACATCTTAAAGCTATTTCCCATTTTTTTCTGTTCTTCTTCTGAATTCCATACTGATAAAAACTTAGTTTCAAAATCAGTATCTAAATCAGTTTCTTTTACTAATAAAGCCGCATCTTTACTTACTACTGCCGCTGCATTTTTTGTTTGATGATCTTCAGACACATTTGGAGAAGGAATAAAAATAACAGGTTTTCCTACTATAGCTAATTCCGAAACCGATATTGCACCCGCTCTAGATATAATTACATCTGCTGCTGCATAGGCTAACTTCATATCATTTATAAAAGCATTCACTTTTACAAAGTCACTCTCATATTTTTTATATTCATCATAATACAGCTTTCCACATTGCCATATTAGTTGTACGTTATTTTCTTCAAAAAAGTTTAGCTCTTTTTCAATCAGCTGATTAATTCTTCTCGCCCCTAAACTTCCTCCCATGACAAACAGCGTTTTACGTTTTTCAGAAAGATTAAAAAATTTAATTCCCTCTAACTGTTTATCTCCTATCTGTAAAAGATCTTGCCTTACTGGATTTCCAGTTTTTACAATTTTTTCAGCTGGAAAAAAGCGCTCCAAATTATCATAAGCAACAAATATTTTTTTCACATCTTTTGCCAACCACTTATTTGTAATTCCAGGAAAAGAATTTTGCTCTTGTATCACACAAGGAACACCTTTCCCAGAGGCTGCTTTAAGCAATGGACCACTAGCAAATCCTCCTGTACCGATAACTACATCTGGTTGAAATGATTTTACAATCTTTCTCGCCTTCCAAATACTACTAATCAGCTTAAAAGGGAACATTAAGTTTTTTAATGTTAGCTTACGCTGTATTCCTGAAATCCATAATCCTTCAATCTCATAACCCGCTTGAGGCACTTTCTCCATCTCCATTCTATCTTCTGCACCTACAAAAAGGAATTCTGCATCTGCATACCTATGCTTTAACTCATTTGCTATAGCAATGGCAGGATAGATGTGACCTCCTGTTCCGCCTCCCGATAATATGAATTTATAATTGCTCACTTAAAATATCTAATGGGTTCTGATTATCTATTGCTTCTTTCTCTTCAATTTCTTCTAAATCCTCTTGACGCTTTGCACTCACACTTAGAATAATACCTATTGCTAAACATGTCATCCAAATAGAGGTTCCTCCACTACTAATTAGCGGAAGTGTTTGCCCTGTTACCGGAAATAACTCGACTGCTACTGCCATATTTATAAATGCCTGCACTACAATCGGCAAGCCTGCAGCTATAACCAATAATTTTCCGAATGTAGACTCCGATTTATGTGCTACAACTACAATTCTAAACAATAGAAGTAGATACATAAATATAATTACGAAACCACCTACAAGGCCATATTCTTCGATGATGATAGCATATATAAAATCTGATGAGCTTTGAGGTAAGAAGTTTTTCATTACACTCTTTCCTGCTCCCAAACCAACAACACCTCCTGTTGCAATTGCTATTTTTGCTTTCTCGATTTGGTAATCAGCTTCTGTATCCTCATCATTTGTAAAATTATCAATCCTGCTTATCCAAGTATCAACACGATTTGGAAAGAGACCTGGAAATGCTTTTGCAGTTAACACAAACATCGTAAGTCCTAATATACCTGCACCTATTACTCCCAACAGATATTTCCAAGGATATCCTCCTAAGAAACATAAAATTAAAACCATTAAAAAGATAATAGCTGTAGTAGAAAAGTTAGCTGGTAAAATTAAAACCAACACTATAAAAACTGGCAACCATAACGGCACAATAGTCTCTTTAAAAGTTACCGTTCTATCTTTTATTTTTGCTAAATACCTAGCTACGTGTACTAAAAGCACAATAGCAGCAAAAGTAGATGTCTGAAAAGTGATTCCTACGTAAGGAACTTGTATCCATCTACTTGCATTAGCTCCACCAATCATCGTTCCTTGAGCTAATGTATAAAGCAATAACAGTATTACAATGGGCATTGCTAAAATCGACAATGCCTTGAAATATCTATAAGGTATTTTATGCACAGCATATATAACTCCGATACCTAAAAGAAGCAAAACAGCATGCTTTAATAAGTACCCAAAGGTAGTACCGCTACCAACCACATACACTAAGTTTGTACTGGCGCTATATACTGGTAAAAAAGAAAATAACGCTAGTATGGCCACTACGGCCCATATAGCTTTATCTCCCTTAATATTTTTAAATAATTGCTGCACTATTTCTTTTTATAATTCTTGAACTGCCTTTTTAAACTGATCTCCACGATCTTCATAGTTTGTAAATAAGTCGAAAGATGCACATGCTGGAGATAATAAAACTGTATCCCCTCTTTCTGCTACCTCTTTACTCATATTTACTGCATCTTTCATAGATGTAGTTTCCACAACAAAATCTACAACACCACCAAAAGTCTCTATGATCTTAGCATTATCAAGACCCAAGCAGATTATCGCCTTTACCTTCTCTCTTACAAGAGGCATTAAAGACAAATAATCATTTCCTTTATCCTGCCCTCCAACAATCCATACCGTAGGAGTTTTCATGCTATCCAACGCATAAAACGTTGCATTTACATTCGTTGCCTTAGAATCGTTCACATATTGAACATTTTGGATTTTCAACACTTTTTCTAATCTATGCGTTGCTCCTTGAAAATTCTCCAGACTCTCTCTAATTGTCGCCTTTCTAATTTTTAATAACTGAGCCACAGTAGAAGCCGCCATTGCGTTCTTCGTGTTGTGTTTCCCTTCTAATGCTAAAGTATCTGTAGACATTTCTATATGCTGTTTATCTATGTTAATTATAATTTTATCATTTTCTAAATAAGCTCCGTTTTCTATTTTCTTTTCTATGGAAAACGGTAATAATTTTGATTTCACTGGATGCTTTTCTAACCAAGCTTCTATCACTTCGTCATCAGCATCATAAATAAGGTAATCGTCTGCAGTTTGATTCATAGCTATTCTGAATTTAGAAGCTATGTAATTTTCAAACTTATAATCGTAACGATCTAAATGATCAGGGGTAATATTTGTAATAATGGCTATATGCGGATTAAACTGATGGATTCCGTCCAATTGAAAACTACTAATTTCAAGTACATAAGAATCTTTATCATTTTCGGCTACCATTTGAGCGAAACTATCACCAATATTCCCAGCCATTCCAACGTTTAACCCTCCATTTTTTAAAATATGGTTGGTTAACATTGTAGTGGTGGTTTTTCCATTACTCCCCGTAATTCCAATAAGCATTGCTTTTGTATAAAGAGCTGCAAATTCTATTTCAGAAATCACAGGAATCTTCATTTCCTTCAACTTTACAATTAAAGGAGCTTTGTCTGGAATACCAGGGCTTTTTACAATCAAATCGGCATTCGTAATTTTATCTTCTGAATGCTGACCTTCTTCCCAATCAACCTCAATATTTTTAAGAACGTTTTTATATTTTTCCTTTATAGGACCTCTATCAGAAACAAAAACCTCGTATCCCTCCTTCTTTCCTAAAATCGCAGCGCCAATGCCACTTTCTCCTCCTCCAAGAATCGCAAGAACTTTCATTACCTAAGTTTTAACGTAACTACAGTTAATACCGCCAATAAAATTCCTATAATCCAAAAGCGAGTTACAATCTTGCTTTCATGATACCCTTTCTTCTGATAATGGTGATGCAAAGGCGACATTAAAAATATCCTTCTTCCTTCTCCATACTTCTTCTTCGTATACTTAAAATAAGCTACTTGCAATACCACTGATAAATTCTCTGCTAAAAAGATTCCACATAGGATTGGAATTAACCATTCTTTACGAATAGCAATTGCCAATACTGCAATGATTCCTCCAATAGTTAAACTCCCCGTATCTCCCATAAAAACCTGAGCAGGGAAAGCATTGTACCACAAAAAACCAACTAATCCACCTGCAAAAGCAGCTATAAAAACTGTCATTTCTCCAGCTCTAGGGATGTACATAATATTCAGGTAATCCGAGAAAATTATATTCCCAGAAACCCATGCAAATATTCCTAATGTGAGTACTATTATTGCAGATGTTCCCGCTGCCAAACCATCAATTCCATCCGTTAGGTTGGCACCGTTTGAAACTGCAGTAATTATAAAAACCACTATTGGAATAAATATTAACCAAGCATAGCTTTTATAATTATCTCCCATCCAAGAAACCAATTCTGAATAATCGAACTCATTATCTTTTACAAAAGGAATCGTAGTTTTGGTTGACTTCTCTTCTTTTCCATACTCTAAAGCCACATCTCCATTTGCTACAACTTCAATATTATTTGGTGCTTTAAGCTCTTCTTTGATGGTAACAGCTGGATGAAAATATAATGTTGCTCCAACTACAATACCGATTCCAATTTGTCCTAATATTTTGAATCTTCCTTTTAATCCTTCTTTATCTTTTTTAAATATTTTTATGTAATCATCTATAAAACCAATAGCTCCCATCCACAAAGTGGTAACAATTAGAAGAATGATATATATATTATCTAGCTTCGCGAATAACAACACAGGAATAAGCGTAGACATAATTATTATGATCCCACCCATTGTTGGAGTTCCTGCTTTTTGAACTTGACCTTCTAAACCTAGTTCTCTTACACTTTCTCCTACTTGTTTTGCTCGTAAATAATTGATGACTCTCTTTCCGAATATTGTAGATATCAACAAGGATAAAATCACAGCAGCAGAAGCCCTAAAAGTGATGAATTGAAACAATCCAGCTCCAGGGAGTTGATAATTTTTTTCTAAAAATTCGAATAAATAGTATAACATATATTTTTCTATTTACTCCTTTCGGAGCTTACTGCTTTATTTTTTTACGTTTGATAATAATTCTTTAACAACCTTCATATCGTCAAAATCGTTACGAACTCCATTTACCTCTTGGTAGGTTTCATGACCTTTTCCTGCGATAAGAATAATATCATTAGCCTGAGCAAATTGGCAAGCTGTTTTTATTGCTTGCTTTCTATCTTCAATAGAGATTGTTTTATTAAAATTCTGAGGCTCCACACCTGCTTCCATTTCTTCAATAATTACCTTCGGATCTTCCGTTCTTGGATTATCAGAAGTGAAAATTGCTTTAGAGCTTAATGTCGAAGCAATATTTGCCATAACTGGTCGCTTTGTCTTATCTCTATCTCCACCACAACCCACAACTGTAATCAAGCTTTCATTCCCCGTGCGAATTGTATTTATAGTTTCTAATACATTCTTTAACGCATCTGGAGTATGTGCATAATCTACAATAGCAGTTACCTTTTCTTCAGAAATAAAATACTGAAAACGCCCACCTACACTTTCTAATTCACTTAAATGCTGCAACGTTTCTATGGCTCCCAATTCAAAAAGATCGGCTACCGCAAAAACAGCTAATAAATTATAAGCATTGAAACTTCCTATTAATCGAGACCAGACCTCATTATCATTTACTTTTAATAATAAGCCTGTGAATTGATTTTCTAATATTTGCGCTCTATAATCGGCATACGATTTTAATGCATAAGTAACCTTCTTTGCTTTTGTATTTTGCAACATCACAGCACCATTCTTATCATCTGCATTTGTTAATGCAAAAGCTGTTTTTGGAAGCTCATCGAAAAATATTTTCTTCGTATCTCGATACTCAGCAAATGTTTTGTGATAATCTAAATGGTCGTGACTTAAGTTTGTAAATACTCCCCCAGCAAAGTGCAGTCCAGCAGTTCGCTGCTGATGAATTCCATGAGAACTTACTTCCATAAAGCAAAATTCCACTCCTTCATCACTCATTTTTTGCAAATAGCTATTAATCTTTAATGAATCTGGAGTTGTATGCGTTGCAGGATATTCTTTATCCCCAACCATTATTTTAACTGTAGATAGCAAACCTACTTTATAACCCGCCTTCTTAAATAAATTATATAATAGTGTTGTAACTGTTGTTTTACCATTGGTTCCTGTTACCCCAACTAATTTTAAATTTTCTGAAGGATTTTTATAGAAATTGGCAGCCATAATAGCCAATGCTTTATGTGCATTTGCTACTTCTACATAAGTAATTCCGTTAATTATTTGCTCCGGAAGCTGCTCGCATATTACAGCAATTGCTCCAGACTCCACAGCCTTCGTGATATAATCATGTCCATCTACAATTGTTCCTGGAATAGCCACAAAGACATCATCCAAAGACACCTTACGAGAATCAAAATGAATATCATTAACATAAGTAACGGTACTTCCCGCCACTGCGTTAATATTCACTTTATATAATATGTCTTTTAATAACATCATGACAATTGCAATACGATTGTTTGATTCGACTCTATTTTTTGTCCTCCTTTTATAGACTGACTTTTTACTTTACCTACACCACTTCCTTCAACCTTAACACGCACTCCTAGATTCTCTAAAATAGAAACTGCATCCATTCCACTCATTCCCTCTACATTTGGAATTAAATTATTACGCTTTTTTACTTTTGCGTAATAAGACTGGTAATCTTTTTCTGTTTTATCACTCTCTTCATTAAGTTCTTCGATAGTATCTATTAATGGAGAATTTGTATATATTTTCTGAGCTACACTTTTAAATACTGGACCTGAAACATCTGCTCCATAATACCCTACACTTTTATCAGGATTATGAACTACTACAATACAAGAATATTTAGGCTCATCAGCAGGAAAATACCCCACAAAACTTGAGATATAATTCATTTTACTTTTATCAGCATAATCCTTTTGAGCAGTTCCCGTTTTTCCAGCCATTGAAAAATTAGGGGAATACAATCCATGACCTGTACCATGTTTATCTTCCACCACATTTTTAAGCATAGCCTGAACTTTAGAAATAGTTTCTTTTGAACAAACAGAAGGATTGATAACATCTTTATCGAACTTATAAATAACCTTATCCCACTCCCTAACTTCCTTTATTAGGCGAGGCTTCACCATTTCTCCTCCATTTGCCACCGCATTATAAAAAGTAAGCGTTTGCAAAGGTGTAAGCGAAACTCCATAACCGTAAGCCATCCACTGTAGAGCAATTCCACTCCAACGACTCTTATCATTTGGATGCGGTATAATTGGACTTCCTTCTCCTTTAATCGACATTCCCAGTTTTTCATTGAGCCCCATGTTGTAAATTCTATTTACAAACTTCTCAGGTTGGTCTTTATAAAACTTATCGATTATCTTTACAATACCTACATTCGAAGAACGCTCCAACACTTCAGAAACAGTTATTTTACCATAACCACCTCTTTTAGAATCACGCACTTTTTTTCCGTAGAAAGAAATAATTCCATTTTCAGTATCAATAACATCACTTGTATCTACAGCCTTATCTTCTAAAGCTGCAATCATAGACATTAATTTAAACGTAGAACCAGGCTCGTGAGATTCCCCAATTGCATAATTTAATCGCTCATAATAAGCGCCACCATTCGTTCTTCCTAAATTAGAAATTGCCTTTATTTCTCCAGTAGCCACTTCCATAACTACCACCGAACCATGATCGGCTTTATATTTCTCTAATTGCTTTAAAAGCGCATGATGTGCAATATCTTGGATATTCACATTAATAGTAGAAACTACATCATAACCATCTTTAGGCTCAATCTCGTTATAATCTGTAATAGGCTTCCATTGCCCTTTTGCTATTTTTTGCTTGAGCCTATGCCCTTCAGTTCCTCTTAAATAATCACCAAAAGCACCTTCCAAACCTACTCTCGTATAATAACCTTTATCGTCAACACGCTCATAACCAACACTACGATGCGCCATTCCTCCCAAAGGATATTCACGTTTTGTTTCTTGCTCCACAATAACACCTCCTTTATAAGGACCTAAATTAAAAAGCGGGAAATTTTTAATACGTACATATTCTGTATAACCAACGTTTTTAGCTATTAGTAAATACCTATTCTTATTGGCTCTAGCTTTTCGTAATAAATTTGAATAATAAGAGGAAGATCTCCCCAACGCAACAGATAAAGAATCTGAAAGCGGCTTTATATGCTCTTCAAAGACTTTATGTTGAGGCGTGATAGCATCAAAACGAATATCATATTTAGTAACAGATGTAGCCAACAAACTACCATCATCCGAATACAAATTCCCCCTTTTAGGTTCTATTGTAAAGTTTTTGACAGTACGCTGCTCCGCAAGTTCTCTATATTTTTCCCCGTCTACTACTTGGATGGTAACAAGCTTTACCACTATAGCCAACGCAAAGAAAAACATACATCCTGCAACGAAATACAAACGGCTTAATATGTTTTTATCAGTTATCGGCATTTTTTACTTTTTATGAGCTACCATTATTTTTTTTGGCGGGATTAGCGAGGGTTTTAATCCCGAAGATGCTACTTGATTTGTAACATTCGACTCCAATTTTACTTGTTGCACTTTAGTTCTTACATCTACAAATTCACTTCTTAACTCTAAAACTTCATTGTTAATTCTTGCTAAATCATGCACCTTTTTATCGGCATGATGCGCACTAGATATCATTACTACTGCTAAAATTGATATAAAGAGTATGAACCTCCAGTTTTTAATTGAATCTTCATTTACCAGAAATCCTCCTTTTAATAAATCTAAAATTCCTTTCTTCATAACACTCCTACAACTTTTCTGCTATCCTCAATTTTGCGCTTCGCGCTCTATTATTCTGTTTTATCTCTTCTGAAGTTGGAACAATCAATCCACCTACTTTTTTAAGAGGTACATTTATGTTTCCATAGAAATCCTTTTCAGGCTCTCCTTCAAATTTTCCGCTTCTTATAAATCTTTTAACCAATCTATCTTCTAAAGAATGGTAACTTATTAAACTTATTCGCCCTCCTTCTTTTAACAATTCTGGAGTTTGAAGTAAAAACTCTTTTAACACCTCTACTTCTTGATTTACCTCTATTCTTATAGCCTGATAAATCTGAGCTAAAATTTTATGCTCCTTATGCTGAGGTAAGAATTTTCTTATTGCCGACTTTAATTCTTCTGAAGTTTTTATAGGAGCCTCCGCTCTTTTCTCTACAATAGCTTTTGCCAAAGAACCTGCATTTCTCAACTCTCCATACAAACCAAAAACTTCTTTCAAAGCATTCTCTTCATAATCATTAACCACTTCATAAGCAGAAAGATGATTTTTCTTACTCATCCTCATATCTAAATCAGCCTCAAAACGAGTAGAAAAACCACGTTCAGCAACATCAAATTGATGAGAAGAAACTCCAAAATCACCCAATATCCCATCAACTTCTTTTACTCCATAGAATTTCAAAAAACGTTTTATAAACCTAAAATTCTCTTCTATCAATGTAAACCTTGGATCTCCTAAAGAATTATCCACCGCATCTTCATCTTGATCGAATGCATATAATTTACCGTTAGGTCCCAACCTTTTTAAAATCTCTTTGGAATGCCCTCCACCACCAAAAGTGACATCAACATACACACCATCTTCTTTTATAGCCAAACCATCTACGGTCTCTTTCAGCAACACTGGATTATGATATTCCATCTTCTTCTTCATTTAATTCAAAACCACCCATTACATCTTCCGCTAGATCAGAAAAAGAATCCGCTCCATCATCCAATACATCATAATACTTCTGCTTATCCCAAACCTCAATTCTGTCTATCGATTCCGAAAGCACAATTTCTTTTGCTATACCCGCAAACGTTATTAGATTTTTTGGAATAGACAACCTTCCACTAGCATCGATTTCTACCACACGAACTCCCGCAGTAAACTGACGGATGAAATCATTATTTTTCTTAACAAAACGATTTAATTTCCCAATTTGCTTCATTTCTTTCTCCCATGCCGCCATTGTATAAATTTCTAGGCATTTTTGAAAAATAGAGCGTTTTAACACCAAACCGTCCTTTAAAACGGGTGCTAATTTGGCACGCAAACTAGACGGCACCATTATGCGCCCCTTGCTATCTGCCTTACACTCATACTCTTCTGAAAACTGGATCAACTAAATTATTTTAAGTTGTTAATTCTTCAAATATAGCCAATTTTTTACCACTTTTTACCACTTTTTGTCACTTTTTACCACATTGTTAATAAATTATACCCACTACCACGCAAACAGCAGTAAATCCAATAGTTATAAAATTGTTAATAACCTTAAAGTTGATATTTAAACCAGGAAAAACCCTAATTTTGCCCTTTTTAGAAGATCAAATATTTGCATCGCATAGAAATGGTTTATTATACGTTCGAAATGCCTATATTTGTTTCCCAAGAAATGTAACAAACCCTTAATGGTACACGATTTAAAGAAGGAAGGTAAATTTACTTATTTAGAGGTTGGAGAAGGAACCCCCATTATTGTCCTACACGGATTGATGGGAGGATTGAGCAATTTTAATAACGTCGCCGATTACTTTTCAACTCGCGGGTACAAAGTTTTAATACCCGAATTACCGATATATAACATGTCTTTATTAAAGACAAATGTTAAAAGTTTTGCAAACTATTTAGAGAAATTCATTGATCATAAAGATTTAAACGATGTGATTTTACTTGGAAACTCCTTAGGTGGACACATTGGTCTTTTACACACAAAACTATACCCAAAAAGAACCAAAGCTTTGGTTATTACTGGAAGTTCTGGATTGTATGAAAATGCAATGGGAGACGGTTACCCAAAAAGAGGTGACTACGAATTTATCAAAAAGAAAAGTCAGGATGTTTTTTACGATCCTAAAGTAGCTACCAAAGAAATTGTAGACGAGGTATTTGCTACCGTAAACGATCGTAATAAATTAATCAAAACCTTAGCCATTGCAAAGAGCGCTATTCGTCATAATATGGCGAAAGACTTACCGCATATGCTTACTCCTACATGTATAATCTGGGGTGAGGATGACTCTGTAACACCTCCTACTGTAGCTAAAGAATTTCATGAACTTCTTCCAGATTCAAACTTATTTTGGATTGAGAAATGTGGGCACGCTCCAATGATGGAACACCCTGACCAATTCAATACAATTTTGGAAGACTGGTTAAACGAGCGAAAATTTTAAACAACAATAGAACTATGCAAGTCAAATCCGCCACTTTTATTATAAGTAATTCGGATGTTTCAAAATGCCCTAACGAGCCATTACCTGAATATGCGTTTATAGGAAGATCTAATGTTGGAAAATCTTCGCTTATCAATATGCTTACCGACCGTAAGCATTTAGCTAAAATATCTGGAAAACCAGGAAAGACACAGCTTATAAATCATTTTAAAATTAATGAAAATTGGTTTTTAGTAGATTTACCTGGCTATGGATATGCCAAAGTTTCTAAGAAAACTAAAAATACATTTCAGAAATTTATAACCAAGTATTTCGAAGAAAGACAACAATTGGTTTCTGCTTTTGTTTTGATAGACATAAGACATGAACCTCAAAAAATAGATATGGAATTTATGGAATGGCTTGGAGAACATCAGATTCCATTTTCTATAATCTTCACTAAAGCAGATAAGCTAAAGCCTAAAGCTATAGAGCGTGATGTACAGAAATATTTAGACACGCTAACTGCTGGTGTTTGGGCGGAAGCTCCTAATCATTTTATAACCTCTTCTGCAAATGGAACTGGTAAAGATGAACTTCTTGAATATATAGACACTATTAATCAAGAGTTTTACAAGCAAAAATAAGCTAAGCGCTGTACTAACTCTTCACGTATTCACAAACATAAACCTTTATATACCTATATTATAAAAGTAGACGGTTTTAAGTTGTTGGAAGGTTCTCTTTTATAGTTTCAATTAAAGACTCAACTGTAGAGTTAGCTGCAATCTGATCTGACGTCAAGAATATTTCTGGAGAGCAATTCTCTTCTTCTATAAGGACTAGTGGTAATTTGTGCGCTGCCAGAAACTCAGGATACCTCTCGTTAAGATGCTCCTTATATAAAAATTCCATCGCAACATTATTATTTGTCCTAAAAGAACGCCACACTTCCTTTTCTTTAAAGTTACCATGAGTAAGTTTACAAAGACTACAAGCATAGGTATTTGGACTCACAATTTTGTGAGCAGCATCAAAAAGCCCATTAACCATACCTGCCTTTGCATTATAAACAAAAAGAAGTGTAGGCTTGCTCATTATTTTTTAAGCTCTAATTTTTCAGCAAAATAATCACAAAAATCACGCATTGTAGCTGTCATTTTTTCGTCTTGAGTTGCACGATTAAAAGTATCACTCAAAGAAACTAACGTTTGATGCATGAATTTCTTCATCTCATCTACAGGCATATCTTTTGTCCAAAGATCAATCTTTAAAGTTTCTTGTTTTTCACTATCCCATACAGATAACAAAAATGCTTTTGCTTTTTCATTTTCTACACCACCATCTTTTGCTGTCCAACGCAACTTTTCTGGGACTCTATTCTCGTCTAACTCTATATTTAGATTAATGTCTGAGCTATAAGTTTTAGCCATTACTTTTCTGGTTTATATCTTGATTTATTAAAAATTTCTTCTGCTGAAGTGTTCAGCATTTGCTGCAAAGATACTTCATTATTTTGCATATAAGAAGCCACTATTTGCCAACCTATAAATTGACCAATCCTCCCTGGAGAATCTCCATCTATTTCTAGGTAAAACTTAGAAAAAGGAGCTGGATTGATAAAACGCTCCCCTAGTTTTGCATCTGTAGAAAAAAGCAATTCTTTTTCAATAAAATAACGCCACACATAATTTTCATTTGCAAGCGCCCAATCATATTCATCAATAGTATATCCTATTATATTGTTTTTTTCAGCTGAAGGAATAAATAGGTCTATTAGATAATAAAGTTTTCCATACTGAATCAACTCACCAAGAAATGTTCTATCCTTTGGAGCTGCGATTTTACTTCTTCCGATCGTTTTTGCAACGTCAATTGGTATTTGAGTTGCTGTGAAATTCTTCTTAATATATTGTTGGATTCCGCCATAATATCTATGGTCACTTCCTAAATAATTATCCAAGCCTATCAACATCAAACTATCTGCATAAATTACCCTGTTTTTATAATCTACATCAGAAATTACAGTGATAACTTTAGGGGCTTTAAAATCCTTGAAATAATATTTAACATGTTGAAAGACCGATTTTATCTGCGATGTATCTGTCTCAAAATCGTTATATTTTAAACGGATTTCATTATAAACATCTTGATGTAAAGAATCGTTCATTCTAGCAACCCAAACACTGTCTGGATATTCAGCTGGAAATAAATAAGGAAATTCCTTTTTTAAAGCTCCTAAGTCACTTTTATCAGCATTTGCAAAAGTCTTATCAAACCTAACTATCTTAGCTTGAGTATCAATTTTTGATATTTCATCTTCCAATCTATCCGCTTTAAAGCAACTAATTAACGAAATGACAATAAGAAAGCAATAAAATTTATTCATATGCATTATTTAAAAACCTTTAGCTATTATGCTTTTTAAAAATTTAAGAATCTGTTACATTTGTTTACAAAGTTAACTGAAAGTAAAAGTTAGTCCTAAAGTTTTACTACAGATAAAAAAATTCTTTTTAATTACCTTTTGATAACGCAATACAAAGACACAAATTATGAAAACAGAAAAAATAATAGATCACATCGTTACTTGGTTAAAAGACTATGCAGAGAATGCTAACATGAAAGGTTTTGTTATCGGAATTTCTGGTGGAATAGACTCCGCAGTAACATCCACATTATGCGCTAAAACAGGTTTAGATGTACTGTGCTTAGAAATGCCTATTCATCAAGCAGAAAATCAAGTAAGCAGAGCTTTAGACCATATAGATTGGCTTCAAAAAAGCTACCCAAGTGTATTAAGTAAGCAGGTAAACTTAACTCCTGTATTTGATAGTTTGGTAGCTGCTCTTCCGAAGGTAGAAAAAGAAGAAGATCGCTTTATGGCTTTAGCAAATACTAGAGCGAGATTGCGAATGACCTCTTTGTATTATTTCGCTACTCAAGAAAAATACTTAGTAGCAGGAACCGGGAACAAGGTGGAAGACTTTGGTGTAGGCTTCTATACAAAATATGGTGATGGTGGTGTAGACCTAAGTCCTATTGCAGATTTATTAAAAACAGAAGTTTACAATATTGCCAAAGTTTTAGGAATTAACCAAGCAATACAGAAAGCAGCTCCGACTGATGGCTTATGGGGAGATGACAGAACAGATGAAGATCAAATAGGAGCTTCATATCCTGAATTAGAATGGGCAATGGAAGCTACAGATCAAGGAAAAACAGCAGCAGATTTTGAAGGAAGAAAAAAAGAAGTCCTAACAATATATACAAGATTAAATAAAGCAAATAGACATAAAATGGATCCTATTCCTGTTTGTGAAATACCTGCTGAATTGAAAAAATAAATATATTTTTATTATTTTTTTTCTCATAGTTGACTTTAAAACTAATTTTTACTATATTTACTTACAAATTAACAAAGGATACCCCCAAAGTCGCTATGAAGTATATTAACTATTTTCTATTTTGTTGTGGCTTATTTAAAACGAACTTTAAAAAGTCTTTATTATGATTAAAGTTTTAGTTGCTGATAACCACCCCATCGTTAGAATGGGCTTAGAGACAGCTTTACAAAACAATGATACTCTCGAATTTATCGGAAGTGCAAGTACTACATCTGAATTATTCAGCACGTTAACTGTTAAAAATCCGGACGTGATTCTATTAGAAATGGATATTCCTGAAGTTAATGGTATCACCGCATTAAGAAGACTTAAGAAGGATAAGAAGGATATTAAAATCCTTATATACAGTGCGCAAGCTGAAGATGTATATGCGCTAAGCACTTTAAGAGCTGGAGCTTCTGGATATGTTTCTAAATCTGCTTCTATCGAGACTCTAATTAGTGCAATAACTAAAGTAGCAGACGGAGGTATGTTTATTACAAATGAACTAGCGCAACGCCTTGCCTTTGATGAAAGCACTAACAAACCACGAAAACTATTTAGAAAATTATCTACTCGTGAAGTGGAAGTACTTAAATTACTAGCTTCAGGAAGAAGAAATAAACAAGTTGCCGAAGAGTTAGGACTTAATGAAAAAACAGTAAGTACTTACAAAGCTCGACTTATGAGAAAATTAAATGTAGATAATATGGTTGATATGCTACAACAAGCAAAAGCATTAGAATTGTATTAAAAAAGTATATATAGCACATAAAAAAACACTCCTAGGAGTGTTTTTTTATGTGCTATAATGAAATTTGGTTAGCTATAAAACGTAGTGTTAGTAACCAATCCGAATCGGTCTGACAGTTTCTTTCTTAAATCCCAATAGTTTTTTATATCTTCCATTTGATCTAATGTTGCATTATTATTAGCCCCAATTATTTCATGAATACTGTCTACTAACATATTCAATAATTTCAATCGAAGCATCGCTATTGTCTGATGCACCAATAGATTAACAGACATATCTTTATCTTTCACAAGAATATCCTTACTTTCCCAATTTGATAAGGAATATTTTTCTTCATTCATGAGAATATCTACTACCTCAGCATTTTCTTCAAAACTTAAAGAATGTAGAAAATCATCCATTTTTAAACTTCCTTCAACATTATACATTTCTATAAGAATAGCATATATACGATGAAATTTTTCATTTGTAAACTCAATTTCATCAGCCTGTAAGTCTAAAAATATTTTTTCATAGACTTTCATTTCGACTTTAATCTCCTTCTCCAACATTTCCCCTTTGTCATTTTCTTCTAAAATTACATCGGTAAATGTTTCTGTTTTACTTCCATGAAAAAGTAGGATTCCTATAATAGATTTTTCTAATTGATTTAGCTGATCTATTTTTCTACTTCCTCCCTCTTTTCCAGATTTTACAACATCAAATGTATTATTTCTTTTTTCTTCTTTATGCTTTTTATTAGCATCCGATTTCTCTTTATTACCTAATTGAGCTAATGTATTATATAAAACATCTTCAGAAATATCCATTATCCTGGAGCACTCTTGGATGTATACCTCCCGTTGGATTCTATCTGGAATCTTATAGATACTATTTACAATCTCACGAATAGTATCAGCCTTTTTTATAGGATCGTTTTCAGCATCTTTAACCAGTAAAGAAGCTTTAAAACGTATAAAATCGGTTGCATTTTCTTCTAAAAAAGCAACTAACTCTTCATGATCATTTTCTCTTGCGTAGCTATCTGGATCTTGACCTTCAGGAAAAGTACAAATCTTAACATTCATTCCTTGTTCCAAAATCAAATCTATACCTCTAATAGAAGCTCGAATCCCAGCAGCATCACCATCAAAGAGAACCGTAATATTCTTTGTTAATCTATTTATAAGTCGAATTTGATCCGACGTCAAAGCAGTTCCACTAGAAGCTACAACATTTTCTATTCCGCTTTGATTAAACTGTATCACATCTGTATAACCTTCAACTAAATAACAATTATCTTGTTTGGCTATAGCTTGCTTTGCATGATAAATACCATACAACACTTTACTCTTATGATATATCTCACTCTCAGGGGAATTTAAATATTTTGCAGCCTTTTTATCTGATGTTAGAATACGACCTCCAAAACCTAAAACACGGCCACTCATAGAGTGAATAGGGAACATTACTCGACCTTTAAATCGATCGAACATTCTCTTATCTCCAGAACCCTCTTTCTCCTTTACAATAGTTAACCCCGTTTTTTCTAAAAAATCTAATTGATATCCTTTTCCAAGCGCTTCTTTTGTAAAAGCATCCCACTGATCTAAAGAGTATCCTAGTTTAAATTTTTCTATAGTTTCTTGGGTAAAACCACGCTCTTTAAAATAAGTTCCACCAATTGCTTTTCCTAACTCACTATTTTTTAATGTTTTTTGAAAATAGTCTTGAGCGAATTCAGAAACCAAATACATACTTTCACGCTCACTAGATTTCTCTTTAGCTTCGTTAGTTTGCTCTGTCTCCTCTACTTCAATCCCATATTTCCTAGCTAAGTATTTAATAGCTTCAGGATATGTATAATGTTCGTGTTCCATAAGGAAAGCCACAACATTCCCACCTTTCCCACTACTAAAATCTTTCCAGATTTGTTTCACAGGAGAAACCATAAAACTAGGTGTTCGCTCATCAGAAAATGGACTAAGCCCTTTAAAGCTAGACCCCGATTTCTTTAATTGTACAAAATCACCAATCACCTCCTCTACGCGAGAAGCATCAAAAACTTTATCTATGGTCGACTTTGAAATCAATTGAAAATAATTTTTAAAAGAATTTATAAAAAAATGATTCCCACTTAAAGCAGGAATCAAAAATAAGTAATATTATAACCTTATAACGTTACTGATGACACTTTTTTATTGAAATTTATATTTCAAATCGAAGTCCTAAGGATATATTGTGCTGTTCTACATTTGGCTCTTTAAACATATCATTTAAATCATATTTCACATATAACGATACACCTCCATAACCTATATAACCAGCAATTCCATAAATAAAATTATTTGTGTTATAATTGTCTTTTATCTTTTGTTCCGACTTTACACCCTCTAAATTAGTAGCTCTTAATTTTTGTCTAGTACTTGAGTTTAGGCCTGCATAACCTCCAATTCCAGTTACAAATTTATGTCGCGTATCATATCTAAAATAATCTTCTCGCTCTACCTTTTTTGAAGGCCCAAATTCAAAAAATACAGGGACTACAAAATTATCCATTCGCAATTTAGCTTTATGAACTTTACCCTCATAAGTTTCTAAAGATGTTATATTTCCCTCTTTTACGAAGTACAAATTATCTGCTGCCTTAATCCCGTTCGATTGATACGAAATTCCATAAGTTAATCTTATTGCATTACTATTTTTAAGAAGACGAGTTTTCCATTGCCAACCAACCTCAAAGAATTTACTTCCTCCAATCTGATATGGTGTATCATTAAAAGAAACTCCATCAATCAACCCATGATTAAATCCAAAAGCTACATAAATAGCTGAGCTTGTTCTTTTATCATAAACTCGTTTATATTTACAATTATTGGGTTCTTCTAATACATCTTCTTTCACAATATCTTCTTCAATAAAAAGATCCTCTCCCCTTTGCAGCAATGCTATATTATTATCCAATATTGCAATTTTATTCTCGATATTCTTTGCTGCTATTTCTGCGGCTTCCTTTTTCTTATTCTCCGCTTCAGTACTTGTTAAAACTCCACTAGACTGATCTTCTGTTATTTTTTCAACCTCCCTCTTAAGCCTAGCTTTCTCGTCATTTATTACTTGTTCCTTCTGTTTTTGTAATAACTCGATCTTTGACAAAGGTGTTACAACTTTTAAAGTATCTGATACTTCCTGTCCCAATACATAATGGACATTAAGGAGTACTATCGCTATGGCGATATAAATTTTAATTCTAAACATGATTTTTGATTTTGATTGATGAATAAACTATTGATTACGGTCGGCTACAGCAGATTTAACTCTCATCAATCTTTCTTTGATAACTTCGAAGACTTTCTCTTTAAAAGATTGATCTAGTTCTGTTTCTACTTCGTCTAAAAGCGCCATTGCACTGAGGCTATCCGGCCGCTTATTATGCATTTTTTCATTATAGATTGACTTTTGAGCTTCTAATAAAAGTGCATTTATCTCTTCATCTGTAACACTTGTACCCTCTTTCAACTCTATTATTTTCGAAGCCACATCATTAA
Organism: Joostella sp.; assembly: GCF_048266025.1. Taxonomy (NCBI): domain Bacteria; kingdom Pseudomonadati; phylum Bacteroidota; class Flavobacteriia; order Flavobacteriales; family Flavobacteriaceae; genus Joostella; species Joostella sp. The sequence continues at coordinate 61,294 of NZ_JBLXAF010000006.1, read as the reverse complement.
TTTTATCTGATTCAATAGTTTCCTTCTTTCTTTCTGCTACCAAAACCGAAGTTCCATCTTCAACATACTCGATAGCCTTTTTAGATTGCGAAGCTTTATTTTCATTTAACTCATCTGACACTGACTTTTTAGTAGCCATGCTGTTAGATGCTTCTATAATTTGCTCATTTAGTATTTCTGGGTTCTTTTTTATAGGCTCTTCAATAGGGTCTTGAACATTTTGTTTTACTACCTCTAAATGTATATCTTGATTGGATGAATTAATTAAATAAATACTACTAACTAAAATCACAACAAATACTGCTGCTACCCAATACACCATAGCTATATTTTTCCTTTTTGAATTACCATCTGTATTCAACTTGGACTCCAAACGCTCCCATGCATCTTTAGAAGGATTAATTTTTCGTTCTTCTAAAGTTTTCTTTATATGATTATTAAGAGGATTGAGACTCATAATTACTATTTTTAAATTCTTTAATATTTTCCTGAAGCACCCTTCTAGCTTTAAACAATTGAGATTTAGATGTACTTTCTGCAATATTTAACTGTAAAGCTATTTCTTTATGAGAATATCCTTCAACAGCAAATAACAAGAATACAGATTTATAACCATCTGGAAGCGCATCTATTAAAACCTGAATTTCTTCTACTTCAAGAAGTTCATGGTATTTATCCAAGACAAAATCTTCCTTAGGATAATCATTTTCATTTTCTAAAAAGATTATTTCCTTTTTACTTCTTATAAAGCTTAAACATTCTCGAACCATAATTTTACGAATCCATCCTTCAAAACTACCTTCACTCTTAAAAGTTTCTATCTTTTTAAAAACTTTGTAGAAAGCAGTTATCATAACATCTTCAGCATAATGAATATCTTTTATATAATACCGACATACAGAAAGCATTTTAGGCGAAAATTGTAAGTATATTTTATGTTGCGCATCTCTACTTCCCTTCCTTGCCTTTTCTATAAGCTTCTGCTCGTTACTGTTAAGTTGTATGATTTTCAAGACCCGTTTCATTGTTAGTTCTATTTAAAAAGACGTTTGCTTTTTAAGAAAGGTTGCCTAGGTTGTTATTTTATTTAAAAATAATAGCTAATTCATATATAAACAGCATATTAAAAATACATAATAACTATAAAGAGAAACAGTTCTTTTAATTAAAAAAAATGTAATTGTTTAAAAGAGATTGCTACAAAAGTAAATCGTAGCAACTACTATAAAAGTAAGTATAGTAAGGAGAATTTTATATTTATTTTTTACGCTCAATCACGTAATTTACCATAAGCTCTAAAGAATCTTTGTAAACTGAAGGTGGGAAATCTGCTAATAACAAAAGAGCTTCTTGCTGAAATGCAATCATTTTTTCTTCAGCATAAATTAAACCTCCCTTGTCTTTTACAAAAGCAATAACCTCATTAACTCGCTTTTTATCTTTGTTGTGTTTCTTAACGGAGTTTATAAGCCACTTGCGCTCTTCTTTACTACAATTATCTAACGTATAAATAAGAGGAAGCGTCATTTTTTGCTCTTTTATATCTATTCCTGTAGGTTTTCCTATCGGTCCATCTGTATAATCAAAAAGATCATCTTTTATCTGAAAAGCCATTCCTATCAGCTCTCCAAACTTTCGCATCTTTTCAACTTCATCAGAATTCGGTTTTACAGAACATGCACCTAAACTACAGCACGCCGCAATTAATGTTGCCGTTTTCTGACGAACTATTTCATAATAAACAGCTTCTGTTATATCTAAGCGTCTTGCTTTCTCTATTTGAAGTAATTCCCCTTCACTCATCTCTCTAACAGCAACAGAAATTATCTTCAGGAGATCAAAATCTTCATTATCAATAGAAAGAAGTAGCCCTTTAGAAAGAAGGTAGTCTCCTACTAAAACCGCTATTTTATTTTTCCATAAAGCATTTATGGAGAAGAATCCACGCCTCCTATTGCTATCGTCTACCACATCATCGTGAACCAAGGTAGCTGTATGAATAAGTTCGATAACACTCGCTCCTCGATAGGTACGATCATTAACAGCTCCATCGGAAACCATTTTTGCTACAAGAAAAACAAACATAGGGCGCATTTGCTTACCCTTTCGATTTACAATATAATATGTAATACGGTTGAGTAAGGCTACTTTTGAAGACATCGATTCATGGAACTTTTTTTCAAAAAGTTCCATCTCATGACGTATCGGCTCTTTAATTTGTTCTACTACCTTCATAGAAAGCGTAAATATAGTATTAAAATACAAGGTTATAAAAAGCCTCCTATTTATTTTTTAAGAAAACCTTTATCTTGAAATAAAGCAATGAGTTTGTTAGAATCAGATTTATATCTCGGAAAGAATAGCTCCCTTTTTCGTCCAGATTTTAAACGAATCATAAATGACTTCCTATTTAAAATATTCTTATATTTTATTTCCTGGATTTCTTCAAAAGAAATAACCTCTTTATTAGAATATTGGAAAAACCATATCAATGCAAAAGCACATATTAACCCTATACCTATCAACAAGTAGCTATAATGTGTTTGCCCTTTAAAATAATGGTATAAATTAACAGCTCCGTTTACAAATCCCATAAACAAAGCAATTTTTAGGTATAAGTATTGCCGTTTCTGACCATCATTTATATGAAGTGCATTATTTATAATTTTTAAATCTCCGGATTGTAGCTCCATGACTTGACATTTTACACTACAATATAAAAAAATTAAACTACTTTTTGTCTATGATTTATTTGCCAGCTGCCCGCAAGCAGCATCAATATCTTTTCCTCGAGAACGTCTTACCGTTACTGTAATTCCATTACGCTCTAAAACCTTTTGATACATATCTATCGCGCTAGAATCTGCTTGATTAAATTCATCATCACCAATAGGGTTATATTCAATGATATTGACTTTAGAAGGGGCAAATTTACAGAACTGAACCAATGCATCTGCATCTTTACGAGTATCGTTTATACCTCTCCAAACAACATACTCATACGTAATTCTACTCTTTGTTTTATCAAACCAATACTGAAGTGCTTCTCGTAAATCTGCTAAAGGAAAAGTAGCATTAAAAGGCATTATAGAAGTTCTAATCTCATCGATAGCAGAATGTAATGAAACTGCCAATTTAAACTTCACCTCTGTATCTGCCATCTTCTTAATCATCTTAGGAACTCCAGATGTAGAAACCGTTATTCTACGTGGCGACATTCCTAACCCTTCTGGAGAAGTAATTTTCTCAATAGCTGCCAATACGTTATTGTAATTCATAAGCGGTTCTCCCATCCCCATAAAAACAATATTAGATAAGGGCTTATCAAAATACAACCTACTTTCATTATCTATAGCAACTACCTGATCGTAAATCTCATCTGGATTAAGATTACGCATACGTTTTAACTTAGCAGTAGCACAAAACTTACAGTCTAAACTACATCCTACCTGACTAGAAACACAAGCCGTAGTTCTTGTAGAAGTAGGAATTAAAACCGACTCTACAATAAGATCATCGTGTAAACGAACAGCATTTTTTATGGTACCGTCACTACTACGCTGCATTTGATCTACCTTAATATGGTTGATTACAAAGTTAGCCTCTAGCATTTCCCTAGTTTCTTTAGAAAGGTTGGTCATTGCTTCAAAAGAATAAGCCGCCTTCCCCCATAGCCATTCATAAACTTGATTTCCACGGAAAGCCTTATCTCCTTGAGATACAAAGAAATCTCGGAGTTGTTCTTTAGTTAATGCGCGTATGTCCTTTTTTGATGCTTGCATAGGTGCAAAGATACGTTTTGATTTATGATTTACGAATAGAGATAACAAAGTTGTAACAAACTTTGAAGAACAAAAAAGTCCTGCTCATTACAAGAGCAGGACTTTTATAATCATCTTATTTTTATATTATAATATAAGCATTGCATCTCCGTAAGAATAAAACTTATATCCTTCTTTGATTGCCTCTTTATATGCTTTCATTGCAAAATCATGACCTGCAAAAGCAGAAATCATCATTAATAATGTAGATTTTGGAGTATGGAAATTTGTAACCATACAATTAGCTATACTAAAGTCATAAGGAGGGAAAATAAATTTATTAGTCCACCCTTCATAAGGATTCAATTTTAAATCTGAAGAAACAGCACTTTCTAATCCACGCATTGCAGTAGTACCAATAGCACATACTTTACGCTTATTTTTCTTCGCGTTATTTACAATATCAGCAGTACGTTGCTCTATAAACAATTCTTCACTGTCCATTTTATGCTTAGAAAGATCTTCAACCTCAACTGGATTAAAAGTTCCAAGACCTACGTGAAGTGTTAGCTCAGCAAAGTCAATTCCCTTTATTTCTAAACGCTTTAATAAATGCTTAGAAAAGTGAAGTCCTGCTGTTGGTGCAGCTACAGCCCCTTCTGTTTTTGCATATATAGTCTGGTAACGCTCTTCATCAGACTCTTCAACATCTCTTTTGATGTATTTAGGAAGTGGCGTTTCTCCTAAATCATTTAATTTTTTTCTGAATTCTTCATAAGAACCATCGTATAAAAAACGAAGCGTTCTCCCTCTAGATGTAGTATTATCGATAACTTCTGCTACTAAGCTTTCATCATCACCGAAATATAATTTATTTCCAATTCTAATTTTTCTAGCAGGATCAACTAATACATCCCAAAGACGTTGCTCTACATTTAATTCTCTTAATAAGAATACTTCAATACGAGCTCCAGTTTTTTCTTTGTTACCAAACAATCTAGCAGGAAAAACTTTAGTATTGTTAAGTACCATTACATCTCCTTCATCAAAATAATCAATCAGATCTTTAAACTGTTTGTGCTCAATAGTCTCTTCTTTTCTATTAAGAACCATCAAACGCGCTTCATCTCTATGCTCCGATGGGTATTCTGCTAATAATTCCGGTGGAAGGTCAAAACTAAAATGTGATAATTTCATCTGCTATTTTCTTTTTTTAGAGTCGAAAATCGTTCAAATAAAAAACCGATATTCTAATAATCATTAATCGATAATAGAAAAATCGGAATATATTAATACGTAACTTTCTAAACTCAAATCTGTTATATATAATAAGGAATTGAACGCTTTATGCACATTAATTCCTATAATCGCATTTTTGCGAGCTGCAAATATACAATATGAGCATAGGGGTTGTCAAGTAAAACAGCAATTATTTCTTATAATCAGTATTTTACACTTTATAAAATTATTTTGATGGTAAAAGAAATAAGCAAATTATAAAAACAACTATACTTCGCTAACTTTAAAATGCAATGCTTCCATGTCTTTCCAAAAATCTGGATACGATTTAGAAACTACTTCTGCATCGTTTATTCTTATTGGAACTTTTAAAGCTAAAGGAGCAAAAGCCATTGCCATTCTATGATCGTTATAAGTATCTATAGCTACATTTTCTTTTATTTCTCCTGAAGGCTGTAAAAATAATTCTTTATCAGTAACTGATATATTTGCTCCCAATTTTGATAACTCCGTTTTTAACGCTTCTAATCGATCTGTCTCTTTGATTTTTAAAGTATGAAGCCCAGAAAGCTCACATTTTAATCCCAACCCGAAACAAGTTACAGCTATTGTTTGTGCAATATCTGGAGCGTTTGCCAGATCAAAATTGATAACCTCATCTTTAGAAACCTCTCTTACTTTTTTTAGTGTAACTATAGTTTTATTAAATATTGTTTCTACTCCAAACTGCTTATAAAGCTCTTTAAGAACGCTATCCCCTTGGAGACTTGTTGCTTTGTAACTAGAAAGCGAAATCTCTGAACCTACATTACATAAGGCTGAAATTCCATAAAAATAAGACGCTGAACTCCAATCAGATTCTACAATCAAAGTTTTATCTACAACTTCTTTTTGCGGTGACACAGTAATCACATTACCAGAAAAATCGCTTTTAACTCCTATTTCTGTGAGTAATGCCAAAGTCATTTTAATATATGGGACGGATGTTATTTTACCTTCTAATGTTAACTCCAATCCATTTTCTAAAGTAGGAGCCACCAGTAACAGTGCAGAGATATATTGACTACTTACATTGGCAGCCAAAGAGACTTTATTATTAGTTATTTTTTTCCCTTTTATTTTTAATGGAGGATATCCTTCATCTTTTACATATTCTATTTCTGCCCCTAATTGACGAAGTGCATCTACTAAAATTTTTATTGGACGCTCGGTCATCCTTTGGGAACCAGTTAAAACAACATTTCTTTCAGCTTGAGTAGCAAAAAAGGCCGTTAGAAAACGCATTGCAGTGCCTGCATGATGAATATCTACTTCTCCATTATATACTTGAAGCCCTTTTTTCATTACTTGAGAATCATCAGAATTAGACAGATTCTCAATTGTAATATTTGGATATAATGCCTGTAAAAGTAAAGCTCGATTGCTTTCACTTTTAGACCCAGTAATTGTTATATGTTGGTGTAAATTATGCTGATTGGAAGATAAAAGTAAGTTCACAATTATAAATTTCTAGTGGTTATTATTACTCGATAATCGAGATTTGAATAGGTTAAGACTTTTAATTTAGCCTGTTTGGAATTAATTGATTGAAAAATTATTTCAATTTCTGATTGTTATGATGTCTATCGTGATCACGTTCCGTTTTAACACCCATTTTCTTATCAAAAGAAGCTTGTAAATCGATTCCCGTTTGATTCGCAAGACAAAGCACTACAAATACAACATCTGCCAATTCCTCTCCAAGGTCTTTCCCTTTATCGCTCTCCTTTTCGCTTTGCTCCCCATATCTACGAGCAATTATTCTTGCTACTTCTCCTACTTCTTCGGTAAGCTGAGCCATATTGGTAAGTTCATTAAAATAACGAACACCGTGCTCCTTTATCCAATTATCTACTTCTAGCTGTGAGTTTTTTATGTCCATGATTATCTATTTTTTGAATCTATTATAATCGTTACTGGTCCATCATTTAGCAAAGAGACTTTCATATCGGCTCCAAACTCACCAGTTCCAACTTCTTGTCCAATTTCGGTTTCTAAATGCTTAATAAAACTTTCATATAACGGAATAGCAACCGTCGGTTTAGCTGCCTTAATATAAGAAGGTCTTGTTCCCTTTTTTGTTGAAGCATGTAACGTAAACTGACTCACTACAATTGCATCTCCTCCTACATCCTTTAAAGAAAGATTCATCACTCCTTCAGAATCATTAAAAATACGTAAGCCTGCTATTTTTCTACAGAGCCATTCGATATCTTCTTTTCCATCAGCATCTTCAATACCTAATAGAATAAGTAATCCATTATTTATGCTTGATTTTATTTGACCTTCTATAGTAACGCTTGCTTCAGAAACACGTTGTATTACTACTTTCATAATTAAGAATCTCCGTAAATATCTGTTCTATAATTCTCTTCTTCCCCATCTATAATTTGGATATAGCTCTTATAACGACTCCATGCAATCTTCCCTGCCTCTAACGCATCTTTAACTGCGCATTTAGGCTCATCTATATGCAAACAGTTATTAAATTTACAATCATTTTTAAGGGCAAAGAATTCTGGAAAATAGTTTCCTATTTCATGTTTTTCCATGTCTACAATTCCAAAGCCTTTAATTCCAGGAGTATCTATAATACGAGCATTAAAACTTAGATCGAACATTTCTGCAAATGTAGTGGTATGCTGCCCTTGCTTGTGTTGCTCTGAAATTTCGGCTGTTTTTAAATCCAAACCACTCTCAATTGCATTTACTAAGGTAGACTTACCAACACCAGAATGTCCCGTAAAAATGCTTGTTTTACCTTCCATTAATTGCTTTACCTCATCTATATTAGTTCCGTTTGTTGCAGATACTTCCACACATTTATAACCGATATCTCTATAAATATGAACTAAGAAACGTAGGTCTTCAAGTGCTGCTTCATCATAAGAATCAATTTTATTAAAAAGTAAAATTGGAGTTATATGATAAGCTTCCGAAGTAACTAAAAAACGATCTATAAAATCAGTAAATGTAGTTGGGTTATTTAATGTGACTAATAAAAAGGCATTATCGATATTGGCACCAATAATATGTGTTCTTTTAGAAAGATTTACAGATTTACGAATAATATAATTCTTACGTTCATGTATATCTTTTATAACACCTATGGTTTCCCCTCCAATAGAATCTAAATCTATCTCTACAACATCACCTACTGCTACCGGATTGGTACTTTTTATACCTTGAATTCTGAATTTTCCTTTGATTCTACAATTATAGAATTCTCCGTCATTCGTTTTAACGCTGTACCAGCTTCCAGTCGATTTATAAACTATTCCTGTCATATTAAAAAGTAAGAAGTCAAAAGTACAAATTTAGAAGTTAACGAAATGTTAGCTTGGTACTTTTGACTTCTATATCCTAATCTTCAATTATCCTTTAACTACCTTTTCTTGGTGGTTAATAGACTCTTGGTGAATTGCTTTAAAAATACGTAAGATAAACTCTTCACTTAATCCTTTTTCTTCACCATCCATAATCATCTTTCCTAGGATCTCATTCCATCTTTTAGACTGAAGTACAGCAACGTTACGTTGTTTTTTCAATTTCCCGATATCATCAGAAACCTTCATTCTCTTTCCTAATAATTCAATTAAAGAATTATCAATAACGTCTATCTGAGCACGAGAATTAGTAAGTTTACTAGTGTATTCTGCCTCTTCATCAGTTTCTTTTCTTATTTTAAGATCTCTCATAATATTCTTAAGAGTATCTGGAGTAACTTGTTGAGCTGCATCACTCCAAGCTTTATCTGGAGTTGTATGTGTTTCGATCATCAATCCATCGTAATTAAGATCTAAAGCAGTTTGAGAAACATCAAAAATCATTTCTCTATTTCCTGTAATATGAGATGGGTCTAAAATTAAAGGAAGATCTGGAAATTTATTCTGTAACTCAATAGCTAATTGCCATTCTGGATTGTTACGGTATTTAGATTTTTCATAAGTAGAAAACCCTCTATGAATAACTCCAAGATTTTTAATATTCTTACTGTATAAACGCTCTACTCCACCTAACCAAAGAGATAAATCTGGATTTACAGGGTTTTTAACTAATACAATTTTATCTGTACCCTCAAGAGCATCAGCAATTTCTTGAATTATAAACGGACTCACTGTAGAACGTGCACCAATCCATAACAAGTCTACATCATTCTCTAAAGCTAACTCTACATGTGCTCTATTTGCAACCTCTGTAGCTGTTTTTAGGCCTGTTTCTTCTTTAACTTTTTTAAGCCACTCTAAACCAATTGCTCCAACACCTTCAAAATTTCCTGGTCTTGTTCTTGGTTTCCATATTCCTGCACGGAAGTAATTTACATCACTATCTTTTAATTCGTGAGCAATTTGTAAAACCTGTTCTTCTGTTTCTGCGCTACATGGACCTGCTATTACTAATGGATGATCTAAGTTCATCTCATCTAACCATGTTCTTAATCCTGCTGAATTTTCCATTTTTAATTTACTTATGAAGTTTTGATTGAAATTCCTTTTAATATTTCTTTTATTCTATTTGTTTCTGCCATCTCTTGATAAATAGCATCAAAGTCATCTTCTTGCATTAATTTTTTAAACTTCTGAAGATTTGCAATATATTCTTCTAAAGTCTCTATCACATTCTCTTTATTATGTTCAAAAATTGGACTCCACATTGCTGGTGAACTTTTTGCTAAACGCACTGTGCTTTCGAATCCACTTCCCGCCATATCAAAGATATCACGCTCATTTTTTTCCTTATCGATTACTGTTTTTCCAAGCATAAACGAACTTATATGTGATAAATGCGATACATAAGCTATGTGCCTATCATGCGCTTTTGGCTCCATGTACCGAATTCGCATTCCTAAATCATTAAAAATTTTAAATGCACGTTCTTGAAGCTTAAATGCTGTCTTTTCCACTTCACAGACAATATTCGTTTTGTCTTTATATAATTCTCTAATCGCTGCTTTTGGTCCTGAAAACTCAGTTCCAGCAATAGGATGTGCTGCTAGAAAATTTCTCCTATTTGGATGATTCTCTAACGTATTACAAATATTAGCTTTTGTTGAACCTACATCAAAAACCAAAGTGTCTTCTTTTACGATGTCCAAAACTTTTGGAAGCACCTCAATAGCTGCATTTACAGGAATAGAAACAATAACAACATCTGCTTTTGCTACATCTTCAAATACGCCCTTTTCATCAATAAAACCTAGTGCTAAAGCCTCCTCCATATGTGCGTCGTTAGCATCGTAACCAATAATTTTTGCATCTTTATTGTTCGCTTTTATATCCAACGCCATCGATCCTCCTATGAGACCTAAGCCTATTATTAATACATTCATTTCTATATAGTTTAAGAAATATGAGTCAAAACATTCGATGATTTTATTGTCCCGACTCTTATATTCTTTTTAATTAAAATCTTTCTATCGCTTCTTTTATTTTATCTTCTCCTACACAAAGTGAAAATCTGATATAACCTTCTCCATTGCTTCCGAAAATTGTTCCCGGAGTTATAAAAACACTTTTATCATAAAGAATGTTATCTATAAACTCTTCTGCGGAATTTACTCCTGAAGGAAGTTTTGACCAGACAAACATTCCAGATGCATTTTTATCGTAGGTACAATTAAGCTTATCTGCTAATTGAAAGATTAAATCTCTACGAGTTTTATACACTTCATTCAATTTAGAATACCATTCTCCTGAAGATTCTAATGCTTTAATTGCTCCTTTTTGCAAACCATAAAACATCCCGCTATCCATATTACTTTTCACTTTAAGTACTGCATCTAAATGGGTCGCATTTCCAAATACAAATCCTACTCTCCAACCTGCCATATTAAAAGTCTTACTCAAAGAGTTTAGCTCTAAAGCAACATCCTTTGCTCCTGGAATTTCTAGAATACTCAATCTATTTTCATTTAAAACAAAACTATATGGATTGTCATTCACCAATAAAATATCATTCCTTTTAGCAAAAGCCACTAGCGCTTCAAAAACTTCTTTTTTAGCATTCGCTCCAGTTGGCATATGTGGATAACTAAGCCACATTAATTTTACTTTAGAAAGATCTTCTTTCTCTAAAGCCTCTATATCTGGAAGCCAATTACCTGTAGCTGTTAAATCGTAATATCTAGGAACGGCTTCAACTAATTTTGTAACCGATGTATAGGTAGGATATCCTGGATTAGGAATAAGCACCTCATCACCTTCATTTAAAAAAGCCATACTTATATGCATAATACCTTCTTTAGAACCCATTAATGGTAATATTTCAGTATTGCTATCTAAAGTCACATTAAAATGCTTTTTATAGAAATTTACAGCCGCAGCTCTCAACTCAGGCAATCCTTGATAACTCTGATATTGATGCGCTTTATCTTCTTTTAAAGAAGAAATTAAGGCTTGTAAAACATCTTCGGAAGGAGCCATATCTGGACTTCCTATCCCCATGTTTATAATAGGTTTTCCTGCTGCCATTAATTCTCTAACTTCTCTCAGTTTTTTCGAGAAGTAATATTCTTCTACACTATGTAAACGATTGGCTACTTGTATCATTTCTTTGCATTTTTATATTCTCCATGCACCTTAAAGTGAGATGCCATTATATTTAGTAAAGCCTTAGCTTTTTCAAAATCTTCATAAGTTTCAAAAGTTACATCTACATAAAAAGAATATCTCCATGGAGTTTCTATTTTTGGTAGGGATTGTATTTTAGTTAAGTTTAACTTACAATCACTCATAACATTTAAAACAGTTGCTAAACTTCCTCTTTTTGTTCCCAATTCGAACATTATAGAAGCTTTATTAATCTCTTCCTTAGGAATTACAGAATTCTTAGTCTTTACAATTACAAAACGAGTAGAATTATTTTCAATAGTCTGTATTTCTTCGGCCAACATTTTTAACTCAAAAATAGATGCCGCTGCTTTACTTGCTATTGCTCCAACTCCTTTTAATTGCCCTTGATGAATTCTTCTTGCCGCCTCCGCAGTATCTGCATCTTCAATAAGTTTTATATGCGGATATTGTCTAAAAAAAGCTTTACATTGAAGCAATGCCATTGGGTGCGAATAAACCTCTTTTATGTCATCGATTGTTTGCCCATCTAGCACTAATAAGTTGTGATGCACATTTATATAATGCTCCCCAATAATATGTAAATCGTGATTATTTATCAACGCATAATTAGGAATTATAGACCCCGCAATGGAGTTCTCAATTGCCATTACAGCTATATCACTTTCTTTATTAATTAGGCTATCTACAAGTGCATCGAAAGACAGACACTCATCCACAACTACTTCTTTTCCAAAATATTCTAACGCCACTTGGTGGTGAAAAGATCCTAATATTCCTTGTATTGCAACTTTATTATTCATTAAAATTTGGCATAAAAAAAGTCCCGAAAAAATTTCGGGACTCTATATATATTTTTCATTAGCAAAAACCTATAACCGTCCCGTTCCTTTATTAAAGAAATAAAAGAAAAAGAAATAAAAGTTCCAGTTGTATGCGTTTGCTAACATGTGTTGTTTCTTGTTTACGCTGCTAATGTAATTATTAATTTGTAATATAAAAGGGTTCCCTTAATTTTTTTTCAAAAAAACATATTTTCTTAACTTTTTCTAAACATTTAATTTCAAAAATCACGATTTACTACGTATTTCATATCTCAGTCAATGCATATTCAATAATATACTTTATACTATAGCTATCCTATTTTGAAAATATATCTTAACTTTCAGCTTAAATTTAAAGTATGCTTAAAGACCATAATTTTACTGTTTTCAACTCTATACTAGATAACGATTTCTATAAATTTACCATGCAATGCGCTGTAGTAAAGCTATTTCCTAACGTACAGGGGAAATATAAATTTATAAATCGAGGGGAACATAAATTCCCTGAAGGATTTGAACAAGCACTTCGTACTGCAGTAGATAACATGGCTTTATTACAGCTTACAAAAGATGAAAAGCAGTTTTTACGTAAAAACTGTCAATACCTAAACCCTGCATATGTTGACTTCTTAGAAGGATATCGTTACGATCCATCTGAAGTTACCATAAAACAAACCGGTGAAGATTTAGAAGTATACATTTCTGGATATTGGTACCGAACAATCTTATGGGAAGTTCCTCTTTTAGCTATGATTAGCGAATTATATTATGAGCTTACAAAACAGGAGCGATGGCCTAAAGAAAAAATAGTAGACAATACATTAGATAAAATAAAACTCTACAATGAACTAGGTGTTACTTTTGCCGAATTTGGCACAAGAAGAAGACACTCTTACCGCACACATCGAGAAGTAGTCCATACACTTTCTTCATTTAAAGGGAAAAGTTTTACTGGATCTAGTAACGTACACATGGCAATGCTTTACAATGTAAAACCTATTGGTACACACGCCCATGAATGGTTTATGTTTCATGCAGCAGAATATGGTTTTAAAATGGCAAATGCAATGTCTTTAGAGCACTGGGTGGATGTCTATCGAGGAGATTTGGGAGTTGCTTTATCTGACACCTATACAACTGAAGTTTTCTTTAAACAATTCGACACCAAGTTTGCAAAGTTGTTTGATGGTGTTCGTCATGACAGTGGTGATCCTATTGAGTTTGCAGAAAAAACAATTGCCCATTATAAAAGTCACGGTATAAATCCTCTTTACAAATACATTATCTTTTCTGATGGATTGAATCCTGAAAAAGTAGAATTGATTACAAAAGCTTGTAAAGGTAAAATAGGTATTTCCTTCGGAATAGGTACAAACTTAACCAATGATGTAGGATTAAGACCTATGAATATTGTTATTAAACTTACGGATGTTCTTACAAGTGACAATGAATGGCTTCCTACCGTGAAATTATCTGACGAACCCAACAAACATACGGGCGATAAAAAAATGATATCCTTAGCGAAGGATATACTAAGAATAGAATAGGTGTCTCACTATTTTACCCTAGAGATTCTAGTATTCGATGGTATTCTTTTTTTCCCTGAATAGTCATTACAGGAATTAAAAGTTCCCAAATATATTTTGGCATTATCCCTGTTTGATCTGTTTTATATCCAATTAACAGTTCTTGTTGCGGCAACCAGAATGTAATTATAATACGTATGGTATGTTGTAATCTTTCAAAAGAAATATCTTCATTCATAACAATTAATCCTTCTTCTAAAAAGCGATTGAAAAATTGTTGCATCTGTTCTTTTCTGTTGACTAATGTTCCCTTTAAAATTTTTGCTACTTCTGGGTTTGATCTTGAAATTTCTAACACATCTAAATTAAAAAAACGATACTTAGACTGAAACTTATCTATATGCATCATCAATCTATGAAAATGCTCAAATGAAGAAAATTGATCTTCTTTAAACTCATAAGAAGCAGTCATTTCCTCACGCATTTGCTCATAAATAGCAATAAGTAGCGCCTCTTTAGTATTAAAATGATAATCTAAATTTCCGTGACTAATCCCAATTTTCTTTGCTAAACTTCTACTCGTTACATTCTGTACTCCCAATTCGTTGAACAAATCGATAGCCGCTTCAATTATTATTTCTTTGGTTTTCTTTTTCATTTATCTATCCAATTACATCAACTTAGTAAAAGCTCATAAAATATTAAACTCGCACCTTTTACATAAATTTATTATATAAAGGTACGAGTTTTATCAAATCCAATTAGTTACCAACCTGGTGTTTGTTCTAAATTTGGATTTAAAGACAATTCATTTACAGGAATAGGAAAGTAATAATTTTTAGACTCATCAAAGGAATAAACATTATCAGAAATAATGTAACCCTCATTATTGAGCTGAATATCTGTTCCTACTTCAAATGCATCAGCATCAGCAATATCTGTATCATTAAATTTTAATCCTAGCACTGGTTCTGCTAAAAGGCTCCCTTGTTTCCAACGCATTAAATCATCATAACGGAATCCTTCAAAAGCCAACTCAACTCTTCTTTCTCTTCTAATATCTTCAATGATACCTCCACTCAAAGTTAAATCGGCAACTCCAGCTTTTACTCTTAATAGATTTACTGTATTATCTATATCATTTTGAGTAATAGTTTGCAATTCTGCTTTTGCTTCCGCATTAATAAGTAAAACTTCAGCATATCTAATTAATGGAGCATCAATGAAATTACGATTCCAAGCTAAAGGATCCTGTTCTTCATTATAAAATTTCACTAATTGATATCCTGAAGGTGTTCCCGTATTCACAATTCCATTAGGATCTGAATTTAAATATATCTTATCCCCAATAAAATATGAATTTGGAATCCCAAAAGTTTCTCTTAAGCGTAAGTCTCGATTAGCAAATTCCTTTTCAATCGTTTCATCACCTTCGTACAAGTCACTTTCTTCTATAGGCAAACCATCTAAAGCCAAATAATCATTTATCAAACTTTTAGAACCTCCAAATTCGGCACCATTTACATGAGTTAAAATGTTACCAACATTGTGATATAATTGTAACGATTCCTCATAATCTTTAAAGAATACAATTTCTTTATTGCCTGATAAATTTAGATTAGAGAATAATTCTCCGTAGCCAACAGATGGATCAATCATATAATCATCACTATCCATTACCAATTGTGAAGCAATAGCTGCTTGTTGCAAGTAGGTTTTTTCTTGACCTAAACTATGGTATTTTCTAAATGTACCTTCATGCAACATAATTCTTGCTTTATAAGCTGCTGCTATGTATTTATTAAAGCGGTTTTCTTCTGCTGAAGTTGGCAACCATTGTACAGCGAAATCTAAATCATCATTTATAAACTCCATAACTTCATCTCTAGGAGATTGTGATGCTGTTAATAGTTCATCATCTACAGCTAAAACACGATCTATAATAGGCAAATCTCCATAAAGCTTTACTTTATCATAATACTCTAAAGCTCGGATTAATCTTGCTTCTGCTATATATCGATTCCTAACTACCTCTTCTACATCTGCTGATGATGCATTCTCTAAAAACTGATTAATATCTCTTACTAAAGACCAATCCCACTCCTGAAAACCAGGTTGGTTTGCCGAATTTATCCCTAAACGAATATCGTCTGGAGTTTGCATAAAAGCATTATCACTATATTTATCGAATGTTAAAACTTCAGCATTAAAAGCTCCTTGATTTTGAAAGCCTTCTCGAAGAAAATACGAAGAATACAAACCATTATTATAAATTTTTAAATCTGATTCCGATTTAAAAAAGTTTCCGTCATTAATCTGTGTCTCTGGATAACGATCTAAAAAATCGTCATTACACCCTACTAATAAGAGCGCAAATACCAAATAGTAAATATTTATATATTTCATTTTTTTAACTTTTAAAATTGCACACTTAATCCTAATGAAAATCGTTTAGATATAGGATATAACTTCCCTGATTGTGTTGTATTTGCACTACCAAAGTTCACAGCTCCTAAAGATGCTGTCCCTAATGCAAGTGCTTCAGGATCGTAATTAGGATTAAGATCTGTAAAGGTTAATAGATTCTCTCCTGATAAATAAATTCTAAAGTTTGAAAACCCTTTAATTCCTTTAATAGTATACCCTACTGTTACATTTTTTAATCTTAAATAACTAGCATCTTGTAAATATCTAGACTGTACCTGAGAGTTTCTAGTCATTACATCTCTTTGACTAGGACGGAAATAGAAAGCATCTGTATTTACAGGTAAATCATCACTTCCATCACTCCATATATCATTATAGAGTTCATCTGTTACAATTACATTTCCGTAAGCATTATAACCTCCAAAAGTAATAGGTCCTGATAACCAATAATCTCTTTTACCTACACCTTGAAAGAAGAAGCTCATATCAAAGTTTTTGAAATTTATACCACCACGGATACCGTATAAATATCTAGGCGATTGATTCCCTATAACTTTTCGATCTCCAGGGTTATCTACTGTATTTTCTCCCATGTCGATACTCCCATCATTATTTAAGTCAGCATATCTAACGTCTCCTGGAGCAACAAGATTTCCTCCTCCAAGTGGTGAATGGTCTGCTGAGGCATCGATTTCCTCTTGACTTTGAAATAATCCATATGTTTCATACCCCCATACTTCGCCAATATCTTGACCTTCATAAAAACTTCTACTTAAAGAATTTGTTGGGTTTTCAAAACGCGTTATCTCACCTTGAGAATCTGATAGCGCTAGATTAATATTATATCTGAAATCTTTTCCGATTTGGTCTTTCCAACCAACACTAAGCTCCCATCCTTTCACTTCCAAATCTGCAGCATTTTTTTGCGGTGCCGTAGCTCCATAAACACCTGGAAGCGCATCACCTGCAACTAACATATCTTCTGTTGTTCTCTTAAACCAATCAAAAGAAGCATCAAATTTCCCATTGAACATCACTAAATCTAATCCGTAGTTTGCAGAAGAAACTGTTTCCCACGTTCTATCATCAGAAATTGGATTTTGAGGAATTACCCCAATTGGTCTTTGCCCATTAATTATATAATCTACTTGGCTATCTGTATCATAACCAACATACGGATATAATACACTACTATTTTGATTTCCTAATGAACCATAAGACGCTCTAATTTTTAACAAGTCAATAAATCGTACATCATCCATAAAAGATTCACTAGAAATTTTCCAACCAGCTGAAACAGAAGGAAAGAATCCAAATCTATCATTTTCGCTAAATCTTGAAGATCCATCGTATCTACCATTTAAACTTATTAAATACCTACCATCAAAATCATAATTCAATCTTGCAAAACCACTTCTTAATGCCCAATCTGTTATATCGTCTGCTACTGTAGGCACACCCGTTGCATTTGATAGTGAAACAATGTCATCACTAATTAAATCTGTTACATAACTATTTGTTACATCAAACTCTTTCCACTCTTGGTTATATCCTACGGTAGCTTCTATATGATGCCCGTTATCCCAACGCTTTTTATAGGTAGCATAAGCATCAAAAGCATAATAGTTATTGATGGTATTTGTTTTATCTACATATGATGGACCTCCGTCTTCTCTCGTATCAAAACTTGCTTCTGGAGTTACCGATGTAAACACAACATTATTTCGAACTCGTTTACTTATAAAAGGGTTATATGTGAAGTTTGAAAAGATATCAAAGTTCCCGAAATTCATCTCTATACCTCCTTTTAAGTTCAGATTATATTGATCTAAATCATCCCTTCCACCAAGCTCAAGTGTAGATACTGGATTTTGTCTAATAAATGTTGGATACGATACCCCATCAATTTCAACTTCTGGCGTTTGAGTCGGTTTTGCTCTCCAAACGGTGTGGAAAATTGAAGGTCCGTGTCCTGGGGGTAAGTTATGCAAGTTTGTATTTGAACGTATAAAATTAGCTTGCACAGTAGCCTTCATCCAGTCACTTAAATCAGTCGATAAGTTTGTATTGAAGTTAAACCGTTTATATTGATCATCACCAATTTTCACAACTCCTTCATTTCCTGTATATGCAAATGAAGCCCGGTAACTTGATTTTTCAGAACCTCCATCAATTGAAAGTGAATGGTTTTGCCCAAAAGCAAAATCAGAAAAAACTAAATCAGACCAATCTGTATTTGCATGCTCATAATAAGCTGTTCCTGATGGTTTTAATGTATAGTCATTTTGTATAACACCATCTACACGTTGTTTTATCAAAGACAAATGTTCATCTATAAAAATTGGGCTTGCATTTGTACTCGAAACCATACTATTCACATAAAGTGCAAACTTGTAGCTGTTCGATTTTTTAGGTAAGATAGTAGGACTCGCTATATATGAGTTCCCTGAGTATCGCACACGAGTTTTGGTTTCTTTCTTACCTTTTTTAGTCGTGATTAATATCACCCCAAAAGCAGCTCTAGCTCCGTATATTGCAGCAGATGCAGCATCTTTTAATACAGTTACACTTTCTATATCATCTGGGTTAACAGCATTAATATCTAATTGAGCTCCATCCACTAAAACAAGGGGTGAACCTCCATTTATACTTGTTGCTCCTCTAATATTAATATCTGGAGTTTCGCCAGGTGTACCACTTGTCGGTGAAATACTTAAACCCGCAACAACCCCTTGAAGTCCTTCTGTTACGTTTATAATAGGTCGGTTTTCAAGCACTTCTCCTTTTGCTATACCAATAGCTCCTGTCAAGTCTTTCTTTTCTTGACTACCATAACCAACTAACACCAATTCTTCTAATTCTGTAACATCTGTTTCCAACGTTACATTTATAGTTTGCTGGCTCCCTACCGTTACACTTTTAGATTTAAATCCTATAAAAGTAAAAACGAGCACCGATTGCTCACTTGGGACAGAAATTGAATAATTCCCATCGAAGTCTGTTACAGCTCCTGTATTAGTACCTTCTACTCTTACAGTTACTCCAGCCAAAGGCTCATTAAAATCGTCACCTTTAATAACTCCGGTTACAATATTTCCTTGCTGTGCTGTACCTAAAAAAGGGACAAACAAAAGCAAGAAAACGGCTAACACCTTCACTGTTTTCGGTCGAAACAGTGAAAAGCAAAACTTAATACACATTTTCATAAATTTAGATTGATTTAATAAATATTAGGTTAAAAAAATCTAAATCTATTAATATTAGTGCATTCGCCCAAATTTTTATAAGTAAATATTACTTTTTTAAATACGATTTTCCTTACGAAGATTCAAAATCCAAAAACACACTACTCTTAAGCTACAACAAATCTGAGCTCATTCCTGGAGATTGAGGTGTTTGATAATATCCATCTATTATTTGAACGGGGTTTTTAAAATATTCTCGCAAATGTGGTATGTGTTCTAAAAACAAAACAGGATGCCCTAAAGTAATATGATTAAATAAAACCAAGTGCTGATGGATTTGCCCCATATCTCCTACATGAGGAACTACAGGTATGTTATATTTACGTGACAACAAGCTGATCAAAATAAATTCGGAAACACCTCCTACTCTAACTACATCAACCTGATTGAAGCTCATTGCCCCCGACTGAAGGAAGTTTTTAAATAGTATTTTATTAGGAATATGCTCTCCCATGGCTAATTTTACAGCTACCGCATCTTTAAGTGCAACATGGGCATACACATCATCTGGATGCGTAGGCTCTTCAATCCAATATGGATTTAATTGTTTTATCTCATTACAAATGGTAATAGCTTTTGGCAAATTCCATTGCTGATTAGCGTCAAACATAATAGTCGCTTCATCACCAGCTTCATTTCGTATTAAATTCGCTCTACGGATATCTCTATTGATATCTGCTGATCCTACTTTAAGTTTCATTGCTGTAAAACCATTATCCATAGCAATTTTTACATTCTTCTTAATAGTTTCATCATCATAATTAAACCAACCTACAGAGGTATCATAACCAGGATAACCTGTTTTTAAAATGGATTCCCTAGCTTCTTTACCCATACGCTGTTCATCGAGCAATTGGATAGCTTCTTCTCTAGTCAAAACATCTTCATAGTATGAAAAATCCAGTAAATCAACTATCTCTTTACTGTCCATATCTATTAGTAGTTTCCATAGCGGCACATCTTGGCTTTTTGCCCATAAATCAAAACATGCATTTACAACTGCTGCCAAAGCTAAATGAGTTACCCCTTTGTGTGGCCCTAGCCATCTAAGATTTGGGTCGTCTACCATTTTTTTATAAACCTCACCAAAATTTTTCATCAACTCATTAATCTCCTTTCCTTCTATATAAGGCACTAAATAATCAATTGCTTTACACACCAAATTATTTCCATGCCCTAAAGTAAAAGCTAAGCCCACTCCTTCATCATTTGTATCCGTTTTTAACACACATACAGCATAAGCATAACTCGGCACAGTATGCACAGCGTCGGAACCAGCCCCTTTTTTTAAGGCATATCTTTTGTCATGCGCTTCTCCTTTTTTAATCAAGACTACTTTTTTCATTTTTTAGTTTTTAAAGTTCCAATCAATTAGAACAAAATTATTCCTTGCGAGTCATGCTATTTATCTTATGAAGCTTATGGTTGGTTTACTTCTATAGGAATTTGAATATTAAACGAACTTCCATCATTCTTTTTATTCAAATTTTCCAATGCACATGCAGCATACATAGCGATGGGAATCCCTTTTTCATCTATTAAAAGCTGTGGCCTTTCTAATCTCGATACTTTTACAACTTCACCAGTTTGTAACGTTACTTCTAAAGGAGAAAACAACTTATTCTGATCATTTTCCCATTCGATTCCATCCTTCGATTTTAAAATAGCCAAACCGGGTCTAGACTTTGTTATGGCTCCTGTAAAGTCTTTAAAAACGGCATAAAAAATCTCTTCTGAAGGACTATACCATACGTATGGATCTTCAGCAGAAGCTATTTTACCTTCTGCATCTGTATACTTAAATACGATTTTATCAGATTGCTCAAAAGGCCCGTCTGGATTATCAGATATAGCATACCCATGAACACCTCTCCAGCTTGGATCGTATAAATTCCCTTTAAAATAAAGAATGAATTTTCCATCTATAGGATTTTCTACAACTGATGGATTTACAGTAATAATATTACTTGGCATCGGTTTCGTACCTTCTGGAGATGGATTTAATATCTTATTTTGTTTTACGCGTGTTTTAGGGCTTATTAAAGGAGTATTTGGTCTTTTAAAGTTTCCTGATAAAAGATCATCTATCGTATTAAACTTTATAACTCCAATCTGCTGAGATTGCTGAACTCGAGAACGTTTATCTAAATACCCACGCGTACTTTCTACTGACTGCTCCCCAGGATCATGCCCAGCTATATAGTATAAATAATAAGTATTCTTAAATTTCTTTATGTGTGGGTTATGAACGGCCTGTGAATCCCAAGCCACAGTATCTCCCTCGAATCTTTTTCCTTGTAAAATGGTTTTTACATATCTAAAATCTCTTGCTGGTTTATCTGATACCGCATACGCGATCTCTGATTCTAATACCCAACTTTTTGAAAACACATCTGTATCTGGGCCAGATTTCCATCGGGAATAAAACATGTGGTATCTACCATCTTCTCCTTTAACGACACTACCACCCCAAACAAAATAGCCTTCATTGTTTAATATAGAAGCCCCTTTTAGTACTTTAGAACTTCCAATATCAACAACCTCTGCTGAAACTGGCATTGGCTTTATTTGTATTTGTCCATAAACTGATACTTGAGAGAAAATCAGCAATAAAATAAAACAGCTACTATACTTATAAAAACACGCTCCTTTCATTACAAATCGTTATCCCTTACACTTTTCAATTTTTTAGCTAATATGCTTTGCATTTCCTTAACGACTTGCTTGTAAGCAGGGTTATTAGCTAAATTATTATACTGTTTCTCGTCCAACTCCATATTGTAGAGTTCTTTCCCTGATCCAGCATCTTCATCATATTGGATATACGCCCATTTGTCATTTCTTATTAAAAATGATTTCCCTCCTTGAGTTACTGAGAAAGCAAAGTCTCTTACTTTATAATCTGGAGCGTCTAGTGTTTTACTTATATCTTTTCCTTGAATACCATCACTGTATGAGATATTAGCTAGCGATGCTACTGTAGGATATAAATCAAGTAACTCAACAAAAGAGTTACAAACAGCAGGTGCCTTTCCTGGCATTTTTATAATTAAAGGGACTCTAACCGATTCTTCATGAAGGCTGACTTTCATCCAAAAACGATGCTCTCCTAAATGAAATCCATGATCTGAAGTAAAAACTACAACCGTATTATCTTCTAATCCTTCTTCTTTTAAAGTATTTAATAACTTCCCTACTTGATCATCCATAAATGCCACAGAAGCATAATATCCTGCAATAGCCCTTTGCTCCTCTTCTTCTCCCATTTCTCCATTTACGCTAGTCACATAATTTATTCCCCTACTTGGAATATCATCCCAATCGTTTGTTACATTTGGAGGAACAACCATTTCATTGTGTGGATAAGCATCAAAAAAACGCTTAGGAGCTACAAATGGAACATGTGGACGCACCAAACCAACGGCTAAAAAGAAAGGTTCATCTTTATGTTGTTTTATAAGTTGTGTTGCTTTTGCTGCTGTTTTAGCATCAGACTGAAGTAAGTCATCTCCTTCAGCTTTAACAACAGTCATTACATTGCCACCCTTTCGCTCAATCGTTCCATATCGATTATTTTGTACTAAAATTGCTTCTCCTTCAGACTTCCATTCTGGTCCTTGACTATTAAAACGCTCTGTCCAAGACATTTCATCGTCTTTTCCATTAGTTCCATTTTCAATATCAATAGGGATTCCCATATGATATATTTTACTAACCCGAGCTGAGTAATAACCATTGTCTTTAAAAAGTTGAGACCAAGATTTTTTATCATTTCCAACATTTTCTCTTCCACTTACATACCCATATGTTCCTGTAGCGTTTGGATAGTAACCAAACATAAAAGATGCTCGAGATGGTCCACATACTGGATATTGCGAATAGGCCTTTGTATAACGAGTTCCTTCCGCTGCCAAAGCATTTATATGTGGAGTAATTGATGCTGTGTTTTCATAACAGGAAAGCGCTGTGGTGGTCAAATCATCAGCTATTATAAATAACACATTTAATTTTTCTTTTTTTTCTTGTGAATACATTTTAGGGCTGAAAAGAGAAATCCCGAAACATAATGCACTTAAGGTTGATTTATATATAATTTTCATAAATAATAGGTTTCTATAAATATTCGCCTCCAGTTTTACTCGATTCATAGGCTTTTTCAACGAGTCTCATAGTTTCTAAACTATCTGAAAAACTGTTAGCTAAAGGTTGATCTTTATCATTATAGTGGTTTTGAAGACTCACCATAGTTCCTAGAAATGCATCTGGAAACCAATCTCCATCCAATTCCACTTCTTTCCATTTTGGAGGTTCACTATTTAAAATACAATATTCCATTGTCGAAGGCTCTCCTTTAGGATAATCTAATGACAATCCAATTTTTATATAAATAGCTCCTTCTGTTCCCTCTATCTTTAAATAGGACTGTTGATGTTCTCTTCCATATTCATGTCCATGATTCGTAATAATTCGCGCTTGAGTATATTCATCATAATCTAAAATCATAGTAGACCTTGTTGATGCCAATTCCTTCATCTTAGGATGCTTTATTGTACTTGCATATATTTTTGAAGGTTTCCCAAGGAAACTCCTCATCAAGTCTAAATAATGAATACTATGATATAAAATTTCTACTCTTGGCAATTGAAATAAAAAATCCCACAAATGCCATGGAGTAAATACAGTTACCATAAGTTCCATATCATATACATCGCCTATGAGACCTTCTGATATTATATCCTTTGCGGCCAACATATAAGGTGCATATCTCAGTTGAAAATTTACAGCAGCTACAAGCTTTTTGTCATCACAAATTGCTTTTATTTTAATGGCTTCTTCTAATGTTTCCCCCATTGGTTTCTGAATAAGAACAGCTGCTCCATCAGGTACTTTATCTAGAATCTGACATATATATTTTGCAGGCACAGCAATATCGATTACTGCATCTTCATCAGCTGCAAATTTCATCATACTTGACAAATCAGAAAAAACAGTTCTTATAAACGGAAAGTCATTTCTTAAATTTTTTGCTTTATTCTCATCTACATCAAACACCCCAATAACATCTAATCCTCCTTTTTTATAGGCAGGAAGATGTGCGTCTCTTACAATACTTCCTGCTCCTACTATAACTATAGGCTTAGAAGTTCCAACGGGTGTTATTTTCTGTTTAAAATTCATATTAAGAATTATTCAATCGAATTGCCCTGCTTCTTATACTGCTCTAATTTTTCATCAAGGACATCTACTATTTCTTTATTCTCTGTATAAAGGTTATGCTCTTCTACAAAATCATTTTTTAAATTATATAGCTGACCAGGAAGATTTTTATCATCAATATCTCTTTTAGTCCAACCTCCAGAACCTTGTCCTTGAATATATTTCCAATCTCCATTACGAATAGCAAACATTCCGCTTATGGAATGGAGCACTAAATAATCTCTAACTTTTTCTGCTGATGTACCTAACCAAACTTTACTAAAATCCTTACTGTCATCAAAATCATGAACCTTGTCTTCATCTGTATCAATAATTCCTTCAATGGTAGCTAAAATATCTATTGAACTTATTAATTGATTACTTTCTTGTTTTGACTTAATCTTTGATGGCCAAGAAACAATAAAAGGAACTCGGTGTCCTCCTTCCCAAATATCTGCCTTTACTCCCGTAAAAGGTTCGCTTGGGTTATGATCGTATTTCTCAAATATAGTTCTTATTTTTCCTCCCATATTAGATCCATCCCGTTGTGGAGAACCATTATCTGATGTAAAAACAATTAAGGTGTTTTCTAATTGTCCTGTTCGTTTTAAAGCTTCAACCACTTGCCCTACTGTATAATCAACTTGATTCACATAATCTCCATAAGGCCCTGCTTCACTTTTTCCTATAAACTCATCTGCTGGTGCAATTGGAGTATGAGGTGCTGTTAATGGAAAATATAAAAAGAAAGGCGACTCTTCTTTTTCCTGATTTTCGATATAACTTACTGCTTTCTTTGTAATAGTTGCCATCACATTTCTTAAATCCCATCCTTCAACCATCGGACCTGGATTCCCAAATAAAGTATCAGGTTTTATAATATTTGGAACTGCTTCTAACTTATCATCACTTATAAATGTATATGGAGGGAAGTTTGGCACGTCATCTCCAAAGTAGGTATCAAAACCAACAGCTATAGGTCCTCCTTCGACAGGTTTTGTATAATCTATCTTATCCCATAATGTATTACGGTTTGGCATCCCATAATCTCCTCCAACAATAGTATCGTTTACAATATTACCATCAATTCCTCTCCATTTCCAACCTAAATGCCATTTACCAATACAAGCTGTATTATATCCTTTTTCCTTTAAAACTCTTGGTATTGTTTTCCTATCAGGATCAATTAAAGGAGGATCCCAAGGCCATAAAACTCCTTTCTTTAAAGATGTTCTCCAAGCATATTGTCCTGTTAAAATACCATATCTGGTTGGTGTACACACACTACTTGGCGAGTGTGCATCTGTAAACCTAATCCCACTTTCTGCTAATGTGTTCAAATTTGGAGTAGGTATTTTAGAGTTCTGATTATAAACTTCTAAATCTCCATATCCTAAGTCATCAGCTAAAATGAGTACGATATTCGTTTTCTGTTTATTACTTTTTGCATTATCAGTTACTTCAGTGTTTGCTTTTTTACAAGCACCCAAACAAAGGATGATTGCTAATAAATAAAGTATATTTTTCATGGAATAGGTATTTTTAATTATTTAGTTTAATAAAAGAAAGCATATATACATAGCATTACTATAACTAATGTAACACTTAATATTCGTACCGTTTTTGATGTATTCTTTACTTTTAGATATAATTGCTCATTTTCTACCTGAGGAGATTTATCAATGCTTGAAATTATAAAATAGATAGCACTAGAAATTATAAAATAAATATATGTTTGTCGAAGCCAGTTTATATAAAGGCCTTCAGAACTGGATATATAATTCTCTACACCATTAATAACTACATACTTTTCAATTATAAAAATGGTTAAAGCAAATGCACTACCTCCAAGGAGCGTCCAAAAAGAAGCATTAGCAGTTCCTTTTTTTGATAAAACACCCCATAAAAAAACAGCTACAATGGACGGTGCGAAAATTGAAAACATCTGATTTATCAATTCAAAAATACCGCCCAAATTACCTAAAAAAGGAGACCATATAACTGCTATAACAAGTACTACAGCTCCTGTTATTCTACCTATTCTGATTTTTGATTTATCAGAAAGGTTTGTCTTTATCTTATCAAAAATATCATAAACTACTAGTGTAGAACAACTATTTAAAGCAGCAGCTACGCTACTCATTACAGCGGCTAAAAGCGCTGCTACCATTAAACCTTTTAATCCTACTGGCAGTAATTCTTTTATTAAAACAGGTAAGACACTTTTAGTATCTACTCCAATATCATCTTTAAAAAGTGCAAAAGCTAAAATACCGGGTAATACCATTATAAAGACTGGTAATATTTTTAAAAAACCTGCAAAAATAGCCCCTAATTTAGCTTGTTTTTCAGACTTAGCCCCTAAGGTACGTTGTACAATAGTTTGATCTGTGCACCAATACCAAATTCCTAAAATTAAATGTCCCGCAAGAATATCAAAAAATGAAAACCCCTTTTTGGTGGCATCAAAACTTACTGCTTTTAATCGATCCGGATCTACTGCTTGTTTTAACGACTCGTAAGAATCTATACCTATAGTTGGTAATTTATATACGGCTAGAACTGTAATTAATAAAGATCCTAAAATAAGCACTATTGTTTGTAACGTTTCCGTTACCACTACAGATTTTAGGCCGCCAATTATTGTATAAATACCAGTTGCAATGGCTATGATTATAATAGACCAAACAATATTTATCCCAAACATTTCTTCAAAAACAATTGCTCCTGCATAAAAACTAACTCCAATATGCATAAATAGAGCTGCAAGAATACTAAAAACAGCTAATACAACTCGAGATCTATTATCATAGCGTTTCTCCAAAAACTCTGGAAGTGTTGTTATTTTAGTTCTGAGGTAAAAAGGAATAAAAACAAATGCTAGTATTAGTAGTTCAAAAGATGAAAGCCATTCAAAATTCCCCCAAACAATTCCATCTTTAAAACCAGATTCTGCAAGTCCAACCAAATGAACAGTAGATATATTTGATGCAAAAAGTGATGCTCCCACAACACTCCAAGTAAGTGTCTTTCCTGCCAGAAAATACTGCTTACTAGTATTACCCGACTCTCTTGAATACCATAATCCAACAAAGATTATAGCTACCATATAAATCACAATCACAAGAATATCCAGCATCCTTCAGAAATTATTTTCAATTATTTGAGTTCTAATATATTACTTTTAGGTCAAATGCCCTAATTTTTTACAACAAAAACACCTTTTGGTTTTCTTTTAAGTTTAAAACTTTACAGTTACATTTGGGACATGTCTATAGTTGTATCAAATATCACAAAAATATACGGAACGCAAGAAGCTCTTAAAGAAGTTTCTTTTACTGTCAATAAAGGGGAAATAGTTGGTTTCTTAGGGCCAAATGGTGCTGGAAAATCTACTATGATGAAGATACTAACAACATATATCACCCCTACAAATGGTAGTGCTAAGGTAAATGATTATGATATTGAAGGTGATAAAATGGGCATCCAAAAAAGCATTGGATATCTTCCAGAGCATAACCCGCTTCACTTAGACATGTACGTAAGAGAATATCTAAGCTATACCGCTGACCTATATAAAGCTCCAAAAGAAAATATAGAAAATGTAATTTCACAATGTGGATTATTACCAGAAGCTAATAAAAAAATTGGAGCACTTTCCAAAGGATATCGGCAACGTGTTGGTTTAGCTGCTGCACTTATTGGAGATCCGGAAGTACTAATTTTAGATGAACCAACTACAGGACTTGATCCTAACCAATTATTAGAAATAAGAAAACTAATACAAAGCATTGGTAAAGAGAAAACAATCCTTCTCTCTACACATATTATGCAAGAAGTTGAGGCTATTTGTGATCGAGTAATTATTATTAACAAAGGGGTTATTGTTGCTGATAAAAAGCTAAATGAATTAAGAGTTTCCAAAGAGCAAATCATAGAAGTTGAGTTTGATTATCGTGTGGAAGAAGTTTTACTTCAACAAATTCCTCATGTGACGCACGTAAAAAACATCATTGGTTTTGTGTATGAAATAACTTTTGAAACCGATAAAGATATGCGTGCTACAGTTTTTGATTTTGCTCACGATAATGGATTAAAAACTCTTCAATTGAACAAAAAAAATAAGAATTTAGAGAGTTTGTTTGTTGAACTCACCAATAAATAGACTATTTAACCCGTACGAACTTCTCGATATTTAAATGGTTGACTCCTAGTTTTTCGATTTTTTCTACAGCAGTTGTAAAGAGTGTATCTCCCACTATTTTATATTCTAGATCGAAGCTATTTCCTTCCCACTCCCTATTATTAAAATACGCTAAGTTTTCAGTATAAATATTTCCTTTAACCGAATAAGAGCCTCCACCAGCGGCATATATTGCGGTACTATCTTTACCATGATTTAAATCGTGTCTCAAAAAAGCAAAATGAGTCTTATTGATAATTTTAATCATCTCTTGCCCCTTCGTAAAATCTGTAATACTTGTGTCTTGATCTTGAATTACTGTTGCAGAAACAAGCTTCCATGTTCCTACTAGATCTGAATTGGCTTCTTCATGATGTTCTTTATTATTACATGAAAATATTATAACAAGGAGCATTGCCAATGGTGCATACTTTATCATATTTTAAATGGTTAATTTGGTTAGTTAGTTTGATTGCAAATGCATAATTAAACTCATTACTTCTTAGGAGTCGGCTTAATAATCATTCTAAAAGATTGATCCTTTTTAAAGTAATATCCCGTCCAATCATACAAAGTACGAAGTCGGTTTTTATAATTTACCAATGACATAATGTGCACAAATATCCAGATAAACCATGCTGGGAATCCTTTTAAAAAGAAACTTTCATTAGGGCCATCTGTTACTGCCTTATTTCTTCCAATTATAGCCATTGAACCTTTGTCTGAATACTCAAAAGATTTCCAGTCTCCTGTATTTCTTAATAAGTTATTTCCCAAGTTTTCAGCTTGCTGAATAGCTACCTGCGCAACTTGTGGATGCCCATCAGGATATTTTTCATCTCCAGATAAAATGGCTGTATCTCCAACAGCATAGATATTTTTATAACCATCAACTAAATTAAAAGTATTCGTTTTTAATCTACGCCCTCTTCCATAATCCTCTTTTTGGAAGCCTTCAAAAACTTTTGCTGAAACTCCTGCTGCCCAAATTAAATTCTTTGAATCTATAGTAGTATCATCAGAAAGATAAACAACACCATCTTTAAAATCTTCCACCAAAGTTTTTAACTTCACATTTACTCCTAGCTCTTCTAATTTCTCTCTTGAATATTTTTGAGCCTTTCCCGACATTGGAGCTAATACTGCATCCAAACCGTCTAATAAGTAAACTTCTCCTAAATCTTCTTTTACTAATTCTGGATAATCTTTAGTGATAATATGCTTTCTCATCTCTGCCAGTATCCCAGAAAGCTCCACTCCTGTTGGTCCTGCACCTGCAATTACAAATGATAACAATTTTTTTCTGTCCAAAGGATCTTGGACTCTTGTAGCCCTTTCCAAACGAGTAAACAACAAGTTTCTCAACGCCAAAGCATCTCCTATTGTCTTCATTGGCAACGAATTATTCTTGATATTTTCATTACCAAAGAAATTAGTTTCCGTTCCAGTAGCCATTATTAAAATATCATAAGATAAGGTTCCATTGCTAAGAATAATTTTATTCTCTTCAGGGACAACTTTTTCTAAAGCTCCTAATCGGAATCTTATATTTTCTTTTCCATGTAATATTTTTCGGAAGGGATAACTTATCGCAGAAGGCTCCATAAAGCCAGATGCCACTTGATAAAGTAAAGGAGGGAAAAAATTATAATTATTTAAGTCTACTAATATAACCTCGTAAGTATCAGACTTTTTTAGTTTTTTAATGAGTTCTATTCCTGCAAAACCACCTCCAACAATTACGATTCTCTTTTTAGAGTTCATATCAATCTATTTAAAAACAACTTTTATTACACTATAAAGTTACTTTAAATACTTGGAGAAAAAGTTAATCTGGTTTAATAAATATCGTGAAATAATCATTCCTAAAATGCTTTCTTCTGAAGAATGATTATAAGTTTATTCCTCAAAAATAAGTTTCCCTTTATAATGTTCAGTAATATCTACTGATTCCGGACTACCAACAGAAATAACATCTCCTGTGCTATAAATATTCCCTTTTAATGATACAGAAGCATTTACTATAATATCATTAGAACTACGATGATAAATAGTAGCATTTTCTACAGGAAAATCTCTACCCTCAAATCGACTATTACCAGATGCAAAATTTATATTTAAATTTTCAGCGGTTCCAGTAACATACATATTTGAAATCCCATTAAATACCATTTGTAAAGAAGTCACTTTTAATTCCAAATGAATATCTGCACTCGTTAAATATTCATTGTTATTATAATTTTCAGAATAAACTGCTAACTTTTCTACCTCAAGAACTCCATCCGAACGGATTTCTCTTTGTGTGGCACTTCTTATTTCAGAAATAGCTGGCGTAGTTACATATACTGTAGTAAGATCGTAATCTCGGAAAAAATTACAAACATTATTATTCGTCAAAATTAATTGGTTATCTACCACTTCAACATCAATATCATTTAATAGATTAGCTCCAGAAGACACCTCTACTTTGTATTCATCTCCTTGTTTTACTACTAATGAAATTCCCTCATTCACTAAAACTCTAGAAAAAATATCAACAGCTCTCTCTTCACTTTTAATGGATCCAGCAGCCTGAATACAATCATTTGCATCTTCATTATTACATGCACCAAAAAAAAGCATGCTAACAAGTAGCCCAGTAGAAAGTAATGATTTTATGTAAGAGTAAAATAATTTCATTATCATTTAAGATTCAACACTCCCTAACGGAGTTAAATTAATTACAAACGGTAACCTATTCCAATTTCTACAGCCTCAGCTTGTGCTGCATGTGCTTTTACGGTAACTACAGCAAAAAGTTTTTTCTTTGGAGTTAAATATCCCTTTAATCCCGCACGCAAATAAACTCGCCCTTCATAATCTATTGGATAGTAAAGATAATAACCCGCTTGTGTTATTACAGAGAGTCGGTTTATAAACAACTCATGTCCTATAAATAAACCTGCTCGCATACTATCTTCAGTCCCATCGATTCCTCTTTCTGGATAGGCAATACTACTATACTTAATATATTCTTTTAGGAAATTAGAATAAAAAACATCTGTTCCAATCTGAAAGGCACTCTTTTTATTTATCCTCTTATCAGCATAAAATGAAAATATATAAAAAGGAAATTGCCCGCTATCTATTACATCACTTTCATTAACCCCGCTTCTAAAAACAAAATTATACCTAACAGCCTCATTAAATTTATTGGTAAGACCTTCGGTTACTTCGTAAGGAGGATCTACAGCGTCTAACTGATAATTCAACCCTACATTAAAAGTTACCGAATTAATACTTGTATTTGGAGCCTTTGTATTACCATTAGAATAATGGATAAGCGACAAACCAGCTTGTGCCCCAAACCTATTGAAAATACGCTCTTTTTTATAGTTCAACATTAAATAAGTACTACTCAATAATTTTGAACCAAAAGCTACATTTCGGAAGTTATCTTCTTTATTATAAGGATTAGAGGCTACGGCAATACCTTGACCTATTCTAAGCATTAAGTTTCGCTTAAAAAAGTAAAAGTTGTAATGACCATATAATGCCACATTATTCCCCATATATTCATTTTTCAGGTTTTGATACCCTAAAGAAACTCCATAATCTGGGTAATTATACAACTGTTCCCATTCACGATTACCATACGTTTTTTTATTCCAACTAAGGATAAAACCTTCTGGATGCCCCGTTATGAGATGTAAAATATCATTATTATGTCTAGAAATATTTCCATAGAAATAACTAAGATCTACATAAGATGAATATTCTTTATCCCCTTCCTGAGCAGTAACTCCACAAGATAAAAGCACGATAAAAATGATGAATACTTTCTGCATAAATTTTATTTCACGGCAAAAGTAATCTTATTTTTAAAATAACGCAGAAGCGATAGCTTTAATATTATCAGATTTCCCCATTGAATAATAATGTAACAATGGAACTCCTGCATCTTTTAATTCTTTAGATTGCTGGATACACCATTCGATTCCAACTTGGCGAACTTCCTTATTATTTTTACAACTCTCTACAGAATTAATAAGTTCTTCTGGGATATCAATTTTAAAAACTTGTGGTAATAATTGCAAATGCTTTTTCACTGCAATGGGCTTTATACCAGGAATTATAGGCACATTAATTCCTGCTGCCTTAGCTTTCTCTACAAACTCAAAGAACTTACTATTATCAAAAAACATTTGCGTTACAATATAATCTGCACCTGCATCTACTTTTTCTTTTAGTTTCTTTAAATCAAAATCTAGTGAAGGAGCCTCTAAATGCTTTTCTGGATATCCTGCCACTCCGATACAAAAATCAGAGGCACAATCAGACTCTATTGTTTCGTGTAGATATTTCCCATCACATAAATCTCTAATTTGTTTCACCAAATCTGTTGCATAAGGATGACCACCTTTGGTAGGCTCAAAATAACGTTGATGCTTCATTGCATCCCCGCGAAGTGCCATTACATTTTCGATTCCCAAATATTGACAATCTACCAATAGATACTCCGTTTCTTCTTTTGTAAAACCACCACACAATACATGCGGAATTGTGTCTACATCATACTTGTGTTTTAATGCCGCACAAATCCCAACTGTACCAGGACGCATACGAGTAACTTTTCTATCAAAAAGACCTTCCTTTTCTATATAAACAAACTCCTCACGAGAAGTAGTAACGTCTATAAACGGCGGATTAAACTCCATCAAAGGATCGATATTATTATATAATTCTTGAATATTTTTACCTTTTTGAGGAGGTATAATTTCAAAAGAAAACATAGTTTTCCCGTTGGCTTTCTTTATATGATCGGTTACTTTCATTATAATATATTTTGGAATTTATAGGCTTATGAAACCTAAAACCCTATTTTAAACTTTATATTCTACTATTTTTTAATTAGCAATACTTGGACTTAGCCACTTTGTAGCTTCTTCTACACTAATATTTCTACGTTCAGCATAATCGGCAACTTGGTCTTCTTTTATTTTCCCTAAACCGAAATATTTCCCTTTCGGATTTGCAAAATAATAACCTGAAACAGAAGATGCAGGCCACATAGCCAGGCTTTCTGTCAACTTAACTCCTATTCTATTTTCAACATCTAAAACTTTCCAAATAACCTTTTTCTCTAAATGATCTGGACAAGCTGGATACCCTGGTGCTGGTCGCATTCCTTTATAATTCTCCTTTATTAGATCTTCATTTGATAAAGATTCATCGGAAGCATATCCCCAGATTTCCTTACGAACACGCTCGTGAAGGTACTCTGCAAAAGCTTCAGCCAATCTATCTGCTAATGCCTTGATCATAATCGAATTATAATCATCTAAATCTCTGATATATTGAGCTGAAATTTCATCAACACCAAATCCTGTACTTACACAAAAAGCTCCCATATAATCCTGCTTCCCTGTTGTTTTAGGTGCTATAAAGTCTGCTAATGCTATATTTGGTGCTCCTTTAGTTTTTTCTGATTGCTGACGAAGTGTTAAGAATTTATCTAACTCATTTCCATTTTCATCATACAGTTGGATATCATCATCGTTAACTTGATTAGCTGGAAAAATTCCAAGAATACCTTTGGCTGTAAGCCATTTCTCATTAATAATCTTATCCAACATTTCTGTTGCTTCATCAAAAAGTTTTGATGCTGCTGCTCCTACAACTTCATCCGTTAAAATATCTGGATATTTACCATGTAACTCCCATGATCTAAAAAATGGAGTCCAATCTATATAATCTCTTAGCTCCCCTAAATCAACCGACACCTCTTTTACACCTAAAAAATTAGGTTTTGGAGCAGTAAACTCATCCCAATCTAATTTTATCTTATTCTTTCGAGCATCTGCTATACTTAGATAATTCTTCACACGAGCTCTATTTAAGAAACCTTCGCGTAATTTATCATATTCCGCTCTCAAAGAAACGCCATAAGCCTCCTTAAGTTTAGGGTTAATAAGACTTCCAGCTACATTTACCGCCCTAGAAGCATCATTTACATGAACTACCGTTTTAGAGTATTCCGGAGCAATTTTAACTGCCGTATGTGCTCTAGAAGTTGTAGCTCCCCCTATCATTATAGGAATACTTAAGTTTATTTTTTCTAACTCTTTAGCCAAATAAACCATCTCATCTAAAGACGGTGTTATTAAACCACTAAGACCTATTATGTCTACTTCTTCATCTATCGCTGCTTGAATTATTTTTTCTGGTGGAACCATCACTCCAAGATCTACAATCTCATAATTATTACATCCTAAGACAACACTTACAATATTTTTTCCGATATCATGCACATCTCCCTTTACGGTTGCCATCAATACTTTTCCTGCTGAACGAGAATTTTCATCTTTTTGCGCTTCAATAAATGGCAATAAATACGCTACCGCCTTTTTCATAACACGAGCAGATTTTACCACTTGAGGAAGGAACATTTTTCCACTTCCAAAGAGATCTCCCACTACATTCATACCATTCATCAAGTAGTTTTCAATAACTTCTATTGGTTTATCTACTACCTGTCTAGCTTCCTCTGCATCTTCTTCAGCAAATTCTAACACTCCCTTTACCAAAGAATGCGTAATTCTCTCTTGCAATGTTCCATTTCTCCATTCTTGAGCTAGCTTTTCATTAGCTTTTGTATTTCCTTTTACTGTTTCAGCAAAATCCAATAAACGCTCTGTTGCATCGTCCCTTCTGTCTAATAAAACGTCTTCAACATATTCTAAAAGGTCTTTTGGAATCTGATCATAAACTTCCAACATCTCAGGATTTACAATTCCCATTGTCATTCCATGTTGAATCCCATGATATAAAAAAGCAGCATTCATCGCCTCTCTCACAGTGTTATTTCCACGGAAAGAAAATGAAACATTACTAACCCCTCCACTAACATGTGCATGTGGTAAATTCTCTCGAATCCATTTTGTGGCTCTAAAAAAATCAACTGCATTCTGGCGATGTTCTTCCATCCCCGTTCCTACTGGGAAAATATTAGGATCGAAAATAATATCTTGAGGATTAAAGCCAATCTTATTTACTAATGTATCATAAGAACGCTTACAAATTTCAATCCGTCTTTCATAAGAATCTGCCTGCCCAACCTCATCAAAAGCCATCACAATTACAGCTGCTCCATAACGCTTTACAAGTTTTGCGTGCTGTAGAAACTGCTCCTCACCCTCTTTTAAACTAATAGAGTTTACGACACCTTTACCTTGCACCACTTTTAATCCAGCTTCGATGATCTCCCATTTCGAGCTATCTATCATTACTGGCACACGAGCAATATCTGGCTCTGCTGCAATAAGATTCAAGAATCTTGTCATGGCATATTTACCATCCAACATTCCTTCATCCATATTCACATCTATAATCTGAGCTCCTCCCTCTACTTGGGCACGGGCAACTTCAAGCGCCTCATCGTAATTCTCTTCTTTAATTAATCGAAGAAATTTACGTGATCCCGTTACATTAGTACGTTCCCCAACATTAACAAAATTTGTATTTTCATCTACAATAAGAGGTTCCAGTCCCGATAAAACTAAGGGAATTCTCCCTTGCTCTTCGTTTTCTGATTGTTGGTTACTAGTCTCCATCCCTTTCATAATTTATTTAATAATTCATAAAAACCATTCATTAGCGTCTATAGCAAAACGGTTTTAATTACTTCTTATTTATAATATTCCAATTAAAAGCCATCTAAATTTAATAGGTAGCTAGTGCTTTTCTAGGTTTATATTCCTTAGCAATAGTTGCCAATAGACTGATATGATCTGGCGTTGTACCACAACATCCTCCGATAATATTTACAACATTCTCTTCTAAATACGTTCTAACAAGTGCTTGCATCTCTTCCGCAGTTTGATCATACTCTCCAAAGTGATTTGGCAAACCTGCATTTGGATATGCAGAAATATAGAATGGTGATTTTTGTGACAACCTTTTTACATAAGGTAACAATTGATCTGCTCCTAAAGCGCAATTAAAACCAACACTTAATAAAGGAACATGAGAAATACTTATTAAAAAAGCCTCTGCTGTTTGCCCTGAAAGTGTTCTCCCAGAAGCATCTGTGATAGTACCACTTACCATTACTGGAATATCAACTCCCTTTTCTTCTTTTACCTCTTCTATTGCAAATAAGGCTGCCTTTGCATTAAGCGTATCAAAAATAGTTTCTACCAAAAGTACATCTACCCCACCATCGATTAATGCTTCTGCTTGTAGTTTATAAGCAATTCGCAACTCGTCAAAAGTAACTGCACGGTAACCAGGGTCATTTACATCTGGAGACATACTGGCTGTCCTATTTGTAGGTCCCATGGCACCTGCTACAAAACGAGGTTTATTAGGTTCTTTAGCTGTAAACTCATCTGCTACTTTCTTAGCTATCTTAGCTGATTCGAAATTTAATTCATAAACAATATCTTCCAAATGATAATCTTCCATTGCGATGGTAGTACCAGAAAAAGTATTTGTTTCCACTATATCTGCTCCAGCTTCATAATATTTTGCATGAACATCTGCTATAGCTTGCGGTTGTGTAAGAGACAACAAATCATTATTTCCTTGCAACGGATGTTCAAAATCTTTAAAACGTTCTCCTCGAAAGTCCTCTTCAGTAAATTTATAGCGCTGTAACATAGTTCCCATTGCTCCATCTAGCACTAAGATTCGTTGTTCGAGTTCTTTTCTAATATCCTTCATTTTATTCTACTTAAAATAGTAATAACTATAATCGTTTATTCGCTCAAAAGACGGTAGTAATATCTGTTGTATGTATCAAGAAAGGGTGAAGTAAAAAAGGAAATCTTTTTTGTTATCTGTCCACGAAAAATACGTGGTAGAACGTAGCACCTTCTTAATACATTTTATCGTTTGTAAAAATATACAAAGGGTTGCTAAGGCTTCTGCGGGTCTAATCCCTACACCTTTCTTGATAACGTTCAGTAAAACTATGAACAATTGAAATGCAAATATAACTTACATTTTACTGTTAAACAAATGCATATTGTTTAATTTCTGATGAAAAGAATTGCTCTAAAAAACAAAAGGCAAACCTACATTTTATAATGGATTTGCCTTTTGAATAATCTTATATAAATAGTATTAAACAATACTTTTAATAACTTCTTTTTTAGCTTCTTTTTTTGTTCCATCAAAACCTTGAACTCCTCCAACCGTTGTATATTTCATTACATACTTTTTATCTGGAAAAATACGTTGGTAAGCACTTTGGCACATTACTGCTGCTTCATGGAAACCAGAAAGAATCAATTTTAATTTTCCTGGATATGTATTTACATCGCCTATTGCATAAACGCCAGGAATATTGGTAGCATAATCATACGCATTATTAACTTTTATAGCATTCTTTTCGATTTCTAAGCCCCAATTTGCAATAGGTCCTAATTTTGGTGACAATCCAAATAATGGAATAAAATTATCTACTTCCACATGAGATTCCCCATTTTTTAAATGCTTTACCGTAAGCGCTTCTAGTTTATCTTCTCCGTGTAGCGCTGTAACTTCTGCCTCTGTAATAAGTTCAATCTTACCCTTTTTAGAAAGTTCTGCTACCTTTTCAACAGAATCCAACGCTCCTCTAAATTCATTTCTACGGTGAACTAAATAAACTTCTGAAGCTACATCAGCTAAGAAAATAGACCAATCTAAGGCAGAATCTCCACCTCCAGCAATCAATACTTTTTTATCACGATATACTTCTGGATCTTTTATGATATAAGAAACTCCATTATCTTCAAACTTATCAATGTTTTCTAATTGTGGTTTTCTAGGCTCAAAACTTCCTAGACCTCCAGCAATTACAACAACAGGAGCATGATGTTTTGTCCCCTTATTTGTAGTAACAATAAAGCTTTCGTCTTCTAATTTCTCGATCGTTTCTGCTCTTTCCCCTAGTGTATATGTAGGCTCAAAAGATTTAATCTGCTCTAAAAGATTGGTTACAAGATCGCCAGCCAATACTTCTGGAAAACCTGGGATATCATAAATAGGTTTTTTAGGATAGATCTCAAAACACTGCCCTCCTGGCTGTGGCAAAGCATCAATTAAATGACACTTCAGCTTTAATAAACCTGCTTCAAAAACCGTAAATAATCCCGTTGGCCCTGCTCCTATTATTAGTATATCTGTTTTAATCATATAAAAATTCTAATGCTTAACAAGTAAAACTTATTAAGACTTATTATAAATAATGCAAATGTATTTTATAAGAAGCTAATCAAACCTACGTGATACGGAACTATATGTACGCAAAACGGAGGAAAACCGAGAAGCTATAAATAAAAGTGCTACTGAAGTTTATTCAATTTAAACAATACTGATTTATCTTTTTCTAATTCAGATTGGTAACACATAGACAATTCAAAAACCATAAAATCCTCCACTTTAAACAAAGAAAGGTTTATAGCGTCCAACAAAGACAGAACATCCTCATAGCTTTGTATTGAAAACACCAAGATCATCCTACCGCCATTACAAACTTTATAAAACACTTCGTTTATATAATCTGTTAACTGACTCCTATCTATCCTTGGATTAATGCTCAATATTCTATGAAAGAACTGATTGACGTATGGAATGTCATTATTCTCGAAGCAACTAAAAATAGCCTTCCTTTTAGATATGTATTCCTTATAAACAACAGCAGCTTTATTTACAAAATTAATGGAGGAATCTAGTGCAAAATAGCTAACACTAGCATCTTCTAAAATAAAAGATGTTAAAGGATTGATTCCAAAATAAAGATCCAAGACTCTTACTTTAGGTCTTAATTCTAATGACTTAACTATTAATTCAATGAATTTATCATAAGTGATATTATTCAATTGCATTCCTACTGAGCTAGAAACATTTACATAAAATTCATCCACACTATCACGCCGGTTTTCTAATTTATTCATCCCCCAAACCATTATTAATTAATAAAAAAATCCATTATACTTATTTAGATTAAGTTTAAATAAGTACTTTTGAATTTCAAAAATAACTATTTGAATCTAGCTTAAACCTACGCTATAGGGAATAAAACCTACGTGATAAGAAATAATGGAGAAACTTAAAATTAACAAGAACACCAACAAGGCTACAGAGTTTAATTTCGGGAAAACAACAATAAAAGTAGATAACTATAGCACCATTGAAGCAAACACTGTCTTTGATGAAGAGGATATTAAGGGATGGTACAAAGAGGCTATTTATAATGAATTCAAAATAGGGTATGGAGAACTATCTACTAATAAAAATGCATCACTTACTTGCAATTATTATGATAAAATAATTGAGATGATATTCTCTGTTGATGGTAGCGCATCAATGAAGTACAATGGATCTACACAAGTTCATGACTTTCAAAAAAACACTCATACCGTTCTTCACTGTAAAAATAACTACACAGAGATCACATTTAAAGATACCTATTCTACATTTGTTCTGATTCAATTAAATGCATCTTTTTTTGAAGACTTAATTCCTTCTGAATCGACATTCAATGACTTTAAATCTATCATTAGTGAAAGTCTAACTGGATGCATTAAAAACGTAAATAATACAATAAGTCCTAAAATGAAGCTTATCATTGAAGAATTAAAAACCTCTTCTCTAGAAGGCCCTTATCGTAAGCTATTTATACACTCTAAAGTGCTTGAGTTATTACTCTTACAATTAGATCAATATAAAACTTCAGAAGCAAGCTCCACACTTTCTGAAAATGAGATTGTAAAAATTAATAATGCAAAAGAATACTTATTAAAAAATTATAAGAAACCAATAACCATCCAAAAATTAGCAAAAGCTGTCGGAACTAATGAATTCACTTTAAAAAAAGGGTTTAAAGTAATATTTGGAGAAACTGTATTTAGTTGTATCAGTAATTTAAGGATGAATAAAGCCAAGCAATTACTGTTAAATAATAATTTATCAATTAGCCAAGTATCAGAAATCATAGGGTACAAAAATCCACAACATTTCTCTACAGCTTTTAAGAAAAAGTTTGGATATGTTCCTAGCAAGCTTAAAAAATAAGCTGCTAATTTATACCATGATAAGCTGCTAATGTCATCCCTAAAACTAAAACACAGGAAAAGAAAATACCAATTGTATTAGCTAAGAAGGCTGTTTTATATGGCATTCTAAATAAATAAGCAGCAATTGAGCCTGCATATACTCCAGAGCCAGGTATTGGAAGCATTACAAAGATTAGAATCCCATAAAAGCCGTATTTAGAAATACCACTTCCTGCTCCAGTTTTAACTCTGCGCGCCACTTTAATAGCACTTCTTTTATAAAAGTTCCAACGCAACAAATGCTTGTTTAAATAATCAAGAAAGAACGTCATAATTGGAAATACGAGAACATTGGCTAAAAAGCAACAAATAAAGGTCACATAGATGTTGGCATCTTTAAAGATAGCATAAGGTATACCAACTTTGGCTTCACCAAAGGGCGATATACTCCACAACATAGCAATTATTATATCTGTAATCACTCTTCTTTTTTATTTAAATTTTATAGCCTTCAAATAAACAATTTATTTCTTTTATTTTGAACGTATAAATGTAAAGAAACTTACAATCATTCTTTAGAAAAGCACACCAATTAAATCTTCAATTTAGTCTTAAAAGCAAAAAGCTCCACTAAGTTAATAGTGAAGCTTCTTGTGAGCCCGATAGGATTCGAACCTATGACCGCCTCCTTAGAAGGGAGGTGCTCTATCCAGCTGAGCTACGAGCCCGTAACTCTATAATTGTCGGGGTGGCAGGATTCGAACCTGCGACCTCCGCGTCCCAAACGCGGCGCGATAACCGGGCTACGCTACACCCCGATTGGTTATCTATAACTTCGACAAATATATGTCAAAATTATTATAAAAAAAAGCGGAGAGACAGGGATTCGAACCCTGGCAACACTTACGCGTTGACAGATTAGCAATCTGCTCCATTACCACTCTGGCACCTCTCCTAAATTCTTTAATATTTTTATGAACGTGCAACCCTTAAATTGCGGATGCAAATGTAGTAGTTCACCTAGAACAATGCAACTATTTTGTGCATTATTTTTATAAAAAAATAATACTTCCCTAACAACCAATAAAATACTATTCAGGATATTCTATTCTCAAGTGATAAATATTGGTCAATTTTTGCTTTAATACCTTTTTTATCTGTTCAATTTCTTTGAAAGTAATATTGGCATTTAGAAACTGTTTGTCCTCAATTTGCTTGTTAATAATTTTATCAACAAAATCATTTATAATAGAAAAAGTAGGATTCTTTAAACTTTTTGACGCTGCTTCCACAGAATCTGACATCATTAAAATAGCCGTTTCCTTAGAATACGGTATTGGCCCTGGGTATTGAAAATCATCTTTATTTACACTTTCATCCATATCATGAGCCATACGATAGAAATAATATACTACCGATGTTCCGTGATGTGTTCTTATAAAATCAATCACACGATCTGGTAAATTATGCTTCTTAGCTAATTCTATTCCTTCTATAACATGGTTTATTATAATCTTCGCACTTTCTACTGGAGAAAGCTCATTGTGCGGATTTACACTTGTAGTTTGATTTTCTGTAAAATATGCTGGATTGTTCATTTTACCAATATCATGATATAAAGCTCCTACCCTAACCAACATAGAATTAGCGCCAATCTCATTAGCAGCAGCCTCCGCTAAATTAGCCACTTGTAGCGAATGATGAAATGTTCCTGGGGCTTTATCTGAGAGCTCTTTTAATAATTT
The DNA here is from genome assembly GCF_048266025.1 of Joostella sp. Lineage (NCBI taxonomy): Bacteria > Pseudomonadati > Bacteroidota > Flavobacteriia > Flavobacteriales > Flavobacteriaceae > Joostella > Joostella sp. Next base: position 18,517 of record NZ_JBLXAF010000006.1, on the reverse strand, counting down.
AGAATTTGTATCTGAAAGCTCTAATAAAGAAACATCAGAAACTAAAGAAAATAACTTTTCGTAAATATAAATTAAAGGAAAAGCAGCCAATGTTGCTAAACCATTTAAAATAAACAATCCGAAGTTAACCCAATGGATATTGTCAAAATTACCTTCATGAATAATGTAAAAGGCGAAATAGGCTATTATATATACCAATGTTATCTGTGCTACCGAAATAAATAAGTTAGCGCGTTTATGAAGCTCAGAAATAGTCTGTATGGTAACAATCCCAGCTATAATTTGTAAGAATACATATTCAAAACTATTTGGCACTATAAACCCTAATAATAACACCGTAAGTACATGTGTAAACAACCCTAAACGGGGATCAAAAAAGGCCTTTAAAATTAGTGGCATAATACACAGAGGGACAACATACACGTATTGCACATTAAACTTAACTACGGTAGTCGTTAAAAATATAACCACCAGAATATTAAAGAAAATAAAAGTTACTTTATTATTATTCTCAAAAACTTCTTGTCTATATTTCTGTAGGAACAGTAAAAGCATCAGTAGTGTAAGCCCTACAAGAATTGTATACCCAAAAACAATCCAGTTATAATTATTTTCATTCCATAATTTGGATTGATATTCTCTTCGGAGGGAATTTAAAATATTATACTTCTCCCCTTCTACAACTTCCCCTTTAGCAACAATCCTTTTCCCTTTATCAATATTACCACGTGTTGTTGTTACCTTGGCGATTTCACTTTCTAATGTTTTTTCTGTTAAAACCTCATCAAAAAACACATTTGGCTGAATTATATCAAAATAAATACTGTTATAAAGGTCTTTATACGCTACAATATCTTTCTCTGTCAGATACGCATCTATAATTTTATCTAATTGACTTAACCTAACAAAACTCCCGTATAATACGGTTTTCTCTTCGTTGCCTTTTACAACGTTTACAACCTTATCACCACTATAATCTGCATCATTTTGTACAACTCCCTTTGTATAAATATTGGTAAGTAATTCTTTACCGTAAGAACGTAATTGCTCTAACTCCCTTTTATCTATTTCTTCTTCTGAAAAATAGGAAGAGAACTTCTGATCGTAACCATTTAAAACTGCATCACGAATAGCTCCTTCATATTTAAAATAATCAGAGTGATTGGCTTTTACTGCTGCTTTATCATTTTTAATCTCATCATCTGTTTTATAGATTGCAAAATCAAAAGGAGCGTATAAAGTCTCGTATTGCCACAACTTCCCTTTCTGAAAGTCATATTTAAATTTCCCTCCTTTAGGAAATAAATAAACTATAAGAAATATGGTTATTATAAAAAGAAAAACCTTGTAAATTAATGACTGGTTTTTATAAAGATTGTCTAGAAAATGCTTCATCCATTAGGTATTGATATTCAAATGTAACAAAAAATAGTCTCCTTATTACCATTTATTAAAAACGAACTTCTTGTGATTATCTTTTTAAATTAACTAAATTCGCAACAACAAAACGAGTATCATGAAAAAAGTTGTAATAGTTTCTGCTGCTAGAACACCAATTGGAAGCTTTTTAGGCGCTCTTTCTACAGTTGCCGCTCCTAAATTGGGTGCAGTAGCAATAAAAGGAGCCTTAGATAAGATAAAATTAGATCCTTCTTTAGTAGAAGAGGTTTTAATGGGAAATGTAGTGCAAGCTGGCGAGGGTCAAGCTCCTGCTAGACAAGCTGCCATTTACGCAGGGATTCCTAATACGGTTCCTTGTACCACCATCAATAAAGTATGTGCTAGTGGTATGAAAGCTGTTATGCAAGGTGCGCAAGCAATTGCTCTTGGAGATGCTTCTATTGTTGTTGCTGGAGGAATGGAGAATATGAGTCAGATTCCACATTATGTACACATGCGTAATGGTGTTAAATTTGGACCTGGAAAGATGGAAGACGGACTTCAAAAAGATGGTTTAGTTGATGCTTATGATGAAAATGCAATGGGGGTATGTGCAGATGCATGTGCTACTGAATATAAATTTTCTAGAGAAGATCAAGATGCATTTGCTGTACAATCTTACCAAAGATCGGCTAAGGCATGGAAATCTGGTAAATTTGATAATGAAGTAGTTCCTGTGGAAGTTCCTCAACGCCGTGGAGATGCCGTTATCGTTAAGGAAGATGAAGAATACAAAAATGTAAAACTCGATAAAATTCCTTCGCTTAGAGCTGCTTTCAGTAAAGATGGTACTGTAACTGCAGCAAATGCTTCTACAATTAATGATGGCGCTGGTGCTGTTGTATTAATGAGCGAAGAAAAAGCGAAAGAATTAGGTTTAAAACCACTTGCCACTATCGTAAGTTATGCTGATGCTGCTCAAGAGCCTAAATGGTTTACTACAGCTCCTGCAAAAGCATTACCAAAAGCATTGGCAAAAGCTAATTTAGAACTTGGAGATGTAGATTTCTTCGAATTTAACGAGGCTTTCTCTGTTGTGGGATTAGCAAATATGAAGATTTTAGGGTTATCAGATAAAAATGTAAACGTAAACGGAGGTGCTGTTTCTTTAGGACATCCACTTGGCTGTTCTGGGGTACGTATTTTAATTACATTATTAAATGTGCTAGATCAAAATAATGCAAAAAGAGGAGCTGCTGCAATTTGTAATGGCGGTGGTGGTGCTTCTGCAATTGTAATCGAAAGAAATTAACCTTAAACAATTAACATCATCTAAATGCAATACGGTATTTGTCATCTAAGTATTGTTCCTTTACGTAATGAACCCCAAAATGCTGGAGAATTAAGCTCTCAGGTGCTTTATGGGGACCATTTTAAGGTGTTGGAACGTAGAAAACATTGGAGTAAGATTCGATTAGCTTTTGACAAATATGAAGGATGGATTGAAAACATACAATACCAGCTGATTGATGATTCCTTATATGATAAAATCGATAAGGAGTCGCCATTGCTATCTGCAGATTTAGTAGAGTTTGTTTATGATCAGCAGAATAATCTAATTCCAATTCCTTTAGGCTGCAATATTAATACTGTTTCTTACTTAGCTGCAAATTTTGACGGTGAAAGTAAACAAGGTATTTTCCCAAAAGAAAACATTATTGAAACTGCCTTTTTATATCTCAATGCTCCATATTTATGGGGAGGAAAAACCCCATTTGGAATTGATGGCTCTGGGCTTGCACAAATGGTTTATAAATTAAATGGATATAAATTATCTCGTGATGCTTCCCAGCAGTCTAAACAAGGGGAAGCATTAAGTTTTATTGAAGAGAGTGAGCCTGGAGATCTTGCTTTTTTTGATAATGACGAAGGAGAAATTATTCATGTTGGGATTATAATGAAAGATAACTACATCATTCACGCTCACGGAAAAGTACGTATTGATCGGTTAGATCATACGGGGATTTTTAATGTAGATTCTAAAACACACACGCATAAATTAAGAGTTATAAAAAAAATAGTGTAACCTTTATCTTATTAGGTTGCACTATTTTTAACTATCCATATTTTTTTAGCCTCTAGCTTTCCCATATATCATCAGATTTTGTAAATTACTGGTCAAAACCAACCAACTCATGTCTTTTTACATTAACCGAAGGCAATTTATAAAATCTGCCACCGCCGCCTCATTATTCACAGCTTATGGTGCGTACGGACACCATTTAATGTTTCCTTCCCAAAAAATTAAAGTAGGCCTAATAGGTACAGGCTGGTATGGTAAAAGTGATTTACTGCGTTTAATACAGGTAACAGCGGTAGAAGTAGTAGCATTATGCGATGTAGACAAAAAAATGCTTAACGAAGCTTCTAAGCTAATTACACAACGAAATAAACAGTCAAAACCGCCTCACCTATTTACCGATTATAGAACTATGCTTTCTTCTGAAGAAATGGATATTGTTTTAATTGGAACTCCAGACCATTGGCATGCATTAAACACTATAGAAGCGCTCAAAGCTGGATGTCATCTATATGTACAAAAACCAACTGGAGTCGATGTTATGGAAGGCGAAGCAATGATAAAAGCTGCTGAAAAATATAACAAAGTTATTCAAGTTGGACTGCAAAGAAGGAGTACTCCTCATTTAATTGATGCGAAGAAGAATATTATAGATGCGGGACTTTTAGGAAAAATTGGCCATGTAGATATGTGCTGTTATTACCATATGCGCAGTAATGGAACTAGAGACCAGAAACCTATTCCAGACTTTTTTGATTATGATATGTGGTGTGGGCCTGCGCCAAAAATCGACTATACAGGTTTACCACACAGGCAATGGTGGCGAGCACGAATGGAATACAGTAACGGAGTTATGGGAGATATGTGTGTCCATATGTTTGATGCTGTACGCTGGATGTTAGGTTTAGGTTGGCCTAAAAGTGTTCAGTCTAAAGGCGGGATTTATATCGACAAAGGAGGTTACGCTAATACTACTGACTCCCAAACTGCGATTTTTGAATATAATGATTTTAACTGCGTATGGAATCATCGTACATGGGGAACACCAACCGATCCAGAGTATCCTTGGGCATTATTTATTCATGGCGAAAAAGGAGTTTTGAAAGCAAGCGTGAAAAAATATGAGTTTATTTCTACTGATGGTAAAAATCATATTAAAAAAGATGTGGTTTACGAGCGAGAAAAATTCCCAGAAGACCTTACAGAAAAAGATATCGAACTACACACAGCTCCTGCTACTAGAGGACATATGTTAGATTTTTTAAGCGCCATTGATCAAGGCTCTAAACCTATTGCTAGTATTCAAGAAGGACATATTTCTTCTGCAAGTTGCATTATTGCAAACATATCAATGGAACTTGGAAGACCGCTTCAATATGATCCTAATTCATATTCTTTTGTAAATGATGATGAAGCTAATCAATATTTAGCTAGAAATTATAGGCAAGATTGGAAACACCCACATCCTAAAGATTTTATCTAAAGTGTTTCCAATATAAATACCTATACTATAATCATATAATTGTATGTACCCGATAAGCTAGAATTAAAAACGCTCTACTTATCTAAAATAATCTTATCTATTTTGGATAATTCTGTCTTTGTAAACTTCAAGTTATTTAAGGCTTCTATATTATCTTTTAACTGAGAGACTTTACTAACACCTATTAAAACAGAAGTAACTCTTTCATCTTTTAAAAGCCATGCAATAGCCATTTGTGCTAAACTTTGATCACGTTTTTCAGCAATCTCATTTAAGCTCTTAATCTTGGCAACTAAAGCTTCATTGATCCTTGATGCATCCAAATAACTACCTTCTGTCGCTGCACGAGAATCTTTTGGAATCCCTCCTAAATATTTATTAGTAAGTATTCCTTGTTCTAAAGGAGAGAAAACAATACTCCCAATTCCTGTTTCTGTTAGCGCATCTAGCAGTCCATCTTCCACCCAACGATCCATCATATTATATCTCGGTTGATGTATTAAAAAAGGTGTTCCCTGTGCTTTTAAAATCTTAGCTGCCTTTTTGGTGTCCTCTGCATTGTATTGGGAGATTCCCACATAAAGAGCTTTTCCTTGCCTTACAATCTGATCTAAAGCTCCCATCGTCTCTTCCAATGGCGTATTAGGATCTGGGCGGTGGTGATAAAAAATATCTACATAATCTAATTTCATTCGCTTAAGCGATTGGTCTAAACTCGAAATTAAATATTTCCTAGAGCCAAAATTCCCATAAGGACCAGGCCACATATCCCAACCTGCTTTTGTAGATATTATAAGCTCATCTCTAAGCTTCTTAAAATCACGTTTAAATATCTTTCCGAAGTTCTTTTCTGCAGACCCATATGGAGGCCCGTAGTTGTTGGCTAAATCAAAATGAGTAATTCCATTATCAAAAGCAGTACGGAGAATTTTAGCAGCGTTATCAAAGTCGTCATTATCGCCAAAATTATGCCACAACCCTAATGATAATAAAGGAAGGTCTATTCCACTTTTACCACATCTGCGGTATTGCATTTTCTCGTATCGATCTGCTGCTGGTTTATATTTTTTCATACTTTATTTCTTTTATAGGTTGTACGATTCGATTGTTATTTTCTAATCAGTAATTTCTTATACTTCGGAATCATTTGAATTGCCATTTTCTCATGATCCTCAATATTTGGATGAGAACCACAGCCTTTAGGGTTTATGTCTTTAAACTGAAAAATAACAATATCATGGGTTTCCTCGAAGCTATTTTTCACTTCCTGAAGGCAAGATACTAAGATATCGTTTTTTTCTCCAGAAACCATTGGGCTATTTAATAAAACGACTTTTGCTTTAGGATATCGTTTATAAACAAGCTTTACAAAATTAATATAGTTCTTCGTAAATTTTTCTTTGCTGAAAGGCAATCTCTTTTTGGTTCCATCTCCTGTTGAAAGATCGTTTGTTCCTAAACAAATACTAACAATTGCTGGTTGCTTTTTAGGTTTCCATAAATCCTTTTTATTACCGTCTAAATTTATCGTTTGGTAAACATCTGGCATCACAAATTGATCTTCATCATTCCAATTTCTATACATTCCCATTCCAGAGAAGCTACTCAATGTATAATTAGCGTTCATAGCGCGCGCAATTCTGGAACCATAAGCATAATAAGCAGTGTGTTGATCGTACCACTCTGCTCCGCTCCCGCATGGAATCTCTTCCGTAGCTGCACCATATCCGCAAGTAATAGAATCACCTATAAACTCCATCTCTAATGAAGAAGTATCGTTATAGGTAAGTAACTTTTCAGCATTAATTGTAGTTAATAACAACCCTCCATTAGGGGCCTCTGTAGCTTTAAAAATCTGAACATGGTTTGAGGAATCTTCCTTTAAATCAATTTCGATTTCCGTTTCCCCTGCTGCGGATATCTTATAACGATCTATATAATTCCCATTTAAGCTAACTTCAATAAATCCATAAGCATCGGTAGCAGATTTACAATTGATAACTACAGATTTTCCTGAAGCTATAAAAGATACAGAAGAAGCGGAACCTATAAGCTCCACGGCATTTGGTAGTAATTTTGTTCTTCCATCTATTTTAAAAATATCTTCATTGCTAAAATCTGAGTAAGACTTAAGTTCTTGTGCTTTAATACCGATAACAATAAATAGTATCAAAGCAGTTAAAAAGTGTAGGTTAGGCATAGGTTAGTTGTTTTTTATAATTGTAAGTTATAGTTCATAAAACTATTACATAAATATATTCAATAAAAGGAAAAGCGCAATTAATAATAATCACGCTTTTCACATCTAACAAAAAACCTAACCCACGAAGTGGGAATAACCAAAAATTCATTTTACTTATTTACGGAATTATTAGCCTTGCGGTTTTATATTTCCATTTAAAAGAAACTCTTCATATAATATAGTTTCATATTTTCAGTTTATCTGTTGTATTTTAGCACCAGAAATTTATAATTATATGAACCCCTCTGCCCAAGGTTGGATAGATAAGTTTGCTTCCGTTACAAAAAACAAAGAGCTATTATGTTCTGATACTACTTCGCTATATAATGAACTGCGAAAATTAGGATTTATATATGGAGCAAACGTTTCCACACCTCCATTTTTAGAGGTCAACAACGACCTTTCTGAAGATGAGATGGCAAAAGTCAATCTATTTGCAGCCTTACACAACACCTATTTTATTTATAATAGCTCTGACACAAGCTTCAAAGATTTTATTAAAAATCTAACTACTTTCTATGAACTATTAGAGGCTGAGAAAATGTCTTTTTTCAGTAATCTATTTATAGGAAATAATAATACAGCGAGGCTAGAAAAAATCATTCACGATCGTGTTTATTTACTAGATAATATCTTAACCAAAAACTTTCAAAAAGTACTTACCAATTCCCTTCTTTATGTAGATGTTCTTATTTATGAAAAGTTCTTAAATGGAGACAAAGATATAAGGTCTCATGCGCAACAAATGGAACAGATATTAATTAATCTTTCCTACCACGCCATCAATATAAAAGAAGAGAAAACAGAAAATGACAAGCAACTTATTAAGCTTTTAAAAGCTTCGATAATGTATAATACTATTGAAGAAAGTAAATTTGATGGTTCTTACAGGTCATTACTTAAAAAAGATTTTCCGATCAATGAAAAGAGATACTTTCTAGATATGGTATGCCTTGCTGCTTGGGAAGATCATTCTATGGATTATAAAGAATCGGAGTTTATATTTGGAACAGGAGAAGATCTAAAACTCGAGGAGCATTATGTAACGGAAGCCATTCAACATGTGAGCATTTTCTTTGAAAAATATAAAGATCAAGTTTCATTATTTAAGAATGCAAATCCTGTAAAGCAGTTTTTTGATAACTCTCATAACCTTGTAAAAAGACTCATTACAAGAAATAGTAAGCGATTAAAAAAAGAACTTGTTGAAAGTAAAGAGCTCCTTTATTTACTGGGGAAATCTACTGCTACTGATCTTACGGAAGAAGAACGAAAAAAAATAAAAGTTCAGCTATTAGATATTTTTAAATCAATTCCCTCCTTAGCTATTTTTGCACTTCCAGGAGGCGCTATTCTTTTGCCTATTTTTATAAAATTAATTCCAAAATTACTCCCTTCCGCTTTTGATGATAATAGAGTTGAAGACGAATAACAAATAAAAATTCCGTTCTATAAACGTATAATAGCCATAGAACGGAATTAGAATTAATATATCGAAATCCTATAAATGCATAGAATCTAAAATAGCAGTTATATCTGCTTCTGTAGTATCAGGATTGATAAAGCAAAAACGAGCTACGGTTTCAAAAGTATCGCCGTCTCTCCATTTTGTAGGTGTTACTAATGCAAACCCTTCTTTATGGTTTTTATAGGTCCAATTACGATAATCGTCTGGAGTCCATCCTCTTCTTCGGAATAATACACAAGATAAGCTTGGCTCTCTTACCAATTCTACATTTTCATTCTCCGTAATTAATTTCCCTGCTAGTTTTGCTAAGCTAAGTCCTTCTTCTACTGCCCATTTATATTTATCTGTTCCATGCATTGCCAAAGAAAACCATAAAGGTAAACCTCGCACTCTTCTTGTTAGCTGGATCTGATAATCTGATGGATTAAACCCTTGTGCTCCTTCATCTTTAAAAATATCGAGATAGGAACCTTCCTGTGCATGAGCTTCTTTTGCTAACTCTGGATTCTTATAAATAATGGCACCACAATCGTAAGGCGAAAATAACCATTTATGAGGATCGATCGTAATACTATCTGCACGCTCAATTCCTTTAAATAGATGTCTTACAGAATCGGCCGCTAAAGCTCCTCCTCCATAAGCTGCATCCACATGGAACCAAAGCTTTTCTTTCTCACATACTTCGGCAATTCCATCTAAATCATCTATAATTCCAGCATTTGTAGTCCCTCCTGTTCCGACAACGGCAAACAAACGCTTGCGTTGATGTGGAGTAAGCTCTTCTAATTTAGACTGCAAATCTTGCTTGGTCATGCTATCCTCTGTTTCAATAAGCATTACTTCAGCATCAATAACTTTTGCCATCGATTTTACCGAAGAATGTGCTCCAATAGAGGTTATCATCAAGCCCTTCTCCCCTACATTACTTTCATCTTTACGCCAATATTCTCTTGCCGTAACAATTGCAGAAAGATTTGCTGCAGTTCCTCCACTAGTAAAAACTCCAAAGGCTCCTTTTGGTAGCCCTGTTAAAGAAACCAGCCATTTCATAGCTTCATTTTCACAGAAAATACCACCTGCACCTTCCATCCAATAGGCACCATGAATACTTGATGCCGAAGTCACCAAATCGAACATTATGGAAGCTCGTGTTGGCGATGCTGGTACAAATGCTAAATGTCTTGGGTGGTCTATAGGAACTGTTGCTTTTATAAGCACATCTTTAAATAATTGAAATGCTTTCTCTCCTCCAATCCCCTTTTCAGTTACTGTTTCTCCTACTAAAGCTTTTAATTCTTCTTCTTTTTTTGGCTTTCCTAATTCTGGAGAAACCATAGTTATTCTGTTTAACGCGTACTTCATGACATCTAGAGTCATCTCCACAGAATCCATATCTATATTATGCATACAAAATCACTTTTTTGCAAAGGTAAGCTTTTGTTCTGTTTTCACGAGAATTTGCTATCTTTATAAAAAGCAAGATTGTGACCAACCAATTATTTAAAAACGCAAAAGAAGCATTAATAAATGCTACGAAAGACGCCAAGCATCCGTTCCGATATTTTACAATGGCTACTATCGGAATTAATAAAAGCCCTCGATTACGAACCGTTGTACTCCGTGAAGTTAAAGAAGATCTTACCCTAAAAATATTTACTGACAAACGTTCAAAAAAAGTAACTCATATTAAAGAAAATAACAATGTGTGTTTATTGTTTTTTGATCATAATAAAATGCTTCAGCTTAAAGTTGATGGGAAAGCTTATTTAGAGCAAGATGAAAAGACTATAGAAGAAACATGGAAACAAATTAGAATCGGTTCAAAAAAAGATTATTTAACCACCCAAGAGCCTGGAGCAAAGATTAAAGATCCAGAAATGATTGAATATCTAGACACTTCTAATCATTTTGCAATTGTACACATTATCCCTTCTAAAATTGAGTATCTAGAACTCAAAAAGGAAAAACATATAAGAGCTCTTTTTTCTAAGGAAGAAAATACTTGGGAAGGGAGTTTTATAGTTCCGTAGTTTGGGTATTCCTTATGGGTGTTAGTTTTTGGTTTTTGGTTTTTGGTTTTTGAGTGTTGGTAAACAACTAAATCAATATTAAACTCATTTTTTTTCTACTAAAAGATCTAGTTTATAAAAAACCATCCATGACTCCCAGCTACAGCTCCTACAATTGTTATTAAACTTAATAACAGCAAAAACCAATGCGCTTTATGCATAATTGAGAATGTTTTTGCAGGATTCTTTTCAGCATACTCTTTAAATAATTTATGCAAAACGAGTGGTTCCAATACGTATAGAACTAGCGTAAATATAATCCAAACAAGTGTCATAGCGTGGATCCACCAGAATCGATAGTCCAAATATCTGTCCCAAGCATCGAGCACATAAAGCATATAAAGCATATAAAATCCGGAGATTCCCGTTATTAAGGTTGTTATTTTTGCTTGTGTAGCGAATTTTCCTTCTATCTGCTCAAATGTTTTAATCTGATCTTCCTTAGATCTGAGCTTTTTTATAGCAGGAATAATAACAGTCGTAACCATTGCCACCCCACCAATCCATAAAACAACTGCTACCACATGTATGATTCGTGCTAAAGTAAATTTTTCCATTTGTATTATTTTTAATGTTTCGTGTAGCAAAGTGTTAGCGACTTATATTAAAACTACAAGCCCCCTATAATTCATTTTTATATTTTAGAAATGGTAACAATCATCCGCTGGTATTGTAATATGTCTTTCAACTTCAACTCTTTTTGCTTTCGGTTTTGAAGCCAATTTTGAGCAGGTTTATAATCGCCAATACTAAACTCCCAAACAAGACTTGGAATTCTATCGAAATACTGTTGCTTATTAATCCATATTCTCCCTAACTGATTTTTCGCATCATATAATTCCCAATCTACATCCGTAATCTCTGTGGTAATTATATTATCGCCCTCTTTAGGATATGTAGCTACCGATTTCTCTTTTTCAATGTACTCCAAAATAAAAGATACTCGTAACGCTCTACCTGTTTTTACTGATTCCCAAAAAGTATTGGTGTCTTTTGGAAGCAACAGCCCATTAGAATTTATGTTTATAAGCTCTTTATTACTTTCTCTCTGCAAAGGAGCATGTAAAACGGCGTACATATAATCTAAAACATCAAAAAGAGTGAAACTAGTTTTATAATCATCTCTAAGTTCACTGCTATTAGCATAGCAAACGTTAGCTTCTGTTTCTTGCTCGAAAATAAAGGGTAGACTTATTACTGAAGAAATCTCATTTACAATATCTCGCTTAGGACTCCGCATTGAATTTATGGTAGTTGGCTTTCTTGTAAATATAGTTAATATAAAAACATTAATAAAGAATTCATACTGAAGCCCATTAGGTTTATTTCTTATATCCTATTTACAAACCAGCAGATATGTAAATTTACAACTTAACTACTTTCAAAAACTCCATTTAGGTCCAAAGGTGTCCCGTTTAGGTCTTTTAATGAAGATTATGATTAAAAGACTTAAAGTTTTAAGTGAAACATCAAAAACTTTAGGCTCCACACTTAAAATTTTAAGCAAAGAGGTTAAATCTTTAGCCTTCGGGCTTAAAGTTTTAGGCATCGAGCTTAAACACATCTATTTTTGACCTAAAAACTCTATTAAAACACTACAAAATATCATTAAAAGACCCAAATAGAACATTAAATAACCTAAAAGCATTATTGTTTACGCTAAAAATTGCTAAAATTAAGGGAAACTAATGTATTATTCCTGTAACCAATAAACTACTTGAACAATGTTTTGCTAATGCGAAATCAGGCAAACCATATGATGAAATGTACATTTCTGTATTGCTCAAATAATTATAATGAATAGAACAAAAAAAGCTTACAAAATCAATTAATTGAATCTGTAAGCCCAATATAATAGTGTCTAGTATTTTTGAAGAAAGGGTTGGCTTTTTACCTCAGGTCTTCTTAAACAAGCTTTTGCTATTGTGAAAAATGGAATGCCTTATGATGAAAACTTTGTTTCAAGATTGAGGTAAAAACCAAAGGATTTTACCTCAGTTCTTTGTTAGGCACTGGCTTTCTATTTTTTTCCTATTAGTTTGTCGTACCATTTCAAGTTTTTAAGTCGTTCTATTTCTGCTTTATTGTTTTGAATTTCTTTGTTTTTATTCCGTAAATCTGATTCAGTTTTCTGAAGTTTGGTTTCAAGATCGTTAGAGTGAACTTGAGAGTAAGATAGTTTTTTCTCGGTTTGTTTTAATGCTTTTTTCAGTTGTTCTATTTCGTTTTCAAACTCGGAAGTTTTTTCTAAAAGCAGTCCAATTGAAGAATTTTGTTCTGATATTTTAGTTGACTTGTTATTAAGTTCTTTCGCTTGCGATTCAATTTTTTCTTGAGCTTCTGAAAGTTCATTGTTTGTCAATTCAAAACGCTCTATAAGTGAAGTATACTTTTGTTTAAAGTCTAAAAGTCGTTTTCCTTGTACTTCAATAAACTTCTTGAAAATGTCCGTATCAATATCATTACGGAACTTTAATGCTCTTTTGAAAAAGTCAAAAGCAGATTTGATTTTTCCATTTTGAAAATCTTCTCTTGCTTTTTTGTAGTAGAAATCTGCTTTACCTGTATTAAGTTGTTCAGTTATTAACGTTTCGGGTGTTTCGTTTTGGGCAAATTCGATAACTCTTGGGTCGGTTTTTATAGCGTAGCTGTTCAGTTGAGTTTTAAGCATTAAACCACTAAAGGAAGTACAACGACTTAAAGCGACATAAACCTGTCCTGGAGCAAACGCTCTTCCTAAATCAGCAATTACTTTCTCAAACGTTAAACCTTGGCTCTTATGCACGGTGATTGCCCAAGCCAATCGAATAGGAAACTGTTCAAATGTTCCGACAATTTCTTCCACAATCTTTTTTTGCTCTCTGTTGTATGAATACTGAATATTATTCCAAACTGCTCTTTCAACTTCAACTTCGGATTCATCATCAAATACAACTGTTATTGTAGCTTCTTCAAGTTCTTTTATCTTTCCAATTTTACCGTTGTAATATTTTTTGTATTCGCCTGTGTCATTTTTGATAAACATTATTTGAGCACCAACTTTTAATTTTAAATAGTGGTCTGTCGGTTTATGTTTATCTGGAAAAGTGCCCGTTACATTCGCTTCATAAGTAAATAATTCGGTTGTGAGTTGATTTAGCTTTGTAAGGTTTGTTTCGTTTACAATGTTATTATGAGTGGCAAGAATTATATAGTCACTTCCATTTCCTGAAAATGTCGGATTGTATTTTGCATTAAGAACACTAAAATCATTTGCATTTACCTGACTTACTCTAACTCTATTCAATAAGTCAATAAATTCTTGCTCGTTTTGCCTGTAGATTTTCTTCAACTCAATATAAAGAGGCGTATTCTGTTCTATGATTTTTGAACTAAAGAAAAAAGGGGTTTTGTAGAACTGGGATAGAATTGACCATTGTTCATTATCTGCAATCGGTGGTAATTGAAAAGTATCTCCAATTAATATAACCTGAACACCACCAAAGGGTAAATAGGGTTTCTTACGGAAAACTTTTAAAATTCTGTCAATTACATCCAACATATCCGCTCTCACCATTGAAATCTCGTCAATGATTAGCAGTTCCAAATTTTCAATTATTTCTCTCTTATCATCTCTATATCTAAAAGTTGTGTAAATCGTTTCTCTGTTTTCAGTCCCTGTAGCTGTTGTTCTTAATCTTGAATCATCAGGAACAAAAGGTCCAAAAGGAATTTGAAAAAAGGAATGAATTGTAACGCCACCTGCGTTGATTGCTGCAACTCCTGTAGGCGCAAGAATCACTGTGTTTTTATTTGTAGTGTCCTTTATGTATTTGAGAAATGTTGTTTTACCTGTTCCTGCTTTTCCTGTTAGGTAAACTAATTTATCTGTGTGACGGACAAATTCAGCAGCGTTGTTAAATTCAACGTTTTCCTTGTCAAGTTCTATGTTGTCTAATGTTTCTGTCATTGTCGATTTTCAGCTTGTGCCTAACGGCTCGGCTATGAGTAGTTCGGTGTCGGCACTCCTTAATGTTTCCCTCACGCAAATAGCCAAATCTTTTTGTTTGTCTTTATCTTTTTTTTGCCAAAGCCAAATCCAAAAGATTTGGTGGTGCTAGCAAATACGCCCAAGCCTATCGGATAAGCAACTGAAAACAAATCACTTATATCCATTGTTAGGCGGCGTATTGTCCATTCCGATTGGTTCTAATTTATATCCTTTTTCCAGAAGTCGATTTAAAATTCCGTTTTTCCCTCCCAAATGTCCCATTCCGACCGCAATAAATGTCTTGTCCTTTTCAATCAGGGAATTTATGTCATCAATCCAATTTTCGTTTCGTTGGTCCACAAGTATTTTTGTGATTTCCTCTCCCATTTGGACTATCATTCTTTTATGAAATTTGCCAATTGATTCGGTTTTGTATTGTTTTAAACTTTCCTGATAGTCTGTTAACATTTGGTCTTTAATAAAAGTATTTTCGGGTATTTTAATATCTCTGACCGTTTTCATTATGTTCAGAATTTCATCGGTAGATTCCAGTCCAGTCAAGTCCATTTTCGATTTCCGTGCTTTTTCTATCAACTCACTTTCCATATTGACGAGTTCATCTCCGTATTCCGATATTATGACCCTATAACTTTCCAGAAAAAAATTTGGCATTTGAAAGTCCGCAAATTTCTGTTGTTCCGATTGATCGGTGATGTCTCTTTCCAATGCAAGTACGTTACATTCTTGAAGTTTGAAAATGACGTTTTCGGAAAGTTCCATTTCAGTCTGCGGATATAGATGTATTGTTCCAAAAATAAAGGATTCAATTCCGCTTTTAGATTCAATTTTCCATAAAATTCCCGATTCGAAGTCCGTTTTTTCATTTTGATGACAGGACGCCAAGAGAAATAATATTGTGATATTTAGCAGAATTTTTGTCATATGACGCCTAACTATCAAACAAACATAATTGCGTTTATTTTTTATAAATATACACTTTCAAAAAATAAATTACTTACGGGAATCCACAATATGAGAAAAAGAGAATAAAAAAAACACATAAAGTGTGTTTTACAAATTTGAGCATTCGCAGATTTGCATAATTATGAGTATGTACTTGTATATTGTTTTATATAAATAATGGGGACTTATATACGAGGGTTTCCTGAAATAAATATAGAGGCAGTAAACTTATAATCACCTTAGATTAAGTATGAAACCGAGCTATTATTCTCATAAATATTAAATTGACAATCGCTTTTTAATATTGAGATTCTATCTGTTCAATTAATTTCTTTGGACTTTTTACATAAGCAAAAAAGCTAGATTTAGTTCCATCATCCTTTAATAAAACAATGGTTGGAACCGACTCAATTCCATATTCTGTTCTCGTAGTCTTAACATATTCTTGATTCTCAGTATTTGATTTATCTAAATCGTCATAGACTTTTACCATCACATATTTTTTTGAATAATCAATAAACTCCGATTGAGTGAAAGCATATTTATCAATCATTCGGCATGGGACACATTTTTCCATTCCAAAATAAATTAATACTTCTTTATTTTGTTTCGTCCCAATTTCAATTCCATTATTAATATTGTAAATCCAATCAATTTTTTCAACTGACTCTTGAGAAAATCCATAGAAGGATACTAACAGAAGTAAAATCATTAAATTATTTTTCATAATATTCAATTTTTAGTTGTGGTTAGTGGTGTGCTTGAGTAACTAATTTAGTAAATACTTCCTAAATAGGAAATCAATTAATTGAATCTGTAAACCCAATATAATAGTGTTTAATATTTTTGAAGAAATGATTTGCTTTTACCTCAGTTCTTCTTAAGTTAGCAAACGTTTTTCATTTCAATTATACTTTCAATAAGCATTTCAACCCTTTTATATTCATTGTCTAAATCCATAGCAATTAATTTTTCAAAATCGTCTAAATAAGGATCCATTGGGTTTTCTGTAGATGTAGTTTTTAAGTGCATAAAACTATTTCTAATTCTACTTAGTTGTAGTTTGTTGAATATTTATTTTGATATTCCTTGATGTCTTTAATTTCTTTTATTTTCGGGATTACGTCTCTGAATTTTTCTTTTAGTTTATACGTTTTTTCAATATCACTTTTTGAGTTTATTTTTCCGTCTTTTTCAATATTCATTTTTTCTGGAATAAGATTATTTACAAAAGACTCAACCGTCATTATTAAAAACACAAGAGAACTTATCTTGTTTAATATATATTGATTGTAAATTTCTTGATTCAGAATTTTTAAGTTAAAATTTTCGCTTGGATTCAATTCTCCATCAATGCTTTCTTTAAACGTGTTTTCTAATTTTTGAATCTTGAGATTTAAAGACTTTGAGTTGGCTAAGAAAAGTAAATATGGTTCAGGCATAAAACCTGCATAAGAATTCCCTTTAAGGTTTATTTGGGTCAAATATTTCATTGTCTCATTAACCAATAAAACCCAAGTTGTTGATTTTCCTTCTTTACTGTATTTTTTGAAATCAGAATCTTCTCCTTTTTTTTGCGGAACAGTATTTATAACATCCTGTGAAATACTATATTTTTTTAAATCAGGTTTCATTTCAGTAATGTTTGCCAACGGCTCTGTATAAGAACAGTAGGGCTGGAAATTAGCGCAAACTATTCGGTTTAACACAAGCCGAATTTTTAAATTTCTATGTTTATTTTTTCATTTAAATATAGCCAAATTTAAAAATTTGGCGGTCTTCGAAAACACACACAAACCTTTGGTTTAAGCACTTATTAGTTATGTTTTATACACCGTGTTAGCAAACGTTTTACTTATTTATTTTTTTCGTGCTTTTTTAAAGTAATTGTCTCTAACATATAAGTAATGTTTTTCCCAATATTCATTTTCTATATCATAATCGGTAAATTCAGGTCTCTCAAATCCATTTTCAGTTTCTAAATCTTTATATAGATAAGCAATTTGATTAACACCATCATAGAAATATCCATTATCGATATATTGAGTAATTCTTATATTTAGGTTACCATTTTCTAACATTATACTATTCCAATAAGAACTTAGTTCATTTTTATTTAAATTCTCTGGGATGTAGAAGAATAAAGTAATTGAATTATCAACTTCTGATGTTTTACAATGAAACTTGAAAACTTTACTTTTTAAAAATGAGCTTAATACAACCTCTATAAATATTTTAGGCTTTACTGAGGTTGAAAATGGAGTAGACGTAGAGTAACCACAAATGTCAAAATTTGTATATTCTTTAGAATTTATTTTCTTGAACGATTCAGTCCGCCATTGATAAGTACTATAAATATCTGTACCTAAGTGTAATATTGAATTTCTGTAAATTTCTGTTTTAGATTTTCCCTCTGTTTGTTCTACTTTTTTAAATTCATTTGTAAAAACACTTAAAGAATCTGAATTCTGTAGAATCTCAATGATTTTATTTTTTACAATTTCGTGATTTGGATTTTGTTCACTTCTTGTCAAACATTTACCTGGAGAGTTTTTATATCTGAAGTATGGGTTTTCACTATTTACAGCTATTAAAATATTTTCACGATTTAAATCTGTTAATCCGTAATATCGCATTTCGACAAGTTTATTTCGACTTTTTATATCGAAAGGTTCGTATTCTTTTCCGTTGTAACAAAATGCTTTTAAGTGTTTCAATTGCGTTTTTTTATGTCACGTCCTAAAATACGGCTACAGATTAATATTAAATTTAAGCGGCATTTTGGTGCACGTAATTAGGTGTTTTATAATCTAAAGATAAATGTAATCTTTTAGAGTTGTATAATTTAATTGCATTTTTGGC